>NZ_SBIV01000004.1 GCF_004765795.1 Halorussus marinus
GGTGTCGCTTCTCGCTCCATAAACTCTAACTCGATCGAGTCGCTAGCTCCGTTGAGGCGGTCGATTTCTGGCATGGATCACTAGCAAATCGAACCGCCTCATCCTTCATCCTTATCTGAACAGTGCCCCGCCGACCTGCCCCAACCGCTAAGTCCGCGCTCGGCGAACCGACCGTATGGGAATCCTCGAACTACACTTCCACGACGCGGAGTTCAACTGGACGTTCGACGCCGGCGAATCGGAGGGACGGTTGCTCTCGGTGGGTCGCCGAGACCCCGAGACCGTCTCGGACGGCGGCACGGCCCGACCGCCGTCGATGGGCCAGAAGCTCCGGCTCGTCGGGGCGCTCGCGGCGGTCGTCGGGCTCGGCGTCGCGTTCAACCGTCTCCAGCGCCGCCGCGCGCGCAAGGCGGCAGAGGCCGAGGAATCGTCGAGCCGGCGGTTCTCGCTGTCGCGCTCGAAGTGATCAGGCCGTCTCGGTCCCCCACGGACAGGTGACGAGCGCCGCGCCGCCGGCCGGTGTCGGCGGCCTCGCGGTCGCGTCGCTTCTCGTCGTCGCGCCTGCCGTCCCGGTCGCGTCCGTCCCCGGTGTCGGCGACGAAGCAGTTCCGGTAGCGTCGCCCACGATACAGTCGGCGAGATCGCGTCGCTCCGGGCCCTGACGGATCGCCTGCGTCGCGCCGGTTCGGACGTTCACGACCATCGCCTGCCCGCCGTAGCCGTGGGTCTGGTCGCGGCCCCGGACGACCGCGAGCGTCTCGTCGTCGGGGATTTCGACGGTCGTCGAGCGCGTGAACGGCTCGGTGCCGTGGGCGTGCGACAGCTCGCGCGCGCCGAGTTCGGTGCCGTTCAGCGTTTCGACCACCCACCGGTCGGCGTAGCCGTCCTCGCCGTCGTCGTCGTGGTACAGCGTGACGGCGAAGTCGTACGCGCCCGACTCGCGCTCTTTCTCTTCGAGGGTCACGTTCACGACGTTGGCCTCCCCGAGGTCGAGCGACTCGCCCGGAGTGGTGGGTTGGCCGCGCGCGCCGGCGTCTCGACTCGCCGTCGGGTTCTGGACGAGCCCGGCGGCCGCGACGCCCGCGACGGCGACGAGCGCGACCAGCGCCAGCGCCTCGGTCCGGCGATCCATAGCTTGAGTCCGGTACGCCGGCGACTCGGATATAGATTGCCCGACCGACGCCGCCGGTAGGCTTTTCGCCCGGTGGGTCGACGGACCGCCTATGCGCTACTCGGTGTATCTCGTCGAGCACCCCGGCTCGCAGGGCGGCGAGCGCCAGGTCACCTCGCCGGTCGACGGGACCGGCCTCGACTTCTACGAGTCCGGGGTGTGGCTGACCCGCGAGAGCGGCCGGAACTTCTTCCCGTACGAGCAGATCCGGACCATCCGCGAGCACCGCGACGACGGATCCGAGAGCGGGGACGCCGCGAGCGAGAGCGACGATGAGGCGGACGGCGACGACGAGCGGACCGACGGCCGCGGCGAGGACGACGAGTCCGTCCGCGACGACGGCGCGGAGGAAGAACTGGTCGAGTGACTACGGCGCGAGTCCGACGACCTCGCGGTTCAGCACGTCGGCGTAGCCCGAGAACGAGAGTTTGAGCGCCGGGACGCCGGGGAACGTGAGCGTCTGGAGCGCGAGCATCGGCCGCTCGGGCGTCGCGCCGAGCCCCCGGACCGCGCTCTCGACCGCGTTGTAGAGCTTCGCGGTCTCCTCGACTTCGAGGTCCGAACAGACGCCGCCGACTCGGGTCGGGAGTTCCGCGACGACCTCGCCGTCGGCCACCACCGCCCAGCCGCCGCCCATCTCGGCGACGTGTTCGACCGCCGTCCGCATCGCGTCGTCGTGGGCCCCGACCGCGACCACGCCGGTCGTCTCCCAGGTGACGCTGGTGGCGACCGCGCCGCGGTCGAGCCCGAAGCCGGTCAGAAAGCCCGTGAACGCCCGGCCGGGGGCGGCGTCGGGGTGGCGGTCGAACAGCGTCGCCTTCAGCACGTCGGCCGACGGATCCGCGAGGAGGCGGTCGCCATCGACCGGCGGGGAGACGGTGGTCTCGCTCGACAGCAACCCCCGCTCGTACTCGATAGCCCGGACCGCCCCGGCGTCGGCGACCTCGGCGGGCACCCGGAACTGCTCGGGGTCGGCCGAGACGTCGACGGCGTCGTAGAAGCGGTCGGGGTACTCGTGGGTCCGGGGCGCGACCTGCGACTCGCCTTTGTTGTAGACGATCTCGCCCCCGCTGAGGACCGTCGAGACGGTGACGGCTTCGAGGTCGTCGATGAGCACCACGTCCGCGACGCTCCCCGGCGACAGCGACCCGACGCCGTCGAGCCCGAAGTGGCGCGCGGGGTTGAGCGTCGCCATCCGGAGCGCGTCGGCCGGTTCGACGCCCTCCTCGATGGCGCGTCGGACCACCGCGTCCATGTATCCCTCGTCGATGAGGTCGCTGGGCCACATGCCGTCCGAGGACAGCGACAGCTCCGAGACGTCGACGTCGGAGGACGCCTCGCCGATCGCGCCGATGTCGTCGCGGATCGAGCCGTACCGCCCGATGGCGTGGACGCCGTTCTCGACGCGCTCGACGACGCCTTCGCCCGAGATCGCCTCGTGGTCGTCGTCGATGATCGAGGCGAACGCCGCGAGCTTCTCGTCCGAACAGCCTGCGGCGTGGCCAGAGACCGTCTTGCCCGCCTCGCGGGCGCGCTCGTAGAGCAGTTCGGCGGGCGTGTCCCGACCCACCGCGTGGATCCAGTCGGTCTCGCCGACCCCGACCACCCGATCGTCGTCGAGCAGGTCCGCCAGCGCCGCCGCGTCGGCGTCGTCGGCGCGCCGCGGCTCGAAGGTGTCGAGCAGGGGCTGGGGCGGGACGGTCACCCGGACCCGGACCGGGAGGTAGGCGGTAGCCGCGAGGAGCTGTTCGACCCCCTCGGCGCCGAACGCGGGCCCGTAGCCGGTGACCTCCGAGACCACCGTGGTCGTGCCGTGTTCGATCGCGTAGTGGTACGCGCTCTCGAACGTCTGGTGGAGGTCGAGGTGGGTGTGGGCGTCGACGAACCCGGGCGCGACCACGCGGCCGCTGGCGTTGATGCGGCGGGTCTCCTCGCCGACGACAGGGGCCGCGTCCTCGGGGAGGGCGGCGATCTTGTCGTCGACGATCGCCACGTCGCGGGCCTGGAACTCCCCGATCTCGGGCATGAACACCCGACCGCCCGTGATGACCACGTCGGCGGTCCCGTCGCCGAGCGCGACCGGCTGGAGGTCGTTCACGACGAGACCTCCCACACCGCGACCCCGCCCTGCTCGCGGGACGCGATCTCGTCGCGGACCTCCAGCACGTCGAGGTGGCCGACCGCCTCGCTCATCGCCGGGAAGTACTCGGTGGCGGGCAGATCGTCGAACAGTTCGTCCATCACTTCGACCGCGGTGATCGGCCCGGCGGCCGCGACGATCTCCCGGACGTTCTCGGTCCGGTCCTCGTGGGCCGCGAGGACCTCCTCGATCCGGTCGGTGGGGTTCGCGATCTCCTCGCGGTGGCCCGGCAGGAGCCGGTCGAACTCCCGGTCTCGGAGGCGTTCGAGCGATCGATTGAACGCCGGGAGGACCCGCGGGCGCTCGCCGCCGGGCTCGACCGGCGGCTGGAGCAGGGGGTTTGGCGTGATGTCGGGCAGGACGTGGTCGCCGACGATCGCGCGCTCGCCCGACTCGGCGTCGTAGGTGAAGATCGTCTCGCCCCGCGCGTGGCCGTCGACCAGTTCGGCGGTGATCGCGGCGTTCTCGACGGCGACGGTGTCGCCGTCCGCCAGCGTTCGGTCGGTCTCGACGTCGGGGGCCGCCGTGAGATACGACTCGGGGAGGTCGGTGACCAGTTCGGCGGTCGAGGCCGCCATCCCGTGGCGCTCGAAGAACTCGACGAAGAACGATCGCTCGTACTCGAACCGCGCCTCGAAGTCCGCGATGATCTCGGCCGTGGCGGCGCTGGCGAGGACCCGTGCGCCGCTCTCGCGCAGGCGATGGGCCAGTCCGAAGTGGTCCGGGTGCGGGTGGGTGACGACCACCCGTTCGATGTCGGTCGGGCCGAGCCCGCGGGCTTCGAGGGCGTCGAGCAGGCTCGCCCACGCCTCTTCGCTTCCCGGTCCGGGGTCGACCAGCGTCCGTCCCGCGAGGTAGGCGTTGACGGGGCCGACCTGGAACGGCGTCGGTATCGAGAGCCGCGTGAACATACGCCCACTGTGGCCGCCTGCCGATAAACCATTTTTGACACGGCGACGATCGACCGGCTCCGCCCGAAAGTCGACGCCGGGACAAAGTCGATATCTGTCCCTTACGTAAGAACAGAATTATGTGACACCGATGAACAGGCACTTCCGAGACGCGCGATACTACGGGCGACCCACCGCCGAACACCTCTATCGGGGGCTACGGGCGGAACTCCGGCCGGTCGAGCGTCGACGTCGCGGCGCCACCGGCCGCGAACCGCGGGAACCGACCCGGGCCGGGCGGTGGCGCGCGAGGCTTCGAGCGACCGAATCGACGGCCGAACGCCGGGCCCGCCGCGCGGTCCGGCGGGTCCGCGAGCGCGTGTGAGTCCACGCCGTCGCGATCGGCGCCGATATTTCCGGCCGTAAAGTAAGCCTTAAGTCCGGGAAGGGGGAAAGGCTGAGTGCGCGGGTTGGTAGTCTAGTCCGGTTATGACAGCTCCTTCACACGGAGCAGGTCGGCGGTTCGAATCCGCCCCAACCCACTCCTGCTTTCTCGATTGCCGAGCGCTCCGAGCCGGCTCGAAACTACAGTTGATCTGTGAGGAACGACTCCACGACCTCGTAGTGTGCGTCCGGTTCCTCCCAGTAAGGCATGTGGCTACTCTCTTCGAAGACGTGGAGCGTCGAATCCGAGAGCCGATCGGCGATGTCGCGGGCGATCGACGGCTCGATCTCGTCGTACTCGCCCGAGAGCACGAGCGTCGGCGTCTCGATCGCGGGGAGTCGATCGCGGACGTCCCAGTCGCGGAGCCGGGCCGTGTCCAAGAGGACGTACTCGTTGGGGCCCCACATGAGGCCGTAGACGTCGAGGTTGATCCGTTCGAACGTCGAGCGGACGGGAGCGGGGTACTCGTCGGTCCGACACACATGCGCCCGGTAGGCGCCGTCGAGTGCGGCATCGTATTCCGGGGCGCCGTACGCACGCTCGGCCTCGTGTGCCTCGATGGTCTCCCGGTCGTCTTCGGGGAGGTCCTCTAACACGCTCCGCATCGACTCGTACGCGGTCCGGGTGTCGGCTAACGTGTTGGCGAGCACCAGCGCGTCGACGTGGTCGCCGTATTCGAGCACGTACTCCTGGGCGAGCATGCCGCCCCACGACTGGCCGTAGACCGAAAACGACCCTCCGGGGTCGTCTTCACCGTCATCCTCGGCGGATGGGCGGGGATCGGAGCGTCGTTCGGCCCGCTTCTCATCGCGTCGCTGTACTGGGAGCGACTCAACAAGTGGGGCGCGTACGCCGGGATGATCGTCGGGATGTCGACGGTCGCCTTCTGACTGTTTTTCGACGTCGGGATCGTGTACGAACTCGTTCCCGGGTTCGTCTTCTCGGCGGTCGCCATCGTCGTGGTGAGTTTGGCGACCGGGGAGCCCCCCGAAGAAGTCAAACAGGAGTTTCAGGACGCGACGGGCGCTTCGGGCCTCCGGGTCGACGAAACCGAGGCCGTGGGCGCGTCCGGCGACGATTGACGGCGACGCGAGCCTCGCTTCCGGGCGTCCGAAGCGCCGCCGACCCGTCTTCGAGCCTCGCGGAGCCAGAGCGCCGATGCCCCCGTCGTAGCCGGTGTTTACGACCGAGCGGTCGCCGATCGAGTGGTGAGCGCGCTCACTACCCAGCCCCCGAGTCGACCGCACGCGAGGCCGAAAGTCGAGGCGAGAGCGACCACGAGGCCGCCGAACGCGACGAAAGTCCCGACTCCGGACGGGGACGGTATCCCCGTGGCGCCGATGGCGGAACTGACCGTCGCCCTGACCGGCGCGAGCACCGCGACGAGTCCGGCGAGCAAGCCGGCGCGGAGTCCGGCGCCGCCGGCGTCGTTCGAACTGAGCGCGGCCGCGGCGCCCGCGATGAACGCGCCGAGGACCATGATCCCGCCCGCGACGTTCGCCTCGGCGTCCGGGAGTCTGTCCAGAAGAACGGTGAGGGGGATCGAGGCGAGTGCGCCGACGAGCGCGAACCGCCACGCGGGTGGGACGGCCCGAAGACGAGCGAGCGACATGCGTCTCCGAAGAGAGCCGAGATTCGGCATAAAGGCTTCGTCGACGTGAACCGGCCGCTCGTCGACCGACGCGGGTATCGCATCCCGGGGGTAGCTCCAGGAGTCGGTCGCGCGGGTCTCGAATGCGAGCGCGTGTTCGACGTGCGGTGAGACGATGAGCTACGAAGTCGTACTCGTCCTGTCGGCCGCCCACTCCGCGATATCCGCTTTCACCGTGAGTTCCCCACGAGTGAGGTACAGCCAGACCACCAGACAGACGCCCCCGACGAGTACTTTGCCGGCCGTCAGTTCGTACTGACTTACCGAATACGCGACCTGACCGAGAGCCGGTGTCCCCAGTGTCGCTTCGGTCGGTTGCAGTACGACCGCCGGCCAGAGGTTGTACCCGAGGTGGAGACCGAACGGGATCGCCAGCCGACCCGTCAGGACGTAGCCACCACCCCACAGGAGCCCCAACAGCGCACTCGTGATGACGAGTTGGAGGCTTCGTCCTTCGGTGCCACCGCCCCCTTGCACGATGACGTGGCTAACTCCGAACACCAGACTGCTGAACAGGAGAGCGAGCACGGCCGACCGATCTCGGGAGACGCCCCTAGCGCTCAGCCCTTCGGCGAAGTTCTTCAGCATCACACCGCGGAAAGCGAACTCCTCGAACGCGACCTGAAAGACAAAAGCCATCACGGTCACGGCGACCGCGAGCGCGATAACGCTGGGGGCGTCGGCCGGGAACGGAACGGGGGCGGTCAACTCGGCCTCTCCCAGTTGGAGGAGTAGGGCCGTCGGAACCGCGTACGTGAGTCCGCCGATACCGAGTCCGGCAACCCAGTCGGGGAAAGTGCCGAGGCCGTACGCCGAAATCGGCCGCTCGTCGAGTCGTGTCGCGAGCAGGACCACGAGAAGTAGTCCGAGGGCCGAGGCGACTCCGAAGAGCGCGCGGTCCGTTAACGAGATGGCAACGTCGCCGAGTTCAGAGAGGTCGAGTACACTCCGAATGGCCAACAGAATCGCGGTCAACACCAGCGGTTGCACTCCGAAACCAAGACACCAAGGGGCGACTGCCCGCCACGTCGCTCTCACACGCGTATCCTCGTCACCGATCGTCACGCGGCGTAGCGCTCGGCTTAGGGATGACATAGCTAGTCGTGACACTGAGATCTAATATTATTTTATATATTTTTATTCTGGTATAGACTGGGATACAAACTGCCGGACGGTCGGACGCTCGCGACTCCCGGATCCCGACGATCGAAATCGCGCCCCACCCAGATCAAGGGGCTGGCCCGAGTCCCGGAACGCCAGTCCCGACGGTCGTCTGGGCAGATCGGTTCCGATACTCGTCGTCTGGCCGCCGGACCCAAACGGCGGTACAAACGCCCGGAGTGGGCAATCGGCCC
Organism: Halorussus marinus; assembly: GCF_004765795.1. GTDB lineage: Archaea > Halobacteriota > Halobacteria > Halobacteriales > Haladaptataceae > Halorussus > Halorussus marinus. Next base: position 7,653 of record NZ_SBIV01000004.1, read on the forward strand.
GTGTGTTCTACGTGGAAGTTAGATCGGACCGAACGATCGGATTTCAGGAAGCCGGTATACAGACGACCGGAAGCGGCTACATTTAAACCGCCGGATGAATCCGGGAACAGGTCCTCGCCGTCGGCGCGGCTACGATCGAGCAATGACAGTGTCCGAGCCGTCCCGACGCCGAGCGCCGCCGGACGAACCGCGGACCGAGACCGTGTCGCTGGGGCCCGATCGTCACCTCGCCTACGCCGAGTACGGCTCGCCGGACGGCGACCCCGTCGTCTTCCTCCACGGGACGCCCGGGTCGCGCCGACTGGGAGCGCTCTTCGAGTCGACCGCCCGGGACTGTGGGGTCCGACTGCTCGCCCCCGACCGGCCGGGATGTGGCCGCTCGTCGCCGCGACCGGACCGCTCGGTCGGCGACGCCGCCGAGTTCCTCGTGCCCGTCCTCGACGACGCCGACGTCGAGACCGCGGAGTTGATCGCGTTCTCCGGTGGCGCCCCGTGCGGGCTGGCGGCGACCGCGACCCGCCCGGACCGGATCGACGCCGTCGACGTCGTCGCGGGCGCGACACCGCCCGGGTTCGGCGACCGGCCGCCCGCGGTGACGCGACTACTCACCGGAACCGCGACGACTGCACCGACCGTCCTCCGTGGTCTGTTCCGGTGGCAGGCGTGGCTCGCCGAGCGCCTCGACCCGTCGTTCGTGGTCGGGCAGTACACGACCGACGACGCCGAGGCGATCGACGACGCGACCGCCGAGATCGTGGCGGCCGACTTCCTCGAAGCGTTCGCCCGCCATCGCACCGGCGCAGTCACCGAGTTCCGGCACGCGGCGACCGACTGGGGCGTCGACTTCGAGGCGGTCGACGCGCCGGTGAGTCTGTGGCACGGCGAGCGCGACGAGAACGTCCCGATCGACGGCGCTCGGCGCCTCGAATCCGCGCTCCCGAACGCCCGACTCCGGGCGCTCGACGACGCCGACCACCTCCGGACGCTCCTCCACAGCGTCCCGGAAATTCTGCGCGACCGCGAGTGATCGACGCCGTCTCGGCCGGACGAGTCGGCGGTCGGCGGCCGAAGGGCGGTCGGCCGTTCGGAGACGGACGCCGCGAGCCGCCCGTCGACCACGGTGGTTGATGTGTCCCCCGGACGAACGCGAGCCAACGGCGATGAAACGCATTCAGGTCGCGGCCAGCTACCCCGAGGGGCTCGTCCACCCGCTCCATCGGCAGGTCGTCGACGACGACGCGATCACGCGGGCCGAACTGCTGACGTGGAGCCCGACCGCGGACGCGACGACCCTGCTGTGGTGTGACGGCGACCGCGCGGCGACCGAGCGCGCCGTCGGCCGGATCGACTCGGTCGTCGACAGCGCCGTCGTGGCGGACGCCGACGGGACCTACGCGTTCGTCCGGCAGGACGCCTACGAGTTCCCGGCCGCGCTCCTCGACGCCATCGCCGGCGCGCGAGTGGTGTTTCTCCCGCCGGTCGCGTTCCTCGAAACGGGCGAGGTCCGGTTCGAGGCGGTCGGCGAGGCGGCGGCGCTCAGCGCGCTCCACGCGGAGCTCGCCGAGCTCGGGGACCTCACCATCGAACGAGCCACGGAGTTCGAGCGGACACGATCGGCCTCGCGGCTCACCGACCGCCAGCGGGCGGCCCTCGACGCCGCTGTCGCGGTCGGGTACTACGAACTGCCCCGGGAGGGGACGATCGCCGACGTGGCGGCCGTCCTCGAGTGCTCGACGAGCACGGCCGGAGAGCTGGTTCGGAAAGCCGAGGCGGCCGTCCTGTGCGATTACGTCGAGCGGCGATGACGAGAGCGACCGATCGCGGCCGGCCGCTCGGGCCCCAATCGTGTCCCGCGGGTCGGCTCGGACGCCCTGCAAACAGTTAAGGTACGTCGTGTGCTATCATACACCGAACAGATGTACGACCGGATACTCGTACCCACCGACGGTTCGACCGACACCGAACGCGCGGTCGAACACGCCGCCGATCTGGCGGCCGCCCACGACGCGGAGCTACACGCGGTGTACGTCGTCAACGCCGCGACGTTCGCGGGGCTACCGATGGAGACCTCCTGGGAGGGGATCGACGACGTGCTCCGCGGAGAGGGCGAGTCCGCGCTCGACCGGGTCGAGACCATCGCCGACGAGCGCGACGTCCCGGTCTCGGCCCGACTGCTCGAGGGGTCGCCCAGCAGACGGATCGTGGAGTACGCCGAGGACGAGGGGTGTGATCTGGTCGTGATGGGGACCCACGGCCGGGGCGGCATCGACCGCCTGCTCCTGGGAAGCGTCGCCGAGGGGGTCGTCCGGGCGTGCTCGGTCCCAGTGTTGACGGTTCAGGTCGGCGGCGCCGACGGCGAGCAGGCGGCCTCGGAGACCGAGACCGAGTCGTCGCCCGAAGCGGGCAACGCCACCGTCGAGTGATCGCGCGGCGAACGTCGCCTGCCTCCCGAATCGAATTCGCGGTCGGGGCGGGGCGCGCCCAGTCCCGACCGGTTCAGACGGGCCGGAGGTGCTCGCAGTCGCCGGCGTGGACGCGGACCCGGCCGTCGTCGGTGTCGATCACGAGCGCGCCGGGGAACGCCACGTCGACCGCCTCGCCGACGATCTCGTCGTCGCCGCGCTCGACGCGCACCCGCTGGCCGAGCGTGGCGGCCCGCTCGCGCCACGCCTCGACCGCGGCCTCGGGGTCGCGCCGGAGGTCGTCGAACCGCTCCAACAGTCGCTGGACGAAGGCCCGGCGGTCGACCGGCCCGGCCTCGGCCTCGATGCTCGTCGCGCCCTCCGGGAGCGTCTCGACCGGGACGTTGGCGTTCACGCCGACCCCGACCACGACCCACGAGACGCTGTCGGCCTCGCCCTCCATCTCGGTCAGGATGCCCGCGAGCTTCCGACCGCCGCGCTCGCCGTCGCCGTCTCCGTCGCCGACCAGCACGTCGTTCGGCCACTTGATCTCGGCCGGCACGCCCGCCTCACGGGCGGCGTCGGTCGTCGCGACCGCGGCCGCCAGCGTGAGCGCGGGGGCGTGGGCCGCCGGCAGGTCGGGGCCGAGCACCAGACTCACCCAGACGCCGCCGCTCGGGGCCGACCACTCCCGGTCGAGCCGGCCGCGCCCGCCCGTCTGCTCGTCGGCCAGCACCGCCACGTCGACCGCCCCGTCGGTGGCGAGCTCGCGGGCGCGGTCGTTCGTGCTCCCGATGGCGTCGTGGTACTCCACGGAGAAGGGCGCGTCGAGCCCGAACTCGACGGCGGGACCGCCGAACTCCGGGACGCCGTCGAGGTCGTAGCCGGCGCCCCCGCCGGTGATCTCGAAGCCCGCCTCCCGGAGCGCCTCGACGTGCTTCCAGACCGCGTTCCGCGAGACACCGAGGTCGTCGGCGAGCGCGGGGCCCGTGACTGGGCCGCCGGCGATCCGTTCGAGGACGGCGCGACGGGTGTCGTTCATGACGGGTCGTTCGGGCGAACCCACCATGAAGGGTTGGTTTCTCGGTCCGGCCAACCAGAATCGGTACGGCGACTCCGCTGGTCCGTCTCAGTGTCGAGTCCGACCGAACGGAGCTGGTACGCGGAGACGCGAATCTAACAACCACCTATTTGTGGGACGGACGGTACGTCTCCGATATGAATACGGTCTTTCTCGGTATCGCCGTGGCGTTCGCTATCGGGCTACTCTACTCGCTGGTTCGCATCTCGGTGTACGATGACGTTCCGAACTGGCTCGGGTGAAAGCGACGAGGGGGTGCCCGGCCTCGAAAGCTATAGTCGCGACTCGTGGGGCGGGACGAGAGCTGTGACTCACGAGGCGATCCTACGGACGCGGGCGCGTACGGACGGTCAGTGCAGGGCCGTCAGTCGATGTGGCCTTCCTGGCGGAGCTGGTCGGCGTCCTGGTCGGTGTACCGCCACTCGATGTTCGCCTTCTCGTCCTGCCAGTCCCACGGCTCGACGACGACGACGTCGCCCTCGCTGATCCAGGTCCGGTACTTCATTCGGCCGGGGATGCGCCCCATCCGGTTCTCGCCGTCCTCGCATCTGACGCGGACGTGGTTGCCGCCGTTGTGTTCGGTAACCACCGCGAACAGCTCGTCCGAGGAGGGCATACGCAGATTTCGACGTCCAGATTCGTTGCTCACACTTCCACTAAGAACGGCGCACGGTTAAGTCGTTGGCGTCTCTCGGTAGCTCGTGACACGATCCCGAACTGTGGGCCGTCTGAGAGCCGCGGCCGAGCGCGAACGCCGCTTCTCGCGGGGGGTTCTACACACCTTAACGCCGATCGCGGACGGGGACTCGCCTCCCGACAGACGGTAGCAGCCGGGTAACAATACGGGCGGCGTCCGTCCGTCCGGCATGGCTACGCACGAACACCGCCGCCCGAACACCGTCCGCGGGATCGCCGCGGCGCTCGGTCGCATCGTCCTCGTCGTCGCGTTCACCGCGGTCCAGGCCGCCGCGCTCGCGGTCTGGCTCGGGACGGTCCGGGACGCCCCGGTCGGCTCGGGCTCGCTGGTCGTCGGAATCGCGATCCTGCTCGGGGGACTGGTGGTCGAACACGCCCTGACCGATCTCGCGGTCAACGGCCGGGCGGCGACCCTCCCCGACGCCGCGTCGGTCGCGGTCGGCGCGGCCGAGGGCGCACTCTGGGCGCTCTGGCTCGCGGTCGCCGGGCGGGTCGGCGGCGTCGAGGGCGTCCTGTTCGCCGGCGTCGCGCTGGGGGCGACGCTCGTCGTCCACCACACCGTCGAGATCAACGACCTCCGGGGACGGACCCCCTTCGCGGGCGTGCTCAACCTCGGGACGATCGGCATCAGCGCGGTCGAAGCCGCCGGCGCCACCGCCTGGCTACTCGTCGTCACGCGACGCGAGGCGGTGGGTCGACTCCTCGAAGCGGTCGGAATCGGGGGCGTCGAGCCCGCGACCGTCGGAGTCGGACTGCTCGCGGTCGCGCTGTTCGTCGAGCACACCGCCGGCGTCGCGCTCGCGCGCCGGGCGTAGCCCCGACGCGAGCTACTCGATGACGACCAGCACGTCGCCCATGTCGACGCTGTCGCCCTCGCCGACCGCGACCTGCGTGACGGTGCCGCCCCGCGAGGCCACCACGTCGTTCTCCATCTTCATCGCCTCCAGCACGCAGACCACGTCGCCAGACGCGACCTCGTCGCCCTCGGCAACGGTCACGTCGAGGATCGTGCCCTGCATCTCGGCGGTGACGCTCTCGCCCTCGGCGTCGGCGGCCGCGCCGCCGCTCGCTTCGTCGTCGCCGCCGGCGGGCTCGGGCTTCTGGCCGCCGCCGGCGTCGGCGGTGGGGATCGCCGCGGCGCCGCGCTCTTCGAGGTCGACCTCGAAGCGCTTGCCGTTGACCTCGACCGTGAACTCGCGCTCGAGGACCTCCTCGTCGTCGGCCGTCGACTCGGTGTCGGTGCCCCACCGCTCCTGGGCGGCCGCGATCCGGTCCTGATCGAGGTGGTGGTCGAGGTACTTGGTGGTGTGGGTGCCAGCGACGAACGCCTCGTCGTCGAGCATCAGCCGGTGGAACGGGATGATCGTCGGGATCCCCTCGACCTCGTACTCCGCGAGCGCGCGCTCCGAGCGGGCCAGACACTCCTCGCGGTCCGCGCCGTGGACGATTAGCTTGGCGACCATCGAGTCGTAGTCGGTCACCAAGTCGTCGCCCTGCCGGAGCGCGTCGTCGAGGCGCACGCCGATGCCGCCCGGGGGGTCGTAGGTCTCCAGCCGGCCGCCGGTGGCGGGCGCGAAGTCGTCGGCGGCGTGCTCGGCGTTGATACGGAACTCCATCGCGTGGCCCTCCAGTTCGACCTCGTCCTGAGAGAACTGAAGCTCCTCGCCGGCCGCGACCCGGAGCTGGGCCTTCACGATGTCGATCCCGGTCAGCTCCTCGGTCACGGTGTGTTCGACCTGAATCCGGGTGTTGACTTCGAGGAAGTAGAAGTCGGTGTCGGCGCCCAGCAGTTCGCCCGCCTCCCGGTCGGGGTCCTCCTCGACGAGGAACTCGAAGGTGCCGGCGTTGTAGTAGCCCGCGGCGTCGGCGCCCCGCCGGGCCGCCTCGGCGATCCGCTCGCGGAGTTCGTCGGTCAGCGCGGGCGAGGGCCCCTCCTCGATCACCTTCTGGTGGCGCCGCTGGAGCGAGCAGTCCCGCTCGCCGAGATGCCGGACGTTGCCGTGTTTGTCGGCGACGATCTGAACCTCGATGTGGCGGGGGTTCTCGAGGTAGCGTTCGAGATAGACGTTGTCGTTGTCGAAGTACGCCTCGCCCTCGCGCTCGGCCGATTCGAGTTGCTCGTCGGCCTCCTCGGGGCCTCGGACGACCTTCATCCCGCGTCCGCCCCCGCCGCCCTCGGCCTTGATCGCGATGGGGTAGCCGTGCTCGTCGCCGAACTCGGTGACCTCCGCCGGGTCCTCGACGGGGTCGGTGGTGCCGGGCACGATGGGGACGTCGGCGTCCCGCATCGTCTTGCGAGCGTGGGTCTTCTCGCCGAGTTGCTCCATCGAGTCGGCCGAGGGGCCGACCCACGTCACGCCCTCGGTCGCCTCGACTTTCGCGGCGAACTCGGCGTTCTCCGCGAGGAAGCCGTAGCCGGGGTGGACGGCGTCGGCGCCCGCTTTCTCTGCGGCCTCGACGACCGCGTCGTGGTCGAGATACGAGTCGGCCGCCCGGGCGGGACCCACGTTGTACGCCTCGTCGGCGTACCGGACGTGACCGGCGTCCTTGTCGGCCTCGCTGTAGACGGCGACCGTCTCGACTCCCAACTCCTCGCACGCTCGCATCACGCGGACGGCGATTTCGCCGCGATTGGCGACGAGCACCTTGTCGAACATTGTTGCCGGCAAATATTCGGGAGGGATACCTCATTCTGTCGGTTCCCGACGGCGCCGACGCGATCGCTCGCCCGATTGGTCGCCGATCTCACACCACGCGAACGCTTATCTGTCGCTCGCCAGTCAGTCCCGGTGAGGATGACCGACGAGGATCTGGACCCCGAACGGTACTACGACGAGTTCGCCGAGAGCGAGTGGGATCGTCTCGACCGGGACCCCGTGACCCGGATGGAGTTCGACAACACCACCGACTACCTCGCCGACCGGCTCCCCGAGTCGGGACGGGTCCTCGACGCCGGCGGCGGCCCCGGCCGGTACGCCTGCTGGCTGGCCGAGCGAGGCTACGAGGTCGAACACTGCGATCTGAGCCACGAACAGGTCGCCATCGCCCGCGAGAAGCTCGCCGACCGCGGCCTCGGGGACGCGGTGACCTGCCGGCAGGCCGACCTCCGCACGCTCCCGTTCGAAACCGATTCGTTCGACGCCGTCTGCTGTCTCGGCGGCCCGCTGAGCCACGTCGTCGACGGCGACGAGCGCGCCCGAGCGACCAGAGAACTCCGTCGGGTCGCCCGCCCGGACGCCCCCGCCTTCGTCTCGGTGATCGGCCGGCTGGCGATGCTCCGAGACATTTTGACCTTCTCGGTCGAGGAGGCCCACGGCCTGCTCGCGCCCGTCGCGGCCGACGGCGACTACACCGCCGAACGGGTCCGGGAGTTCGCCGACGGCGAGGGGTGGGCCGAGTGCCACGGCTTCCGCGTCGACGAGTTCGAGGCGGAACTGGTCGACGCCGACTTCGAGGTCGAGACGCTGGTCGGACTCGAGAACGTCGCCGCCCGGACCAAACGCGAGCTGTCGGCGGCCGACGACGAGGCGGTCGCGGACGTCCGGGCCGTCGTCCGACGGCTCCGGGAAGACCGGACCGCGGTCGACGTCTCCGAGCACATGCTCGCGGTCTGTCGGGCGTGACCGGCGCCTCGCCGGGACCTGCCCAGCGAGCCGAACGTATTAGTCGGTGGCTCCGAGTAGACCGGACATGGTCTCGCGCGAGAACAAGATCATCGCGGCGTGCGTCCTGCTCACGATTCCGCTCTACTTCGGGGTCGCCGCCGTCGAGGCGCTGCCAGACTGGAGCGGGTACGCCGTGCTGTTCGTCTTCGGCGTCCTCCTGCCGACCGTACTGACCAATCGGTAGCCTCGGCCGAGGCGGTCACGCGCCCTCGCGGTCCGGACGGGACCCGAGTTCGAGGTCGACGGTGCGCTCGCGCCCGTCCCGGAGGACGGCGAGTTCGACGGTCTCGCCCGGCGACGCCCGGAGCGCGAGGTAGCTCCCGAGGTCCTCGGCGGTCGAGAGGTCGGCGTCGCCGATCGCGAGCATCACGTCGCCGCCGACCGGGACCCGGACGCCGTCGATCGTCTCCAGGTCGCTCTCTCGGAGCGTGCCGTCGCTGGGGCCGTCCTCGAGGACGTCGACCGCGATCAGCCCCTCGGAGTCCTCGAGGTCGTTCGCCCGGGCGACCGACGGGGTGACCGGGCTGAACGACACCCCCATGTAGGCGTGGTCGTACTCGCCGCGCTCGATCAGTTCGGGGACGACCCGCTGGGTCAGCGCCGCCGAGATACCGAACGCGATGTTGTCCCCGCCCCCGGAGTTGATCACGCCGACGACCCGGCCGTCGAGCGACACCAGCGGCCCGCCGCTGTTGCCCGGGTTGACCGCCGCGTCGGTCTGGACCGCGTCGGGGATGCGGTAGCCGGTCGGGGCCGGGATCGAGCGATCGGTCCCGCTGACGACTCCCGTCGTGAGCGACCCGTTCAGGTTGTACGGGTTGCCGATGGCGACGACCTCCTGACCGATGGTGGGTTCGCCCTCGATAAAGGGGAGCGGCGAGGCGCTCTCGGGCGTCTCCGCGACCGCGACGGCGGCCAGATCGCTGTGTCGGTCCCGACCGACGACCTCGCCCCGACTCCACTCGTCGCTGGCGAACCGGACCTCCGCGGTCGACGCGCGGCCGACGACGTGGGCGTTCGTGACGACGTGCGAGTCGTCGAACACGAACCCGGTCCCCTGTCCCCCGCCGGTCCTGACGAGAACGACCGAGTCGACGACCTCCCGGTACACCCGGGTGTAGGGGCTCTCGGACGACGCCGAATCGGTCGTCGGGTCGGGACTCGACTGGGTCGCCTCCTGGCCCGGTGCGGAGGCGTTACACCCTGCGAGTCCGGTCCCCAGCGCGGTGGCGCCGAGCGCGAGGAATCGGCGGCGGCTGAACGTCGGATCAGGCATTTCCGTCCGGCCGTTAGGGCTCGCGACTCGTATACTTTGTCGGACGCGCGGAGAGTCAGAACCGATCGGACCGCCCCGAGGCGGTCCACGCGTCGGTCGGCGCGCTCCGGGGGACGCGCCCGTCTCGGCCCGTCAGACTCCGGAGTCGGCCCGCGAACGACCACCGCTTGCCCTCCCACGACTCCTCGTCGGCGTCGGCGGCCGCGGCGGCCGCCTCCCGGGCTCGGAGGTGGGCGCCGATGGCGGCCGCGATGGCCGCGGCCTCCTCGTCGGTCGCGTCGTCGGGGACGGTCAGGGCGCCGTCGAGCGCCGCGGCCTCGTCGGTCGGCGCCCGCCCGTCGTCGCCGGACTCCTCGGCGGGGTCCTCAGAGCGGGATGTTGCCATGTTTCTTGTCGGGCTGGGCGTCGCGCTTGCTCGCGAGCAGTTCGAGGTCCTCGATCAGCCGCGGGCGGGTCTCGGTCGGTTCGAGCACGTCGTCGACGAACCCGCGGTCGGCCGCGGTGTAGGGGTTGGCGAACTCCTCGCGATACTCCTCGATGAGCTCCTCGCGGCGGGCCTCGGTGTCGTCGGCCGCGTCGAGTTCGTCGCTGTAGAGGACGTTGACCGCGCCCTTCGGCCCCATCACCGCGATCTCGGCGGTCGGCCACGCGTAGTTGACGTCCGCCCCGATGTGCTTGGAAGCCATCACGTCGTAGGCGCCGCCGTAGGCCTTCCGGGTGATGACCGTCAACAGCGGCACGGTGGCCTCCGAGTAGGCGTACAGGAGCTTCGCGCCGTGGCGGATGATGCCGCCGTGCTCCTGATCGGTGCCGGGCATGAAGCCGGGCACGTCGACGAAGGTGACGATCGGGATGTTGAACGAGTCGCAAAACCGCACGAACCGGGCGGCCTTCTCGCTGGCCTCGATGTCGAGGGTGCCGGCGTTGACGCGGGGCTGGTTCGCCACGACGCCGACCGACCGGCCGTCGAGCCGCGAGAATCCGATCACCATGTTCTTGGCGTACCCCTCCTGGACCTCGAAAAAGGAGTCCTCGTCGACGACGCCCTCGATCACCCGCTTCATGTCGTAGGGCTTCTTGGGCTGGTCGGGGACCACGCTGGTGAGCGCCTCGTCGCGGCGCTCGGGGTCGTCCCACGGCTCGACCCGCGGCGGGTCCTCGACGTTGTTCTGAGGGACGTACGACAGCAGACGGCGGATGTCATCGAGCGCCTGCTTCTCGTCGGCTTCCGAGAAGTGCGAGACCCCGCTGGTCGACTCGTGGGTCTTCGCGCCCCCGAGTTCCTCGAAGGAGACCTGCTCGCCCGTCACCGTCTCGATGACGTCCGGGCCGGTGATGAACATGTGGCTGGTGTCCTCGACCATGAAGATGAAGTCGGTGATGGCGGGCGAGTAGACCGCGCCGCCGGCACACGGCCCCATGATCGCCGAGATCTGGGGGATGACGCCCGACGCCTCGGTGTTGCGCCGGAAGATCTCGGCGTAGCCCGCGAGCGAGGCGACCCCCTCCTGAATCCGGGCGCCGGCCGAGTCGTTGAGCCCGATGACGGGCGCGCCCACCTCCATCGCCTTGTCCATCACCTTACAGACCTTCTCGGCGAACACCTCGCCGAGCGAGCCTCCGAAGACGGTGAAGTCGTGGGCGAACACGAACGTCTTTCGCCCGTTGACCTCGCCGTAGCCGGTGATCACGCCGTCGCCTTTGATCTGTTTTTCCTCCATCCCGAAGTTGTGGCTCCGGTGGGTCCGGAGCTGGTCGAACTCGTTGAACGTGCCGTCGTCGAGGAAGTAGTCGATGCGCTCGCGCGCGGTCATCTTACCCTTCTCGTGTTGGGACTCGATGCGGTCTTCCCCGCCGCCGAGAAGCGCCTCCTCGCGGAGCTGTCGCAGCTCGTCGAGCTTGTCCTCCATCGTCACGGTCGATCCCTCCGATGGCTACTCATCGGCCGAGTGGAGGACCACGGCGCGGAAAAGCGTTGCTAAAAGGAGGTTCGACGCGGACGGCCGACGGTCTCGCCCGCGCGTTCGGCCCGATCAGGCCGACGTTTCCGTCTCGGCGAGCACGCTCCGGAGCGCCGAGCCAAGCTCCTTGAACAGGTCCATCTCCATCTCGTCGGTGGTCACGAACGCGCCGTGGTCGCCGACGATGACGCGGGTGAGAAACCCCCGGTCGAACACGCGCATCGTGAACTGGTAGTCGCCGAGCTCGGTGTCCTGATACAGCGACTGGGAGTGAAACCCCAGCCGCTCGTTGTCGGCGAACCCCACGAGGTCGGCGTCGGACTCGAGGTCGCTCCGGAGGTAGAGCTGTTGCTCGGCGTCTTCGGTGAAGTACGTCACGCTCCTGAGCTCGTCGCCGACGGCCGTCCGGCACGCGCTCACGAGCTGGTCTTCGAGGTCGGCAGGTGGTGTGTCCGCCATGTTTGTACGTTTCTCCCACAGTCTCAAAAGTGCTTGTGGCGTCGCCGACACGTAGGAATCGGCGCCGGGAGTTTTGATTCGGCCGGGCCGACCGCGTTCAGGTCCAGTGGGCCTCGCCGGGCTGGTCGCGGAACACCGCCCGCTGGAGCAGGGCGACCGCCTTTTCGAGCCCCTCGTTCGAGCTGGTCAGCGAATCCTCGTGTTCGATCGAGAGCGCGCCGTCGTAGCCGATCATCCGCAGGGTGCTCACCACGTCCTTCCAGTGGTCCTCGCCGTGGCCGTAGCCGACCGACCGGAACAGCCACGACCGGTCGGCCTCCTCGTCGTACGGCGCGGTGTCGAGCACGCCCTTGTACCGCGAATTGGCCTCGTAGATCTTCGTGTCCTTGGCGTGGACGTGGTGGACGGCGTCGTGTTCGCCGAGGACGCGGATCGCGTCGGTCACGTCGATCCCCTGCCAGTAGAGGTGGCTCGGATCGAAGTTCGCGCCGACCCGGTCGTTGGTCGCCGCCCGCAATCTGAGCAGGCCGGTCGGCTCGTACACCAGCATGTTGGGGTGCATCTCGATCGCGAGGTCGACGCCCCTGTCGGCGGCGTATTCGGCGACCTCCGACCAGTAGGGGATCGCGACCTCCTCCCACTGGTACTCGTGGGCGTCGGCGTGCTCGGGGGGCCACGGCGCAGTGATCCAGTTGGGCACCTCGTCGTTCGGGCCGCCGGCGGGCAGTCCCGAGAAGCAGGTGACGGTTCCGACGTCGAGCTGGTCGGCGAGCCCGATCGCCTCCCGGAGCTCGGTGTCGGCCGCCGCGGCGGTCTCCTCGTCGGGGTGGAGCGGGTTGTTGTGGGTCGCGAGCGCGGAGATCCGCATCTCGTACTCGTCGAGGCGGTCGGCCAGCTCCCGCTGGGCCGCCTCGTCGTCGAGGTACTCCTCGCGGGGGAGGTGGTCGTCGCCCGGGTGGCCGCCGACGCCGGGCTCGACGGCGTCGACGCCGATGCCGTGGAGGTACGCCAGCGCGTCGTCGAGCGACTCGCCGTACAGCGGTGGTGTGTGAACGCCGATGTCCATACGCCCACTCCACCACGGACGGCGTGAATAAGATTACGGGGCGTCAGGTCTCCTCGACCAGCGTCACGTCGAGGCGCTGTTCGAGCGCCCGCACGACCGATCCGCCGACGTTCGCCTGATTCGCCCGCCCCTGCTCGACAGCGAGCAGGTCGTTTTCCGCGAGGTCGAGTTCCTCGGCTAACTCCTCGCGCTGGAGGCCCTCGTCCTGTCGGGCGCTCTCGACTGCCTCGCCGTAGTCGGCGACCAGATACGGGAGCGGGTCGTCGTCGTAGTTGGTGCCTTTCTCCTCCCAGTGAGTCGAATCGTCGTTGTAGACGCCGCTTGCCTTCGCGGTGTTCCGAGCCGCCCGGCGCTTGCGGTCGCCGTCGGTCTCGCGGCCGGTCGTCTTCGCGTTGTCGTTGTGCGAGTCCGCACACTCCGAGCAGACCCGGAGCTGGGCGCCCGCCACGTTGGCCTCGGTCAGCGAGTCGCTCGACGTGCCACAGAGTTCGCACGCGCCGCTGTCGCCACCGCCGGACGATCCGCCCGTGGAGTACTTCGCCATGAGGGCTATTACGCAGACGACGCATTTGAATACCGGGATTGTGATCGGGTCCCCGCCGCCGGAGTAAGATTCATACCGGTCCCGTTCGTAGTTAGATCGATACGCATGGAACCGGAGGGTTCGACCGACGCCGACGAAGCGGCGAACGAACCGGCGGTGAGCGTCGACGCCGGGTTCGACGCCATCGCGGACGCCAGACGCCGCTACGCGCTCTACTACCTCAGAGAGCGCGAGTCGGCGACGCTCGACGAGCTCGCGACCGTGGTGACCGGCTGGCTCGCCGCGCGGAACGACCCCGACGGTGCCGGGAGTCGGGCCGACCGCGACCGGACGCGGATCGACCTCCACCACGTCCAGTTGCCGACCCTCGCGTCGGCGGGCGTGATCAGCTACGACGACCAGACCGGCGGGGTCGAACTCGAATCCCTGCCGGCGTTCCTCGACGGCGTGCTCGACCAGTCGCTGGCCGACGAGCGGGCCGCCGCAGAGCGCGAACGACGCGAATCGACCGACGAACGGGGGTAAGCCACCGAGACCATGACACTGGAGGCGTTTCTCGACGACATCGCGGCGCGCGAGAAGACGATCACCGTGTACGCGCCCGAGCCCTACGAGCCCCTCGAAGCCCAGTTCGAGACGCGGAACGTCGCGATCGAACACGAACCGCTCCCCGACGACGGCTCGGGCGGGTTCGTCGTGGTGACCGAGGGGGGCGAGTTCGCCGGCTCGGTCGGGATCAACGCGGTCCGGGACCTGTTCGAAGTGCCGAACGGCAACGCGATCGTGGCGACCGACGCCACGCGGGCGCTGATGGATCTGCTCGCGGAGACGACGTTCGTGTCGTTCGACAAGCGCCGGATGCTGGGGGCCACCCGAGAGATCGAAGACCGGGCGTACCGGACCGGGACGGGGACGCTCCGGACGGGGTTTCAACGGTTCGACGCCCTCGCCGCCCAGCGGGAGGTCTACGAGTCGCTGGCCGCCAACTCCAGTCTCGACGTCCACGTCTACGCCCTCCGCGACTGGAGCGCCGAGGTCCCCGTGGCCGAGGGACTCACGATCCACACGCCCCACGCGGCCGAGGTCGGCGCGTTCTGGTTCGTGGTGTTCGACGGGGGCGACGACCCCGAGCAGGCGTGTGCGCTCCTCGCGGCCGAGCGCGACGACGACCCCGGACGATTCCGGGGGTTCTGGACCTACGACTCCGAAGCGGTCGCGGACCTCGACGCCTACCTGTCGGCGGCGTACGGGAGCCCCCGAAAGCGATAGACCGAACTATCGGCGGCGACGAGTGGCGAGCGATGACCGACTACTCGTTCGAGACGCAGATCGACGTCCGGTTCAGAGACCTCGACGCGATGGGACACGTCAACAACGCCGTGTACGCGACCTACATGGAGGAGGCCCGCACCGCCTACTTCGCGGCGGTGGTCGACAGGAATCTCTCGGAGACCCCTTCGGTGCTGGCGAACCTCGAACTCCAGTTTCGCCAGTCGGTCACGCTCGGCGACGACCTCACCGTCGCGGTCCGGGTGCCCGAACTCGGCGAGTCGTCGATCCCGATGGAGTACGAGATGCGGGTCGACGGCGAGGTGGCGGCGACCGGCGAGGCCGTCCAAGTGGTGATCGACCCCGACACGGAGTCGTCGCGACCGATCCCCGAGGAGTGGCGCGAGAAGATCGAAGCCTACGAGGGGCTGTAGCTCGCGGTCGCCGGCCTCGACAGCGGCCGCTCGGCGTTCTGGGCCCTCGACCGAACGTAGCGCTATCGCTCGATACGTAACGTCCGAAGGAATTGTGCGTGGGTGCAGTCCCAAGGGACTCCACCTGCATCGTCCTCGGCGGCGACGCCGCCTCAGTATGCGATGCGTGGGACCGGATTTGAACCGGCGGACCCCTACGGGACAGCGCCCTCAACGCTGCGCCGTTGGCCTAGCTTGGCTACCCACGCTCGCTGTGTCTTACTGCACTCAATCGTAGACGCTACCCGAATAAAAGGCCTTTCGTTTCAACTCCGGGACGGCACGGCTACACACGCCGGCGCGAGCCGACACGGCAAGGCGTATTTGGAACCGGTTCCAACGCCCGACTATGCAACGATTCGTCGAGCGCAACGTCCCCGCCGTCGCCGGGGTGCTGTCGGTGGTCTCGCTCGCGCTGGTGTTCGCCGCCGCGCTTCAGGTCGTCCCCGCGGGCGTGTTGCCGCGGGCGCCCGAGTCCGTGCTCGCGGCCATCCCGCACGTCAACGCCGCGATCAACGCCGTCGCGTTCGTCGTCGTCGCGGCGGCGTGGCGCGCGATCCGACGCGGGAACGTCGAGCGCCACCGGAAGGGGATGGCCGCGGGCGTCGCGCTGTTCGCGGCGTTCCTCGCGCTGTACCTCTACCGGGTCGCGCTTCTCGGACCGACGTCGTTCGAGGGACCGGCGATGATCGAGCAGTTCGTCTACTACCCGATCCTGGCGATTCACGTCGTGCTGGCGGTCGTCTGCGTCCCGCTTTTGTACTACGTCCTGCTACTTGCACTGACTCGCTCGACCGCCGAACTGTCGACGACGAACCACCCGCGCGTCGGCCGGGTCGCGGCGTCGCTGTGGCTGATCTCGTTCGGCCTCGGGGTCGTGGTCTACCTGCTGCTCTACCTCTAGGGGTCGTCTCCGTAGGTCACCACCACCACCACCACCACCACCTCCCGCGCGTCAGCCCCCTCGCGGAAGTGTCGGCCCAACGACGAGGCCCGCGGTAACGATTGGGGCCGGTAGTCCGGGCGGGATTCGGGACGGAACTAATCGTCGGCGCCCGCGACGCCCCCGATCTCGGGCCGGGTGACCTCGCGGTCGGTCTCCTCGCCCTCGACGTCGTAGGGGTACTCGCCGGTGACACAGCCCAGACAGAGATCCGCCTGCGAGCGCCCGAGCGCCTCGGCGACCGCCTCCGTCGAGAGGTACGAGAGGCTGTCGGCCGCGATCGCCTCCCGGATCTCCTCGACCGACTTGTCGGCGGCGATGAGCTCCTCGCGGGTCGCCATGTCGATGCCCATGTAGCAGGGCGCGACGATCGGCGGCGCGCCGATCCGCATGTGGACCTCCTCGGCGCCGCAGTCCTTGAGCAGATCGACGAGCTGTGTCGAGGTCGTCCCGCGGACGATCGAGTCGTCGATCAGCGTGACCGTCTTGCCCTCGACGGTCGACTTGATGGGATTGAGCTTGAGCCGGACCGCCCGCTCGCGCTCGTCCTGCGTCGGCATGATGAACGTGCGACCGACGTAGCGGTTTTTCATCAGCCCCTCGGCGAACTCGACGCCCGACCCCTCTTCCTGTGCGGCCTCGGCGTAGCCGCTCGCGAACGCACGACCCGAGTCGGGGACCGGCATCACCACGTCGGTCTCGATGCCGCCCTCCTCCCAGAGCTGGCGGCCGAGCTCCCGGCGGACCTCGTAGACCAGCTCGTCGTCGATGACGCTGTCGGGCCGGGCGAAGTAGACGTGCTCGAAAAAGCAGTGTGCGGTGTTCTCACGCTCGAACAGCTGATAGGAGTCGAACCCCTCGCCGCCGGGGTGGAGGACGACGAGTTCGCCGGGTCTCACGTCCCGGACGAGTTCGCCGTCGAGGGTGTCGATGGCGGCCGACTCGCTGGCGAGGACGTAGCCGTCTTCGAGTTCGCCGATACAGAGCGGTCGGTTGCCCTCGGGGTCCCGGACGCCGAGGACGGTGTCGTCGTGGGTGATCGTCAGCGAGTACGAGCCGTGGATGCGACCCATGGTCCGCTTGACCGCGCGGACGAGGTCGGATTCGAGGAGGTTGCGCGCGAGGTCGTGGGCGATGACTTCGGTGTCGCCGTCGCTGGTGAACGCGTGGCCCTGCGCGGCGAGTTCCTCGCGGACCTCGTCGGCGTTGACGAGGTTGCCGTTGTGACTCAGGCCGAGCGCGCCGCTCTTGAACGAGACGGTGAACGGCTGGGCGCAGGACTTGTTGACGCTCCCGGCGGTCGGATACCGGACGTGACCGATGCCGGCGCTCCCCCGGAGGTCCGCGATGTCGTCCTCGCCGAAGGCGTCGCCGACCAGCCCCATCTCGACGTGGCTGTGCTGTTGGAACCCGTCGTGGGTGACGATGCCCGCCGACTCCTGCCCGCGGTGCTGGAGGGCGTACAGCGAGTAGTAGAGCGGGCGTGCGGCGTCGCGCTCTTCGAGCGAGACCCCGACGACGCCGCATTTCTCGGTCGGACCCGAATGGGTCGCGTCCCGGCCGTTTGGCATGGACGATTGTAAGGGAGTCCGGTAGTAAAAACCCTCGCTATCGTGTCGAAATCGCTCCTTCTCGGCCGGAATGTGCCCACGTTCGTGGATAGTCCGCCGCGGCGACCGCGTCCCCGAGACCGCGCCCCGGACGACGGAGCCGCGGCTGGCCGATCGATTCACCGAGAAGATGCGCCCGATCCGGCGGCGTCTACTCGCCAGCCTTGCTCTGCCACTCGTAGTCGCGGCGCTTGCTCGACTTGCCGAAGCCGCACGACGAGCACTCTTTCTTCTTGACGTGATACGACTTTTCGCCACAGCGACGACACTTGACGTGGGTCGTCGTGTTCTTCTTCCCCTGGCTCGGGGTGCCTGCACCAGTCATGGGTTAATCGACACGAGGTTGTCGCCGCGTATAATCGTTGTGTCTTCCTCCGCGGTGTCTTCCAGCACGAGATTCATGTGCTGGTCGTAGCCGGTCAGCGTCCCCACGAACTCCTCGCCGCCTTTCAGGCGCACCGTGACCTCCTCGTCGAGGGAGGCCTCCAGTACGTCGAGCGGTCGTCCACTCATACCATTAGCGGCACCCGTCGAACTCTTAAACGTACCGGTAGATGGCTCCCTAAAGTAAGTTTCAGTGGTCAGATTTTTGATGTAATCGGGCGTCGGACGGCTCACCCCGAGGGGACCGTCGGGGTTTTTTACCGGCGGGCATTACGAACGGTCGTGAACGTACGCGGGACGGTCGTAGAGGCCGGCGAGGTCCGGAGCGTCAGCACGCAGTACGGCGAGCGCGACCTCGCGGAGGTGACCGTGCGGACCGACGAGGGACCGGAGTCGGTGACGCTGTGGGGCAAGTGGACCGAGTCGGCCGAGTTGCTCGACGCCGGGATGGAACTGCTCGTCACGGATGTCGAGGAAAGCGAGTACCGGGGCGAGACCACCTACGCGACCGGCTCGGAGTCGTACGTCGTCGTCGAGCCCGCCTTCCTCGTCGACGTGACCGACGTGCGCTCGTGGGTCCAGTGTCCCCGGATGTACTACCTCAACAAGCTCTCGGGGATCCCGCTGGCGTACCCGGTGGTCAAGGGGACCATCGTCCACGAGGTGTTCGGCGACCTGCTTCGGGGCCGGGACCTCGACGAGAGCATCGACGAGCGGGTCGCGGACGCGGGGCTCGAACTCGGCCTGCTGGGTCGGGACCGCGAGGCGGTCGTCGATGAGGTCCGCCAGAACGCCGCCGCGATCGAGGGGTGGCTCGCGCAGGGCGCGCTGACCGAGAGCGACGACTGGCGGAGCGAACAACTGCTGGTCAGCGAGCGGTTCGGTATCAAGGGTCGGGCCGACGCGCTCCGGCGCGGGATGCCCGTCGAGCTCAAGACCGGCAAGAACCTCAAACGCGACCCGCGGTTTCAGGACAAGATTCAGGCCGCCTGTTACGCGCTCTTGCTCCGCGAAAAGGGCGTGCCGGTCGACACCGGGACGCTACTCTACACCAAAAACTCCGCGCTCGACCGGGGCGAGGAGTCGGGGGATCTCTCGCCCGCCAAGGAGTTCTCGGTCGGCGACGGCCTGCTCGACTTCGTGGTCCGGACCCGCAACGAGATCGCGGCGATGGAACACGACTTCGGGGTCCCGACCGGGTACGAAGCCGACGCTGTCTGTGAGTACTGCTTCGAACAGGACACCTGCATGGTGGTATCCGGACGGCTCGATCAGGAGTCGAAGGCGGGACGGATCGGCGACCCGATCCCGGAGGACGAACGCGAGTACTTCGACCGGATGTACCGGCTCATCGAGGCCGAGCGCCGGGCGACCCACGCCGAGTACGCCAAGCTCTGGGAGCAGACCGCGGCCGAGCGCGCCGACGACGACCGGGCGCTCGTCGACCTCGACCCCGCCGGTCGCCGCCAGCTCGAGGGCGGTCGGTGGGAACTGCGCGCGAGCCGAACCGACGGCGCGGTGTCGAAGATCCGGGAGGGCGACGTGGTGCTCGCCAGCGACGGCGACCCCGTCGACGGCCACGCCGAGCTCGGTCGCGTGGAGCGGTTGGACGAGGAGATCGTGGTCACCGCCGACGAGCCGGTCGAGCTCCGGCGCCTCGACGTCTACCCCTCGGAGCTGTCGGCCGACCGGATGCTCACGGCGCTCCACGACTTCCTGCTGAAGGGCGACCCTCGCCGGAAGGACGTGCTGTTCGGGCGGGCCGACCCGGAGTTCGCGGACGGCGAGGCGCGACGCGCCTCGGGGCAGTCGAGCGGGCAACGCCCGCGAGACAACCGGTCCGAGACCTACATCGACAACAACGACGCCCAGAACGACGCGGTCGCCCTCGCGGTCGGCGCCGAGGACTTCGCGCTGGTCCACGGGCCGCCCGGCACGGGCAAGACCTACACCATCGCGCGGACGATTCGCGCGCTGGTCGAGGACGGCGAGCGGGTGCTCCTCTCGGCGTTTACCAACCGCGCGGTCGACAACGCGCTCGAAGCGCTCCGCGATCAGGGCTTCGAGGACATCGTGCGAGTCGGCACCGAGAGCGGCGTCCGCGCGGACATGCAGGACGTGCGCTTAGAGCAGGCCGGCGACCCGGGCGAGCGCGTCGCCGAGCTCCGGGACGCGAGCGTGGTCGCCGCGACGACCGCGACCTGCGGCTCGCGGGTCATGCGCGAACAGCAGTTCGACGTGGCGCTGGTCGACGAGGCCTCCCAGCTCACCGAGCCCAACACGCTCGCGGCGACGAACCTCGCCGATCGGTTCGTGCTGGTCGGCGACCACGAGCAGTTGCCGCCGGTCGTCCGAACCGAGGACGAACCGCCGGACGGTTCGGACCGTCCGAGCGAGGAGGTGCCCAGCGACGCCCCGGGAGCGTCCGGGCTCTCGCGGTCGCTGTTCGAGCGACTCATCGAGCGCTACCCCGAGGCGGGCGTGATGCTCGACCGCCAGTACCGGATGGCCCAGCGGATCCAGGCGTTCTCCTCCCGGGAGTTCTACGACGGCGACCTCCGGCCGGCCTCCGGCGAGGTCGCGGCCCAGACGCTCGCAGACCTGCCGGGCGTCGACGAAACCGCCCTCCCGTCCGAACTCCGGGGCGTCTCGTTCGTCGATCCGGACGGTCGGGCCGACGGCAACACCAACCCCGTCGAGGCCGACCGCATCGCGGAGGCGGTCGAGACGTACCTCGCGGCGGGGGTCGACCCCGACCAGATCGGGGTCATCGCGCCGTTCCGGGCGCAGGTCGCCGAGATCGGCCGGCGCGTGCCCGAGTCGGTGACCGTCGACACCGTCGATCGGTTTCAGGGGTCGAGCAAGGAGGTCGTCGTGGTCTCGTTCGTGGCGACCGGCGATCTCGGGAGTCCGATCTTCGAGGACCACCGCCGGGTGAACGTGGCGCTCTCGCGGGCGAAGAAGGCCCTGGTGCTTGTGGGCGACGAGTCGGCGCTCCGGAGCACGGACCTCTACGCCCGGATGGTCGAGTGGGCCTCCTGACCGGAGCGTCGGCCGACGTACCGACGGGCCCGTTCACGAGGCCGGCGGCCCACGAGGTCCGAGACTCCACCGAACTCATTACCCGCGACCTCCTACGACCGGCCATGAGAGACGAAGACGAGATCCGCGAGCAGTACGAGTTCCTGCAAGAACACCTCGACGACGAGGACATGCGCCACGAGGGAGTCCGAGAAATGTTCACGTACTACAAGCGGGCGCTCGGCTGGGTGCTCGAAGAAGAGCACATTTAGGGAACCGAAATCTCCGCCGGAGATGCCTCGAAAACGTAGGTCAGCCGCGGAACCGGTACGGTTGACCGTGGTCGGTAGTCTTAAGTGGTTACGGGGTTTTGTTGCAAGTGACGCTTCGCTTGGAGGGCCGAAGCGTCAGCGGGGACCAATTCAGGGCGGCAAGCGGTTCGCGGGGCTTTTTCACCCCCGCGCTATCCGCTTTCCTTTCCGTATTCGATTTTCGAGAGCGGACGCGCCGTCGTGATCGCCGCCGACCGTCGTCCGAAGGCTTCGATCGTCAGTCGTAACTGAGTCGGCCGATGCGCCGGGCCGCGATCGCGGGGGCCGTCACCTACTTTTCGCTCGCAGACCTACCTCGGACGTTACCGATGCACGACCTGACGGGATTCCAACGAGACCTGCTGTACGTCATCGCCGGGCGCGACGAACCGCACGGACTCGCGATCAAAGACGAACTCGAATCGTACTACGAGAAAGAAATTCACCACGGCCGGCTCTACCCCAACCTCGACACGCTGGTCGACAAAGGGCTGGTCGAGAAGGGCCAGCGCGACCGTCGCACCAACTACTACACGCTCACCCGTCGGGGAACGCGGGAGATCGAGGCCCGCCGCGAGTGGGAAGCCCAGTACGTCGAGCCGAACGTCGAAGCCTGAGGGCGGGCGCCGCATCTGGCGCGTTCGGCGAGCGAGTCCCGATCACCGATCGTCGGTCGCGTCCGAGGGGGTTTCGGCGTCGCCGTCGCCGGCCTCGGCTCCGTCGTCGCCCTCGTCGGCGGAGGCCGCGTCGGGCGCGTCGGCGGTCGAGACGACGTCGGCGCCCCCGGCCGTCGCCGTCGGATCGGCGGGCTCGAAGAGGTACGTCGGGTCGACCGCCCACGGCCGGATCGGCTCGCCCGCGATGAGTTCGGGCAACACGATCCGGACGAAGTGGATGACAAGCACCAAGATCAGCGGGCCGAGGAAGATGCCGTACCACCCGAACAATAGCGGGCCGAGGATGTACGCCAGCATGACCAGACCGACGTGGAGGTCTCGGCCCGAGACGTACGGTCGGAGCACGAGGTCAGGGATCGAGTCGACGACGACGAACGAGACCGCGAAAAACAGCGCCGGGAACCAGAGGAACTCGGGGGCGCCGACCCCGGTCTCGACGCCGAGGTACCCCGCGACCGGGAAGTAGACGAGTTTCATCCCGACGACCGGAATCAGGCTGGCCGCGCCCGTCAGGAGTCCGATCAGCGTGGGGTACGGCACGCCGAGCCCCGCCGGCGCGAACAGGTTCAGGACGTTGTACGCCGCCGCCCCGATGGTGCCCGTGAACAGCGCGTTCAGGATGTTGCCGAAGAAGATGCTGTTGAAATCGCGGTCGACCGCGGTGGCGTACGCGGCGAACACGCCGCCGTCGTCGGCGAACTGCCGTCGGACGTACCGCGAGAGCCTGTGGTCGTCTCGGAGCAGGTAGAACGCGATGGCGATCATCACGAACAGGTGGAGCAGTCCGATGCCGACGACGCCGACGTACTGGAGCGCCGACAGCCCCACGTCCCGAATGAGTTCGGTGTTCGGGTCCGCGAGGATGTCCTCGGGACGTAGCGCCACCGTCGAGGCGTTGACGTACGGCTGGACCTGCGTCCAGACCCCCGAGATGTCGGCCGGGACCGCCTCGATTTCCCGGAGGCGATCGTACGCGCGAGCGAACTCCTGAAGCCCGATCGCGACGGTGTAGACCACCAACAGCAACACCGGGAGCGCGAGCGCGAACAGCGAGATGGCGGTCGCGACGCTCGGCGGGCCGATCCGCCGGCGGATCCGCCGGTACACCGGCCGGGTGGCGTAGTAGATGAAGATGCCGAACACGAAGGTGCCGACGAACGAGTAGACCACGTAGAAGACCGCCGCCAAGAGCGCGAGGCCGACGATCCACCACGCGGTCCGGGCCCGGTCGATGTCGAGATCGACGTCCATACCACCCAGAGGGTGTCGCCGGGACAAAAATGTTCGCCGAGAGTGAACTATCGCCGGCAGTGAGTTTTTAACCGACCGCGTACTTAGCTTTCCGAAGTGCAGGGTGTCGCAGAAACCGTCGCGTCGGCTCCGCTCGACGACGAAGTCGTGCGTATCGCGATCGCGGGAGCGCTGGGGCTGTTTCTGGGACTGGAGCGAGAGTGGTCCCACAAGCCCGCCGGAATCCGGACGTTCACGCTCATCACCCTGCTCGGGGCGGTGTTCACGCTGCTCGACCGGGACGTGTTGCTCTTGCTCGGGGGCCTGCTGGTCATCGTTCAGGGCGTCCTGCTCGCGGTCAAGGGCCTGACCGGCGAGGAAGAGGAGGGGCTGGCGCTGACGACCTCCGTGTCGATGCTGGTGGGGTTCGGCGTCGGTGCGCTCGTGATGGACGGATACATCATCGTCGGCGTCACGGTGGCCGTGCTGTCGTCGCTGCTGCTCGTGCTCAAGCGCGAACTCCACAGCCTCGCGTGGGGGCTCTCGCGCGAGGAACTCCGGTCGGCGGTCGAGTTCGCGATCCTCGCGTTCGTCATCTACCCGCTGTTGCCCGACCGGGAGTTCGCCTTTGGGGTCCAGCCCCGGGTCGTGTGGCTGATGGTGGTGACAGTCGCGGCCATCGGCATCGTCAACTACGCGGTAGTCGAGACCTACGGCGGCCGGGGCATCGCGGTCACCGGCTTCTTCGGCGGGCTCGCGTCCTCGACCGCGGTGGTCGGGACGATGCTCGATCACGTCAGCCAGCGCCCCGAGGCCGCCTCCTACGGGGTGGCGGCCATCCTGCTGGCCGACGCCGCGATGGCGGTCCGGAACCTCGCGATCGCGCTCGCGTTCACCGTCGGTCGGGACGCTCCGGTGCTGTACGGTGCGGTGTTGCCCCTCGGGGCGGTGATTCTGGGGAGCGTCGCCATCGCGGCCTACACCGCCGAGTGGTCCGAGCAGGTCGACATCGACCTCGAGAGCCCGTTCTCGCTCCGGAACTCCCTGAGCTTCGGCGCCATCTTCCTGCTGGTCATCGTCGCCGGCGCGGTGGCCCAACAGCAGTTTGGCTCCGCCGGGTTCTACGTCACCGCGCTGCTGTCGGGGCTGGTCTCCAGCGCGGGTGTGACCTCCTCGGCGGTGTTGCTCTACATCGGCGGGAACCTCGACTCCCAGACCGCGGTGCTCGGCATCCTGCTGGCGACCGCCTCCTCGATCACGGTCAAGGCCGCGCTCACCCTGACGGCGCCCAATCGGTCGTTCGCCTACCGGGTCACGGCGTGGAGCGGGGTGTTGCTCGCGGGGTCGGCCGTGGCCGCGGTGTTGGCCGTGATGTGAAGTTCGCATCGTCGCTCGGATCTGTTGCAAGTATCACCGGTATCGCAACGAACCAATTCAATTAAAAGGCACCTCTGCAAAGACCACGTCATGGATAGGCACACCGCCGAACCCACGGTCGAGCAGATGCCCGGAGAACGAGCCAAAGCGTGGTCCGAGCACCACCACCAGTTCTCCGCGCCGAGCACGTACGTCTACGACTTCGTCTGGGACATGACAGCGGACGCAGAGGGGCCGTTCTGCACCGACGTAGACGGCAACGTCCTGTTGGACTTCACGAGCCACGTCGCGGCCGCGCCGCTGGGGTACAACAAC
The DNA here is from genome assembly GCF_004765795.1 of Halorussus marinus. Classification (GTDB taxonomy): domain Archaea; phylum Halobacteriota; class Halobacteria; order Halobacteriales; family Haladaptataceae; genus Halorussus; species Halorussus marinus. The sequence goes on from NZ_SBIV01000004.1 coordinate 32,413, forward strand.
CCCAAGATCATGGACGAAATCCGCGAGTTCGGCGCGCTCGATCCGCTCAAGATCGCGGGACAGGACTTCTACGCCGCCGGCGGCTGGCCGCCCGAGGACCCCGAGTTCCCCGGTCCGACCCAGCTGATGGACCGGCTGACCGACCTGACGAGCCACTACGACATGGACACCGTCTTCCTGTCGAACTCCGGCGCGGAGGCGGTCGAGAACGCGATCAAGATCTGTTACGCGCAGGGGGGCCACCGCGCGTTCAACTTCGACGGCGCGTTCCACGGCCGCACCCTCGGTGCGCTCTCGCTGAACCGGTCCAAGCGCGCCCACCGGAAGGGCTACCCCGAGATCGGCGGCGTCGTCTCGGTACCGTACCCCTCGACCGACGAGGAGTACGAGCGCAAGTGGCTGACCGACGGCCCGGGCGGCAACGTGGTCGCGGACAAACTCGAACCCTCGCAGGGCGTCATCGACCCCGAGGAGGTCGCCTACCTCATCATGGAGCCGGTTCAGGGCGAGGGCGGCTACCGGGTTCCCCACGATGGCTTCGTCGAGGACCTCGCCGAGATCCGGGCGGAGTACGACGTGAACGTCATCGCCGACGAGATTCAGGCGGGGCTCGGACGGACCGGCGAGATGTGGGGGGTCGACCACCTCGACCTCGAACCCGACGTCATCACGTCCGCGAAGGGCCTGCGCGTGGGCGCGACCGTCGCGAACAAGGACATGTTCCCCGAAGAGACGGGTCGGATCTCCTCGACCTGGGGCGCGGGCGACGTGATGAGCGCGCTTCAGGGCGTGCTCACTCTCGACGCCATCGAGGAGTACGACCTGCTCGACAACGTGGTCACTCGGGGCGCGCAGTTCCGCGAACTGCTCGAAGACGCCGACATGCCCAACGTGGTCGACGTGCGCGGCCGCGGGCTGATGCTGGCGGTGGAGTTCGACACCAAGGATCGGCGTGAGGCGGTCGTCGAAGCCGCGCTCAAGCGCGGTCTGCTCACACTCGGCTGTGGCTACAAGACGCTGCGACTGCTTCCGCCGCTCGACGTGACCGAGCGCGAGATCGAACTCGGCTTCGATCTGTTCGAGTCGGCGGTCCACGACGCCGCGTAGTCGCTGAAACTCGGCCCGTAGTCCGCACCGTTCGCCCGCGGACTGTGGTCCGTGCCGTTCGTTCGCGGACTGTGGTCCACACCGTTCGCTCGCGGACTGTAGTCCGCGCCCTCCGTCGCGGTTGAGATAGGGTCTATCGGCAGTTAACGGACCGCCTCGTCGCTCGTTGGTATAGCGGCCGCATATCTCGAAAGTGGTAGAAATATTGATACGGCCCGAAATTGTCACTCGTTCGCATGCCGGGAAGAGAAATAAACGAGAATCGACGCGATTTCCTGATGAAAGCCGGCGCCGCGACCGGGATCGTGGGACTGACCTCGTTCGCGACCGCGGGCGGGGCGGGGGCACAGGAGACGACGACTCAGGACGGCGACGCCGAGACGACACAGGCGGCCGAACCGGGCGAGCCGCTCCCGACGTACACGTATCTGAACAACGCACAGAGCTACAATCCGCCGCGACACGACGCGATCAACCTCACCGCCAACCAGCTCAACGAGCTCGGACTCGACGTCGAGGTCGAGGTGCTCGAATGGGGGACGCTGTTCAACAGGGTCGACCAGGAGTACGACTACAGCCTCTCGACGTGGCACACGTTCTTCACGGTCGATCCGGTGCTGGAGCTGAGCTCGACCATGGACTCGTCGAACACCGACCCCGGGGAGGGGAATTTCGCCGGCTACACCAACGAGGAGGTCGACGAGCTGATGGACAGCTACCTCGCCGAGCCCGACCCCGACACCCGGGTCGATCTGGTCCACGACCTCCAACAGATACTGATGGACGAGGTGCCCCAGATGCCGATCACCCAGATGCCGGCGGCGGCCATCTGGAACAACAACCAGGTCGACAACTGGCAGCGCAACCTCTCGCTCGGGTTCAACTCCTACTGGACGATGGTCAACCTCGAGATGCAGGACGGGGCGACCGAGCTCAAGGGGTACTGGCCCGAGACGCTCTCGACGATGAACGTGCTGGGTCACAACGACGAGAACAAGCACGTCTACCAGTTCACGGTGATGTACGACACGTTGTTGCGCCTCGACAACAACGGCGAGCTGAACTCCGACGTGAGCCTCGCGACCGACTGGAACCGGGTCGACGAGACCACCATGGAGTACACCGTCCGGACCGGCCACTCGTGGCACGACGGCGAGGACCTCACCGCCGAGGACATCGCGTTCAGCTACAACTACATCACCGAAAACGAGGTGCCGATCTACTCGGTCCAGTCGAACTACATCGACAACGCCGAGGTCGTCGACGAGGAGACGGTTCGGGTCAACATGAGCCAGCCCCTCGGACCGTTCAACACGCTCGTGGCGACCCAGCTCCCGATCATCCCCGAACACAAGTGGGCCGACCGGGACAACCCGAGCCAGCAGAACATCCAGGAGCCGGTCGGTAGCGGCCCGCTCCAGTTCGATTACTGGGAGCAGGGCAGTGAGTTCGGCATGGCGCGGTTCGACGACCACTTCGCGCCCGTCGACTTCGAGCGGCGGTTCTGGCGGATCATCCCGGAGGCCTCGACCGTCTGGGAGAACCTCATCAACGGCGACCTCAACTACGAGCCGTTCGGCCGGATCGACCGCAGTCTCAACGAGAACCAGGAGAACGAGAACATCAGCACGAAGTTCGAAGTGGCGACCTCGTTCTGGCACTTCACGCCGAACGAGCGCGAGCCCGGGTTCGACGACGTCGCCCTCCGGAAGGCGATGGTGAACACGATTCCGCGAACGCCGATCGTCGACCAGATCCTGTTCGGTTTCCCCGAGCCCGGTTCGAACGTCGTCTCGGGGGCGTTCGGCCCGCTCCACACCGACGACGTGACCTCCTACGAGGAGAGTCGCGAGCGAGCGCGGGCCCGGCTCGAAGAGGCCGGCTACACCTGGAACGACGACGACCGACTCCAGTTCCCCGAGGACGGCGGGGACGGGGGCGGCGGAACCACGACCGAGTCGGGCTGATCGAGGACCGCACTGACGGCGCGCGATCTCATTTTTCGGAATCGCGATTCGAGAGACGCTGTTTTCGGCATCGCGATTCGAGAGACGCTGGATTCGCCCGAGCGGCCGGACGCCAGCCGGCCGGTCCGAAGAAGATTGATAACGCCGAGCGTGCACGGTTCGGGCATGCACCACCGGTCAGACACGTCGCTTCGCGCGAGCGCCTCGGGATGGGCCCGTCTGCTCGGTCTGCTCCGGACCCGGACCGCGGGCGCGCTCGGGATCGTCGTCGTGATCGCGGTCGTCGCGCTCCCGCACCCGCTTCCCGAGTACCCGGCGAGCGCGTACGCGCTCGTCGGGACCGCACAGGGCGTCGGGCTCGCGGTCGCGGCCGAGAACCTGCTCCGGCGACCCGCGCGGGGGTTCGACCGGACGCGGGCGAGCCGGAGGGTCGCGAGCGTGGCCGGCGCGGCCGCGCTGTTCGTCGTCGCCATGGCCGCGCTCGGCGTCGACCTCTCGGCGCGCGACCGCACCCTGCTTGCGGCGTTCTGTCTCTCGGGACCGGCGGCCATCGCGGCCCTCGACTACCTGAAAGCCCGCGTTCGGACCGATCTGCGCCGGGAGGGCGCGTCGGGGTGACCGGCCCGGGTGGGTCCGCGAGACGCGAGCGCACGCTGACTGTTCCAACAGTGACGTTTTAGTCGCGCCCGCACCTTCGGCCACGGTATGAGCCAACTCGCGGCACGGGAACCGTACACGACGAGCTTCGAGGCGACGGTCGTCGACCGCGACGGCCGGGCGGTCGTCCTCGACGAGACGTACTTCTACGCCGAGAGCGGCGGCCAGCCGGCGGACCGCGGGACGCTCGCCGGCGCGCCGGTCGCGCACGTCCGGACGCGCGAGGACGGCGACATCGTCCACCGATTGGCCGAGGACACCGACCTCGACGCCGTCCCCGAAGTCGGCCAGCCCGTCCGCGGACAGGTCGACGAGTCGTTTCGCACCTACTGCATGCGAGCCCACACCGCAAGCCACGCCATCTACGGGGCGGGCCGGGAACTGCTCGCGGACCTCGGCTACGGCGGCTTCGACATCGGCGAGCGCAAGGTCCGGGTCGATTTCACCACCGCGACCGACATCGACGACGAGGTACTGGCGGACCTAGAACGGCTCACCAACCGGGCGGTGTGGGATTCACGACCCGTGACGTGGGCAGAGGTTCCCGAGGCGGAGGCCCGGAGTCGCGAGGAGATCGCGTTCAACACCAAGACCGAGGAGGGCGTGATGAGCGAGGCCGACACCGTCCGCGTGGTCGAGATCGAGGGGTTCGACTGGGCGGCCTGCGGCGGGACCCACGTCGAGAACACCCGCGAGATCGGCCCGGTCACCGTGCTCGACCGGTCGAACCCCGGCGAGGGACTCACTCGCGTGGAGTTCGCGGTCGGACCGACCGCCATCCGACGGCGGGCCGAGGACGTGCGGGCGGCGCGGGCGGCCGCCCGCGAACTCGACGTGAGCGTCCCCGATCTGCCGGACGCCGCACGGCAGGCCGGCGAGGAGATCGAGCGACTGACGGCCGAGCTGAACGACGCCAGAGACGAACTGCTGGCGGCGCGGCTCGCGGATCTCGGGGACGAGCCGGTCGAGCGCGACGGTGGCGAGTGGCTGGTCGGCACCGTCTCGCGGTTCGGTCCGAACGAGGTGGCCGACCGCGCGAAGGCGCTGGCGGGCGACGGTGGAGACGCCGGCGGACCCGACGCGTCGGGGGATGCCGAGACGGGCTACGACGCGGTCGTCCTGGCCGGCGAGGACGGCTCGACGTTCGTCGTCGCCGCGACCGCGGGCGATCCCGCGGCCGGCGACGTCGTCGGGGAGGTGACCGACGCCTTCGGCGGCGGCGGGGGCGGACGCCCGACGTTCGCGCAGGGCGGCGGCCTCGACGCGACGCCCGAGGAAGTCGTGGCGTTCCTCCGGGAGTAGCCGGGCGTCCGCGAGCCGGTCGGATCGCGTGATTTCGATGGGCTCACCGCTCGGGCGGTCCGCGAGCGCGCCGGGCTCAGATCCCGAGGTCGGCGATGCGGTCGTCGCGGTGGAGCACCTTCTTGACGATGTCGGGGTCTTCGAGCAGGCGGTGCATCGTGTGGACGCCCCGGCCCCGACCCCGGCCCTTGGTTTCGGAGTCGATCACGTTGAGGAAGTCCTGCTCCTGGAGTATCTCCTGAACCCGGCGCTCCGAGAGGGCGTCGACGTCGAGTTCCGAGGCGATCGACTGGTACTGGCGGTAGATCTGCTGGGTCGGGAACTGCTCTTGGTGGCGGTTCTCGGTCAGGACGGTGAGCGCGAGCAGGATGGCCTTCGCCTGCGTGGGCGCGCCGTCGATCAGCTCCGCGAACCGGTCGGCCTCGGTCTTCTCCTTGGCGGCGTAGACGTGGCTCTCTGTGACCTCGGGGTCGTCTTGCTTGGTCGCGATCCGGCCGGCATTCCGGAGGATGTCGATGGCCTTCCGGGCGTCGCCGTGTTCTTGGGCGGCCAGCGCCGCGGTGAGCGGGATGGCGTCGTCGCTGAGCACGTCGTCCCGGAACGCGTCGGCGCGGTTCTGGAGGATGTCGATGAGCTGGTGGGCGTCGTACGGCGGGAAGACGAGTTCGTCGTGAGCGAAACTCGATTTGACGCGCTCGTTGAGTTCGTCGGGGAAGTCGATCTTGTTCGAGATGCCGATGATGCCGACCGTCGAGTCGGTGATCCGACGGTTCTCGCCCGCCCGCGAGAGTTTCCTGAGCACCTCGTCGTCCTCCAGCATGTCGATCTCGTCGAGGATGACCAGCGTCACGTCGCTGACGGTGTCGATGATGCGCCACAGCCGGTCGTAGTAGTCGCCGGTGCCGAGCCCGCGCTGTGGGACGGTGATGCCAGTCTCGGCCGGATCGTTGAGTTCGCGCCCGATGGTCTTGATGACCGACGCCTCGGTTGTCTGCTCGCCGCAGTCGATGAACGCGGTCTCGACCCCCACGCTCTCGTTGCTGGCCTCGTTTTCGACGCGCTTGGAGACGCTCCGGGAGATGAGCGACTTTCCCGTCCCTGTCTTCCCGAAGATGAAGAGGTGGGTCGGCTCCTGACCGAAGATAGCTGGATTGAGCGCCTCGGCGACCTTCTGCATGTGCTCGTCGCGGCCCACGATCCGGTTCGGGCCGGGGAGGTGAGAGATTCGAAGCAGGTCCTCGTCGGCGAATATCGGTTCGTCGTAGCGAAAGAGGGGATCGCGTTCGGCCGTCTCGTCGGGAACCATCTGTCGGGGCGTTCCTTCGCACCCCGCGACATAAAGGTGGGGGGTAACGTCGCGGATGTATTTCCGGGAGAGAGCCCGGTCTGTCGCCGTCGCGCCAGATATGCCGGCCGGACGCCGACGGCGACTACCCTCGCGGATGTTCTCGTCGGGTCACATTACGGGGCTGTGTCGGCTCCGGCCCGGAACGAGCCCCACAGACTCGGGGTGTCGCGATTCTATTTGTGGGGGTCGACTCTGACTCACGAGGTCGCGATCCCAGTCCGATTCTACGTCCGGTTTCGGAATCGGTGTCGTGGCGGACCGACCGGCCCAGACCGATGGGACGGGTCGGGCGGACACCAGCATCGCGGATGTAAGCCGCGGGGAGCGGGGGACTGAAACCGAGGACGACCACCGAACGGATTCGGCTCGGGGTCCGTCTCGGGCCGAACGGTCGGGGCGACCGGACGCCCACCTCGGTCGCGTTTGTAACCGTCGGACGGTTGGACCGCGAGCCTCTGACGGAAGGTAGCCGGAGACGAAACGTGAGTGTGTCACTCTCTTGCATGCCCCACACACACCACCATCTCGTTTGTAAGAGGATACGACGAGACTAGAGAGAGAACACACACCAGTGTCGCGGATGTAAATATGGCGTGATAGCAAATTTTAGAGCATCTACTCCGAGTATCCGATTCAGAACGGATTCGTCTCGAATTGCCTACAGTTACATCCGCGAGCGAGGTGTCCCCCGAAAGAGCGACCGCACGCTCGATCGGGCGTCGCTTTCCCGCGTCGAGGGACGACCCCCTCGGGCCGAACCGCTTACAAACGCGACACTGGTGTGTGCGTTCGCCCCGTCGGAAACATTTTGACCGCAGAGACCCAACAGTACCGTCGTGAGTCTCTATCGCTCCGTCCGGGCCATCGCCGAGTCGACCGGCGAGGGACCGATCGACTGGGACGCCGTCGCCGAAGCCGCCAAGGCCTCGACCGATCCCGGTTCCATCGAGCTGACCGCGGACGAGCGCGCCGGCTACGCCGCCGACGTTCGCGACGCCCGCGCCCGCGTCCGAGAGGTATCGACCATGGCGTTCGACGTGCCGGACGTAGTCGAAGTCCAGAACCGCCACCATTGGATCGACGCCAACATCGAGACGTTCCGGCGCGTGATGACGCCGATCGAAGAGCACGGCCCCGTGCTGTTCCCCGGCGTCACCCGGACGATCAACACGGGCACGATGTCGGTACTCCTGTCGGTGCTCGCGCGCAACGTGTTGGGGCAGTTCGACCCCCTGTTACTTGCGGAGGGCGACGACCACGCCCTCTACTTCGTCCGGCCGAACATCCGGCAAATCGCCGGGCAACTCGACGTCGAGTACGACCGATTCCGACGCTGGATCGCGTTCCACGAGGTGACACACGCCGCCGAGTTCGGCGCGACTCCGTGGCTCTCGGGGCATCTCGAATCCCGGATGGAGTCGGGCATCGAGGCGCTGGCCAGCGGCGACCTCGACCGGGAGGCGTTTCGGGACCTCGACGCCGCCATGACCGCGGTCGAGGGGTACGCCGAACTCCTGATGGACGAGGCGTTCGACGACGAGTACGCCGACCTCCGCGAGAAGATCGAGGCCCGCCGGCGGGGTCGAGATCCCGTCTCGAAACTGCTCCGCCAACTGCTCGGACTCGGGCTCAAGCGCCGCCAGTACGAGCGCGGAAAGCGATTCTTCGAATCGGTCGCGGCCCAGCGCGGCATCGCGGGCGCGAGCGCGGTGTGGGACCGCCCGGAGAACCTGCCGACCGACGCCGAACTCGACGACCCCGCGAGGTGGCTCGCGCGAGTCGACGCCTAAACCGAGATCCGGACCAGATACGCCAACAGCGCCGCCCCGACCGCGAGCCCGCCCGCGATCGCGGTCGCGATCTCGACGATCGAACCGCCCCCGGAGAGCGTGACCAGCCCCGCCGACACGCCAACCAGCAACACGATCCCGGCCTTCAGTTTGGTCCGCCCGGCTCGGTTCGGATCCTCGTTTCGCGATGGTCCGACCATGCTCAGAGGTCGTGGGCCGCGCTTACGTGCATCTGCGCGAACCGCCACTCGTCGGCGCCGCGTTCGAGCACCCCGCTCCACCGCGTGTCGAAAGACAGGCGCTCGCCGTCGGTCGGCGTCCACGACAGTCCCACCTCGTCGGTGAACCACGCCACCGACTCCCGGTCGGTCGTCCGGAGCCGCCGGCTCTCGACGCGCCACTCGCCGGTCGTCCGAGTCTGCTCGCGCAGTCCGGCCGCGATCGACTCGTAGCCCGCCAGCCGCTCCGAGACGCCGAACTTCACGACGTCCTCGCGCTCGGCGAAGTACGGTTCGAGCGGGTCGCCACGCCTGAGCGCCCGGTAGTACGCCCTCACGGTTTCGGTCGGCGTCATGGAAAGTCGGTTACCGCGGATCCGCTTAAGCCTACTCTTCGCCCCCGGCGGGTCGCCCGGCGTGGTCGGCGCGGGCTACTGGAATCCGCGCCCGACCGAATCGTCGTCGATGAGGTCGTCGAGTTCGGCGTTCAACAGCTCTTCGGCCTCCTCGAAGCGCTCGGAGAGCTCCTCGGCCGAGTCCGGTCGACCGTACTGGTCGTACTCCATCGGTCCGAACGCCGGGCTCTCGAGGGCCTCCATCACGTCGTCGAAGAAGTCGTTGGGCGTGGTCGGCGCGTCGGCGTGGGCCTTGACGACCTCTTCGAGGTGGCGGGCCTTCGACTCGGCGTCGTCCTCGTCTTCGGGGGCGCGCTGGACCGCAAAGCGGCCGCCCGACTCGTGTTCGGGGAGGTACGAGCCGATCTCTTCGTCGAGCTTTCGCGCGACCTTCGCGCCCACGCCCTTGACCTCGTAGGGGTTTTTCGCGTAGGTCTTGAGGTGATAGACGCCCGCACGCGGGTGGCCCAGATACAGATCCTCGCCCACGCCCCCGGCTCTGGTGCCGCCGACCGCGCGCCAGTCGTCGGGGTCGGTGTCGTTTTTCACCACGTCCTCGACGATGTCCTGCCACTCGCGTATCCGCATGCTTGGGCGTGACAAGCCACCGAACGGGGATTAACGTATCGGTCCGAACGGCCGGTCTCGGCTCCCGACGCCCGGACGCCGGCTCGGAGTCAGTACGTCGGCGACTCTTCGGGGACGCCCTCGCGCTGATTGACCGCGCGCGCGAACACGAACAGCGCGTCCGAGAGCCGATTGAGGAACGTCACCGCGGTGGCGTTGACGTCCTCGGCGCTCTCCAGTGCGACGGCCCGGCGCTCGGCGCGCCGGCAGACGGTCCGGGCGTGGTGGAGGTCGGCGCCCGGCTTGCTTCCGGTCGGGAGGATGAACGATTCGAGGGGTTCGAGCTCCTCGTCGAAAGAATCGATCCACTCCTCGACGGTCGAGACGTGTTCGTCCCGAACCGCCGGATCGCCCTCGTCGGGGTCGGGGTTCGCGAAGTCCGCCTGCACGACGTGGAGGACGTTCTGGACCTCCCGGAGGTACTCGTCGACGTCGCCGTGACCGCACGGTCGGATCCGACCGACGAGGGCGTTGAGCTCGTCGACCGTTCCGTACGCCTCGATCCGGGGGCTGGCCTTCGAGACACGGGACATGTCCCGGAGGTCGGTCTGGCCCTCGTCGCCGCGACCCGTGTAGATCTTCATGAGGGGACCTACCGGCCGGCCGCACTTAATTCCGCCCCCGAACGAGCGGCTCTCCGAGTCACTCCGCGAGCGTCGTCTCGACGTACTCCAGAATGCGGTCGCTCTCGCCCATGGTCACGCCGTGCTCCTCGTCGACGAGCACCGGGACGCTCCGTTGGTTGCTGACGCGCTTTACCTCGTCGCGTTCGGAGTGGAGGCCCTCGACCCACTCGGTCTCGTAGTCGACGCCGTTCTCGTCGAGCGCGTCGTGGACCTTCTCGCAGTACGGACAGCCGTCGAGCGAGTACAGTGTGACGGACATACGCGTCCGTTAGGCCCCCCGAGACAAGTAGCTGGCGTCGGACCGCCGAAGACGACCGGCCTGTCGGTCGATTCGACCCCGAACGGCTCCCTTCGCGGAGCCGATCGCTCCCGACGAAATTTATATAGCGATAATAAATTTATCAGAGGAATCGCCACGTCGAGCGAGCCCGTTCACGTACCGCCCGACCCTCGACAGCGGAGCCCGAACGGATTCTAACACCACGGCCCCGGAGAGGCGACGGCCTGTCGTCGCTGACGTCGACGGTCCAAACCAGTATCCTCAAATGCCGCGCGGTTCGACGTTGACCCATGAGTCAGGAACTCGAGTACGAGTGCCCCGAGTGCGGGACCGAACGGACGTTCTATCGGACCGCGAGCACCACCCTCCACCTCGGGGAGAAGACCAAGTGGAGCTGTCCGGAGTGTGACTACCGGTTCGTCCGGATCGACGGCGACATCAACTCTGCCGAAGCCTGAATCCGGCGTCCGCCATCACTGGATCCGAACGAACCGTGTCCGCGAGCGGCGAGCACGCCCCGACTCACGTTTCTCCTCCACGACTCTGTCTCCTGTTTTGGCTCGGCCTGCCAGCGCGTCGCGGGACCGTCGACTGCCCATCGAGGGTCCATCGACGACGATCGGGGCCCGGCACACTGGACTGGATGACGAACAAGTCCGGTCGAATCGCCGGTCGTCGAGCCAGCGTTCGACCCGAACGGCTCTGTTGAAACCTTTCAGATCTGGCTGTGGGTGACGTGCGCACTTCGTGGCGCCAACCAATCACCGCTACGGCTGTTCTGGATTGTCCAAGTGATACAGGAAGTCGTAGTCCCCGACGTTGTCTCCGTTTTCGAGCACGTCCAACATCACCTGTTCGTGTTCTTCGTCGATGGCATGCGAGGATTCCTCGTATGCTTCGTAGACTCGCTCCACGTCCTCTGCTTTCATGTAGTAGATCAGGAAGTCGCCCCCATCCGTGTGTTCGATAAAGGCCGTTTCTTCGTACATTCCCTCGTTTTTCAGCGTTTCAATCGCCTCGGCTTCGCGGTCGCGGACCTCCCGTGCCCACTCCTCGAGCCGTTGGGTCTTGCCCGCCTCTATTTTCTGCTTCGAGAGGACTACATCTACCATACCATCTCTGTAGAATTGACACAACATAGTTCTTATCTAACCGACACGGACGCGCCCTACATCGCGTATATTCGCCCTATAATATCAGAGGGTCGATGTTTCACCGAGGCCGTCCGAACGAATGTCCGATCACGACGCCCGGGGTTCGGGACCCGAGACGGCGGGGACGGTGGACACGACCGACCGCGATTCGATCGCCTGATTACGGAGCAACGGGCTCGGAGCGTGGGACACTCCCAACGAATAAATTATATTTAGATATATAGAATCCGTCGCGTCAAGTTGTTAGACGACATCGGCGTGGCGAGCCCGCGAGCCGACTCGCCTCGGAGACCGCCCCGCGTCGAAAGCTCACGCTTAGAAAGCGTTATCCGTCTGCCCGGACGGAAAAAGAAGTATGAGCGAGATCACTATCTCCCTTCCCGACGGCTCCGAACTGGAGCTTTCGGAGGGGGCGACGGTCGAGGACGCCGCGTACGAGATCGGGCCGGGACTCGGCCGGGACACCGTCGCGGGCGTCGTCGACGGCGACCTCGTGGACAAGGCCAGCGAGCTCCCCGACGGCGCGAACCTCGAAATAGTCACGCCCTCCAGCGACGAGTACGTGGACGTGCTCCGCCACTCGGCGGCCCACGTTTTCGCCCAGGCGCTCGAGCGACTCTACCCCGACGCCAAGCTGACCATCGGCCCGTGGACCGACGACGGCTTCTACTACGACATCTACGGCGTCGACCTCGACGAGGAGGACCTCGAAGCGATCGAGGCCGAGGCCTACGAGATCATCGAGGAGGACCTCGACATCGAACGCTTCGAGCGCTCGCGCGAGGAGGCCTTCGAGGTCTACGACGACAACCGATTCAAGCGCGAGATCCTGGAGACCGAGGCGGCCGACGAGGAGTCGATCTCGTTCTACGAACAGGGCGAGTTCGAGGACCTCTGCAAGGGGCCCCACGTCGAGTCGACCGGCGAGATCGGCGGGTTCGCCCTGCTCTCGATCTCGGGCGCGTACTGGCGCGGCGACGAGGAAAACGAGATGCTGACCCGCGTCTACGGCACCGCCTTCGAGACCGAGGACGAACTGGAGTCGTTCTTGGAGCGCAGACAGGAAGCCGAGGAGCGCGACCACCGCAAGATCGGCCGCGAGATGGACCTGTTTTCGATCCCCGACCACTCGCCGGGTGCGCCCCACTACCACCCCAACGGGATGACCATCCGGCGTGAACTGGAAGACTACATCCGATCCAAGAACGACGAACTGGGCTACGACGAGGTCTGGACGCCCGAACTCAACAAGGCCGAACTCTGGAAGCCGACGGGCCACTACGACACGTTCAAGGAAGCGGGCGAGATGTTCGCGTGGGAGCAAGACGACACCGAGTACGGTCTGAAACCGATGAACTGCGCGAACCACGCCCACATCTACGACGACCAGCAGTACTCGTATCGGGACCTGCCGGTCCGGTTCTCGGAGTTCGGCACCTGCTACCGTAACGAGCAGTCCGGTGAACTCTCCGGACTGCTCCGAGTTCGAGGGTTCACGCAGGACGACGGCCACGCGTTCATCCGGAAAGACCAGATTCGCGGCGAGATCCTTTCGGTCCTCGACGTCATCGACGACATCTACGGTCACTTCGACCTCGACGTCCAGTACAAACTGGAGACGAAAGGCGACGACGCGGTCGGGAGCGACGAAATCTGGGAGCAGGCGACCGACGCGCTCAAAGACGCCCTCTCCTCGGAGGGCCTCGACTACGACGTCGAGTCGGGCGAGGCGGCGTTCTACGGGCCGAAAATCGGCATCAACGCCGTGGACGCGATCGGGCGAGAGTGGACCATCGGCACGGTCCAACTCGACTTCAACATCCCCGAACGTCTCGACCTATCCTACACCGGAAAGGACAACGAGGAACACCGGCCGGTGATGGTCCACCGCGCGCTCCTCGGGACGTTCGAGCGCTTCATGGGGATCATCATCGAACACTTCAAGGGCAACTTCCCGACGTGGCTCGCGCCCGAACAGGTCCGCATCCTGCCGGTGAGCGACGACAACCTCGGGTACGCCAAACAGCTTCAGAACCGGTATCTCGGCGACTTCCGAGTCGAGATCGAGGACCGGTCGTGGACGGTCGGCAAGAAGATCCAGCAGGCACACGACGACAACGTCCCCTACATGCTGATCGTCGGCGACAACGAGGAGGAAGCCGGGACGATCTCGGTCCGCGACCGACAGGAGCGCGAACGCGACGACGTGGACGTGGAGGCGTTCGGCGACCACCTCGCCGAGGAGATCGACGGAAAGGCGACGGACCCGACCTTCCTCGAGTAGCGCGCCCGAACGGGAAATACTTATATTTCGATAGATGAGCGGTTAGGACGACAGATGGCACCGGATCTACTGATCGTCGACGACAGCGACTTTCAGCGCACGATGGTCCAGAAGGCGCTCGAATCCGACTTCGACGTGGTGGGCGAAGCCGCGAACGGTCGCGAGGCGGTCGAGCAGTACGACCGCCATCGACCCGCGGCGGTCACGATGGACATCATGATGCCCGAGATGGACGGCGTCGCGGCCACCGCCGAGATCAAGTCCCGAGACGATCCGCCCGCGGTCGTGATGGTGACCAGCGTCGATCAGCAGAGCAAGATGAAACAGGCCGTCGAGGCCGGCGCGGACGGCTACGTCACCAAGCCCTTCGAGCCCGAAGACGTCCAGTCGGAGCTGGCGTCGGTCCTCTGAACCAATCGCGACTCACTCCTCGTCGATCGCCTGCCACGACAGCCGGAGGTTCCGGGCCGCGTCGGTCTGGTCGATGCGGCGGGCGGTGGTGCGTTCGGGAGCCGCTTCGAGGGTCTCGTCGTCCTCGCCGGCGACCGCGTCGAAGGCGTCGGCGAGCTGATCGAGCGTCTCTTTACTCTCGATCTCGGTCGGCTCGGTCATCAGCGCCTCCGAGACGATCTCGGGCCACTTCGTGGTCGGCGGGTGGACGCCGTAGTCGAGCATCCGTTTCGCCACGTCGGCGGCGTCCTGATCGCCGGCGCTCGCGACGAACTCGTGGTGGAACGGCTCGAACGGGACGTCGTAGTCGATCTGGGAGGCGAGGTAGTTGGCGTTCAACACCGCCTTCGCGGAGGCGTCGTCGAGGCCCTCGTCGCCGAGCCGGGCGATGTAGGCGTAGGTCTTCACGAGCACGAGCCAGTTGCCCTCGAAGCCGTGGACCTTCCCGATCGTGTGTTCGGGCTCGAACCGCTCGTAACGGGCGTCGTCGCCGCTGGCCTCGCGCTCGCGCACCCGGGGCGCGGGCAGGAATTCGGCGAGCTCGTCGGTCACGCCCACCGGTCCCGCGCCGGGGCCGCCCCCGCCGTGGGGCGTCGCGAACGTCTTGTGGACGTTGTAGTGCATGATGTCGAACCCCATGTCGCCCGGTCGGGCGCGCCCGAGCAACGCGTTGAGGTTCGCGCCGTCGTAGTAGAGCAGTCCGCCCGCGTCGTGGACGATGTCGGCGATCTCCTCGATGTCGCGCTCGAAGAGTCCGAGCGTGTTGGGGTTGGTGAGCATGAACAGCGCGGTCCGGTCGCCGGCGGCGGCTTCGAGCGCCTCCAGGTCGACCCGACCGTCCTCGCCCGACGGGAGTTCGACCACGTCGTAGCCCGCCAGCGCGGCGCTCGCGAAGTTGGTGCCGTGGGCCGAGTCCGGGACGATGATCTCGTCGCGCTGCTCGCCCTCGCCGTTCTGCTCGTGGAACGCCTTCGCGACCAGAATGCCGGTGAACTCACCGGCCGCGCCGGCCGGCGGCTGGAGGCTGACCGCGTCCATCCCGCCGATGCGCGCAAGGTAGTCCTGGAGCCCGGCCATCAACCCGAGCGTCCCCTGGAGGCTCTCGTCCGAGCGGTCGTGGTGGACCGCGGCGTCGCCCAGCGCCGCCACGTCCTCGGTGAACTTGGGGTTGTACTTCATCGTACAGCTCCCCAGCGGGTACGGCCCGGAGTCGACGCCGTAGTTCATCTGGGAGAGCCGAGTGTAGTGGCGCGCGAGTTGGGGCTCCGAGAGGGCGGGGAGCTCGAGGTCCTCGCGGGTGAGGTCGTCGGGAAGCGGCGAGTCGACCGCGACTTCCTCGGTGTTCTTCTCGGCGAGGAGCGGCTCGTAGCGGTCGTCGTCCGATTCGGCGTCCGCGTCGTGGGTCCAGCGGGCCTGATCGTATCTCATTTGAGACACCTCGTGTCGAAAATGAGGCTCGAAAGGCGAGCGGAGCGAGCCTTTCGGTGGTTCGGCGAGCGGAGCGAGCCGAAGTTCGACGAGCAACGCGAGTCGAACCGCATGTCAGGCGACCTCCTCGAACGCCGCGACCAGTCGGTCGGCGGCGTGCTCGTTCGCGTCGGTGATACACACCTGCACCCGGTGGTCGTCCACCGCGTGGACCCCGAAGCCCTCGGCTTCGAGGTCGTCGGCGACGGCGGCGGCGGGTCGGTCGGTCCGCGCGACGAACTCCCGGAAGTGGTGGCGGTCGTGGACCGGCGCGCGGACGCCCTCGACCTCGTCGAGGCGGCCCGCGAGGTCGGCGGCGAGCCGGACGCAGTCGTTGGCGAGGTCGACCAGCCCGCCGGGACCCAGAGACGCCGCGTGGATCGCGGTCCGGAGCGCGACCCACGCCTGATTGGTGCAGATGTTGCTCGTCGCGCGCTCGCGGCGGATGTGCTGTTCGCGGGTCTGGAGCGTCAGCGTGTAGCTCCGTCGCCCGGACTCGTCTTCGCTCGCGCCGACGAGTCGGCCGGGGACCTGCCGGACGAACTCCTCGCGACAGGCAAAGAGCCCCAGCCCCATCCCGTAGGCGGTCGGGAGCCCGAGCGCGGCGGCGTCGCCGACCACCACGTCGGCGCCGACCGAGGCGGGCTCCTCGAGGACCGACAGCGCCACGGGGTCCGAGCCGAGACAGAACATCGCGTCGTGGTCGGCCGCGAGGTCGCCGACCGCGTCGAGGCGCTCTTCGACGGTGCCCAACGCGGTCGGGTTCTCGGCGTACACCATCACCGCGTCGCTGTCGATCGCGTCGGCGAGCGCGTCGACGTCGACGTTGCCGTCGTCGGTGTCGAACGTCTCGACCGAGAGGCCGGCGCCGTCGGTGTAGCTTTCGAGGACGTCGCGGCGCGATTCGAGGAGGTAGTCGGGCACCAGCACCCGGTCGCCGTCGGTCGACCGGACGCGCGCCGCGAGTAGCGCCGCCTCGGCCAGCGCGGTCGCGTGGTCGTACATCGAGGCGTTGACGATTTCGAGCCCGGTGAGTTCGACCAGCATCGACTGGTACTCGAACAGCGCCTGGAGGAACCCCTGCGTGACCTCGGGCTGGTACTGGGTGTAGGAGGTCAGAAACTCCGAGCGCTGGGAGATGTGATCGACCAGCGAGGGCACGTAGTGCTCGTAGTGGCCCCGGCCGAGGAACTCGGTCAGATCGTCGTTGCGCGCGAGCAGTCCCCGAACGTGGCGTTCGGCCTCGCGTTCGCTTCTGGACTCGATACCGAACTCGCCGTCGAACGCGACCGACGCGGGAATGTCGAAGAGGTCGTCGACGCCCTCTACCCCGACCGCCGAGAGCATCGCCTCGGTCTCGGCGTCGGTGTGTGAGGCGTACGGCGTTCCCCTCTCGTTTCGTCCGCTCATGTACTCGGGTGTTAGGAGCGTACCGTTTTAAGAGGGTGGTATTCGGTTACGTTCTCCGGTGTTGGCGCCCCAGCGGGCGACGCGAGCGACTCTCGGGGACGGCGAGGACCCCCCGCGAGCCCGGGCGTTATTCGATCTGGTCGCGGTACTCGTCGGCGCTCAGCAGGTCGTCGCTCTCCTCGTCGACCTCGACTTCGAGCATCCAGCCCTCGCCGAACGGGTCCTCGTTGACCAGTTCGGGCTGGTCGTGGAGCGCGTCGTTGATCCCGACGACGGTGCCGCTCACCGGCGAGTAGAGGTCCGAGACCGCCTTGATCGACTCGACGACGCCGAACTCCTCGCCGGCGGTCACGTCGTCGCCCTCGTCGGGGAGTTCGACGAACACCACGTCGCCGAGTTCGTCCTGCGCGAAGTCGGTGATGCCGACCGTCGCGGTTGCGTCTCCGTGGTCGACCCACTCGTGCGATTCGAGGTAGTTCCGGTCGTCGGGTACGTCGAAGCTCATCGGTTCTCACCCAAGAATGGGACCGTGGCTATCTTTGCCTTTTTGGAGTCGCCCCGAACCACCACGCGGACGTTCGTGTCGGGGTCTGCGTGCTCGGTCGCGACGTATCCGAGCGCGATGGGCTCGTTCAGCGTGGGGCTCATCGTGCCGCTCGTCACCTCGCCGATCGACTCGCCGTCGGCGTCGGTGATCTCGTAGCCGTGGCGCGCGACCCCGCGGTCGACGAGCCGAACGCCGACGAACGTCTCGTCGACGCCCTCCGCGTCGACGCGTTCGAGGGCGTCTCGGCCCACGAACTCCGTGTCGAGTTTCACCGTCCAGCCGACGCCGGCCTCGTAGGGGGTGTGCGGGTTCTCCTCTGGGTCGAAATCCTGGCCCGAGAGCAGAAAGCCCATCTCCATCCGGAGGGTGTCTCTGGCGCCGAGCCCGCAGGGCTGACACTCCAGCGCCGACCAGACCGTCTCGGACGCCTCGGCCGGGACGATCAGCTCGAACCCGTCCTCGCCGGTGTAGCCCGTCCGGGCGACCCAGCACCGCGCGCCCGCGACCGTCGCGTACCGCCCCTCGAACTTCGAGAGGTCGGTGACCGACTCGTCGGCGAGGTCGGCCACGAGCCCCGGGGCGTCGGGGCCCTGCACCGCGAACATGCCGTAGTCGTCGGTGACGTTCTCGACGTCGGCGTCGAGGTCCCACTCGTCGCGGTGGGCGGTCCACCGCTCTTCCATCTGCTCGTCGTGGCCCGCGTTCGGGACGAAGAGGAACTCGGCGGACTCGCCCTCGGGGAGGCGGTAGACGACGGTGTCGTCCAGAATCGTCCCCTCGTCGTCGGTGATCATCGAGTACTGGGAGTCGCCCCGGTCGAGCGCGGTCACGTCGTTGGTGGTGAGCCGCTGGAGCAACTCGGCGGCGTCGGGCCCCGAGACCTCGATCTCGCCCATGTGGGAGACGTCGAAGACGCCGGCCTCCTCGCGGACCGCGCGGTGTTCGTCCTGTATCGAGTCGAACTCGACGGGCATCTCCCACCCGCCGAACTCCGTGAACGACGCCCCGCGCTCGGCGTGTACCTCGCGCAACGGCGGCTTTCGAAGGCTCATGCTCCAGCGTTCGGACGCCCGTCACGTAATGGTTTGTCTTCCGGGCGTTCGTCGCCGATCCGGTCAGGCGGGCTCGACGACGATCTGGCCGTCCCGGAGCTTGTAGACGAGCCTATCGCCCTCCTCGACTGTCTCGCCCGCGGCCTCGAACTCCTCGCGGACCGCCTTGATGAGGCTGATTCGCCACCGCTGGGTGACTGTCGTCGTCCCGAGTATCTTCTCGTCTGGGTCGTCGCTCATCTACTCGCGTCTTACCGGACGGTGCGGTTATGGATTTTTAGCTATTTCGACTATAACGACTACTCGCGTCCCGGACCGAACAGTTCGCCCCTCTGATGCAGGCGAGTCCCGCGAAGGGGCCGAGCACGTCGGTCCGGGGGACGACATCCGGAAGTCGACGACGCTTACGGCGAGGCGGGGGTCGCGTGGCGCACGAGCAGGTCGGCGGCGGTTCCGTCGACGTCGGTGCTCGCACAGTCAGGACACTGCACCGCCACCGACCAGTCGCCGCGGGTCGAGAACGCGGGCCCCTCGGCGTCGCGGTCGGCGACGCCCCCGGTCGAGTCACCGAGAACCGCGAGCGCGAACTGAGCGAGCAGAACGAACGTGCCGTCGTGGCCGCAGTTGTGACAGGTCGGCATGGTCAGACCCGGCGGCCGAGTTCGGGGCGCCGGGGCTCGGAGGTGGTCGCGCGCTCGTACTTGAACGTTCGGCGCGACATCGCACCGTCTCGGGGTCGCCGACGGCGCGTGCGCGTCGAGCGTTACTGGAACTCGGTGATCGTCAGGGTGTACTCGCCCGCCCCGGTGTAGGAGTCGACGTCGATCTGCATCTCCGTCGAGTCGTCGGGGGCGTCGATGGTGATCGACTCCTGACTGTCGGTGCTGGTCGAGGCGTAGTCGTAGTCGCCCGACGAGGCGTTCTCGGTCGTCCCGGTGTTGACGTAGAGGTCGAAGTCGGCGTTCGACGGCCCGTCGAGGACGACCTCCACCGTGGTCGGGTCGCTGTACTCCCACGCGTAGCTGTAGTCGTCGTCGTCCCAGAAGCCGCTGAGGCTCGCGTCGACCGACTCGGTCGTCGAGTCGCCGCTCTCACCGCCGTCACCGCCGTCGCCACCGCCAGCATTTGCAGGGTCGGTCGTGACCGCGGCGTAGGCGTCGACCTGTCCGCTACCTTGCTGGTCGGCCGAGAGGCCGACGTCGGCGGCCGTGTTCTTGAGGTGGGTGCGGAGTTCGGTGGGCGTCAGGTCCCACTTCGCGAGGGTCAGCCCCGCGACCCCGGAGGTGACCGGCGTCGCCATCGAGGTGCCCGAGAGCGTCTCGTAGGACCCCCGGGTCTCGGTGGTCGTCGAGAGCACGTCCACGCCGGGGGCACAGAGCTCGACGCTGTCGCCGTACTGGGAGAACGACGCGAGGTTCTCCTCGGAGTCGACCGCCGACACCGCGACGCACCCGCTGTAGGCGGCGGGGTAGCTCACGCCGCGCGAGCCGTCGTTGCCCGCGGCCGCGACGACGAGGCTACCGTTGGAAGTCGCGTACGACACCGCGTTTTTCATCGTGTCGGTGTAGCCGCCCCCGCCCAGCGAGAGGTTGATCACGTCGGCGCCCTGGTCGGCCGCCCACTCGACGGCGTCGGCGATGTCGGCGGTCGACCCCGAGCCGTTCTCGTCAAGCGCGCGGCCGTTGATGAGCGCGGAGTTACCCTGACCGGCGACGCCGGTGTCGTTGTCGACGGTCGCCGCGGCACAGCCCGAGACGTGGGTCCCGTGGTACTCGTCTCCGGGCGCGTCGGGGTACGGATCCGAGTCGGCGTCGACGAAGTCCGAACCCGGGTCCGAGGCGTAGTTGTCCGCCAGATCGGGGTGGTCGTACTGCGCGCCGGTGTCGACCACCGCGATGGTGACGTTCGAGTCCCCGAACGTGGTGTCCCACGCCTCGTCCGACCGGACCTGCTGGGGCGCGTACTGGTCGCCGAACTGCGGGTCGCTGGGCGCGGCGAGCGCCTCGTGGGTCGCGTTCGGTTCGGCGTACTTGATCCCGTCTTTCTTGGTGATGGCCTCGATGAAGTTCTCGCGGGCCACGTCCGCGGCGTTGCTCGGGAACTTCACCGCGACGTACCGGAGCGTCTCGTTCTTGTGGACGACCTCCGCGTTGCCCGGGACGTAGGAGGTGACTTTCTGCTCTATGTCGCCGGCGCCGGCCGAGACGCCCACGAGGATCTCCTCTTTTTTCGGGCCGGGATCGCGGCCGGGGGTCGCGGCCGTGACGCCGCCGAGCGCGGCGGTCGCGCCGGCTACGCCGGCCGCCTTCACGAACGAACGCCGATCGAGTCGAGGTGTGCTGTCGTCTGTCATGCTACAAAATTCACGACACAGAGATATTATTTAAATTTTATTGTATAGAAATTTTCTATAATTTTTTCTAGATAAGGTGTGAGTGTATGTCTCGGGCGCTTCCGTAGCGCGCCCGTCGGCGCCGGACCGCCACCGCTATGGCGGGAGGCGAGCTATCGGGGGGTATGCAACCGTTGCGTTCGCTCCTCTCGGGGGAGGCCTCCGTCGCGCTGTTCGTGGACGGGCCCAACGTCCTCCGCGACGAGTTCGACGTGGATCTGGACGACGTGCGTGCGGCCGCCGAGGAACTCGGCCAGCTTGCGGTCGCGCGGCTCTACCTCGACGAGCACGCTACCCCGGGGCTGATTCAGGCGGCCGAAGCCCGCGGCTTCGAGGTGACGATTACCAGCGGCGACGTCGACGTGAAACTCGCGGTCGACGCGACGGAGTTCGCGCTGACCGAGGGGCTCGACGCGCTCGCCATCGCTTCGCGGGACACCGATTTCAAGCCCGTCTTAGAGAAGGCCGCCCGCAACGGGGTCCGCACCGTCGCGATCGCGCCGGGCGAGCACGGCCGATCCGACGCCCTCCGGAACGCCGCCCACGAGGCTCACGTCATCGAGGAGTAGCTATCCCAGCGGTTTGACCGCGACCGCGTGCGTCCCGTCGTCGACCCGGAGTTCGACCGACTCGACCACCGCGTCCGCGACCGTCGCGCGCCACGCCTCGACCGCCTCGACGTGGCGCTCGCGGTGGCGCTCGACCGAGAACTCGGCGTCGGGGTCGGTCCGGAGCTCGTCTTCGGTGTCGTCGGGCGTGGGGTAGTCGGGAATCCGTTCTTCCTCGATCAGTCGGGCGGGATCGATGTGGAACGCGTCGGCCCCGCCGTCGGGCTCGGGGGCGTCGGCGACGTGGAGTCGCGCGCGCATCCGGCCCGAAAACGGCGGGGTCACCCGGAGGACGGTCGGGCGGTCGCTCCGCCGTCGGGCCTCGTAGGCCGACACCACGTCGTCGATCGTGACCGCGAGCGAGCGGACGTTCCGCGGGTCGGTGCTCATGTGGGCCCGTGAGTGTTGCTTGCCCTTGAGTGTCGCGCCGGTCGTCGACCGGGCGCCCCGAACCGTCGGCGTTTTTCCCGCTCGGTCCCGGAGACGACACCATGGACGAGGACCTCGGCACGCCGGTGGTCGACAACCACCTCCACCTCGACCCCGAACACGGCCGCGGGCTGGAGGCGGTCCGGGAGTTCGCGCGCAGCGGCGGCACCCACCTGCTGGTGGTGAACAAGCCCTCGTGGCTCCTCGGCGTCGAGCCCGACGCCGGCGAGGACTTTCGACCGGTGTTCGAGACCACGCTCGACGCGGTCGCGAGCGCGAGCGAGATACTCGACGGCCGGGCGTGGCCCGTGCTCGGCGTCCACCCCGGGCTCGTCTCGAAGCTGGTCGAAGACCGGGGGTTCGCGCCGGCCGAAGCCCGCGACCTGATGCGGGCGGGTCTGGAGTGTGCGGCAGAGTACGTCGCCGACGGTTCGGCGCTGGCGCTCAAGACCGGCCGCCCGCACTACGACACCACCGAGGCGGTGTGGGAGGCCTCGAACGCCGTGCTCCGTCGCGGACTCGAACTCGGGGCGGCCAACGACTGCGCGGTCCAGCTCCACACCGAGGCCAGCGAGGACCTGACCGAGATCGCGGCGTGGGCCGAGGAGGCGGGGCTCGCGCCCGAGCGCGTCGTCAAGCACTACGCCGCCGGCCGGCTCGCCGGGCCGACGCCGAGCGTGATGAGCGAGAAAGACCGGCTCGAACGCGCGGCCGACCGCGGCGAGCCGTTCCTGATGGAGACCGACTTCGTCGACGACCCCGACCGGCCCGGCGCGGTGCTGGGGCCAAAGACGGTGCCCCGGCGGGTCCGGTGGCTCCTCGACGCGGGCGAGGGCGAGGCGGTCCGAAACGCCCACGTCGAGACGCCTCGACGGGTGTACGGCGTCGACACCGAGGCGACCCTCGATCGGTAGGGCGAGCCGAGCAGAAAGGCATATGGGTCGGGCAGCACTCGGAGTTGATATGAGCGCGCCTCCGGAGGAGTTTTACTCCGACGAACGCTGGCAGAACTGGCTCGACCGCATCCGGGACGAGGAGATCGATCCCGAGAACGAGGACTCGGCCCGGCTCCTGTTGAACCTCCAGGACGACGTGGCCATCGCGGTCGCCAAGATCGTGACCGCGTACGACGACGACGCGGTCGGCGAGGAGGAGGCCCTCGAGGAGCTGACCGACATCCGCGAGATCGTCCTCGCCGAAGTCGACTTCGAGGACGACGAGAAGGCGATGCTGATCGACGGCGTCCAGACGAGTCTGGTCTGTGTCTTCTATGCCGCCGAGGAGTACGTCGCACAGGGGCCGGCCGACGAAGCCGGCGTCGAGGAGTACGTCCTCGAAGCCGGCCGGGCCGAGGAAGCCGAGGACATCGACTCGGCGCTCGGGCTGGTGGCGGCCGCCGGGACGCGCATCATCGACGGCGACGAACTCGACATGTCGGTGACCGAGGACCTCGAGTACGGGCTGGTGACCGAGTGGGTCAACGGACTCGACAGCCTCCAGAGCGCGATGAGCGACCCGGAAGTCGTCGAAGAAGAAGACGACGACTGACGGCCAGCGTTTTCGCCGCGCGATCCGATCGGACGGTCACGCTTTCTCCAGCCGCACCACCCACTGGACCGGCCGGTCCGATCGGGGGTATCGCACCTCCGCGACCGTCCACGGCGTTCCGACCGCGGCCGCACGGAGCCGGTCCGGGCTGAACAGCCTGAACAGCAACGTCTCGCCGACCTCGTCCTCGTAGACGCAGTGGTAGACGCGGTAGGCCAGCCCCGGTGCGGGGTCCTCGCGGTAGCCGAACGTGTCTGCGGTCGCGTCGCGTTCGGGCGCGTAGCCGTCGATCACTGCGGTCGCGTCGGGCGCGGTCACGACCGCCAGATCGCTCAGGAACCGCTCGACCCCCGCCATCGACCCCGCGAGTTGCACCTGGGTCCCCCTGGCGTACGCCGACCGGAACCGGTCGCGCTCGAACTGCTCGGGGAGCGAGAACATGTCGGCCCGCCGGGCGTCGACGACCCCGCGGTCGCGCATCGTCGCCACGAGGCGGTCGCTGACCTCGATGGCCACCGTCTCGAACCGGTCTTGGAAGTACAGCGCGTCGCGGCCCGCGCCGGCGCCCATGTCGATCAGCGGCCCGTCGAGGTGCGATTCGAGCCACTCGTCGCCCTCGAACTCGCCGAAGTACCACCGCTCGATCGGGTGCTCGCGGGTTCGTTCGCCGTCGCGGTCGACCAGCGGTGCCTCGCGCTCGCCGCGGTAGTGGTCTCGAATCGCGCGACCGAAGGGATCGGACATGCGATCGTGGTATCGGATCGCAATTGTAATAAGATTGTAACGAGTGTGCGTATCATTCGCGTCCGACGCCCGCGAACCGTCGCGGCCGTCGCAGACGCTATTTTTAACTACCTCGCCTGAAAGGGGCCGGTAGTGCGATTCCGAGCCGACGACCGCGGGGTGACGGTTCAGATCGGGGCGGTGTTGCTGTTCGCCATCCTGATCGTGCTCGTCTCGACCTATCAGGCCACGGTCGTGCCCCAGCAGAACGAACAGGTGGAGTACAACCACAACCAGCGGGTCCACGGCGAGCTTCAGGAGCTTCGCGACGAGGTCTACCGGGCCGCCGCGACCGGAACCGGCGGCTCGGCGACGGTCTCGCTGGGGACGCGGTACCCCGAGCGCGCGCTGTTCGTCAACCCCGAGCCGCCGTCGGGGCGGCTCGCGACGAGCGCCGACGCGAGCCTCCGGATTCGAAACGCGGCCGCGACCGGCGAGGTCGGCGACTACTGGGACGGGACGGCCCGGCCGTACCCGACGCGGGGACTGACGTACGAACCCCGGTACAGCGTCTATCAGGACCCGCCGACGACGGTGTACCGCAACGGCGTCCTCTACAATCGGTTCGCGGACGCGACCGTCACGCTCGCGGGCCAGCGGCTCGTGCAGGGCGACCGCATCTCGGTCGTGACCCTCGACGGGACCGTCTCCGAGTCCACCAACGGCGTCGCGAGCGTGAACGTCCGGCCGGTCAGCGCCACGACGCGGACGGTATCGGTCCAGAACAGCGCCCCGGACGAGGACCTCACGATCGTCGTCCCGACGCAACTCGACACCGGCGAGTGGGAGGGGCTCTTGGAGGGCGAACTCGACGAGGACGGGACCGACCCGGACAAACACGTCTCGGCGGTCGAACCGGTCGCGGGCGAGGACGCGGTCCGCGTCGTCCTCGAACCGGGGACCTACGATCTCCAGATGGCCGAGGTCGGCGTCGGCTCGGACGCGTCCGAGACGTCCCCGACGTACGCCGTCGACGTGGACGGGGACGGCGCCGTGGTACGCGAAGACGGGACCCGACGCGTCGTGGTGGAAGTCCGCGACGAGTACAACAACCACGTCAGCGGCGTCGACGTGACGGTGACGACCGATCCCTCGAAAGGGAGACTCTACGACGCCGAGACCGGCGACGAGTCCGACCAGACGGTCCGGACCGACAGCGACGGCCGGGCGACGTTCGTCTACGAGCCGACGGCGGCAGTCACCGGGACCGAGACCGACTCGTTCGCGCTCGGCTTCGACGGCCCGGACGACGACGACGTCGCCGGGTCGAAAGACACCGAAGAAGCGACCTACGAGGTCGAGGTGTCCGGCTCAGGCGGCGGTGGCGGTGGAGGCGGCGGACTGTCGGGGCGACTCACGTACAACGAGGACGCGGTGGCCGACGACGGGCCCGACGACGGAACTACGCCCGGCGGGATCAACTTCAGCGTCACGAACGAGTACAATCAGTCGGTCGCGATAACCGACATCAGAATCGAACCCGCCGACGCCGACATCGACGTGCTCGCCGACCGAACCACGGGCGAGGGCAAGTTGATAAGCGAGGTGTTCGTCGACGGGACCGAACGCGACGGCTACGTCGACTTCAGCAGTCTGGGGTTCCCCGGCGGGCAGGACGGCACCGCAGTTCCGGACGCCATCGACCTCGACCTCGACGGGCGCGCGAACGACGGCAATCCCGTCGTGTCGTCCGACGATGAGGCGTCGATATATCTCTACGAGTTCTTCACGGATTCGAACGACGCGTCCAACGTCGACATGAACGGCGAGGCGGTCTCGATCACGATCCGCTACCGACTCGAAGACCGAGCCCCCGGCGACAGTCAGGCGGTCGGGGAGACCGAGTTCACCGTCACGCCCGGCAGTGACGGCGGCGACGGCGGCGACGGCGGTAGCGGGAACCTCACGTACGCCGGCACGTATCGAACGGTAGAAGGCACCGAGGCGGGCGTCAGCTCGGTCCTACAGGTCGACATCCGGAACGAGCTCGCTGACGCGGTCGACGTGACCGCGGTGAAGGTGAACGACACGACGGGCCCCGCCCAGCAGATCTGGGAGAGACGAGCAGGCCTTGCCGAAGTTGAGATAGACACGAACGGTGATGGCTCTCCCGAAGGCTCCGCGGACAGCGCCGAAGGCTACGCAATTGGCGATCGGATCGATCTCACCACATCGGCATCGATGGATGGCGGCAGTGTCGCGGAGGTGAAGTTTGATGAATTCCAAAAAGACAATTCCCCCTCGATATTCGGAGGCGACCCGGTGGACATGACCAACAGGGAAATCACGATGACGGTCTACTACGAGACGGCGGGCGGCGAGACGAGGACGACGACCTTCACGGTCGCACGCGACGGCGGCGGAGGGGGAACGTCGGATAGTGACCAACTCTCCGCAGTCTCCAGTTCGACACCGACCGGAGAAAGCGATACCCTCCAGTTCGACATCGAGAACACCGGTGAATCAGATGTGACCGTTAGCGCGTTCAGCATTAATATCCCCGCCCGCCAGAACAGCAACGTCGAACAGGTCGACAATATCGATCGCTCTCCTGGAAACAACGAGGTCGAAATAACGGGTGGTGGTACGGACGGTCAAGCGAACCCGGATGATCCACCGAACCAAGCCGGATTCGCTACAGACGGGACGACGTACAGTCTCGATACTGATGCAGTGCTTAACGGTGGAAACACGGCGAAGGTTGAGATGGGCGCGTTCAACGACGGCAATGTACAACTCACGTACGAGATCACAGATAATTCGGACAACGCAGACATCACAGCTTCGTTCGTTCTCTCGGACGGGTCCACGAAGCGCGTTCATTTCCGGGTTACCAACGTGAACTCGTGAATTCGACGACCGTCGAACACGCTATCGACAAAATCTTATAGCGCCTTCCCGCAGAGACGTGTATGACAGCCGTCGGTATCGACGCACTCGAAATCTGGACCGGGAAGCTCAAGCTCGACTTGCCGGGGACGTTCGCGCCCCAGAAGGGCGAGGACCCCGAGAAGTACACGAAGGGACTGGGGCTCAACGCGAGTTCGTTCCCCGACGCCCACGAGGACATCGTCACGATGGGTGCGAACGCCGCAAAGCGCCTGATGGAGCGCAAGGGGCTGGCCCCCGACGACATCGGTCGCATCGACGTGGCGACCGAATCGGCGTTCGACAACTCCAAGCCCGTCTCGACGTACATCGCGGGCTGTCTCGAGCAGGTGTACGACGGCGACTTCCACCACGCCAACAAGGGCGAGCGCAAGTTCGCCTGCATCGCGGGCACCCAGAGCCTCGACGACGCGTACAACTGGATCAAGGCCGGCCGGAACCGGGACCGCGCGGCGCTCGTGATCGCGACCGACACTGCCCTCTACGCCCGGGGCGACCCCGGCGAGGCCACGCAGGGCGCGGGCGCGGTCGCGATGCTCGTCGACGAGGACCCGGACCTCGTGGAGCTCTCGACCGAGCAGGGGTACGGGAGCGCCGACGAGACCGACTTCCTCAAGCCGAACCAGCAGTTCCCGAGCGTCGACGGCAAGCGCTCGATGCAGGTGTACCTCGCGCGGATGCGCGAGGCGGTCGAGGACTTCGAGTCGATCTCGGACCCGACCCACCCCGAGGACTTCGCGTACATCCCGTTCCACACGCCGTTCCCCGGCATGGTCCGGAAGGCCGGACTGCTCGGCTACCGCCACATGATCCGGAACACGCCGATCGAGGAGTCTCTCGCCGAGGAGATCGGGCTCCAGCCCCGCGAGGACGACTACGCCGACCGCGAGGCCTACGAGGAGGCCATCCGCGAGCACATGGACGAGCTCAAATCCACCGACGAGTACCGCGAGTGGTACGGCGAGGTCATCGAACCCACCCTCGCCATCTCCCGGGAGGTCGGCAACTGGTACACCGGCTCGGTCCACATCGCCCGGGCGGCCGCGCTCAAGAGCGCCGCCGAGTCGGGGCGGGACCTCGCGGGCGAGCGCCTGCTCGTCGGCTCGTACGGGAGCGGCGCGCAGGCCGAGATCCACGCCGAGACGGTCGCCGACGACTGGGCCGAGGAGATCGACGAGCTGAACGTCGACGAGCAGATCGACGAGCGATACGACCTCTCGTTCGCTGAGTACGAGAAGGTCCACGATCGGCACAACCACGACAAGACGATCGACATCGAGGACTTCACGGTCCCCGAGGAGGAGTTCGTGTTCACCGGCTGGGGCCGGATGAACGAGCGGACCTACGAGTACGTCGAGTAAAGCGTCCGAACCGCTATTTTCCCATCAGTGGGTCGTCGACGGATCAGGGGATCTCGCGGAGCGCGTTTAGCACGTCGTCGATCGGCTCGTCGGTGACCGCCAGCGCGAAGCCGTCGAGTCGAGCCATCTTCGGGGCGTGCTCCCAGAGGTCCTCGCGGTCGAGGCCGTGGAGCACCACGGCGTGGGGCGTGGGGTTGACCACGCGCATCGCGACCAGCGGCGACTCCCCGCGGGTGACGTTGGTGAACACGAGCGCTCGGCTCGTGCTCTGGCCGTAGAGCCGGTAGAACTCCTCGCTGGAGAGGCGCGTGATCGCCTCGATGCTGTCGATGACGGTGTGGCCGGTGACGTGGTCGTGATCGCCGTCGGTGAGCGGGGTCGCGCCCACCGCGTCGTAGAACCGATCCAGCGAGACCGCGGTGGGGTACTCCCGGAGGTCGCTCACGATGTCGCTCTCGAAGCCCGCCGAGAGCACCCGGGCGTGCTGGCGGATGCGGTCGCCGCCCCGGCGCTCGTCGATGTCGAGCAGGCCGGAGACGATCCGGGCGACCACGCCGATGCCGGGGCTCTCGCGGCGACCGCTCTCGTAGTCGCTGACGACCGACGACGAGACGTCGAGGTGGTCGGCGAGGTCGGTCTGGGAGACCCCGAAGTCGGTCCGCCACTTCCGGAGGGTCGCGCCGGGGTCGTCGCTGAGGGTTATCTCGCCCGCGATGCGCTCGGCGAGCTGTCCGCGGGGGTCGTCGGGATCCGACATGCTCCCGACTCCGGGGGTGAGCCGCAAAAGCGTATCGAAACCGGGGTTCGACGTTCGCCGAACACGCCGGGAAACTGATATTGGGCCTCGGGGACAACCGACACGCATGCCATCGACGCTGGTGCACGTCGCGCTGGCGGGGCTGGTCGGCACCGCCCTGCTCGCCGAGGAGTTCGACGCCCGCGCGATCGCAGTCGTGATGGCGGCCACCGCGTTCGTCGACCTCGACGTGTTCGTCGGCCTCGTCGTGGCGGGCACCCATCGGGCGGCGTTTCACACCCTGCTGGTGCCGCTCGCGCTCGGCGCGGTGCTGTACTACGACGTCCGACTCCGCGAGCGCTCGCGGCTCGCGGCCCGGTGGGAGACCCGGGGCGTCCGCGTCGCGTGGGTGAGCGTCTTCGCGGTGGCGGTCGCCGGCATCGGGCCGGACCTGTTTCTCAACGGCGTGAACCTCTTTTACCCGGTCCACGACCAGTTCTACGAGCTCACCGGGCGGGTGATCTACTCCGACCAGCGCGGGGTGGTCCAGACGTTCGTGGACCTCGACTTCGACTTCCTGACCGAACCCGCGGCCCGGGCGACCGACCAGACGGTGCGGACGACCGACAACACCCACTACCGGACCGGGGTCGATCCGTCCCGGGGCGAGACCACCGAGGACGTCGAGCGCATCTTCTACATCGTCACCTCCGGCGAGCGACTCCTGCTCGCGCTGACGGGCTACGCGGTGGTCGGCCTGCGCCTGCGCGAGGAGCGGCGGAACTAACACCGAGCGCCGTCAACCCCGGAGCATGGCCGACACAGACGTGACCGTCCGACCGTACGATCCCGACCGCGACGCCCGCGACCTGTGGGACCTCAAGCGCGGGTTCGAACTCGGGCTCGGGTCGGGAACCGGCGGCGACGACAAGCGCGCGAAGTACGAAGGGAAGCTCACCGACGAGTACGGCGAGCGGTACCTCGACTGGGCGTTCTGGTGCGTGAAACACGAGCCCCGGTGCGTGACGGTGGCCGACGCGGGCGACGCCGGAGGGGGCGACGCGGACGCCGACGCCGACGCGCTCGCGGGCTACGTCTTCGTCCTGCCCCAACAGCTCGCGATGATCTGGGACGCCGCGGTGCTCAACGAGATCTACGTCCGGCCCGAGTTCCGCGGGACCGGCGTCGCGGACGACCTGATGGACGCCGCCGTGGGGCTGGCCCGCGATCAGGACCTCCCGCTGGAGAGGCTCGTGCTCGACGTCGACCGGGAGAACGACCGCGCGAAGGCGTTCTACGATCGCCACGGCTTCGACCACTGGGGCGAGATGGTCGCGAAGGACCTGTCGTAGCCGGTCGCCGAGCCGCCCCGAGAACGGCTACGAACCGCTCTGAGAGCTACGCGCCGTTCCGTAGCACTATTTATATTCGGAAAGAAACCTTGAAGTCACGCTTGTGCCAACCTCCGGACGAGGGTGGCGACGACGCCGGGTCGGCGACGGCTCGGGCGTCGCACCGATCACACAATGTCTGGCACGACCGGCACGACGGACCGACGAGCACCGAACCGACCGACTCCCGACCTCATCGCCCACCGCGGCTTCGCCGGCGTCTGCCCCGAGAACACGGTGGCGGCCGCCGAGCGCGCCGCGACCGGCCTCGGCCGCGGCGAGCCGCCCGCGATGGTCGAGATCGACGTGATGGCGAGCGCCGACGGCGAGCTCGTGGTGTTTCACGACGAGCGCCTCGGCCGGGTGACCGACGCTCCCGACCGGCTCGCGGGCCAGTACGTCTGGGAGACTCCCTACGAGACGCTCGCCGAGCTCGAGGTGCTGGGAACCGGCGAGCCCGTCCCCCAGCTCGACGCGGTCCTCGACGCGATCCCCCCGGAGGTCGGCGTGAACGTCGAGTTCAAGAACCCCGGGACGGCCGCGATCCGCCCCCGCGAGAACCTCCCGCCGGGCGACCGCGAGGCCGAGACCGACCGCTGGCGCGCGTTCGCCGAGCGAGTGGTCTCGACGCTCGACGACCACGACAACGACGCGTTGATCTCGTCGTTCTCGGAGGGCGCGCTCGCGGCGACCCGGGCGGCCGACCCCTCGGTGGCGATCGCCGCGGTGTTCGCCGAATCGGTCGCCGACGGAATGGAGGTCGCCCGCCGGTACGACTGCGAGGCGATCCACGTCCCGTGGAACATGGTCCCCGGGACCGAGCTGTTCAACGCCGAGTACGGCTCGCTTGGCCCCTACGAGCCGGTCGACCTCGTGGAGGTCGCCCACGAGGAGGGCCGGCGGGTCAACGTCTGGACCGTCGAGCGCTGGTATCAGGCGACCCAGCTCCGGGCCGCGGGGGTCGACGGGCTGATCGCGGACTACCCCGGTGTCCTCGGCTTCGGCGACGGCGAGTAATTCGAACGTGTGGCGGGGCCGGTAGGATTATGGATCGATACGTTGCGGTATTGAGCACTATATCCATGAAGGGAGTGATTCTAGCGGCTGGTATCGGGTCCCGTCTACGGCCGCTCACGCTTCACGAGCCGAAAAGCTGTGTTACCGTCGCCGGCGAGCCGGTGCTCGGCCGACAGTTGCGCGCGTTCGACGACGCCGGCGTGAGCGACGTGACCGTCGTCGCGGGCTACCTCGCCGACGAGACGCGGGCGCGCTGTGAGGCCGTCTCGGTCGACCGGCCCGACCTCGAGGTGAGCGTCGTCGAGAGCGAGGTGTTCGCCAACACCGACAACATGTACTCGCTGTCGCTCGCCCGCGAGGCGGTCGCCGGCGAGCCGTTCGTGCTCGCCAACGGCGACGTGGCCTTCGAGCCCGACCTGCTCGCGGACCTCGTCGACGCCGACGCCGACAGCGCGGTGGCGTGCGACCGCGCGACCTTCTCCGAGGAGGCGATGAAGGTCACCGTCGACGACCGCGGGCTGGTGAGCCACATCGACAAGGCGGTCCCGGAGGAGGTGGCCCACGGCGTCTCGACCGACGTCTACCGGTTTTCCGCATCGTTCTCCTCGATGCTGTTCGACGAGATCGCCCGGACCATCGACCGGGAGGGCGACTTCGGCGACTGGACCGAGGCCGCCATCGACCGACTCGTCCGCGACCGCGACCACGACCTGGCGACCGCCGACGTCACCGGCCGCGAGTGGGTGGAGATCGACGACTTCGCGGACCTGACCGAGGCCGACCTCCGATTTGCCGGGCTGTCTGCCCTCGACGAGAAGGAGGCGGTGTTCTTCGACCTCGACGGGACGCTCTACCTCGACGACGACCTCGTGGCGGGCGCCCGCGAACTCGTCGAGTTGCTCCGCGACCGCGGGGTCGCGGTGTACTTCCTCTCGAACAACTCCTCGGGGTGGAAAGACGAGTACGCGAGCAAGCTGACGAAGCTGGGCGTCCCAGCCGACCCAGACAGCGTGTTGCTCTCGACCGACGGGGTGATCCAGAACCTCGTGGAGGCCGACCCCGGCGAGGTGTTCGTCCTCGGAACCGACGCGATGCGCGAGGCGGTGGCGGCGGCGGGCGTCTCGGTCGGCGACGACGACCCCGACACCGTGGTGGTGGGCTTCGACACCGAACTCACCTACGAGAAGGCCCGGCGCGCGACGCTCGCGATTCGGGACGGCGCGACCTTCCTGCTGGCCCATCCGGACGACGTCTGCCCGACCGGCGAGGGGTTCGTGCCCGACTGTGGCGCCATCGGCGCGATGATCGGGCGCGCGACCGACCGGTCGCCCGAGCGGGTGTTCGGCAAGCCGAACGCCGAGATGCTCGACCACGTCCTCGACGCCGAGGGGTACGCCCCGGCGGAGGTCGCGGTCGTCGGCGACCGACTGGCGACCGACGTGGCGCTCGCAGAGAGCGTCGGGTGCGAGTCGGTGTGTGTGCTCACCGGCGACGCAACCCGGGTCGAGGTCGAGACCAGCGACATCGAGCCCACGCTCGTCGCCCCGAGCGTGGCCGACCTGACCCGGTTCGTCGCGGCCGACACGTCCGCCGAGCGGGGCGACGCCGACGCGCCGGTGCCGTCGGTCGAGGGCGGTGAAACCGGTGACTGAGGGGGTCCGAATCGGGTACGTCACTCAGACCCACACCGGCGAGGTCGGGTGGCGCGAGGCGATCGACGCCGGCGCGGCGATCGGCTTCGACTACGTCGAACTCTACATGGACGGGGCGACCGAACGGACCGCCCTCGACGCCGGGGCGGTCGCCGACGCGCTCGACGACGCGGGGCTCGATCTGCTGGTCCACCTCCCGTTCGCGGACCTCGACCTCGGGACGCCCCGCGACCGAGTCCGGACGGCGTGTCTCGACGAACACCGCGCCTGTCTCGATGGCGCCGCCGAGATGGGCGCCGAGAAGGCCGTCTTGCACGCGAGCTCCGACGCCTCGCCCCCCGAGTGGGCGTTCGACGAGATCCGGCCCCGCCTGTTCGAGGCCGTCCGGGAACTCGACGCGGCCGCCGCCGACCGGGACATCGAGCTCTGCGTCGAGAACCTCCCGGGCGTCCGCTTGACAGTCCACGACTTCGAGGCGGTGTTCGCCGAGACCGACGCCGCGATGACGTTCGACACCGACCACG
Source organism: Halorussus marinus (assembly GCF_004765795.1). Taxonomy (GTDB): domain Archaea; phylum Halobacteriota; class Halobacteria; order Halobacteriales; family Haladaptataceae; genus Halorussus; species Halorussus marinus. The sequence goes on from NZ_SBIV01000004.1 coordinate 66,424, forward strand.
CCCGGGTCGACGGGCTGGACGCCGAGGCCACGGCCGCGTTCCTCGACGACCACCGCGATCGGGTGAGCCACGTCCACGTCAACGACGCCCGAGAGGCCCGCGACGAGCACGTCCCGGTCGGTTCGGGCACGACCGACTTCGAGACCGCGCTTTCGCCCCTCCGGGACGGCTGGACCGGCACGCTCTCGGTCGAGGCCTACACCTTCGACGACGAGTATCTGGCGCTCAGCAAGGAGAAGCTGGACGGCTACCTGTGACGCGGGTCGCCGCGAGGTCGACCTTTATCTCGGCGCCGCCCCTACGTCGCGGTATGAGAGCCGTCCGATACCACGAACACGGCGGGCCGAACGTCTTGCAAGTCGACGACGTCGAGCGTCCCGACCCCGGCCCCGAGGAGATCCGGGTCGCGGTCGAGGCCGCGGGAGTCAACCCCGTCGACACCTACTTTCGGGAGGGAGGCTACGAGCCGCCGACGCTCCCGATGATCCCTGGATCGGACTTCGCGGGCGTCGTCGACGCGGTCGGCGAGCGCGTCACCGAGTTCGGCGAGGGCGACCGCGTCTTCGGCACGGGACTCGGAAACGACCGGCAGGGGACGTACGCCGAGTACGCCGTCGCACCCGCCGACCGGGCGGCCCGCCTGCCCGACGAGGTCGGGTTCAGCGAGGGCGCGGCGGCCGCGCTCGTCGGCGTGACCGCGTGGCGGGCGCTGGTCGACCACGCCGGCCTCGACCCCACCGAGACGTGTCTGGTCCACGGCGCCAACGGCGGGGTCGGCCACGTCGCGGTCCAGATCGCCGGCGCGGCGGGCGCGACGGTGCTCGCGACCGCCTCCGAGGAGTACCACGACGAACTCCGCGAACTGGGGGTCGACGCGCCCCTCGACTACGGCCGGGAGGATCTGGCCGAGGCGGTGATCGAGGCCGGCCGCCCGGACGCGATCTTGGACCACCGACTCGATCAGTACCTCGACTTCGACGCCGAGGTCGGCACGCAGGGGGTCCGGGTCGTCGGCATCGGCAACACCCGGCCCGAAGCCGGCTTCGAGAACGTCGCGGTCGCCCGCGGCAAGGAGATGCGACTCCACCTGATGAGCATGTACAACACGCCGGACATGGCCGCGGTGTTACGAAAGCTCGCCCACCTGCTCGCGGCGGGCGACCTCCGGCCCCGCGTCTCGCGGCGCTACAAGCTCTCGCAGGCCGGCGACGCCCAGAAGGCGGTGTTGAGAAACAGTTTCTTCGGGAAGCTGGTCGTGCGACCCTGAACATTAACTGCCGAGCGACCGTCCACGGGGTATGGACGTCAGCTTCGACTTCACCGACTCGGTCGCGCTGGTCACCGGCGCCAGTGGCGCGCTCGGCGCCGCGGTCTGCGAGGCGTTCGCCGACGCGGGCGCGACGGTCGCCGCGGCGGACGTGGTGGCGCCCGACGACGGCGAGGCGGGACTCGATACGGGCGGGGCCATCGACTTCTATCGCGGGGACTTCACCGACGAGCGCGAGGTCGAACGGGTCGTCTCGGAAGTCCTCGCCGACCACGGTCGCCTCGATTGTCTCGCCAACGTCGCGGGGACCTGGAAGGGCGGGGCGCCGATCGAGGACACCGACGTCGAGACCTTCGAGACGCTGTTCGACGTGAACCTCAAGACGGCGTTTCTGGCGAGCAAGCACGCGTTGGCCCACCTGCGCGAGCGCGACGGGCGCGGCGCGATCGTCTCGGTGTCGGCCCGGTCGTCGCTCGAAGGCGGCGAGGGCGACGGTCCGTACCGGGCGTCGAAGGCGGGGGTGCGACTCCTGACCGAGACCATCGCCGCCGAGAACGCCGGGGAGGTGCGGGCCAACGCCGTCATGCCGAGCGTCATCGACACGCCGGCGAACCGCGAGATGATGCCCGACGCCGACCACGACGCGTGGGTCGATCCCGCCGACATCGCCGAGGTGGTCCTGTTTCTCTGCTCGGACGCCGCGAGCGTAACCAGCGGCGCGGCGGTCCCGGTGTACGGCGAGGCCTGAGGCGACCCCGGCCGACCGAGATCCCCGCCGACCGACCGTGAGAGCCCCGTTCGGTCGGCCATTGACCGTTCGTCCATTTCGGCCGACATGAACGGCGGTTACTGAAAATACTGTCGGCAAAAATCGCCACAACGCGAACGAACCGTGGCGTTTATGCAGTGTGGTTTGGAAGCCAACGCCACACATGGCACAACGAGAGACGTGGACGAGTCGGATCGGTTTCATCTTCGCCGCCGTCGGGAGCGCGGTCGGCCTCGGGAACATCTGGTCGTTCCCGTTCCAGACGGCTTCGAACGGCGGGGCGGCGTTCCTCGTCGTCTATCTGGCCGCGGTGTTCCTCATCGGCTTCCCGACCATGATGATCGAGTTCGTCATCGGTCGGCGCGGCGAGAGCAACCCCGTCGCCGCGTTCAAGTCGATCGGCCACGGCGAGTGGTCGTTCGTCGGCGGCCTCGGCGTGTTCTCGTCGCTGGTGACCCTGGCGTTCTACAGCGTCATCGGCGGGTGGGTCCTCAGCTACATCGTCGGGAGCCTCAGCGGCGCCTACTTCGGCGACCCCGCGACGTACTTCGGGTCGGTGTCGACCGGGAACGTCGCCATCGCGGCTCACGCCGTCTTCATGGCGATCACCATCGGCGTGGTCGCGGCCGGCGTCACCGGCGGCATCGAGCGCGCGACCAAGTTCATGATCCCCGCGATCCTCATCCTGCTCGTCGGCCTCGGCGCGTGGGCCACGACGCTCGACGGCGCCGCGGCGGGCTACGAGTACTACCTCTCGCCGGACTTCGGCGTCATCGTCGACAACTTCGCGTCCATCGTCCCGCCCGCGATGGGACAGGCGTTCTTCACGCTGTCGCTCGGGTTCAGCGTCATGATCGCCTACGCCTCCTACCTCGGGCGCGACGACAGCCTGCCGGCCGACGGCGGGGCGATCGTCGTGGTCAACACCCTCGTCGCGCTGCTGGCGGGGTTCGTCGTGTTCCCGCTCCTGTTCGCGACCGGCGGCGTCGAGGGCGCCGGCGGCGGTGCGGGCACGGCGTTCATCGCCATCGCCGGCGCGTTCGGCACCCTCCCCGCGGGCGGGATCCTCGGGGCAGTCTTCTTCGTCGTCCTGCTGTTCGCGGCCCTCTCGAGCGCGATCAGCCTCCTCGAAGTTCCGGTGTCGTTCGTGAGCGAGAACTACGGCTACGGCCGCACGACGACCGCCGTCGCGATGGGCGTCGGCATCTTCCTCCTCGGCGTCCCGACGACGTTCGGCACGTCGTGGCTCAACTTCTACAACGACGTGGTGTTCAACCTCCTGCTCCCGATCGCGGTGCTGTTGCTCGCGGTGTTCGTGGGCTGGGTCGCCAACACCGAGGCGATCGACGAGATCGAACTCGGCTCGTCGTTCGGCCCGTCGTTCGCCACGGGGTGGCTCTGGTGGGTCCGCATCGTCGTCCCCATCGCGGTCATCGTGACCCTCTACCTCGGCGTCGACTCGCTGTACTCGGGCATCGTCGCCGGCGACTACTTCTAGTCGCCTGAGGGCGACCGCGGTTTTTCGAATCGTCGGACCGATCGAGTAGCCGATGCTACGAATCGACGCGTCTCCCGCGTCAGCCGACGGTTCTTTCTACGAATCGTAGCCGGTATCGCTGATTGACGGGGTTTGGGATCCCGAAAAATCCGGATATACGCCCGAGAATTATTATATTTTCCAACCTACGGTTCTAAACTCGAAACTCTCTTACCCGCGGACTGTCGAGTGTGGGCCAATGACACGCGAATCGTGGCGGACCCGCGTCGGCTTCATCCTCGCCGCCGTGGGAAGCGCAGTGGGATTAGGTAACATCTGGCGGTTCCCGTGGATGACCGCCGAGAACGGCGGGAGCGCGTTTCTGGCGGTGTACCTCGGGATCATCCTGCTGGTCGGGGTGCCGGGCCTGCTCGCGGAGTTCGTGATCGGGCGACGCTCCCAGCGCAACCCGGCGGGCGCGCTCTTTCGGCTCTCCGGGTCGAAGTCGTGGGGCGCTGTCGGCCTGTTCGGGGTCGTGACCGCGCTCGCGTTGCTGTCGTTTTACAGCGTCGTCGGCGGGTGGATCTTCCGGTACTTCCTCGCGAGCTTCACGGGGTCGTACTTCGGGTCGCCCGGCGCGTACTTCGAGGGGATCAACTTCGGCATCGAGGCGCTTGGGTTTCACGCCGCCTTCCTCGGGGTGACCGCGTTCATCGTGCTCGGTGGGGTCCGGGACGGCATCGAGAAGGCGACGAAGGTGATGATGCCGGCCATCCTCGCCCTGCTGGTCGCGCTCGCGGGGTGGGCGATCACCCAGCCGGGCGCCGACGCGGGGCTCGCGTTCTACCTCGACTTCGACGCCGCGTACCTGCGGGCGAACCTCTTGGACGTGATCGGCGCGGCCGCCGGACAGGCCCTCTTTACGCTCTCGCTGGGTGCGGGCACCATGATCACGTACGCCTCGTACCTCGGCGACGACCGGGACCTCGCGGTCGACGGCAGTACGATCGCGGTGCTGAACACCGGCGTCGGCGTTCTGGCGGGGCTCGTGGTGTTCCCGCTGCTCTTTACCACCTTCGGCGAACTCACCGGTCCCGCGGCGGCCGGCGGCGGGCCCGGCGCGCTGTTCGTCTCCATCGCCGGGGCGTTCGCCCAGCTCCCGCTCGGGGGCGTGATCGCGGTGGCGTTCTTCGGAGTCGTCTCGCTGGCGGCGCTCTCGTCGTCGATCAGCATGCTCGAAATCCCGGTCGCGTACCTCGTCGACGAACACGGCGTGAGCCGGCGGACCGCCACCCTCTCGCTGGCGAGCGTGATCCTGTTCACCGGGGGCGCGAACGCGCTGAATCCCGCGCTGTTCGACTTCGTGGCGAGCACGCTCGTCGATCTGATGCTGACCGCCGGGCTGGTCGGATTTCTGCTGTTCGTCGGCTGGGTGCTCGGCGCCGACGCGCTCGCGGAGTACGCCACCGGCGCGGGCGCCCGGTCGCGGTCGGTCGGCCCGGCGTGGCTCTGGTCGGTCCGGACGATCCTGCCGCTCTTCTTGCTCGGGACGCTCGCGGTGAATCTGCTGGCGCTGGCGGGCGTCTCGCTGTGAGTCAGTAGAGGTCGTCGATCGCGTCCTCGTCGTAGCTGTGTTCGTCGGCCGGGAACTCCCCGGACTCGACTGCGTCGCGGAACCGCTCGACGGCGCCCTCCATCTCGGCGCGCACGTCGCCGAACTGCGTCGAGAACGGGGGCGTCCGGTCGCTCAGCCCGAACACGTCGTTGAGCACGAGCACCTGCCCGTCGGTGTCGGGACCCGCGCCGATGCCGATCGTCGGGATGTCGAGGGCCTCGGTGATCTGGGCCGCCACGTTCGCCGGGACGTGTTCGAGCACGAGCGCGAACGCCCCCGCCGCCTCGTGGGCCGTCGCGAGATCGAGGAGTTCGCCGGCGCTCTCCTCGTCGGTCCCCTGCCGGGAGTACCCCCCGAGCTGGTTCACGCGCTGGGGCGTCAGCCCGAGGTGGGCCATCACCGGAATCCCCAGATCGACGAGGCGCTCGGTCACCTCGACGGTGTGGGGGCCGCTCTCTAACTTGACCGCGTTGGCGTCTGCCTCCTTCAACATCCGTCCGCAGTGCTCGATGGTCTCGCTCTCGTCGACGCCGTAGCTCAGGAACGGCATGTCGGCAACTACCAGCGCGTCGTCGGTGGCGCGGGCGACCGCCGCGGTGTGGCTCCGGATCTCCTCGACGGTGACCGGGAGCGTCGAGTCGTAGCCAAGCACCGCGTTGCCCAAGCTATCGCCGACCAGGATCACGTCGACGCCCGCGTCGTCGACGATCCCGGCGGTCGGCGCGTCGTAGGCCGTCAGCATCGTTATCTCCTCGTCGTCGTCGGTCGCCGCGAGGTCCCGAACGGTTGTCATACCGAGTGGGTCGCGGGCGCTCGGTTAAACGTATTCGGTTCCAAACCGTTAAGCCACCCGCGTCCCGCGTTCCACGCGTGCCCGAACCAGTCGAGAGCCACGACCCCGAGGGCGTCGACTACGGGTGGGTGATGCAGACCACCTTCGTCCTCACCATCGTGGTCGGGGCGCCCGTCGTCGCGTTGCTCGCGTTCGCCACCGGCGTCGCGCTCCCGACCTGGGAGTCGCGGGTGTCGTTCGCCGTCCGGGTCGGCGCGCTGGTCTGGTTCGTCGTCGCGGTGTCGGTGTTCGCCTACGCTCGGCGCGCCGAAGAGTGAGGTATTTCGGTTTACCGCCCGTACTGTCCGATCAGACACATGGCGAGGCTGACCACTGCGGCCCGGGCGGTCGAGCGCGCGATCAGGTGGGCGATCGTCGCGGTGTTCGGCGCGGGAATCCGCCGCCGGAGCCCCGGCGCCGTCGCGAACGCCGTCCTGACGCTGGCGGTCACGTTCGTCCCCGACCTGCTCGAACGCCGGTACGCCGTCGAGTTCCGGCCGTGGCAACGGGTCTACGCCGGGATCGCGATGCTCGCCCACGCGGTCGGCATGCTGGGTCCCTACGACGACGTGGGGTGGTGGGACCACGTCACCCACACCCTCTCGGCGACGTTGCTTGGCGGGATCGTCCACGTCGCGGCCCGGCGTCGGGGCCGCGACCCCGAGCGAAACGTGATCGGGGTCGTCGCCTGCGCGGGCGTCCTCTGGGAGCTTCTGGAGTACGCGATCCACGCGGTCAGCAGACGGCTCGGCGTCGAGCCGCTCTTGATCCCCTACAGCGCCCGTGACACCGCCCTCGATCTCGTGTTCAACGTCGTCGGCGCGCTCCTCGTGGTCGCGTTCGGCGACCGACTCCTCGAGAACTTCGGCCGGGAGTGATCAGACCCACTCGAAGCGCGTCCCGGCCGCCTCTGCGGTCTCCTCGTCGCTGGCCGAGTCGCCGACGAACAGCACGTCCGCCGGCTCGACCCCGAGGTCCTCGACCGCCGCCAGTAGCGCTCGGGGATGGGGCTTTCGCTCGGGGACGGTCCCACGGCCCACGACGCTGTCGACGCCGTCGGCGAGGTCGTGGGCGTCGAGCGCGATACGGACCGCCGACTCGTGGTTGAGCGAGCAGATCCCGACCGGCACCTCGCGGGCGAGAAGCTCGTCGGCCAGCGGGAGCCGCGTTGGGGCGCGGGCGCCCTCGCGCTCGGCCGCGGCGATGAGTTCGTCGGCTTCCTCGCCGACGCCCGCCGCCTCGGCCGCTTCGAGCAGCGACCACGCGCTCAGCGGCTCGGCGTCGACGCCCTCCCGTTCTAACAGCGCTTCGAGGCGGCGCTCGACGTCCGCCCAGTCGACGTCGAGTCGCACCACTGTCCCGTCGAGGTCGTACACCACGGCCGCGGGCGCGTCGTCTCGGGTCACGCTCGCCGATAGGGCCACCGACGCGAAAAGCGTTCGGCCGGCGCCGATCAGTCGATCGCGTCCTCGACGGCGGTCACCAGCGCCGTCACGTCGGCCTCGGGGTCCGTCGAGAAGAACAGTCCCTGCGAGCCGACGAGAACACGCAGGACGGTGGCGTGTTCCATCACGGTCACGAACGATCGGACGTCGCCGGCCGCCCGGAAGAGTTCGCCGAACAGGTCGGTCTCGGTGAAGTCGATGTGGACGTACGAGTGGACCTCCTCGAAGTGAGACTCCATCGCCGCGCGGTCGTCGTACAGCGCCATCGTCGCCTCGTCGGCGTACAGCGTGTGAAACTCGGATTCGGTGTACTCGACGCAGATGTGAACGGCGTCTCGGTCGACCTCGCGGGCCGCGGCGAGCGCCGCTTCGGCGTCGAAGTCCACGAGTCGGGACTCCTCGGACACGACCATCTCGTTCACGCCGATTCAGTCTATAATGATAAACGTGGCGGTACTGCCGGTCAGCCCAACACGTTCCGCGCGATGACCTTCTTCTGGATCTCGGAGGTCCCCTCGTAGATGGTCGTGATCTTCGAGTCGCGGTAGAGCCGTTCGACGTCGAAGTCGGTGGTGTAGCCGTAGCCGCCGTGGATCTGGACCGCCTCGTTGGCGACGTCGACCGCGGTCTCGCTCGCGAAGTACTTCGCCATGCTGGCGGCCAACTCGACGTCCTCGCCGCGGTCGTCTTTCCGGGCGGCGTCGCGGGCGAGCAGGCGCGCGGCCCCGAGCCGTGTCCGCATGTCGGCGATCTTGTGCCGGATGGTCTGTATCTCGGCGATCGGCTGGCCGAACTGCTCGCGCTCGCCGGCGTACTCGACGGCCTCGTCGAGCGCCGACTGGGCGAGCCCGACCGACTGGCTCGCGATCCCGATCCGGCCGCCGTTCAGGATGTGGAGCGCCGCCGACAGCCCCTTGCCCTCCTCGGTCAGCCGGTTCGCGGCGGGAATCCGCACGTCGTCGAACACCAGCGACGTGGTGTCGCTCGCCCGGAGCCCGAGCTTGTCCTCTTTCTTGCCGACTTCGAGGCCGTCGGCGTCTTTGGGCACCACGAACTGGGTGACCGACCGGGGGTCGTCGCGGTCGGTCTTGGCGAACAGGACCACGACGCCCGCGCGCTGGCCGTTGGTGATCCACTGCTTCTTGCCGTTGAGGACGTACTCGTCGCCCTCGCGTCGCGCTTCGGTGGTCATCTCGGCGGGGTTCGAGCCCGCCTGGGGCTCCGAGAGCGCGAACGCCCCGACCGGCCGACCGTCGACCATCTCGGGGAGCCACCGCTCGCGCTGGTCGTCGTCGCCGAACTCCGCGATGCAGGAGGTCGCCAGACAGTGGACCGACAGCGCGGTCGCGACCGACAACATTCCGTAGGCGACTTCCTCGTTGACGAGGCTGTAGGTGAGCCGATCGACGTCGAGGCCGCCGTACGCCTCCGGAACGGTCATCCCGGTCAGATCGAGGTCGGCGAGCCCGTCCCAGACGTCCTCGGGGAACGTCTGGTCGCTGTCGGCCTCGGCGGCGGTCGGGCGGATCTCCTCGACGGCGAACTCCCGAACGACGTCCCTGATGGCTTCCTGCTCGTCGGAGAGGTTCATACCCGACGTGTCGGGCGGTGCGTGGAAAAAGTTGCCTCTTTTCGGGCGGCGGACTCGCCGCGCGCCGGGCCGGCGGGCGTCCCGGAGTCGCCGATCAACCCCGAGGCGAAAGCGACATCCGACGGGCGAGCGAACCGCTCTCCGATGGCAGAACGCGCCACGCTGTTGGACTCGTACACCGAGATGACCGAGATGCTGCTCCCGAACGACACCAACAACCTCGGCCGGGCGCTCGGGGGCGCGGTGCTCCACTGGATGGACATCTGCGGCGCCATCTCGGCGATGCGGTTCTCGAACTACCAGTGTGTCACCGCCTCGATGGACCACGTCGATTTCATCTCCGCGATCGACCTCGGCGAGGTGGCGGTGATCGAGGCGTACGTGTTCAACACCGGTCGGACCAGCGTGGACGTGAAAGTCGACGTCCGCGCGGAGAACCCCCGGACCGGCGAGGAGCGAAAGACCACCACCTCGTTTTTCACCTTCGTCGCGCTCGACGACGACGGCACGCCGACGCCGGTGCCGGATCTCGACTGCCCGACCGACAACCAGCGAGCGCTACGCGAGGACGCCCACGAGCGGCGCCGCGAGCAACTCGAGGCCGCCGCCGAGCGGATCGAAGCGGGCGAGTAGGCGCCCGGACCCCGAGTCGCTCCTCTGCGACTCGCCGAGGTGTGAATTCGGCGCGGCTACGCCGCGACCGGCGCGGTCGCGTTCATCGTCGTCTGGTTGCCGCCGGTGTCCTGAGCGACGATCAGGTCGAACGGCGTGTCGGCGGCCGCCTCGTCGGGCGCGAGGTAGCCCGCCGCGAACGCGGAGTAGGTGCTCGCGCCCTCGACGGTGACGTCGAAGGTCGTCAGCACCTCGCCGTCGTTGCCCTCGGTCGCGGGCCGGACTTCGAGGGTGTAGTCGCCGGCCGGGACGGTTACGTACCCGGTCGCGTTCGGGAACGTCGCGTTGTCGTACAGCACCGCGCCCGTGCTCTCGACGGTCACGTCGACGGGCCCGGCGTCGGGCGAGACGTGGACCAGCCGAACCGACGCGTTCTCCTCGCTCGGGTGTTCGGGGTCGTCGACGTAGATCTGGGGCGCGAACGTGTCCTGGCTCACCTCGCCGGCGGCGGCGACGGTGTAGCTCGTGTCGGCCTCGACCGTGATCGTGTCCTCGAAGACGACGGTCTCGTTTTCGGACGTCTGGATGACGACCTCGTGGTCGCCGGCCTCGAGTTCGAGGTAGTCGCTCACCGCGCCGAACTCGACGCCTTCGAGGACGGCGTCGCCGTCGACCAGCACGTCCACCGCCGGCGCGTCCGGCGACATGTGGGCCACCCGTACCTCGGCCGTGCCGTCCTGGCTCGCCGCGACCGCGGCCGTGCCGGCCCCGGCGAACCCGATCAGTACCACAGCGGCGACCGCCAGCGTCGCCGCGTTCCGGATCGACTGCGTCTGTTTGTCACACATACTGCGGGCGGGGCTGAGGACGAACCGGAAATAAAGCGTCGGGACCGTCCACGGCCGTAATCGGCGGTGTCTCGCGCGTATTTCGAGTTACGGCCGAGTAGTCTCGGCTTTCGCCCCGTCGAGCCGTCGACGCGCCCGCCCGGCGGGGGCGAGTCGGCGCGTGGCGCCGACGGGCACCTTTTTGCGGTCGGGCCGCGTACCGCGACCCATGTCACTCGACGTCGACGCGCCGTCGCCGCCGTCGCTCTCCACGAACGTGGACGCCTCCGAGTACGAGGACGCCGACGTGCAGGGCGACGACTACCGCCGCGACGAGCTCGAAGCGTACCTCGAAGACGGCGCGTGGATCGACGCGTTCGACGAGTGGGCCGCCCACACCGACCTGACCGACGAGGAGTACGCCATCGTCCGGGACCTCGAAATGTTCGCGGAGTACGACTTCTTCTGGGACTCGTTCGCCGACCGGGTGGGCTATCACGCCCCCGGAATCCCCGAGGACTGGAAAGAGCGGAGCTACCACCCGGAGATCGACTCGTGGAACATCGTCTCGGGCATCAACGCCGCGATGACCGAGTTCGGCCAGATCGTCTGCGACGTGCTCGAAGACGCCTACATCGACTGGGAGGGCGAGTACGAGGCCCCCGACGACCTGCCGGACTTCGAGGTCTAATCCTCTGCGGGCACCGCGTTCGCGAGGCCCGCGGCCCGGTCGCCGCCCGCGGTGACGACGCACCGCCACGCGCCGTCGCCGACGGGACGCGCGTCGGTGACCGCCACGGTGCGCTCGGGGCGGTGACGGAGCAGTTCGACGGCCAGCGGGAGGGTGGGTAGCCGCCGGCCCGTCAGATCGAAGGCGTACTCGTCGAGGGTCACCGTCCACGAGCGGTCGGGACCGCCTTCGGGGTCGACCGGCCGTGCGTCGATCGCGTAGTCGTCGACCAGCGAGAGCCCGTCGAAGCGGTCGAGGGTCGCGGCGACCGGGTCCTCGCTCGACCGGGGCCCGAGCCGGTCGGCCGCGGCACGGAGCACCTCGTCCTGTCGGTCGGGGCCGAGACGGTCGTCGATCTCGGTCGCCATGGTGGCGAGCAACACCAGACAGAGGTCGTCGGGATCGACGACCGCCTCCGCCGAGTGGAGGTAGGCGTCCATCGCCGCGCGCTCGACCGCCCGCTCGTCGAGCGCCGTCAGGGCCTCGAACACCGCGGCCGCCACGTCGTGACAGAAGTCCAGCGTGGTCCCCGCGCCGGTCGACGCCGACCGCTCGACGATCGGGGAGTCGCGCAGACCCGGGTCCTCGGAGACGACCAGATCGTAACACGGGAGCCGGGGATCGTACTGCCTGAGCTCCGCCCGGTAGGCCGCCGCGGCCCGCGCGGCCTCCTCTGCGGTCGCCCGGTCGGGGAAGCGCTTGCCCGCCACCGGGACCGGGCGCTCGCCCGTCCGGGCGCAGGCGACGTAGTAGCGCCCGCCGTCCTCGTGGTCGTCGGCGATGCGTTCGCGCAGGTCTCTGAGGGTGGTGCCGACCATTTTAGGCTAGCCTAAACAAAGGAGCGATAAATACGTTCGGGGTTGGCGGCCCCGGAGACTCAAGGGGATCGGCGTCGTGTGCGGTCGTATGGCATCCGAGGGCGAGATCGCGGTCGTCCACTTCACCGGACGGATCGCGGACGGCGAGGACGCCGGGAAGGTGTTCGACACCACCGACGTCGACGAGGCGCTCGACGCGGGCGTCTACCACGACCACCGCGACTACAAGCCGCTTGAGTTCCGGGTCGGCGAGGGGAAGGTGATCGAGGGACTCGACCGGGCGGTCCGGGAGATGGAAGTCGGCGACCGACGGACGGTTCGGCTCGACCCCGCGGAGGCGTTCGGCGAGTACGACGACGAGCGGGTCGCGGAGTTCCCGCGGACCGAGATAGAGAATCGAAGCGACGCCACCGCCGCGGTCGGAGAGCTCGTCCGGGCCGACGACGGCGAGACCGGCTGGATCACCGCGGTCGGCGACGAGACCGTCTCGGTCGACTTCAACCACGAGCTCGCGGGCGTCCCGGTAGAGTTCGAGATCCGACTGCTCGACGTCCGCGACGACGGCTGAACGGCGGTCGGTCCCGCCGTGGTCGGCCCGCTACGACGAGGTCGTCGTGGCCGCGGTCTCGGTCTCGGCCTCGCCGTCCCCGGCGGCCTCGACGGTCACCTCGACGCCGTGGGGCTCGTAGGCGTTGTTGCAGTACCCGCCCTGATTCCACGGGAACTGATCGTCCTCGATCGACACGAGCTGGGCGTCGGGATCCGAGACGGTGGCGGGCTGGGTCCGGCCGTTCGCGTCGGTCGCCCGCGAGTACAGCGTGTGCGAGCCCGGCTCTGCGTCCCAGACGTACCGGAACTGGCGCCACGAGTAGGGTGCGTCGACCGGTCCGAAGAACTCCGCCTCCGACCAGCTGTCGCCCCCGTCGGTCGACACCTCGATCGCGTCGACCTCGTCGTCGCCCGCCCACGCGACTCCGATCACCTCGACGCTGCCGCCCGGACCGGGCTCGACGGTCGCGCCCGCGCCCGGATAGCCGATGAGCGACTTGACGAGCTGGTCGTAGACGTACGGGTGGCGGATGTCCGACGACTCCATCTGGTCCCGGACGTCGAAGGCGTCGATGCGCTCGAACTGCTCGGTCTCCTCGTCGATCGGCGTGAGCCGGTAGGAGTACTGCTGCCAGTGGGTGTAGAGGCGCTGGTCTTCGGTCTCCCACTCCTCGCCGAACACCATGCGGTCCATGACGTGCATCCGGTCGACCCACTTGACGTTGTTGTTGCCGTACCACCCGGGAACGAGCAGTCGGACCGGGTAGCCGTGGTCGTCGTTCATCGGACTGCCGTTCATCTCGTAGGCCAGCAGGCAGTCTTCGAGCACCTTCTCCATCGGGATCGACCGGGTGAAGATGTCCTCGCCCTCCGGGGCCTCCCCGCCCATCACCGACAGCCACGTCCCCTCCTGTGTGTCGGCGCCGTAGGCCTCTAACACCTCGCCGACCGGCGTGCCCGTCCAGACGGTGTTGCCGACCGCGCCGAACGTCCACTGGTTGCCCCCGACCTGCGGGTCGAAGTACGACCGACCGTTGCCCGAACACTGCATCGTGTGAGTCACCGTCTCGGTCGAGTAGTCCCGCCGGATCTCGTCCACCGAGACCTCGACCTCCTCGTCGACCATCCCGGTGAGCGAGACGGTCCACTCCTCGGGGTCGATGTCCGGCGTCGGGTAGTGGTTGCGGATGTAGTGTTCCTCCCGGGGCGTGATGTAGCTCTCGTAGGTCGCCCGCGCGGCCGCCTCGGCGTTCTCGGGCTCCTCGGAGATGATCCGCAGTCCCGGGTACTCCGATTCGAGGTCCCCCTCGTCCTGTGTCGTTCGTCCGCCGACGTTGCCCGACAGCACCCCGACGCCCGCAAGCGCGCCGGTCGCCATCATGAACTGCCGTCGGTCCAGATACCGCCGTCGTCCGGTTTCTCGGTCGGTGCTCTCGTCCCCCGTGTCCCCCGTCATACACCGCCACACCGGCGCCCGCGACAATAAGTCTCAGTGTCTCGTGGCCGTCATACGCCGGTTAATGGAATCGGACGCGCGACCGAACTATTCGGCGAGGACCGCCCGCCGAACTACTCGACGACGACCTCTCCGACCATCCCCTGATCGGCGTGGGGCACGCAGACGTACGTGTACGTCCCCGGAACGGTGAAGGTGTGCTCGTAGGTCTCGCCGACTTGCAACACCATGAACGACCTGCTCGCCTCGTAGGAGGCGAACGGGTCGGCGTCCGCCGGGATCGACACCTTCGGGTCGGCCTCGGGCTTGGCGCTGACGTTGTGGCCCTCGCTCTCGGCGGTCCACCGCACGGTGTCGCCGACCGAGATCTCGACCTGATCGGGGACGAACTTGAGGTAGTCGCCCTCCGGGCCGACCGCCACCTCGACGACGTCGCCGGCCGAATCGGTCGCGTCACCGGACCCGTCGTCGGCGGTCGTCTCCCCGCCGGCGCCCTCCTCGGCGCGCTCGTACTGGCCGACGTACCGGGTCCGCGAGATCGCCCGCGGCACCGCGGCCGCGAGCACTTCCTCGTACCCCGCGCCGGGATCGAGGCCGAGCGGCTCTTCGAGCGCATAGAGGGTGAACAGGTAGGTGTGGCGGGGGTCCTCCCGCGGCGGGCACGGGCCGACGTACCCGAGTTCTCCGGTGCCGTTCGCGCCCTGACGCGCGCCGTCGAGCGCGTCGACGGTCTCGCCGGCCGGGACCTCGGCCGGGATGCGCCCGGCGTCGGCCGGGACGTCCCACAGTAGCCAGTGGACGAACGGCGGGTCGGGCGCGTCTGGATCGTCGACCACCAGCGCGAGCGACTCGGCGCCGTCCGGCACCGACTCGATCCGGAGCGGCGGCGAGCGGTTCTCGCCGTCGCAGGTGAACGCCGGCGGTATCGACCCGCCGTTCTCGAACGCGGGGCTCCGAAGCGAGAACCCCGTCTCGGTCGCTGTCCCCGTCTCGCCGTCTGTCGTGGTCTCTTGCTCGCCGCGGCTCCGACTGGCTCCGACGCTCCCGACGACCCCCATCGACGCGGCCCCCGCGGCCGAGCGCAGCAGCGTGCGTCTGCGCATGTGGCTCGGCTTCGACGGTGCCCGGTAAATAGGTGCGGGCCGGCCGTCGCGCGCGACCGACCGCACCCGAACGTATATTCGGCCTGCCGCGGATAGCGCCCGATATGAACCGGCGTCAGTTCCTCGCGGCGGCGTTCGCGACTGCTGGCGCGCCCGCGGTGTCGGGGTGTGCAGGCCTCGCCCCCGGCGGTGAGTCCTACGACGTCGGGGTCGAGACCGTCACCGTCGACGGACGCGAAAAGCGCCTCGTCGCGATCACGCCGACGGGCGATAGCCGACTGGTGAAAGGCGCCGAGATCGTCGTCGACGCCGGCGCGGTTCGGTTCGCGTACACCTCGACGATGAACCACGACGACACCGTCTATCTGGTGTATCGGCCCTCCCGGAGCCCGCCGCGGTTCACGATCGCTCGCGGGCTCGACGACGACCTCGCGGTGTACGGGCTCGACGACATCGGATTTCGGATCGAGGCGGTCGAGATCACGGCTCGCGGGACCACCGCCCGGTACGAACTCGCGTCCGGCTCCCGAGCGTGAGGTGGGGTCTCCGGCAAACCCTGATGCAGGGGACTATTTTAAGTCCCCGTGCCACCTTCTCTCACAAACATGGCCGAACTCGACCCGCCAACGAAACGCGAGTGTCACCGGTGCGGTCGGCGGGAAGTGTGGGACGCCGACGCCGCGAACTGGACGATCGCGAACGGCAACGCCGGAGAGCCCTTCTGCATCCACGAGTGGGACATCACGGGCGCCTACCAGCCGGTCACCGAGTGACCGCTCCGTAGCGATCCCGGCAGTTTTTATTACCGGGACGCGTAAGGCCCGCATAGACCGATCGCTCGCGGATTCGTGGGTCGCCACCGCGGGCTCCCGCCGACGGCTGTGAGACGCCGCGGCCGGGATCCCGACGCCGCGGGCAGGTTTAGGTACGTACGGACGCCACGGAACGTGGCTTTGCGTACAACAGGTGAAACTATGGAAATCGAAATTGCAACCATCGGCGGTTACGAAGAAGTCGGCCGGCAGTGTACTGCGGTCCGCGCGGGCGAGGACGTTGTCATCTTCGACATGGGGCTGAACCTCTCGAAGGTCCTGCTCCACGACAACGTCGAGACCGAGAAACTGCACAGTCTGGACCTGATCGACATGGGCGCGATCCCCGACGACCGCGTCATGTCCGAACTCGAAGGCGACGTGCAGGCGATCGTGCCGACCCACGGTCACCTCGACCACATCGGCGCGATCAGCAAGCTCGCCCACCGGTACAACGCGCCGATCGTCTCGGCCCCGTTCACGATCGAACTGGTGAAACAGCAGATTCAGGGCGAGCAGAAGTTCGGCGTCGAGAACGACCTCGTGAAGATGGAGGCCGGCGAGACGATGTCGATCGGCGACTCCGGGCAGGTCGAACTCGAGTTCGTCAACGTCACCCACTCCATCATCGACGCGATCAACCCCGTCCTCCACACCCCGGAGGGCGCGGTCGTCTACGGCCTCGACAAGCGGATGGACCACACGCCGGTCGTCGGCGACCCCATCGACATGAAGCGGTTCCGCGAGATCGGCCGCGAGGGCGAGGGCGTCCTCGCGTACATCGAAGACTGCACCAACGCGGGCCGGAAGGGCCGCACCCCCAGCGAGTCGGTCGCGCGGCGTCACCTCGAAGACGTCATGACCTCCGTCGAGGACTACGACGGCGGCATCGTGGCGACGACGTTCTCCAGCCACATCGCCCGCGTCAAGAGCCTCGTGGAGTTCGCCCAAGACATCGGCCGCGAGCCGGTGTTGCTCGGGCGCTCGATGGAGAAGTACTCGGGCACCGCCGAGCGACTCGACTTCGTCGACTTCCCCGAGGACATGGGGATGTTCGGCCACCGGAAGTCGGTCGACCGCACGTTCAAGCGGATCATGAAGGAGGGCAAGGAGAACTACCTCCCCATCGTGACCGGCCACCAGGGCGAGCCCCGAGCGATGCTCACCCGGATGGGCCGAGGCGAGACGCCCTACGACCTGGAGAACGGCGACAAGGTCATCTTCTCGGCCCGCGTCATCCCGGAGCCGACCAACGAGGGCCAGCGCTACCAGTCCGAGCGCCTCCTGAAGATGCAGGGCGCACGCATCTACGACGACGTCCACGTCTCGGGCCACCTCCGCGAGGAGGGCCACTACGAGATGCTGGACGCGCTCCAGCCCCAGCACGTCATCCCGGCCCACCAGGACATGAAGGGCTTCTCGCCGTACGTCAACCTCTGTGAGAGTCAGGGCTACAAGCTGGGCCGAGACCTCCACGTCACGAGCAACGGCAACCTCATCCAACTCGTCGAGTAACATGACCGACGCGAGCGCCGAGACACTGGAAGCACAGGTGGTGGGGGCCGTCGAACAGCGACGCGAGCAGGTCAACGACGCCATCGTCGCGGACCTGCCGGTCGCCGAGCCCGAGCGGCTCTACGAGGCCGCCCGTTACCTGCTCGATGCGGGGGGCAAGCGGCTCCGGCCCACCGTGCTGTTGCTGGTCGCGGAGGCGCTCGCGGACGTCGACCCCGAGGCGGCCGACTACCGGTCGTTCCCCGACATCGACGGTCGCCCGGTAGACATGATGGCCGCGGCGGTCTCGATCGAGGTCATCCAGTCGTTCACGCTGATCCACGACGACATCATGGACGACGACGACCTCCGGCGCGGCGTGCCGGCGGTCCATCGGGAGTACGACACCGAGACCGCGATTCTGGCCGGCGACACCCTCTACTCCAAAGCGTTCGAGATCCTGCTGAACGCCGACGCCCCGGCCGACCGCGTGGTCGAGGCGATGGACGTGCTCGCGACGACCTGCACCAAGATCTGCGAGGGTCAGGCCCGCGACATCGAGTTCGAGAGCCGGCTCGACGTGCTCCCAGACGAGTACCTCGACATGATCGAGCACAAGACCGCGGTGCTGTACGGCGCGGCCGCCACCATGCCCGCGATCCTGTTCGGCGCCGACGACGAGACGGTCGAGCAACTCTATCGCTACGGCATCGACGTCGGTCGGGCGTTCCAGATACAGGACGACGTGCTCGATCTGACCGTGCCGAGCGAGCAACTCGGCAAACAGCGCGGTAGCGACCTCGTGGAGAACAAACAGACCATCATCACGCTCCACGCCCGCGAGCAGGGCGTCGACGTCGACGCGCTGGTCGAGACCGACGACGTCGAGGCGGTCACGGAGGCCGAGATCGACGAGGCTGTCGCGGCGCTCCACGACGCCGGGAGCATCGACTACGCGAAACAGAAGGCCCAGGAGCTCGTCGAACGGGGCAAGGGCCGGCTCGAAGTGCTCCCGGAGAACGACGCGCGCGAACTCCTCGAAGGTATCGCCGACTACCTCGTCGAGCGCGGCTACTGATCGCGCTCGCACCGCTCGGCGTCGGGGCGTCTGAGAAGATTCGCCGCCGCGGCGCCGGCGATGGAGGGCGACGGTCGGCGCCGCGGCGGGCACGAAGCGTCGGCGGGGACCGACTCAGTCGGCGTCGAACTCTTTGAAGTGAGTGTGTTCGAGGTACTCCTCGAGCGTGGGCTGGCGCCAGTACCGGACGACGTCGCTTCGCTCGTCGTAGTCGACGACCTCGGCGTCCGCGAGCCGCGGCAGGTGCTTCTCGCGGAGCGCGTCGCCGATGGCGCTCCGGCGCTCGTCGGTGAGCGCGACGTCGTCGGCTCTGGCCTCCCACAGCGCCACATCGTCGGCGAGCGCCTCGACCTCGGCGAGGCCGTCCTCGGTACTCGTCAGCGCGTAGAGGGCGTACCGGCGGCGGCTCTCGGAGAGGAGCTCGAACAGCACGTCGAAGGGCGGCGTCGCGACTGCTCGACCACTGCGGAGAACGTGGTCGTCCTCGGATGTCCCGGCACGGACTGTATCGTCACTCATTGCGGGTGACCACCACCTTCTCCTACCGCCAGGACGGTCAACAAACCCATGCCTCAATAATTAGGTAGTTGCGGAGAGCGTGTCACGCGGCTAATATCACGCGAGTACTCAGTCGAGGAACGTCTCGACCAGTTTGCGCTGGGCGGCCCGGAGGTGCTGGTGGAGCGTCGGCGAGGAGACCCCAAGCGAGTCGGCGACCTCCTCGGCGGTGCTCCCGCGGGGGTAGTCGTAGTAGCCCGCAAAGTAGGCCGCCCGGAGCGCGCTTCGCTGTTTTTCGGTCAGTTCCTCGGTCAACGTTCGCCGGAACTCCCGGGCGGTGTTGACCGGTCGATTGGTCTCGCGCTTGCTCACCAGTTCCGCGTCGGGGTACGACCGGCGCAACTCTTCGACGACCGAGCGGACGTCCAGATCGTGGGGCGCCTCGGTCCGCACCCGGACACCCCCGAAGTCGGCGGACGCCGACGTGACGACGGTCCCGGCGTTGACGAGGTGTTCGACCGGCGAGGACTCGTGGACGATCTCCAGTAGGCATCCGTCGTCGTCGGTGACGACGCGGCTCTCCGCGACCGACGCCGCATCCCGGAGCCGGTCGCGGACCGCCGACGCCGAGGCCCCTTCGACCGCGACGTACTCCAAAAGCCGGTCTTCGGCGGCCGGAACGAACCCCTCGAGCCGACACCGACAGTCGAGGGCCGCCGGGAGGACGCCGAACACCGAGTTCGAGTCGGGGAGCCGAAACTCGAGTTCGACGGCGGTGTCCGAGAGCATCAAGTTCCGGTTTTTGACCGCGTTGATCGCGAACGCGACGACCTCTCCGAGCGTTTCGAGCGCAGTGAGCTCCCGGTCGCCGAACGTGTCGGTGCACGCGCCGCTGATCCCCAGCACGCCGTGGTTGGTGTTACCGTAGCTCAGCGGCACCAGCACCGCAGAGACCATCCCGAGTTCGCGCATGCACTCGCGTTCGCGCTCCGAGAGGCGGTCGGCGTCGGCGGCGTCCGCGATGACGACCGACTCGCCGTCGCTGACGACCTGCGAGAAGGCGTTTTCGGACTCCGGGCGGGCGCTGGTCGCCGCGACGAGCCGGTCGACGGCGTCGCGGTCGGCGCCGACGACGACGCTCGGGGTCGTCCGCTCGTCTTTGACCCACGGGCCGGCGACCCACGCGAACTGATAGAACTCCGAATTGGCGAGCCCCTCACAGACCGACCGCTCGATCTCCTCGCGGGAGGCCGACTCGACCAGCGACTGGAGGATCCGGTTTATGAGGTCGTTGATCCGGGTGAGCGTCCCGAGCTGGTCGTTTCTGATCGCGAGCTCGCGTTCGTTGGCGCGGCGATCGGTCACGTCGCGGGCGACCCACACGACCGCCCGGCGCCCGTCGACCGGTTCGGCGAGCGGCGCGACCCGTCCCTCGAACCACCGCTCGCCGTCGTCGGTCTCGATCTGATACTCGACGGTCTGGACGTCGCCGCGCTCCAGCGTGGCCCGGATGTGATCGACGAATCGGTCCGCGGTCTCGTCGGCGAAGGCGTCGTGGACGTACCGGCCGACGAGCGACTCGGGTTCGTAGGTCTTCAGTTCGGCCGTTCCGGGACTCGACAGCACCTCCAGATACCGGCCCGCCTCGTCCAAGACGAACGCGACGTCCGGGAAGGCGTTGGTCAGCTCGCGGAGTCGGTCGCCGGGCAGACCGGGCTCGGACGCGCCGGCCGCTCGCCGGATCCGCTCACACAGCTCCTCGCCGCCGGCCGACTTCGGCAGGTAGTCGGTCGCACCCGCCCCGAGGGCGTCGCTGGCGACGGTCTCGCTCCCCGAGTCGGTGAAGATCACGAACGGGAGATCGGGTCGCTCGGCCCGGACCGACGCGAGCAGGTCGATCCCGTCGGTCTCGGGCAGGTCGTACTCGCTGACGACGCAGTCGATCCCGCCGTCGGTGAGCCGCTCGCGGGCGGCCGCCGCCGAGTCGACCCGTTTGCCCGTCAGGTCCGGGGCGTCCGCGACCGGCGCCGGCGGCGGTTCGGCGTCGACATAGAGGAACTCGATCCCGGTCGCCGTTCGGTCGCGATCTGTCACGCGTTAGCGAAACGTGCGCCTCGATACACCTAAGCGCCCCGGTTAGCGCGCCGACACGTCGATCGATCCGAATCCGGTTCAGTTTTCCCCCGGACGCGCGAAACGGACCCCAATGGACGACGAACTCCGAGACCGGATCGAGACGGAGGCCGAGAAGCACGCCCTCGTCAACGCGGTCAAGCACGGTAGCGAGGCCGACGTGGGCGCGATCATGGGGCCGCTGATGGGCGACAACCCCGACTTCCGCCAGCACGGCGACGAGATCCCCGGCGTCATCGGGCCGGTCATTTCGCGGGTCAACGGCCTCGACCCCGACGAGCGCCGCGACCGCCTCGCGGACCTCGCGCCCGACTGGCTCGCCGAGATCGAGAGCGACGACGAGGACGACAGCTTACTGCCCGACCTGCCGAACGCCGAGGAGTACGATCAGGTCCGCATGCGGTGTGCCCCGAACCCCAACGGGCCGTGGCACATCGGCCACGCCCGGATGCCCGCGGTCATCGGCACCTACGCCGAGGAGTACGACGGGGAGTTCATCGTCCGGTTCGACGACACCGATCCCGAGACCAAGCGCCCGCTTCTGTGGGCTTACGACGAGATCCTCGACGAGATCGACTACCTCGGCTTCGAGCCCGCCGAGGTCTACCGCGCCAGCGACCGGCTCGAGACGTACTACGACCACGCCCGTCGGCTCATCGAGAAGGGCGGCGCCTACACCTGCTCGTGTCCGGCCGGGGAGTTCTCGGACCTGAAGAACGACGCCGAGCCGTGTCCCCACCGCGACAAGGACCCCGAGACCACGATGGCGGAGTTCGAGTCGATGGTCGACGGCGAGTACGAGTCGGGCGAGATGGTGCTCCGGGTGAAGACCGACATCGAGCACAAGAACCCCGCGCTCCGAGACTGGGTCGCGTTCCGGATCATCGACACGCCCCACCCGCGCGAGGCGGCCGAGGACGACCGGTGTTGGCCGATGCTCGACTTCCAGTCGGGGGTCGACGACCACCTGACCGGCGTCACCCACATCATCCGGGGGATCGACCTCCAGGACTCGGCGAAGCGCCAGCGGTTCGTCTACGACTACTTCGACTGGGAGTACCCCGAGGTCATCCACTGGGGCCACGTTCAGGTCGACGAGTACGACGTGAAGATGTCGACCTCCACGATCGGAGAGCTCATCGAGGCCGGCGACCTCGACGGCTGGGACGACCCGCGGGCGCCGACGCTCCCGAGCGTCGAGCGCCGGGGCATCCGCGGCGAGGCGCTGGTCGAGGCGATGGTCGGGCTCGGCACCTCCACGAGCAACGTCGATCTGGCGATGAGCACGGTGTACGCGAACAACCGCGAGCTGATCGACGACGAGGCCGACCGCTACTTCTTCGTGCGCGAGGACCACGCCGACTTCACGCTCGCCGGCGAGCCCCCCGAGACCGCGAGCCCGCCGGTCCATCCCGACCACGAGGACAGGGGCACCCGCGACATCGACCCCGGCAACCGGGTCCGCATCGAGGAGCCCGACGTCCCGGCCGACGGCGAGCGCGTCTGGCTCAAGGGGTTCGGCTGCTTCCGGCGCGACGGCGAGACCTTCGAGTACGCCGGCGACGACATCGCCGCGGTCCGCGAGGAGGGCGTCGACGTGATCCACTGGGTGCCCGCCGACAGCGCGACACTCACCCGGATGCGGACCATGGACGGCGACGTGATCGGCTACGCAGAGCCCGGATTCCGGGAGGCCGACCCCGACGAGGTGGTCCAGTTCGAGCGCGTCGGGTTCGCCCGGGTCGATCGACAGGAGGCCGACGACGAGACGGTCGCGTACTTCGCTCACGAGTGAGCGCCGGCTGACGGCTCCCCGCGTTCGTATTCCGACGCGCGGCCGCTAAACCCATCCAAACAGTAATAGCCGTGGCTCCGGTGCGTACGCGTGGCAGTTCCGGGTCGGGGCCGTGCGTTCGCCGACCGCGGTGTCGTCGCTCGCCCGGTCCCGGACGGATGCCGGGGGGAAAACGACATGAGCGACAACCGATCCGAAGCGAGTGGAGGGGGCGTGGAGCGACGCGAGTTCGTCCGGGGATGTGGCGCGCTCGCCGCGTTCGCGGCCGCGGGCGTCTCGGCGGGGGACGTGACGGCGCAGTCCGACCGGCCCGAGGGCGACCTCGAAGCGCTCCTCGAAGAGATGCCGAGAAACTGGGGCCGGTGGGGCGAGGACGACGAGCTCGGCGCGTTGAACTTCCTCGGGAGCGCGGAGGCACTCGCCGGCGTTCGAGCGGCGACGCGGGAGGACGCGACCGGGATCGAGACGTTCACGCTCCAGACGTCGATGACCGGCGAGGTGGACCGCGACCCGATCTTTCCGACGCGGACCGTCGCCCGGCGCACCAACGCGCAGGACGAGCGATCCTACCGAGAGGGTGAGGCCGAGCCGTCGGCGGGCGGGCTCAAGTTCTCCGACGACCGGTTCGTCAACTCGCTGTACCCGCAGGGGACGACCCACGTCGACGCGCCCGGCCACGCGTGGTACGGCGACCGGATCTACAACGGGTTCGACGCCGAGACCACCGCGGCGACCAAGGAGTTCGACGAGCCCCTCGAAGGGTGTGGGGGCGAGTCGGTGTCCGAAACGCGCGGGCTCGGGCGAGCCGACGTCTCGCACGTCGCGGACCACGGCATCGTCGGCCGCGGCGTCCTCCTTGACGTCGGGCGGGCGATGGGCGGGGCCGGCGATCGACTGGAACCCAACGCCTGCATCTCGCGCGCGGACCTCGAACGCACCGCCGACGAACAGGGGGTGGCGCTCGGACCCCGCGACGTGCCGGTGATCCGGACCGGCTCGGTCGCCCGCGCCCGCGACGACGACCCCGAACACGAGTGGGCGCCGCTCGAAGAGCCGGGGCTGTGCTACAGCGAGGGGCTCGTCGAGTGGGTCCACGAGATGGAGTTTCCCGTCATCGGCGGCGACACGCTGAGCGTCGAGAAGAACGTACAGATCATCGACGGCGAGGAGTATCTGGTGCCGCTCCACGGTGCGTTCCACCGGAATCTCGGCGTGCCGTTCGCCGAGGTGCTGTGGCTCGAAGACCTCGCTGAAAGCGCGGCCGCCGACGGCGTGTACGACTTCCTGTTTACGGGCGCGCCGATCAACATCGAGCGCGCGACCGGCGCGATGATCAATCCGGTCGCGATGAAAGCCACGACGCCCGAGAGCGCCGACGAGTCGGAGTGATCAGAGCCACGAGTCGCCGTCGGCGTCGAGGGGCTCGGCGACCACGCCGTCGCGCTGGACCAGCGCGCGGGCGTGAGCCACACACACCTCGCGGTTCTCGGCCCACGGGACGTGGAGCCTGACCGCGGCCGGC
The DNA here is from genome assembly GCF_004765795.1 of Halorussus marinus. GTDB lineage: Archaea > Halobacteriota > Halobacteria > Halobacteriales > Haladaptataceae > Halorussus > Halorussus marinus. Next base: position 90,847 of record NZ_SBIV01000004.1, read on the forward strand.
GCCTCGCAGTCGTCCTCGGCGCACTCGGGCACGCCCGACCGTACGGGGTGGCGCCTAATCGGTGTACCGCCGCTTCTCTTCGAGGGCCGCCTCGGTGCCGTACCGGTCGACCAACGGCTCGTAGGCGTCGCCGAGCGCGCGCATGCACTGGCCCGCCGAGTGATAGCCGAGTTCGTCGGCGACCGCGCGCCACGGGTGGCCCTGCAACACCTTCCGGACCAACAGGCGCTCGTGGCGGGCCGAGAGCGCCGGCGCTCGGTCCGCGGCGTCGACGAAGTACCGGAGCGCCACTCGCCGGAAGGGACGGGGCGCGGCGTCGTAGAGCCCGGGGCCGTAGGCGCTGGCCGCGACCGCCCGCCAGTCCCACGCCGAGAGGTCGAGTCCGATCTCGGCGTCGAGCGACCCCAACAGCTCCCGGACCACGTCGGGATCGGCGTCGCGAAGCGGGTCGGCCAGCATCGACCCGATCCGGGAGCCGAGCCACCCCGCGTGGCGGTCCCGGAGCGCCCGGCCCGCCTCGGTGAGCGGGTCGAGCATGAGCGCGGAGTACTCGCCGCTCTCGTCGTTGCGCGTGGTCGAGAGCTGGACCGCGCCGTAGCCGTTCGCGCGCCAGAACCGGAGGAGTTCCGGAGTCGCGCCGTAGCCGACCCCGAGCCAGTCGAGTTCGCCGTCGAACTCCGAGCGCACCGCCGACAGCAGTCGCGAGCCGAGCCCGCGCGACCTGACCGCGTGGTGGGTCGCGATGCGCATCACCCGCAGTCCCTCGGGGGCGCCGGCCGACTCGTCGCGGAGCTGGGAGGTCAGCACGTCGGGGAGCATGTTGCCCCGAACGCGCCCGCCCTCGTACATGTGTTCGCGGACGTCCGCCGGAAGGCCGCCCTCGCGGGCAAGCAGTGCGACCGCGACGACGTGGCCCGCCCGGTCGGACGCGGTCGAATCGTCGGTGACGAGCGCCCGGACCGCGAGGTTCGGGGCGTCGAGGAGCCGCGCGAGGTCGGCGGGCTCGGTGCGGTAGTGAGCCAGCACGAGCAGGCCGAACGCCTCCCGAAGCAGACGCTCGTCGGCCAGCAGGTCCTGGGGGCCGAGCGCCCGATACGAAACCGACCCGGGAGTGGCCGACTCGACCACCGGATCGACGGCGGGCGCGGCGTCCAACAGCAACGCCCGGAACGCCCAGACCTCGACCGGGTCGCCCGGGGCGTACCGGATCGGCTCGTCGAGTCGGGCCTCGGTCACCTCGTGGCGGCTCTCGGCGAGTCGGTCTCGGAACCGGACCGAAAACCCCCGGCCTGCGCCTTCGTAGCCCCGGACCGTCGTGGTGAACGCGACCCGGTCGGCCGCCAGAAACCGTTCGAGCAGTCGGACCGAGAGGGCGGCCGCCTCGTCGACGATCACCGCGTCGGGGTCGCCGTGTAGGTCGGCGGCGTCGGTCGGCGTCTCGAAGCGGACGCGCCCGCCCTCGGCGGTGCGGACGTCCCGCGGCGGGTCGCCGTCGGAACTTCGGTCCGACGAGGATCGCGACTCGCCGAGTCGCTCACCCCGGTCGGTCTCGACGCCGCGGTCGAGCGCCCCGAGCAGGCCGCGAGCCCGGACGAACACCTCGCGGGCGCTCCGGTACTCCGGCGCCGTGACCACCACGTCCGCGCCCTCGGCGGCGAGCGCGCCGGCCGCGATGCCCGCCGCGCTCGATTTCCCCCTGCCCCGGTCGGCCTCCGCGACGACCGCGTTGTCGTCGGCTCCGAGCGCTTCGAGCGCCCGGACCACGTCGACCTGATCCGCCGTGAGACACGCCTCGTAGGCGGCCGCCGGGAAGCTCCGGTCGGCGGGCACCCCCGGCGGGTCGTCGGCGGTCGCGAGCCGCGGGGCCGGCCGGGTCAGCCCGTCGCGCTCGACGGTCCCGTCGGCGGCGTCGACGACGGCGACGCCGCGGTGGACTCTGAGCGTCTCGGCGAACCGTCGTCGGAACCGTCCGGTCACGTCGTCGAGGTCGGCCGGCGGCACCGCGAGGCTCCTATCGAAGTCGGTCCGGCCGTCGGCGAACGAGTCGAGCCCGGGCAACAGGAGGACGAACAGCCCGCCGCCCTCGATCGCGCCGACGACCCGACCGACCGCGTTCGGTCGGAAGTCGGCGTGACAGTCGAGCACCACGCACTCGCGGGTGGTTCCGAGCAGTCGGTCGGCGCGCTTCGGGCCGACGCGCTCGCAGTCGAGGTGGCCGGTCCCGACCAGCGCGGTCGCCTCGCGGTCGATATCGGCGGCGTCGAGCGCTCGGTCGGCCGCCTCGTAGCAGGCGTCCCGGTCGCCGGTGAGCGCGAGCAGTCGGCGCTCGTCGGTCGCGGCGGCTTCCCGGCGGAGCGTGGCGGCGACCTCGGCGAGAGTCATGGCCGAGGGTAGTTCCGAGACGGGTATGGGCGTTGCGACTCCGACCCCCGATCGCGCGAACCGCGGAGGGCGGGAATGAGTCGGCGACCCGTGGCGCGCCGTCCCACGCCGTGCGGGTATTTGGAAGCGCTTTTAAGGGGTGACGAACTATCAAGTCGTACAACCTGCGCGCGGTTGATGATGCTCCTAGCCGCACAGGACCACTCCGGCAGGGGAGCCTGAGCCGACGTGCAGGAGGTGAACAACCAATGCCAGTGTACGTAAACTTCGACGTCCCAGCCGACCTTCAGGACCGCGCCGTCGAGGCGCTCGAGGTCGCCCGAGACACAGGTAGCGTCAAGAAAGGAACCAACGAGACGACCAAGGCGATCGAGCGCGGCAACGCCGAGCTCGTCTACGTCGCCGAAGACGTCCAGCCCGAGGAGATCGTCATGCACCTCCCGGAGCTCGCCGACGAGAAGGGGATCCCCTTCGTCTTCGTCGAGACCCAGGACGACATCGGTCACGCCGCCGGGCTGGAAGTCGGCAGCGCCGCCGCGGCCGTCGTGGACGCGGGCGAGGCCGACGACGACGTGGAGGACATCGCCGGCAAGGTCGAGGAACTTCGGTAAGGTGGTTGAGTCATGAGTGCAGAGGAAGCTGAAGAAGGCTCCACGCCCGCCGAAGTGATCGAGATCGTCGGCAAGACGGGGATGCACGGCGAGGCCATGCAGGTCAAGTGCCGCATCCGCGAGGGCGAGAACCAGGGCCGCATCATCACGCGGAACTGCCTCGGCCCCGTCCGGGAGGGCGACGTGCTCCAGCTGCGCGAGACCGCCCGCGAAGCCGACTCCATCGGAGGCCAATAACGATGCCCCAGACCAGAGAGTGTGACTTTTGCGGGTCGGACATCGAGCCCGGCACCGGGACGATGTTCGTCCGCACGGACGGCACCACGATCCACTACTGCTCCGCGAAGTGCGAAAAGAACGCCGACCTCGGCCGCGAGCCCCGCGATCTGGAGTGGACCGAGGACGGCGGCGGCGCGGGACGCACCGAACAATGAGCGAGACCGAGCGCACCTTCGTGATGGTCAAGCCCGACGGCGTCCAGCGCGGCCTGATCGGCGAGATCGTCTCGCGCTTCGAGGACCGCGGCCTGAAGCTCGTCGCCGGGAAGTTCATGCAGATCGACGAGGAGATGGCCCACGAACACTACGGCGAACACGAGGGCAAGCCCTTCTTCGAGGGGCTCGTCGACTTCATCACGTCCGGCCCCGTCTTCGCCATGGTATGGGAGGGCCAGGACGCGACCCGACAGGTCCGCACCATGATGGGCGAGACCGACCCCGCCGAGTCCGCCCCCGGCACGATCCGGGGCGACTTCGGGCTCGACCTCGGTCGGAACGTCATCCACGGCTCGGACCACGAGGACCCGGGCGCCAACGAGCGCGAGATCGAGCTGTTCTTCGACGACGACGAACTGGTCGACTACGAGCGCGTCGACGAGACGTGGCTCTACGAGTAGCGTAGCGTTCGGTTCTCCGATTTCGTTTTTCGCGGCCGCCGACTTCGACACCGACAGGACACCCGCCGAGGCGACGTCTCAGCCCTCGAACGGGCGCTCGTCGACCCGGACGCTGTCGACGATGACGTCGCCGTCGGGGCGCTCGACGTCGGGCAGTTCGTCGGCCCGGACCGCGAGCCGGCGCGAGCAGTCGACGCTGACGATCCGGCGGTCGCGCCGGGGCCCAACCAGCGGGCGCTCGGCCTCGACTTCGGCCTCGTACACCCGGAAGGGGTAGGCGATCGCGCCGCCCCTCCCAGACGTAGTAGGCGATCAGCACGACGAAGAAGACGGCGTACGGTCCGACGACGCCGAGTCAATCGAGCGTTCCCATTGCGGTCATTACCGGTGAAAACGTGGTCGGACGTCGTATGTTTCTGTTTCGGTCCGGTCGAACGAACCCGAGGGCGCGGGGTCGAGCCGTCGCGGTGGACGATTCAACATGGAACAACCCACGCGCGGTGGAACAGACGTTTTATGCGCAGTGTGCGAGATGTTCGTATGGACACCAATACCACGCGGCGAGCGCTACTGGCCGCCGTCGTCGGGGGCGCGGCCGCCGCCGGGTCGCTGGCGCCCGTGCGGGGGTATCTCGACCGGTTCGCGCCGTTCACCGGCCGGGCGTGGGGCGACGCGACCGACCCGACTGACCGACGCGTCGAGAGCCCTTACGGGGCGGCCGACGTCCGGTACGACGAGTACGGCACCCCGCACGTCTCGGCCGACCGAGAGCGTGCGCTGTACTTTGCGGTCGGCTACGTGCAGGCCGCCGACCGGCTCTTTCAGATGGACCTCCAGCGGCGGGTGATGACCGGTCGGCTCTCGGAGGTGGTGGGCGAGGCCACCGTCGACTCCGACGAGTTCCACGTCCGGATGGACTTCGCCGGCGGCGCGGAGGCGAACCTCGAACTGCTGGAGGGCACCGAGACGGGCCGGGCCGTCGAGGCGTACGCGGAGGGGGTGAACGCCCACATCGAACGCGAGTCGCTCCCCGTCGAGTTCGGACTGCTCGACTACGAGCCCGATCCGTGGTCGCCCGCCGACACGATGCTCATGGAGTCTCAGATCGCCTGGTCGCTGACCGGGAGCTTCCGGACGCTCGAACGCGAACTGATCGCGTCCGAGCTGGGCCCCGAGGCGGTCGCGGAGCTGTATCCCGCCCGCCTCGACCACGACGCGCCCATCATCCGCGACGGTACCGGGGGCGACCGCCTCGCGGGCCGACCCGTCGAGCCGCGGGGAGAGTTCGCGGACGCCGACCTCCTCCGGTGGCTCTCGTCGTTCGAGAGCCCCCGGGGCGTGGGGTCGAACAGCTGGGTCGTCTCGGGCGAGTTCACCGCGAGCGGTCGGCCGCTGGTCGCCAACGACCCCCACCTCGCGCTCTCGGCGCCGCCGGTGTGGTACGAGATGGACCTCCGGACCGACGACCTCGACGTCCGCGGGGTCACCTTCCCGGGTGTCCCGTTCGTCGTCATCGGCGAGAACGACGCCGGCGCGTGGGGGTTCACCAACTCCGGCGCCGACGTGATCGACTTCTACACCTACGAGACCGACGACGCGGGCGAGCGCTACCGGTATCGGGGCGAGTGGCGCGAGTTCGAGACCGACGAGCAGACCATCCGAGTCGCCGACGGCCCGGACCGGACGGTCACGGTTCGGAAGACGGTCCACGGCCCGGTAATCGAACGCGAGGGCCGAGAAGTGGGGGTCGCGTGGACCGGCCACACCGCGACCGCCACCTCGCGGGCGATCCGAGGATACAACCGGTCGGACGGGATCGAGGAGTTCCTCGCGGCCACCCGTCGGATGGACCTGCCGACCCAGAACGTGGTCTACGCCGACCGCGAGGGCAACAGCCTCTACTACGTCACCGGCCGGATCCCGCGCCGGACCATCGACGGCGAGCAAGTCCGGGGCACTCGCGTGTTCGACGGGTCGGCCGGGGAGGCCGAGTGGGAGGGGTTCGAGCCGTTCGGCGTCTCCTCGTGGGAAGGGTTCGTCCCGTTCGAGGAAAAGCCCCACGTCGTCGATCCCGACTACCTCGGCACCGCCAACCAGCGCATCGCCGACGACCCGGACCACTACATCGGCGAGGCGTACAGCAGTCCGTACCGGGGCCAGCGCCTCTACGAACTGCTCGACCGGCGGGCCGCGAGCGACGAGCCGATGGACGCCGAGTTCATGCGCCGGATCCAACGCGACACCTACTCGAAGCGGGCCGAACAGGTGGTCGGCGACCTCGTCGCGGCCGTCGAGGGCCGCGAGGGGCTCGAAGCCCCGGTCGGGACGCTCCGGGACTGGGACTGCCGGATGGACCGCGATTCGCGGGGCGCGCTCGTGTTCTCGCGGTGGTTCGACCGCTTCCGCGAGGAGGCGTTCGCCGACGCGTTCGAACGGGCGGGTCTCGGCGAGCGCTACTACCCGAACGACTGGGTGCTTGCGACCCTCCCGGCCGACAGCCGGTGGTTCGGCGAGGGCGGCCGCGAGGCGGCGATGGTCCGGGCACTCCGGGCCGCCGTCGCCGACCTCGACGACGGGGCGACCTACGGCGACCACAACACCACCGCCGCGATCACCCACCCGTTCGACCAGTCGTTCCTGAACTACCCCGCCTACGCCACCGACGGGTCGGCGTACACGCTGAACAACTTCCGAGCCGAGTCGGCGGTCGGGAGTAGCTGGCGGATGGTCTGTCCGATAGCGAGGGACGCCGAGTCGGTGTGTATCCTCCCGGGCGGCAACTCGGGCGACTACTTCTCCGAGCACTACGACGACCAGCTCCGGCTGTGGGCCGACGGCGAGTACAAACCGATGGGCCGGGACCCCGGCGGCGAGGTCGACGTCCGGTTCGACCCGAGCGAGGGGGAGAACCGATGAGCGTGGCCCGCGCGTGGTTGACCGAGATCCGGACGAACCGCCGCGAGCGGTGGTTCGCGCTGGCGGCGGCCGCGGTCATCGCGGTCGGCGCGGCCCAGATCCACTGGTACGGCTTTCTCGTCGGGGGCGCGCTCGTCGGGGCGGTCTCGAAGACCCTCTCGCGGGCGGTGGCCGCCGGGCTCGGCGTCGGGCTCCTCTCGTGGGGCGTCTTCGCGGCGACGGTGGCCGCCAACGGCGCGTTCTCTCAGTACGCGGCGACCGGGCAGGCGTTCGGGCTCAGCGTCGCGATCCCGGTGGTCGCGGCCGGCATCGGATCGCTGGTCCGAGGAGTGGTCTGAGCGGGTCACTGGTCGGGGAAGCCCTCCGTAGGTTCAAGTGCGAAACCGGCACCAAGACTGGTCGTGCTCTGAGTCCGGCCGGGGCGTCCCAGCCGGAGCGCGGCGCGCGAGGGCCCGGACCTCGCGAGCGCGCCGCCTGTCGGCCCTAATCGTCGGCGGTCACGGCCGACCGCTCGACGTCAATCTCGCCGGCGTCGAGCTCTCGCTCGACCTCGCGGGCGGCCAGAACCAGATTCTCCATCTTCTCGTAGGCCACCTCCCGCGGCAGGAGCTTCAGCCCGCAGTCGGGGCTGACGGTGAGCTGTTCGGCCGGGACGACTTCGAGGCCCTTCTGGATGTTAGCCTTGATCTCGGGCACCGTCTCGACGTCCGCGACGTGGGCGTCGACGACGCCGAGCGCGAGGTCCGCGGTGAACTCGGGGTCTTTGAACACGTCGAGCTGTTCGTAGTCGCCGTTCGCGAGTTCGAGGTCGAACTCGTCGACCGGGAACTCGAGGATCTCGGGGTAGATTCGGGAGTAGTCGCCGTAACAGACGTGGAGCCCGATGCGCACGTCGTCGGGGATGCCCGCCGCGATGCGCTCTAAGCACTCGCCGACGATGGCGTGGTCGCCGGGGGTGGTCGCGAGCGCGGGCTCGTCGATCTGGACGTACCGGGCACCCGCCTCGACGAGCTTCTCGACTTCCGTGTTGACCAGATCCGCGAGGTCGTGGGCGAGCGACTCGGTGTCGTCGTAGGCCTCGTTGAAGCTCCAGTTCGCCAGCGTGTACGGCCCCGTGATCGGGACCTTGACGGGGCGGTCGGTGACGCCGGCGGTGAACTCGTACTCGTCGACCAGCCACGTCTCGTCGTACTCGACGTCCGAGACGACCGACGGCTTGTCGAAGGTGTTGTGGCCCCACACCTTGACCGGCCCGTTGAACTCGTAGCCGTCGATGCGGTGGGCGAAGTACTCCACCATCTCGTTGCGCCGCATCTCGCCGTCGACCACGGCGTCGAGGCCCGCTCGGACGTGCTCGTCGGTGATGAGCCGCGAGGCGTCGTCTTTGGCCTCCTGCCACGCCGCCTCGTCGAAGTCAGCCGACTCGTCCTCGTAGAGGTCGCGGGCGCGGTCGACCCACTTGGGCTTGGGGTACGAGCCGACGACGGTCGTCAGCAGGAAGTGGTCGTTCGGGTGGTCGTCGTGCCGGAACTGCTCGCGGGTCATGCTTTCACCTCCGCGACCTCGGTCGCCTCGCCGAGCGCGGCGAGTTTCTCCCGGAACGTCGAGTACGGCAGGTAGAACAGTTCGGTGTTGGTCGTCAGGTAGATCGTCTCGAAGTCGGCGGCGGGCGTGTTCGATTCGAGCCAGTCGGCCCGCTCGGCGATCTGTTCGGCGTCCTCTACGAGCGTGTTCTGGCCGTCGACGAACCCGGCCGCGATCGAGTCTTTCGTGCCGTACTCGTTGATGTTGTAGAGGTTGTCCTCGTGGTTCGCGACGAAATCGTATCCCACGGCGTCGAACTCGGCGTCGAGGAGGTGGGCGTGTACCTTCTCCTCCAGTGCGCCCCAGTAGGTGTGGACGATCACGTCGGTGCCGTCGGGCGCCGCGGTCGTCACCGCGTCGATGGCGGCGCTCGCGCGCTCGCTTTCCTCGTCGCTCGGCGGGTTCTCGACCAGCGAGGGTTCGAGGACGAACAGGGTCTCGATCTCGGGGAACGCCGCGACCTCGCTGGCGAGGAACTCGCCGACGGCCGCGAGGAACTCGGCGTCGTCGCCGTAGTGTTCGTCGGTCGCGAGGTCCGCCAGCGAGTACGGGCCGGGGACGACCGCCTGCAGTGAGTCGGCGTCGGCGAACGCGGTCGCGGCCTCCAGTTCGGCCGCGATGTCGCCGTCGAAGCCGAGTTCACCGGCGACCGCCGGGTCCCGATAGAAGTTGTTGTTGTCGTAGTACCGCACGATGCCCCGGGTCTCGACGTTGTCGTGGACCGCCAGCGGGTGGGCGAGCATGTCGTCCCACCGGAGTTGCCCCTCGACGATCCGATCGAGGCCCGCGTCTCGCTGGTGGTCGATCACTTCCTCGCGAGCACGCTCGTACACCGCGGTCACGTCTTCGCCCTCGTCGCCGTCGACGAGGTCGTGTTTCTGGTGGCCCTTCAGGTCGGCGAGGTCGTCTTTCGCCCAGTCGGGAAGCGGATACACTCCCGGTGTCGTAGCGACGCGCTCTGTCATACTACCCCGTCCTACGGAATGCCGACGCTTAATATTTTCTACTTCGGAAATAACCGAGGTTCATAGGCATACGGTACCTATTCGCAACCGACCCGGGGCGAGCGGCTCACCGCACGAGCTTCAGCGCGGTCAGCGTCTCGAAGGGGAACGAGTCGTCCCGGAGCGCGGCCGCCGAGAACCCCTCCTCGGCCGCGAGTTCGACGACCTCGTCGACGCCCGCGAGACTGCTGACCAGCACGTAGACCGCGCCGCCGGGCGCGAGCACGCGCCCGACCGAAGCCACGAACGGTTCGACCACGTCGAGGCCGTCTTCGCCGCCCGACAGCGCGACTTCCATCCAGTCGTCGCGCTCGTCGGCCGGATCGGTCGGGAGGTACGGCGGATTGAACACCACCGCGTCGAACGCCTCCTCGCGGAACGGCCCGACGAGGTCCGCGCGGACCGCCTCGACGCCCCGATCGCGAGCCTGCGCGCAGGCGTGGGGGTTCAGGTCCGAACCGACGACCCGGGCGCCGGTCTCGGCCGCGATCCGGGCCGCGACGTATCCCGAGCCGGTGCCGACCTCCAGCGCGAGCGACGGCGAGTCGAGGTCCGCGATCGCGGCGTCGGCGAGCAGCCGGGAGTCCTCGGCCGGCTGGTAGACCTCGGTCTCGACGTCCCGGCGGTCGGCGAGGTCGGTCACTCCGGGCTCACCCCGTCGGCGTTCCCACCGGGGTCGTCGCCCCCGCCGTCGGGCGCCGCCTCGGCCACGGCGGCCGACTCACCCGCGACCCGGAACCCGCCCGACTCCTGGCGGCCGGTGAGTTCGCGCTGGGGGAACGGGATCTTGACGCCCTCGCGATCGAAGGCCGCCTTGACCGACTTGACGACGGCGGTGCGGGCGCGCCACCGCCGTCGAGAGCTCGGCTTGTCGATCCAGAACCGGAGCCCCAGAACGACCGCGGAGTCGCCGAACCGCTGGACGACGACCTGCGGGGTCGGCACCGACAGGATCTCGTCGAGTCCCTTCATGGCGTCGGTGGCGAGGGCCGTCGCTCGCTCGACGTCGGCCTCGTAGTCGATCCCCACCTCGACCTCGATCCGGAGCCGGCCCTTCCGGCTCTTGTTGATGATCTTCTCGCCGCTCACGATGTCGTTAGGGATCATCACGTACTCGCCGCTGAACGTCTGGATCCGGGTGTTGACGATGGAGATGTCGGTCACGATCCCCTCCTCCTCGGCGACCTCGACCCAGTCGCCGATCTCGAACGGCCGCGAGAACATCAACACGAACCCCGCGAGCAGCGACCCCAGCGTCTGTCTCGCCGCCATGCCCACGATGATACCGAGGAACCCCGCCCCGACCAGCAGGCCGCTGAGGTCGACGTTCCAGACCGTGCCGATGATGATCGAGCCCGCGCTGAGATACACCGTCAACTGCGCGACCCTGAACACGATCTCGCTCTGGTGTTCGGTGATGGTGTCGTGACCGTCGGTGAACCGGTCGATCGCCCGACCGATGACGCCGCTTGCGACGTATGCGCCCGCCGCCACCGCCAGCGCGACCAGGATCCGCGCGCCGGTGCCGACGAAGTCGCTGACCTGCGTGAGCACCGTCGCGGCGTCGGTCGCGAGCCCCCACAGCACCAACAGCGCGACCGCCGATCCGAAGACGATGGCCGCGATGGTCACTGTCAGGGCGACGTCGGCGACCCGATTGTGAAACCGGTCGTGGAGCCTCGGGCGGAGATACCGCGCCGAGAACACCGCGGTCGCGACGCTGAGCACGATGAGTGCGCTCACCGCGAGGCGGAGTTGGGCCGTGTCGAACTGCCGGAGCTGGTCGGCGATCGCGACCAGATCGACGGCGCCGCTCACATCGAGTCACCCCTGCCGTGCTCGTCGGCGGCGCGGGCCATCGCGGCGAACGTCGCGGGCGCCACCGTACCCGCCCGCTTGCCGAGCACCGAGGGGTCGAGGTCGGTCGCGCCGTCGGCGATGGCGTCGACCACCGCGTCGGCGTCGTCGAGCCCCGAGATGTGGGCGGTGTTCCGGATCGCGTTCCGGAGGGTCTTGCGGCGCTGGGTGAACACCGCCTTCACGAACCCGAGGAAGAACGCCTCGTCGTCGACCGCGTAGTCGGGCTCGCGGGGCGTCGTCCGCACGACCGCGCTCTCGACGTCCGGCGGCGGGGAGAACGCCTCTTTCGGGACGGGCTCGACGACCTCGACGTCGGCGTAGTGCTGGGCCGAGACCGAGAGCCGGCCGTAGTCGTCGGTGCCCGGGTCGGCGGCCATCCGCTCGGCGAACTCCCGCTGGAACATCAACACGAGCGGTCGCCCGCGGGGGAGCAGTCGGAACGCGATCTCGCTGGAGACGCCGTACGGGAGGTTCGAGACGGAGGCGGTGAACTCGGGGAGTTCGACGTCGAGCGCATCGCCCGCCACGACGTCGAGCCGGTCGGCCGCGATCTCGTCGGCGAACTCCTCGCGGAGGAACGCCGCGAGGTCCGGATCGCGCTCGATCGCGGTCACCCTGTCGGCGACCGCGAGCAGTCGGTCGGTCAACGCGCCCGTCCCCGGCCCGATTTCGAGGACGTGCGACAGGTCGACCCCGTCTGAGGACTCGGACGCTCGATCGTCGGAGCCGCGTCGGGCCCCGCTCACCGCGTACTCGGGGAGCCGATCGAGCACCCGGTCGTCGACGAGGAAGTGCTGGTCGCGGTCCGGGTTCCCGCGGACGCCCGCCCGACGGAGCAGGGCGTCCGGGTCTCTGGGCTCGGAATCCGAGATAGTCATTACGACCGGGTAGATACCGGAAAAGGGTAAACCCACCGAGTCGCCACCGGCCCGGCGGCGTTACTGGTCCTCGCGACGAACGAACGTCCGGTACTTCAGGTCCTCTTCTTGGAGCTCTTCGAGGACGCGCTCGACGAGCACCTCCTTCGGGTTGTGGAGCCCCGACACCCGCTCTTCGAGGTCCTCGAAGCTCTCGAAGGGCTTGCGCTTTCGCTCTTCTAAGATGTTGTTGCGGAGTTTCTTCCCGATGCCGGGCAGGAGGTTGAGCTGGTGGAGCCGTAGCGTGATGGGCTGGGCGTCGTTGTAGAAGTCCACGAATCGCCGCTCGTCGGCCTCCACGATCGCTCGGATGGCGTGTTCGAGCTCCTGCTGGGCCGCCCCCGAGAGGTCCTCGTTGTCGATCTCCCGGACGCTCGCCACGTCGTCGGCCGACGCGTCGGCGTCGAACCGGTCGGTGATGGTGAGGTGAACGTCCTCTGCGAGCGTGACTTCGAACAGCCGGAAGTCCTCGACGCCGACCGCGTAGGTCAGCGGCGGCTTCTGGTGTTGTGGCCGATTGTCGTCGGCGCGGCCGTTGGGGAGGTAGTCGAGGACGACTGCCGGCACCTGCTCGTCGTTCCGTTCGCTCATTGATGTCCCGTACGGCGACAGATTACTTAAAGAGTAGGTGGCGCTCAGTCGTACTTCGCGACGACGTTGAGGATCTCGTCGAGCTCGTCGCCCGAGAGGGTGTAGCGCTCCTGGGCGAACACCGCGCGCAGTTCGTCGCGGTCTTTCGGGAGGAGGTCGGCGATCTTGTACGCCGTGGGCTCGTCGATCTTCTCGAGGGCCTCCAGCTCGTCGACGAGCTCCCGGGACTCCTCGGGGTCGAGCACCGCGAACCGGTTGACGTGCTCGATGGCGCGCGCGAGCTCGTAGCGCATCTCGCGGTCCTCGTCGAGCGCGCGCTCGTCTTCGATGTCCGCGAGCAGCTCTTTGGCCTCCGCGGTCGTCAGGTACTCCTCGTCGAGCTTCTCCTTGAAGATGGTCATGCTATTCCTGCGCCTTCAAATGGGCGGGGGTGGCGATGACGGTCTTGTCCTTGCCGCCGTCCGTGATCCGGATCTTGTAGGCTTCGCCCTGCATGCCTTCGATCTCGCCCGTCTTCCCGCCGAATCGCGGGTGGAATCGACCCTTCTCGACGCTGGGGTCGATCTTGAGGTGGACCTTCTGGCCCTCCTCGAACTGCTGGACGGCGCGCTGGGGCGGCGAAGTTCCGCTCTCCCGGGGACTGTTCGAGAGTTTGTCGCGAGTGCTGTGGTAGGGTCCGTTCGAGCTCGGCATAGTCGTACGACCTCTTTGTCCTGTCGGCGTTATAAATGCCGCGTTCCTCGGCTCGGTCGACCGCTCGCACGACTCTGACTGCCGGTCGAGCCGTCCCGGCCGGCGCGCTCGCGGTTGCGGACCGACGAGCGCGCTGGCCCGCGCTGCCGAAAGGACAAGAGTAACCTACGGGCCGTGCGTGGGCCCGAGCATGGACGACGACCAGTTCCGATTCGAGACGCGCTCGATCCACGCGGGCCAAGAGCCCGACGAGGAGACCGGCGCGCTGATGACGCCGATCCACGCCAACTCCACCTACGTTCAGGACGCGCCGGGCGACCACCGCGGCTACGAGTACTCCCGGACTGGCAACCCCACCCGGACGGACCTCGAAGCAAACGTCGCCAGCCTCGAGAACGGCGAGTACGGGCGGGCCTTTTCGAGCGGGATGGGCGCGATCAACACCGTGCTCAACCTCCTCGAAGCCGGCGATCACGTCGTCGCCAGCGAGGACGTCTACGGCGGCACCCACCGCATCTTCACGCAGGTGTACGAGCAGTACGACCTGGAGTTCGACTTCGTGGACATGACCGACCTCGACGAGACCGAGGCCGCGATGCGCGCGGAGACCGAACTGGTCTGGGTCGAGACGCCGACCAACCCCCTGCTCAACGTCGTCGACATCGCGGCCACCGCCGACCTCGCCGACGAGTACGATGCGCTCTCGGTAGTCGACAATACGTTCGCGACGCCGTATCTCCAGCGACCGCTCGATCTGGGCGCCGACGCGGTCACCCACTCGCTCACCAAGTACATGGGCGGCCACTCGGACGTGGTCGGCGGCGCGCTGGTGACCGACGACGAGGACCTCGACGAGCAGTTCGGCTTCTATCAGAACAGCGTCGGCGCGACGCCCGGCCCTCACGAGTGCTTTCTCGTCCTGCGCGGGACCAAGACCCTCCCGGTACGGATGGACCGCCACTGCGACAACGCTCGGGAACTCGCCCGGTGGCTCGCCGACCACGAGGCGGTCGACCGCGTCTACTACCCCGGCCTCGAATCCCACCCGGACCACGAGTTGGCGGCCGAGCAGATGGACGACTTCGGCGGCATGGTCAGCTTCGAGCTCGATGCCTCGCTCGAGGAAACCGCCGACGCCGTCTCGGCGACCGAGGTGTTCACTCTCGCAGAGAGCCTCGGCGGCGTCGAGAGCCTGATCGAACAGCCCGCGACGATGACCCACGCCGCGATCCCCCGCGAGGAGCGGGAGGCCGCGGGGCTCCGCGACGGCCTGATCCGGGCGAGCGTCGGCATCGAGAACGTCGAGGACCTGAAGTCCGACTTCGAGCAGGCGTTCGCGGCCGCGCTGGAGTAGCCCCCGACGTTGGCTCGAACCGGCTCTCAGCCGGTGACACCGGCGTTACCTGACACCTATTTGGATGGGCTTCCTACCGACAGCTATGTCGAACGAACGCAGATCCGCCGACGACTTCGAGATCACGCCCGAGCGACCCGACAGCCCGATCCGGACCACCGGTACCGACCACATCACGCTCATCGGGAGCAACGCCGAGGAGACGATCCACTTCTACCGTGACGTCCTCGGCATGCCGCTGGTGCTCCGCCAGCCGAACCTCGACGACCCCTCCCAGACCCACCTCTTTTTCGACACCGGCGACGGTCGCATCATCACGTTCTTCGTGAAAGGCGACCGCGACTCCCACCGCGGCCCCCAGCGGGCGGGCGTCGGCGCGGTCCACCACCTCTCGTTTAGCATCGCCCCCGAGGAGTTCGTCGAGGTCCGCGAGGCCCTCGACGAGGAGTGGCGCGGCTACAACGAGTTCGACCGGGGCATCTTCCACTCGCTGTACACGCAGGACCACAACGGGCTCGTCATCGAACTGGCGACCGACAAGTACGACATCCCCGACGACCGCCGGGGCGAAGTGCTGGCGACCGCCCAGCGGCTCCGCGAGGAAGACGGCGTCGACTACGCCGAGGAACGCCACCTCGAAGCCGCGCTCGAGGAACTCGGCGTCGACGCCGAGAAGTTCGAGCTCCCCGACGCCCCGACCGGTTCGGGCGTGTAGTTACTACTGCTGTTGCTCGGCGGCGCGCTTGAGTATCTGTGGGACGACCGCGATTTCGAGGACCGCCATCCCGAGGACGAGCAACCGCATCGTCCCGTCGAGGAACGCGAACGCGACGATCACGAGTATCGCGGCGCTGCTGGCGGCCATCCCGTACCGGACGAGCGGCGTTTCGAGCGGATTGCCCATACGCCGACCCACCGGGAGCTATCAGTTAATTGTTATCCTTCGGAGCGTCGACGAACCGCGAGAAACCGCGACCGACCGCTTATATCCGACCGACGTTCTCGACTTCGACGCTCTCGACGCCTTCGACCGTCGAGAATCCCTCCTCGACCGCTTCGGTCCCGCCCGTGTCGTCGGGGACGATCACGGTCGGGAGCAAGGCGACCAGCCCGAACGCGACGTCGTCGCGCTCGAAGCCGTTGATCTTCGCGCCCTCCGGGAGCGACTCTTCGAGTCGGTCCTGGAGTTCGTCGAGGTCGATTTCTGGGCTCTGCGGCATGACCTTGATTTTTGCGGCGACCTTCCCCATAGTTACGGACCCATGAACCCGCAGTCGGGACACTCGTAGAGGTTGCTCTGCTTGCGGCACTTCGCACAGCGGTAGATCTGCTGGCCGCAGTCCGGGCACTTGAACGACGCGGCGTTCGTGCCGGAGATGTTGATTCCGCAGGAGACGCACCGGCGCGCCTGCCTCTGTTCGGTCTGGCTCATACCCCTTCGTACCCGTTCACGGCTTTTAATCGCTTCGAAACGCCCCACCGGGTCCGGCGTCGCCCCGCGAGGCGTCGAACGCCCGGATTCGCCGCCAGCCCGCCGCCCGCTACTGATTCGACCCCGATTTGGGGCCGTATTGCCGAGAAACACGAAACGTGATTCTTAAGGGGCGAACGAGCGACGTTTCGGGTATGAGTGAAGAAGAAGAGACTGACGTAGCCGACGAGACGAACGAGGACGCGGACGCCGAGGGACTCCAGAGCGGCGACTTCGTTCGCCTCGATTACACCGCGCGCACCGTCGAGGACGGCAACATCGTGGACACGACCGACCCCGAGGTCGCCGAGGAGGAGGGCCTCGACGACGAGGAGGGTCGCGAGTTCGAACCGCGCGTCATCGTCCTTGGTGAGGGCCACATCTTCGAGAGCGTCGAAGAGGCCGTCATCGGCGGCGAGGTCGGCGACGCGGACGAGGTCACCATCCCCGCCGAGGAGGCGTTCGGCGAGTACGACCCCGATCAGGTCAAGACCGTGAGCGCGGACAAGATCCCCGAAGACGAGCGCTACCCCGGCGCGCACGTCGACATCGACGGCCAGCACGGTCACGTCGAGACCATCATCGGCGGCCGCGCCCGCGTCGACTTCAACCACCCGCTCGCGGGCGAGGACGTCGAGTACGACTACGAGGTCGTCGGCGAGGTCGACGACCGCGTCGAGAAGGCCCAAGGACTCATCTCGATGTTCCTCGACGCCGACCTCGAGATGTGGATCCAGACCGACGAGGTCGAAGAGGAGACGGTCGTCGAGCCCGACGACGAGGACGCCGAGCCCGAGACCGAAACCGAGACCGTCGAGAAGGAGACGCTGTACATCGAGAGCACGCCCCAACTGGCGATGAACCAGCAGTGGATGTTCCAGAAACAGCAGATCGCCCAGAACGTGATGGACCAGCTCGACCTCGACCGGGTCATCGTTCAGGAGACCATCGAGGGCGGCGCCATGGGCCCGATGGGCGGCATGATGGGCGGCGGCATGGGCGGGGCCGACCTCGAAGAGGCCCTCGACGACGCCGACGTCGACGAGGACGAGATCCTCGAAGAGCTCGAAGAAGCCGACGAGTAACCCGACGCGCCGTCTCGCCGTCCGGCGAGAGACGCCGAATCGACCGACGACTCGTTTTCTGGGACGCTCGTTCGCGAGCCGCGGCGCTCGACGGTCGGTACCGACGGGGCTCGCCCGGCGGACCGAAGGCCGTCAGGGCGACCGTCCGGAGGCCAAACGACCGAAGACAGCCTGAAGACCGAACCGACAGCGCGAGACCGCGCGAGGGCCGAACGAAAGGGGGACCGCTCGGGTCGACGGTGGCCGTCGCGAGCGAACGGCACCGCGGGAGGGTCGCGGACGGCCGAAACCGCGTGGAGGGCCGATTCGGGGAGGCCGACGAGCCGACCTCCGTCTATGCAGTCACCCCGGGACCTGTTCAATACTATCCGCATACTACCGATAATATTGACTGTAAACTGACACCGAATAGTATCAATACTATCTATACTATCGTTCGGCCCGCGACCGAACGGCC
Source organism: Halorussus marinus (assembly GCF_004765795.1). Lineage (GTDB taxonomy): Archaea > Halobacteriota > Halobacteria > Halobacteriales > Haladaptataceae > Halorussus > Halorussus marinus. The sequence goes on from NZ_SBIV01000004.1 coordinate 108,667, forward strand.
AGCGGTGCTCACGACTGGGTGAGGACGTGGCGGAACGCCCGGAGCGCGTTCGCGCCGGTGTCGGTCAGCGTCACCTGCTTGCGACGACCGACCTCCTCGACCGCGATGTAGCCGTCCTCGAGTAGCGGTTCGATCACGTTCGCGTTCAGGAGCGCGAACTTCGCCTTGTCGTTGGCGGGGGCGTTCTCGGCGACGAACGACAGGTCCGCCTCCTCGGCGTGCTCGATGATGTCTTTCTTCTTGGCGGTGTACGCCTCGGTGTTCGCCTCGTCGAGGAACGCCATGACCGCCACCTGATCGGCGGTGGGCGACTCGATGGGATAGGACGGCAACGCCTCGTCGTCGCGGTAGCCGTAACTCTGGCGTTCCCCGCGGTCGGCGTAGGGGTAGCCCTCTGGGTGGACGTAGTAGGCGGTCGCGTCGGTGCACATACACGCCATCGCGGTCCCGACCGCCGAGAGCTTCGAGCCCGTCGAGACGTTGACCCGGACGATGTCGCCGCCGTGTTCGGCCACCAGCGTCGTCACCACGCCGAGCACGTCGTATATGTCGAAGAGGTCGACCGACCGCGATCGGACCGAGACCCCCAGATCGGCGAGTCGCTCGCGCACCTCGTCGTGGTACTCCGGCGCGTCGGTGCGGTCGTCGTGTTCGAGGAGGTAGAGGACGTCGACGTCGTACTTCTCGGCGGGACCGACGATCCGGTCGTCCTCGTAGCCCAGCGGCGCGACGTGGACCTCGTCGATGGTGTTCATGCGGGATTCGTCTTCGTTGGGACGGCCGCGACGCTTAAGCCTCGCTGTTTCGTCCGGCCCCGACCCCCGGTCACGCGATGTCGCGGCTGGTGTCGATCCGAACCGACTCGGCGAGCTCCAGCTTGATCGTCTCGGACAGCGCGCGCCCGCCGCGGAACTTCGGCACCGCCAGCCGGGTCTCGACGGTGTCGCCCGAGTACTCGGTGTGGAGCTGGAACACCACGTCGGCGACGTGCTCGGTCACGTCGCGGGCGTCGGGCACCGACCGGCCGTCGAGACAGTGGAGGATCGCGACGCTCCGGGTGTTCGCGAGGTGGTTGCGGAGGTCCGCGAGGAAGTTGCGGTAGCGGCTCGTCTCCTGGCGCTCCAGCAGGTCGACGGGGTCGACGACCAGATTCGAATCCTCCGAGAGCCGCCGGAACAGCCGCTGGGAGTGGTCAAGCGGCGCGTCGCCGGGGACGTGGCGCACGTCGGGCGAGCCGGTCGGGCCGGGCGTCCGTTCCAGGGTCTCGATCACGGCCGCCTCGTCGCGGTCCGTCGAGAGATAGAGGGTCGGGCGAGACGACGTGAACTCGTAGAGCAGGAGCTCGGCCTGACTCGCCGGAGGCGCCGAGAACGCGACGACGCTTCCGGCCGGGAGCCCGCCGTCGAGCTTCCGGTCCAGCACGTCGATGCCCGTCGAGAGCCGGCGTGACACGTACGTTCAGCCCGACGCGCACAGATCATAAGTATTTGGGCTGGAGCGCTGACACGAGCCGGTCGTGGGCCGCCCGGACGCCCGCGTCGTCGAGCGGGTCGGCGTCGGGTCGGCAGTCCACGGTCGGAACGACGCCAAGCACCTCGCAGTCGAGCAGATCCTCGACGCCCGGGGGCGCCCGGGGGTCGACGGCGTCCGACCCCGACTCGCCGGCCCGGGAGACGACCGCGCCCGCGATCGGCGTGTCGAGTTCCCGGGCCATCGCCGCGGTTTTGGCGGCGTCGCGCAGGCAGGCTGGCTCGGGCGTCGTCACCACGAGCGCGGCGTCGACGACCCGAAGCGGCGCGACCGCGTCGGGGCCGGCGCCCGCCGGCGAGTCGACCAGAACGGTCGAGGATTCGCCTCGCAACCGCGCGAGCTCGGTCGCGCCCGGCGCGTCGGCGGGCCGGGTCTCGATCCCGGTCTCGGCGGCCGGGAGCACGCTCACACCAGCGGGCACGCCGGGCGCGCTCGCGGCCCCCGCGACCAGCCCGGCGGGCCACCCCGCCGCCACCGCGTCGAGACAGGGCCGGCGGGCCACCTCGGCCATCGCGTGGAGGTCGGGCATCTCGCGGTCGGCGTCGACCGCGAGCACCGGCGCGCGCTGGCGGGCGAGCGCGCCCGCGAGTCCCAGCGTCGTGGTCGTCTTCCCGCATCCGCCCTTACCGCCGGCGACGGCTAACATGACGGGAGGTGGGCGCGGCTTCCGGTTTGAACGTTCGGGGGCGACTCCGGGGACGGTCGCCGCGTCCGCCGCCCCCGAGAGGCGGACGGACGCCCGACCCCGCGGCGATTCAACAGGCGCAGTAGTACTGCTGGGTGCCGAACTCGGTCTGGAGCAGTTGGTAGGCCGGTCCCGGGTCGGACGGGCGGTAGACGCCGGTCGTGAGGTCCTCGAGCGACTCGAACGCCCCGGAGGCGATCGCGAGCCACTCCTCGCGGCCCAGCACGTCCGCGAACCCCTCGTCGCTCCCGAGGAGCCGAAGGTAGTCGGCGAGATACGCCCACGTCGCGTCCCGAATTTCGTCGGGTTCGTAGGACTCGCCTACCTCGTCGGCGTAGGCCGCCAGCGGGAGGTTCGCGCCCGCCTGCACGGGCAGGGAGATCCACTTCCACGGCCGGGTGTTCACGTCGAGCAGAACGTACTCCTCGCGGTCGCCGTCGTAGACGAATTCGGCCTCGCTGATGCCGTAGTAGCCCGTCTCCTCTAGGACGGCGAGCGCGTTCTCCTCGACCTCGGGGGCGTCCGCGCGCTGGACGACGCAGGAGGTGCCGTACCCCAGCGGGTACCGGACCCGGGCGTTGCCGACGACGCTCACCGGAGCGCCCGACTCGGGGACGTAGGACGCCAGCGAGCAGTCCTCGCCACGCACCGCGGGGACCTTCTCCTGGGCCATCACCCGGATGCCGGCGTCGGCCGCGTTCTCGACCACGTCGAGAAACTCCGCGCGGTCGGCGACCTCGACGACGTTGGTGCCGACCGCCTCCTCGAACTTGCGTTTCAGGGCGGGCTTTACCACCAGCGGGAAGCCGAGCAGGTCGGCGGCCGTCTCGGCCGGGACGCTCTCGCGGGTGCTGGCGGCCCCGGCCGCGCCGCCGGTCTCGGCCGGGTCGGTCTCGGCGACTCGGTAGGTCTCGGGGTACGGGACCCCGAGGTCCTCGGCGACGCCGTACAGCGACTCCTTGTCGAGCACCGCGTTGACCGTCTCGCGGTCGGCGAACGGGAGCGCGACGCCGTCGGGGTCGCTCCGGGAGAGGGCGTGGACCCACTCGTCCATGCACCCGAACGCGACCGGCTCGTGGTCGAGTTCGGCCGCGAGCGCCTCGACGTCCTCGCGGAAGCCGTCCTCGTCGTCCAGCGGGTAGGTGACTCGGCCCGCGAAGTCGACCGCGTCGGAGTAGGGCGCGACCCCCTTCCCGTTGCGGTCGATGGCGATCACGGGCACGTCGCGGGTCTTGAGCGCCCGCGCGACGCTCAGCCCGGTGACGTGGGCGTTCGCGACGATCGCGGGCGGTCGGTCGAAGCTGGCGTCCGCGAGCGCGTCGCGGAGCCCCTCGAACGAGCGGAAGCTGTCTGCCATACCCGCCCTTGTCGCTTGTCGGGCTAAAAGACCGCCGAGTCGGCAAGCGACACCGCTACGTGTGACGTTTCGCTGTCGGGTACACTTTTAAAGCGGCAACGTAACCCGAATCCATGGACGAAATCATCGGTGATCCGGGACTGACGGACTTCGACGCACGAGCGGGGTTCGAGGCGGTCCGAGCGGCGGCGGACAGCGACCTGCGCGCGTTCGTCGAGTACGACGGCGAGTCGTACAACCCGGTGTTCATCGCCGAACGCGTCGTCGAGAAGCACGGGGACCCCGAGGAGGTGGGTGAGTTCGCCGACCGACTCCACTTCAACTACAAGCTCGATTTCGCCGAACGCGAGATGTACGAGGACCTCTACGAGCCCCTCGGAAGCATCACCGCCTTCGCGGTGTATCTCACCGACCAGACCATCGTCCGGTACGTCGACGAACGGGAGGGGATCTACGTCTCGGTCGACGGCGAGACCCACGCCGACGAGGTCATCGAGGCGCTGGCCGACGCGCTGGGAGACCGGCGATGACCGCGCCGGTCTCCGAGGAGATCCCGAACGCCAGCAACGTCCTCATGCTGGCGCCGTCGCTGACTCCCGAAGACGGCGATCTCCACCACGATCTGCTGGCCACCCGGACCCTCGCCGAGGAGAACGTTCTGATACTTACGTTCGGCCGGGCCGACCGCTGGATCAGGGAGTTCCGAACGAACTACGACGAAAACCCCAACGAGATCGCCATCATCCAGATCGACGAGACGCTTCGGCGCTCTCGTCCCCACCCCGACAACGTGTCGGTGCGGACGGTGAGCCCGACCGACCTCACGGGGGTCGGAATGGCGGTGAGCGACGTCATCGAGGACTGGGCCGATCGGGACGCCCAGACGGTCGTCTGCTTCGACTCGATCACCGACTTCCTGCAGTACGCCGATCGCTCGACGCTGTACCGGTTCCTCCGAGTCGTGACTCGCCGGTTCGACGCCGCCGGCGGGTTCGCACACTTCCACATGAACCCCCACGCCCACGACAGGCAGACGATCGCGACGCTCAAGTCACCGTTCGACGCCGTCGTCGAGGCGACCGACGCCGGCGACGTCTCGGTCACGACTCGCTACTAAGCGGGGATTCGGTCGACGACGGTGTCCTCGTCGACCACGAGGTTGTACGCCTCCTCGTCGTCGTTCCACAGCGCCAGCACCTGTTCGAACGACAGCAGGTCGCCGTAGTCGGCCGTTCGGAGGTCGGCGTTCAGCGCGGTCTCGTTGGTGAGCACCGCGAAGTGGTCGCTCGACTGACTGCCGTCCCCGATCTTGAACAGGGGGTTGCGGTCGCCCTCGGCGAGCGAGTGGCTGAGCTTCACCGCCACCAGATCGATGCGCTCGGTGACGTGGCGCTCCATCTCGGCCATCTTGGCCGACCAGTCGGAGTTGGCCTCGAACTCGATCCGGCGCCGCCCGTCGGGCCGGAGGATCGAGTAGGCGAACTGGACGTCGACGTTGACGAACTCGCCGGTCGCGCCCCCGGCCTCGTCGAGTCGGCGCTGGAACGTCGGCACGTCGAGGTCCGGCTTCACGTCGAACGACCACCCGCGGTCGGTGGGACGCTCGCCGGGCCAGAGCCGGAGGGTCGGCGAGTACACCGCGGCGCGGTCGGCGTCGTCCGCGACCGCGCGCTCGACGGTCCGGAGTCCGATCGCGGTCTCGCGGTCTGCGGGCTCGATCGCGAGGACCGCGCCGTCGGCCGCGAGCGCGTCGAGATACCGATCGACGACCGCCTCGGGGTCGCCGAGTTCGTTGAGCACGTTGGCGAACACGATCAGGTCGTAGGGCTCGCCGTCGCCGTCGGGGTCGAACGCCTCGGCGGTCTCCCGGAACACGGTCGGGTGGACGTTCCGCCCCGCGTCCGCGAGCAGGCGGTCGAAAACGTCGGCCGCCGGGCTGGGCTCGACCGCGTGGTACTCGACCAGCGCGTCGTCGGGCAGGTAGTCCCGAACCCCGAGCGCGGGGCCGCCGACGCCCGCCCCGACGTCCAGAATCCGGAGTCGTCGACCGAGCAGGCCGGTCTCGGCGAGCTCGTCGAGGACGTACTGGACGACCGCGTAGTTGTCCGGGAGGTGGTAGATCGCGTACGCGAGCGCCGCGTGCTCGTCGTACTCGACCGGCTCGTTCCGGAAGTACTCGTCTTTGAGCCGGCGGATCGACTCCCGGAGTCGGTCGCCCGACTCCCCGCGGTGCCAGTCGGGGCCGAACCGCTCGACCAGCAGGTCTTCGAGGTCGCGTCCCGCCGACTCCGGGAACGCCTCGACCCCGCGGAACGTCGGCCGGACGGGGTCCTCGCCCACCGGCTCGAACATGCCGTCCTCGCGCTCGACGAGGCCGAGATCGAACGCCTCCTCGCTGAGCGTCCGGCGGACGACCGCCGGGTGGGGCTGGCCGTCGACGTACTCGGAGACTTCCTCGGGATCGATCGGGCGGACGTTCCGGAGGTACTTGGCGTTCTCGCGGATCCGCTCGCGCTGTTGGGGGTTCATTCGTCGCCCTCCGGCGTCGCGTTCGCGCTCGCTTCGCGATACAGGTCGGCGAACGCCTCGGCGTCGGCGTCCGCGAGCCGCCGAGCGGCGTCGGCCACGTCGTCCGCGCCCTCGAACCTCGATTGGATCTCGGCGTACACGTCGGGGTCGTTGCCCGCGACCTGCCCGACGACGTCCGCGAGCGCCTCGAAGACGGGCGTCGTCAGCCCCTCCGGAACCTCGTCGGCCGCGAGCGCGAACGACAGGATCGCGGCGTGGGCGCTCGACTGGACGGTCGACATCGCCTCGTCGTGCTCCGCGGCCGTCGTCTCCACGAGGTCGTTGCCCGCCGCCCGCAGGTCGTCGAGGATCGCGTCGGTCGCGGGTCCGGGCGCGTCGGCGACCACGGCGACGTTCCCGGGGGCGTTGGCCGCCCCGAACAGCGGGTGGAGGCTGACCCGTTCGCGGTCGGGGGCGTGGTCGACCATCGCGGCTACCGGCCCGGCCATCGCGCCGGTCACGTCGAGCATCGCCGACGCGGCGCGGTCGGCGTGGTCGGCGATCGCCGACTCGGCGGCCGAGATGGGGACCGCCAGACAGACCGCTTCGAAGCGCTCGTCGGTCGAGAGTTCGACCGCGCGCCCGCCGACCGCCTCGGCGGCCGCCGTCGCGACCGCGGGGTCGGCGTCGGCGAACGCCACGTCGGCTTTCACCGTCTCGCCGAACCACCGACCCATCTCGCCAGCGCCGACCACGAGTACGTTCATCGGTAGCCGATAGCGACCGCGGTCTCAAAAGCAGTTCGCTCCTACAGCGGGCGGCTCATCTCCAGCTCGCCGAGTCCGGACTCGGTCACGGAGAACTCGGCTCGGCGGTAGAGGCTGACCGCCGGCCGGTTCCCGCGCCGGACCGACAGCCAGACTCGCTCGACGCCCGCCGCCTCGCCGCGGCCGAGTAGCGCCTGGAGGAGCGCGGTTCCGATCCCGGCCGACCGGTAGTCGGGGTGGACGAACAGCGCGAGTTCGTGGCCCGGCCCGCCGGCGAGCAGGACGCCGTGGCCGACCGCCCGACCGCCGTGGGTCGCGACGACGCCGATGCCGTCACAGATGGTATCGAGCCACTCGCGCCGGCGGTCGGGGTCGGCCGGCGGGATGCCCTGCGCCCGCCCTTCGATCCCGAACGCGTCGTACATCGCCGCCAGCGCCTCGCGGTCGCCATCGGTCGCTACGCGGCACTCGACGGTGCGGCCGGCCGCGTCGGTGATCGTCCGCGGCGGCGACCTGCGGAACTGCCGGGAGTCGGTCTCGTCGGCGTCGGCCGGCGCGTCGGGGTCGACGCCGGCGTCGACGTCGGCGTTCGCGCTCATCGGTCACCGCCCGACTGGAGCCGAAGCGGGTTCTGGACCGGTCGATCCGGGCTGTACGGGGCGAGACGGGGTGGGCGTCGTCCCATTGCGCTCGGGACGAGGACGCGACCCTGCTTAAAGATAATGATCTTTCATGATAAAACACCTTATACGCCCTTAGTTCCAGGGTGCGGCGTCCGGATCCACGATGCGTTCCTCGCGGTCGATGTCGTCGATGCGGTCGACGTCGTCGTCGTCGAGGTCGACGCCGAGGCTCAGCCAGTTCTCCCGGATGTGGTCCTCGCCGGCCGCCTTCGGGATCGCGGTCACGCCCTTCTCGCGGAGCCACGCGAGGCTGACCTGCGCGGGGGTCGCCTCGTGTTTCTCGGCGATCTCTTGAAGCACCTCGACGTCGTCGACCGCCCCGCGCGCGATCGGCGAGTACGCGACCAGTTCCACGTCGGCGTCGTCCTGCGCGCAGAACTGCTGAAGCTCGGTCTGGGCGAGCAAGGGGTGCATCTCGACCTGATTCGCGAAGATGGGCTCCTCGGAGACCTCGATCGCCTCCTCGAGCAGTTCGACGGTGAAGTTGCTCACGCCGATCTCCTCGATCAGGCCCTCCTCGCGGAGCTCCGCGAAGGCGTCGAGCGTGTCGGTGGCCTCGTAGTCCCCGGTCGGCCAGTGGACGTACAGCAGGTCGACGTAGTCGAGCCCGAGCCGATCGAGGCTCTCCTCGGCGTTGGTGAGCACCTGATCGTAGTCGAGGTTCTCGGGGCTGATCTTGGTCGCCACGAACAGCTCCTCGCGATCGACGTCGGCCTCGGCGATGGCGTCGCCCACCGCCTCCTCGTTGTGGTAGCCCTCCGCGGTGTCGACGTGTCGATACCCCGTTTCGAGGGCGGTCCGGACGCTCTCGACGCACTCGTCGTAGTCGTCCATGTCGTACGTGCCGAGCCCGAACATCGGCATCCCGTGAGTCGACGGCGCCTCGACGGCCTCGACTTCCTCGGGGATCTCGTCGGCCGCCGCACCGGCCTCGATCGTCTCCTCGCCTTCCTCGCTCTCCTCATCCTCCTCGCTCTCCTCCTCGCCGGTCCCGACGGCGTTTTTCGCCTCTCGAGTCACGTCCTCGACGTCGGGCCCAGAGGGCGCAAGCTCCCCGGAGCCGCCGTCTCGGCGCCGCCCGACGAGAAAGCCCGCGAGAAACGCCACCCCGAACGGGAGCAGTCGGCCGAGTAGGCCGCGTCCGTCGTCAGATTCGTCGTCCTCTCGGTCCCCGGTCTGGGTCTCTTCTCCGAACATACCCTCCGTTCGAGGAGGGCGTACTTCCCGATTGTGGCGGATCGGGGCCGAATCCGCCGGTTCCGGCCTCGACCCCCCTACTCGGCGACGAACTCGACGCCGAGGACCTCGAACCGCGCGCCGCCGTCGTCGCCCTCCGTGGCGTTGACCCGCCACCCGTGGGCGCTCGCGACCTGTTCGACGATGCTCATCCCGAAGCCAGTCCCCTCGTCTGCGGTCGAGTAGCCGGTCTCGAAGATCTGACTGGACTCCTCGCCGGGAAGGCCTCGACCGTCGTCCTCGACGTAGAAGCCCGCGTCGCCGGGGAGTTCGCCGACGGTGATCGTCACTCCCTGACCCCCGTGTTCCACGGCGTTCCTGAAGAGGTTCTCGAGCAGTTGCCCGAGGTGACTCTCGTCGGCGCGGATCGACCGTTCGGCCTCGACGACGACCGTCGCGTCCCGGGTCGCGACGTTTCCCCAGCACTCCTCGACCGCGGCGTCGAGCGCGACCGCATCCATCTCGACGGCGGACTCGCCGGCCTGCGCGATCGCCAGCAGGTCCCCGATCAGCTCCTCGATGCGCTCGTGGGCGCCCTCGACCTCGTCGAGGTGGTCGCTGTCGCACTCCTCGCGGGCCATCGCCAGCCGCCCCTGAGCGACGTTGAGCGGGTTGCGGAGGTCGTGGCTGAGGATGCTGGCGAATTCGTCGAGCCGGTCGTTCTTCCGGCGCAGTTCGCGCTCGCGGTCGAGTCGCCCGAGCGCCTTTTCGGTCTGGCTGACCAGTAGCTCGGCGAGTTCGAGGTCGGTCGCCCCGAAGCCGTCGGGGCGTTCCGAGACGAGCGCCAGCGCGCCCCGACCGTCGACTGGAACCGCGAGCGCCGAGCCGACGGCCGACTCGGAGTCGTCCGCGACGGCGCGGGCCGACTCGCCGGTCCGGTGGGCCTCCCGGGCCGCCTCGATCCCCGTGTGAGCGGCGTCGGCGCCGTCCGAACCGACGGTTCCCGACCCGGCGACCTGCGAGAGGCCGTCGTCCTCGGCGAGGTAGACCGCCGCCGCGTCGAACTCGAGGAGGCTCTCGGCCGCTCGGACGGTCCGGTCGCAGACCGCCTCGGGCGTCTCGCAGGTCAGGAGGTCGGTCGCGAACGCGCGATTCTCCTTGAGCCGGCGCTCGCGCTCCTTGCGAGCCGAGACGTCCCGGCCGGTCCCGACCAGCCCGGCGAGCTCGCCGTCGATGTCGGTCAGCCGCGAACCGGTGAACTCGTAGGGGATGCGATCGCCGCTCGCGGTCCGGAACTCGGCCTCGACGGTCGTCTCGCCCGTCGTCAGCGCGTCGTCGATAGCCTTGCGGATGCGGTCGCGCTCGTCCGGCGCAAAGAACTCGATGGCCGCCATGGTAGCGATCTCCTCGTCGTCGTACCCGGACACGCGCCGGAAGGTGTCGTTCCACCGCTCCATTCCGCCGTCGGTCCCGACGACGTAGTAAAGGTCGTCGATCGTGTCGAGCGCCTGATCGATGAAGGCCCGCTCTTCGCGGAGTTCGCGGGCGCGCTCGATGCTGTCGAGCGCCGTCGTCGCGTGGACCGCGACGATCCGAGCGAGCGACACGTCGGTCTCGTCGAACGCGCCGACTTCGCACGTCCCGATTATCAGGACGCCGCGGTCGCCGAGCGGCAGGATGATCTCGCTTCTGACCCGGGTCGAGTCGGCGGCGCGGCCGGGCGCGGTCGAAACGTCGTCGTAGACCCGGGGCTCGCCCGACTCGAAGACCTCCCCGGCGATGCTGTCGTCGGGGTCGAGCGCCGGCATCGACTCGCCGCCGGTGAGTTCGTTCGCGGTCTCCGACCACGCGACCGGCATCAGCCGGCCCGTCTCCTCGTCGTAGATGTGGACCGCGTTCGCCCGCATATCGAGGATGTCCCGGACGGCCTCGACCGCGACCTCGCCCACGTCGGCCTCCGTCTCGGCCGTCATGAAGATCTGGGCGGTCGAGTGGAGCTTCTCGATCGCCCGCTTGCGCTGGGCGTTCTCGGTGACGTCCCGAACGGTACAGACGAGCTTCCCGTTCGCGGTCGCCACGAGCGCGTGGTCCTCGACGAACGTGGTCCCGTCGGCCCGGAGCCCTGTCGTGGTGCCGTGCCAGTAGCCGTCCGCTTCGACCGCCGGGAGGATATCGTCTCTGGCGGCGTCAACGTCGTCCTCGACGTACAGCAGGTCCCAGTGCTCGCCGATCAGCTCGTCGGGCTCGTAGCCGTACAGGTCGGCGTACGCCTGATTGACGTAGGTGAACCGGCCGTCGTCGTCGAGGATGCTGATGCCCTCCCGGGCGGTCTCGATGGCGTCGAGGTGACGCCGGCGCTCGCGCTCGGCCCGGGTGCGGTCGACGGCGTTCCGGATCCGGTTGGCGAGGATCGCGTACTGGTCGGTCCCGGTCTCCTTCTGGAGGTAGTCGGTCACCCCCGCGGAGATGGCCTCGGAGGCGATCTCCTCGCTCCCCTTGCCCGTGAACAGCACGAACGGGACGTCCGGGTCGCGCTCGCGGACGGCTTCGAGGAACTCGATGCCGTTCCGGCCCGGCATGTCGTAGTCCGAGACGATGCAGTCGACGTCGGTGTCACCGAGCCGATCGAGGCCGGCGGCGGCGTCGGGTTCGGTGACGACGGAGAGACACTCGTCTTCGCGCTCCAGAAACCGCGCGACGAGCGCGGCGAAATCGGCGTCGTCGTCGACGTGTAACACCCGGACGGGGTCTTCGGAGTCACGCATGGTCGGTACTCGATTTTGAATATGCGTTAGACAGAAACGTGATAAGTCCCCGGGTCTCGTCGCGCGGCCCGTCGCTCACTCGGGTCGCAGACGGATCGGGTAGTCGGTCAGGTTCTCGTAGCCGTCCTCGGTCACGACCGCGAGGTCCTCGATCCGGACGCCGCCGACGGCCGGGTCGTACAGTCCCGGCTCGATGGTGACGACGTGACCCGGCCGGAGTTCGCCGCCCTCGGGCCCGATCCGCGGCTCCTCGTGGACGTCGAGCCCGATGCCGTGGCCGGTGCTGTGGATGAATCCGGTCTCGGCCGACGGGTCGCTCCGGAGAGTGTCGTAGCCCTTCGCCTCGAAGACGTCACAGACCGCGTCGTGGACCGCCGCGCCGGTCGCGCCGGGTTCGAGCGCGTCGAGGGCGGCCTCGAACGCCTCGCGGGTGTCCTCGAAGCGCCGCCACACCGCCTCGCTGGGCTCGCCGACGACGAACGTCCGGGTCATGTCGCCGTGGTACTTGGTCGCCTTGTCCCGCGGGAAGATGTCGATCACGATCGGCTCGCCGGCTTCGAGCGGTCCGCTCCCCCGGTCGTGGGGGTCCGCGCCGTCCGCCCCGCCCGCGACGATGGTCTCGTCGAGCGCACAGCCGTGGCGCAGGAGCGTGACCTCGATCTCCTCTTTGACGCGCTCGCTCGTGAGCGCCTCGCCGTCGCGGTACAGCAGGCCGTCCTCGACGGTCGCCGAGGCCAGCAGTTCCTCGGCGGCCGCCATCGCGGCCTCGTTGGCTCGCTGGGCGTCGTGGACGTTCTCGACCTCCGCGTCGGTCTTGGTCGCGCGGATCTCGGTCACCACGTCGGTGTCGAGCACCGTCACCTCGATCCCCGCTTCGCGGAGGTCGTCGGCGGTGCCGAGCGGGAACCGCTCGGGCGCCGCGACCGACTCGACCCCGCGATCGGCGAGGAAAGCCGCGACCGCGCGGTGTTTCGCCCCGGCTCGACCGTGCTCGTCCACGAGCGCCGGGTAGTCGTAGTCCGCGAGCCGAGCCACCTCGTCGGCCCGGCTCTCGGTCCTCGCGCGGCCGTACTCAAGCCCCGAGACGAGCAGTGCGGTCTCTTCGGGCGTGTACAGCGTGACGAACGGGTCGGGAGCGTCGAACCCCGAGAGGTACAGCTGGTCGGCCTCGTCCGAGTCGGCGTCGAGCAGGTAGCCGCCGGCGCCCGCGTCCGCGAGCGCGTCCGAGAGCGACGAGAAGTCGGGTGCCATACCAATCGCGTGTCGGGCGAGCGTCAAAACGCTACGGGTTTCGGCGCCGGCGCCGACACGGGCTCGGGGTCGGTGGTTGCCGACCGCTCGAATCGAAAGCTACTCGTCGGCGCCTTACGACGCCCCCGATCATGTCAGACACCGATCGGGACGGGCGGGCGCTCGAACTCGCGCTGGCGGTCGTGGGCCTCGTCGCAGTGCTCTATAGCCTCCTCATCGCGGCGCGACCGCTCGCCGGGGTGACCGTCGTCGCGTGGCTGTTCGGGGCGTACCTCGCGTGGCGGTCGTTCGGACTCGCGGTGCGGTTCGTCGTCGCCGTCGAGCGGATCGCCGACGCGATGGAAGCGCGGGCCGACGAGTAGCGACCGCCGCCGGCCACCAACAACTAACCCGACCGCCGGCGTACGCGGGGCCATGACCCTCACCGTCGGAGTTCTCGGCTACCGGTTCATGGGGAAGGCCCACGCGAACGCGATGGCGCGACTCCCGATGTTCTTCCCGGACGCCCCGGACGTCGAGCGGGGCGTCCTGATCGGCCGCGACGAGTCGGCCCTGCGGGCGGCCGCCGATCGGCTCGGCTTCGAGCGCACCGCGACCGACTGGCGCGAGGTGGTCGGGGAGGTCGACGCCTTCTACAACCTCGGGCCGAACCACGTCCACGCCGAGCCCTCTATCGCGGCGCTGGAGGCCGCCACTCCGGTGCTCTGCGAGAAACCCCTCGCGAACGACCTCGACGGCGCCGAGCGGATGGCGGCGGCCGCGGCCGACGCGGAGGTGCCGACCGCCGCCGCGTTCAACTACCGGTTCGTCCCGGCGCTCCGGTACGCGAAGAACCTGATCGAAGACGGCGAACTCGGCGAGATCAGACACTTCCGGGGACGATACCTCCAGGACTGGCTCGCCGACCCCGAGGCGCCGTGGTCGTGGCGCAACGACGAGGAGCTCGCGGGGAGCGGCGCGCTCGGTGATCTGGGCGCCCACACCGTCGATCTCGCGCGGTTTCTGGTCGGCGACGTCGAGCGCGTCTCGGGCCACCTCCGGACGTTCGTCGACGAGCGTCCGGTCGAGGACGAGGACGCCGGACCCGACGAGACCCGATCGGTCACGGTCGACGACGCCTACTCCGCGCAGGCCGAACTCGACGGCGGCGCGATGGCGACGTTCGAGGCCTCGCGGGTCGCCGAGGGCCACAAGAACGACCACACCGTCGAGGTCCACGGCTCGGAGGGGAGCCTGCGGTTCTCGCTCGAACGGCTGAACGAACTCGAAGTCCTGCGCGACGGGGCTCGGGGGTACGAAACCATTCTGATAACGGACGCCGAGGACCCCTACCTCGACCACTGGTGGCCGCCGGGACACGTCCTGGGGTGGGAACACACCTTCGTCCACGAGAACTACGCGTTCCTCTCGGCGGTCGCGAGCGCGGCGTCGGGGACCTCGCGGAGCGACGAGGCCGCCGACGCGTACCGCCCGAACTTCGCCGACGGCCTCGCGGTCCAGCGGACGCTGGCCGCGATCGAGGAGAGCCACGAGCGCGGCGAGTGGGTCGACGTCGACGCCGGTCGGTGAGTCAGAACTCCCGGACGCCCTCGTCGGTCACGACCGAATCGAGCAGGTCGGTCGGAGTCGCGTCGTAGGCGGGGTTCTCGACGTCGAAGCCCTCCGCGGGCTCTAAGAGGACCTCGCTTGGCGACCGGAAGTCGTTCTCGAACCGGAACCCCTCGCCGACCAGCTTCGCCGACGACCCGACGACCGTCACCGGCACGTCGACCTCGGCGGCGGTCGCGACCAGCGGGAACGTCCCGATCCGGTTGTAGAGGGTGTCGTCGACGATGCAGTCCATCCCGAGAAACACCCGATCGCACTCGGGCAGGTAGTGGCCACAGGCCCCGTCGACGACGAGATGGGTGTCGACCCGGTCGTACTCCCCGAGGACGCGAGCAGTCTTGCGACCCAGATACCGGGGTCGGGCCTCGGTGACGTAGACGTCGAGGTACGCGCCGTCGGCGACCGCGCGCTCGATCGACTCCAGCACGGTCGAAGAGTAGTCGTGGGTCAGGATCGTCATCCCGTCCTCGACGTACTCGACGGCGTTGCCGGCGGCCCGGCGCTTCGCGGTCTCGACCTGCTCGACCACGTCCTCGATCGCGTCCCGGAGCCGGCGCTTCGCGGCGTCGACCGACTCGGCGCCGTCGCCGACCATCGAGACGATGGCGCGCTGGGTCGTCACCAGCGAGGCGTGAGAGGGGTTCGCGCGCCGGAGCGCCGAGGAGTTGCGTTCGAGCGCGCGCTCGAACTCCTCGGCCGACGCGAACTCCCGATCGCAGAGCTCTTCGAGCGCGCGGGCGGCCTTCACGGCGACGACGGAGGAGCTGTGGGTCTGCATCTCGCGGATCTCCTCGACCGTCTCGTCTATCATATCTCGTACGTCTCCCCTCGGGAGGATAGGCTTTCCGGGACTGCTCGTCACGGCCCGAACCGACCGCGATGGCCGCCACGTTAAGTAGTCGCCGCCCCTACGTCCGCTCGATGCCAGATGTCCGGTACTACTGTCCGCGATGCGGGGCCCTCTGTGCCCTCGAACGCGACGCGTACCTCGCCGACAAGTGCGTGACGCCCGAACCGTTAGAGGGCTGGGAGTACGCCGGCGCGTACGAGGACTTCGAGGACGCGGACGGCGTCGAGATCGTCTGTGGCGGTCCCGAGACGAACGGCGAGGGGTGTGGCGGGGTGTACTACCTGAGCTTCGTCAAGTTCGAGGACGGCGAGGAACTCGACCCCCGCCGGGCCGCGGCGTTCCGGCCGCCGTCGCCGTCGATCGACGGCTCGGACTCCGAGAGCGGCCAGCGCTTCGACTTCGATCCCTGACCGAGACGGCGGGTCGCCGCCCGGAGCGAGCTAAATCAATTGACACGCCGAGAAACGGTTATTGTGGTTCGCGGTGAATCGCGTGCTATGACCGAAGAGGGAGGCACGTCGCCGCCGGACGCCGAGGACCCCATCGTTCACCGCGAGCTGTTCGAGGGCGAACGACCGGCGTCCGAGGAGGCCGCCGAGATCGAAGTCGCAGAGATCATCGCCGACCTCGAAGGGCGCGAACCGACCGACATCTCGGCGCTGTACGACACCATCGACCACCTCGTCGAACACCTCTTTTCGAACCCGCCGCCAATCGAGGCGCAGGCCGAACTGACGTTCACCTACGAGGGCTACCGGATCTGTCTCTTTCAGGACGGTCACGCCACGTTCATGAAAGTCTCCGAGTAGCCGGTCACCCCTTGATGTTACACACCGGGAAGGTCCGTGCGACCTTGTCGCCGATGCCAAGCGCGTCCGACACCCGGACGACTTCGTCGACGTCCTTGTAGACACCGGGCGCCTCCTCGGCGACCGTCGCGCCGCTCTGGGCCTTGACGTAGATGTGTTCCTGTTCGAGGTCGTCCTGTACGTCGCCGCCCCAGTAGTCCTGTTTGGCCTGCGTCCGGCTCATGGTTCGGCCCGCGCCGTGGGCGGTCGAGCCGAACGTGCGGTCCATCGACTCCTCGCCGCCCCGGAGGACGTAACTGCCCGCACCCATGCTTCCGGGGATGATGATAGGCTGGCCCACGTCGCGGTAGGCCTCCGGCACCTCGGGGTGGCCCGCGGGGAACGCCCGGGTCGCGCCCTTCCGGTGGACGTAGAGTTCCCGCTCCTCGGTGTCGGTGGCGTCGCCGCCCGACGCCGGACGACCGTCCGACCCGATCCCGACGGTGTGGGTCTCCTTCTTGGCGATGTTGTGGGCCACGTCGTACAGCAGATCCATCCCCAGCGTCTCCCAGTCGGCGTCGAAGACCTTCTCGAACACCTGCCGGGTCCGGTGGGTGATGAGCTGGCGGTTCACCCACGCGAAGTTGATCGCCGCGCACATCGCGCCGTAGTAGTCCTCGGCGAGCTGGCTCCCGGCGGGCGCGGCCGCCAGTTCCTTGTCGGGGAGCCGCGACAGCAGGCCGGCGTGGGCCTTCTCGATGTCCCGGAGATACTCGGTACAGACCTGATGGCCGAGCCCCCGGCTCCCGCAGTGGATCAGGACCACGATCTGACCCTCTTCGAGGCCGTAGGCGTCGGCCACCCCGTCGAGATAGGTGTCGGTCACGCGCTGGACTTCGAGGAAGTGGTTGCCCGACCCGAGACTGCCGAGCTGGTTCTTCCCGCGGTCTTTGGCCTTCTGGGGCACCTTCGCGGGATCGCTGTCGTACCGGACGCCCTCGTCCTCGCAGTGGGCGAGGTCCTCGCGGACGGCGTAGCCCTCTTCGAGCGCCCAGTCCAGCCCGCGGTCGAGGACCGCCTCGACGGTGTCGATGTCGCCCTCGACGATGCCGCCGCCGCCGAGCCCGGACGGGACGTTCGCGAACAGGGCGTCGACGAGTTCTTCCTCGCGGCCCCGCAGGTCGTCGTAGGTGAGGTCGGTCCGCACCATCCGGACGCCGCAGTTGATGTCGTAGCCGATCGCGCCCGGCGAGATACACCCCTCCTCGGCGTCGATGCCCGCCACGCCGCCGACCGGGAAGCCGTACCCCTGATGGCCGTCGGGCATGCAGATGGCGTGGTTTCGCACGCCCGGCAGGTGGGTGGCGTTTCGGAGCTGTTCGAGCGTCTTGTCCTCGGAGATCTCATCGAGCAGGGACTCGCTGGCGAGCACGCGGGCCGGAACGCCCATCTCGCCCGTCGCGGGGATCTCCCAGACGAACTCCCGAACCTTGTGGAGCGTCACGTCGCCGGCGTCGTAGGTGGTCATACTCCTCAGTTAGTCGTCGGGCCGGAATACGTTTCGCCATCGGTCTCGCGCGCCGACGAGTCGGGCCCACCCGGTCGCGAGCGACCGGACGATATCGGTCGGGATCAGAGGTCCCCGTCGGCGCGGACCGGCCGGCTCACACGTCGAAGACGACGTACGCGCGCCAGCCTCCGTCGGTCTCGGCCAGTTCCATCTCCGAGTACGTGACGGCCTTGACCTCGCGGGCCGAGACCGCCGAGAGCGGGACGCCGCGAGCGCTCGCGTCGGCGACCCACTCCCCGTCGGCCGCCCGGACCGTTACCTCGTTGTCGACGGGCAGGACGGCCCGGACGTCGCGCTGGTAGATGAGTTCGTCGAGGTAGTCGAACAGGAGCGCCTCGCGGGACTCGGCGCGGACCGACAGCTCGAACCGGTCGCCGGTCGCGGGCGGCGCCTCGCACATCGCGGCCGCGAGGCCGTCGCCGGCGGCGGCGAAGACCGCCCCGAGCGACTCGCCGGTCGCCTCGACCGCCACGTCCGCGGTGTGATCGCGGAGTCGGTAGCTCATACCCCGAGCGACGGACCGGGCGGGCAAAGTCGTTCGCCATTCGTCTCGGTCGCGTTCGGGTCGGTCGCGGGCGGTGGAATTATATTGACCACGAACATACCCGGAGCTAGTGAGCGTCAACGTCGATATCGAAATCGCCCGTCCCGGCGACGAGAGCTACGTCGAGGAGGCGTGGCAGCTCAAAGAGCGCATCCGGGACGGCGAAGACGTGCTCAAACAGCGCCGGGGGTTCTTCGTGGACGCCTACCGGCGCTCGACGGTCCATCTGGTGGTCTCTCGGGAGGGCGACGACGAGCGCCTGATGGGGTTCGCGGCGGTCCGGCGGGACGGTTACATCCTCTTTCTGGCGGTCGCACCCGAGTCCAGAGGCGAAGGCGTCGGCAAGCGACTGGTCGGTCGGGTCGCCGAGAACCACGACACGGTCACCTGCCACGCCCGCGCGTCGAACCAGAACGCGCTCGGGTTCTACGAGCATCTGGGGTTCGAGGTCGAGCGCCGCATCGACAACTACTACGAGGACGGCGGCGACGCCTACTACCTGAAACTCGGCCGGAGCGGCGGGCTGACCGAGAAGCTCTCGGAGTTCGTGCGGGGCTGACCGCCGGGCCTCGGCCCCGAAAGAACAAGCCTTTAATCGTCGGCTTGCCTCACTCGTAGCCGATGGAAGAGCGCACCCGAGCGTACCTCCGAGGCCGGTTTCGCGACCACTACCGCCGCGCCGAGGTGTCGGCGCCGCCGGCCCCGCAGGCCCGCGAGTGGGGGTACATCCCGTGGACCACCGGGCCGACCACGATGGTCCGCCACCAGTCGCTGCTGGAGCTCGGGGAGCTCTCGGACTTCCTCCGGCGCGAGCGCCCGCGCCACGTCTACTTCTCGGCCGGGCGCTACGACGACCCGGGCGCCGACGAGATGGACGACAAGGGGTGGCGCGGGTCGGACCTCGTGTTCGACATCGACGCCGACCACCTCCCGGGGGTCGACCCCCAGCGGGACGGCTACGGCGAGATGCTCGCGGCCGGAAAGGACGAGCTACTGGCTCTGCTGGACCTGCTGGAAGCCGACCTCGGCTTCGAAGACGTCACGGTCGTCTTCTCGGGCGGTCGGGGATACCACGCCCACGTCCGCGACGAGGGCGTCCGCGACCTCGACCGCGATCGGCGCCGGGAGATCGTCGACTACGTCCGGGGCGAGGGCGTCGACCTCGACGCGATCCAGCGCACGGAGATGGGCGGCACCGCGACCCGGAGGGTCCTCAAGACCGACGGCGGGTGGGGCCGGCGGGTCCACCGGCGACTGCTCGGCCTCGCCGACGACCTGCTCGCGATGGACGAAGCCGACGCGCTCGACCGGCTCCGGGAGTTCGACCGGATCGGCGAGGGCCGGGCGAAGACCATCCTCGGGGCGGTCTCTGAAGACTACGAGAAGCTGGCGAGCGGCAACATCGAGCGGGGCGGCCCCGGCATCCGTCAGCTCGCGAAGGTGATGACCGGCGAGGTCGTCGCCGACGAGTCGGCCGCGATCGACGAGCCGGTGACGACCGACGTCCGGCGGCTGATCCGACTGCCGGGGAGCCTCCACGGCGGGACCGGGTTCGAAGTGACGCCCATCCCCCGCGAGGAGGTCGAGGCGTTCGACCCGCTGGTCGATCCCATCCCGGAGACGTTCGTGGGCCACGACGTGACCGTCGAGGTCACCGACCCCGGCACGGTCGAACTCGACGGCGAAAGCTTTAGGCTCCCGGCGGGAGAGGTATCGGTCCCCGAATACGTGGCCGTGTTCCTGATGGCGCGCGGCCGGGCCGAGAAGGGTCGAGAATGAATCTGGACGAACTCCGCACGGTACAGAACAAAGAGCGTTCGAAAGACAGCCTCCAGCACCTGCGCGAGTCGTTCTACGCCGAGGTCGGCGAGTACATCGCCGACCTCAAGGCCGAACGCGAGCGCGCCGCCGAGCGCGCCGAGAGCCAGTTCGACGACCCGGAGGTCAACCGCCTCACCGACGAGATCCACACCGCCGAGGACGTCGTCGAAGCGGTATACGAGCGCCGGGTCGGGAAGGTAGTCAAGCGCGCGAGCCTCGCCGCCGCGGGGATGCCCGCCGACGAGGAGGGGCTGACCGCCGAGGAGCAAGAGCTGTTCACGTCGCTGGTCGAGGAGATCGAGGCCAACAAGGCCGAGGTGCTCGACATCCTCGCGGGCGAGAGCGACGCCGCACGGGCCTCGGCGGACGCCGACGCCTCGCCGGTCACCGACTCGACCCCTCACAGCGACCCCGCCGAGCCCGACGACGCCGACACCGAAACGGACGTGAGCGCCGCGGACCTGATGGGCGGGGGCTCGCCGGTCGACGACGAGCCGGCGAGCGCGGCGCCGACCGACGACTCCGACGGTGACGACCCGCGACCGGCCCCCGACGAGGCGGCCGCGGTCGCGGGCGCGCCCGACGGCCCGGAGGTGGACGCGCTCGACGACCGACAGGAGGCCGACAGCGACCCCGACGACTCCACGGACCCCACCGAGGGGCTCGACGACCGCACCACCGTCCGCATCACCCGCGACGTGGGCGAGATCTTCGGCGTCGACGAGCGCACCTACGAGCTCGCCAGCGAGGACGTGGTGACCCTGCCCGAGGAAAACGCGGGGCCGCTGGTCGAGCGCGGCGCGGCAGAGCGACTCACCGACGTTTTTTAGCGGGGTCCTCGCTCGCCACGCTCGCTCGAACCCCGCCAAAAACGTCGATGGAAACGCCTCGCGTCGCTCGGCGTCTATCGTGCAACTCAGACGATCTAGCACCCATACGTCCTATCCGATCGTTCTCAGAGTAGCAGTTGGGAAGTACAGAGCGTGGACTCACTGTTGTGCGTGACATCATCATCCGCGAGTCTCGAACCGGAACGAAGCCCTCGGACGACTCTCGATTTCAATCCGGTTGCAAACCGTCAGGCAGGGTTTTTCTTCAACTCTGTGCCGGACAAATTCTCCGTATTCGGCACGACCACCGCAAAGACATCTCGAATATGATAGAAGCGGCGTGGTACGTTCGCGTTTCGAATTCACCAAACAAGGCAAGACAGCCCCGCCTTTGAATTTAGAGGCTTTGTTGGATTCCTATCTTCAGAGACAGCTCTACCTGAAATAGCCGGCCGATGAGAACTGCCCCTTGGCCGCCGATGATCCGACCACTTCAGAATACTAAGTACATACTACTGGCTTTGTTGAAGTCCTCAGCAGTTGATAGTTTTACACCCCAATTGCTCAGTACAGAGGGTCGTCTATCGTGGGTCAAACATATAGTAGACGATTACCGTCGTAACTCCCATCATCACTGCGTGGATGGCGGTCACTCCCTGAAACAGCAGACTCCCAGCGAATACCCCGAAGAAGCTCGCAATACCAACTGCGATGGCAAATTTTAGTCGGGGGAGATCTTCGACCCACGCTTCAAACTGGTAGTATGATTGTAGCGCCATCGCCGTGATGTTGTTTGAACAGTAGCGTATAAAATCGTATGCTGATACAGGTCGGATCAACAAGCCGTTTCAGGCGAAGATATATCTGAAGAATAGGATTTCAACAGAGCCATACTACTAGCTACTGGTAGCGCTCGGCGATGCTTCCTGCCGTCGTACACCGTAATCCGCCGCGAGCGAACGGAGTGAGCGCGGACCAAGGAGCCCTCGAAGTCACGCGCCGGAGGCGCGTGACTGAGGGGGTGACAACGTGTTTTTCATGAAAGTTTTCCAAGGGAGGGCGCGTTTATGCGCCCGACCGCTGGAAACGTTTCATTGGAACGTCCGACCCAGCTGGTCCTGTTCGGTCTCGGGCTCGGCGGTGTCGAACTGCTCTTCGATTTCCTCGTAGCGCTCTTTGGTCTCCTCGGTCACGCTCGGGGTGACCTCGGTGAGCGCCTGCTCGAAGTGTTCCTTGCTGACCCGGACGTTCCCGACGCTGTCGCCGATGTCCTCGGGATCGACGCTGTGGATGAACTCCCGGGACGCGGCCATCGAGGCCTCGCGGGCGACCGCCTCGATGTCGGCGCCGACGTAGCCCTCGGTCTCGGCCGCGAGCCGATCGAGGTCGACGTCGTCGGCCACCGGCTTCTCGCGGGTGTGGACCTCGAAGATCGCCTTCCGGGCGTCCTCGTCGGGCACCGGGACGTGGACGTGCCGATCGAGCCGACCCGGGCGCAACAGCGCCGAGTCGATCAGGTCCGGCCGGTTCGAGGTCGCGATCACGACCACGTCTTCGAGCTCTTCGAGGCCGTCGAGCTCCGTCAGGAGCTGGGAGACCACGCGTTCGCCGACCTGCGAGCCCCCGCCCTGTCCGGAGCCGCGCTCGGTGGCGATCGAGTCGATCTCGTCGAAGAACACCACGGTCGGGGCGTTCTCCCGGGCCTTGCTGAACACCTCGCGGACGCCCTTCTCGGACTCGCCGACCCACTTGCTGAGGAGTTCGGGGCCCTTGATCGAGATGAAGTTGCTGTCGGCCTCGTTGGCGACGGCCTTCGCCATCAGGGTCTTGCCCGTGCCCGGCGGGCCGTACATCAGCACGCCCTTGGCGGCCTGCATGTCGAGTTCTTCGAACACTTCGGGGTACTCGAGGGGCCACTGGATGGTCTCGCGGAGGCGCTCTTTGGTGTCTTCTAGACCGCCGACCTGATCCCACGAGACGTCGGGGACCTCGACGAACACCTCGCGGAGCGCGGAGGGCTCGATGCCCTTCAGCGCCTCCTTGAAGTCGCGCTCGGTGACCTGGAGCGAGTCGAGCACGTCGGCGGAGATCTCGTCGGATTCGAGGTCGATCTCCGGCCGGATCCGCCGGAGCGCGTTCATCGCCGACTCCTTGGCGAGGTTCTCGAGGTCGGCGCCGACGAAGCCGTGGGTGTTGTCGGCGTACTCCTCGAGGTCGATGCCCTCCGCGAGGGGCATCCCGCGGGTGTGGACCTGCATGATCTCGAGGCGGCCGTCCCGGTCCGGGACGCCGATCTCGATCTCGCGGTCGAACCGACCCGGGCGCCGCAGGGCGGGGTCGACCGCGTCGATCCGGTTGGTCGCCGCGATCACGGTGACGTCGCCGCGGGATTCGAGCCCGTCCATCAGCGACAGGAGCTGGGCGACCACGCGGCGCTCGACGTCGCCGCCGGCGTCCTCGCGCTTGGGCGCGATGGAGTCGAGCTCGTCGATGAACACGATCGCCGGGGCGTTCTCCTCGGCGTCCTCGAACACCTCGCGGAGCTTCTCCTCGGACTCCCCGTAGTACTTGCTCATGATCTCGGGGCCCGAGATGGTCTGGAAGTGGGCGTCGATCTCGTTGGCGACCGCCTTCGCCATCAGGGTCTTGCCCGTGCCCGGCGGGCCGTGGAGCACCACGCCCTTCGGGGGCTCGATGCCGAGCCGCTGGAACAGCTCGGGATGGCGCATCGGGAGCTCGATCATCTCCCGGACCTGTTCGAGTTCGCCCTCGAGGCCGCCGATGTCCTCGTAGGTCACGCTCGGGGTGCCCTCCCCGCCGGCGCCCCCGGCCGCCCCGACCTCCTCGGCGGGACGTTCGCTGACGTTGATCTCCGTCGAGTCGGTCACGACGACCGTCCCCTCTGGGTCGGTGTTCGCGACCTTCAGGGGAATCGACTGGCCCGATCCCATCCCCATCAGCCCGAAGCCGAACGGGACGTTCTGGCCCTGCGTGATGGCCTGTCCGCTCAGCTTGTCGCGGATGTGGGGCGCGATGTTCCCGCGGATCTGGAGGTTCTGCGGGAGCGCGATGGTGACCGAGTTGGCCGGCTTCACGTCGGCGGGTTCGATCGTGACCTTGTCGTCGATACCGACGCCAGCCTCTTGGCGGAGCTGGCCGTCGATCCGGACGACGCCGCGACCCTCGTCTTCGGGGTAGCCGGGCCAGACCCGGGCGACCGCCCGGCCCTGCCCGCGGCCCTCGATGACCACGTAGTCGCCGTTCTCGACGCCGAGCTCCTGCATCGAGCGCCGATCGACGGCCGCGAGCCCGCGGCCGGCGTCTTTCTGCTTCAGCGGCTTTACTGTGAGCTTCATTGTTCCACCTCGATACTGAGGACGCCGTTGGTGATAAACACTTCCGCCCCGCTGTCGGGGAGGTCGAATTCGAACTGCCCGGACGCCTCGTCGTCGTCCACGACGACGATGGCCACGTCGTCGAGCACGTCGACTGCGGCGTCTCCGTCGACGCCGAGGTCGACCGCCAGCACCGCCTCGTCGCCGTACTGGTAGTGGCGGGCGAACACGTCCTCCCGTTCCGAGATACGTTTCAGTGACATCTTGATTCCTAACTCAAGGTTAGTGCCACTAATATATAAATGTTTCTCCGACGAATCGCAGTAAGGCGCCGGTCCGTCCGAACAATCCTCGAATTGCGGTTCCGGCGCGACTCCGACCGGAGGTTTTTGTCCTCCGCACGCGAACGCAAACGCATGCAACACGTCACCCACCACGGGCGGACGACCGGCTACCGGGTCGCGGACCGCGGCGGCGACGGCTCGCCGCTCCTCTTGGTCCACGGCTCGGGCGGGACCCACGAGGTCTGGAAGGGCCAACTCGCCCGGCTCTCGGGCGAGCGCCCGATCGCCGCCCTCGACCTCGGGGGCCACGGCGAGTCCGAGGACTTCGACGCCGACGCCGGGTGGGAGACGCTCTCGGCCTACGTCGACGACGTGGCCGCGGTCGCCGACGCGGTCGGCCCGGCGGCGCTGGTCGGCAACTCGCTTGGCGGTGCGGTGGCGCTCCAGTACGCGATCGGGCGCGACCACGACCTCGCCGCGTTAGCGCTCGCGGGCACCGGCGCGAAGCTCCCGGTCCTCTCGGACCTGCTCGAGTGGCTCGACTCGGACTTCGAGCGCGCGGTCGAGTTCCTCCACGGCGAGGACCGACTGTTCCACGACGCCGACTCGGAGTACGTCGATCTCTCGACGGCGGCGATGCACGGGGTCGGTCGTCGGGTCACCGCCCGGGACTTCCTGACCTGCCACGAGTTCGACGTCCGGGACCGACTCGGCGACATCGCGGTGCCGGCGCTCGCGGTCGTCGGCGAGCACGACAAGCTGACCCCGCCGGAGTACCACGAGCGACTCGCGGCCGAGATCCCCGACGGCCGGTACCGCGAGATCGACGACGCCGCTCACCTCGCCATGCTGGAACGACCCGCGGCGTTCAACGACGCGCTCCGCGAGTTTCTGGCCGACGAGGACGTCTGACCGCGGCCGGCCCCGCGTCGTCGCGTTCCCGTCACCGACAACGGTAAAAACGGACGGCGTGTAACGCGAACGATGACCGACACAGCCGAGTTGGGCGACGGCGGCGGCGAGGGCTCGGTCCGCGTGGTCGGGACCGCCCACGTCTCCGCCGACAGCGTCGCGGAGGTCCGGGAGGTCGTCGAGACCGACCGCCCCGACGTGGTCGCGGTCGAACTCGACGAGGGCCGCTACCGCCAGATGCAGGGGGAAGTCGCCGACGACATCGAACCCTCCGACCTGCTCGGCGGCAACACCGTCTTCCAGTTCATCGCCTACTGGATGCTGTCGTACGTCCAGACTCGGATGGGCGACCAGTTCGACATCGAGCCCGGCGCGGACATGGAGGCGGCGATCGAGGCCGCCGAGCGCGTCGGAAGCGAAGTGGCGCTGGTCGACCGTGACATCCAGACCACCATCCAGCGGTTCTGGGCCCGGCTGTCGTTCACCGAGAAGCTCCGGATGGTGTGGGAGCTGTGTCTCGCGATGATCGGGTTCGGCGGGGGCGAGGAGGCCGAGGAGTTCGACGTCGAGGAGCTCACCGACGGCGACGTGGTGACCGCGATGATGGAGGAGTTCCGCCAGTTCTCGCCGGGCGGCGCCGAGGCGCTCATCGACGAACGCGACGCCTTCATCGCCCACCGTCTCGTGGCGCTCCGGGAGGCGGGCCACGAGGTGGTCGCGGTGGTCGGGGCGGGCCACCAGCAAGGCATCGAGAACTACCTCCTGAACCCCGAGACGCTCCCGCCGATGGACGACCTCGTCGGGACCGCCTCCGGTCGGCGGTTCTCGCTGTTCAAGGCGTTTGGCTACCTCGTGGCGATCGGATTCGTCTCGTTTTTCGTCCTGCTTTTCATGGCCGGCGTCCGACAGGGGTTCCTCCTCGAAGTGTTCGCGGCGTGGTTCCTGTTCAACGGCGTGATCTCGTTCAGTCTGGCGAAGGTCGCCGGCGCCCACTGGTCGAGCGCGGGCGTCGGCGGCGCGGTGGCGTGGCTGACCAGCATCAACCCCCTGCTCGCGCCGGGGTGGTTCGCCGGCTACGTCGAACTCAGACACCTCTCGGTCAACGTCGGGGACATCGCGACGCTCAACGAGCTCATGAGCGACGAGCAGACGCCGATCCGCGACCTGCTGGGCCAGATGCTCGACGTCCCGCTGTTCCGGCTGATCGCCATCGTGGCGATGACCAACGTCGGGAGCATGATCGCGACCGTCCTGTTCCCGCTGGTGGTGTTGCCGATGCTGAGCACGCAGGTCGGCGGGATGGCCGAAGTGACCCAGCTGATGGTCGAGGGCGCGCGAAACAGCGCCGACCTGATCGTCCGGACGTTCACATGAACATCCGATTCAGCGGCCGGGAAGTGCGCGACCTGCTCGTGGCGTGGGCCGCGTTAGGGCTGGCGTTCACGTTCTTCTTCGAGGGACCCGGCATCGTCCGAGCGCCCTCGGCGATGGCGGGCGCGCTCGTGTTGAGCCTCGTTACGGCGGGAGTTGGCTTTCTGCTCCACGAACTCGCCCACAAGGTCACCGCGATCCGATTCGGGCAGGTCGCGGAGTTCCGGGCCGACTACGGCATGCTGTTTCTCGCGGTCGCCGGCGGGCTCGCGGGCTTTCTGTTCGCCGCGCCCGGCGCGGTCTACCACCGCGGTCGGGCGACCCACCGGGAGAACGGCCTCATCGCGCTCGCCGGGCCGCTGACCAACGTGGCGCTCGGCCTGCTGTTCGTCCCGGTGCTGTTCGCCGGGCCTCTCGTCGGGGCGTTCGCCGTCGAACTCGGCCGGCTCGGGGTCGCGGTCAACTTCCTGCTGGCGGGGTTCAACATGATCCCGTTCGGCCCCCTCGACGGCAACACGGTCAAAGAGTGGAGCCTGTCTGGGTTCCTCGCGGCCGGCGTCCCCTGCTTCGGGCTCGCGCTCGCGGCGCTGTTCCTGTTCTGAGCCGGGTTACCCGGCCTGCAACACGATCTCCTCGGCGGTGCTCTCTTCGATCGCGGCCTCCTGAAACGTGTAGTCGGCGGCGTCCTCGTCGCCCCAGTCGAGGTACCGCTTCACGCGGTCGTAGTCGCCCGCGTCGGGATCGACGTGCGCGACTCCCTGATCGACCTTCCGTACGACCCCGAGCAGTTCGCCGTCCGGTCCGACCACGCGCTTGCCCTCGTCGTCCTGGGTCAGCGTCGGTTCCATGGCGGTACCGCGACGGCGAGCGCCAAGAGTACTGTGGGCCCAGACTGGGAGGACTCGACGGGGCGGTCCGCAAGCGGTGGAACTTTACTCGCGCGCCCCGGCCCCTCGACCATGAGCGACGACGAGCAACTCACCTACGCGGACGCCGGGGTGGACATCGAGGCCAGCGAGGCCGCGACCGCCGCGCTGGTCGGCGCGGTCGGCGACATCGACGAGAGCGAGTACGCCGGACTGCTCGACATCGGCGACCGGTATCTCGCCCTGGCGACCGACGGCGTCGGCACCAAACTCCTGGTGGCCGAGGCGCTCGGCGACTACTCCACCGTGGGGATCGACTGCATCGCGATGAACGTCAACGACCTCGTGGCGTCGGGGGTCGAACCGGTCGCGTTCGTCGACTACCTCGCGGTCGACGAGCCCGACGAGGGCTTCTCCGAGCAGGTCGGCGAGGGACTCTCGGCGGGGGCCGAGACGGCGGGAGTCGCGCTCGTCGGCGGCGAGACCGCGGTGATGCCCGAGGTGATCGAGGGCCTCGACCTCGCGGGAGCGTGCGCGGGGCTCGCGCCCAAAGACGCCGTCTTCCCCGGCGAGGCCGCGGTCGGCGACGCGATCGTCGGCTTTCCCTCCAGCGGCATCCACTCGAACGGGCTCACCCTCGCTCGGGAGGCCGCCACGCGCGAGCACGACTACGACGACCCGTTCCCGCTCGACCCCGACCGGACCGTCGGCGAGGTGTTGCTGGAGCCCACCCGGATCTACGCCTATCTGCTCGAACACCTCCGCGAGCGCGAGGTCCACGCCGCGGCCCACGTCACCGGCGGCGGCTGGACGAACCTCTCGCGGATGGGCGAGCGCCGCTACGAGATCGACGACCCGTTCGACGCCCAGCCGGTCTTCGAGTTCGTCGCGGACGCGGGCGGCGTCGACGACGAGGAGATGCACCGGACGTTCAACATGGGGACCGGCTTCGTCGTCGCGCTCCCCGAGGCCGACGCCGAGTCGCTGGCCGCCGAGACCGACGGCCGCGTGATCGGCGAGGTCCGGGAGGGCGACGTGGTCGCGATCCGCGGACTGGAGCTGTAGCCGGGCGGTCCCGCGGCCGGTCCGCCGGGCCGGCGACGCGTCCGACCCACAAAGAAGATATCGCGGGGCCACAAATCCCCGCCGAGATGACCGAGTTCGTCCGTCGGCAAGCCGTCGGGCTGGCGGTGCTCGCGGGCGTCGCGGCCGCCAGCCTCCTCGCCGGTCCGGACCGGCTGTTCGAGACCGCCCGGGCGGTCGCCGACCGGCCGGCGGCGTTCGGCGCGCTGTTGGCGGGGGCGTACCTCGTCCGGCCGCTTTTCGCGTGGCCGACCTCGCTGGTCGCGGTGCTGGCGGGCTACGGCTTCGGGCCCGTCGCGGGCTTTCCGATCGCGCTCGCGGGCACGACCGCAAGCGCCTGCCTCCCGTTTCTGGCGGCGCGCTACGTCGGCGCGGACTCGGGGCTGATCGCGCGACTCGGCGACTCGGCCGACCGGTTCTTCGCGGCCACCGGCGACCTCCGCGGGATGGTGATCTCCCGGCTCCTGCCCGCGCCGTCCGATCCGGTCTCGGCGACCGCCGGGCTGTCGGGCGTCTCCCCGTCGGCGTTCGTCGCCGGGACCGCGGTCGGCGAGATCCCGTGGACCGCCGCCGCGGTGCTGGCAGGGGGGTCGCTCGAACGGCTCGTCGCGTCGGGAGCGAGCGCCGTCGGCTGGGAACTCGTCGCGGCGGCCGGGGCCGTCGGGGTCGCGCTGCTGGCGGGGCCGGCCTACCGCGCGGTCGCCGCGCCGTAGAGTCGGGCCGAATTTGGAACGGAGTCGGTACCGAGCCGGTCGGAGTCCGAAAAACGCCTATTTGGGCGGCGCCCGTCTCTCGTCTCATGTTCGTGAACGCACACACTCGCGGGACCGACCGCGGGGGACCGATCGCTCGCGGTCGCGGCCGACGGCGGAGGCGGGGACGGTGACCGACTCCGAAACGACCCGCGGTCGGCTCCGGGCCTTCGCGGTCGCGCTGGCCGGCGGGGTCGCGGCGGTCGGCGGCTCGTACGCCGCGGCGGGGCTCACGCCCGCGTTCGCGGCCGCGCCGGTCAGCGCCGTCGTCGTCGCCAACACCCCCGACGCGGTCGTGACGTGGTCGATCCAGACGCTCGGCGATCTGGGTCATCAGCTCGGGTTCGCGCTGGCGCTGGCCCTCACCGTCGGGCTGTTCGGGGCGGCGGTCGGCGCCGCCGGCGCGCTCGCCGACCGGTTCGGTCTGCCCGGGTGGCCGTTCGCGGGGCTGGCGGCCGTCGCGGTCGCGTTCGGGCTGTCGGGCGCGCTGGGTCCCGGACTCGCGGCCGGCGCGGGCGCCGCCGCCGTCGTCGCGGCCGCCGAGTTCGGCGTGAGGACCGCCCCCGATCGCTCGGCGGTCCGACGGCGAGTCCTCCGGGCCGCGGCGGCCTCGGCCGCGATCGGCGGCGTCGGGGTCGTCCTCGGGTCTCGGCGGGGCGGCGACTCGACGGGGGGGTCGCCCGCCGCCGACGTCAGCGCCGACGTGCGCGAACTGCTGACCGAGGCCGACGGGAAATCCCTCGACGTCTCCGGCATCGAGCCGCTGGTCAGTCGCGACTTCTATCAGGTCGACATCAACAGCGTCGATCCCGACCTGAACGCCGAGAGCTGGTCGCTCCGGGTCACGGGCGCGGTCGACGAGCCGCGGGACTTCGACTACGAGACGCTCACCGGAATGGACGCCGAGGACCGCTTTGTCACTCTCCGGTGTGTCGGCGAGTCGCTCAACGGCCAGAAGATGGACACCGCGGTCTGGACCGGCGTGGCGGTGACCGACCTGCTCGGCGACCTGCCCGGGGAGTGTTGCGTGATGGCGCGTGCGGCCGACGACTTCTTCGAGGAGTTCCCGCTGGCGGCGCTCGAAGACGCCCTGCTGGCCTACGAGATGAACGGCGAGGCGCTCCCGCGGGGCCACGGCTATCCCGTTCGACTGCTGGTGCCGGGCCACTGGGGCGAGATCAACGTCAAGTGGC
Source organism: Halorussus marinus (assembly GCF_004765795.1). Classification (GTDB taxonomy): domain Archaea; phylum Halobacteriota; class Halobacteria; order Halobacteriales; family Haladaptataceae; genus Halorussus; species Halorussus marinus. Next base: position 139,196 of record NZ_SBIV01000004.1, read on the forward strand.
TCACCGAACTCGAAGTGCTCGAGGAACCCCAAGACGGCTACTGGGAGAAGCGCGGGTGGCACGGCACCGGCCCGGTCGAGACCGTCGCGAAGCTCCACGCGGTCAATCACCTCGATGACGGTCGCGTTCAGGTCGGCGGGCACGCCTACGCGGGCACACGCGGTATCGAGCAGGTCGAAGTCTCGACCGACGGCGGCGAGACGTGGACGACGGCGCGACTCTCGGACCCGCTCGCCGAGACGGACGCCGGCGAGGGCGAGTCGTGGTCCGGCCCCGACGTCTGGCGCCAGTGGGAACACACCTACGACCCCGACGGACCCCACGAGGTGGTCGTCCGTGCCACCGACGCCACCGGGACCCTCCAGCCCCGCGAGGAGAGCGAGGCGTTCCCCAGCGGGCCGACCGGATGGGTGTCCCGGCGTGTCGAGCCATAAATATATCCGCGCGCGAGGGCCATACGCGAGTGACTGGCAGATGGACAAGGCGCTCTGGTATCTGCTCACGGCCACCCGCGGCGGAGAGAACCGCGTGCGGATCATCCAGGCGCTCTCGGAGCGCCCGCGCAACGCCAACCAGCTCGCGGACGCTCTCGACGTCCGATACAAGACCGTCCGCCACCACCTCGACATGCTGGCCGACCACGGGGTGGTCGAACCCGGCGACAACGACTACGGGAAGCTCTACTTCCTCACCGACGAGTTCGAGCGACACCGGGAGGCATTCGAGGACATACTGGACCAAATCGAATGACAATGATACAAGCAGCTAGCGCGCTCGCGGTCGTGAACATCCTCCTGCTCGGTCTGCTGACCGGCGTCTGGATCCGCAACTACCGCACGTTCGGCACCTCGCTGATCGCCGGGCTCGTCGCGTTCGGCGCGGTAATGCTCGCCGAGAACGTGGTCGCCCTCTACTTCTTTTTCAGCATGAAGATGCTCTACTCGGGCGACCCGACCGTCCAGCGGGCGGTGTTGGTGCTTCGCGGGATGCAGGTGATCGCGCTCGGGTTCCTGACGTGGGTGACCGTGAAGTAGCGTAGTCGCGGCCGGCCGAGGTTCGGGTGCGGACGGGAGTGCCACCCGCCGGGCGGGTCGGGCTACTCAAGCGGTTTGGGTTCGTCGTCCTCGAAGTACGGCACGTTCAACTCTTCGCCGTAGTAGTACAGTTGAAACCCGAGACCGACGACGAGCGCGACGCCGAACCACACCGGCGAGATCCCGCCCAGCCCCGCCTCGAGCGTGATGTCGCCAGACAGGGTCTGGCGCCAGAGGGGGACGACCGCGGCGATCAGTCCGGCGCCGAGCGCGGTCGCGGCGCCGGTGACGATGAGTTCGTAGAACTTGAGCGCGAGGATAGCACCGAGTAGCCCCGCCACGATCGCGGCCACGACGTAGTTTTGCATCTGCTGGGTCTGTAACTCGGGACGGGTCGCCAGCTCGGCGGCGGCCGCGGTCGGCCGCGCGCGCAGACTGTTCGCGAGCGTGCCGGCGAACTGCCCGCCCGTCAGGAAGACGAACGCCGACCCGCCCGTCGAGACGAATCCCGCGATCACGACCGTGAACCGGGTGAAGAACGGAAGCAAGACTCGTCCGGCCACGGCACCGACGACGACCACGAGCAGGAGTTCGACGGCCTGGGACTCCAAGGCCATCGTCGCCGTCGTCCGGGACGACTGGAACCACCACGCGAACGCTCCGACGAGTCCACCCGCGATCCATCCGAGCCACGCGAGGAGTTCCTCGGCGAGGGCGTATCCGAAGAGGCAGAACGCGATTCCGATGACTGATACGAGGCCCAGGATTGCGAGCGCTGGTGGGTCGGCTGAGAGCATCTATTTTGGCACATACCAAAATCAATATATAAATCTTTCTGAGGTGCTGAGCGATCGCTCCGCACTCGCTCAGTAGAACGTGTCGGCGCAGTCCATGATCACGCCGTGGTTCGGACAGACGTACTTGCAGTGGCGGTGGTACATCGGTTCCTCGCAGATCGGACACGGGCGCCCGCCCGCCTCGGCGGTCGACTCGCTCGCCGCCCGTCGGTCGGCGGCCGTCCGGTCGGCCGACGCGCCGTCGCCCGCCGCGCTGGCCTCGCCCTCGTCGCTCATGGTATCACCTCGGTCGCGCGGGGTATTCACCCTTTTCCACCGAGGCGGGCGCGCGCGATCAGATAACCGCCCCACGTCCAGCAGACGGCCCCGACCGCCGCGGCGAGGACGTGGACCGCCGAGACCCAGTGGGGGAGCGCCACCACGTCCCGGGCGCCCGCGAGCACGAGCCACAGGATCGGGACCTTGCGGTCGAAGAACCCGCGGTCGCTGGTCGCGTCGGCGTCGTACGGTTCGAGGCCCTCGGTGTCGGCGGGCTGTTCGCCGTGGGGGAGCTTGTCGGCCTCGTAGGGCAACGACGGCACGTCGTAGCTCGCGACCAGACTCCCGTCGGCCGTCAGCTCGACCACCCGGTTGTTCCGGGTGTCGGTCACCAGGGTGTTGCCGTTCGGGAGCCGGTCGGCGTCCCGGGGCCAGTCGAACGGGATCCCCCCGACCCCGGAGACCGACCACGCCACCTCCCACTCGCCGGTCGACTCCTCGCGGTGGAGTTCGACGACGCGGTGGTTCTCCGAGTCGGCGACCACGATCGCGCCCTCGCCGATCCAGTGGGGGTTGTGCTGTCGGTTCAGCAGGTCCTCGTCACCGTCCTCGTTGATCACCTCGACGACGCCCTCGCCGCGCTCGACGACCAGAAGCTGGTTCTCGTTGCGGATCGAGACCAGAAACCGATCGTCGCCGACGTAGTCGACGTCGTTGAGGTGGAGCCAGTCCTCGCTTCGTGGGTCCGGAGGCGCCTCGTAGTGGTCGCTCGCGTTCCACGTCCACTCGCGGTCGCCCGACTCGGGATCGTAGACGAAGATGCTCTCCCACTCCATGTCGGCGACGAGGACGTTCCCCGACGGGAGCATCTCAGCGTCGTGGACCTCGCTGTTCCTGCGGGTCTTGACCGGGTAGCTCCGCTCGGAGACCACCGCGGGCTCGGGGACGGGATCGATGATCCTGACCCCGGTGCGCTTGCACGGCGGGTCGTAGGGCCCGCAGTCGTCGTACCCGCCGGCCGCGAACGTCGCGAGCACCGTGCCGTCGTCGAGCGACTGCACGTTCTGGTAGCTGATGATCCCGCCGAGGCTCCACTCGACGGTCCCGCGGCCGTCGAGGGCGGTCACGTTGCCGTTCGGGCCGGGGCCCTGGACGCCGACGAGCAGCGTCGTGTTATCCGGGTCTCCCGCGTCCGAGAGGCGGTCGGTGTCGGGCGCGAGCGCCCAGCTCACGCCGAACGTCGCGACGACTACCACGGTCCCCGCGGCGAGAACGAGCAGGCCCCGCCGGGACGCGGTCATCTTCGACACGAAAGCGCCTCCCGGCCCGAGTCGTGTGCGTCCATCGGCGTGGTCGTACACGACCGACGACCGTAACGTCTCTGGTCAGTCGGCCGAGAAACGGGCGCTAGAAACGGAGTAAGGCCTCGCTACCGCGGTCTCAGCACTCGCTCCAGCCACAGGACTCGCAGGTCTTGCACCCCTCGGAGTAGTACAGCGACAGCGAACCGCAGTCGGGACACTCGGGGCTCTCGCCCGAGTCGATGATGGCCTGCTGGTCGGCCTCCTTTTCGGTGGCCGCCCCGTTCGCGTCGGCGGTCGGGGCGGTCGTCCGGGCGCCGCCGTCGGTCTCGGGGGCGGTCTCGCTTTCCTGGACCTCGTCTTCGACCTCGCTCAGGTTCTTCTGCTGGGGGTAGGCCTTCTCGACCTCGCCGTCGAGGTACCGGCGCAGCGCGGTGCCGATGGCGTCGGGGATGGAGTTGATCTGCTCGCCCTTGTCCCAGGCGACCTTCGGGCTCCGGATGCCCTGCAGTTCGTCGGCGATCTCCTGGGGGTCGACGCCCGACCGGAGCGCGGTCGAGATGGTCTTGGCGAGCGACTCGGTGAACGACGCGGTGAAGCCGCCGGAGTTGCCGATGTTGGCGAACAGCTCGAACGGCCGGCCGTCGTCGTCCTCGTTGATGTTGACGTAGAGCTTGCCGTAGCCGGTGTCGATGCGCTGGGTGATGCCGTGGAGCACGTCGGGGCGCGGGCGCTTCTCGGCGTAGGGCTCGGCCGCTTCGCCGTCGGCGGCGCCGAGGATGGACTCGACCTGCTGGTCGAGATGTGCCTGGACCTCGTCGCTCTCGACGAAGCCCTCGATACCGCCGAAGACCTCCCGGATCTGCTCGACGAGCGCCTCGGCGGCCTCGCTCTCGTCGGCGAACTCCTTGTTCTCGGCGCGGGTGGTCAGCACCTGCTTCGAGCGCGTGCCGTCGCGATAGACGGTCACGCCCTTGCCACCGTTCTCGTAGATGTACTCGTACACTTCCCGCATGTCCTCTTTCGTAGCGTCGTTGGGGAAGTTACAGGTCTTCGAGATGGCCGAGTCGACGCCCTCCTGGCAGGCACACTGGACCGCGGCGTGGTCCTTGCCCGCGAGGTCGCTGGTGACGACGAACAGCTCGCCGATGGCGTCCGGAACGGTGTCGAGCCCCTCGACGCCGTCGAACTCGTTTGCCGCCATCTGGTCTTGGGCCTCGCGCTTGACCGCTTCGACGTCGATGTCGTTGTCCTCCAGCGTCCGGAGGAAGTAGTCGTCGAACTCCACGAGCATCTCGTCGCCCTGCACGTCGTCGGAGACGTTCTTGTAGTAGGCGACGTTGTAGATGGGCTCACAGCCGCCCGTGGTGTTGCCGACCATCGAGGTGGTGCCGGTCGGCGCGATGGTCGTGGTGTTGTGGTTGCGCATCGGGAAGCCCTCGGCCCACTCGTCGGCGTCGAGGCCGGTCTGCTTCTCGAACCACTCGCGGTACTCGGTCGGGTTCGCGTACTTGCTGTCGGCCCAGTCGTTGAACGGGCCCCGCTCTTGGGCGAGCTCGTGGGAAGTCCACTTGCTCTCGTTGTTGATGTACCGCATCAGCTGGCGGGCGATCTCGTTGCCCGCCTCGGAGCCGTACTCGACGCCGAGCTGGATGTACAGCTGGGCCAGCCCCATCACGCCGAGTCCGATCTTGCGCATGTCCCGGACCTTCTGTTCGATCTTCTCGACCGGGAAGTCCGACATCGTGACGACGTTCTCAAGGAACCGGGTGCCGTACTCGATCCGGTGGTCGAAGTCCTCCCACGCCATCGACTCGGCGAGGAAGGCGTCGACCGCCTGCTCGAAGCCGTCGTACTCGTCGCCGTGCTCGTCGTACCAGACCCGCCAGTCGGGCGCCTCCTGATCGGCCAGCGTCGAGAGGTTGATGTGACCGAGGTTACACGCCTCGTACTCCTCTAGGGGCTGTTCGCCGCAGGGGTTGGTCGCGAGGATGCGGTGGTCGGGGTGTTCCTCGACGTCGAACGAGTGTTCTTTGTTGACCCGTTCGAGGTAGATGACGCCGGGCTCGCCGTTCTCGTGGGCGCCGTCGATCATCCGGTTCCAGATGAGCTCGGCGGGGACCGACAGCTCCTCGCCGACCTCGACGTGCTCGCCGAGGTCGAACATCTCGTAGAGCTCCTTGGTGTGTTCGGTCGCGACGTGGGGTTCGCCGGTCCGAGGGTTGGTGAACGTGAACTCCTCGTCGTTTTTCACCGCCTCCATGAAGTCGTCGGTCACGCCGACCGAGATGTTGAAGTTCGAGAGGTGGCCCTCGGCGGCGTTCCGGAGGTGCTTGGGGACCCGGCCGTCCTCGTCGATGAGCTCGCGGGCCTCCTCCAGAGCGTCGACGAAGGAGTTGTGGGTGTAGTCGTCGGGGTCGTTGAGCCGGAGGGTCCGGGCGAGGCTCACGTCCTTGTTCTTGGCGTGGATGAACTGGATGACGTCGGGGTGAGAGACCCGCATGACGCCCATCTGGGCGCCCCGACGGGCGCCGCCCTGCGCGATGGTCTCGCACATCTGGTCGTACGTGCGCATGAACGTGATGGGGCCCGAGGCGATACCGCCCGTGCTCCCGACCGCGTCGCCGTATGGTCGGAGCCGCCAGAACGCGTAGCCCATGCCGCCACCCGACTGGAAGACCTGCGCGGCCTCCTTTGCGGTCTGGTGGATGTCGTCGATGTCGTCGTCGGGCGAGTCGACGAAGCAGGCCGACAGCTGTTGGAGCTCGTCGCCCGCGTTCATCAGCGTCGGCGAGTTCGGCATGAACGAGAGGTTCGCCATCAGGTCCTCGAACTCCTCGCGGACGTCCACGACGTGGGTCCGGATCTCCTCGGGGAGCTCGGGGACGACGGTGTCGTACGCGAACTTGTTGACGTTGTACACCGACAGCTCGGTCTCGGCGTCGTCCTCGACGGTCGTACCTTTCCCGAACACCTCGGCGGCGAGCTCGTCCCGACGGGGGTGGTCGGGCTTGAGCTGGTCGGGCGTGACGGTGACCGTCTCCTCGCGCTTGTCGGCCTCGTAGACGGCCTCCGCCAGCGCGATGTTCTTCGCGACTCGGGGAAACAGATCCTCTTGTTCCTCGATGAGGTCGCCGTCCGCGTTCTTCCGGAGGTACCGGGCCGGAAGGATGTTGTGGTAGGCGTTGTCGGTCAGTCGCTGTTCGATCGTCTCGCCATCGGTCCGTTTGATGGGTAGCGTGAGTTCGTCGGCCGAGAGTTCGCCCGCGCCGCTCATGCGTGGGCCACCTCGGGTGTCTGTCCGGCGATTCCGGTCTCTGCGAAACGTGTCTTGCGATTCATTCGTGACGGAGATTCCATTCTAAGTCCTCCCAAATAACGCTTTGCTTTCCTGCTTTCGTTACTCCAACTGTACTTGTACTGCGATGCCTCTGGCGGAAATTGTAGCCGATCGCGAGTGGTCCGTGCGCCGACACGCGGGCCGGAACTCGCGGCGTCTTCGCGTCTACCTCACCTTGGGGGCGGGGCATAATAAGAGTATGTAGACCGGAGCGAAAGTGGTCAGAATCCGGACCGGATCGGCGTCGCTCGGCGTCGTACGCCCGCAGTCGCTGGGTTTTTCGACCTGTCGGGATACTCGGCCGGCCGACACGTTTACGGTGTCCGGGTCTCGTCTTTCGGTCATGATAGCTCCGGTCGCCGAACTGGTCGCGACCCCGGTCGGCAAACTCCTCGTCGGACTCGTGGTCCTCGCCGCGGTCGTGCTCGTCGGTCGAATCGTCCTCAGCGTCGCGTGGAAGCTCCTGCTCGTCGCCATCGTCGTCACGGGCGCGGTCTACACGGCGGGCGTCCTGCTGTAGAGAGGGGTCCGACCGGCGGGGCTGTCGGGGCACCGCTACGCCACGCCGTCGAGGAAGTTCCGGATCACGTCGTGGCCGACCGCGGTCAGGACGCTCTCGGGGTGAAACTGAACGCACTCGATGGGATGCTCGCGGTGGCGCACGCCCATCACCAGCTCCTCGCCAGCGTCGGACTCGCTCGCGTCCGACGAGTCGACCGACGCGTCGGTCCCGGCGGACCCGTGATACGTCGTCGCGGTCACCTCGAAACACTCGGGAACCTCGGTGGCGATCAGCGAGTGGTACCGGCCCGCCCGGAACCCCTGATCGAGTCCCCGGTAGACCCCGCGACCGTCGTGGTCGACCGGGAACGCCTTGCCGTGGATCGGCTCGGGCGCCCGTCCGACGGCCCCGCCGTAGGCGTAGACGGCGGCTTCGAGCCCGAGACAGACCCCGAGCGTCGGCACGTCCGGGCTCACCTCCCGGAACACGTCGTTGGTCACCCCGACGTCGCGGTCGTTGGCCGGGTGGCCCGGTCCGGGCGAGACCACGATCGCGTCCGGGTCCGCCTCGCGGACGTCGGCCAGCGACGCCGTGTTCCGGACGACCTCCGTGTCGGCGTGCTCGCTCGTGTACTCCACGAGGTTGTACGTGAACGAGTCGAAGTTGTCGACGAACAGCACGTCGGTCATCGGCTCACCTCCGGCGGCGTGGCGGTCTCGATCCGCCTGAGCGCGGTCAGGACGCCGTCCATCTTCTGTTCGGTCTCCTCGTACTCGGCGGCGGGGTCGCTGTCGGCGACGATACCCGCGCCCGCCTGCACGGTGACCCGGTCGAGGTCGTCCCCGACCGCGTCGTGTTCGACCGTCGCAGTCCGGATGACGATGGCGAAGTCGGCGTCGCCGGTCCACGAGTAGTAGCCGACGCCGCCGCCGTACAGCCCCCGCGGCGAGCGTTCGAGGTCGTCGATAATCTCCATCGCGCGGATCTTGGGCGCGCCCGACAGCGTGCCCGCGGGGAACGACGCCCGGGTCGCGTCGAAGGCGTCGGCGTCGGCCGCCAGCCGGCCGGTCACGGTGCTCTCGATGTGCTGGACGTGACTGTACTTGAGCACGTTCATGAACTCGTCGACGCTGACGCTACCGGGCTCGCTCACCCGTCGGACGTCGTTGCGCGCGAGGTCGACGAGCATGGTGTGTTCGGCCCGCTCCTTGCCGTCGGCGAGCATCTCGCCCGCGAGCCGGCGGTCCTCGACCGGGCTCGACCCGCGCGGACAGGTGCCCGCGATGGGGTTGGCCATCACCTCGTCGCCGCGGACCGACACCAGCGTCTCGGGGCTCGCGCCCACCACCGTCAGGTCGCCGTGGCCGAGCAGGTACATGTACGGCGAGGGGTTCACCTCCCGGAGCGCCTCGTAGAAGCCGAGCGCGTCGATCTCGCCGTCGAGTTCGCGCTTGCGGGAGATCACGCCCTGATAGATGTCGCCGTCGAGGACGTGTTCTTTCGCGGTCCGGACCGTGTCCTCGTACTCCTCGCGCGGGCCCGCGGTCTCGCCCTCGCGGACGAACCCGCCGGTCTCGGGGGCGTCGGCCGCCCCCAGGCGGTCGGCCACGCGATCGGCCTCGGCCCTGAGGTCGTCGTACACCGCGCCGGGGTCGTCGTCGGGGCCGACGACCGGCGTGAACACCAGCGAGACCGTCTCGGCGAGGTGATCGAACGCCAGCGTCTTGGTGTTGAGCACGAACTGGGCGTCCGGGAACCGCGAGTCGGGGCGCTCGACGCCGACCTCGTCGAGCCAGAGGTCGTAGACCGCGTCGTAGGCCAGAAAGCCGACGAGCCCGCCGTCGAACCGCTGGCCGTCCCCGTTCTCGAACCCGCGGCGATCCGCGTCCGGGAGCGCGGTCCGGAGCGCCTCCAGCGTCTCGCCCGACCGCGCGGGCGAGACGTGCGCGGCGGCCCGGCCACCGAGCGACTCGACGCGCACGTCGTCGGGGTCGACGGTCACGACGGCGTCGGGGTCGTACCCCACGTACGAGTAGCGGGCGTGGCGCTCGCCCGACGAGTCGGGGGAAAACGCCCCGTCGGGATCGCTGGAGGCGGTCTTCTCCGCGCTCTCCAGCAGGAAGGCGTACTCAGAGCGGTCGGTCTCGGTCGAGCGCCCGGTCAGCGCGGCGTACGCCGACAGGGGTGCGGTCTCGACCCCGAGTTCGGTCCCGACGCGCACGACCGCGGGATCGTCGCCGCTCGCGAGCTCGACGAACCGCTCTCGGTCCGGATTCATGGCTTGGGGGCCGGCTCGGCGCGCTCGGCGTTCGTCACGAACGACGCGACGGCTTCGGGGTCTTTCCGGCCGCCCGCGGTCTCGTCGGGGTCCTCGCGCTCGACGCCGCTGGCGACGTCGACCGCGAAGGGATCGACCGCCCGGACGGCCGCCCCGACGTTCTCGGGGGTCAGCCCGCCCGCGAGCACGACCGGCGAGTCGAGGTCGGCCGCGACGTCGGCGGTCCGGTCCCAGTCGTGCGTCCGGCCGGTCCCGCCCGCGCCGTCGGCGTCGACCGAGTCGACGAGCAGCGCGTCGGCCACCTCGTCGTAGCGCCGCGCCCGCTCGGGATCGGCGGCGTCGACGGTCTTGAGCACCTTCGCGTCGACGCTAGAGGTCAGGTACGCCAGATCGCCGACTTCGAGGTCGCCGTGGACCTGGACGGCGTCGACGCCGACCGTTCGGGCCAGTTCGGCCACCGACCCGGGGCTGTCGGACATCGTCACCAGCACGGTGGTCACGAACGGCGGGGCCGCGGCCGCGAGGTCGGCCGCGACCCTGGGGGCGATCTCCCGCGGGGAGTCGACGGGAACGTCGACGAGGAGTCCGATCGCGTCGGCGCCGGCCTCGACGGCGGTCCGGAGGTCCTCGCGTCCGGTGATCCCGCAGATCTTCGCGCGGGTCATGCCGTCACTGGCTCACAGAGCTGTTCGAGCTTCTCGGTCGCGTCGCCGTCGTCGATCGCCTTCGCGGCGCGCTCGACGCCGTCTTCGAGCGAGTCGGCCTCACCAGCGACGTAGATCGCCGCGCCCGCGTTGGCGAGGATGATGTCGCGTTTCGCGCCGGTCACCTCGCCCGCGGCGATGCCCCGGAGGTCCGCGGCGTTCTCCGCGGGACTCCCGCCCGCGACCTCGGCCACGTCGTGGCGGTCGAGCCCGAAGTCCTCGGGAGCGAGGGTGTACTCCTCGATCTCGTCGCCCCGGACCTCCGCGACCGCGGTCTCGTCGTGGACCGCGATCTCGTCCATGCCCGAGCCGTGGACGACCAGCGCGCGCTCGACGTCCATCTGCGCGAGCGATCGGGCGAGCACGGGCACGAGGTCCGGATCGTAGACGCCGACGATCTGGCTGTCGGCGCCCGCCGGGTTGGTGAGCGGGCCGAGCACGTTGAACACGGTCCGCATCCCGAGTTCGCGCCGCGGGCCGATGACCGCCTTCATCGCGGGGTGGAAGACGGGCGCGAGCATGAAGCCGATGCCGTCGGCCTCGATGGCGGCCTCGACCGCCGGCGGTTCGGCGTCGATCTGGACGCCGACTTCCTCTAGCACGTCGGCGCTCCCGGACGACGAGGACACCGAGTAGTTGCCGTGCTTGGCGACCGGAACGCCGGCGCCGCTGGCGACGATCGCGCTCGTGGTCGAGACGTTGATGGTCGAGTAGTCGTCGCCGCCGGTGCCGCAGGTGTCGACCAGCGGCGACCGGTCGGGGTCGATGGTCCGGGCGGCGTCGCGCATCCCCCGTGCGAACCCCGCGATCTCGGTTTCGGTCTCGCCCTTCGCGCGGAGGGCGGCGAGCAGTGCGCCGATCTGGGCCTCGGTCGCGTCCTCGAAGACGGCGGCGGCCGCCTCGCGGGCCTCCGCGAGCGTGAGATCCTCGCCGTCGGTGACGCGTTCGATGTATGTTTGCATTTTAAATCACCAATGTACGTCTTCGTCTTACGATGAACATAATCGTACATCTACTTAAGGATGTCGGGGTCGGCGGCTCCGCGACGACGCGCCGAATTGCGGCGGGAGACGACCTAATCTTCGACCTTTAGGATCGGCGGCTCTGAAATCGCCCGCCCGCGTCGTAATTCGAAAGGTTCATTTATACCCGCGGACAACGAGTGGATGCGTTCGAGATAGGCCGCATGGGTTTGTGGTCTAGTTGGTTATGACACCTCCTTGACATGGAGGAGGCCGGCAGTTCAAATCTGCCCAAACCCACTCCCCTTCGTTTTACCGGGATTCCCCGCTCGTACGGAGTCTCGTGCATTCGGCTCCGAACACCGACCCACTGCGATCACTCGATTTATTGAGTCGGTGTCCGTATCCGAGAGCGTGTCCTCCACCACACGCCGTTCGGTGCTCGCGGCGCTCAGTTCGGCCGCCGTCGTCGCCACCGCGGGGTGTTCGTCGATTCGCTCGGACGACCCCCCGGCTGGGAGCCTCCGGTTCGTCAACGATGACGACGTCCCGCACACGATCACGATGGGAGTCACCGGCGTCGGCGACGAACCCGGCGACGGCGCCGGAATGGTAGACGGCGACCCCGTCGTCCCGCCCGCCCAGCGAAATCTGACCGCTGGCACGTCGATCGAACCGGGCGAGAGTTCGACCTACGAGAGCGTCTTCACGGAGCCGGTCTGGTACGCGGTCCGGTTCACCGTCGACGGACGGGAACCCGAAAACCAGACGGGCGTGACGGCGTTCCGCCCCTCCCCGACCGACAGCGCGGCCGGGAACACGTTAGCGGGGAAGATCTACGAGTCGGGCGAGTTTTCGTGGATCGTCAGCAGTACCGACGACGCCGGTTCGTTCGGCGAGTAGGCGGACTCCTCGCGGGACGACGTGAACTCCGCTGCGAAGACGCGACGACCGACCTGTATAGCTAAGTGACACAACCGCCAAGGACTCGCATGGCTTCTCGACTCCGAGGTGCCACCGGTTTGGCGGTCGGTCGGGTGCTGAGTGGACTCGCAGTCCTGTCTGCGGGCGTCGCAGTCGCGATTCTCGCGTTCCCCAATCCGCTCGCGGACGTGTTCTTCACCGGGATCGTAGCGCTCGGCGTGGTTTTCGCGCTCGTCGGCGCGTTCGGCGCGTGGACGAACCGGACCGCGTTCGCCTGGGCGGGCGCCCTCCTGCTTGCGGGACTTTCGGTCGCGGGACTGATGTCGATCGGGTTCGTCCTCGCACCCGCCGCAGTCTTCCTGCTCGGCGCCGCGCTCTGCTCGCAACTGGCCGGCCCGCGGATCGATGTTCGCGAGGCGATCGTCGCCGATCCGCCGACGGTATCGGAAATAGCTCTGAAAGCCCTGATCGGCACCGTTTCGGTCGCCGCCGGAGCGGGGGCGGGATACGCCGGCGCCGTCAGACGGGATCTGTTCGGGGCGTGTGCGACCGAAACGCTGGAGTGTGCGCTCGCGAAGGCGAACTGGGCCGGGATCGGAACGACCCTGCTCGGCGTGGTCGCGATCAGCCTCGGAGCGTGGCTCGTCTGGAGACAGATCTACGTATCACGCGTGCTCGCATCGGCGTAGATCGAATCCGACCCGCGTTCGCGTGTCAGCGGCCGGTCGACGAACGCGGCGCCTCGGGGGAATCAGAACCGAAAGCGAGGGCAAAGAAAGGGGACGGAACGACTGCAGGGCGGCAGGAAGCGCGTCGGTGGGTACCGGGGGACGGTTTCGGGTGGTGGGACGCTCTGCCGCCACCGGAAACGTGATTCTATTCTAATATATGTCTTTTGTCTCGTTCACGGCGCTCGCGACCGACGCCGCCGGACAGAGCCACCGCAGATCTACTTCCGAAACGGCGTCGACGGCTCTCCGGTCGGTCCGACGCGTCGTCGGCCCTCACGTCGGGGAGTCCACCGTCGGTTCGGCGTCCGTCCCGGGGTCGTCGGGCGTCTCGGGGCTCGCGGTCTCGAATGTCAGACAAACGACGCTCCCTCGCGGGTCTCGCTCGCGAAACGACACCTCGCCGTTCGACTTCGCGACGATCCAGCTCACGAGCCAGAGTCCGAGCCCGCTGGTGTGATCGAGGGGCGTCTCGTAGCCGCGTTCGAGCACGGCGACCTCCGCGTCCGGGATCCCCGGCCCGTTGTCCGCGATGCGGACCTCGACGGCGTCGTCCCCGGCGTCGGCGATTTCGACGTCGATCTCGGGCGACTCGGCGTCGTTGTGCTTGGCGGCGTTGTCGATCACGTTTCTGAGCGCGGATTCGACCAGCGAATGGGCGGCGACCCGACACGACTCACACGCCGGCCCGTCAGTTCGAACCCCCGAATAGTCGCGTTCGACCCGTTCGAGCTCGGCCTCGATGATGTCGGCGAGGTCGACGACCGTAGTCTCGTTCAGTTCGCTCTGGAGGACACACTCGATGTCGCGGATCTGTCTGCTCATCTCCGCGAGATCGGCCGCCTGATCCCGGATCGTCGCGGCGCTGTCGGCGTCGTCTTCGATCGCGCTCTCGGCCAGCAGTTCGGCGTGGCCCTGAATCACGTTCGCGGCGTTCCGCAGATCGTGGCGAAACACCCGGTTGAGAACGGTGAGCTGGCGGTTCAGTCGAGTGGCCTGATCGCGGGCGGCGGCCAACTGTTGCTCGCGGTCCGCACGCTCTAACGCGGTCCGGGTGTTCGCGGCCAGAATCTTCGCCAGCGACACGTCGGCCTCGTCGAAGGTGCCGACGTCGGTCGAGCCGATGTTGATCACGCCGTGGTCTCCGAGCGGAAGGATGATCTCGCTCCGGATCGGCGTGTCGCTCCGGTGGCGCTCGGGCTGGTCGCTCACGTCGTCGAACACCATGACCTCGCCCGTTTCGAACGCCCGCCACGACAGGCTCGTGCCGGCGGTGTAGGTGGGCACGTCGGAGATCAGATCGGTCCCCTCGTCGGTGACTGCGACCGGTTTCAGCGCATCCTCGTCGTCGTCGTAGAGCCAGGCACCGCTCACCCGCAAGTCCAGAATGTCGCGGGCGGTCTCGACCGCGCGGGTCGCGATCTCCTCGCGGTCCCGGAGCCGAACCAGATCGCGGGTCGCCGTGTGGAGATCGTGGAGCGCCCGCTCGCGCGTGGCGATCTCGGCCCGCTGGCGGTGTCGCTGGGCGTCGTAGAGCCCGATGACGAACCCGATGAGCGCGCCGACCGACGCCGCGCCGAGAACCACGAACTCCTGATCGACCATCCGGACGCCGTGGGCCTGCTGGGACCGGATCGTGAGCACCGCACTCGAACTCAGTGCGCCGACACACACGATACACCAGGCCGCGATCCGGTTGGCGGTGGCGGCGCCGACCGACCGCCGCCACAGCCAGACGCCGCCCGCGAACACCCCCAGACTGATGAGCGCCGGGAAGACGACCCCGAAGAGGATCGTCCGGGAGGACTCGGCCGAGTGGGTCGCGTGGACGAGATGAGCCAGACACAGGCCGCCCCCGAGAGCCAATATCACGGCTAGCCCACCCATAGAATCGAAGGCCCTTCTCATTAAAACACACACTGGATCGGGGCGATTTATACCTTCGGGACCAGACAGTCCCAGCGGTCTCGTTCGCCGTCGGCCGACTGCCGGCCGATCGATCCGGTCGAAGCGTCTCGTCGCTACGGGGCTCGAACCGGCGGCGTTCGGGGTATCAGTCCCCGACGGAGGGCGTGAGCCACCCCGAGGAGAGACCCTCCTCGCGGAGATGCCACCGCTGTTGGAGTCGGCCGTCCGCGACCCGGAGTTCGACGACCGCGTCGAACAGCGGCGCGAGCCCCCGAACGCGTTCGGAGTCGTACGCGACCGGAAAGTGGAAGTGAGCCATCGCCTGCGCGCTCCGGATTCGACCGATCAGTACGTGGAGGAACCGAAAGCGGGCGGCGTCGTCGCGCGCCGAGGACAGCGGGACGAGCGAGTCGAAGCAGATGCGCAGTTCCGCGGGCGAGAGCCCGCCGGTGGCCGCCTCGAAGGCCTCGATCTCGCGGGCGATCGCGATCCCGAGCTCCGAGAGCTGACCGCGTTCGACCCGGACCGGCTCGATGGCGTCTCCGGACGGTTCGGACGGCACACTCGACGCGGCGCTTCGGGACGGAGCCGTCCACGAGACCAGACTGGTCCGGTCGGGATCGGGCGGCGTCGAGAGGCGATCGCCGAGAATCGGACCGTCGGGGGTCGTCGAGACGAACAGGCGGCGCCGATCCGCGACCGCCTCGTCGCCGAGCATACAGTTGCAGGCGTCTCTCGCCACCGAATCGGGCACGTTACCGACGACGAGAAGCGACGAACCGCTTCGCTTGAGCTCCCGGAGCTTCGAGACGAACGCGCCGCGGTCGGGGTCAGCGAGCCCGCCGATATCGCCCCGAGATGTCATTACGTTACGGTACTCGGACTGCATAAATGAATGTTTTGTCTGATGTCACCCAACGGCACACTACTGATCGACCCCGACCGATCTCACCGAGCGTCCGACCCGTCGGACGCCGACAGTCGGACTGTCGGGGCGGTCGAATTTATACGCGCGCCGCCCGTCGACATACGGTATGAGTTCTGAGGAGCGACAGACCGTCGAAGACGTAATGTCGACGCCCCTGGAGACCGTCTCGAAGGAGGCGACCGTGATGGAGGCCACACGCCGAATGCGCGACGAAGAGATAAGCGCGCTCGTTGTTCCGACCACGCCGCGGTCGATCATCAGCAGCACGGACGTCCTCGACGCCGTCGCCGACGGGCGCGACGTCGCCGAGTTGCGGGTGTCCGACGTGATGACGACCGACGTCGAAATCGCCACTCCGGACCTCTATCTGGAGGAAGTCGCCGCGATGATGACCACGTACGGTATCAAACACCTCCCGGTCGTCGACGACGACTACGTCGGGATGGTCTCCTCGACCGACATCACGGCCGCCCTCTCGTAGCGCCGCGAGGGCCCGGCAGTTCGGAGGATCGTTCAGGCGCCGTCGCCCGCGCCGCGGCCCACGTCGCGCTCCCGATCGCAGACGCTTCGGAGTCGCTCGTAGGTCTCGGTGGCGACCGCCCCCGGGCTCACGCAGTAGACGCCGCGGAGATCGCGGGCCCGCACTCGGTTGGTGAGCGTCTGGAAGAACCGCGATACGCGCGACTCGTCGGCGTACATCAGGAAGACGCCCAGCGCGTCGACGAACACCCAGCCGCGACCGGGTTCGAGGTGGCCGACCGCGTCGGAGAACCGCATCCCGACGCCGGTGAGGTCCCCGGGCCGAACGTGATCGGTGGTCCAGAGATCGCCGTCGTACTCGGCCGCGGTCGGGGTGACCGGCACGACGCCGACGTCGGCGGGATCGTGACCGTCGCGTTCGAGTCGCTGGGCGATCTTTCTGGGGTGGTCGCGGGCCGCGACGACGAGGAGGTTGTCGTAGGCGCGCTCGGGGAGCGCCGCGAACGGGGACCCGTTGGTCGGCGCCCGGACGAGCGTCTGTGTGCCAGCGGAGCCAAAGCGCTCGACGACCGGGTCCGATTGCCGAGACGACCCCGAGGGCACCCCGTCGGCCATGGTCAGGACTCCTGTATCTCCGGTGGTGTTTCGCCCGCGCCGGCGGCGTGACGGGTGACGTACGTGTGTGCGATCGCGACGCTGGCGTAGGCGGCGACGACGATCGTCGCCACCAGTACGTCGCCGACCAGCGAGAAGGGGGGCAGACCGAGCCACGCGCCCGTCAGGAGGCCGATGCCGCCGACCGCGAGGCCGAGATACCAGTTACACCACGGGATATCGGGCTGGGCGTCGAGATCGAGGTAGACGTCGAGCTGTTCGGCCGCGCCCGAGAGCTCGACGATGCCGCGGTTCTGGTTGTACTCGACGATGCCTGCCTCGTCCAGTTTCGGGAGGTGGGACTGGTAGAGTGCGGTGTACACCCGCTTGCGCTCGGCGGCCGAGATCGCTCCGATCGTCGTGTCGTTCTCCCAGGCCGCGACCTGCTCGGCGAGCTCCGAAAGCTCGACCGAGTCGTCGGCGCGTCGAAGGTAGTGAAGGGCGTACCGGCGACGGCGGTTCTTGAGAACGTCGAAGACGAGGTCTCGGGAGAGCTCGGGGACGGTCTGTTCGTCGTCGTCCGACGACTGCTCGTCGGGGACCCCGCCGCCGGCGATAGCCGCCTCCTGCGGGTCGGGAGCCTCCTCCGGTTCGGTACCTCCGGTTCCGGACGAGTCACCAATGGTGCTCATTACTCTGCCACCCCGTGGTCGTAACCCAGCATGGATTCAACACATCGCCGGGATTAGCCTTTGTTATTCACCATTTACCGGTTTGCAACCTCTGCTTACAGACCGTTGCATTCGCGTTCCACCCCGGAGCCGTCTTGCGGTAACTGGTGGTTACGAAAGCTGTCGGGTGATTGTCGACGCCGGAAGGGGTGTCATAGGTTCTCGTGGATGGCGAGCACGAGCGCCGGGACGACGATCATGAAGATGTGCTCCTCGATCGGGATCCCGAGCAGTTCGACGCCGGTCCGAAGCGGGATCGCGAAGACGCCGATATGAAGCGTGTACCAGTCCCACACGTACGCGATAGGGTAAAGCACGACGATCGTACGGGCGGCGGACGCGAGCGCCCGCGCACGATAGAGGAGCCATATCGCGACAGTTCCCCACACGATCTCGGTCGCGAGGTAGGTGTACGGGCCGAACGCGGCGCCTATGTCGGGAATCACGCCGAGTAGTTGGGCCCGTACCGCCAAAAATCCCGCTGCCGGCATGAGACAACTTTCAAGACCGTCGCGCGTGAGGTTCGACACGAGATGGATATCTCCGACATCGCGACCACCGAGTACGTCGAATTAGAGGCCGAATCGAACGTCGGGAAAGCCCGATCGATCTTCGAGGATCAGAACCCCAAAGGAATCATCGTCACGAAGGCCGGCAGCTACGAGGGCGTCGTCACCCAGAAACAGCTCCTCCGATCGCACATCGAGGACCACACGAAGGTCGCGACCCTGACAAAGTCCGCACCCAAAGTCGAACGCACCGACAACGTCCGGGACGTCGCCCGGTCGCTCATCGAGGGCGGCACCAAGGTCGCGCCCGTGTTCGAGTCGGGCAACCTCTGGGGCGTGGTCGACGAGGACCTCATCCTCGAAGCGGTCCTCGAAAACCTCGACACGCTGACCGTCGAGGACATCTACACCGAGAACGTCATCACGATCGACGAGGACGCCACGCTCGGGCAGGCGATCAATCAACTCCGCGAGCACGGTGTCTCGCGGCTCCCGGTCGTCGACGAGGACGGCTTCCTTGCGGGCGTCGTTACGACCCACGACGTGGTCGACTTCGCGACCCGCAACGAACAGCGCATCACCGGCGAGGGCGACCGCGCCGGGGACCTCGACCGGATGCTCGACCTCCCGGTGTACGACGTGATGTCGAGTCCGGTCGAGACGACCACGCTCGGCGAGTCGGTCCGGGACGCGGTCGAGCAGATGCTCGACAACGACTTCGCGGGCCTCGTGGTCACCCCCGAGGACGACGACCGCGTGGTCGGCGGGGTGCTCACCAAGACCGACGTACTGCGCGCGCTGACCTACACCGAAGAGGAGGTGATGGACGTCCAGATCACGAACATCAACCTCCTCGACACCATCGGTCGCGAGGACATCCGGGAGTCGATCGCCGAGATCGCCGACAAGTACCAGCAGATGCAGGTACGCCACGCCCACGTCCGGTTCCACGAGCACAAAGAGAAGCTCCGGGGTACGCCCCTGCTCCAGTGTGCGATCCGGCTGCGGACGAACCGCGGGCAGGTCGCGGGGTCGGGCGAGGGCTACGGCGCCGAACAGGCGTTCAGCGTGGCCCGCGACAAGCTCGAACGTAACGTGCTCGAGATCAAGGGCATCGAGAGCGACCGCGAGTACGAGGGCCAACTCCTCCGAAAACTCGGCGAGCTCTGAGAGGCCGCCGCCTATTCCGGTCGCGGTGCCGCCCGCTGTAACGCGGTCTCCGCGACGTTGCCGCCGTAGTCGCCGCTTCTGGACAGCGAGTCGACGATGAGCCCGAGCAGTTGGGCCTGCTGGGCGTCGAGGTCCCGGATCCGGTCGTCGACCGCCCGGGTGTGTTGGTCCATCTCGCGGACGTGCTCGCGGGCGTCGTTCGCGAGCTCGGTCGCGTCCCGTTCTTCGTCGAGCAACAGCGCGTCCATCGCGGTGTTGACGATCTCGGCGGCGTCGTCGTGGAGGTCGTCGAGTCCGGCCGCCACTTCCTCGGGGATTTCGCCGAGCTGACGGGCGTGCTGGGCCATCTTCGCGGCGTGGTCGGCGATGCGTTCGAGCTGTCGGGCGCTGGAGTGGTAGTCGAAGCAGGTCTCTCGGGAGACCCCGAGCTCCTCGGCGGCCTTCGGCGTCCGAAGGGTCGCCCGGAAGATGCGCGAGACCATAAACCACAGCCGGTCGACGTCGTCGTCGCGCTCGATGACGTCCTCGGCGAGCGAGTCGTCGTTCTCCCGGATCGCGGTCACCGCGTCTTCGAGCATGCTGAGCGCGATGAGTCGCATGCGCGTGACCGCGTTGTGGACCGAAAGCTCCGAGGAGTCGAGCAGGTCCTGGATGACGACGCGGTCGCCGGTCTCCTCGATGACCTCGAGTCCGACGAGGCTCTGGGTCGCGTTCCGGATCGCCTGACGCTGGTCGGCGTCGATGCGCCCCGACTCCAGCACGATGACGTCGAAGCCGCTGACGTACATCGTCATCACGGTCCGGGTGAGGCTCTCGCCTCGGAGGTCGGTGATGTCGAGGGTTCCCTCGGACTTCTCGTCGGAGTCGCGCGAGGTGACGACCAGCGAGTCGTCCTGCGGGTAGAACGCCAGTCGCTCGCCCGCCTCGATCCCGTTCGCGGTCGCCCAGTCTTTCGGAATCGAGACCGTGAACGTCGAACCGCCGGTCACCTGCACCTTTCGGGTCTCCATATCGGGAGAATTAGTAGCACGAGCCATAAATCTACCCGTCTCTATATACTGCTCGCCCGACCGGGATAACTGCCCGATAGGTCGAGCGACCAAACCGACAGATAGCCGGATAAAGCCCGCCAAAACGGGCTTCAGTGCCGAGTAACACCTCCCTACTCGCAGGTAGGTCGCGGCATCTCACTCTCGAAAACACCCATGTCACCGTGACTCAACAAAGAACTATATAGAAATCATAGTAGGGTATTTACACGGATCGGCTCCTCCGAGTAAGTGATGACAGAGTCAGGGTTCCTTTCACGGCGGGCGTTTCTGGCGGGTACCGGTGCGACCGGTGCGGCGGCGCTCGCCGGCTGTATCGGCGAGACCGGCGGCTCCGGCGACGACGGCTCAGCGGAGACGACCGAGGGCGGACAGAGCGTCTCGGGCGGTATTACCATCACCGGGAGCAGTACGGTCTACCCCGTGTCGGTCGCGATGGCCGAGGAGTTCGAGAAGGCAAACAGCGAAGTCGACATCTCGGTCGACCCGACCGGGACCGGCGGCGGGTTCGAGAACCACTTCTGTCCGGGGAACTCCGACATCAACGGCGCCTCGCGTCCGATCACGGACGCCGAGGAGGAAAACTGCAACGAGAACGGCGTCGATCCCCGGCAGTTCCAGGTCGCGAGCGACGCACTGACCGTCGTCGTCAACAAGGACGCCACCTGGGTCGACAGCATAACCTTCGAGGAACTCGCACAGATCTGGCGCCCCGACGGGGCACAGCAGTGGAGCGACGTTCGAGACGACTGGCCCGACAAGCCGCTCGAACTGTACGGCCCCGCCTCGACGTCGGGTACGTTCGACTGGTTCACCGAGAACGTCGTCGGCGAGGCCGGCTCACACCGCAGCGACTACGAGGCCACCGAGGACGACAACAACATCGTCGCCGGCGTCGAGGGGTCGCCGAACGCGATGGGCTACCTCGGGTTCGCCTACTACCAGGAGAACAGCGACCGCGTGAAGGCCGTCAGCGTCGCCGAGGGCGACGCTTCGAACGCCGTCGAGCCGACGCTC
The DNA here is from genome assembly GCF_004765795.1 of Halorussus marinus. Classification (GTDB taxonomy): domain Archaea; phylum Halobacteriota; class Halobacteria; order Halobacteriales; family Haladaptataceae; genus Halorussus; species Halorussus marinus. The sequence goes on from NZ_SBIV01000004.1 coordinate 160,410, forward strand.
GAAAACGCCAAGTCCGGCGACTACCCGATGGCCCGCCCGCTGTTCGTCTACCCGGCGGCCGGCTCGATTCAGGAGAAAGACCAGGTGTACGAGTTCCTGAAGTTCTACATCGAGCAGTCCGAGACCGACATCGTCACCGAGATCGGCTACGTCCCCGCGAGCGCTGACCTGCGCGACGACAACCTCGAGACGCTCGAGGAGATCCGCAACGAGTAGCCGCCTGCGGGAAATCACCTACCTTTACCACATCCACCGTGAACAACGAATCGATGAGCGAGGAACCAGCGCGACCGGCGTTCGCGGGCGAGAACCGCACCCGGTCGGCCAAGGAGTCGGCCATCAAGTGGTTCCTGTTCGTGTGCGCGGCGCTGTCGGTGTTCGTGACGCTCGCGATCGTCGCGACGCTGCTGTTCGACGCCATCGAGTTTTTCACCAGAGTTTCGCCGTTGGCGTTTTTCACCGGCACGAACTGGAGCCCCAAGATCGGCGAGGCGTTCGGCGTCCTCCCGCTCGTGACGAACACGCTGGCAGTGACCGCGCTGTCGGCGTTGGTAGCGATTCCCGTCGGGACCGCCTCGGCGGCGTACCTCAGCGAGTACGCGAGCGATCAGGTCCGATCGGTGCTCAAGCCCGCACTGGAAGTTCTCGCGGGCATTCCGACCGTCGTCTACGGCCTGTTCGCGCTCGTGTACGTCACCCCCGCGCTCCAGGCGGTCGGGATCCCGGTCGGGACGTTCAACCTCCTCAGCGCGTCGATCATGGTCGGCGTGATGATCATCCCGATGGTGTCGAGCCTCAGCGAGGACGCGATGAGCGCGGTCCCCGACTCGCTCCGGCAGGGCGCCTACGGGCTCGGCGCGACGAAGTTCGAGGTGACGACGACCGTCGTCGTCCCCGCCGCGGTGTCGGGCATCTTCTCGTCGTTCATCCTCGCGCTGTCCCGGGCGATCGGCGAGACGATGATCGTGGTGGTCGCCGCGGGGATGAGCCCGCAGTTGGTTCCGAGCCCGTTCGGCTCGATCCAGCCGATGACCTCCGCGATGGTCCAGCTCGCGACCAGCGACCTCGCGGGCGGAACCGCCGCCTACTACGCGCTGTTCGCGATCGGGCTCACGCTGTTCGTCATCACGTTCTCGATGAACGTGGCGAGCAACTGGGTGGCGTCGCGCTACCGGGAGGAGTACGAATGATCGACGCGACTACCGAGGTGATTCGATAATGGCGACCGAGCGTTCGACCCGCGACGGATCGTGGTACGGCGACGGTGAGGGAGTGAACCAGCTTCGCGGACAGCTGTTCAAGTGGGGCTGTCTGGGCGCGATGCTGTTCGGCATCGTGATGGTGTTCGTGTTGCTCGCGTACGTCGCGATCGACGCGATCCGGCCGCTCACCGCCGATCCCGGGTGGCATCTCACCTTCTTCCTCACGCTGGTCGCGCCGACGAGCGCGCTTCTTGGCTACTACGGCTTGCGGGACCGACGATCGGGCCTCGTGGGCGCGATCGCGACCGCGTTGCCGGCGTTCTGTCTGCTGGTCGGGGCCGGCATCTCGCTCCTGCTCGTCGACGTGTTCCGGCCCATCGAGTGGTTCGGAACCGCGGTCGCGCTGGTGGTCGCGGTCGGCGTCGTCTACGTCCACCGGCGGCTCCGGACCGAGCCGGCGGCGTTCGAACGTCCGATCGTCACCGTCGGGGCGCTGGTTCTCGCGGTCGTCGGCGTTCCCGGTGTGGTGCCCAGCCTGAGCCAACTGTTCCGTAACGCCCCGATCGCGCTCAACCCCGCGACGATGTTGCTCTACTCGTTTGCGGTCCCGGTCGCGATTCTGACCGGCCTCGCGATCGCCCGGCGCCGCGAGAGTCGGCGCGACGGTCTGATCGCGGCGGCGCTCACGGTGGTCGGCGGCGTCCTCGCCGTGATCGCGGCGCCGGCGGTCGGGATCGACGACTACCTGCTGATCGTGCTCAGTCTGTCTATCGCGGCGCCGACCGCCGTCTACGTCGAGGGCGTGGTCAGAGAGCGCGACCACCTCGTCGGCCTCGCGCTACCGATCGTCGCGTACGTCGGGACGTTTCTCGGCGCGGCGCTCGTCGAAGCCTACGGGTTCGCCGGGCCGGAGGCGTGGCTCGACTGGCAGTTCCTCACCAGCGCTCACTCGCGGTTTCCACAGGAAGCTGGCATCTACCCCGCGCTCGTCGGCTCGATCATGATGATGCTGGTCATCGTCGTCTCGGCGTTCCCGGTCGGGGTCGCGGCCGCGGTGTACCTCGAAGAGTACGCGCCCGACTCCGGTACGGTCGGTCGCGTAGTGGGGCTCATCGAGATGAACATCGCCAACCTCGCCGGGGTCCCGTCGGTCGTCTACGGCCTGCTCGGACTCGCGCTGTTCATCCGGTACGCCGACATGAACACGGGATCGGTCATCGTCGGGGGACTCACGGTCGGCCTACTCATTCTGCCGATCGTCATCATCTCCTCCCAAGAGGCGATCCGGGCGGTGCCGAACTCGATGCGACAGGCGTCCTACGGGATGGGTGCGACCAAGTGGCAGACGGTCCGGAACGTGGTGCTCCCCGAGTCGATCCCGGGCATCCTGACCGGCACCATCCTCGCGTTCGGTCGAGCCATCGGCGAGACCGCGCCGCTGTTGATGATCGGCGCCGCGGCGGTCGTGTTCAGCCCGCCGGGCTCGTTCGCCGAGAAGTTCAGCGCGATGCCGCGCCAGATCTTCGCGTGGTCTCACGAGCCGAGCGCGGAGTTCCGGTACGGCGTCCTCGCGGCCGGCGTCGTTACGTTGCTGGTCGTACTGCTGTCGATGAACGCCGCGGCGATACTCATCCGGAACCGCTATCAACGGAGGTCATAAAATATGAGCAACGAGAACATGACGGCTCCAAACCCCGAGACAGAGGCTGAGAACGACGACGATGCGGTCTCGCCGACGCCGGGGTCCGGAGCGGTCGACGCCGGCGACCTCGAGACGGCGACCGCGTCGAGTCGGACGGTCATCGAGTCGCGCGACCTCGACGTCTACTACGGCGAGACGCAGGCGCTCGACGACGTGAGCATCCGGATCCCCGAAAAGCAGGTAACCGCGATGATCGGCCCCTCGGGCTGTGGGAAGTCGACGTTCCTCAGGTGTATCAACCGGATGAACGACCTCATCGACGCCGCCCGGATCGAGGGCGACTTGCTGTTTCAGGACAAGAACGTCTACGACGACGACGTCGACCCGGTCGCGCTCCGGCGACGCATCGGGATGGTGTTCCAACAGCCCAACCCGTTCCCAAAGAGCATCTACGACAACGTCGCCTACGGGCTCCGACTCCAGAACAAGACCGAGAACCTCGACGAGAAGGTCGAGCAAGCCCTGAAGGGCGCCGCGCTCTGGGACGAAGTGAAAGACCAGCTCGACGAGTCGGGGCTGGATCTGTCGGGCGGTCAGCAACAGCGCCTCTGCATCGCGCGAGCCATCGCGGTCGACCCGGAAGTCATCCTGATGGACGAGCCCGCGAGCGCGCTCGACCCGGTCGCGACCTCCCAGATCGAGGATCTGATCGACGAACTCGCCGAGGACTACACGGTCGTGATCGTCACCCACAACATGCAACAGGCCGCCCGTATCTCGGACAAGACCGCCGTGTTCCTCACCGGCGGCGAACTCGTGGAGTTCGACGACACCCAGAAGATCTTCGAGAACCCCGAACACCAGCGGGTCGAAGACTACATCACCGGGAAGTTCGGATAGACCCGTTTGCCGCCGGCACGCTCGGGGGTTCTCGGTTCGCTCGCCCAACGGGTTGGCGGCGTGACTGGCCGATCGCCATTGGTAGTCGACGTAGCGCAGGGAAAACTACAACACGAAGACACGCGACACTCGAACCATGCCACGAAAGGATTATCAACAGCAACTCACGGAGCTCCGCGAGAACGTCCTCTACATGAGCGAGGTCGTCATGGAGCGACTCCGGATGGGACTCGACGCCTTAGAACAGAAAGACGACGAGCTCGCGTGGGAGGTCATCGAGGGCGACGACGAGGTCAACGAGCTCTACCTCGAACTCGAACAGGAGTGTATCAACCTGCTCGCGCTCCAGCAGCCGGTCGCCAGCGACCTCCGGACGATCGCGGCTTCGTTCAAGATCATTACCGACCTCGAACGCATCGGCGACCTCGCCACCAACCTCGGCGACTACTCGTTACAGGCCGATCAGGACGTGTTCCCCGAGGTCGACATTCAGGAGCTCGGATCGCTCACCCTCGACATGATCGAGGACGCGATGATGGCCTACGACGAGGAGGACACAGACGGCTGTTACGAGATCGCCGAGCGCGACGACGACCTCGACGCGCGTTGCGAACGGGCGAGCGAACTCGTCGTGCGCGACCTCATCGAGACCGAACTCGAGGAGAACACCGAAGAAGAAGTCGAGACGCTCCTCCAAGACGTCTCGCGGCTCCTGTTGACGGTCAGGGACCTCGAACGCATCGGCGACCACGCGGTCAACATCGCGGCCCGCACCCTCTACATGGTCGAGAACGACGACGAGCTCATCTACTAGAGCCTTTTCGTGCGGGTGCGCCGGAAGGCAAACCGCGTCTTCCGAGTCTTGGCTCGCTTCGATCGCCAAGACGCCCCGAGAGACACACCTTGCAAAGCGTTCATGAAAACGCGTCGTCACCCCCTCAGGCGGCCTACGGTCGCCTTCGAGGATTCCTCGGTCCGCTCGCTCGGACTCCGGCCTCGCTCGCGGTACCACTGCTCGAACTCCCAGAGAGACACGACTGCGTGAACGCCGCGAGAGACAAATTTCGACGACACCGGGAACTCCGGCGACGCTACTTCACGCGTCGGACACCGCCCACTCGCCCGTGCTCGACCCGAGCATGACCTTGGTGTACCACCCCGAGAGGCGCGCGAGCCCGTTGAGCAGGTGGAGCGACGCCACGCCGAGCAGGACGCCGCCGCCGGCGACCGCGAGCGCCTCCGAGAGGGTCGTGACCTGCCACGACCCCACGCTGACGACCGTCTCGACGCCGACGAGGATCTGTCGCCACGCCACGTACAGCGACGGGTGGAACTCGATCGGCGCGTCGGTCACGACGCCGACGTACACGCCCGGTTGCTGGTAGACGAACGGGACCGCGAGCAGACTCGTCGCGGTGACCAGCAGGGTGGTGACAACGACGAACGAGACCACGCCGATGACGAACTTCGAGCCGAGGTAGACGAGCGCCTTCCACGTCCCGACGTCGATCACGAGTCGCTTTGCGCGCTCGATCAGCGACTCCGGCGTCGGCCCACTGGCGGTCTCGATGTGGACCCCGAGCAACAGCGTCGCCAGTTCGCGCTCGACGGCCGCCAGACCGGTCGAGACGGCGAGGACCGCGAGCAGTATCGGGATGCCGATCACCGTGATCGCCAGTCCGACTCCCAGCGACAGCCCGATCGAGAGGAACACGAAGTAGACGAGCCCGAGCGGGAACGCCAGGACGAGATACAGCAGGTTCCGGTAGGTCTGAAGCCGGAGCGGGACGCCAAAGACCGACCGGAGGCTGTCGGTGACACTCGCCGAGCGGCGGTTCGATGCCATCCCAACTGGCCGAACAGTCACGCCCGATTACAATAAGTATTGCGCTGGGTCGCCGAGCCAGCGAGTCCCGGTGAGCTTTAACTGTCGGCCGTTCGAACGACTCGACGGACGGAGATGGAATGGCCGCCCGAGGACACCGGTCTGGGCCCGCGCGGCGACGGGAGGTCGCCACCGTGAGCGACGCCGCCACCGCGGTGTTCGACCTGCTCGACGATGAGTACGCCCGGGCCATCCTGATCGAGACTTACGACGAGGCGCTGTCGGCCGAGGCGCTGGCTGAGGCCTGCGACGCGTCGCCGTCGACCATCTACCGGCGGATCGAGCGACTCGAAGACCAGCGGCTCCTCGACGCCGAACAGCGCCTCGATCCCGACGGCCACCACTACAAGGTGTACGGCACGAACCTCCAGCGGGTCACGGTCGAACTCACCGCCGAAGGGTTCGAACTCGACGTCGACCGGGCGGAGGACCCGGCCGACCGGTTCACCCGGCTCTACGAGGGGTTCAAAGGATGATCGGGGTCGTACTCCAGACCGCGGTCGGCGGCTCGGAGACGGTCGTCGTGCTCGCGCTCGCGGGTCTCTTGCTCGCGACGGGCCTGTCGGCGCTCGTGGTCGCGAAGCTGATCCGGGGCTACCGCCGGAACGGCACCCGACTCATGCTGTATCTCGGGGCCGGCCTCGGCCTGCTGGTGACCGCGCCGATGGTCCTCCGGCTCGTGCTGTCGAACCTCGTGGTCGTCTCGCCCGCCACCCGGTCGCTCGCCACGGCCGGGCTCGAACTGCTCGGCCTCGCGGCCATCCTGTACGCAATCTATGACCCCTGATTACGTCACCCTCGCGTCGGCGCTGACCGCGGCCATCGGGCTGGTAGTCACGTATCAGGCCGCCCGGGGGTACCGGCGCCACGCCAGCGAGGCGATGGGCCTGCTCGCGGTCGGCGTGGCGTGTTTCACGGCGATTCCGTTCGTTCTCACCGAACTGTTCGCGCCCGCGCTGGCGTGGTCCGACGGCCTGACGCTTTTGTCGGTCGTCACGGCCTACAACGTGGGGCTGATCGCGATCCTCTACTCGCTTCGATAACCACACTAAACTCTTTCGCCGAGTCGCTCGGCGGGCGACCGCCGACCCCGGTTTATGGATTCGGCTCGCATAGTCACAATCGAGGTGACACGATGACGACTTCGCTCAGGGACGCCGCGGTCGCGTTCGTCGGCGTCCCCGCACGGCCCCAGACGTATCGGAACCTGCTGTACCTCGTCCTGGCGTTCCCGCTCGGGCTCGGGTACTTCCTCGTGCTCGCGACGGGGTTCTCGCTGGGGACGGGGCTCGCGATCACGGTGGTCGGCGTCCCGATCCTGCTGGCGACGCTGGCCGCCGCCCGACTGCTCGCGAACGTCGAGGCCGAGCTCGCGAACCGACTGCTCGGGGTCGAGGCCGCCAGCGCGGCGCTCGACACCTCCGACGGCGCCCTCGCGGTCGCCAACCGGCTCGCGACCGAGCCCCGGACGTGGCTCGGCGTGGTGTATCTCGCCGGGAAGTTCGCGTTCGGCGTCGCCGCGTTCGTCGCCCTCACCGCCGCGCTGTCTGTTTCGGCGTCGCTGCTCGCCGCCCCGCTGACCTACTCGTCGTCCTACCACGTCGGCGCCCGGTTCGGGACCCTCTCGGTCGGGCCGTTCGAGTCGGGCGCGCTCGCCGTCGACGCTCTCCCCGAGGCGGTGGGCGTCGCACTCGTCGGCGCGTTCGTCGCGCTCGTCTCGCTCCACCTCCTCAACGGGCTCGCGCGCGCCTCGGGGCTCGCCGCCGAGGCGCTGTTGGGCCCTTCGACGACGAAGTGAGCGTCCCGATCCCGCTGGTGCGTTCGACCCCCCATCCCGCTGACGCGGTCGACTCTCCATCCCGCTGACGCGGTCGACTCTCCTTTCTGCCGGCCAACTCGGTCCGGTGTGCCGCCGGCTGACGCGACATCACACACGTCGGCGGTGACGGTACTCGATCCGAAAAACAGCGCTCGAAAGCGTCGGTCGCGATCGGCTCAGTCCAGCGCGGTCACCGACACGTCGCCGTTGTCCGAGCGCAGTCGTAACTCGGCGTCGGCGTCTTCGGGGCCCGCCTCGGCGTACTCGTCGGTCCGCGTCGCGACGTCGAACGGTCCGTCGATCGATACGTCGCCGCGGTCGGTCCGGAGCACCAGTCGGGCGTCGACGTCGGGCGAGACCGCCGCCTCGACGTCGCCGTTATCGGTTTCGACGCTCGTGTCGCCCCGGACCGAAGGGATCTCGACGTCGACGTCGCCGTTTTCCGAGGAAGCGCCGTCGAGGCCGCCGACGTTCCGAGCGACGGCGTCGCCGTTCTCGGTCTGGGCGGTGACGTATCCCGAGATACCCCGTGCCTCGGCATCGCCGTTGTCAGTCTGGACGGTGACCTCGCCGTCGACGTTTCGCGCGACGGCGTCGCCGTTCCGGGACTCGACGGTTGCGTCGCCGGTCACGCCACGGACGTCGGCGTCGCCGTTGCGCGTCCGGACGGCGTCGACGGTCACGCCGTCGGGGATGTCGGCGGTCACGTCGACGGCGGGCGTGCCCTGGAACCACGAACCGTCGTCGTCGGTTCGGGCTTCGACGCGGACGGTGTCGCCGTCCCTGCCGACGTCGACGCTCGCGTCCGAGAGGTCGGCGAACACCGAGCCGGACTTCTTGACGGTTTCGAGCCGCGGCGACCCCGATCGGACGGTCACGTCGCCGTTGTCGGCGTCGATCGCGAGCGAGTTGCCGTCGCCCACGTCGAACTCGTGGGTCTCTTCGAGGCGCTTGCCGACGAACGGCGTCGCGCCGGTACAGCCCGACAGGCCGACCAGCGCGGCGCTCGCGCCGGCCGCCAGAAATCGGCGTCGATCGGTTGTTCTGGTCATGTACGTCGACCTACACGGGGAGACACCTTAAAATCGGAAACGCGGTCGCCGGCCGAGCGAACGACCCGAAGAGTTATTTACTGGAAGCCGATGCGTCCGCCCCGACGACCCTCGCTGGGGCCGGACGAGCCGCCCTTGAACTCTTCTTCCATCTGGTCGTAGTAGTCGAGCAGGTCCTCGGTGATGGTCGGCCGGACGTTGTCCATCGCCTGCCGGAAGTGACTCATCCCGACCTCGGTGGCGTCGTCGTCCTCGCGGAGCGCCTCGATCGCCGCCTCCCGGGCGATCGATTCGAGGTCGCTCCCCACGTAGCCGTCGGTGATCTCGGCGAGCTCGCGCAGGCTCACGTCGGGCGACAGCGGTGTGTCGTCCGTGTGGATCTTCAGGATCTGCTCGCGGCCCTCCTCGTCGGGCTGGCCGATCATCACGAGCCGATCGAACCGCCCCGACCGGATCAGCGCGGGGTCGATCATGTCCGGGCGGTTGGTCGCGCCGATGACCATCACGTCGCCTTTCTCTTCGAGGCCGTCGAGCTCGGTCAACAGCTGATTGACCACGCGCTCGGAGACGTTCGAGCCCATCTCCTGGCTCCGGGAGGGCGCGAGGCTGTCGAGCTCGTCGAAGAAGATGACGGTCGGGGAGACCTGCCGGGCCTTCCGGAACGTCTGGCGGATCGCCTTCTCGGACTCGCCGACCCACTTCGAGAGGAGCTGGGGCCCCCGGACCGAGATGAAGTTGGCGTTGGTCTCGTTGGCGACCGCCTTCGCCATCAGGGTCTTGCCAGTCCCGGGCGGCCCGTAGAGCAACACGCCGCTGGGCGGGGAGATGCCCATCCGCCTGAACTTCTGGGGCGAGGAGAGGGGCCACTCGACGCTCTCTTTGACCTGCTGTTTGGCGTCTTCGAGCCCGCCGACGTCGTCCCACGACACTTTCGGAAGCTCGACGAGCACCTCCCGCATCGCCGAGGGCTCGACCTCGTTGAGCGCGCCGTTGAAGTCCTGGCGCTTGACGATCATCCGGTCGATGAGACTCGGCGGGATGTCCTCCTCGTCGAGGTCGATCTCGGGGAGGTAGCGCCGAAGCGCCTTCATCGCCGCCTCCTTGGTCAGACTCTCGATGTCCGCGCCCACGAACCCGTGGGTGTCGTTGGCGAGCGAGTCGAGCGCCACGTCGTCGGAGAGGGGCATCCCCCGGGTGTGGATCTGGAGGATCTCCTCGCGGCCCGTCTCGTCGGGCACGCCGATCTCGATCTCGCGGTCGAACCGGCCCGGGCGCCGCAGTGCGGGGTCGACCGAGTCGACGCGGTTGGTCGCCGCGATGACGATGACCTGCCCGCGGGATTCGAGCCCGTCCATCATCGTCAGCAGTTGGGCGACCACGCGGCGTTCGACCTCGCCGGTCACGTCCTCGCGCTTGGGCGCGATGGAGTCGAGCTCGTCGATGAAGATGATCGACGGCGACTCCTCGGTGGCGTCCTCGAAGATCTCTCTGAGTTGCTGTTCGGACTCGCCGTAGTATTTCGAGATGATCTCGGGGCCCGCGATCGAGAAGAAGCTCGCGGACGTCTCGTTGGCGACCGCCTTCGCCAGCAGGGTCTTGCCCGTACCCGGCGGGCCGTGGAGCAGGACCCCTTGGGGCGGCTCGATCCCGAGCTTCTTGAAGATCTGGGGGTGTTTCATCGGGAGCTCGACCATCTCCCGGACGCGCTGAATCTCGTTTTCGAGCCCGCCGATGTCCTCGTAGGTGATGCCACCCCCGGTCTTCTCGAAGCCGCTGATCGGCTCCTCGCGGAGTTCGACCTCGGTGTCCTCGGTGATGAGACAGACTCCGTCTGGCTCGGTCTCGACCGCGATGAGCGGGATCGCCTGTCCGGGCGACCGCATGAACGGGTGGTTGGTCGATGACATCACGGGGACGATGTCGCGTTCGACCACCGGGCGCTTGAGGATCTGGCGCTTGACCATCCCGGCCGCATCGGAGCCGAACTGGACGCTGGCCTCCTCGGGCGGGGCCAACACGAGCTTGTCGGCCTTCTCGGCGTCGGCCTTCCGGATCTCGACGCGCTCGCCGATTCCCACGTCGGCGTTCTGGCGGGTGAACCCGTCGATCCGGACCGTGTCGGTGTTCCAGTCCTGCCGGTCGGCGCGCCACACCTTCGCCGCGGTGGTGTCGCCGCCTTCGATCTCGATGATGTCGCCCGGGCTCAGCTTCAGGTGAAGCAGCGTGTCCGGGTCGAGGCGGGCGATGCCGCGGCCCGAGTCGTTCGGGTACGCCTTCGCCACTTCTAGTTGGACTTCATTCATGATTGGGAGACGCGAAGATTGTTTCTGGATCCGCGCCCGTGAGGGATAAGTCCTTTGCTGTCGGGAATATCGGCCGTCGCGCGGGGACGACGGGCCGAAGCGGTCGAGTTCATACTATGCGGTAAGATACGATTTCGCGCTACAAAGCCGTTTGGTGTGGGGCCGTCTCTCGGGCGGCGCCCGACAACCCCGGTCTTTTTCGCCGCGAGCGCCCCACGTCTCGGCATGAAGACGCTCGCATTCGACGGCGGAATGGGCGCCAGCGGCGACATGATACTCGCCGCCCTGCTCGCGGCCGGCGCGGACCGCGATGCGCTCGCGCCCGTCGAGGAAGCGCTGGACGTCCGGTACGAGGTGACCCCGACCGAGAAGAACGGGATCTCGGCGACGGGCGTCGCCGTCCTGCTAGACGGCGGCGAGGGCCGCGAACGCGCCGGAAACGGACACGTAGACGAGGACGACCATCGCGACCACGACCACGACCACGACCACGACCACGACCACGACCACGACCACGACCACGACCACGACCACGACCACGACCACGACCACGACCACGCGGAGGGGGCCGGCCCGCTCCGGACCTACCCGGAGGTCGTCGAGATCGTCGAGTCGATGGATCTCTCGGACGGCGTCGAGGCCGACGCGCTCGCGGTCTTCGAGCGCCTCGGGGAGGCGGAGGCGAGCGTCCACGGCACCGACCTCGACTCGACGCACTTCCACGAAGTCGGGGCCGACGACGCCATCGCGGACGTGGTCGGCGCGGCGCTACTCCTCGAGGACCTCGATCCGGATCGAGTGGTCGCGACGCCGCTGTCGACCGGCGGCGGCACCGTCGAGATGAGCCACGGCGCCTACCCGGTGCCGACGCCCGCCGTGGTCGAGATCGCCGAGCGCGCCGACTGGTCGCTCCGGGGCGGCCCGGTCGAGGCCGAACTGCTCACGCCGACGGGCGCGGCCGTTCTCGCGCACTTCGCGGAGGGCGTCGGCGAACTCCCGTCGCTCCGGATCGACTCGTCGGGCTACGGCGCGGGCGGGTACGACTTCCCCGAGCATCCGAACGTGCTCCGGGCGCTGGTGGGCGAGAGCGACGCCGAGCGCGGCGGCCGACTCGTCCGCGACGACGTGGCGGTGCTCGAAACGAACCTCGACGACGCCCCGCCCGAGATTCTCGGCGGCCTCCAGGAGTCGCTCGCCGAGGCCGGCGCACGGGACGTCTCGATCGTCCCGCTGACGATGAAGAAGTCCCGGCCCGGCCACCTCGTGAAGGTCGTCTGCAAGCCGGCGGACGCCGAACGGGTCGCGCGGCGGCTCGCCGAGGAGACCGGCACGCTCGGCGTCCGACAGGCCGGGGCGACCCACCGGTGGATCGCCCGCCGGGAGATCGAGTCGGTCGCGGTCGAGATCGACGGCGAACGGTACGCGGTCGACGTGAAGATCGCCAGCGACGACGACGGCGCGGTGTACGACGTGAGCGCCGAGTACGACGACTGCGCCGCGGTCGCGCGAGAGGCAGACGCGCCGGTGCGCGAGGTGATGCGTCGGGCCGAGAGCGCCGCGAACCGGCGGTAGGGGGACGACGCCGCCGTCGCGCGGTTCCGTCGCCGAAACGACGAGACCGACGGAGCGTGATTCTCTTGACAGTCGACCGAACCCTCGGCCCCCGTGTGAGTCTGCCGTAGACGCGGCGGGGTCGCCGACACCCGGAGGTTTATACGCTCATCAGACAGCGTAGTACGCATGACCGGAAGCGGCACCGTCGAACGGATTTTCACCGCGCCCGAGGCCGAGGCGGAGATGGAAGAACGGACCGACGTCGAGGCGATCGCCGGGAGCGGACTCCGGGGCGACCGCTACTTTCGCGAGATCGAGACGGGGACTTTCGTCGAGTGGGACGCCGACGAGGACCGCCACGACGGGTACGACCTCACGCTGATCGAGCGAGAGGCCGTTACGGCGATCGAACGCGAGGCGGGTATCGAACTCGCGCCCGGGGAACACCGACGGAACGTCGAGACCCGAGAAGTCGCTCTCAATCATCTCGTCGGTCGCCGATTCCGAGTCGGTGACGCCGTCTGTCGAGGGGATCGGTTGTGCGAACCGTGCGCTCACCTCCAGCGGATCACCCAAGACGGCGTGTTGCAGGCGCTCGCTCACCGGGGCGGGCTCCGAGCCGACGTTCTCGAAGACGGGACGATCCGCCCCGGCGACGCCATCGAACCGCTTGACTGATCCGTCCCCGTCCGGCCGGGATCGGCGAGTGCGACACGGGGCGCGGGTCTACGGGAGCGCGGTCCGGAGGTCCTCGCGGAGGTCGTCGGCGTCTTCGATGCCGGTCGAAACCCTGACCAGCGTCTCGGGGATCTCGGCGGTGGCCGACCCGTGGCTGATCTCGTCGGGGAGCATCAGCGACGGGACCTCGACGAGGCTCTCGACGCCGCCGAGGCTGGCCCCGGGCGTGAATATTTCGAGGCCCTCGACGAACGCCTCGAGTTCGACGAGCGTGCCATCGAACTCGAAGGAGAGCATCCCGCCGTACCCCGACATCTGTTCGGACGCCAGATCGTGTTGGGGATGGCTCTCTAGACCGGGGTAGCGGACGCGGGCGACCCGGTCGTGGTCCTCGAGGAGGCGCGCGACCGCCATCGCGTTTTCCTGGTGGTGTTCCATCCGCGCCGGCAGGGTCTTGATGCCGCGCGCGACGAGGTAACAATCGAACGGCGAGAGGACGTTTCCGAGCCCGATCCGTTGGGCAAACGCCAGTTTCTCGAAGACTGCGTCGTCGTCGGTGACGACGGCACCACCGATCGAGTCCGAGTGGCCGTTGAGGTACTTGGTGGTGCTGTGGACGACGACGTCGGCACCCAGTTCGAGCGGCGCCTGAAAGTACGGGCTCGCGAAAGTGCTGTCGACCCCGAACGGGACGCCGCGGTCGCGGGCGATGTCTGCCATCGATCGGACGTCACACAGACGCACCAACGGGTTCGTCGGTGTCTCCGCCCAGATCAGGTCGGTGTCCGAATCGACCGCCGCGGCGACGTTGTCCGGGTCGCGGGCGTCGACGAACTCCACGTCGACCCCGAGATGGCCGGCGACGTGTTCCGTGAGCAGTTTTTCGGTGCCGCCGTAGACGGAGTCCGACGAGACGACGTGGCCGCCCGGCGGGACCAGCGACAGAACCGTCGTCGAGATGGCGGCCATCCCCGAGGCGAACGCGAGTCCGTGCTCGCCGCCTTCGAGACGGGCCAGCTGGTCTTCGAGGGCCGCCCGGGTGGGGTTGCTCTCGCGCGAATAGTCGTGTTCGTTGGCATCGTCGCCGTCTGCCCACCGAAAGGTGCTCGAGAGGTGTACCGGCGGGACGACGTCACTCGTCGGGCGTTCCTCGGACCTCCTCGCGGTCTCGGCCGCCCCGACGGCGATCGTCGCGAATCCGTTTTCGTGGGAACTGTCGTTTCGTGTCATAGGTGGATCACCGTTCGCCCAACTCGCACGGAGTCGGCCACCGCTGCGGTTGGTTCGTCCGTGGAAAGAGTGTTCGGTAGCACGACATAGAGGTGCAGGTCGGGGCGAAATTGGCCAGTGACGACACACCGCGACGTGCATCGGGGTGTCGGTCGGACCTCCCACGGGAGTCTCAGTCCGCTCGCCCGCGTTCGGGTCGGCGTCCGAACGCGCAGTCCCGGTCGGGGAACCGTCACGTCGCGTCGTCCTCGCGGTGCTCGCGCATCGCCTCTTCGAGGGTCAGCTCTCCGGACGCCACGCGGCGCGCGAGTTCCTCGTCGATCTCGCGGTTGTCGTCGGCGCGCTCGCGCGAGCGGTTCTGGATGACCGTCAGCTCGCCCGGCGTCGGTTCGACTTCGCGGCTCTCGACGCGCTCGCCGTCGAGGCGCGCGATGTTCACCGCCGCGAGCACGTCGCCCATCCCGCGAGCGCCGGTGCCGAGGTACGGGGTCGTCCCGGTCTCGTCGACGAGCTCTACCGGCACGTCTTCGAGCGCTCGGATCAGCTTGCCGCCCTGTAATCTGGCGCCGTCGCCGATCCGGACCACCGGATCGACCGCGTCCGTGACTTCCTCTCGAACCACCTCTGCTACGTCGCCCAGCGGGACGTGGAAGGCCGCGACGACCATCTCGCCCGACAGCACCGCCACGCCGGGTCGAGTTCCCGGGTCGATCCCGACGACCGTCCGGCCGCCCTCGCCCCGCAAGAGCGCCAGCGCCTCCTCGACGGCCCGGCGGGGGTCGGCTGGGTCGGCGATCACCGTCCGGACGTCGGCGTCCGACTCCGCCGGCACGCTTTCGTCGTCGTCGGCTCGGACGAGCACGTCGGCGCTGTCGGGGGGGTCCGCGCCCGGTTCGACGGTGGTGAACGTCACGCCCCGGTCGCGAAGCTCGTTGACCACGCCGTGGTACAGCTCGAAGTCCTCGGTGGCGACGACGACTGTCACTCGCGAGTGTTCGATCCCGAGGGTCAAAACTCGTCCGCTCGGAATCCGGAGGCTTTTGCCCGGGTGGGACCAATCGGCGGGCGTGAACAACGAGGCCATCCCGACCGGGTGCGGGCCGCTCGACGACCTGCTCGACGGCGGGTTCGAGCGCGGGACCGTGACGCAGGTGTACGGCCCGCCAGCCGCGGGCAAGACGAACGTCGCGCTCGGGGCGGCGGTCGAAGTCGCCGCCGCCGGCGGGACCGCGGTGTACATCGACACCGAGGGGCTGTCGCTCGCGCGGTTCGAACAGGTCGCCTCGGCGAAGGCCGACGACGTCGAGGAGTTGACTTCCCGCATCGTGATCGAGGAGGCCTACGACTTCGAGGACCAACAGCAGGCGGTCCGGGACGCCGGCGAGTTCGCCGAGCGGGCGGATCTGGTGGTGCTCGACAGCGCCACCGGCTTCTACCGGATGGAGCGCTCGGAGGACACCGAGGGCGGGGAGGCGCTCCGGAAGGTCGCGAGTCAGGTCACCCACCTGCTGTCGCTGGCGCGCAAACACGACCTCGCGGTCGTGTTGACGAATCAGGTGTACACCGACCCCGACAGCGACCGCACCCGGCCGCTCGGGGGCCACACGCTCGAACACTGGACCGGCACGGTCGTCCGGATCGACCGGTTCCGGGGCGGGAACCGCCGGGCGACCCTCGAAAAACACCGCGCGAAGCCCGCGGGCGAGACCGCGCAGTTCGAGATCACGGACGCGGGGCTGTCGGGCGTCGAAGAACGGGTGTAGAAGCGAGTTACTCGACGAGGACGGCGTTCACGTTGCCGGTCTGGCCGGGTCGGGACGTGACGCGGGCCCGACCCTCGCTGGTCTCGATGACCGCGCCCTTGGTGACGATGTTCCGCCGGACGTAGTTGGGGTTGGCGGCGTTCTCGACGACGTCTTCGATGTCGGCCTCGACGGTCTCGCCGTCGATCGCGACGCTCGCGACGTTCGTCGACAGCGCGCGGACCTTCTGGGTGTTGCCCCGGGAGTCGAGGGTGCGGAACTTGGGGTCGCCGACCGTGGTCTCGGTCGGTTCGCGGCCCAGCTGGTGCTTTTTCTTCTTCTGCGCCGGGCGGAGTCGGCCGCCGGTGCGCTTGCGCGTCGAGTGTCCTTGGTCTTTCATACCCGTGAAATCGGCGAGCGCACACTTATATATCTCGGTTCCGCGCAATCGGCGGCTCCGGGCCGGCCCGCGGACCGACAGCTTTAGGCCGACCACGCGTCCGATTCGTACCGATGAGTCTCCGACGCGCAGTCGCGGCCCCGTTCAAGCAGAAGGGCCGCGAGCGCCTGCCAGAGAGCGAGCTCGTGGTCGCGCTGTCGCTGGACCGCGATTGGTTCTCGCCCGATCAGGCCGAGCGGCTGGTCGACGTGGCGACCGGACAGGGACTGCTCGACCGCCGGGACGACGGCGTCGTCGCGGGGTTCGACCCCTCGGCGGTCGAAATCCCCGACGGGTTCGTCCCCGACGAGTCGGTGCTTCAGGAGCAGTCGACGTTCGAGCGCCTACTCGATCAGGTGGTCGCGGCCGGCACCGAAAAGCAGACCGCGGTCGCCGAGATCAACGAACTACAGGGCGACCTCGGCGTGACAATCGAGGCCGCGGCGGTCGTGTACGCCCGCCGGCGCGGCGTCGACGTGCGCGAGGCGGCCGCCGACGCCCGCGAGGAACTGAAAGCCGAAGGGTAATTCCGCCCCCGCTCGTACCGTGCGTATGGTCGAGGAGCGAACCACCGACGGCAAGCGTATCGCCCAGTTGCTCGCCTCGGAGGTCGACGGCCGCGAGGATTCGGGACTGTCGGCGCTCGACGTCGCCGACGCCGACCCAGACGTCGAGGGGTCTGCCGACGGCGAACTCGCGTACCGCATCGTCAGCCACGCCGGCGACGAGACCGTCGCCTTCGCGGCGGTCTACGCCCACGAGGACCGTACCAGAGTGGAGTTTCAGGCGGGCGTCGACGCCGCGGCCGAGGCCGCCGCGGACGCCGGCCTGCGGGTGCGACCGAAGGCGGTCCGGCCGCCGCGAACCGTCGTCTTCGTCGAGGACGGCGCGGCGGTGAAACGCGCCACCGACGCGGTGGTCGCGGCCCTACAGGCTCTCGAGGAGACCGGGTAGCTCGGCCGCGAGCCGATCGCGTTCGACGTGGGCGTCGGCCGCCGGCGCGGGGTCGGGGCCCCCGTCGAAGACGACCTGTATCGCCGCCATCCCGGCGGCCTGCGCGCCGTGAACGTCGGCCTCGGGGTCGTCGCCGACGTAGACCGCTCGCTCGGGGGCGACCCCGAGTTCGTCGAGGATCGCCGCGAACGCGCGCTCGTCTGGCTTGCCGGCGTCGAGTTCGCCGGTCACGACCGTCGCGTCGAACGCGTCCACCCACTCGAACGCTTCGAGTTTGCTTCGCTGGGCGCGGGTCGACCCGTTCGTGAGGAGTCCGAGCCGATAGCGTTCGCGCAGGTCCGCGAGCAGGCCCGGGACCCCCTCGACCGGCGCGAGCGCGTCGCCGAGCGCCTCGCGGTAGGCCTCGGCGAGCGCCGCGGGATCGGCGTCGCTGTCGGCCGCGTCGAGGATGTCGGCGAAGATCGGCGTCCTGCTCTCGACGTCGAGGTAGTCGGCGTGGACATCTAGGTAGGTCGCCCGGTCGATTCGGGGCGCGCCGACCGCCTCGGTCGCGTCGTCGAGCACCTCCTGGCGGGGGCGATCGGGAACGGTCAGCGTGTAGTCGAAGTCGAAGACGACGGCGGTGACGGTCACGCCACGCTCTTGGACGGAGTCCGACTTGATACCTGCGGAGAGCAAGAGCCATGAGGGCCCGCGGGCAACTGTCGGCGTGACCTGTTTCGACCGGCTTCGGAACCGGATACGCGAGACCGGCGGCGGCCTCGCGGTCGGGCTGAACCCCGAGCGTTCGCGGCTCCCCGCCGACTGTCGCGAGTACGACTACCCTCGGCGGGCGTTCACCCGCCGCATCGTCGACGCGACCAGCGACCGCGCGGCGGCTTACACCCTGAACCCGGCGTACTACGCCGACGCCGACGGTCGGGTCGCGATGGCCGAGACCGTCGCCTACGCCCGCGGACGGGGCGTGCCGGTCATACTCGACGGCAAGTGGACCGCGATCCGCGGGTCGCGGGTCGGTCTGCTCGATTCGGTGGACGCGGTGACGGTCGCGCCAGCGGTCGGCGTCGGCTCGGGCGCGCTCGGCGACGAGGCGCTCGCGCGACTTCGAGACACCGAGACGGCGGCGTTCGCGGTCTGCCGGACGCCCAACGCGGGGGCGAGCGACCTCCAGGCGCTCGCGGTCGCCGGCGAGAGCGACCCCGAGGAGACGGTAGCCGAGCGGGTGGCCTCGCGGGTCGCCGAACGGGCGGCCGACGCCGAGACCGCGATCGGACTGCTGGTCGGCGGCCCGAGCGAGACGCTCGAACGGCTCCGCGAGCGCGCCCCGGACCTGCCGTTTCTCGCGGTCGGCGAGACGAGCAACGACCCCGACGTCGCCGACTACGTGACTCCCGACGACGCGGGCGAGCCGGGCGTCGGCCTCGTGGAGGCCGGCCGGGAAGTCATCTACGCCGGCGAGGCCCCCGGCGCCGCCCCCAGCCGCGATCGGGACCGGGACGCCGACGCGTACGCCGCCGCGGCCCGGCAGGCGGCGGGACGACTCAGCCGCCGGCTTTAAAAGCGCATCACGTCCTCGTCGTCGAGATCGTCGGGTACCGTGGTCGCGCGCCCGTCGTCCCCGTCGGTCGAAGCGCACTGGACACAGAGGTCGAACCGCTCGCTCCAGTGGTCCTCGCAGGCGAGAGTCCCGCAGTTCGGACACGAGTGGGCCGCCTCGTTGCGCTCGCAGATCTGACAGAGGCCGGTGACGCTCATGGCGAGTACGTACGACGCCCGGCCCAATGAGTGTGTGGGCGACCCGCGATTCGGGCGTCGTCTCAGCGCGCCGACGACTCGATGACATCGGTGTCAGCCGGTGGCGCCAGTGTTGCCGAGATTATATATCGGTTCCGAATAGAACTACGTTCCGTGACGAAACCCAGTAACCGATCGAAACCTGAATCGCGCCCACGGACCCTCGAACCAGACGCCCGATCGCGGGAGGTGTCGGTCTGATGGCGGTCACCGGCGTCGAAGGGATCGCGCTCCTCGTCGGTCGCGTCCTGTTCGGGGGCGTCGTCGCGTTCATGGGGTTCAACCACTTCGTGCAGACCGAACAGATGACCGGATACGCCGAGTTCAAGGGCCTCCCCGCTCCGACGCTCTCGGTCCTCGGGTCGGGGGCCGTCCTCGTCGCCGGCGGCCTCGGCGTTCTCGCCGGCGCGTTTCCCGTCGCGAGCGCGATCGCCGTCGCGGCGTTCCTCTTACTCTCGGCGGTGACGATGCACGACTTCTGGGCCGTCCCCGACGACCAACGGCAAGACGAGATGACCCAGTTCCTCAAGAACGTCGCGCTGGCCGGCGGTGCTGTCGTGGTCGCGGCGGTCGGCACGCAGGCGTGGGCGTACGACCTCGGCCTCCGTCTCCTGTAACGCCGCACGACTGTTCTCAAAATTCGTTCTCGGGTCGGGACGGAGCGAGCAGTCCGACGCGGCGAATCGCAGGGCGGACGGATCGAAATGCCGTCAGTCGTCGGCGACTTCCTCGCGGAGCGTCCCCAACTCGGCCATCCGCTCGGCGTGGGCGTTGTGCTGGTGGATGGACTCGTCGTTGCTCTGTTTCATCGTGACGACCGCGTCGTCGGGGAGGTCGGGGAACTGGGCCACCACGCCCTCGGCCATGTCGCGCACGCAGTCCTCGACAAACTTCGCGTTGGCGTGGGCCTCGAAAGTCATGTGGTCCTCGTCGGGACGCTTCGCGAGGTTGTAGATCCGCGCGCTCATCGAGTCGCGGGCCACCTCGATCAACTCCAGGAGGTTCACCTCGGGCGCGCCCTCGCTCTCGACGGTGAGCGTCGCGTGACCGCGCTGGGAGTGGCCCGCTTGGGGGACCTCCCGCAGGAACTCCCGCACCTCCTCGTCACCGACTCCGAGGTCCTCGAGTTTCCGGCGGGCGGTCTCGCTCATCATCCCCTGCGAGCAGGGACAGACGGTCATGCCGGTGACCCGCGCGCCGATCTTCTCGCGGGTGCCCTCGTCGGTGGCGGTCGCGCCCGCGAGGATGTCGACGGTCGCCTGCGTCGGGCGCTCGCTCGCCGGGGTCTCGTCTTTGATCATGTACTCGGCCTCCATCTGGACCTCGGCCTTGGAGGTGTAGTCGTGTTTCTCGAGGAGGCGCTCGGCGGCCTCCCCGCAGACGTCCTCGACGCGATAGGTGGGTTCGGTCACCGCGTCTTCGAGGATCTCGTCGACGACTTCCATGTTGCGACTCATGTCCGCGCCCTTCCGCCAACTCGGCAGGTCGACCAGCACTTCGAACTCCGCGGTCAGCACGATCGGCCGCTTGTCGGGTCGCGCGAGTTCGACCAGCTTGGTCACGCCCGTCACGCCGACCCGGTTCAGGCCGACTTCTACGTCCGGCTCGGACGCCTGTACGTCCGGCAGTTGCTCGTCCATTACCCGAGGATAGCGAGCGGGGCTGATTAGGGCTTTCCCTTTCGGAAAAGTCAGTCGAGCTTCCCGAGCGCCTCGAAGAAGTCGCTCGCCGGTTCGGCGATCCGGGCCGGCTCGTCGGCGACGCCAACTCGGACCCACTCGGGGGTCTCGATCCGCTTGCGGGTGCTGTCGCCGCTGACGAAGCCGTGTTCGGCGTCGGCCGCCCGAATCTCGACCTCGCTGTCGCTCGGGATCACCAGCGGCGCCATCGACTCGGCCGCGCACATCTCGGTCACGATCAGGGCGTCGACCTCGGGGTGGACCACCGGGCCGCCCTCGCTGAGGTTGTACGCGGTGCTACCGGTCGACGTCGAGACCAGCACGCCGTCGCCCCGACCGCCGGCGAACAGCCGACCGTCGACCCTGACCTCGTACTCGATCCCGTTGCCGTGGCCCCGCTGGGCGCCCTGGACGACGATCTCGTTGAGCGCCGGCGGGAGCGTCCAGTCGCCGTCGCCGTCGGCGATCAGCCGGGGCGCCTCCCGGACCGGGATCGATCCCGATTCGCGGTAAACGGCGACCACCGACTCGACCGTCTGGACCGCCTCGCGAGGTGCGACGCCGTTGAGGAATCCGACCTCGCCGAGGTTGACCCCCAGAATCGGCGTCGAGCCCGCGCCGCGGGCCGCAAAGAGGAACGTCCCGTCACCGCCGATCGAGACCACGAGGTCTGTGGCGTCCATCTCGTCGACCGGCCGACCGTCGCCGTCGACCGTCGCGGCCGTCGCGGCGTCGAGCCAGACGGTCACGTCGTCGGGCAGCGTTTCACGTATTCGTGCGGCCAGAAAGGCGGCGCGGGAGTTGCCCTTCTGGGCGACGATACCGACTTTCATCGATGGCACTTCTCGCCCGGTCGGCAAAAGTCCGCCGACACCGAGAAACATTCAAATGCGGTCGGTCCGACGTGTCACACATGTTCCCGCGCGCTCGACGGTCACGGAGGTGGACGGCGTGAGCGACGACGACTGGTTCGAGCGCGCGCTCGACGAGGCGTCCGACGAGGAGACCGACGACTCCGAGTCCGAAGACGGCGAGCGCTCGGCCGACGCCGAGGCGCCCTCCGAGATCGGAGACCGGGAGAATGCAGGCGCCGACCCGGGCGGAATCGAGCGCGAGGCAGACCGCGGCGAGTCGGAGTTCGGCGGCGACGCCGACACGGACGCCGGATTCGGCACCGATTCCGGGACGGACACCGGGTTTGGCGACGCCGGCGGCGCCGACGGATTCGGGGATACGTCCGAGACTGACCCCGGATTCGGGGATGATGCCGACACGGACTCCGGGTTCGGCCCAGACGCCGAGGGCGGTGACGTCGTCGGCGACGATCGGGACGCCGGGGACGGCCCCGACGGCGAAGCCGACGGGTTCGCGGACGCCGACCCCTACGAGGCCAGCGACGACGAGGGGCTGTTCGACGAGGACTTCAGCACCGCCTTCGAGAACGCACCGGGCGGCGGTGGCGCCGGCGGCGACACGGAGTTCGGCGACGCCGGCCTCGGCGACGCCGCCCCCGAGGGGTTCGGTGGCGACGACGCCGGCTTCGGGATGGGCGGTGGCGGCGGGTTCGGCGAGACCGACGAGCCGTTCGAGGAAACCGAGTTCGACGAGGAGTTCGAGTCGTCGATCCCGCGAGTGGACGTCGGAATCGAGGGCCTCGACAGCATGATTCAGGGCGGGGTGCCCGAGCGGTCGCTGTTGACCACCATCGGGTCGGCCGGGACCGGCAAGACCACGTTCGGGCTCCAGTTCCTCAACGAGGCGCTCGAAGCCGGCGAGAACGCGGTGTTCATCACCCTCGAAGAGAGCCGCGGTCGGATCATCAACACCGCCACCGAGAAGGGGTGGTCGTTCGACGACTACGAGTCGGAGGGACGGCTCGCGGTCATCGACCTCGACCCCATCGAGATGGCGAACAGCCTCACGTCGATCCGAAACGACCTCCCGCGGCTCATCGAGGACTTCGGCGCGTCGCGGCTCGTCCTCGACTCGGTGTCGCTGCTGGAGATGATGTACGACGAGCAGGCGACCCGCCGCAACGAGGTGTACGACTTCACGCGGAGCCTCAAGCAGGCGGGCGTGACCACGATGCTCACCAGCGAGGCCAGCGAGGAGAACTCCTACGCCTCCCGGCACGGCATCATCGAGTATCTGGTGGACGCGGTCTTCATCCTGCGGTACATCCGATCGAGCGACGACTTCCGGGAGACGCGGCTCGCGGTCGAGATTCAGAAGATTCGGGACGCGAACCACTCCCGGGAGATCAAACCCTACTCCATCACGAACGACGGCATCAGCGTCTATCGGCAGGCGAATATCTTCTGAGGCGACCTGTTGCTGTCTTTGCGAGCACCGGTTCGGAAGCCCGGCGGTCTTCGGGTGCGGGCGGCGCCTGCACGCGCGGCCCTTGCAGACGCTCGATCAAAAACACCGGGAGAGCGTAGTGGTGAGAGGGGTTGGCACGGACGCTGAGCGCGTCTCGCCGGGGGCGGCGCGACTCGCGGAGCCCGTCGGACGGCGACAGCGAGGCGTAGCCTACCGCACGACCGTCACCGGCTTCGTCGCGCGCCGGACCACCGTCTCGGCGACGCTACCGAGCAGGATTCGCGAGACCCCCGATCGGCCGTGGCTCCCCATGACGATCTGGTCGATTCCTTCCTCGTCGGCGTACTCCACGATGACGCTGGCGGGGCGGCCCATCTCGGTGACGGGGTTCAGGGTGACGTCGTACTCGTCGGCGGTCTCCTGTGCTCCCTCGAACAGCGATTCGCTCTGCTCGCGGGCGTTCTCGTACCACTCCTCGGAGCCGCCGGGCATCCCCACCGGGGCGTTGTAGCCGGCGTCGATGGGGTCGATGACGTTGAGCACGGTGATCGTGTCGTCGGCGAACTCTTCGAGCGCGAAGTTGAGCGCGGTTCTCGACTGCTCGGAGCCGTCGATCGGGACGAGTATCTCTTTGCTCATGGCCACGGGTAGACACGGCGTTCATTTAACTCTACATGTCGCCGTCGCGAGTCGAGAACGGCGACAGGCCCGGGCGGGGAGTCGGCTTCGCTCGCCCGTCGGGTCGCTCCGAGAGAGCGGCGTTGGGCGCCTCGCTACTCGCGGTTTCACCGCTCGTGTTCCCGTGAGCCGGCCGGCTCACGCTACTCCCGGCCGTGTTTGGTCACGCACTTGGGCAAGCCGGTGATCTCGACCGGCTCGGAGTTGTCCGGCGAGTAAACCACCATCTGGCCCTTCTCCATGTACGGCACTTTCCCTTCCAGCTTCGAGGGGATGTTGACGCTCTTGATCGCGTCCTCGTCGCCGAGGTTCAGCACGATCGTGGTGTTGATCTGCTTGAACACCGCCTCGTGGATGTCTTGGGGGTCCTGGGTGATGAGAAACAGGCCCAGACGCTCCTTGCGGCCCTGCTTTGCGGCCTCGGTGAACTTCCCGATGACCTTCCGGGCCTGCACGCTGTCGGCGTCGGTCAGGAAGTTGTGGGCCTCGTCCATCCCGACCACGAGCGGCGTCTCCTTCACGCGGTCGTACCGGGGCGCGTTCGAGAGCTTCTCGTCGACGAGCAGGCTGGCGAGCGCCAGCACCACCACCTCGGTCGCCCGCGAGTCGTTGACGTGATAGGTCGGCACCACGGTGAGCCCGCCGGGCCGGACGAACCGGCGTATCTGGTCGGTGATCGGTCGGGCGTCCTGATCGAACACGTCGTGGAACGCCGAGCCGATGACCCGGCGCTTGACCGCGTCGTAGGTGGCCTCGTGGACTCGGCCCGACTCGTCGAGTTCCTCGCGGAGCGCGGGGTCGTCGACGTAGTCGACGAACTGCCGGTAGGTCCCCGAATCGCCCGCCTGCTCGAAGAAGCGCTCGATGAGCAGTCTGAGCGCGTTGTACTGATTGTCGTTGAGGCTCGCGCCCGCGACCAGCCACGGCCGGCGCCGGACCATCGAGAAGGGGATGGTGAACTCGACCTGCTCGGCGCGGTGGTGGTCGGCGGCGTAGCCGCCGGCGCCGACCTTCGGCACGAACGCGACGGTGTCGTCGTGGCCGCCGCAGGCGACGCCCTCTCGCTCCCACCGGCGGCGGTCGGCGTCGGTCACGTCCGGGTTGTCGTCGTGCATCTGGGCGTACTCGTCTTGGGGGTCGAACTGGACGACAGCGGCCCGGCGCTCGGCGCCGTCGGCCATCTCGTAGCGGCGCTCCTCGCCGAGGAACTGCCGGAGGACGTTCTTCGCGCCGTGGGTCTTGCCCGACCCGGTGCCCCCGGCCACGAGGGTGTGACGGAACACGAGCGGATCGCCGTCGCCGTAGTCGTCTTTCAGCCGGTAGTCGATCGTGGGCGGCTCGGCGGCGGTCCGGACCTTCTCGCCGCCGACCGAGAGGTGGCCGAGGAACACGCCGTCTTCGGGCATCTTGAGCCCGGTCTTGATCTCGGGCTTGTCGTCGGCCTGCCGGACGACCGCCTTCGGCTTGGGGACCCGGTCGGTCATCCGGCGCTTGAGCTCGCCGTCGTCCGAGTAGAGGACCGCGACCGGCTCCAGCGTGGCGAGGAGTTTGTAGTCGGTCTCCTCGATCTCCTCGCGGCGCATCGCGCGCTTGGAGTGAATCTCGGTCGCGTCGTCGACGCGGTACTCCTGCTCGTACGAGAGCGCCGAGACGCGACAGAACAACTTCTCGTCGTCGGGGTAGGGCGCGAGGAGGTAGGTGCCGACGCGCACGTCGTCGCGGTTGTCGGCTGTCACGTACGCCCGGAGGTGGGTCTCGTCGGACTCCTCGCTGATACGGAGGCCGTCGGCCGCCGAGAGGGTGCCGATGCCGCGGTCGCTCCCGACGGGGTCGGGCTCGATCCGCTCGAACGTGTCGCCCTCGTCGGCGGCGCCGTCCGCGGGATCGGACCCGGAGGCGTCGCCCTCGAAGCTCTCGAAGTCGCCGAGGTCGGTCATCGTTCCCGACGACGAACCCCTCGGTCAAACACGTTTCGCCGTCAGTCGCGCTCCTTTTACCTCCGGGCGCCCTATCGGAGGCCATGTTACTCATCCGCGGCGAAGGCGGGGGGACGACCCTGACGGGGACGCTGTACGAGCGCGGGGAGCGCGCGCCGCGGTTCAAGGGCGCGCCCGACGAGGACGCCCCCTACGTGTGGGTCTGCGACGAGTTCTACGAGGTCGAGAGCGGCGGGACCGTCCAGAAGGTCAACGGCGAGGAGGTCAACGTCGCGTTCGAGTCGCCGATGCCCCGAGGGTTCGACACGAAAGAACAGGCGACCCAGGCCGCCCGCGAGCACGTCAAGACCCAGTTCGCCCGCATCGGGGTCGATCCCGAGGACGTGACCATCACCGTCGAGAAGTCCGAACACGAGGCCGCCGAGCCACAGTAGTCGGGTCCGCGCGGGCCAAGCCTATTTTTGCCGGGCGACCCAAACGCCGGCGTGAAGCTATCCACGACGCTGATCGCGGTCGGCCTGCTGTTGATCGTGCTCCCGATCCCGATCCTGCCGCCGTTCGTCGGCGCGACGGTCGGGGTCGTCCTCCTGCTCGGCGGGCTCGGCCTGCGGCTGTTCGGCCTCTGAGCCCGGCCGCGGGGCGGCGACCATTTATCTCGGCTCGGCCCGAACCGGGAGCCAGACAGTGACGCTCGCTCTTCCCGACGACGTCCGCGAGGAGATACTCGCACACGCCCGCGAGGGCGCGCCCGAGGAGGTGTGTGGCATCCTCGCGGGCAGGCGCGACGGCGACGACGCGGAGGTCCTCGCGCGCCATCCGGCCGCAAACGCCGCCGCCGACCCGCGGACGCGCTACGAGATCGCCGCGCGCGAACAGCTCGAACTGCTGGAGGCGATCGACGAGGCCGGCCGCGAGGTGGTCGGGTTCTACCACTCGCACCCGCGCGGGCCGGCCGAGCCGAGCGCGACCGACGCCGCCGAGGCGACCTGGCCCGGCCGGTCGTACGTCATCGCCGTCCCCGGAGAGTCGGGCGGCGGCGAGGCCGACGATCCGACCCCGAGCGCTCTCAGATCGTGGCGCTGGACGGGCGAGCGCTTCGTCGCCGAGGACGTCCGGTCGACCGAGGCCTCGGACCCGGACGCCTGAGCCGTTGAGGTACAGTTTTACCCCCGGAACCCCACGCTTCGACTATGCAAGCCGTCCAGTTCACCGACCACGGTGACCGCGACGTCATCGAGTACGGCGACTTCCCGGACCCGACGCCGGACCGCGACGAAGTGCTCGTGGACGTGAAGGCGGGCGCGCTCAACCACCTCGACGTCTGGACCCGGAAGGGGCTCCCGGGCGTCGACCTCGAACTGCCCCACGTCCCCGGTAGCGACGCGGCGGGCGTCGTGCTCGAAGTCGGCGAGGACGTGACCCGGTTCGAGCCCGGCGACCGGGTGGCGCTGTCGGCCGGCGTCTCCTGTGGCCACTGCGAGTTCTGCCGGCACGGCGAACACTCGCTGTGTGAGAACTACCACATCATCGGCGAACACGTCCGGGGGGTCCACGGCGAGATGGCCGCGGTGCCCGCCGCCAACCTCGTCTCGGTCCCGCAGGGCGTGTCGTGGAACGTCGCGGCGGCCGCCCCGCTGGTGTTCCAGACCGCGTGGCGGATGCTGGTGACCCGGGCGGACGTCGACCCCGGCGAGAAAGTCCTCGTGCTCGGGGCGTCGGGCGGCGTGGGCCACGCCGCGGTCCAGATCGCCGACTACCTCGGCGCGACCGTCTTCGCGACCGGGAGCACCGACGAGAAACTCGACCACGCCCGCGAACTGGGCGCCGACCACGCGATCAACTACGCCGAAGACGACTTCGCCGACCGGGTCTACGACCTGACCGACGGCCGGGGCGTCGACGTGGTCGTCGACCACGTCGGCGAGCAGACCTACCCCGACTCGCTCAAGAGCCTCGCGAAGGGCGGTCGACTGGTCACATGCGGGGCCACCACCGGTCCGAACCCCAACGCCGGGCTCAACCGCATCTTCTGGAACCAACTGTCGGTGATCGGCTCCACGATGGCGACCCGCGGCGAGGTCGACGACGTGCTCGAACTGGTGTGGGACGGCGAGTTCGAGCCCGCGATCAGGGAGGTCCTGCCGATGAGCGAGACCGCCCGCGCCCACGAACTGCTCGAAGAGCGCGAGGGGTTCGGCAAGGTCGTGGTCGTCCCGGACAGCGAGTACGGCCGCCAATGAGCGACGACACCTACACCCACCGGCCCGGCGCCGTCGAGGGCGGGGACGCCGACGCGGAGGTCTCCGACCCCGCCGCGCCCGTCGAGCGAGGTACCGAGGAGTGGGACTGGCGCGGGTGGGTGCTGGTCGGCGTCATCGTCGTCTGCTTTCTGGTGGTCCCGGCGACGATCCTGCTGATCCCGCCGGGCGGGCCGTTCAAGGCGGCCTACCTCGTGTTGCCCCTGCTTCCGGCGTTCCTGCTCGGCGCGACCGCGGTGTGGTCGGCCCAGCGCTCGTCCTGACGTATCGGTGTCACTATCGACGGTGTGCGGCGTTGTTTTAAGGTGCTGTCGGCCGAACGCCGACGTATGGTCGATTTCCAGTCTCGCGACACGAGCCGCGGCTTCGACGACGGGGACGACGAGAGCGATCCGGACCGCGAGGAGCCCCACGGCGAGGAGTCGGGCGACGACGAGAGCCACGACCACCACGATCACGACGACCACGACCACCACGCCCACGACGTCGAGTCGCTCGGGGCCGCCGTCGTCACGGTGTCGTCCTCGCGGTCGCTCTCGGACGATCCGGCGGGCGACGCCATCGTCGCGGCGTTCGAGGCGGCGGGTCACAGCGTCGTGAGCCGCGACCTGATCGGCGACGACTACGACGGCGTCCAGGGGTCGGTCAACGCGCTGGTCCGGCGCGGCGACGTCGACGTGGTCGTGACGACCGGCGGGACCGGCGTCACGCCCGACGACGTGACCGTCGAAGCGATCGAGCCCCTGTTCGACAAGCACCTGCCCGGGTTCGGCGAACTGTTCCGTTCGCTGTCGTTCGAGGAGATCGGGACGAAGATCGTCGGCACGCGTGCGGCCGCGGGGATCGCCGAGGGGACGCCCGTCTTCTGCCTCCCGGGGAGCGAGAACGCCGCCCGGCTCGGTGCAGAGGAGATCATCGTCGAGGAGGCGGGCCACCTCGCGGGGCTGTCGGATCGCGAGTAACGCGATTCGGTAAGAATCGCGAGAAGACGAGCGGGGAGAACCGACCCGCGAGTAGCGCGATTACGTAGGAATCGCGAGAAGACGAGCGGAGCGACAGATCAGTCGAAGTCCCGGCGCATCGCGATCTCGAACCACGGGCACAGCCGGAGCTGGCGGTACCACTCGGGGTGCTCGTGGAGGCGCTCGTAGGGCACCCACATCAGGCCCGCGACCTCCGCCTCGTCGGGGTCGAGCGAGACGTCGTCGAGAGTGAGCTTGAGGACCGCACAGACCTCGTGTTCGACGCCAGCGTTCTCGAAGTAGCGCTTGTACTCGAAGCGGTCGGTGACCCGGAGGTCGTCGTACTGGTCGGGCGTGATTCCGAGTTCTTCGTCGAGGCGCTGGCGGGTGGCCTCCTCCTGTGACTGACCCTGCACCGGGTGGGAGGCGACGGTGCCGTCCCACCACGTCCCCCACAGGCGCTTGTCGGGGGCCCGCTGGGCCAGCAGGATGTTGCCCTCGCCGTCGAACACCAGCGAGGTGAACGCGCGGTGGCGCGTGCCGTCGCCGGTGTGTGCGTCGAGGCGGTTGATCGTCTCCTGCTCGTTGTCGTCGGCGTCGACCGCGACGACGTGCTGGCGGGCGTTCTCGTGCTCTGCGGTCTCGGGCGCGTCGGCGTCCGGGGCCGTGTCGTCCGTGCTCATTGGACGGCCATTACCGTGGGTCGGTAAAACGCTCTTCGATAGTTCGCGGCGAAACGCGCGCGACCGCCGCGAACGACCGTACTCCCGGGGACCGTCGGCGCGCCCGTCGCTCCGGGGCGAATTCGAATTTCGAAATTTGGCCCCGGAACTCGTAATCTATCGTCGGATTTATTACGATGAGCGAACTCTCTCCTACCAACGAATGACCGAGGAGACCACAGCCGACGGACGGACGATCCTACTCATCGGCAGCGGACCCATCCAGATCGGGCAGGCCGCGGAGTTCGACTACTCCGGGGCGCAGGCCTGCCGCGCGCTCCAGGAAGAGGGAGCGCGAGTCGTGCTGGTCAACTCGAACCCAGCGACCATCATGACCGATCCGGAGATGGCCGACGAGGTGTACATCGAGCCGATCACCACCGAAGCCATCGCCGAGATCATCCGGACGGAGAACCCCGACGGCGTCATCGCGGGGCTCGGGGGCCAGACCGGGCTGAACGTCACCGCCGAGCTCTCCGAGGAGGGCGTCCTCGAAGCGCACGACGTCGAGATCATGGGCACGCCCCTGGAGACCATCTACGCCACCGAGGACCGGGACCTGTTCCGCCAGCGGATGGAGGAGCTTGGCCAGCCGGTCCCGGCGTCGACGACCATCGCGCTCGACGAGGGCGAGGCGGTCGCCGATCTGACCGAGGAGTCGCTTCGCGAGCGCGTCGAGGCGGCGGTCGAGGCGGTCGGCGGCCTCCCGGTCATCGCCCGCACCACCTACACGCTCGGCGGATCGGGCTCGGGCGTCGTCTCGGAGATGGACGAGCTCTTCGACCGCGTCCGGAAGGGCCTGCGGCTCTCCCGGAACAGCGAGGTGCTCATCACCGAGTCGATCTCCGGGTGGGTCGAACTGGAGTACGAGGTGATGCGCGACGCCGGGGACTCGACGATCATCATCTGCAACATGGAGAACATCGACCCGATGGGTATCCACACGGGCGAGTCGACGGTCGTCACGCCCTCGCAGGTCATCCCCGACGACGGCCACCAGGAGATGCGCGACGCCGCCCTCGAAGTGATCCGTGATCTGGGCATTCAGGGCGGCTGTAACATCCAGTTCGCGTGGCGCGACGACGGCACCCCCGGCGGGGAGTACCGCGTGGTCGAGGTCAACCCCCGCGTCTCGCGGTCGTCGGCGCTCGCCTCGAAGGCGACTGGCTACCCGATCGCCCGCGTGACCGCGAAGGTCGCGCTCGGCAAGCGCCTCCACGAGATCGAAAACGAGATCACCGGCGAGACCACCGCCGCCTTCGAGCCCGCGATCGACTACGTCGTCACGAAGGTGCCCCGGTGGCCCAAAGACAAGTTCCCCGACGTGGACTTCGAGCTGGGCACCGCGATGAAGTCGACCGGCGAGGCGATGGCGATCGGCCGGACGTTCGAGGAGAGCCTGCTGAAGGCGCTTCGCTCCTCGGAGTACGACCCCGAGGCCGACTGGGCCGAGGTCGACGACCAGACCCTCGAAACCGACTACCTCGAAGCCCCGACGCCCGACCGCCCGTACGCGATGTTCGAGGCGTTCGACCGCGGGTACACCGTCGCCGAGGTCGTCGAGCTCACCGGCATCTACGAGTGGTACGTCGAGCGCTACCGGAACGTCGCCGACGCGGCGGTCGCGGCCCAGGAAGGCGAGTTCGAGTCCGCCGCCGAGGCCGGGTTCACCGACCACGAGATCACGGCGCTCGCGGGCGGCGAGTTCGAGGACACCCACTCGTCGTGGCTCCCCGCCGAGTCCGACGACGGCGCGGCCACCGACGGCGCGGGCGTCACGGTCGACGACGTCGAGGCGGCCGCCCCCGACCGGGACTTCAAGCAGGTCGACACCTGCGCGGGCGAGTTCGCGGCGTCGACCCCGTACTACTACTCCTCGCGCCGGCCGGGCGCCGGGCTCGGCCGCGACGAGGTGCAGGTCGACCCCGACGTCGAGAGCGTGGTCGTGGTCGGCGGCGGCCCGATCCGGATCGGACAGGGCGTGGAGTTCGACTACTGCTCGGTCCACGCGGTCCGGGCGCTCCGCGAGCAGGGCATCGAGGCCCACGTCGTCAACAACAACCCCGAGACCGTCTCGACCGACTACGACACCTCCGACGGACTGTTCTTCGAGCCGATCACCGCCGAGGAGGTCGCGGACGTGATCGAGGCCACTGGCGCCGACGGCGTGATGGTCCAGTTCGGCGGCCAGACCTCCGTCGACATCGGCGAGCCCCTCGAAGACGAGCTCGCGCGCCGGGAGCTCGACTGCGATATCCTCGGCACGTCGGTCGAGGCGATGGATCTGGCGGAGGACCGCGACCGGTTCAACCGCCTGATGGACGATCTGGGCGTCGCCCAGCCCGAGGGCGGCTCGGCGACCAGCGAGGCCGAGGCGCTCGATCTCGCCCACGACATCGGCTACCCGGTACTCGTCCGGCCCTCCTACGTGCTCGGCGGACGCGCGATGGACGTGGTCGGCGACGACGAGGAGCTCAAAGAGTACATGGCTGAGGCGGTCAGGGTGAGCCCCGACAAGCCGATCCTCATCGACGAGTTCCTCGCCGACGCCGTCGAGCTCGACGTGGACGCGGTCGCCGACGGCGAGGACGTGCTGATCGGCGGCATCATGGAGCACGTCGAGTCCGCGGGGGTCCACTCGGGCGACTCCGCGTGCATGATCCCGACCCGGGCGCTCGACGAGGCGACCCTCGGCCGGGTCCGGGACGTGGTCGAGGACATCGCGGTAGCGCTCGACACGGTCGGCCTGCTGAACGTCCAGCTCGCGGTCCAAGACGGCGAGGTGTACGTGCTCGAAGCCAACCCGCGCTCGTCGCGGACCGTCCCGTTCGTCTCGAAGGCGACCGGCGTCCCGATCGCCAAGCTCGCCGCGAAGGTGATGGCCGGCGAGTCGCTGGCCGCCCTCGATACCGACGAGCAGGTCCCCGAGCAGGTCAGCGTCAAGGAGGTCGTCCTGCCGTTCGACCGCCTGCCGGGGTCGGACCCGCGGCTCGGTCCGGAGATGAAATCGACCGGCGAGGTCATGGGCACCGCCGACACCTTCGGGAAGGCCTACGACAAGGCTCAGGACTCGACCGGCAAGCCGATTCCCGGCGAGGGAACCGCGCTCGTCGACCTGACCGACGACTTCGGCGAG
Source organism: Halorussus marinus (assembly GCF_004765795.1). Lineage (GTDB taxonomy): Archaea > Halobacteriota > Halobacteria > Halobacteriales > Haladaptataceae > Halorussus > Halorussus marinus. Next base: position 193,298 of record NZ_SBIV01000004.1, read on the forward strand.
TACTTCAGCACCGAGGAGTTCGCCACCCACTTCGAGGTGGTCACCCCCGACCAGTTCGCCGACGACGCCGCGGCGTGGACCGACCGCGCGAAGGAGGCTGTGCGGTCGGGCGACGTCGACCTCATCGTCTCGCGCAACCGCGACGTGCTCGAAACCGCGGTCGAGGAGGAAGTGACCTACTTCTCGACGGAGGCCAGCGCGAGCGCCGCGCTGGAGGCCCTCGACGCCCGCGAGGAGCCCCTCGACGTACTGCCGGTCGGGGACCGCCCAAAGCAGGTCCGCGAGTGGGGTCGCTGACCGCTCCGGCCGCTCACGTCCCGACGCCCGGGACCTGTTTTTGACATTCGAGTAGCTGTGCCGCCCGGTCGGCTTTCGCCAACAGGACTTGCTTCAGGGTCGGCGGGTTCCGGATTCGGGTGTCGTCGAGAACGTTTTCGGGGAGCGCCAGCGTCCCTTCGGGGATGTCGTCTTCGCCCCGGACCGCGAGGTGGTGGCTGTCGACTTTCATCACGAGCGGGTTGTCGAGCCGTTCGACGCCCTCGCCGGTCGCGTAGAGTTGCTCGTTGATGTGTTCGTGCTGGTCGCGACGCATCGCGGCCCGGTCGCCGTCGTGGGGTTCGACGTAGAGCCGACCCAGGTAGTAGCCGCTCGAAAACTCCTCGAACATGAGACACGCTAACGTATCCCACGATAGGACATAAACGTTTCGGATAGATTTATATAGTATTGCAATAACAGATTTTAATCGTTCGCCCGCGTCGGTCCGAGGTCGCCGCGATCCGACAAGACCTTTGTCGCTGGCGGTCCGCGAGTCGGTATGGCGATCCCCGACCGCTACGCCCGGACGTTCCTCGAAGACGGCCCGAACCTCGCGTGGCTGCTCTCGGTGAACGTGCTGGCGATGCTGGTCGGGGTGCGTTTCTACGTCGAGACGCTCCCCGAGGTGCCGATCTACCTCTGGCCGCTGTACGCCGACTCGCCGGCGGCGCTGTTTCTCGTCACCCTGTCGCTGGCCACGTTGGTCCCGAATCTGGGCCGTCGACTCGACGCCGCGCCCCGGAACCGGCCGCTGGCGTACCTCCACACGTTCGCGTTCGCGTGGCTGGTCAAGTACGGCCTCTGGACCGCGGTCTCGCTCAATCTCGGGTTCGGCGCGTACTTCGGGCCGCCGTGGGACCCCGACGCCCTGTGGTCGTACTGGTTCATCGTCCTCACTCACCTCGGGTTCGTCGCCGAGGCGTACCTGCTTCCGCGCTACGGCGCGACGACGCGGGGGGCACTGGCGGCGACGCTGTTCGCACTCCTCGCGAACGACGCCCTCGACTACCTGCTCGGGTTCCATCCGCCCCTGCGGTACGAACCGGGACTGGTACTACCGGTGGCGACGGTCGGGCTCTCGGCGCTCTCGGTCGCCGCGGCGGCCCGTGCGTTCGACCGCCTCGGCCCCGACGACAGACCGAGCGCGTAGACGACATCTAATCGGGTTTTAAACTCTAATACGCCGTTTTGGGCGCTAAAAGCCGAATATGAACGGAACGAACGAATGTCTGTATTTTTAAACGGCGGCGCTATATGACGACCCGATGAGTGCCTATCGAGCCGTCCTGTTGGCGCTGGTCGTCGGCAGTTCGCTCGCGATCGCCGCCCCGGCGACAGCGGCCCCCGACCTGAGCCCGGACTCCCCCGACCCCGTCGGCTCGGCGACCGCCGACCCGCCGGTCGCCCAGAGCGACGACGGAAACGAGAGCGAGAGCGAAAATCAGTCCGCGAGCCCGTCGCTGGGCGCGGATATCTCCTCGTTCATGCAGTCGAGCGCGGCCGAGATGAGCGGTGCGGTCGAGACCGGCATGTGGTCGGCGTCGTTCAACGCGACGGACAACGAGACCAAGCGCAAACGGCTGGTGGAGCGTCGGACCGGCGACCTGCGCGCCGAGCTCGCGGACCTCCGCGATCGGAAGGCCGAACTCGAATCCGAGCGCGAGGCCGGCAACCTCAGTGGGGCCGCGTACAAGGCGCAGGTCGGCCAGTTGGTCGGACGGATCAACGCGTTGCAGTCGACGATCGACGCCACCGCGCCGCGAGCCAGACAGGCCAACGCCGACGTGGACGCCATCGCGGGGCTCGAAACCGACGCCCGGAACCTGACCGGCCCGGCGGTCGCCGCGGTCGCCCGGAACACCTCCGGCGTCGGCGTTCCCGGCCCGCCCGACGACGTCGGAGGCGGTCCGCCCGAGGACGCCGGCATCGACGACTCCGGGAACGCAAACGAGAGCGCCGCGTCCGCTCGATCGGGGACCGACGGCGCTTCGAACGGCGAGGGCGATCCCGGGCCGCCAGAGGACGGCGGTCCCGAGGCCGGCCCGAGCGAGGAGAAAGCGGTCGCGGATCCGAGCGACAACCGGACCGACGCGGCGGGTCCCGACAACGGTGCCGACGGCGAGGCGTCGGGTGAGGAAGGGGCCGACGGCAAAGCCGCCGGCGGAAACGGGGAGAAGGGAGCCGACGGCAAAGCCGCTGGCGGAAACGGGGAGAAGGGAGCCGACGGCAAAGCCACGACGACCGACTCGCCCGACGAGACGAGCCAGCGCGCGAGGACCTCGATCCCGGATGGCGCCGACGATTCGACAACCGAGACGGGGAGCCCGCCAAAAACGACGGCGGTCGAGTGATCGCCGGCGGGGCGAAATCGAGAGACACCCTTTTGAGCGCGCGATGCCTACCATCGCCCCTGAATGGACTCCGCCGAGCTACTCGACATCCTCGGGAACGAGAACCGACGGCGCATCCTCCGTCTGCTGGCGCGCAAGCCGTGTTACGTCACAGAAATCAGCGAGTACCTCGGCGTCAGCCCCAAGGCCGTCATCGACCACCTCCGGACGCTCGAAGACGCCGGGCTCGTCGAAAGCCGCACCGACGACCAGCGCCGCAAGTACTTCAGCATCTCGCGCAACCTCCGGCTCGAAGTGAGCGTCTCGCCCTACGAGTTCGGGATGAAAAGCGCCTACCCCGCGAGCGCCAACCTCGACGTGAGCACCTGCCGGTACGTCTCGCTGAACGTCCAGTTCGAGGACGACGCGGGGGTCGAGCCGGAGGAGGGCGCGGCGATCGACGGCGAACGACCCGACGACACCGCAGGGGACGCGGGAGAACTCGGGCCGCCCGAGGCGTCCGACGCGCAAACCCACGAAACGCCCGCCGACGCCGAGGGGCCGACCGACCTCGCCGCGGAGCTCGATCGGCTCCAACAGCTCCAGAGCGAACTGTCGCTGGCCCAGCGGTGGGTCCACGGCCGCATCGCCGACGTCCAGACCCGGCTCGGCGAGGCGCTTGACGCCGACGGCGAGGACCGAATCCACGCCCAGGTGCTCGCGGCGGTCGCGGGCGGGGCGAGCACCGTCGGGCGGGTGAGCCGCGCGGTCGAGGCGCCCGAACCGGTCGTCGAGGACTGTCTCGGCGAACTCGAAGCGCGAGAACTGCTCGAACGCACCGACGACGGGTGGACGCTCGCCGATTAGATGTCCTGAGTCAGTCCCTCGCGGAGGTCCCCGCCGAAGTGGGCGCCGAGCCCGCCCGCGATCGCGCCTGCCCCCGCGCCGACGGCCGCGAGCGGAACGCCCGCGCCGCCGAACGCGGTCAGCGCGAGGTGACTGAGCACCGTCGCGAGCCCGGCCGCGAGCGCGCCGGCGGCCGCCGATTCGAGGACCGTGCCGCGCTCGACCGCGAGTCCGAGCGCGAACGCGCCGGCGAACGCGCCCACGAGCCCGGCGAGGCTGTCGACGAACGGAAGCGGGATGAAGGCGTTGCCCGCGAACAGTCCCGCCCCGACGAGCAGGACGGCGTACACGAACGTCCGCGGCGAGAAGACCCCGCCCGCACGCCGTTTGAGCCGCTGGCGGGTGGACGGCTGGGGGCTCTCGGCATCGTCGTCCAGGGGGGCGTTCAGGTCGTCCGCGACGGCGTCGCGGGTGCGCTGGTCGGAGCGCTGGGGCATACGAGTGGGTGGAACCCGGACGCTAATGGGTCTTTGGTCGGTCCGGGCGAAAAGATGGTTTCAAGTCCGGCCCGCCGGTACTCGGTGATATGAATCCCGGCGATCGCGTCCGCGTCGAGCGGGCAGACCAGACCTACGAAGGGGTACTGCTCCCCTCCTCGACGGCCCAGAACCTCGTCGTCAAACTCGACGGCGGCTACAACGTCGGCGTCGACCGCGACGCCGCCGACGTGGACGTCCTCGAAACCGACGTGTACGACATCGACTCGGGCGGGGCCGACGACGGGTCGGCGGTCGAGTTCGACGACGACCTCCCGACGATCTCGCTCATCTCGACCGGCGGCACCATCGCCTCGACGATCGACTACCGGACCGGCGCGGTGACCGCCCAGTTCGACGCCGAGGACGTGCTCCGGGCGGTGCCCGACCTCGCGGGCCGGGCGAACTACCGCGGGCGCGTGGTCGCAAACATCCTCAGCGAGAACATGACCACCGACGTGTGGCAGGACCTCGCCCGCGCGGTGGCCGAGGAGATCGAGGCCGGCGCCGACGGCGTGGTCGTGATGCACGGTACCGACACCATGCAGTTCACCGCGTCGGCGCTGGCGTTCATGCTCGATACGCCCGTCCCGGTGGTGTTCACCGGGAGCCAGCGATCGGCCGACCGGCCCTCCTCGGACAACGTGATGAACGCGGTCTGTGCGGTCGAGGCCGCCAAGGCCGACGCCGCCGAGGTCATGGTCTGTATGCACGCCTCCGAGAGCGACGACGTCTGTGCGCTCCACCGCGGGACGCGGGTCCGGAAGAACCACACCTCCCGGCGAGACGCCTTCGAGACGGTCGGCGCCGAACCGCTCGGCACGGTCGCGTACGGCGACGACGTCGAGGTCGCCTTCGACGGCGAGTACGCCGAGCGCGGCGGGACCGACCTCGCGATCGAGTCGGCGCTCGAATCCGAGGTGGAACTGCTGAAGTTCACCCCCGGCACGGACGAGTCGGCCCTCGACGTGGCCGAGGGCAAGGCGGGGCTCGTGCTCGAAGGCACCGGACTCGGGCACGTCCACTCCGACTGGGTCGATCGCATCGCCGAGCTGGTCGACGACGGGACGACGGTCGTGATGACGAGCCAGTGCATCGAGGGCCGGGTCTGTGATCGGGTGTACGACACCGGCCGAGACCTGCTCGACGCCGGCGTCGTGGAGGGCGAGGACATGCTCCCCGGCACCGCCAAGGTCAAACTGATGTGGGCGCTCGCCAACAGCGACGACCCCGCGGCGACCGTCCGCGAGCCGATCGCGGGCGAGATCACCGACCGGTCGGTGCCGTGGGAATGAGCGGCGCGGCGATCCAGCTCCGGCCGGCCCGCCACGACGACTACGAGGACGTGGCGGCGTTCACCGCCGAGACGTGGCCCGATCGGGACGGCGGCGACTACATCCCGGACGTCTACCACGACTGGATCGACGGCGAGGACCGCCACACCGTGGTCGCCGACGCGGGCGACGAGATCGCGGGCATCGTGCAGGCGGTCGCGCTCTCGGAGTGGGAGGCGTGGGGTCAGGGGATGCGGGTCAACCCCGCGTTCCGCGGGCCCGGGGTCGCCAACCGCATGACCGAGGCGCTGTTCGACTGGGCGCGCGACCGGGGCGCGACCGCGATGCGAAACATGGTGTTCTCGTGGAACGAGGCCGGACTGGGCCAGTCGCGGGCGATGGGTTACGACCCCGCGACCGAGTTCCGGTGGGCCCACCCCGAGCCGGACCCCGACGCCGACCCGGCCGCCGAGATCACGGCGAATCCCGACGCCGCATGGCGGTTCTGGACCGACAGCGACGCCGGAGAACACCTCCGTGGGCTCGCGCTCGACCCCGAGGAGACGTGGGCGGTCTCCCGGCTCACCCGCGAGCGCCTCGCGGCCGCGGCCGACGACGACGGTCTGTTCGTGGTTCAGAACGGCGGAACGAAGGGGTTCGCACACCGGGTCCGGAAGTACGACCGCGAGACGGACGCGGACGGGCCCGAGACGTGGGTCGAGTACGGCGTCGCCGCGTGGGCCGACTCCGCGAGCGCCGAGGCGCTGTTCGAGGCGCTGGCTCGCGACGCCGCCGACCGCGGCGCGGACCGCGTGCGGGCGCTGATCCCCGAGACCGTCCGGACCGTGAGCGACGCCGCGTACTGTCGAGTCGACGTGGCCGACGACCCCGACTTCGTGCTGGCGGCCGATCTGACCGCCTAGTCGTCGGCGCGTTGCTTTCCGTCGCCGGTCTGGAGCTCGCGGTCCGACACCTCGATGTCGGACTCGTCCCAGTCGAACTCGTCGAGTTCGCTCCCGCGTTCGAGGACGAACGGCCCCGACGCCAGCGTCCGGAGGGTCACCGTCATCGCCCGGAGGACGAAGGCGGTCAGCATCACGTACGGCGTGAGCGCGATCGTGTACGCGACGGTTACGAACACCGCCAGTGGCGTCAGCGTGAGAAACGTCACCTCCGGAAAGAGGTTGCTGTCGAGCGCGAGTAACACGTAGGAGGTGACGACGATCGTCGGCAACGAGACGTACAGTAGCCTGCTCGACAGCCGGGCGAACTCCCGCTTGTAGTACAGCGACTTGAAGTACTCCCGGCCGGTGGCGTATATCTTGAGCGACTCCACGAGGTCGTCGATCGCCGCCTGCTGGTCGTCGGTGAGTTCCTCGCCGTACGTTCGGTCGAACCGCCGGGCGACGTGGAGTTGCCACGAGTAGTCGTAGTTGAGCCCGGCGAGCAACACTTTGAACGACCCGAACCGGGCGCCGCTCAGGATCTCGCCGGCGCGCTCGGCTTCGGCGGTGACTTCGTCGGCGAACGTCCGGGCGTCCTCGGCGAACTCCTCGCTCTCGCCGTCGGCGGCGATGTCCGCGATGGTCGAGGCCTGCTGGTCGATGATCCGGAGGATGGTCCGGAGGAAGTCGGCGGGGCGGGCCGGGCTCACGTCGGACTCGATGAACTCCTCGATCTCGCCGCGGTAGTCGATCGAGCCGTCGATGCGCTGGCGCTGGGATTCGATGTCGGTGATCTCCTCGGACAGGACGATCGAGGTGACCGACACGACGACCGAGACGAGCAGGATGGTCCCGCTCAACAGCGTGTTGAAAAGCGTCTGGGCCGTGTTGGTGTCCTGCAACAGCGAGTACATGTCGACGGGCCGGATCATCGACAAAACGATTAACCCCGTCAGAACCCCGAGCAGGAGGCCGGCAGTCACCGATTCGCGGCGCCCCTCGAGCAGGACCCAGTGGCTCACGCGCTCGCGGAGCGTGTCCGGCTCGCCGTCCCCGCCGGGGACGATCGAGTTGAGCGACCGATGGTTCTCCATCACCGACTCTACCGACGACCGCCCCGGATCTCCGGACCCCATTCCGAACGTAGTATCACCCCGCGGTGCTAAGGCCTTCTGGCTGATTCACCCGCCGCTGACCGGCGGGAACAGCGCGAGTTCGTCGCCGGCGTCGAGTTCGGTGTCCAGTCCGTCCTCGGCGGAGACGTTCGTCCCGTTTCGGAGGACGTTGATGTGCTCGCGGAGGTCTCCGTCGTCGTAGATGCGGTCTTCGAGCGCCGGGTGGTCCTCGACCAGCGCCGAGAGCGCCGCCCCGACCGTGTCGCCGGGTTCGGCGTCGACCGCGATCTCCTTGCCGCCGGTCACCTCGGCGAGGTCAGCGAACAGCTTCCACTTCATGGTCGGCCCGAGGGACGGGAGGGCAAAGAGCGTTGCTGGTCGGTCGGTCCGTCGCGCCGCCACGAGCGGGGTCTGCCCGTCGCGCCGGCGCCCCCGGTCGACCGCGCTACCGGCCGAGGTCCTCGTGGGCCGACGAGAGGTGCCGGGAGGCCAGCGCCGCCAAAAGCGATAGCTCGCCGGCGAGCGCGCCGACCGCGATGATCTCGGCGAGCGCGTCGGCGTTGTCCCCCGCGGGGTCGCCGCCGCCCCGGAGTCCGAGCACGTCGAGGGCCTCCGACTGGGTCGGGAGCTTGGTGCCCCCGCCGACCGTGCCGACTTCGAGGCTGGCGAGGCTCACGCTGGCGTACAGCTCGTCTTGGCGGGCCTCGACGGTGGTGATCGCGTTCGAACCCTCCACGACCTGCGCGGCGTCCTGGCCGGTGGCGAGGAAGGCGGCCGCGACCACGTTCGCGGCGTGGGCGTTGAACCCCAGACTGCCGGCCTTCGCGCTCCCGACGAGGTTCTTTCGGGTGTTGGCCTCCTCGATGGCCTCGGGCGTGGTGTGGAGTCGCTCCTCGACGGTCTCGCGCGGGATCGTCACGTCGGCGGTCACGCTCCGGCCCCGACCCTCGACGGCGTTGATCGCGGCGGGCTTCTTGTCGGTACAGAGGTTCCCCGAGAGCGCGACCAGCGACGCCGGCGTCTCGTCTTCGACGACCTGTGCGGCCTCGCGGGTCGCGATGGTGGCCATGTTCATCCCCATCGCGTCTTTGGTGTCGTAGACGAACCGCAGGAAGACCGAGTCGCCGACCACGTAGGTGTCCACGTCGAGCAGTTCGCCGTGGCTGGTGGTCGACTCGGCGGCCTCCCGGAGGCGCTCGCGGTGGTCGCCGACCCACGAGACGACCTCCTCGGCCTCGGCGACGCCCGACACCCGGAAGACGGGCGCGCGGGTCATCCCCGACTTCGTCACCCGGGCGTCCGCGCCGCCCGCGGTCGCGACGACCGAACAGCCGCGGTTCACGCTCGCGACCAGCGCGCCCTCGGTGGTCGCCAGCGGGAGGTAGTAGTCGCCGTCGGCCGACCCGCCGGCCACCGCCACGGGGCCGGCGACGCCCATCGGGATCTGGGCCGCCCCGACCATGTTCTCGACGTTGGCGTCGCTGGCCTGCGCGGCGTCGATACCGTAGTCGCCGACGGCGTCGAAGTCGGCGTCGGTCTCGGCTTCGAGCAGGCGGCGACGGGCCGCCGCGGCCGTCTCGGCGTCGACCCGGTCGTCCAGTTCGTGGAGTCGCAACTCGCCCGTGCGGACGCGTTCGGCGAGCGCCTCGGGATCGCCGGCCTCCGCGTCGGAATCGGCGTCGGTCATACCCGGGTGGTCGGCCGGCCGGCCCCTAACAGTTCCCATTCACGGCGCGCCGGCGAGTCGCGATTATAAATTATACTTTTGAGAGTTCTTGCTGGGTCAGCTCGCGTCAGGTCAGGGCCGAGGATTCTTAGGGAGTCACAGACAGCAGACTGAAAGCTGATAGCACTGAACGAGTCGTTCGGCATGCGAACGATTCTATGACACCGCGGTAAAGACGGGGAAAGGCGTGAAAGCCGTTAGGAAAGAATTGAACTATACCTGCCAGAAACACGGCAGCATGGCAATGAAAGAGGGCGGTTCGACGGCAGAAAAAGACTTCTCACAGCCTATTTCGGGAGGAAAAGAACTACCAGAGGACGAACTCTGGGACGTCCTTACAAAAAACCTCCGTCAGGTGATGGAATCGACGGGTGCGGCGATGCGTATGCTCGATTTGAATTTCAACGTCGTGGTCGAGAACGAGCAGATGAAAGAACTGGGCGGCGTAGATGCCGAGGAGAGCGAGTTCGTCAAGTGCTACGACCAGTTCTGTAATCCGGAGGTGTGCGGAACTGGAAACTGTACACTGAAACAGATCGTCGATGAAGAGAGCGAAGAGATCCGCGTCGAGGTAGAAAAAGAGAGTTACGACGGGCGTGTCATCCCAACAGAACTAGTCGTCAGGCCGATCTATGACGCCGAAGGCGATATCGTCGCTATTAGTGAGACGTTCCAGGATATTTCAGCTCGTAAGACCGCCGTCAGCGATATCAAAACGGCTGTTGACGATCTCGAAGAATCGTCGGAGGAAGTGGCCGAAAACTCCCAAACGATCAGCGACCAAGCGTCCCACCAACTTGAGTCGATTACCGAGATCTCCGAAGAGATCGCCTCGCTCACCGCAACGGTCGAGGAAATCGCCGCGACAACAGATCAGGTCGAATCCACCAGCCAGCGAGCCCGTGAAGAAGCTGAATCCGGGAAGACCGAAGCCGAAGAAACGATCGATATCATGGAAAGTATCGAGCGCGCGGCGGCCGACGTGACCGCAGATATTCGCGACCTCGACGAGAGCGTCCAGCAGATCGACGAACTCGTCGATGTTATCAACGACATTGCCGACCAGACGAACATGCTCGCGCTGAACGCCTCGATCGAAGCAGCCAACGCAGGTCAAGCTGGCGACGGCTTTGCAGTCGTCGCTGATGAGGTGAAATCGCTGGCCGAGGAGTCACAGCAACGCGCATCTGAGATCGAATCGATCGTCACTGATGTCCGGGAAAACACTTCCGAGACGGTCAAGAGCCTCGAAGAAACCAACGACGTTGTTCAGCAGGGTGCAGAGAAGATAGAAAGCTCCAGCGAGACGTTCACGCAGATCGCTGACGTCGTCGAAGACGTATCTGACGGCGTCACAGAGGTCGCGGATGCGACGGACGATCAAGCCGCAAGCACCGAAGAGATCGCCAGTATGGTCGACCAGACTGCGGCGGACTTCGAACGGGTCGTCGACAAAGCAGAGGCCATCGCAGCCGCAAACGAACAACAGACCGAGCGTATTCGAGATATCAGTGCCGACGTGGATTCGATGGACTCGCTCGACGTGCAGAGCGAACTGTAAAAGTTCTGTTGCTATAGCGGTCTAGTCAAGTATTGTGAGTGATTTGAATACATCTGGTGGTGGCCGCGTATCTCAGTTGCTCTCGCGACGAATTCGAGACAGTGCGTGACTGCCTTGACGAAATCGAACCCGTGGCCACGTCCGACGAACGAGCGGCTACTCAGGCCGTATCGATACGGCGTCTACGGACTGCACTGCTCCGTTGAATAGCAGTGGTCGTGTAGATAAGTGAACTGAGTCACACTGTGAGTGGCTGTGAAAGGAGGTCTCAAATGTGGTGTCGCTTCACCCTCTCACAGGGGGCTATTCAACAGGGCCCCGCCAACAGACATCGAATGGCTGTCGGTTCTACCAGTGAACTTCGAAAGTCGTCTCGGGGCCGTCGTCATCGACCCTCGCGTGGGCGTATTCGGCTTCGAAGTGTTGGGCTGTGCCTTTGAGAAAGCCTTTCTCCCACTGCGTCGGGTAGGGTGTCGTCGAGGTGATCTCGGCTTGGTTCTCACCCGTCTTTTCGTACGTGTACTCGCCCGGTGCCTGGCGGTGTTCGGTTTCGTACATTTCGGGGAGGTGGTTCAGTCCCTCGTGTGGCGAGTCGATAGTCGATGTCCAATCGAGAAACCGCGGCGTGGACTCGCCGATCTTAGCCAGGGCGCTCTCGCCGGTGTTGCGTTCGACCGCCGTCAGTACGTGGAGAAACTTCGCAAGTGGATACCACTCGTCGGGTTGGGGATCGGGTCTGTCGATTCCCTCCTCGTCGAGCATATCCCGCATCCGACTCTGATACACGGACATCACTCCGTCGATGCAAACCTGTACCATCTCACCGCGTACGGTACCACTCGGCTCGTTGGCTGTGAGTGTCATTAGAAATCGCCCTCCTTGAGTGCAGGCTCAGTGGCCTTCTCTACTGGCGCCGCGTCGTCGGCCGCCCATTCCGTCCACGACCCGTCGTAGTTGACAGCATCGACACCGAGGAGTTCCGAAAGAACGAACCACGTGATCGATGAGCGCTCCCCGATACGGCAATACGCGACCGTGGATCTGTCCGGGTCGATGTACTCGCCGTAAATCTCTCGGAGTTCCGACTCTGACTTGAATGTGCCATCGGCGTTGACCGCTTTTCCCCACGGGACGTTTGCCGCGGTTGGAATGTGACCCTCGCGATCGGTGGTATTCGGGATCTCCGCTGGTGGCTTTTCACCACGGTACTCCTGTGGGTTTCGGACGTCGATAATCGGCCTGTCTCCGTCGAGACTATCCATGATGTCTTCTTTGTACCCGCGGATGTCTTCGTTGGTCCCGTCGATCTCGTATTCGCGGGACGGGTACTCGACGTCGCCCTGCGTCTGTTCGTAGCCTTCGAGTCGCCAGTGCCGGCGGCCACCATCCAGCAACTGGATGTTGTCGTGCTGGTAGTAGTTAAGCACCCAGTAGGCGTGGCCGGCGAACCAGTTCGCTTGGTCGCCGTAGACGACGACCGTGGTGTCTCGCGTGATTCCCAGATCGCCGAACAATGATTCGGCCTCGCTCGGAGCAACGACGTTGCCGCCGAGCCCGTCGATGATGTCTTCTTCCCAGTCGATCTGCACGGCCCCCGGTATGTGCCAGTCGTCGTACACGTCCGGGTCCATATCGACTTCGACGAGCCGATAGTCGGGGTCGTCGGTCCGGAACCGGTCCAGGTGGTTACGAACCCATTCGGCCGATCGTACCGCGTCACTGTCGAGATGAGATGTCACAGGCAGAGATACTCAGTATCGGTACAAGTAACCGCCAACATCTTCTCAGAAAGTGAAAACTGCGTTCTTAATATTAATGCTCGTATTCTCATATACATAGTCGATCAACGAGCACGCCCACCGTCCGACGCACAGTCCGATCTTTCCTCTGTGATTGCGCGAGTGCGATAATCGGGCGAGAGCACCAAGCCCAATAACAGCCGAGCCCGTCTCAGAAACCGTCCGGAATACGGAATCTGCGCTAACAACTACTGCTACAGTAGCCGGTACTCCCCGCGGCTCTCGGTGACCTCGCCACGGCGGACCAGTTTACCGAGCGCGTCACGGACGTAGTCGGCCGGGACGCCGCGCTCGTCGGCGTACGCGATCACCTCGTCTTCGGTCGGTCGGTCGAGCGCCCGGAGCGCGTCGAGGACGGTGTCCTTGCGCGAGCGTCCCGAACCGGCCGTTCGGTTTTCGGCTCGCTCGCCGGCGGCCGCCACTTCGTCGGCGTCGATTCCCGAGGCTTCGAGGAACGTCTCGTCGTCGACGACCGCCTCCTCAACGCGGGCCTCCATCTCCGAGAACGAGTCCAGTTGCGCGAACGACTCGCCCTCGCCTTGCCGGTTGGCGAGCATCGACGCCCGGACCTCCCGAGCGTGATCCTCGTCGTCGGTCTCGACGAACTTCTTTAGCTTCTCGAACTTCCTGCGCGTGCCACACCGCGGGCACTCGGTCGTCTCGGGCCGGCCCTCGACGAGCTTGAGCGCCCCGCAGTCGCTACAGCCGACGACGGCGTACATACCTCTCCGTCGGGCGCGTTCGTACCTGAATCTTCGGGACCGCCCCCGGTCAGAGTCGACAGTCGAGGGAGAAAAGCGCCCGAACGCCGCGGGCGTGCTCGTGTCCGAACGACTACTCTCTTCGGGGCGTATTTTAGGAATATAAGTGCGTACGCGTCCCACACGCGACGAAACGGCAGGCCTTTTATCCTCCTCGCTCGCACGTTTGAACGTTCATGAGCTACGACAAGGTAGACGTCCCCGAAAGCGGCCAGAAGATCACCGTCGAAGCGGAAGGCGAGGAGGGCCTCCACGTCCCCGAGGACCCGATCATCCCCATCATCCACGGCGACGGGATCGGACAGGACGTCGGCCCGGCCGCCCAGAAGGTACTGGAGACGGCCGCCGAAGCGACAGGACGCGAGGTGAACTGGATGCGGCTCTACGCCGGCGAGAGCGCCCGCGAGAAGTACGACGAGAACCTCCCCGACGAGACCGTCGAGGCCATCCGCGAACACCGCGTCGCGATCAAGGGCCCGCTCACGACGCCCGTCGGCGCCGGGTTCCGGTCGCTCAACGTCGCGCTCCGCCAGACCCTCGACCTCTACGCGAACGTCCGACCGACCTACTACCTCGACGGCGTCCCCTCCCCGATGAAGGCGCCCGAGGAGATGGACATGGTCACGTTCCGCGAGAACACCGAGGACGTCTACGCCGGCATCGAGTGGGAGGCCGGCACCGACGAGGCCGAGCAGGTTCGGGAGTTCGTCGAGGAGGAGATGGGCTTCGACGAGACGATGCACGAGGGTCCGATCGGGCTGGGCCTCAAGCCGATCTCCGAGAAGGGCAGCAAGCGCCTCGTCCGCGAGGCCATCGACTACGCGATCGAGAACGACCGCGACAAGGTCACGCTGGTCCACAAGGGCAACATCATGAAGTTCACCGAGGGCCAGTTCGGCGAGTGGGGCATGGAGGTCGCCGAGGAGGAGTACCCCGACGAGGAGGTCTTCGCCGCGCCCGACTCCCTCTGGGAGGAGCAAGACGAGGTCGACATCCCCGAGGACGCCGTGATGGTCGAAGAGCGACTCGCCGACGCGATGCTCCAGTGGATGCAACTCCGGACCGACGAGTTCGACGTGCTCGCCATGCCGAACCTCAACGGCGACTACCTCTCGGACGCCGCCGGCGCCCAGATCGGCGGGCTCGGCATCGCGCCCGGCGCGAACTTCGGCGACAACCGGTGTCTCGCCGAACCCGTCCACGGCTCGGCGCCCAAGCGCGCCGGCCAGGACATGGCGAACCCGACCGCGCTCATCCTCTCGGGGCGGCTCATGTTCGAGTACCTCGGCTGGGACGACACGGGCGAACTCATCCGTGACGCCGTCGAGGAGACCATCTCGTCGGGGACGGTCACCTACGACCTCGCTCGCCAGCGCGAGGACGCCGAGAAGGTCGGCACCAGCGAGTACGCCGACGCGATCTGTGAGAACATCGAGAAGTTGTCGTAGACCGTTTTCCGAGCGGTCGGTCGACGACGCCACGAACGGTTCCCGACCGTCCACAGTCTCCGTTTTTTGGGGTTCGCGCCCGAGAGCTACTCCTGCCAGTCGGGGTTCTCGCGGGGCGGACTGAACACGTCGACGCCGGTCACCGGCTCGTCGCCGCGGTTCTCGGCGGCGTGGGGCTCCTCGCCCGGGATCGCATAGGAGTCGCCGTCGGTGACTTCGATCTCCTCGCCGTCGACGACGAACGTGAGCGTCCCGCCGGTGAGGTAGCCGGTCTGCTCGTGGGGGTGGTCGTGCTCGGGGACCGTCGCGCCGGGCTCGATACGGAAGTGCTGGACGTTCATCTCGTCGCCGCCCGCGAGGATCGAGAGGTGGACGCCCTCGACGGCCTCGGTCGATTCCTCCTCGTCTGTGGGTACGACTTCCATACCGGCCCGACGCGGGCGAGCCACCTAAAGGTTCGAGTGGGGGCAAGGCCGAGTCCCGGCGAGGGACTCACTCGACGGGTTCGCGCCAGTGGACCGTGACGGTGTTCACCGCGAAGCTGTCGTCGGTCGTCTCGTCGCGGACCACCCGTATCGCGTTGGTCCCCTCCCGGAGTTCGGCGTCGGTGAGCAGGTCCTCCCAGTACTGCCAGCCGTCGGCCGGCGGCAGGTCGAAGCCGCTCAGGGGCTCGCCGTTCACCTCGATCTCGTGGCCGTAGGCCCCGACGCGGAACGCCCGCAGACCGAGGTAGGCGTCGGTCGAGTCCGCGGTCGGAACCTCGAACTCGTACTCGGGCGTGGCGTCGCCCACGTAGTCGGCCCACGGCACGTCGATGGCTTCCCGGTTCGGGCCGAGGTGCGCGCTGACGGCCACCGGCGCGTAGTTTGCGCGGTAGGACATGACAGGACCGACGCAGTCCGGCCACTAAATCGTGGGGGCCCGCCGACCCGACGCGGGCCGCCCGCCGAAATCCACAACAGTTGAGTACCCCGACTGAGCACCGCCGGCACCGTCGATGTCCCTCCCGCTCGACTGGCTCGTGGCCGCCGTCGTCGGCCTCGGCGCGCTCGCGGTCGGGGTCTGTGCCCACGAGCTCCTCCACGTCGTCCCGCTTCGGCTCCTCGGCGCGGACTACACCGTCACGCTCCTGCCGGGCGAAGCCAGCACCGAGACTCCCGCGCTCGCCGCGCTCCCCGACGCTCTCTCCGGGGGACTCGTCCGAGTCGAGGTCACCGATCTGCCGCCCGACGCCCCGGAGTGGGCGGTCCGGGTCGCCGCCGCGCTCCCGGTCGTGCTGGCGCTCCCGCTCGTGCTGGCCGCCGCGGGCGTCCTCCCCGACCCGACCGCGACCGGCGACCGCGTGGGAACCGCCCTCCTCGTCGCGGCGGGCGCGAGCGGCCTCCCGAGCCCGGCCGACTGGTCGGTGGTCTGGCACGGCGCGGCGGGCTACCGGGCGTCCGGCGCCGACCCGTCCGAATGAGAAACCCGTTTACCGCCCGAACCCCACGGATCAGATATGACCATCCTCGCCGACGCCCGCCGGGTCATCGAGAACGGCCCGGTGTGTGAGGCCTGCCTCGGTCGGTGTTTCGCCGACCGGAGCTTCGGACTGACGAACCGCGAGCGCGGCTCGGCCCTCCGGGTCGCGGTCGCGCTGGAGGACGACGACCCCTACGAGGAGCCGGGCGCGGAGTGTTGGGTCTGTGAGGGCGAGAGCCGGCGGTTCGACGCGTGGGCCCAGACGGTCGCCGACGCGCTGGAGGGCTGGTCGTTCGACACCTACCAGGTCGGCACCCGGACGCCCCCGCTGGTCGAGGAAAACGAGGTCCTGCTCCGGGAGTCTGCGGGCCTCCCCGAGGACGCCGGCGAGCTGTTCAAATCGGAGTTCAACCGCGAGGTCGGCAAGCGCGTCGGCCGGCTCACCGACACCGAGGTCGACTTCGAGCGTCCCGACGTGCTGGCGCTCCTGAACGTCGACCCCGAGCGCGAGGAGATCTCCGAGCACGCCGTCGAGGTGCAGGTGAACTCGGCGTTCGTCTACGGCCGGTACCGGAAGCTCGAACGCGACATCCCCCAGACGGAGTGGCCCTGCCGGGAGTGTGGGGGCTCGGGCAAACAGCTCGCGAGCGACGGCGGCGAGGAACCCTGCGAGTACTGTGGCGGGTCGGGGTACCTCTACGACGAGAGCGTCGAGGAGCTCACCACGCCGCCGGTCCGTGAGGCGATGGACGGCGAGGAGGCGCTTTTCCACGGCGCGGGCCGCGAGGACGTCGACGCGCTGATGCTCGACACCGGCCGGCCGTTCGTGATCGAGGTCAAACAGCCCCGAGTCCGGAGCGTCGACACCGACGCGCTCGAAGCCGAGATCAACGAGTTCGCCGACGGGAAGGCCGAGGTCACCGACCTCGCGCTGGCGACCCACGAGATGGTCGAGCGCGTCAAGGAACTCGACGCCTCGAAGACCTACCGGATGGACGTCGCGTTCGACGACGACGTGACCGAGCCGGCCCTCGAGGAGGCGCTCGCGGAGCTCGACGGGACGACGGTCGAGCAGGACACGCCTAACCGCGTCGACCACCGGCGCGCGAGCAAGACCCGGACCCGGACCGTCTACGACATCTCCGGCGACCTCGAAGGGCCGCGCCGCGCCGAACTACGGATCCACGGCGAGGGCGGCCTCTACGTCAAAGAGCTCGTGAGCGGCGACGAGGGCCGGACCACCCCGAGCCTCGCGGGCCTGCTCGGGGTCGGGGCGGAGGTCACCGCGCTCGACGTGCTGGCTGTCGAGGGAGAGGACGAGCCCTTCGCCGACCCCGAGTACCTCCGAGAGGCGATCTGACGCCGGCGACAGCGACTCTCGGCGTGGCGACTGACGACGAACGCGATCGGTTCCGACCCGACCGCGACCCCGGTACGCGGAGCCTAACTGCCTTTTCTCTGTCTCTGTGGGCGTGTAGCGGCCGGTACCCGTCGACGCACGGACGATCCCCGACCGCTCTCGGTTCGAGACGTTTCGTCTGCTCGACCCCGATTCCGTCGGTCGTTCGGTCGCTGTCAGTCCCCGCCTGAAACGACGTAGGAGCTCCTTGTGTGGCGCTCTCTGTCGTCCAGATATCACACAGCCGACTCATAACAAAGTCGGTACGTGTCGGCTCGGTGGACGATGGCACCGTATCGGCCGTTAGGCCCCGAGAAACGGAAGTTAAGCTCGGTCGGAGCGACGTTAGCTCTCGTTTTGTCGTCAGTTAGCCGCCTCGTACGCGTGGCGGCGCGGGGACGCGAAACCGGCGGCCGGTCGGCGCCCGCACAGACACATGAGTCCACACACACCACGAGCGGGAGGCGTCGGATGAACAGTACGCGAAACGCGGCTCGGTTGCTTGCAGTCGTCTTCTCGGTGTTGCTGGTGACGTCGGCGGCCGGGGGCGGCGCGCTGTCGGTCATCGGGACCGCGCAAGCACAGGAGGCCAGCGACGTGTTGTATCGCGTGAACGCGGGCGGCGACGCGGTGGAATCGCCGAGCGGTCCCGACTGGTCGGGGACCGGCGACCAGTACGTGACCGGCGGATCCGCGTACGGGGACTACTCGGGGACCGTCTCTCTCGACGGCTCGGTCCCGGCGGGGACGCCCACGGAGATATTCGGCACCGAAGTGTACGGCGACCAGCAGTGGACCTTCTCGGAGAACGTCCAGAGCGACCAGCAGTACGAGGTCCGCCTGTACTTCGCCGAGGTCTACCACGGCGTGTCCAACGATAACGGAGCGGGCGCGCGCGTCTTCGACGTCGCCATCGAAGACGAGACGGCACTGAGCGCCTACGACATCTTCGAGGAGGTCGGCGCGGAGACCGGCGTGATGAAGTCGTTCACGGTCACCCCCTCGGACGGCTCCATCGACGTCAACTTCACGACGATCGAAGACAACGCGAAGGTCTCGGCCATCGAGATCGTCGAATCCGAACCGGAGCCGAACGCGCTCGGCGGGCCCTCGAACGTCGACTTCGGAACCGTCCTCACGGGCGAGTCGGCGACCGAGACGGTCACGGTCACGAACCTCGGCGACGACGGCGACCCGGCGATCGACGTTTCGGGCGTCTCGGTCACCGGCGCGGACGCCGACGCGTTCTCGGTCGGGTCGGCGTCCCAGACGACGCTCGCCCCCGGCGAGTCTGCCGACCTGCCGGTGACGTTCTCGCCCGCGGACGCGCAGGCGAAGCAGGCCACGCTCGAAGTCGCCCACACCGGCGACGACTCCCCGCTGGCGATCGACCTCGCCGGCGAGGGTGCGAGCTCGGCGAACCCCGCGTTCTCGAAGAGCACCTTGCAGGGGTTCAGCGCGGGTAGTCCGACGGCCGTCGACTTCGGTCCCGACGGTCGGGCGTACGTCTCCACGCAGGGCGGGACGGTCTACGCGCTGAACGTCACCCGGACCGGCGAGAACAGCTACGCGGTCGAAAACGAGGTCGAGATCGGCGCGATCGAGGCGATTCCGAACCACGACGACGCCGGCGACTACACCCCCGGCGAGACCGACCGCCAGATCACGGGGCTGACGGCCGCCGGAACCGCCGACCAGCCGGTCGTCTACGTCTCCTCGTCGGACCCCTCGATCGACGTCGGGCAAGACGACGACGACACCGACACCAACTCCGGGGCGATCTCCCGGCTGACGCTCACGCCGGGGAGCGACGGCGTGCTCCAGACCGGCGAGATCGACCACGACGTGCTGGTGATGGGCCTGCCTCGCTCCGAGGAGAACCACGCCACCAACGGTCTGGACCTCTCGGCGGACGGCGAGACGCTGTACGTCGCCCAGGGCGGCCACACCAACAAGGGCGCGCCCGGCGACAACTTCGGCCACACGCCCGAGTACGCGCTCTCGGCCGCGATCCTCGAGATCGACCTCGCCCAGATCGAGGCCGAGTATCAGGCCAAGAACCTCCAGAGCTACGACCCACAGGGCGCCAGCCAGTCGTACCCCGATCTGGAGTTCTACTACGCCGTTCCGACGATTCAGAACGACGACGCCACCGACGGCGACGACCTGCCGTTCGGCGGCAACGACGGGATCAATCAGGCGAAACTCGTCGAGGGCAGTCCGGTTCAGATCTACTCGCCGGGCTACCGGAACCCCTACGATCTGGTCGTGACCCAGACCGGACAGGTGTACGCCGCGGATCACGGGCCAAACGGCGGCTGGGGCGGTCAGCCGGCCGACGCGGACGGCGCCGTCACGGCCGACGCCGCGTCGGTGACCAACCACCCCAACGAGGCCGGTAGCTTCTCGACCAGCGACCAGCTCGCGAAGGTCGACGAGGGCGACTACGGCGGACACGCCGCGCCGATCCGGGCGAACCCGACCGGCGCGGACATCTACGACGCCGACGGGGAGATGGTGTTCGACATCACCGAGTCGAACTCCCCCGTGGCGCCGAGTCAGGTGAACCCGGTGGAGGCCGACTACATTCCGCCGACCGGCGGCTCGCCCGACCCGGGCGCTCCCGCGGGCACCGCCAACACGATGGAGTTCGAAGACGGCCAGCACGTCCTCTTCGGCCCGACGGGCGGTCTCGACGAGTACACAGCCTCGAACTTCGGCGGCGCGATGGCGGGCGACCTCCTCCAAGTCGAGCTCAGCGGCGACGTCGAGCGCGTCGAACTGAGCGCCGACGGCGAGACGGTCGTGAACGTCGAGACCATCTTCAACACCGGCGGCCCGCTCGGGATCGACGCGGTCGGCGACGACGGCCCGTTCCCGGGCACCGTCTGGACCGCGAACCACGGCGGCAACGACGTCACCGTCTTCGAGCCGGTCGACTACGGCGACACCGGTGGCGGCGACGGCGAGCAGTGTACCGGCGCCGACGACGCGACACTCGACGAGGACGGCGACGGCTACGACAACGCAGACGAGATCGACGCGGGCTCGGACCCGTGCTCGGCGGCCTCGACGCCCGCAGACTTCGACGGCGACGGGACCTCGAACCTCAACGACCCCGACGACGACGGCGACGGGCTCGACGACACCGAGGACCCGTTCGCGCTCGACCCGGCAAACGGCCTCGAGACGACCCCGCCGGTCCAGCACGACCTCTCGGAGCTCAGCCTGTTCGGCGAGAACGGGCAGGGCTGGACGGGGCTGATGACCAACGGGAGCGACTACCGGGAGCGCTACGACCCGACCCAGATGACGGTCGGCGGCGCAGCCGAGGTCCTGACGGTCGAGGGCGTGCCCGCGGGCGACGCCTACGCGGACACGAACACCCAGCAGTACGGGTTCCAGTTCGGCGTCGACCCGCCCGCGGAACCGTTCGTCGTCGAGACGACGGTCGCCTCCTTCCCGGAGAATCCCGAGGACTTCCAGTCGGCCGGCGTGTTCGTCGGCACCGGCGACCAGTCGAACTACGTCAAGCTCGTCGCCGCGGCCAACGGCGGCGACGGCGGCGTCGAGTTCGCGCAGGAAGTCGGCGACGAGTTCGAGGGGGAGATGACCGACGAGAGCGCGGTCACGGGGAACGACGTCACGCTCGGGCTGACGGTCGACCCGACGACCGACCCGGCGCCGGACAACGATATCGACGAGGTCGCTGTGACAGCCGAGTACGAGGTCGACGGGACGACCGCCGAGGTCGGAACCGCCGCGATGCCGGCGAACTGGCTCGACACCGCGGACGGCGTCGCGCCCGCGGTCGGCGTCGTCTCGACGTCGAACGGTGCGAGTTCGACGTTCGACGCGACGTGGACCGATATCTCGGTCGAGTACGTGACCCCGCCGAACGAGGCTCCCGGCGCCGCGTTCACCTACTCGCCGAGCCAGCCGACCGCGACCGAACAGGTGGCCTTCGACGCGTCGGGATCGAGCGACGCCGACGGCTCGATCGCGAGCTACGAGTGGGACTTCGACGGCGACGGCGAGACCGACGCGACCGGCCAGAGCGTCACCCACGCGTTCGACGCGGCGGGCGAGTACGACGCGACCCTGACCGTCACCGACGACGAGGGCGCGACGAACGCGACGATCAAGACCGTCGCGGTGGCCGAGCCGGAGACCGAGACGCTCGCGGAGGCGGTCGCGAGCTACGGCGAGGACGACGACTCGACGATCAGTCTGGCGGAGATCCAGACCGCCATCAACTGGTGGTCGACCGGTGCAGAAGTGCCCAACACCGGCGGGGAGACGTTCTCGCTTGAGGAGATCCAGCAGTTGATCAACCTCTGGTCGACCGGCGCGACCGTCGGCGACGGGTCCGACGGCGGAAGCGAGCAGACCGGCTCCGCGCTGGTCGAGATCACGCCCGACTCGGGCGTCGAGACCAGCACCTACGGCGGCGATACCTATCAGGTCACCAACACCGGCGAGAAGAACATCACGTCGGTGTCGTTCGACCTGAGCAGTTCGTCCCTTCCCGACATGGTGTTCGACCCGCAGGGCACCGCGGGCGATCCGACCGGCGAGGGGCTCAACGTCGCCAGCGACGGCGGTACCGGGATCGTCACCGAACCCGGCACGGGCGAGGCGTTCGCCGCGCCGCACAACGGCCAGAACGCCGACGACGGCTACGACGTGATGACCGTCGAGTTCGACGACTTCGAGCCGGGCGAACAGGCGACCTTCTGGGCCGACAACGACCCGACCACGATCAAAGGCGCGACGATCGCCTCCCAAGAGGCCGGCCCGGTTTCGGGGCTCGAACTCGCGCGCTCGACCGTGACGGTGACGTACGCCGACGGGACGACCCAGACCACCCAGCTGATGGGCGACGGGAGCGCCGGCGGCGCGACCGCCGTCGTGAACGCCACCGAGGCCCCCGCGCCGACCGTCGACGTGGCGGGCGTCTCGCTCGACGACGCCGCGCTCGAGGACTACCACAGCGCGGCGACCGTCTCGGAGGCGAGCCAGACCGTGGCGGTCTCGGGCCAACCCGGCGAGACGGTCACGCTGGTCCGGGTCGAGGCCGAACTCGCGCTGAGTAACGTCCCGGACGCCGACGGCGACGGCGAGCCGGGGTACGACGTCGAACCCTACGAGGCGAACAACGCCCAGAACGTCGCGTACTACACGGCGACGATCGGGTCCGACGGGACCGCGACGATCCCGGTGACGCTGACGAACACGACCGGGGACGGCGACGACGCGGGCTACAACTACTTCGTGGCCGCCCACGGCGAGGCCGCCGGCGACATGGGGCTCGCGTCCGACGTGGTCGTGCTGAAGTACGACCAGAACGCCGGCGACGGCGGCGACGCCGGCGGTGGCGGCGACACCGTGTTCGCGCTGAACGCCGGCGGCTCGGCGTACACCGCCGCCGACGGGACGGTGTACCAGGCCGACACCAACTTCGACGGCGGCACCGCGTACGATACGACCGAGCAGATCGGCGACACGCAAGACGACCCGCTGTACCAGACCGAGCGGTACGGAAACTTCACCTACGACGTCCCGCTCGAGGACGGCGAGTACGAGGTCACCCTGCAGTTCGCCGAGATCTTCCAGGGCGTCGCGGCGAGCGACTCGCCCGACTCGACCGGGCCGACCGACGGCACGAACGAGAACGACCGCGTGTTCGACGCCTCGATCGAGGGCGAGGAGGTCCTGTCGAACTACGACATCTTCGCGGAGGTCGGGCCGCTGAACGCGACCGAGGAGACGTTCACCGCGACCGTCTCGGACGGCGAACTGTCAGTCGAGTTCAGCACCGTCTACGACAACGCGAAGGTGAGCGCGATCGAGGTCGCCGAGGTCGACGACGGCTCCGCCACCAACGCCGCGCCGACGATCGACTCGATCGCAGACCAGACGCTCACCGTGGGCGACTCGACGACCGTTCCGGTGAGCGCCGACGACGCCGACGGCGACGACGTGTCGGTGTCGGTGACCGGCCCGGACTTCCTCACGCTCGCGAACGGTGAACTGACCGTCGCCCCGCAATCGGGCGACGCCGGCACGTACACCGTCGACGTCACCGCCGCCGACGGTAACGGCGGAACGGCGACCGAGACGTTTCAGGTGACCGTCGAGCAAGCGGCCGGCGGCGACGCCAGCTCGGCCGACTTCGCGGTCAACACCGGCGGCGCCATCGACGCGAGCACGTACGGCGCGGGCTCGTTCGAGATCACCAACACCGGCGACGGGCAGATCGCGTCGGTCACCTACGACCTGAGCTCCGCGGCGTTCCCCGACGTAGTGTTCGATCCCGAGGGGACCGCGGGCGACTCGGGCGCAAAGGGCTTCACGCCCGACGGCGGCGCGAGCGCGGTCGACCCCTCGGGGTCGTTCGCCGCCCCGCACAACGGCCAGAACGGCGAGGACGGCTACGACAAACTCGCCATCGACTTCGACGACTTCGAGGGCGGCGAAACGTTCGCCTTCTCGGCCGACGTCGACCCGACCAGCATCAAGAACGCCGACGGGACCGGCGCGGCGGGTTCGGTCTCGGGGCTGGAGCTGTCGGGCGCGACGGTGACCGTCGAGTACGCCGACGGGGCGACCCAGACGACCCATCTGTTCGGCGACGCGAGCGCGGGCGGCTCGCAGGCCACCTCGAAGGCCGACGCCGCCGGCGCGCCGACGATCGGCGTCGAGGCCGTCTCGCTCGATTCGAGCGCGCTCGACGACTATCACAGCGCGGCGACCGTCTCGGAGCCGACCCAGACCGTGACTGTCTCCGGGCCGGCCGGCGGGACCGTCGAACTGCTCCGAATCGAGGGACAGCTCGAACTCGCCAATCAGGCCGACGGCTACGATCTGGAGGCCTACGAGGCCAACACCGCCGAGAGCGTCGCGTACCAGACCGTCGAACTCGACGCCGACGGGCAGGCCGCGGTCGAGGTGTCGCTGACCAACACGTCGAGTAGCGGCGTCGAAGGCGGGTTCAACTACCTCCTCGCCGCGGTGGAGGACGGCGGCGACACCGGCCAGCCCTCGAACGTGGCCGTGCTGAAGTACGACCAGAACGCGGGCGCCGACGACCCCGACACCGCGGGGCCGCAGGCGCTCCACCGCGTGAACGCGGGCGAGAGCGCGACTATTTCTGCGACCGACGACGGCCCGAACTGGACCGGCGTCGCGAACGCGAGTTCGCAGTACCTCGCCTCGGTCGCAGAGGAGGACGGCGGGACCTACTGTGGCGGCGACGCCCTCACGCCCGACGACACCGTCCCCGAGTCCACGCCCGACGGCGTGTGGAACTGCGAGCGCTACGGGGACATGTCCTGGGAGTTCCCGGTCGACCCCGGTCAGGACGTCGAGGTTCGACTCTCCCTCGCCAACTCCTACCCGGGCGCGAGCGCGCAGGGCGACCGGCAGTTCAACGTCTCCATCGAGGGGTCGCAGGTCCTGACGCAGTACGACCCGGTGGCCGACGTCGGACACGCGACCGCCACGACCAAGAGCGTCACCGTCACCGACGACGGGGACGGCACCATCGCGGTCGACTTCGAGCAGGGCGCCGCCGAGAACCCGGAGGTCAGAGCCATCGAGATTCTGACGGTCGAGGACGGCACCGACGGGGGGAGCTGACGATGCGAGCGACGATCGACTCCCGGCCTCGGCCGAACGCCGGCCGACGGTCGCCCGAGCCCGATGCGAGCGGTCCCGAGCCGAGCGCACGCCCGACGATCGCCGACGCCAGCGCCCCGCCGACGCCGACCGCGCTCGTCGGGACGGCGGCGAACCACTCGATCGCGACACCGCGCGTCGCGATCACACCTCACACCACCGCGGAGGGTGGTCGACAATGAACACGAAAAACACCCAGAGGTCAACGCGGTTCACCGCCGCGAGCCTCGCGTTGCTGGTCCTGCTCTCGGCGTTCGCGCCGGTGGGGATCGGCGGCGCCCAGCAGGCAGGCGTATCGATAGCTCAATCGGTCGAGGGCGACGCGACGGTCGCGCCCGGCGACGTCGTCACCGTCGAGGCGACGGTGACTGCACCGGGCCTCAACGGCCCGGCCATCGACGTCGGCGCGCCCGACGGCTGGACAGTCACCAGCCAGTCGGCCGACGGCGGAAACTTCAAACCCGCCGAGAGCCAGTGGGTCTGGCTCTCAGGCGACCACACGGTGACCTACACCGTGGCGGTCCCCGCCGACGCTTCGGAGGGCGATTACGCCCTCTCGACAGAGGGTTCGGGGATCGTCCCGGACACCGGCGAGCGCGTGACCGAAACGACCGAGACGACGATCACGGTCCAGCAAAACGAGGCGCCGAACGCGGACGCGGGGAGCGACCAGACCGTCGAG
Organism: Halorussus marinus; assembly: GCF_004765795.1. Classification (GTDB taxonomy): domain Archaea; phylum Halobacteriota; class Halobacteria; order Halobacteriales; family Haladaptataceae; genus Halorussus; species Halorussus marinus. The sequence continues at coordinate 219,178 of NZ_SBIV01000004.1, forward strand.
GAGGGCGCGACGATCAGCCTCGACGCCTCGGGATCGAGCGATCCCGACGGCGACGACCTGACCTACGCGTGGACCCAGACCGGCGGTCCCAGCGTCTCGCTGACCGGGGCCGACACCCCCACGCCGTCGTTCGACGCGCCCGACGAGCCCCAGCAGACCCAGACGTACGCCTTCGAGGTCGCGGTCTCGGACGGTCAGACGACGACCACCGACGCGGTGACCGTGACGGTCGAACCGGTCGACGATCCGCCGACCGCCGACGCGGGCGACGACCAGACCGTCGCGGAAGGGAGCACGGTCCAGCTATCCGGGTCGGGAACCGACGTCGACGACGCGACCCTGTCGTACGCGTGGACTCAGACCGGCGGTCCCGACGTCTCGCTGAGCGACGCCGACGTCCCGGCGCCGTCGTTCACCGCGCCGGACGTCGAGAGCCCGACCGACGTCGTCTTCGAGCTGACAGTCTCGGACGGCGAGACCGCGGTCGCCGACGCGGTGACGGTCACCGTCGAGCCGACCGCGCCCGCGAACGAGCCGCCGACCGCCGACGCGGGCGACGACCAGACGGTCCCGGCGGGTGAGACAGTCGCGCTCGACGCCTCGGGATCGAGCGACCCCGACGGCGACGACCTGACCTACGCGTGGACCCAGACGGGCGGTCCCAGCGTCTCGCTGATCGGGGCCGACACCCCCACGCCGTCTTTCACCGCGTCGGGCCTCGACGGCGACGCGACGCTGACCTTCGAGGTCGAAGTCGGCGACGGGCAGGCGACCGACACCGATTCGGTGGCCGTGACCGTGACCGCGAGCGCCGACAACCAGCCGCCGACCGCCGACTTCGCAGTCGACCCGAGTTCGCCCGTCCCGGGCGAATCGGTCAGCTTCGACGCCTCGGGGTCGAGCGACCCCGACGACGACCTGAGCTACGAGTGGACGATCGAGGGTGCCACCGCAGGTCCCGAGGAGTCGACGCTACTCGACTCGGACTTCGAGAGCGGGTCGCTCGCGACCGACGGGTGGACCCACGACGCAATCGAGAGCGGTGCCACCGCGGGCGTCGACGACGCAACCGCGAACTCCGGGAGCCAGTCGGCCTCCCACTACGGCGGTGAGGGCGCGCTCGTCTCGCCCGCGCTCGACGCGAGCGAGGCCGACTCGCTGACGGTGAGCTACTGGATCCAGAAGGGCTCTGACGCGTTCAGCGAGAACCCCGACCCGAACACCGGCGAGGACCTGATCGTCGAGTACCTCGACCAGAACGGCGACTGGGTCGAACTCGACCGCGTCGAGGACACCGTCGAGTCCGGCGCCGAGTTCACGACGAACTTCACCGTCGAGGCCGACGCCGCGCTCCACGACGGCTTCCAACTCCGATTCCGGCAAGAGGGCGCGTCGGTCACGTCCGGCGACTACTGGCACGTCGACGACGTGTCGGTCGCCGCGACCGACGGGGCCGAGACCGCCCCAATCCAGAAGTCGGGCCAGACGGTCTCGCACGCGTTCGATCAGGCCGGTACCTACGACGTGACCCTGACGGTCGCCGACGGCGACGGCGCGACCGACGCGGTGACGAAGCCCGTCGAGGTGATCGAGGACCAACAACAGCCCCAGTCGATTCCGGAGGCGGTCGCGGGTCAGGACGGCACGGTCGACACCGGCGAGATCCAGCAGGCGATCAGCTGGTGGGTGAACGACGAGCCGGTTCCGGACACCGACGGCGAGACCATAGACACCCAGACGATACAGACGCTCATCGACCTGTGGGTCGAGAACGCGACGGTCGCAAACGGGGGTGAGTCCCCGTGACCCGCGAGGTCGGCGCCACGTTCGGGCGAGCGCTCGCGCTCGCCGTCGCCGCGCTGGTGGCGGTCGCCGCGATCGGCCCCGCGGCCGCGATCCCCCAACCCGCCGGCGCAATCGGACTCGCACAGACGCCCGAGACCACGACTGTCGCCCCCGGTGAGACGGTCACCCTTGAAACGACGATCAACGCGACGGGCTACAACGCGCCCGGGCTCGCGGTGAGCCTGCCCGACGGCTGGAGCGTCCAGAGCCAGTCGACCGACGGGCCGTTCACGTACAAGTCCGCCACCGACGAGTGGGTCGGGCTCTCGGGCGGCGAGTACACCGTGACCTACACCGTCGCCGTCCCCGACGACGCCGCGGCCGGCGAGTACACCGTGAGTGCCGACGGCTCGGCTATCGACCCCGAGACCGACGCGTTCGTCGAGGCCACCGACGGCTCCACGGTGACGGTCCAGGACGACTCCACGACCGATCCCGAGCCGGAGCCCGATCCCGACCCGACGACCGTGTCGGTGAGCCAGTCAGCGAGCGGTCAGGTCGCGCCCGGCGGAACGGTGACGATGACCGCGCAGGTCGACGCGACCGGACTCGACGCGCCCGCGCTCGCGGTGGACCTGCCCGACGGCTGGAGCGTTCAGAGCCAGACCGCCGACGGCCCCGCGAGCTACAAGCCGGCCACCGGCGAGTGGGTCTGGCTCGCCGGCGACGTCGATGCCGTCTACACCGTCGAGTACGTGGTGGCGGTCCCCTCGAACGTGCCCGCGGGCGAGTACACCCTCACGGCTGAGGCGTCGGCGCTCGACGCCGAGGACACGCAGGTGACCGACGCGGCCGAGACGACCGTCACCGTCGCCGAGGACGACGGCCAACAGCCCGCCGGACCGTCGACGGCCGCCCGTCTCTCGCCGTCGAGCGAGTTCGCAGGCGTCGATCAGATGGCGACATTTGACGTGGTCGTCGACGCCGCAGACGGCGGCATCGGAGTCACCGACTTCACCGTGTCGGTCGCCGACACCGAGGTCGCCGCCATCACCGACGCGTCGCTCGCGGAGAACGGCACGGAGGGTCTCAGCGACGTCGAGATCGCCGAGGACGGCTCGTCGGTGAGCGTCGAGTCAGTACTCATGGACACCGGCGACACCGGGTCGGTGACCCTCGCGACTGTCACCGTCGAGACGGCCGCGGAGGGCGCGACCGACCTCGATCTCACCGTCTCGGCGCTCGGGACCGAGGGCGGGACCGCCTACGTGGTGACCGAGACCGTCGGCGCGACGCTCGACGTCTCGGAGCTGGTGGTCGGCGACGCGGCGAATCCGGCCGCCGACCCCGACGGCGACGGCGTCTACGAGGACGTCAACGGCGACGGCGCCGTCGACATCACCGACGTGCAAGCGCTCTGGAGCGCCCGAAACGACCCGACGGTCGCGAACAACCCCGGCGCGTTCGACTTCAACGGCGACGGGTCGTTCAGCATCCTCGACGTGCAGGCGCTCTACAGCCAGGAGCTGGGGGCCTGACCCTCATGACGAGAACGATCGAGACGCGACCCGCGACGATCGCGGTCGCGGGGCTCGTGGCGCTCGTGCTGGCGGTGCCGGCGGTCGGCGCCGCGGGCGGGGCGGCGGTCGGCCTCTCGTCGGCCGCCGAGCGGACCGCGGTCGGCCAGACCGCGACGTTCGACGTGGTCGTCGACAGCGCAGACGGCGGCGTCGGCGCCTACACCGCGACCGTCTCGGTGGCGGACCCCGACGTCGCGGCGATCACGGGCGTCGAACTCGCCGGCGATCCCGTCGAGTCGGTCGAAGTCGCCGAGGACGGCTCGTCGGCCGACATCGAGGCCGCGCTGATGAACACCAGCGACGCCGGATCGGTGGTCGTCGCGACCGTCACGGTCGAAGGCGAGGCGGCGGGTGCGACCGATCTGGCCCTCTCGGTGTCCGAACTCGGCGACGAGGACGGCACCGCGTACACGGTGACCGACGAGACCGGCGCGACGCTCGACGTTCGAGCGAACGACGCCGAAGGCGACGGTGCACAAGAAAACAGTGAGGACGCGAACGGCGACGGCGACGCCGACGTCGTCGGCGCCGACGGTGAGAGCAGTGGCGACCCCGACAGCGACGACGACACCGACGCCGCTACCAGCGACGGCGACGGGGCCGACTCGACGTCGCTCGCGACCACGACGACCGTCGCCGACGGGTCGGCCGACACCGCGTCGACGGCGACTGAGACGACGGTCGACCGAACGTCGGCTCAGACCGATCCGGGATCGGCCGACGACGGCGACGGGGGCGCCGACCGCTCGGACGGTCCGGCCCTCTCGGCCGTGTTCCTGCTCGTCGCGGTCCTCGCGGCGCTCGCGGCCGGCGCGGTCGTCGCGTTCCGCGACCGATAGCGCCGGCTATCGTCCCGGAGCTCTCACGCCGGGACTCAGGTCGGCGCTAACGCGTGATCGTGTGAGCGTAACGTCCATAGGCGCTCAACAACCAAGTTCGTGCGAGCCGTCGTCGGTCACGCGACGACGGCGCCAGCGGAGTCCCCCGCCGCGACGCCGATCGCGCGATACGCGCCATGACCGACACCGCCCGCCTCAAGGACGTGGTCGAGATTCTGGGCATCTTCTCGATGTTCGGGCTGAGCGTCTTCGCCTACCTCGCGTGGTGGCTCGCGTTTCACAACGGCGGGACCGTCCGGATCGACGTGACCGCGTTCGGCGAACTGTGGCTCGAATACCTGCTCTGGCTGGTCGTCACGCCGCTGATCACCCTCGGGCTGTACTACTACGTCGAACGGGGCGGGCGCTCGGGGTGAGACGCCGGCGAACGGAAACGATTTTGCCGGGTGTCGTCCAACTCGGCGAGCGTGTTCGGCGTAGACGAGGCGGGCAAGGGTCCGGTGTTGGGGTCGATGTTCGCGGCCGCGGTCGCGGTCGCCGACCCCGCGGTCCTGCCCGCTGACGTGGACGACTCGAAGCGCATCGCGCCCGACCGCCGCGAGGCGCTCGCGGCGGGTCTCCGGGCCGACGACCGGGTCGCCGTCGGCGTCGCGGAGGTCCCGACCGACCGGATCGACGACCCCGAGACCGACATGAACACCCTGACCGTCGCGGCCCAGGCAGAGGCGCTCTCGGCGGTCGCCGCCGACGGCGCGTCGGGGGTCGTCGACGCGGGCGACACCAGCGAGCGACGGTTCGCCCGACGGGTCGCCGACCGGGTCGACGCCGACGTCGATCTGACCGCGGAACACGGCGCCGACGAGCGTCACGCGGTCGTCGGCGCGGCGAGCGTCCTCGCCAAGGTGGCCCGCGATGCCCACGTCGCGGAGCTCGCCGCCGAGTACGGCGAGGTCGGATCGGGCTACCCGAGCGACCCGACGACCCGCGAGTTCCTCGCGAGCTACGTCGCAGAGCACGCCGAACTGCCCGAATGTGCGCGCCGGAGCTGGTCGACCTGCGAGGACGTGCTGGCGGCCCACGAGCAGTCGGGGCTGGCGGAGTTCTAAGCGGGGTCGGGAGAGACCCGGTCGCGGTCGCCCGAGACGAACCGATCCCCGCCGGTCGATTCGGCCCGGTCGTCCGAGAGGGGGAGTTCGACCGCGAACGCGGTCCCGTCGGGGCCGGTCTCGACCAGTTCGACCGTCCCGCCGTAGCGCTCGACCAGCGTCCGAACGAGGTAGAGCCCGAGGCCGTGGGTGCCGCCGGTGTTGTCGCTTCGCTCGAACAGCGCGTCGCGCTCGTCGGCGGGGATTCCGGGGCCGTTGTCGGCGACCCGGACCGTCACCGTCTCCGCCGACTCCTCGACGATAACCTCGACCCGCGGCGTCTCGCTGTCGTTGTGCTCGACCGCGTTCGTGAGCAGGTTCGAGAACACCCGGGGCAGGAGGTCGTCGGCCTCGACGCGAACGTCGGCCGGGACCGACGCTTCGATTTCGACCGACTCGGCGGTGGCTCGGAGGTCCGCCACCTCGGCGAGAACTATCGCCGAGAGGTTCTCGTCTCGCAACTCGACGGTGCCCCGAGTCGCGGCTATCAGCACCTTCACGTCCCGGATGACGCCCGTCATGTCCCGGCCCTGCCGGTGAATCGTTTCGAGGCGTTCGCGGGCGTCGTCGTCGAGGTCGGCGTCGTCGAGGACCATCGAGGCGTAGCCCGTGATGACGTTGGCGGTGTTGAGCACCTCGTGTCGGAGGAGGCTGTTGAGGTAATCGAGGTGCTGGTGGTGCATCTCGGCCTGCTCGGCGCGGACGGTGGCACGCTCGGCGGCGCGCTCGCGCTGGATGGAGCGGGCCTCCACGACGCCCACGAGGAGGCCTCCGATGCCGCCGACGGTCACCGTAAAGCGCACCCACCCGGCCAGGACCAGGGCGGAGTCCGGCGACCAGACCGCCATTATCGGGGCGTTTATGCCGAGGTAGAATCCCATCCCGCCGAAGAACCACGTTTCGATGCGCGGATACCGGTCGGGAGTGAGTTCACTCCGGTGGAGCCAGTACCCGCCGTACAGAATCACCGCACTGGCCAAGAGGGTGATCGAGAGGCTGACGAGAAACCCCGTCGAGAGGTACGCGTTCACGTTCACTCCCTTGAACACCACCCACTCCGCAGCGAAGATGAGAACGAACAGTACCCCGGAACCCGATATCATCGCGGGCGTTCGATTCGAAGAGAAAAACCGAGACGAGATGGCGTCCATACCCTTTGGTTCGAAACGCGAATTAAATAAGTTGACACCAATTACCAGCGCTGATAACGAGGCGGGAGGCGCGGTGGCGTTCTTACGTGTCGGTCATCAGTCGCCGGAGGATGTCGCCGTACGCCGGCCGCGTGATCAACACCCCGACGAGGACGCCGAGGATGGTCACGATGGCGAAGCCCTGGAGGTCGCCGAGCGACAGCACGGCGAGCGGGCTCATCGCGATGATGGTGGTCGCCGCCGCGGCACCGATGACCCAGAACGCCTTCCGGAACCGGCTCTGGAAGACGCGGTTGGAGTTGACGTCGCCCTCGGCCATCACCTCGTCGGCGATGATGATGAGGTCGTCGACCCCGGTCCCGATGACCGCGATGAAACCCGCGATGTGACTCAGGTCCAGCGGCAACTGGACCGCCGCCGCGAACCCGAGCAGGATGACGACCTCCGAGAGCGCGGTCACCAGCATCGGCGCGGCGACCTTCGGATCGCCGTACCGGAAGAAGACGGTGAGGGCGACCGCGAGCACCGCGACCAGCCCGGTGATCAGCGAGTAGAGCTTGAACTCCTCGGCGAGGCTGGGCGCGAGGAAGTACGAGGTGCCGTCGTCGAGGTTCAGCGCCGCCGGGAGCGACCCCGCGTTCAGGTGGATCTGGAGCTCGCGGGCCTCGGACATGTTCGTCGTCTGCATGATGAATCCGGGGTCCTGGACGAACTCGCCGCTCTGCATCGTTCTGGCGAGACCCGAGCCCATGCTCGCGGCGTAGACGGTCTCGTTGTCGACCACGGTGTACAGGCAGTAGCCGGGGTTCTCGGGGTCGTCGCGGTACCGACAGGACTCGACGCCCTCGCCGGTGAACCCGAACTCGTTCATCGCGTTCGAGTAGTTCCGGGCGGCGTCTTCTTCCAGCGTGAGCGGGACGTGGGGTCCCCGGCGAGCCGAGTCCTGGGCCGAACTGATCCGGCTGAAGTCACCCTGCGTGAGCAGGGGTACTCGGCGGTACTCGGTTCCGTTGTCGCCCTGAACCGGGAAGCCGGCGACGACCTGGACCTTCCCGCGTTCGGTGACGAGGTCCTCGACCTGACTCTGGTTGGCGTTTGGCATCTCGATGACCACGAAGTTCTCGCCGTCGGCGGTCTGGACCTCCTGGACCCGGCCGCCGGCGAGCCCGGCTTGGGAGATCTTGTCGCGGAGGATCCGGACGATGGTGTTACGGGTCGCGTCGGTGACGCCGGCCTGGATCCGGTCGTACTCGTAGCCCGCCGCATCGAGCGCCGAGCCGAACCGCTCGGTTGAGACGTTGCCCACGAGGAGTTCGACCGTCGTCGTCTCGTTGGCCGACTGGGCGAGCCGGACGGTCACGTCCGAGGCGTCGGCGGCCGAGATGTTCGCGGCCACCCGTCGCTCGATCTGTCCGGGCGAGGTCTCGCGGGGCACGTCGACTTCGTAGGCGGTCTGGCCGTCGACGGGCGCCCGAATCCGGGTCCCGCCCGACAGTTCGAGCCCGAACGCGAGGTTCGTCGGGCCGCCGGCCTCCGCGACCAGCGACTCGTTGGTCGCGGCGTCGTCGCTACCGCCGACGCCGGGCGCGACCAGCGCGTAGACGCTGACCGCGATGAAGATCGCGAGCAGGATGACCCGCCAGTTGTCGCGCCAGTTCATCGGGCCACCCCCTCGAACTTCCACCAGCGAAGCAGACTCAGGTTCAACATGTAGGTGTTCATCAGGTCGGTCGCGAGCCCGAGCACGAGCACGAGCCCGATCGACGCCAGCAGATCGATGCCGAACAGGTACGCGACGAGCGCCATCACCGCCATCGCCGACAGCGAGGTGAGCGTCATCGTCACGCCGGTCCGCATCGCCCGGTAGGTGCTCTCGTAGAAGCCGCCCGACCGGCGGATGATGTGGTTGTTCAGCAGGATGTCGGAGTCGACCGAGTACCCGATCAACATCAGCAGGGCCGCGACGGTGCCCAGCGAGAGCTCGATCCCGAGGAGGTTCATCAGCGCGAGCGGGATCACGATGTCGCTGAACGCCGAGAGCACGACGGCGATCGAGGGGACGAACGTCCGGAACATCAGGAACACGAGCACGCTCATCCCGGCGAACGCGAGCCCGAGGCCGTAGAGGGCGAGCTGTTGGGTCGAGGACCCGAAGCTCGCGGAGGTCCCCTGCACCGACTTGACGGGGTCGCAGTCGGGGTTCTGGGCGCAGGCCTGGGTGGGCTCTAAGTTAGAACGCGCCTGCTCGGCGATGTTCTCGGCCTCCGGCGGGAACGTGACGATGTACGTGTTCGCCTCCGACCGGACCGGACTGACCGACACGACGTCGGCGTCGAACTGGTCGGGGAGTTCGGAGGACGGCGTCGCGGTCTGGACTCTGAGCTCGGTACCGCCGGTGAACTCGGTGCCGAGCTGTACGGGCGCACCGGTGGTGACGTACCACCCGGCGAGCACCAACAGCGCGACGGCGAGCAGGGCGAGAGGGATCGCCGCGAGCTGTCGGTTCGTGTACCGGGTGTAGTCGACCTCCGGCACTTCGAACGCTACCATATGGGAGAGGAATGTGGGTCGGCCGTGGATAAGTGTTCTTATCGCCGCTCACGGCACGCAACGTATCCCACGGGAACAAGGCTCAAAGCGTTCGCGCGCGTAGTCCCGAGCATGGGAACCGAGACCGACTCCGAGGCCGACCTGCGTGACCGCCACAGCGACCTCTCGCCGGCCGACCGGGTGGTCGTCTCCTACCCGGAGGACCTGAGCGACTGGGGCCGATTTCAGGTCGAGAAGCCCTCCTTCCGAGGGTTCCTCCGGAAGACCAAGACCGACCGCGTCAGGCAGGGCGACGTCTGGGAGGAGTTCGTCGGCGTCGGCTGTTGTGGCAACACGTTAGACGTGCCGCTTCGCGTCGAGCGAATCGAAGGCGGCGAGACGTTCGGCCCGGACACCGAGATCACCTACGAGGTGCGAGAGGCCTGCGACATCGCCGGCGGCTGGCAGGTCCAGAGCGAGGGCGGCCCGAACGAGGTGTAAGCCCGGCGTCCGGGGATCGTCGAGATCGGGTGTCCCGCCCGCGCCGACCCGGCCCCGTCCCACTCGGAGTGGCGACGCAATCTCCGTCCCACTCGGAGTGGCGACGCAACCCTCGGCCCGGTCGTGAGTCGTTCTCCGACGACCGGATCGCCGCCGACCGCTACTCGGCCGCGTGGTTCTCGACGGCCTCGTCGAGGCGGAACTCGGTCCGGAGTCGGAGCCGGGGGACGGATCCGACGGTCCCTTTCGTGCCCGGCTTGCGCGTGGTCGCGCGTTCGACGGTAGCCGAAACGTCGGCGCCGAGGCGGTCCCGAAGCTCCGCTTCGAGCCGACGGCCGCTCTCCTCGGCGTCGAGCAACACGTCGACGGCGTCGGATCGCGGGCGCACGTCGACGACCTCGGGACGGCGTTCGACCCACGCCGTGAGTTCGGGGTACGCCGTCTCGCCCAGCGTGTCGCCGATCGCGGCGTACGTGCCCGTGAGGTCGGCGAGCCGCCAGTATCTGGTGAGCGCGTACGGGTCGATGACGTTCTGGCGGCGGGTCTCGGAATACGCGTTCGCGACGACGTCGGCGTCGGCGAGTCGGTCGTAGTCGGCTTCGAACACGACCCGGCGCTCGTCGGTCGAGTCGCCGTCGGGGGTCCACGTCGCCTGCCACTGATACATGGCGGCGGGTATTCGACCCCCTCCTATCAACTTTCACCTTTCGGCCGTCTCGGATCGAACTCGCTCGACATCCCGGATCGACGGCGGCGGCGAACAGCTCGACCGGACCACTGCCGGCGAACCGGTGGCTCACGCGGTCGAAAAACAGATTCTCGCGGTCTGTTCACGGCATGTAGCGGACGCTCACCACGCCCGCCTCCGACCGGACCTCGACGCGCGAGACCCCGAGCCGGGCGGCCCGCGTGAGCGTCGCTTCGTCGTCGAGGACGTCTTCGACCGCGCTCTCGGTGTCCTCGGGCGGCACGGTCAGGACGTGAATCTCACCGGTCCCGGCCCGCTCCTCGCGGGCGACCTCCCCGACCGGCTGGGCGTCCGCGAGTTCGCGCTCTTGGACCGTCGGCGGCTCGTCGCTCCGCTCGGTCGCGAGCGGGCGCCGCTCGTCGACTTCGATCACCGACCACGTCAGGTTCATCGGCGGGTCGGGCGCGACCGTCGCCTCGACGGCGTCTCGCTCCTCGACGCCGGGGTTCGACGAGAGGGTGTGGACCTGTCCGCCCTCGACGTCCTTCAGCACCGCCGATTCGTTCTCGGCGTGAGTGACGAGGAAGGTGCTCGTCTTCTCGGACTCGTCGGTCATGGGCGTCGGTAGGCGCCGCGCGCTTTTCCCGATTGCGTTTGCTACCGCGCGAGCCGGTGGACCGCGAGGATCGCCGCGATCCCGAGCGCCGGCGGCGCGAGCGCGTAGACGGCCGGGAGTGCGTAGAGGAACTCCACCGCGGGCGCGAGGAGCGCCGGCGGCGCCTCGCGGGCGTCCGGCGGTGCGGAGATCAAAAGCGAGACGTACAGCGAGGCGACGAACAGGTAGCCGGCGAGCGCCGCCAGCAGGTCGGCGCGGGCGCTCGCGGTGCCGCGGCGGTGCTTGCGGGCGGTCGAGAGGACGGGCCCGATCAGCACCGCGAGGAGCAAGGCTCCCCCGACGATCAGGAAGGCCCGCGAGAAGGTGGCGAACTCCGAGCCGCCCACGGTGGCGAAGATCCACACCGGGAGCGCGAGCACGACGAACGTCGCGAGCAGCGCCGACAGCAGTGCGGCGACGACCGCGTACGACTGGAGCAGTCGGGAGTCGGTCTCGGCGAACGCGGTCCGAAACGACCCCCTGATGAGGCTCCGGGAGTCGTCGGTCCGGGGCCGGGCGTCGGCCTCGACGTCGGGCTGGTCGGCCATCTCGTCCGGACGTTGGGACGACGGGCTCAAAAGCGGTGCGATGGGTCGACCCGGCCGGCGGCGGGCCCGGACCACCGCACTTTTTGTCGGCGCCCGACGCGGATTCGGACGACACCATGCGCGTAGACCTCGGCAACGCACTCTCGGACGTCGCCGACCCCGGCGTCTCCCGCACAGCCCTCGAGGAGCTCGACGACCGCGTCGCGGACGCCAACGAGCGGATCGAGGCGGGCCGGGCGGACCGCGAGCACGGCTACGCCGCGCTGAACCTCCCCGAGACCGCAGACCCCGACGCGATCCGGGCGGCGGTCGAGCCGTTCGCGGACGCCGAGGCGGTGCTCACCGTCGGCATCGGCGGCTCCGCGCTCGGGGCGGCGACGATCGCCGACGCGCTCGACGCCGAGACCGAGGCGTACTTCCTCGACAACGTCGACCCCGAGCGCGTCTCGGCGCTACTCGACGATCTCCCGCTCGACGCCACTGCGGTCAACGTCGTCTCGCGGTCGGGCACCACCGCCGAGACGCTCGCGAACTTCCTCGTCGTCCGGGAGGCGATGGCCGACGCCGGCGTCGATTGGACCGACCGGACCTTCGTCACCACGGGCGAGGAGGGGAACCTCCGGCGGCTCGCCGCGAAGCACGATCTGCCCGCGCTCGACGTGCCCGAGGGCGTCCCCGGGCGATTCTCGGCGCTGTCGACCGTGGGGCTCGCGTGCGCGGCCATTCAGGGTCACGACCTCGACGCGATCCTCGCGGGCGCGAGCGAGGAGGCCGACCGGCTCGCGGGCTCGCTGTACGACTCGCCCGCCTACGCGTACGGCGCGGCGACCTACGCGCTCGAACAGCGGGGCGCGGCGGTCAACGCGATGATGCCCTACGCCGAGTCCCTGGAGACGTTCGCGGAGTGGTTCGCACAGCTGTGGGCCGAGAGTCTCGGGAAGGACGGTCGGGGCCAGACGCCGGCCCGCGCGCTCGGCGCGACCGACCAGCACTCCCAGCTTCAGCTCTATCGGGCCGGCCCGCGCGACAAGCTGGTCACGCTCGTCCGGCCCGCCAACCGCGACGACCGGGCGATCCCCGAGACCGACCTCGACGGGCTCTCGTACCTCGGGGGCTCGACGCTCGGCGAGCTCCTCGACGCCGAGTTCGAGGCGACCGAGGCAAGCCTCGCGGCGGCCGGCCGGCCCAGCGTCCGGCTCGAGATCGACCGGGTCGACGAGCGGGGGCTCGGCGAGCTCCTCTACGGAATGGAGGCCGCTTGCGTCCTCTACGGCGAGCTCGCGGCGATCGAGACGTTCACACAGCCGGCGGTCGAGTGGGGCAAGCGGGCCGCCCGGGGACTGCTGGGCGGGGGCGACTTCGAGGAGGTCGACGCCGTCGCCGACAAGACCCGACTGCTCGTCGAGTAGACCGCAAACGCAGGGCCTTTAGCTCGGCCGTTCGTCCCCCGTGGCATGGAAGAGCGTTCGTTCGCGACGGCGGGAGTCGCCCTCGGCGGCGTCGCGCTCGCGTCGGCGGGCCTGCCGTGGGACGCCGCGGGCGCCGGACCGGTCGAGAACGTCGTCCTCGCCGGGCTCGGCGCGGCCGTGACCGCGGCCTTCTCGCTCCGGCGCCACGGCCTGCTCGCCGCCGGCCCCGGCGGACTGCTCGCGGGCGTCGCCAGCCTCGCGGTGGTCGGCCACGCCGCGACCGCGGTCGGCGGCGTCGCGGCCGGCGTGACCTCGCCGCTCGGGGTGGCGCTCGCACTGATCGGCGGGGTCGGCGGCGCGGTCGCCGCCTACGGCGACGCTCGCGGGATTCCCGACCGCGCCGGCGCCGCCATGGGGGCGTTCGCCCGCGGTCTCGGGCTCGGGTTCGCCGGACTGGTGGCGATCAGCGCGTGGACGAGCGTCGCGGTGTCGCTGTGGGCCGCGGTCGTCCCCGGCGAGATCGGTCGGCTCCAACAGCTCGTCGTCGGCTCGGTCGCACTCGGGCTCGGTACCGCCACGGTCGCGCTGGTCTACTTCGGGGCGACCGACCGCGAGTGGTCGTACGTCGACGTTCGAGCGCCGGATCTAACCGACGCGGGCTACGCGCTCGCCGGCGTCGCGATCCTGTTGGGGCTTCAGTACCTCCTGACCGTCGCGTTCGGACAGCTCGGCATCACTACCGCCAGCCACAGCATCGAGCGCGCGGCACGGCAGGGCAATCACGAGCTGTTGTTGTGGCTGATCCCGACGGCGTTTCTCGTCATCGGGCCGGGCGAGGAACTGCTGTACCGCAACATCGTCCAGAAGTCCTTCTACGAGACGTTCTCCGAACGGGGCGCGGTGGTGGCCGCGAGCGTGGTGTTCGCGATCGTCCACGTCCTCGCGTACCTCAGCCCCGACGTCGGCGCGACCCTCGCGACGCTCTCGGTCGTGTTCGTGCTGTCGCTGGTGCTCGGGGTCGCGTACCGCCGAACCGGGAACCTCGTCGTTCCGATCTTCATCCACGGCGCGTACGATGCGGTGACGTTCGGGGCGCTGTACCTCGAACTCGCCGGCCAGACGGGACTGGTGTGAGGGCGGCGGGCTCGCCGGCGTCCGCCCCGCGTCGGCTTCACGTCTGACGTAGCTTTAACAACGACAGCTACATTTGGAAGAAGCGATGGAGCGTAGTTACTCGATTACCTTCGATCCGGACCGCGCAAAGCGGGTCGAGGCGCTGGCTCGCGAGTACGACCTCACGACTCAGGAGGTCCTCGAACAGCTCGTGGCGGTCGGGCTCGAAGAGATCGATCCCGAAAGTTAGGCGTTCGAGGGGTTCTTGCGCGAGAGTTCGCTCCCGCAGATCGGACACCGGTCTTTGTTCTCGTCGAACTCCCGACCACAGCCCTGACACTGGAACCGCCAGTCGCGCTGTTCGGAGATGCCCTCGCGGGCGATCACCTCGACCGCCACCTCCATGTGCTCGGCGACGTTCTGCATCGCGTAGTCGTCGGTCACGAGCGTCGCGTCGAGCTCGAACGCGGCCGCGATGAGTCGGATGTCGGTGGTCGACAGCTCCTCGCGGTCGCCGGTCTCCCCGGACGCCCGCCTGACCTTCTCGACGGTGTCGTCTCTGGGGATGTGGATGTGCATCCCCGATCCCTCCATCGCGTCGAAGCGATAGGCGCTCTCGTCTTCGAGCTCCTCGCGGACCATCGGGATGGTCGCGGTCTGCTCGTCGGTGTGGTACTCGTTGATAAACGTAGAGGAGTCTAGAACGTTCATTTACCGCTGGACGACGATGTAGTCTTTGACTGCCTGCACGCGCGTGACCGGTACCTGAAAGCGGCCCCGGTCGTCGGCGTCGAACGCTACCGAGCCGGCGTCAAGCTCCTCGTCGGGCTCGACGAGGAGATCGGCGAGTTCGCCGGTCTTCAGGTCCATCGTGATGTTGTACAACATGCCGAGCTCTGTCCCGTCCGACCCCATGACTGCTTTCCCCGAGAGGTTTTCGGCGAGGATTTCGGGCATACCCGCCAGTTATTGAGCGCACCCACATAAACTGTTTGGGGTGCGGGCGGGGAGCGTCGCCCCGGCCAACGAGCGCCGTCGGGAGCGCAACCGCTCGATTTCCGGGGCGCGGTCGGATCGGGCGCCGAGCGGGGAGCCTCGCAAAAGTTAAATGCCGCGCCCGGTACCTTCACAGTAAGAGACCTTCTCTCCGGGTGGTATCCATGTCTGACACCGACGCGCGCGAGAACGCGCAAGGACTTCGAACGCCTATCGTCGCGGTGCTGGGCCACGTCGACCACGGCAAGACTAGCCTGCTTGATAAGATTCGCGGCTCGACGGTGATCGAGGGCGAGGCCGGCGCGATCACCCAGCACATCGGGGCGACCGCCATCCCGCTCGACGTGGTGTCGAAGGTCGCGGGGAGCCTCGTCGACCCCACCGACTTCGACCTCCCCGGCCTGCTTTTCATCGACACGCCGGGCCACCACTCGTTTACGACCCTGCGCTCGCGGGGCGGGGCGCTGGCCGACATCGCCATCCTCGTGGTGGACGTCAACGACGGCTTCCAGCCCCAGACGCTCGAAGCGATCAACATCCTCAAGCAGTCCCAGACGCCGTTCGTGGTCGCCGCGAACAAGATCGACACGACGCCCGGGTGGAACCCGAACGAGGACACCCCCGTCCAGCAGACCTACGACGACCAGAGCGACCGGGTCCGGGGAGACCTCGACGAGAAGCTCTACGAGATCATCGGCGAGCTCAGCGACGAGGGATTCTCGGCGGACATGTACTGGCGGGTCCAGGACTTCCGGGGCAACATCGGCGTGGTGCCGGTGAGCGCCGAGACCGGCGAGGGCGTCCCCGACCTCCTGACTGTGCTGATGGGGCTGGCCCAGCGGTATCTCAAAGAGGACATGGCGATCGACGTGACCGGCCCGGGCGCGGGCACGGTGCTCGAAGTCAAAGAGGAGAAGGGGTTCGGCACGACCCTCGACGTGGTGCTGTACGACGGCATCGTGCGCGAGGACGAGACCGTGGTGGTCGGCGGGAAGAACGAACCCATCGTGACCGACGTGCGCGCGCTACTCAAGCCGCGCCCGCTCGCCGAGATCCGGACCGAAGACCGGTTCGAGAAAGTCGAGGAGATCGCGGCCGCCGCCGGGGTGAAGATCGCCGCGCCCGAACTCGACGACGCGATGGCCGGCGCGCCGGTCCGGGTGGTCCGCGATCGGGACATCGGCGAGGTCATCGCCGAGGTCGAGGCCGAACTCTCCGAGATCGAGGTCGCCACCCAAGAGCAGGGCGTGGTCGTGAAAGCCGACACCCTCGGGAGCCTGGAGGCCATCGCCAACGCGATGGCGGAGGCCGAGATCCCGATCATGCGCGCGGAGGTCGGCGACGTCGCGCCCCGCGACATCAGCGTCGCCTCCACCGCGGCCGAGGACAAGCACAAGACCATCCTCGCGTTCAACGTCGACGTGCTGACCGACGCGGCCGAGCAGGCCGAGGAGTCGGACGTGAAGCTGTTCGAGAGCGACGTGATCTACCGGCTCATCGAGGAGTACGAGGAGTACGTCGAGGAGCGCGAGCGCGCCCAGCAGGAGACGGTCCTCGACAACATCACCCGGCCCGCGCGCTTCCAGATCCTGCCCGATCACACGTTCCGCCAGAACGACCCCGCGGTGGTCGGCGTCGAGATCCTCTCGGGCACGATCCGGAAGAACAGCCACGTCGCGATGTTCGAGGGCAACGAGCCCACGCGCGTCGGCGAGCTCAAGGGGATCCAAGAGCAGGGCGACGACGTCGACGAGGCCCGAAGCGGCAACCGGGTCAGCGTCGCGATCGACGGGCCGACTGTCGGTCGCCAGATCGAGGAGGGCGACGAGCTCTGGATCGAGATCCCCGAGAAACACGCCAAGATCCTCGAACAGGAGCTCTCGGAGGACATCCCGGGCGACGAACTCGAAGCGCTCCAGATGTACCTCGACAAACAGCGCAAGCGCGACCCCTTCTGGGGGAAGTGATCGGGCCCCCGAGACCACGTATTCCGGACTGTTTATAACCCGAATTAGTACTGGGCTGCCAGGTATTAAAAAAAATGCCATAAATCCGGTTTATTGGACTTCTGGGAACTTCTACTACGTCTTTAAACGGTTTGAACGCCGAAAAACGGTCGTGTTTAGTTAAGGCTGAAAAGTGAGGCGTGGTGATTTTATGCTGGTCTATGGCAGAAATCACACGCCTCAGTGGCTGTAGCGACTGGATCGAGTTAGATTTTGTGGAGCGAGAGCGGACACCGAGCGAGCTGATGAGCCTCGGTATTCGACTTCATTTAGCTGGACTCTCGCTTTCGAATACCGTTAATGAACTTGAGAAGTTCGGTGTCCAACGGTCACGGAAAGCCGTTCATGATTGGGTGCAGAAAGCTAATCTACAGCCCGCCATCGACGCCAGTCCGGATCAGATTGCGGTGGACGAAACGGTGATCCGCATCGACGGCCAGCAGTACTGGCTGTACGCTGCCGTCAATCCCGACTCGAACAAATTCCTGCACATGCGGTTGTTTTCGACGACAACAACGGCGTTGACTGAACGGTTTCTGCAGGAGTTACGCGAGAAACACGATGTTGAAGATGCGGTGTTTCTGGTTGATCACGCCCAGCATCTCAAAACAGCACTCCAGCGAGTCGGGCTCCGATTCCAGACCGTTCGGCATGGGAATCGGAATGCTGTCGAACGTGTTTTCCGAGAGATAAAACGCCGAACTTCCTCGTTTAGTAATAGTTTCAGCCATGTCGATCCAACAACAGCGGAATCGTGGCTCCAAGCCTTCGCCGTCTGGTGGAACTCGCTAAACTAAACACGATGCGAAAAACGGGGCCGCCATTGAAGTGCGAGCCGTGGCTCACCGCCGAACGGTCCCGCCGGTAGCCGAATGACGCTCTGAAAACACGTCGGGGGCGTTCGGTTCTCGCTCGGGCGGGGGTCGTGCTGTCGGCGCTCGCGGTCGCCGAGCCGTCGGTTTCGACTCGACCACCGAAGCGGGTGAGTCGGCGGCCGGCTATCGAGCCGTCGGCGTGATGTCGTCGCCCATGGCCTGCTTGACCTGGAGAGCGGCGCTCGCGGCGAGGCCGCGGGCGACTTCGGTCTCCTCGTGGGCAACGAGGTCGTCGCCGTCGAAGTCCTCGGCGTCGGGCTGGAACCCGGCGCTGACGGGGTGGCCGACCGGCGGCTGGACCGCCACCTGGGCCTGCGGGCCGTTCCCGTCGTTCGAGACCTGCGAGCCCACGACGTACTCGTCGGGCAGGAAGTCCCGCGTTCGGGCGGCGATGGAGGCGACGCTGGTGCGAAGCGACTCCTTCTGCTCGGCCGAGAGTTCGGGGACGTCCGTGTTCGCGCGATGCCCGGCCTGCGTCACGCCGGGGCTACCCGCGTAGGGGGTGTTGCCGTTCATCTATCTGACGACAGTCCATTAGGGCCCCACCTAATAAAACCTCTCGACCGCGGAAGATTCAACAGATCGGCTCGCTCTCGCCGTAGACGGCGAGTACGACCGCCGTCGCGTACGTTCCCGGCTCGGCGTCGGCGCTCGCGGTCTCGATCCGCTCGTCGTCGAACGTCCACTCCCGGAGGTCTCGGCCGGCTTCCAGCCCCGCCCCGACGCGCTCGCGGACGTCCTCGGGGTCGGCCTCGCCCGCGACCTCGTAGAACAGCCCCGGGCCGGGGCCGGTCGTCCAGCCGAGTCCCGCGGTGACGCCGCCGGGACCCGCCCGGGTCGCGCGGGCCTCGACCACCGTGAGTCGCTCGCCCGCGGGCCCGAGGTCCGGGGCGGTCCCGACCGCCTCGACCGCCGCGTCCGCCGGGACGACCGACGAGACGGCCACGAGGTTGTAGTTGTGGACGTTGGCGTCCGCGAGCGCGGCGTCGTAGGAAGCCATCTCGGTTGGGCCGGTGGCGGTTCCCCACACGACCCGAATCGTGCTCATAGCCGGAGGGAGTCGTCGCGAGCGCTAAGGGATTGCGATTCGGGGAGCCCGTGGGGGCCGGCGTCGGGCGAACCGACGCCTACTTTCGGCCCGCACGCCAACGCCACGTCCATGGCGATACGCTTCGTGACGAGCAACGAGGGGAAAGTTCGGGAGGCCCGCGAGTACCTGACCGACGAAGTCGAGCAGATCGACTACGACTACACCGAGATCCAGAGCGACGACCTCGCGGAGATCGCGGTCGCCGGCGCCCGGGAGGCCTTCGAGGCGACCGGAAGCGACGAGCCCGTCGTCGTCGACGACGCGGGCCTGTTCGTCGAGGCGCTGGGCGGATTTCCCGGGCCGTATTCGGCGTACGTCGAGGACACCGTCGGCGTCGAGCGCGTCTGGCGGCTCGCAAAACCGGAGGACAACCGGCGGGCGCGATTCCGGGGCGTGGTGGCGTACTACGACGGCGAGCGCGCCGAGACGTTCGCGGGCGCGGTGCCCGGCCGCATCGTCGCGCCCCGCGGCGAAGGCGGGTTCGGCTACGACCCGATCTTCGAACACGAGGGCGAGACGCTGGCGGAGATGAGCACCGAACGCAAGAACGCCATCTCCCACCGCGGGCGCGCGCTGGCGAAGTTCGCCGACTGGCTGGCCGAGCGCGAGGACTGACCAGATCCGGGCGCGGCGGTCGACGCGGGCCGATTTCGAGGCGCGCTCGGCCCGGAATTGGGCCGTTACGCCGCCCGATATCCGAGTAATCGCGTGCTACTTGGACAGCCAGCCCGTCTACCGCCGCCAGTACGACGGCGTGAACACGATCAGCACCGACAGTATCTCCAGCCGACCGATCCACATCAGAAACACCATGTAGAGCTTCGCGGGAATCGAGAACGGCAGGAAGCTGTTCATCGGTCCGACGATGCCGACGCCGGGACCGATGTTGCCGAGGGTCGCGATGGTGACGCTGATGGCTTCGAGCCCCGTGAGGTCGACGCCAGTCCGGAGCGCGTCGAGGAAGATGAGGACGGTCGAAACAGCGAAGATCGAGAAGAACGCGAGGACGAACACGAACACGCCCCGGAGCGCCCCCTCGTCGATCACCGTCTCGGAGAGCCTGATCGGGCGGACCGCTTCGGGGTGGACCGTCGTGAACAGCTCCCGGCCGATCGACTTGCGGATCAGGTACCACCGGACGATCTTGATCGAGCCCGCCGCCGACCCGGCCGATCCCCCGAGAAACATCGCGAGCAGGAGGACGACCTGCGCCGAGGCGTCCCACGTATTGAAGTCCATGCTCGCGTAGCCGGTGGTCGTCACCACCGCCGCGGTCTGAAAGAGGCTCTGGCGGAGCGCGTTCTCGAAGGCGCCCGGGATCGCGCCGACGTTCTCCGGTACCGATTCGAGGCCGAGTCCGCTGAACAACAACCCCCAGAGGAGCGCCCCGACGACGCCCATCGCGAACAGGTACGATCGAAACTCGGCGTTGTCGGTGAGCCGGCGGGGCTCGCCGTTCAGAGCGTGCCAGAACAGCGCGAAGTTCGTCCCGGCGACGATCATAAAGGCGATCATGGCCCACTGGATCGCGGCGCTGAACGCCTCCGCGCTCCGGGCTTCGGGCGAGAATCCGCCGGTGGGGAGTGTCGTCAGCGCGTGGGCGACGGCGTGGTAGAAGTCCATGTTCGGCGCGGCGCCCACGTAGCCGAGCGCGTAGTAGACCCCGATTGCGAGCACGGTGAACCCGGCGTAGATCTTCCAGAGCGCCCGGGCGGTGTCCTGAATCCGGGGTGTGAGCTTCTCGAGCGAGAGGCCCGGAGCCTCCTCTTTTATCACCTGTGCGCCACCGACCGACAGCTCCGGGAGGATAGCGACCATGAGGACGATGATTCCCATCCCGCCGAGCCACTGGGTGAGCTGTCGCCACAGCAGTACCGACCGCGAGTGGGTCTCGAACGAGATGTCGCCGAGCACGGTCGACCCCGTGGTGGTGAAACCGCTCATGCTCTCGAAGAGGGCGTTGACCGGGTGAGCGATCGTCCCGTCGCCCGCCACCAGATACGGGATCGTTCCCACGATCGGCACCGCCAGCCAGGTGAGCGCGACGAACAGGAACCCCTCACGACTCCCGAGTTCACGGTCCGAGCCGAGGCGTTCGAGCCCGGCACCGAGCACGACCATCGCGGCGATAGTCACCAGAAACGGTACCGGGCTCTCGCGGTAGTAGAGGGCCGCGACCAACGGAAACAGCGGCGTCACCGCCAAGTACTTCAGAACACGTCCCAGAAGGCGTAGGGTCGCTTTGTAGTCGACGTAGACGCCGGATCGCATGCTCATACGGAGGAATGACGCCCCAGCACTGAATAGGCGATGCCTCTCGGCTCGCCTACCCGCCCACAGTCCGAACACCGCCGACCGGACACATACGCGAACCCGCAGTTCCGACTGGAACAACACCACGGTCTCTGGCCGGCGACCGCGAGGCCCCACCGCGGGCGTCGGCGTCGAGTCGCGCCGACCCCAAGCACGTCGGCGCCCGTCGAGACGGACTGACTCCCGCGTTGGCGCGAGCGGGGTGCGAAACGCCGAGGGAACCGATTCTACTATATAAATTGTTCGGCCGTTGCACCGGTTTTTTGTTTCATTACTCTCTCTAACCGTTCTATAAACGGTTTCACCGCTTCTCGGCCAATAATGAGTCATAATCGCGGTACGTGGCGCCGATGAACGATTCGAACGCCACCCAACAGAAGGGGGTTTTTATGCTCGTATCAGCGCAAGAGGAGACCGAGAGGAAAGTCACGATGGCTACACAAAACCAGGGGTTCGAGGCGATCTCGGAAACGTGCGATGAATGCGGCCGCGAGACGCCACACGAGGTGTCCGTCCAGATTCGGACCGAGAGTCAAAAGCGCGAGAACGCGGAATTCTCCCGCGAACCGTACCGTGTCACTGAGTGTCAGGTCTGTGGCGCGTCGGCGAGCCAGCGGATGAACAACGCCTGAGAGCTTATCTCGGGGGGTGTCGTGCGTCGTGGTTCGGTGCGGCGCAGTTTTCACGCCGCCTACTTCGTCGTGATCTCACAGCCGTCCTCGGTCACGATGATGGTGTGTTCTTTCTGGCTGACCAGCGCGCCGTCCTCCTCTTTTAGCACCGGGTAGCCGTGGACGATGTCGTTCATCTTGAGCCGGCGCAACGCCATCTCCGCCCGCGAGACGTCGAGCCACCGGGTGGCGAACGGGAGCGTCCGGAACTCCTCGGTGATCTGTTCGAGCGCCTGGCGGGCCTGACGGTCACGGACCGACCCCTCGCGTTCGAGCGCGAAGATCTCCTCGTCGTTGCCCTCCGTCACCTTCCCGGTGCCGTCGGTTGCGAACGGCTCGATCGCGACCACGTCGCCGACTTCGAGCTCGACCCCCTGCGAGACCGCACGGTTCGGGATGTTGGGCGCGGTGTGTTGCTCGTAGTGGTCGAGGCCGTGGCCGGTGAGGTTCACCACGGGGTTGTAGCCGTAGCCGTCGATGACCGACTCGATCTCGGCGCCGATGTCGCCGGTCTCGACGCCGGGCTCGACCATCTCGACCGCCGCCTCTAGGGCCTCCTCGCTGGCTTCGACGAGCTCGGGGGTGCCCGAGAGGTCCACCGTGATCGCGGTGTCGGCGATCCAGCCGTCGACGTGGACCCCGATGTCGAGGTTCACCATCTCCTCGCCGAACTCGGTGTCGTCGCCCGCCGCCGGGGTTGCGTGGGCCGCCTCCTCGTCGACGCTGATGTTGACCGGGAAGGCGGGCTCGCCGCCGAGTTCGCGGATGCGGTCTTCTGCGTACTGGGCGACGTCGAGTTGGGTCGCGCCGACTTCGACCCGTTCGGCGGTTTCGGCCCGCACCTGCGCGAGGATCTCGCCCGCCTCGCGGTGCTTCTCGTACTTCTCGGCCTCGAGATCTACGTGACTCATGGCTGGTCGTTCGCCCGACCGAGCAAAATGGTTTGCGTCTCGGCGCGTGTGTCCGAAAACGCGGCTCGCAGGGCGGGATCTGTGGCGACACCGCTGGCGATATTTGCGGGCGTTCACATGTCACTAACTTATTAGGGGCCTCGTACCGGCCGCTTAATCCTCCTGTAACCCGGGTAATAGCCCGTCAACCCGCCAAACGGTGCGAAACGGTAGGCCCTGTTTATTGGCGGGTCCGGCGATATGATGGCACGCCTATGCAACGAGAAACTGGCGCAGTAGTGATGGCGATGCTCCTGATGGTCGCCGGCGTCCCGCTGGCGACCGCCGGGGGGTCGTCGACGACTGACGCCGCGAGTCCGAACGGAGTTACCCTCCAAAACGCGACCGTAGATAGCCTCCAACTGGAGAACGTCACGGTCGAGAACGCGACGATCGAACAGTTGAACGTCGACACGGTCGAGGTAGAGAGTCGCGACGAGACCCTCGAAGACGCGACCCTCGAAAACGTCCGGCTCGGGGACCTCTCCTTCGAGAACGTGACGGTCGAGAGCCTCGAGACCGGCTCCGAGAGCCTCTCCCAGCAGTTGAGCGGGAACGCCTCCGTCGAGGCGGTCACCGTCTCGGAACTCACTATCGAGCAGATGAACGTCTCGGAGCTGACCGTCGACAGCCTCCGTCTCTCCAGCGGGGCCGGCGCGGAGACGGCCGAGGACACGGACGCCGAGGCTGACGAAGGGACCACCGAGGAAGAAGCCGATGCCGCGGCTGACGAAGAGACCACCGAGGAAGACGCCGATGCCGCGGCTGACGAGGAAACGACCGAAGCGGGCGCAGACGAAGAGACGACTGAGGCCGACGACGGCCTCGGTGCCGACGAAGAAACGACCGAAGAGGCCGACGCGCCGGAAGAGACGACCGAAGGCGCGGTCGGCGCGGACGAGGAGACGACAGAGGAGGCCGCGCTTCAGGAAGAGACCACGACCGACGAAGACGCGGCGGCCGACGAAGAAACGACTGAAGCAGACGCGGCGGCCGACGAAGAAACGACCGACGAAGACGCGCCAGAAGAGACGACCGAGGATGCTGACACGGCTGACGAGGAGACGACCGAAGAGGCAAACGCTACCGAGACCGCCGAGTCCGACCAGCAAATGGACTCCGTCGACCTCGATAGTGCGACCATCCAGACTGTGGACGTGCAGTCGATGAGCATCTCGAATCTCGTCGTCCAGAACCTCGACACCGGCGACGTGGGGGCTGACACGGCCGGCGAGGAGGAGACGACAGAAGACGCCGAAACGACCGAGGAAGACGCCGACGCGGCGGCCGACGAAGAGACGACTGAAGAGGCCGACGACGGACTCGGTGCTGACGAAGAAACGACCGACGAAGACGCGCCAGAAGAGACGGCCGAAGACGCGGCCGAAACCGCTGAGGAGACGGCTGAAGCGGCCGGCGAGGAAGCCGAAGAGACCGCCGAAGACGCGGTCGGCGCGGACGAGGAGACGACCGAAGAGGCCGCACTCCAGGAAGAGACTACGACCGAGGCAGATGGGGCGGCCGACGAGGAGACGACCGAGGAAGACGCCGACGCGGCGGCTGAGGACGAAGCGACCACCGAAGCCGATGACGGTCTCGGTGCTGACGAAGCGACCACCGAAGAAGCTGACGCGCCAGAAGAGACGGCCGAAGACGCGGCCGGCGGGGAGGACGCCGAGCAGGAAACGACCGCATCCGGCGAGACGATGATCGAGAGCGTCTCGGTCCAGAGCGTGAGCGTCGAGGACGCGACCGTCGGTAGCGCCACCAGCGACCGGTCGACGGCCGGCGACGGCGACATCACCATCCTGACGATTCAGGATCTCTCGGCGCCCTCGGAGGTCCAGACCGGTGACGACTACACCGTCGAGGCCACCGTCGTCAACAGCGGCCAGAGCCAGGCCGTCGAGCAGGTGTCCTACCGCATCGCGGGCAACGTCATCAAGTCCCAGTTGACCCAGATCCCGGCCGGCAACGCGACCACCGTGACGTTCAACGTCTCGGAGATCTCGTTCCCCGGCGGCGAGTACACCCACGGGGTGTACACCCGCGGCACCAACCAGACGGGCACGCTGATGATCAACGAATCCGAGCAGGCAGACGAGCAGATGAACGTCGACGAGGAGACCACGACCGAAGCGGCCGAGGAGACCACCGAGGACGGCGCTGAAGCGGAGGAGACGGCCGAAGAAGAAGCCGGCGGGGCTGAGGAGGAGACGACCGAAGAGGAAGCTGACGCGGCCGAAGAAGAAACGACCGAAGAAGACGCCGACGCCGCGGCCGACGAGGAAACGACTGAGGAAGAAGCTGACGCGGCCGACGAAGAAGAGACTACCGAGGAAGACGCCGACGCGGCGGCTGACGAGGAAACAACTGAGGGAGAAGCTGACGCGGCCGACGAAGAGACCACGACCGCAGAGGCCTGAGCCGCCACTGGACTCGCGGGCTTTTCTTTCTACGCAGTCCGACTCGCGTAGCGACGCGGTCAGTCGCCGCTGTGTACCGCGGTCTGCATCCCGTCGCTGTTGAACGCGCTCCCGGCCTCGCCGTCGGCGTCGAGAACGATGACGCCCGCCGACGCGCCGGTGAGCTCTGCGAACTCCTCGATGGCGCGGTCCGCGGCGCGCTGGGCGCCGAGCCCGGATTCGAGGTGACGGACCGCGCGTCGGGTGAGCGTCGCCTTCGCGATGTCTTCGCCCGCCCCCGTGGCGCTGGCCGCGCCCGCCGGGGCCGCGAAGAAGCCGCTACCGATCTGGGGGACGTCGCCGACTCGCCCCGCCAGCGCGAGCCACCGCCCGCCCGTGGAGGTGGCGGCGGCGAACGCCTCGCCGTCGGTGGCGACCGCGCCCACCGTGTCGGCGCCGCCGAACTTCTCGCGGAGCCACTCGAGGTGCTCGCTCGGGGAGCCCTCGGGCGTGTCGTAGCCCTCCCAGCGCTCGCGGGACGACTCGGTCCACAGGTCGACGCCGGTCTCGACGCCGAAGTCGGCCGCGAGATCGACCGCGCGGTCGCCCGAGACGAGGACGTGGGGGGTCTCTTCCAGCACGACGCGGGCCGCCGAGACGGCGTGTTCGACGCCCGGCATCGAGCAGGCCGCGCCCGCCCGGCGGTCGTCGGTCATCACGCCCGCGTCGGTCCGGACTTCGCCGTCGCTCTGGACGGCGCCGCCGACGCCCGCGTTGAACCGCGGCGACGATTCGAGGACTCGGACCGCGCTTTCGACCGCGTCGACGACCGACGACGCCTCGGCGCCGGTCGCGGCCGCGTCGTTCAGGACCTGCTGTCTGGGCTCGGGTTCGTCGGGGGTGTCGCCCGCACCGCCGTGTACGATGACCTTCATGTCAGGGTGTGGCTCGGGAGACGATTTAAACCAACCGAACCGGTGGCGCGGCGGTCCGGCGACCGATCGGGGTCGGCCGCGAGAATCCGACTCGAAAGCCCGCCGAACGCCGACGGCGTGAGGCGACGCGGGCGGACGGTATCGGTGGACATATGCCGGGGCGCTGACCCACCACCAGTATGGATCGAGCAACGCTCGTCGCGGTCGTCGCCGGCGTTCTCCAGGGGATCTTCGAGTGGCTCCCCATCTCCAGCGAGGGCAACATCACCGTCTTTCTCACCGCGCTCGGATCGACGCCCGCGGCCGCGGTCCAGTTCTCGCTTTTCCTCCACGCCGGCACCGCGATATCGGCGGCCGTCTACTACCGCGACGAACTTCGGAGCGTCCTCGCCGGGCTCTCGTCGTGGCGACCGCGCGAGGCGTTCGCCGACGGACACGCCACCCTCACGTTCCTCGCGGTCGCGACCCTCGCGTCGGGAGTCGTGGGGATCGCGGCGTACGCCACGCTTGAAACCGCCGTCTCGGCGCTGACCGGCGGGGCGTTCGTCGCGGTCGTCGGCGTCTTGCTCGTGGCGACTGGCGTCCTCCTCCGCGTGGCCGGCGACGGCGAGCGCGACTCGCGCCGGCCGCCGTCGGACGGCACCGGGTTCGGCACCCGCGACGACCCCGACCTCCTCGACGCCGTGCTCGTCGGCTCGCTCCAGGGGCTCGCTATTCTCCCGGGCGTCTCGCGGTCGGGGACGACCACCTCCGCCCTGCTGTTCCGGGGCCACGACGGCCCGTCGTCGTTCCGGCTCTCGTTTCTGCTGTCGATACCGGCGGCGCTCGGCGCGGGCGTGCTCACGCTCGCCGACGGCGGCGTCCCCGGGGTCGCGCCCGCCGCCGGCGCCGTCGCGCTCGCGACCGCGGCGGTCGTCGGCTACCTCACCATCGACGCGCTGATGCGGGTGGTCGAACGGGTCCCGTTCTGGGGGATCTGTGTGGGGCTGGGCGCGCTGGCGATGCTCGGGGGCGCGGCGCTGGCGGTCTGATCGCGGCGTCCCAGCCGATACACCCAGATCTCGTCGACTCCGCCCGACACAAAGGTTTTGTCGGCTCGATCCGTCACACCGGACGAGCCGCCCTGATTCGGCTCGGTGTAACGATGGACATAGATAAATTCAGATCCGAACACGTCCCGACCGACTCCGACGAGACGTTCCAACTCGAAAACAGCTACACCCTCGACGTGGCCGTCGACGGCTCCGTGATGGCGAAAGCCGGTTCGATGGTCGCCTACACGGGCGACCTCTCGTTCACCGGCCAAGCCTCGGCCGAGGGCGGCATCAAGGGGTTCCTCAAGGAGGCCGCCTCCGGCGAGGGCACGCCGGTGATGGCCGTCGAAGGCGAGGGCCACGTCTACCTCGCGGACCACCAGAAGAAAGTGCAGGTGCTCGAACTCGGCGCCGACGACGCCATCACTGTCAACGGCGAGGACGTCCTCGCGTTCGAGTCGGGGCTCTCCTACGAGATCGACACCATCGACAGCCTTGCGGGGTCGTTCGCGGGCGGGCTCACGAACGTCTACCTCCAGGGGCCGGGCCACGTCGCGATCACGACCCACGGCGACCCGCTGGTTCTCGACCCGCCGGTATCGACCGACCCGAGCGCGACCGTCGCTTGGAGCGGGACCTCGCCCGACGTGGAGATCAACAAGAGCCTCTCCGATATGGTCGGTCAGGAGTCGGGCGAGCGCTTCCAGTTGAACTTCGACGGGCCGGACGGCTTCGTCGTCGTCCAGCCCTACGAGGAGCTGTAATCGGGTCGCTCCGACCGCGGCTCGGGCCGTCGGCGAACCGTCGATCCGCGAAAGCCGAACCTTGATACGCCTTCTGCTTGTTGCACTACCTATGACAGTTCGCGCCGCCGTCGTGTTGGCCGCGGGCGAGGGCACCCGACTCCGGCCTCTCACCCGCAACCGCCCGAAGCCGATGCTCCCGGCCGCAGACCGCCCCATCCTCGAACACGTCTTCGACGCGCTCATCGGGGCCGGGATCGAACGCCTCCACGTCGTCGTCGGCTACAAGCGCGACCGCGTCCAGGACTACTTCGGCCCGACCTACCGGAACGTCCCGGTCAACTACGTGGCCCAGAACAAGCAACTCGGGAGCGGCCACGCCCTCCTCGAGGCTCGCGAGGCCGTCGCGAGCGAGGACGGCTTCCTGGTGGTCAACGGCGATCAGGTGATCGAACAGCGGATGGTCGAGGACGTGCTCGACGCCTTCGAGGACGACGACGGGGGCGCGATGCTGGCGGTCACCGAGCAGTCCGACGTCTCTCACTACGGCGCGGTCCGCACCGAGGGCGACCGCGTGATCGAACTGGTCGAGAAGCCCGAGACCGACGAGTACCGCCTGCTCAACGCCGGCGTCTACGCCTTCGACGCCTCCATCTTCGACGCCGTCGACGAGACCCCCCGCGTGCGAGGCGAGCTCGCGCTGACCGACACGCTGTCGCGGCTGATCGACGAGGACGTGGCGGTCGGCGGGGTCACCACCGAGGGGCTCTGGGTCGACGCGACCTACCCGTGGGACCTGCTCGACGTGTCTCGGGAACTCCTCTTGGGGGGTCGGGTGACCGAGCCCGAGCGCGGGGAGGCGGTCTGGGTCGCCGACACCGCGAACGTCCACGAGGACGCGACCCTTCAGGGGCCGGTCGTCGTCGGGCCCGACTCGGAGGTCCGACCGGGCGCGGTCGTCGGTCCGTTCGCGGCGGTCGGTCGGAACGCGACCGTCGGCGCGAACGCGGTCGTCTCGCGGTCGGTGCTCGACACCGACACGCGCGTCGGGCCGAACGCCACCCTGCTGGACTGCGTGACCGGACAGGCCGTCTCGCTGGGCGCCGGCACGACGGTGCCGGGCGGGCCGGGCGACGTGCGCGTCGAGGACTCCGTCTACGAAGGCCAGCGCCTCGGCACGCTGGTGGCCGACCGCGTCCGGGCGGCCGGCGACGTGAGCTTCGCGCCCGGCACGCTGGTCGGGCCGAACGCCACCCTCCACACCGGCGTCTCGATTTCCGAAAACGTCACGGAGGGCGCGGAGGTGTTCCGGTAGCATGTGCGGCATCATCGGGTGTACGGGCCGGGAGACCGAGACCCTCGACGTCCTCCTCCACGGGCTCGACACCCTCGAGTACCGCGGCTACGACTCGGCGGGCGTCGCGCTCGCCAACGGGACGGTCGAGGTCTGCAAGCGCGAGGGCGAGATCGACCGCCTCCGGGCGGCGGTCGACCCCGCGATGGACGGCCCGGTCGGTATCGGCCACACGCGGTGGTCGACCCACGGGCCGCCGACCGACGAAAACGCCCACCCACACACAGACTGCACCGGCGACGTGGCCGTGGTTCACAACGGGATCATCGAGAACTACGACGAGCTCAAGGCCGAGCTGACGGCGGCGGGCCACGAGCTCGAGAGCGACACCGACACCGAGGTCGTCCCCCACTTCATCGAGGACGCGCTCGCCGACGGGATGAGCCGCGACGAGGCGTTCCGGTCGGCGGTCGCCCGCATCGAGGGGAGCTACGCGCTCGCGGCCGTGTTCGCCGGCTCCGAGGCGATTTTGGCGACCCGCGAGGGATCGCCGCTGGTGGTCGGAGTCGGCGACGACGCGGCGTACCTCGCGAGCGACGTCCCCGCCTTCCTCGAGTACACCGACCGCGTGGTGTACCTCGACGACGGCGAGTTCGCGCGGCTCGAATCCGGCTCGTGGACCGTGACCGACGCCGAGGGCCGACTGCTCGAGAAGTCGATCTCGCAGGTCGAGTGGGACGCCGAGGAGACCGCAAAGAGCGGCTACGACCACTACATGCTCAAGGAGATCCACGAACAGCCCCGGGCGCTCCGGAAGTGTCTGCGGGGCCGGGTCGACGAGCTGACCGGGACGGTCGACGTCGAGGCGCTCGAGGGGCTGACCGCCGAGTCGGTCCAGTTCGTCGCCTGCGGGACGAGCTACCACGCCGCCCTCTACGGCGCCCAGCGCCTCCAGGCGGCCGGCGTGCCCGCACAGGCGTTTCTCGCAAGCGAGTACGCGACCGCGCCCGCGCCGGTCACCGAGGGGACGCTCGTGGTCGGCGTGACCCAGAGCGGCGAGACCGCCGACACGCTGGCGGCGCTCCGGCGTGCGCAGGCCCGAGGCGTCGAGACGCTCGCGATGACGAACGTCGTCGGCTCGACCGCCGCCCGCGACTGCGACCGGACGCTGTTGATCCGGGCCGGCCCCGAGATCGGGGTGGCGGCGACCAAGACCTTCTCCTCGCAGGTGGTCGCGTGCAACCTGCTGTCGGCGACGCTTGCCGACCGCGGCGACTCCCGAGAGATCGTACAGGCGCTCCGGGACCTGCCCGGACAGATCCAGGAGGTGCTCGACGCCTCGCGCGCGGAGGCGGTCGCCGAGCGGTTCGTCGACAGCGACGGCTACTTCTTCATCGGACGGGGCCACCAGCACCCCGTCGCGCTCGAGGGCGCGCTCAAGATGAAAGAGATCACCTACAAACACGCCGAGGGGTTCCCGGCGGGCGAGCTGAAACACGGGCCGCTCGCGCTCGTGACCGGCCGGACGCCCGTGTTCGCGATCGTCACCGGCACCGACGAGGAGGCGACCAAGACCGTCGGGAACGTCAAGGAGGTCGAGGCCCGCGACGCCCCCGTGGTCGCGGTGACCGACGGCGCCTCGACGGTCGACCGCTACGCAGACGCGGTGTTAGAGCTCCCAGAGACGGAACCGTGCGTCGCGCCCGTGCTGGCGAACGTCCAGTTACAGCTGGTGGCCTACCACGTCGCGAACAAGCTCGGCCGATCGATCGACAAGCCCCGGAATCTGGCCAAGAGCGTGACGGTCGAGTGAGGCGACCGACCGCCCGTCGCGGTGTCGGTCCGGGCCCTCGACCCGCACGATTTATTCTCGCGCGGCGGGAGGTCAGCCCATGGCTCGCGTCCCGTACGTCGATCCGGAAGACCTGCCCCCGGACAGACAGTCGCTACTGGACACGCTCTCGGACGAGGCCGAATCGAGCGACGCCCACTCGCTGGGCGGCGAGACGCTGAACGTCTATCGGGCGATGGGGAACAACGCCGACCTCCTGGCGGCGTTTCAGACCTACGGGTCGGCGGTGTGGGACGAGAGCGGACTGTCGGCCCGCGAGCGGGAGTTCGTGATCCTGTCGGTCGCGTTCCACGCCGACTCGGCATACGAGTGGCACCAGCACGTCCGGGTCGCGCTCGACGAAGGGCTGACCGTCGAGGAGATCCGGGCGGTCTCGGGCGGGGACCGCGAACGGTTGGACGAAGACGCCCGCACGCTCGTCGCGTACGTCGGCGCGTTCGTCGACGGGACCGTCGACGACGACGACCACGACCGGCTCGCCGCCCGCTACGACGACGAGACGGTCGTCGGCATCGACCTGCTCGCGGGCACCTATCTTGGCCTCGGGCGGGCGCTCGACGCGCTCGCGGTCGAGACCGAGGTCGAGTTCGTCGGGTGGGACCTACAGAACCGCTGAGCGCGGCTCGGACCGCGGGTCGGGCGACGGCGGTCCTCAGGCCGTCTCGCACCAGTCGACGGCGGTGAGCGCGACGGTCTGGGCGACTTCGACGAGCGAGTCGACGTCGACGTACTCGTCGGCGCCGTGGACGCGGCCGCCGGTCGGCCCGACGCTCGGACACGGGATGTCGTAGTAGTTGACGTAGAACCGCTCGTCGAGCCCGGCGAGCCCGCCGGTCCACTCGCCGTCGGCGCCACAGACCGCCTCGGCGTTGCGTTTGGTCAACTGGGCGAACTCGTGGTCCGTGTCGAGGTAGTGGGGGTTCGCGTTCCACCCGAACCACTCCAACTCCGGGGGGTTGTCGGCGAGCCACTCGTCGGCCTCGACGACCGACCCGACGGCCTCGCGGACCTGTTCGCGGACCTCCTCGCGGGTCTCGCCGGGCGGCCACCCGATGCGACACTCGACGGTCGCCTCGTCGGGAACCGTCGAGGGCCAGTCGCCGGACTCGAAGATGCCGACGTTGAGGTTGGTCACCTCGCCCTCGGCGTCCGGATACTGGTTTACCGCCGGCTCGAACGAGATCCGGGACTTGCGCTCTCGGTCGAGGTCCGCGAGCGCCTGAACGATGTCGACCGCTTTGTTGATGGCGTTGACGCCGGCGAACCCGTGTGCGGCGTGGGCCGCCGTTCCGGGCACCGTGATCTGGAAGTACATCGCGCCGGCGCTCGCGACGCCGACGTTCGGGACGCCGTACGGCTCGGTGATGATGGCGGCGTCGGGGCGATACCCGCGTTCGAGCGCCGAGAGCGCGCCGCCGGTCCCGCCCGCCTCCTCGTCGATGGTCGACTCGATCACCACGTCGCCGGCCAGTTCGACGCCGAGGTCCCGCAACGCTTCGATGGCAAAGACGTTGGCCGCGAGGCCGCCCTTCATGTCGCAGGCCCCGCGACCGTACACCCTGCCGTCCTCGCGGGTCGCGGTCCACGGGTCGTGGGTCCACTTGTCTTCGGTGACCGAGACCACGTCGATGTGACCCGCGAGCGCGATCGACCGGCCGGTTCCGGTCCCCTCGACGGTGGCCGCGACGTTCGGCCGGTCGTCGTAGCCGTGTTCCTCGTAGGTGTTGGTGTCGAAGTATCCGGGGTGGTCCCGGAGGGCCTCGACGTCGGGCTCCCAGACGTCGACGTCGAGTCCCATCGACTCCAGCTTCTCGACGACGACCGACTGGGCCGCTTTCTCGTGGCCGGAGACCGACGGTTCCTCGATCAGGTCCGCGAGCAACGACAGCATCCGATCGCGGTTCTCGTCGACGTACGAGCGAATCTCGCGGCGGAGCTCGGAGTTCATGCGTGAGTATGTCACGCAAATGACTGCAAAAAGTCTACGGGTCTCGGAGGGAGAGTCCCGACGGAAAACCGCACGGTCGGCCCCGCGGCGACTCGGACGGCGAGCGGTCGCCGTCAGTCCCGGATCAGCGCGTCGACCACCGACGGGCCGGCGGCGTCGACGGCCTCCCGGATCGTCGCTTCGATCTCGTCGGGCGACTCCGCGCGGTGGGCGGTCGCCCCGTGGCTCTCGGCGTTGGCCGCGAAGTCGACCCCGGGGTCGAAGTCCATGCCGGTGAACTCGTAGTCGGACTCCTCGCCGCCGAGCATCCGGAGCGTGTTGTCTTTCAGGATGCGGTAGTTGCCGTTGTTCGCGACCACGACCGTCAGATCGACGTCGTAGCGAGCCGCGCTGTACAGCGTCTGGGGGTAGTAGAGGTACGAGCCGTCGCCCACGAACCCGATCACGTCTCGGTCGCCGCCGGCTTCGGTCTCGGCCATGGCCGCCCCGACGGCCGCCGGCAGGCCGTACCCGAGCCCGCCGCTCTTGTTCGAGAGGTAGCCCTCGGCCTCGAAGTCCATCTCCCGGCGCAGGGCGATCCCGCTCGTGACGGCCTCGTTGACGACGAGCGCGTCGTCCGTGGCGTTTCGAATCGCCTCTGCCAGTTGGGTCTTGGTCGCCGGGCCGTCCGCCGGGGGCGATTCGTCGCTTCCGCCGACCGAGTCGGAGACCTCCCGCACGCGGGCCAGCCGCCGCTCTCGCTCGGCGTCGTCGACCCTGCCGGCGACGTCGTCAGCGATGGCGCCGAGGATGCGTCCCGGATCGCCGACGACCGCGACGTCCGCCGGCTCGTTCTTGCCGACCTCCCACGCGTCGTCGCTGACGTGGACGAGCGTGGCGTCGCTGGGAAGCCGCTCGCCGGCGTACTTGAAGGAGGTCGTGTCGGTCGACCGCCCGACCAGCAAGAGCACGTCGGCGCCGTCGGTCAACTCCGCGACCGCGTCGCCGTCGCCGGGGAAGCTCGACACCCACTGCTCGTGGCCGGTCGGCATGTTCACCTCGCTCGTGATGTACTCGCCGTGGACGCGGGCGCCGCTGACCTCGGCGAGTCGCGTCGCGCTCTCGACCGCGTCGCTCCCCGACCGGGCGATGGCGTCCCCGAGGACGAACACCGGCTCGTCGGCGTCGACGATGGCGTCGGCGGCCGCGGCCACCTGCTCGGGGTCGCCGGCGCCGGCGTCGGGGATCGCTCCGAGTCGCTCGGGCGCGTCGTCGGTCTCGTCTCGCATCACGTTGGCCGGGAGCCCGAGGAAGACCGGCCCGGTCGGCGGGGTCAGCGCGACCCGGACCGCGCGCCGAAGCATCGTCGGCAACGCCTCGACGTCGGTCACCTCCGCGCTCCACTTGGTGAAGGGCTCGGCCATCTCCGCGACGTCGCCGTGGAGGATGGGCTCCTCGTGCTGGAAGTCGGTGCTGTAGTTGCCCGCGGTCACGAGCAGGGGCGCTCCCGCGAACTCCGCCCCGTAGAGGTTCCCGAGCCCGTGGGCCAGCCCCGGTGCGACGTGGAGGTTCACGACGCCCAGCGGGAGGACGTCCGGGTCGACGTCGGCGTGCTGGCGGCGCGTGGACGCATAGCCCGCGGCCATCCCGACCGCGACGTCCTCGTGGAGGCCGAGCACGTAGTCGATCCCGGTGTCGGGCAGGGCGTGGACCACCGGCAGTTCCGTCGTCCCGGGGTTCCCGAAGAGTTTGCTCACGCCGTACTGGTCTAACGCGTCGAGGAACAGGTCGGCTCCAGTCCGTGGCATTCGGTACGATATCTCAGCAAAGCGCCTTAACTGTTCGTGCCGCTCGCCGGGACACGACGGGGGCTACTCGCGGTCGGGCCGGTCGGGCGGCTCCGGCGGTTCGAGCGCGGCCCGGAGGAGCCGAACCGAGCGCGCTCTCGCGAGGGCGTCCCACGGCGCCGTGATCCGGGTTCCCGCGAGCGCGAGTCCGAGCGCGACGACGCGGACGAGGATCGCCTCGGTCGAGAGCGAACCGGCGAGTCCGACGAGGGCGGTGTTCGCGAACACGCCGAGCGCCGCGACGAAGCTCACAGCGCGAATCGGGGCGTCCCGGAGCGCAGTCGTCGTTTCGGCGCCGAGCTCCCGGAGACCCGAGGCCAGCCAGACGCGCTCGACGACCGGCCCGACGCGGTCGAGGAGCGCGACGAGCGGACCGACCGCGTAGGTGTCTCGGAGGTCGATGACGATGACGTCGGGGTCGGGGTCGGTCGTGAGCCATCGATACAGCGCGGCGTTCCGGACGTATCGTCCGAGGCGTCGGCCCGCGCGCGCCAGCGTCGACTGGCTACTCGCGACACCGAGATCGCGCGCCGACCCCGCCCAGACGCCGGCGAGCCACGAGGCCGCGAGCCAGACTCGGACCGACTCCACGGCAGACCGGGCGACCCCGACCGCCGTCGACCCGTCCGTCGCACGGTCGGATTCGGCGACCATCAGTTCCCGGGTGAAAACGCCGTGACGTGTCCGTCGAGGGTCACCGGGCCGAAGTCGAGTTTCAGCTGTCGGCCGACTTCCAGGGGTTCGCCCTCGAAGCGGACGCCGTCGTCGGTCTCGGTGGTGTTGAGAGTCAGTTCGAGTGTCACGGTCTGCTTTCGCGGGTGGGTCCGCTCGTGGAGGTTCCCGTTCTGGTCCTTGACTACGACTTCGGTCGGCCGGACCGACTTGTTCTCGACGGCCGCGACCGATTCGGAGTCGATCGGCCCCTCGGGGACGGCGTCGGCGACGTACGGCTGGACGCCGCTGATTTCGAAGGC
The DNA here is from genome assembly GCF_004765795.1 of Halorussus marinus. Lineage (GTDB taxonomy): Archaea > Halobacteriota > Halobacteria > Halobacteriales > Haladaptataceae > Halorussus > Halorussus marinus. The sequence goes on from NZ_SBIV01000004.1 coordinate 255,033, forward strand.
GACGGTGGTGGTCGTCTGGCGATCAGTGTTCGTCTGTTGACCGTCGTCGCCGAGGACCAACGCCGCGCCGGCGGCGACGACCGCGAGAACGAGGAGGACGGCGAGCGCGTCGATGATGTTGACGGTGCCGAAGAGCCGGCCCTTGTCGTCGATGAGATCCATAGTTCGTGACTCCGTCTCTGTGTTCACAAGCGTGGTCAGGCCGGTCGTTAAACTGTTGTGTTTCTCGCGCGGATCGCCTCCAGTACGGGGGAGCGGTTGCCGCCACCCTCGTCTCGACGTTCCACGTCGAACTGAGCCGCGAGATTCCGGCGCTATTTCGCCACACGCCACCGGAAACAAACAGGTAAGCTGACGTTTTGGGGTGAGTAGGGATCGGTATGCTACAGATTGACGCGGACCGATTCCGGGAGAGCTTCGAGTCGTACTCCGAGATCGGCGCCACCGACGACGGCGGCCTGCATCGCCTCGCGCTGACCGACGCCGACGAGCGGGTCCGCGAGACCTTCGTCGCGGACCTCGAATCGCTGGGGCTCGACGTCCGGGTCGACGCGGTCGGCAACGTCTTCGGCCGGCGCGAGGGGACGAATCCGGACGCCGATCCCGTCCTCGTCGGCTCTCATCTGGACTCCCAGCCGTACGGCGGGCGCTACGACGGCCAACTGGGCGTGCTCGCGGCCCTGGAGACGCTCCGAACGCTCGACGACGAGGGGATCGAGACCGACCGCCCGATCGAGATCGTCGACTGGACGAACGAGGAGGGGTCTCGCTTCCAGCACGCGATGCTGGGAAGCGGGGTGTTCGCGGGCGTCACCGACCTCGACGAGGCGCTCGCGCTGACCGACGCCGACGGCGCCAGTCTGGGCGAGGAACTCGAACGCATCGGCTACGCCGGCGACGCCGACGTCTCGCCGTTCGACGTCCACAGCCACCTCGAACTCCACGTCGAACAGGGGCCGACTCTCGACGCCAACGAGACGTCCGTGGGGGTCGTAGAGGGCGTCTTCGGCATGGCGTGGCAACGAGTCACCATCCGCGGGGAGTCCGACCACGCCGGGCCGTCGCCGATGCACACCCGCACCGACGCGATGGCCGCCGCCGCGGACGCCGCCTCGGAGCTCAACGACCTGCCGAACCGACTCGGCCCGGACGCGGTGGCCACCATCGGGGAGTTCTCGGTCGAGCCCGACTCGGTGAACGTCATCCCGAGCCGCGCCGAGTTCACCGTCGACGTCCGATCGTACGACGACGCGCTGGTCGCCGATGCCAAGGCCGCGATCCGCGACGAGGTCGAGGCGGCGTGTCGGCGCCACGGTACGGACTACGAGATCGAAGACGTCTGGGAGATCCCCCACACCGAGTACGATCCGGAAGTGCGGAAGGTGGTCGCCGACGCCGCCGAAAGAGCCGACGTTTCGTACGAACGAATCGTCAGCGGGGCGGGCCACGACGCCAAGTACGTCAACAATCTGGCGCCGACCGCGATGGTGTTCGTGCCCTCGGTCGACGGCATCACTCACAACGAGGCGGAGTTCACCGAGTGGGACGACTGTGTCGCCGGCGCGAACGTCTTCGCGAATGCGACCGTAGAGCTGGCGACGGAGTGACGCTCACTCGATCACGTCGACGGGATCGCCGACGCGGAGCGTTCGTCCCCGGTCGGACTCGGGAACCCGGGCGATGAGCATCAGCGTGTAGTAGTGGTCGAACGCCTCCTCGTCGGCCCAGTCGGGGAACGTCTCCTCGCGTTTTTGGACGAATCGCTCGCGGAACTCGGAAAGCGGCTCGCCCGTGTCCGGGTCGCGCTCGGGGACGACACACCGACCGCAGGGCGTGACGCCCTCGAACCGAACGCCGCCGACCGCGAACGCGGGCGCGTCCTCGCCGACGAATCGGTCCTCCCAGAACGCCGGGACGCCCGAAACCTCGACGTTGGCCCGGTGGCGTCGACGCGCGCTCTCGACGCTCATTCCGTCGAACCACGAGGCGACGGTCTCCAGCGTGGCGGTGCTGACGACCGACGGACCCATCTCCCGGCGGTCGACGAACCCGAGCGTCCGATCCCGACGGAGCGTCAGGTCGGCCTCGAAGGCGTCGCCGAACCAGTCTTCGGCGCGTTCGCGGTCGCGAGCGTCGTCGAGGTCGAACCGATTGGTCTCGTCGCCGGGGCTCGTGACCGTGAACTCGCCCGACTCGGGGTCGAAGTCCGTCCGTAGGTCGTGGACCCGGTCGGTTCGCTTGCCGTTGATCACGTCGCCGTCGGCGTCGAACAGCGCGAACTCCCGGTCGCGCGCGAGGGTACCGCTGTCGAGGATCGCTGTCGCGTCGACGTCGATTCCGTCGAGGCCCTTCACGGGGTAGACCGTGAGCCGTTCGAGCTCTGGCATGGGTGCTGTTCTCCTAACGGCGCGCCACGTATTTCAGTCTACGTGTGGAGCCCGCCCGTCCCGGTGCGTGGGCCCGGGTCCGGCTCGACGCGCTGGCGGCGCACGTCGAGCGGTCGGGCTGGCTGTCGTCGGCTCACTCGTCGACTCGGAGCGGCGGCGACGCGCTGACGACGAACAGCGCGCCACTCCCGACAGCCGCCGCGAGCACGCTCATTCCCACGCCCACGACCTGCACGGACAGTTCGAATCCGAGTCGGGGCGTCGCGGCGCCGATGGCACCGCCCATCACGATGGGCGTGAGCGTCGAGGTCAGCCGCCCGGTCCCCTCGCCGAGGCTCACGAGGCCGCCCCGGAGGTCCGGGGGCGCCAGCGTGGTGATGATACTCCGGTACAGCGAGAGCACGATCCCGAACCCGACGCCCATAACGACGACCCCGAGGAAGGCGATCGGAAGGCTCCCGGCGGCGAACACCACACAGAGCCCGCCGCCCATCGCGGCGTTCATCGCGACGAGCGGGTAGAGCCGGCTCTCGAAGCGCGCCGTGATGCGACCGGCCTGGGTCGCCGCCAAGGCGTAGCTCAGGCTCCCGACGGCCGCCAGGAGCCCCGCCTGGGCCGGAGAGCCGCCGAGGAGATCGACCACGAGGATCGAGTTGTAGGTGAGAAACCCGAGCCAGACGACGTTTGGCGTGCCCCGCGCGAGGATCATCGCCCACGCGCGCCGCTGGGCGACGAGTTCCCGGAGGTCGGCGAGCTGACGCCGAACGGGCGCGTCGTCGGCGGTCGGGTCGACGTCGGGGTCGACCGGCTCCTCGAACCAGACGTAGACGACCGCGGCGATGGGGAACGCGATGGCATACAGCAAGAACGGGTACTGCCACGCCACGCCGACCAACACGCCCGCGCCGAGCGGGAACACTGTCTGGGAGAGCCCCGAGCCCGTGAATCGGAGTCCCTGTGCGGTCGCCTCCTTCGTTCCCGCATAGAGGTCGCCGATGCTGGTGATGATGATCGGCGTGAGCGAGGCGAACCCGATGCCCTGGAGTAATCGGAGAAAGAGTGCGACCCGGAAGTCGGTGGTGAGCGCGATCGCGGTGCCGGCCGACCCGAACACGAGGAGTCCGAACAGGATCACCGGTCGTCGCCCGTACCGGTCGGCGATCACGCCGATGATCGGGATGACGACGACGGCGGGCGCCGTGAACGCCGACATCAGCAGTCCGATGTTCGCCGGCGTCGCGCCGAACGGGCCGATGAGCGACCCGAGGACCGGCGAGAGCAGCGCCGTGCCGAGCGGCGGGAGCAGGTTCGCGACGAAGAGCAGTTGGAACGGTCGCTCGGTGAGGACTTCGGCGTCCGCTCCGAGGACCGACGAGAGGGAGGCCACAGGTAGTGGTTGCTGCGGTGGGGATTAAATATGGCTGTCCGTCTCTGCTGGGCTTTCAGGTTGGTAGGTAGTAACATTGTGTCCGCGGCGAGGCGAATGGCTCGCAGGTTCTGGGCGAGTACGATCGCGAGTGACCTACCAATTATACTGAGGCGGGCTACGCGCTATTGCTTTGATCGTTCCGCTGAAGGTCTGTCTGTGCATGGTTATCAACCCCAGAATCGGGGATGGGAATCATTTCCTCTTGAATCCCTGTCCCGTAATTGGTCTATCAGGTTTGCAATTCGCCCGTTAGAGCGATGTCCTTCTTGATCGGGTGGTCGCAGTGGTGAACCGTCCCATTCTGGGTCGTGAGGACGACTCATGCAGGTTCGATTCGTGTGTTGGTGATACGTGCGCGACGGCTCCGCAGCCTCGTTTGACTGTTCCGGCTGTGATGCCGTTCACTGTCTCCGATTCGTTGCCAAAAGGTTTGATTGTGGCTGTCGTGGTTGTCTGTTTGCCCGGAAAAATGTTGCCGTTTCGATTGATGACCAGTAATGTGTGAGTATCCGTGAGGATTGAGAGTGTTTGACCGAGTCGGACCGGGCGGCCGAAGAACTCCCGCTGATCGTTCAGATACACCGTCTAATAATTTACACCGAGAGCGACGCGTTTCTTCTGGGCGCACTGTCTAGTTGAGCCAGTTTGAGGAACGAGCAGGCCGTTGAGTTTCTTGATCAAGATGCTCGCAGACCTGCTCAAACGGAACGTAGAGACGGACTTAGAAGAAACTGGGGAGGATAAACGGACGGCGGCGCCCGTTAGGGCGTTCGCCGTCCGGCTTCACGAAACAGGCTGTTCGCTTCGGGAAACAACAGTAATTTGTCGGTCTTAGACGTTCAACGGTCTCACGGAGCGGTCTGGAGGTGGGTGCATCTGCTGGCTGACAGCGGGTCGCGGTTGACGAGACCGCTGTCAAGATTAACGGTGAGTGGTCTTGGGTGTATGCTGCAATCGACATCGAGACAAAGGTACTGCTCGATGTCGCGTTGTTTGGGCGGCGTGGCACTGACCCAGCAGCTACGTCTGCATCAACTCACCGAGAAATACGATCTCTCGGATGCAACGTTTCTCGTCGATGGTTACGTCTATCTGACTGCCGTCTTACGGTTAAGATTGATCAATCGGCTCGACTACACTGACCGAAACCACGTCGAAAACTGTGCCGTTTCGAGTAGTTAAATCCGGCGCGAGCGCGTCATATTCGGTTTGATGGGAACACAGATTGACTCACCGATCGACAGTTCATCTCCATCATCCGTCGGGGCTGAGTTCTACTCGCTGCTCGACGCAGTCGACAGCGAGTCTATAGCCGATGATTTCGAGATCGGCACCTACACCGCCAAACACGACTTTGTCAACCATCTCAAAGTCGCCGTCTTCGAGGGTGTACACCCATCCGACTCGCTCGACGAGCTCGCTGAGAGAACGGACACGCACGATGAGTTAGAGTACATGGCTGGCTCGACCTTCTCTCGACTGACGAACGACCGCGACTACCGCGCGGTCGTTCGTCTCTTCTTCGAGCTACTCCACTCACCTCAGCTCTACCACCAACGTGGTGTCCAACGCAAACAACTCGACTGGCTAGAGCGAGCTGTTGTGGCGACTGATTCCACGAATCTCACCCTTACCCGGTCGGTCGCAGTCCCTAGCGAGAGCCGTGCTACCGAGATTTTGCACGTGATAGAACCAGGTGAGAAGGGCCTTCATTTCAATCTTGCCGCACGCGTTGACGGCAACGCCAAGCATCCGCTTGGCGTGACGCTCACGCCAGGCGTGATGCGGGAACCGACTCAGTTCGACCATCTCCAGAGCGATGTCGAGGTCTTTGCAGACCTCGACTCGCCGATTCACGTGTTCGATCGTGGCTATCTCGATTACGAGCGATTCTGCTCACTCAAGAAGCAAAACAAGGACTTCATTTGTCCGCTCCAGACAGACGCGCGCGTCGACGTCCTGGAACACGTCCAGGACGTCGAGATTACCGACGAACAGGGGACACGACACCTCCGCGATGAACGAATCGAGCTCGCTGAGACCAACGAAGAATTCCGCCGCATCGTCTTCGAAGACGTCGATAGCGAAGAACTCGCGTACCTGACGACGTTGTCGTCAGGATACGCTCCCGTAGAGGTGATCAGCATCTACACGCTTCGAACCATGGTCGAAATCCTCTTTCGAGAACTGAAACAGTACACGAATATTGAGAATTTCCACTCACAGTCGCTGAATGGCGTCTTATTCAAGATATTCTGTACGTTGATTGGGTATGTGCTTGTCGAGTGGTTCCGGCAACGCCACCCCCTGCAGGGTGGCGTGCCGGGAACGATTCGCACAATCCGAACGCGGTGGAACACGTCGCTGCGAACCTATGGCTGAATACGTCTCGCGGCGATTGGAGCGCCGCCGCTCCAGCGGCGGCACTCCTCAGTCGGTTAGTTTCTCGTCAACATCCGGGAGCTGATCCGAGATGGACGCCCTCTCTCCAGGTTGTTCTTCCTGAGAATGTTGTGCTGCTCGAGCACAGATACGGTCGTCGACTCGAATCTATTGCGTCGCTTGCTCGGTGACTTTATCAACTCGAAATGGGACAGGTCGAAAAGTGGTTTCACACCCCCAAGATGCGGATCGACCGCTTCCACAACTCAGGGGTGGGCAGTCAGGCGAGCGTCCGCGAGTAGCTTGAACAGTTTGTGCATTACTATAATCGGCAGCGACCGCACCAAGTACTCGACGGAAGGACACTAACTGAGGAGGTGCTGAACTAGGCAGTGAGCTTCTGGGTAATTAGAATCCAAAAGTACTTATTCATACAGCAGTAGATGACAAGTAATCAATGGCAATCGTTCCTTCCCCTCGCTCCATCTCACGCTTCGTACTTGACGTTACGGATAGGGTCCAAACGGACGGAAAATCAGGATTAACATGGGCGGGACTTCGAGCGTATCAGCGACTCTGCGTCGACAATTTTCCAGAGCTATTTGACTATCCATGGACAAATGCTTTTAAACGTGATTGGGATGTCCTTATTCTTCTTGACGCTTGTCGACTTGACTTACTCCAAGACGTCGAAACCCAGTACGACTTCCTAAAAAATGCACAGCAAGATTCAGTGTATTCACCAAGTGGACTCTCGCATGGATGGATGGAAGCTACGATAACGGAAGATGTTATTAATACTATAATAAAATCCACGTATATTACTGGAAACCCTCACACAGAATTTGTTGAGATGACAAACCAGTTTGCTCAACTTGACGAAGCATGGCGTAATGACTGGGACGATAGTTTAGGAACAATTCCAGCGAGACCACTCACTAACCGTGCTATTTGGTATTGGCGGAACACGGATACTGACCGGATGATCGTCCACTATATGCAACCACACTTCCCCTCTATTCCGTGTATTGAGATAGGTTCTGAGTTGAGTATAGATAAAATTGGATCTGAATGGAAAAATAGCGTTTGGGATAGACTGCGAAAAAATGAACTCACTTATGAGCGGGTCTGGGACGCATATAAACAAAACTTAGAATATGTTCTCGATGACGTCCAACTCCTCCTTGAAAATATTGACGCTCAACAAGTAGTAATCAGTGCAGACCACGGTAACGCTATCGGAGAATACGGTTTCTACGGCCATGGGAAGATACCACTCACCTGCGTTAGAGAAGTTCCATGGTACGAAGTATCTGCCACAGATGATAGAACACACGAACCCCCGAAACCAAATCGGAACCCTGAGGATAGTGTCGGAACTAAATCTAAGCTACGCTCACTAGGTTACCTTGAATAACCACCATGAAATTGTCAGTTCTCCACTTAACTAATAATCTAAAAAGTGGAGCAATTCCACACACTATTATTGAGCTCTCCCCACACCTCTCAAAAGAGTTCAACATATTTGCGGGCGGGCTTCTGGCAGGAAGTGATGCCCGAGTTAACGAAGAAGTAATTAATGAGTTAGAAGAGGTAGGAGTGACCCCACTACGATTCCAGTTTGACGTAAAACCGTTCTACAAGGCCATTCGTGAATTATATAATTCATTAGAATGTATAGATATATTACATACACATCTCGTCCGATCCGGCATCTTTGGGCGTGTTCTTGGCAATATCGCCGGTACACCCTGTATAGTTTCAACTGAACAGTCTGTGCATACGGCTGACCAATACAATAAGAAACAGCGCTTTCTAAACAGTGTAACACTTCCACTCGCAGATTATGTAGTACCCATCTCATCAGCAGTAGAGAAATCGTTTAATTGGTGGGTGAAGTCAACGATACCTTCAAATCGTCGGAGAATTATTCACAATCCAGTTGATGGTAAAAAGATTCAATCATATCGTGAGGGGTCGATTGCTAGTCCAATTAGACCATTCATTTCGCAATCTTCACCGATTGTAGGTAGCGTAGGCAGACTTGCACCGGTAAAGAACCACGAACTTCTTCTGGACGCTGTTGCACCACTTACTGACCAGTATCCTGACCTTGGAGTCGTACTCGTCGGGGATGGTCCTCTTGAAGCAACTCTTCGTGAACAGGTGCAGCAGTTGGGTATAGAAGATTCGGTGCTATTTACGGGCCGAATCGAACGGAGTATGGTTTACACTCTCCTACACGAATTCGACGTGTTCGGAATGCCATCACTCCACGAAGGACAGGGGATCGCGCTCTGTGAGGCGATGTGCGCTGGGACACCGATTGTAGCGTCAGATATCCCAGTATTTCGTGACATTCTCGGTGACTCGGGACGACTCGTTGACTTCCATGCCGAAGACTGGTCGTCCGAACTTCGTCAAGCAATTTCGGAGAACGACGTAAGAGAGGATCTTCAAGTTCGCGCACAAGAGAAATTTTCCCCGCAAAAGACAGCCGCCTTATATGAAGAAATATATAAAAACTCATTGAGGAACAGTGACTGAGGGGTTGTGATTAACTTGAAATAATATCTCGCAAGGATCTAATTATTAATGTGATCTCGTCTCTAGAAACACCACCGATACCATATAGTATTATAAAGTAAAGTACAGCCGATGAGAGAATGGTGAACCAAATATTCTCGATCCACAACTGTCTGGCCAGGATATACATGAGGATGGCCGCGGTTCCAATCTTATTGACACCGGGAAAATGACTGTGAATTCCTAATTTCGAGCGAGACCATAATAGGATCACTGACAATACTAGCAGATATGAAACAACCGTCGTGATTACTGCTCCGAATAAGCCGAGTATCGGGATGAGGATAGCATTCAGGATGACGTTAATTACTGCGCCAGAGAACCGAATAGAGGCTATCCTCTTCGGGGATTCTGCCGCAAAAAACAAACTACTATAAAGACGAATCAGACTCCAAAGTGCTATGCCTATCCCGAGAGCAGGCAAAAGGTTCGCTGCCTGGACTGCGATTGACTCAGGTGCGATTAATCTTAGCAGAGACTCTCCTACAAGGAGGAATCCCAAGATTGAGGGGACACAAAGCGTTAGAAAATACCGCACGCCAGAGTTGAGGTATTGAATCGCCCTCTGACTTTCTCCGTCTTCCCAGAGGTTACTAAATTCGGGGAAAAATGAATTATTCAGCGGGAGTGCGAACAGGAGTATGAGGTTAGAAACTTTGTATGCAGTAGTGTAAACACCAACTGCGGTCGGCCCAAGGAAATAGCCAATGAGAAGTCGATCTGCACGGCTTAGAAATCCGCTCGAAACCTGACTAATCATAAATAGTGCTGAGTAATCAAATATACCTGGAATAGTTTGGAATTTAGGTACAGTGATTCCGATTCTCCGAATGACATCCGCCTGTAAAATAAGGAAAAAACAAATTTCTATGCCAATGATAGCAGTAACGACATCAGATAAGGATCCTGACATTATTACAACAATATAACTCACCATGCCTATCGTCACATACGTTTTCAAACCGTCTATGATCGAATAGAGTTTCAAAAACCTAGACGACTTGTAATAGTTTTTGACTATTCTGTTTAGGATACTAAGTGGCACAAGAACTGAACCCATCTGATACATTGCAGTATACTCTGTGTCTCCTAACGTCAGAGTTGAGATCTGACTTGAGTAAAAATAAAGAATCGCAGATATAGCGAACCCTATTAATGCAACAAAAGCTAATACGTCAAAATATATAATACATTTTTCTTTTTTATCTGTGCATCGCTGGAAATATCTGATGAGACCAGCATGGAGCCCTAGCCCAAATATTCCTGCAAATAAATTTGTGACGACAAGGAGCTGAGCGTAGGCTCCATAGGCGCTGGTACCGAGATAAAATGTGATAATGGGTATGAAGAAAATACCACGTCCTTTTTGTGCTATCTTAACAACTGTAGAAACAATAACATCTGATATTATCTTATCTTTCATTTTTATTTCTATAATATATAAAAATAATAGGAGAAAGTAATAATAAATGGTTCGAAATCAACCAGAGAGCATTATTACCTAACTCTCCAGAGGCTACCGAGGCAAGACAGACACTGTACACAAGTAAAAAAACAGGAGAGTGGCGGTTCTTTACGAGAGTCTGGTAGAGAAGTCGAAGTGTGAACCCAAATAAGAGTGCTCCAACAATGATAGCAACGAGGCCACCATCAACGTATAACCGACCAATCATTCCGGGAGGTCTTCCACCATTTGCATCTGGACGGAATATTCTTCGAATTAATGAACCCACCGTAAGTACCGGTTTATCGGGCCAGACTGATCGAGGAATATAGTTGAGTGGAACTCGGAAAACAAATGTCCCCCAGAAGTACCCAATCTGTTCCGGAACAATTGATACTGTTACGAGGAGGTTATCTAAGTGACTATTATGGATGCCGAAGGTCAATATTTCGATGAGCCTGGCAGTATCGAACGACCCCGTTAGATCTCCCCCACTACGAAGACCACCCGAAACGACCGTACCGATTCCGATAAGTACGCCGAGCACTGGGAGTGACAACTGCTTCACTCGACGGTGTAAGCGATCAGCAGTGAAGTGGATATGACCCGACTTCGTTTCGAGAACGGGATATATATGCACGTAGTACATCATAATAACTGAGATTAATATTATCAGAATAACCTGTCCGCGACCTCCTAATAGGAAGAAGAAACCAGAAATAGGAATGAGTGGAAGTAAGTGCGCGATCCCTGTTCGATTCCCGTCAATAAGCGTCCCAGTTATCCAAACAAGATAACCAATGTACATCGAACGGGCACCCAACTTGAAATGCGTCGCTCCATCGAACACGTTACTTCGCGGTTCCATCGTCGTATAGAGATATAAGAGGTTCCAATCAAGTGCAGACGCCACGAGTAGGATGTAGGACAACGTACCAAAGACCATGTACAGTAATCCAGCACGGCGGAACATCGTTCCGTCGTGGTCCCCGGAATCAGAAAAGAAAGTAGGTACCGTAATCCACCGCTCGATTTTAAAGTAATAGCCAATCAGCAACATCCCGTAGAATAGCACGTATAGTACTGAAACAATGAAAAACGCCGTAGAAAACTCCCAAGAAACCCACTTAGGATATCTAAAGTAGGGGTCTTGGAGATACACACGATCGAATATCGCTACGGTGGTCATGAACATAAATATTGAATAAAATACAATTGGTTCGAAGATATCGAACGTACCTCGAATGAGAGAAACAACGGTCGGAATCGCACAAACTAGAAAGAGTAATGCAATCAGCACAGATTGTAAGCCAAAGAAAAAGGAAAGGAGACCGCTAAGTGTACCGACTACTACGGCTACAAGTGCGACAGACACGTTCCGGTATTTGCCCTCCACAGCTGTATTCATTGAGCGTCCTTGGTTAGTAACATGCTTGTTTCTAGGAATACTGTTTCTAACTACGTGGCAAGGGATTCGAGCAATTTCTCATATCGTTCGACATAGCGTCCCATAGAGTACTCCTGAACAATATGTTCGCGCCCAGAAGTCCCAAGATCAGTCGCATACCCGGGGTTTTCGATGAGCGTTCCTAATGCTTGCGTTATCGATTGGGCATTTCCAGGTTCGACAAGTAATCCCGTTTCACCGTCTTGAACGACCTCGCTAGTGCCACCGACGTCAGTAGCAACGACAGGACGCTCCATGGCGAGAGCCTCCCGTACAGCACCGGGTATCCCTTCACCAAACGACGGCAGCACAAACACGTCAAGGTCGTCGAGAAACGTGGGCATGTCTTCAACCCAACCGACAAAGGTCACGATATCATCTATTCCCTTTTCCTTTACTCTATTCTCAAGTCGTTGTTTATATGGGCTATCACTGACATTTGGTGGCTTACCAGCAATTCGCAGTTCGATACTCATGCCATTTTTGTACAGATCTTCAATTGCTTCGATGAGATACTCAATTCCCTTCCTTTCGGAAAGCACAGCAGCAGTTCCAATCACTGTCGGGAATTCCCCAGGACTTGGTTGTTTTGATGGAGAAAACTCATCCACATCTATTCCTTTATGGAAAAAAGTGAATTTATTACTATAAGTATTTTGTTGTCTATTTGTAAATACTTGGTCCGCTTGCTCTTCGTACTCCATGAATACAGTATCTGCGACTCGTAGTCCCAGTTCATTCAGATATGCCATTTTACCCTTTGATTGGAGTCCGAGCCCGATATTCCAGATGATAGATGCATCTACAACGAATGTATTTGGGACGAGAGTAAGGACTTCACGAATGTTTTTACACCATATAACATCAGATTTCTTAAGTAAATATTTAGCCTCAACGTTAAATTGGAAAATCCGAGCCCCTGTTTTCATCACCTTAGCGGGTGAGAACGAAAGTAGCTCTCGATTATATGTGTCTAATATCCCACGAAAGGGAACGATTTCGACTTCGATTCCTTGTTCTGCTGCACGTTGGCATAACTCATCAGAAGACTGCGAAAGAACAATTGGAAGAAACTTGTCTCGATCAATTGATGTTAGTAATCGGAGGAGCATCTGCGATGCACCACCAAATGATTCGTAAGCAGTGTGGAAAAAAAGGACGGTCGTACGGTCACTCATTGTAATGGCTCCTCTGCACCTGTAATACTTTACTTTAAGGATTTGAGTCGATGACTCACCCATCTGAATATCGTTACGTCTAAATCCCGTTAGTTGGTTTAATGCTAGCTGAACGCTTAGACAAACCCACCTAAAATCGCTGACTCATGAATTCTCCTAACATCGTACTAGTGGTGATGGATACTGCCTGCGCTAATGAAATAATACCACAAAATGCACCGAATATAACGGATATCGCAAAGTCAGGAACCCAATTCTCAAACACATTTGCTACTGCTCCATGGACACTTCCTTCCCATGCAGGGCTCTTCACTGGAACTTACTCATCGAAGCATGGCGCACATGCAGGCCACAAACAACTGAACGGAAGGTTGGCAACACTTGGAGAAACCTTCCATTCCGCATCATACGAAACCATTGCAATTTCGAATAATACGTGGATCAACGACGAGTTTGGATTTGGGCAGGGATTCAAGACGTTCTACAAGACATGGCAATACCTCCAGTCGGACGTGGATCTCACAGAAACTATCCGTAAAACCGAAGGGTGGGGGAAAATCCAAGCCGTTGCTTCAGAAATTATCGGAGGAAATCCTTTCATCAATTTCGTGAACGCAGCATACCGAAAGTTCGTGCGAAAAAGCGACGATTACGGCGCGAAGCGAACCAACCGGTGGATTTCCAACTGGCTCGACGACCGCGACACCCACCGACCGTTCTTACTCTTCGTGAACTACCTCGAACCGCATCTCGAATACCAGCCGCCGAAGGCACACGCCGAGCGGTTCCTCCCGGACGGCTGTCCCTTCGAGGAAGCGATGGAGGTCCCACAGGACGCCTGGGGGTACATCGCAGGGAACGTTGAAATGTCCGAAAGTGACTTCGAGATACTTCGCGCACTGTACCGAGCCGAGATCTCGTATCTGGACCAGCGAATTGGAGAACTGCGTGACGAACTGATAGAGAGGGGTGAGTGGGAAGACACCGTGTTCGTCGTCACGGGTGACCACGGTGAAAACATAGGAGACCACGGTCTCATGGATCACCAGTACTGCCTCTACGATACGCTGCTCCACGTTCCGCTGGTCATCAACGGCGGCCCCTTCGAAGGCGGCGGAACCGTCGACGACCTCGTTCAACTCGTGGACCTCGCACCGACGCTACTGGACGTCGCGGACATCGACGCACACGAGATGCGAGCCCAGTTCCAAGGGCAATCGTTCCACCCGGACGCGGACCCGACCCGCGACCACGTAATCGCGGAGTACATGGCTCCCCAACCATCGATGGACGCGCTCGAAAAACGCGTCGGGACACTCCCCGAATCGGTGCGAACCTACGACCGCTCGCTTCGCGCAATTCGGACGGAAGACCACAAACTCATACGCGGTTCGGACGGGTCGCGAGAGTGCTACCGAATTGGTGAGGATCCGAAGGAGACGACCGACTGTAGCAACGAGGATCCCGACTGGGCGTCCACGCTCGAAGCCGACCTCGACGACTGGCTCGGTTCGTTCGAACACGCCACCGTCGATGGATCGGTCGCGATGAAAGACGACACGAAACGACAACTCGAGGATCTCGGGTACCTTCAGTGAACGAGCGACCGTAGTTGGCTTGTCGTTTGCTCGACCGTCGTCTCCCATTCTTGAACGCCCGCAACCGACGTTGGGACCTCGTCGGTTTCGAGCCAGTTGTTGACGCTTCGAGCGAACGCTTCCGTTGACTTGATGTCGACCAGTTCGCCGCGCCCATCGACGAGCTCACGGAGCTGGTCCAACTGCGAACACACTGCTGGAACTCCCGACGCCATCGCTTCCAGCACTGTCCGCGGTAGTCCCTCGGCCCTGCTCGGGAGTACCAGCACGTCTCCGCTCCGATACACTCTCGGCATCTCGTCGTAGGGGACGTGTCCGAGGAAGTAAACGGACTCCGAAATACCAAGTTTGGCAACGAGTTCCTCAAGGGTTCCGCGCAGCGGGCCATCGCCGCACAGGTACAGGTTGATCTCTGGGTGTTGCTCCTGAAGGCGAGCCACTGCCCTAATCGCGTCTTCGGGTCGCTTACCTTTCACTAATCGACCCACGAACAGCACCACTAAGCTCTCACTTTCGATCAAATCGCTCTTTGGTCCGTCCGGCGTGAACCGCTGAGTGTCGATTCCGTTTGGAACAACTTCGATCCGCGAGCGCACTCCTAAATCCCGCACGCGTCGTTTGTCTGTCTCTGTGTAACAGAACACCACGTCCGCCTGCTCGAACGTCCACCGACCCAGCGTCCGGAGATACGCGTCGAACACCCGCTCTGTCGCAGACTGCGAGTACAGACCGTGATTCGTGATCGCGAGCGGAACATCTCCCAGTCGTCGCTTTAGCGCGGCCAAGTTCGTCGAGAAGTACAGATGCGAGTGAGCGTGAATTACGTCGAACTCTTCCCCATCGATACCCCACAGATACCGCGCAACGGCCGGGGAGATGTCGTTACCAGCAATCGTCACGCCCGGCGAGAGGCGAACTACCGTGTAACCGCACGTTTCCTCGACCGAGGGTAGGTCGGGGCCCTCTTTCGTCGTCAACACTGTCACGTCGTGGCCCATCTCGGCCTGGTCTCGGCTCATGGCGTGGACATGGTACTGTCCGCCACCCTTGGTATCGGGGTACAACTTCTGTGCGACGCGAAGGATCCGCATTTGCTGTTCGGTTGCTAGTATGCAGGTATCAACGTGACGATGTACATCAGTACTACACATGCTCTCGACTGGATTAGACCGCGCCACAGGAGGTGGACCCGGAATAGGAACCTTGATATGGAGTCATTCAACTACGTCTTATCGTTGATTAATCACGGAACCCTCTACAGCAGGTATGGCCTACTGACCGTAGCTGTAGGAAACAAATGGACGGAGGATATTACATGAGCATTCTCATTACTGGTGGGTCAGGTTTCATCGGCTCTCACCTCGCCGATCACCTACTCGACGAGTCGAACGACAAAATACTCGTCTTGGACGACTTTTCGACCGGGGATGCCGGTAACCTCGACCACCTCGACACTGACCGAGTTGAGGTCCGCGACGGAGATATCCGTGACGCCGAGACCGTCCGCGAGACAGTCGGCGACGCCGACGCCGTCTACCACCTCGCAGCCGCAGTCGGCGTGCAGAACATCGTCGAGAATCCGCTTAACTCCCTGAAGACGAATCTCGAGGGAACCGAGAACGTCCTCGAAGCCGCAGCCGAAGACCGAACCCCGGTCTTCCTTGCCTCCTCGTCGGAGGTGTACGGCAAGTCCGAGGACGTACCTTTCAGCGAGTCCGACGACGCCGTCTACGGCCCGACGACGACGACTCGCTGGGGCTACGCGACCGCGAAGGCGACCGACGAATTCCTTGCCCTCGCCTACGCCGACGAACGTGACCTTCCGGTCGTCATCGGTCGGTACTTCAACATCGTCGGCCCGCGACAGACCGGGCAGTACGGGATGGTGATCCCGACGTTCGTCGAGCAGGCGCTCGCGGGCGAGGACCTCACCGTCTACGGCGACGGCACCCAGACACGGAGTTTCACCCACGTCGCGGACGCGGTCGAACTCACCCACGAACTCCTTGAAAACGAGGACGCCCACGGTGAGATCTTCAACGTCGGCGCACCCGACCCGACGTCCATCAACGACCTCGCCGACCGCGCGATCGAGCTCACCGACTCCGACTCCGAGATCACCCACGTTCCCTTCGAGAAGGTGTACGGCGAGGACTTCGAAGAGCCGGACCAACGTGAACCCGACGTGACGAAACTCCGTGAGACGCTCGGCTGGACTCCGGAGGCGGACCTCGACAGGATCCTGACCGACGTGATCGACGAGCGAACCTCTGAGGAGGTCGTCGCGGAATGACGGACCGTCCAGCAAACGACCTCCAGACGCGACTCCAAGACCGAGACGCGCGAATCGGCGTCATCGGCCTCGGCTACGTCGGTCTTCCCCTGAGCCTCGAATTCACGAATGCAGGCTACTCAGTCGCTGGTTTCGACATTGACACCGATCGCGTCGCGTCCCTCAAAGAGGGTCGGAGCTACGTAGACGACGTGTCCGACGACCAACTCTTGACTGCCCTCGACGCGGGGTTCACGCCCGACGACGACCCATCCGTCGTCACCGACTGTGACGCCTACGTACTCGCAGTCCCGACGGGCATCTCGAACGGAGAACCCCAAATGGACGCCGTCGAGAGTGCGACGCGGACGGTCGGCGAGCAGGCTGGCGACCGTGACACCCTCGTCGTCGTTAGCAGCACCGTCTATCCAGGCGCGACGAACGAGGTTGTCGAGCCCACCCTCCACGAGCACTGCGACCCCGACCGAACCCACATTGCGATGGTCCCCGAACGACTCAACCCCGGCGGGGGTGTCCCGGTCGAGGAGATTCCCCTCGTGGTCGGTGCGGACGACGAGACCGCTCGCACCGCTGCCTCCACGCTCTTCCAGGCGTTCGTCACGGACACGCACCCCGTCGATAGCGTGACGACCGCCGAACTGACGAAGACCCTAGAGAACACCTACCGGATGGTGAACACTGCACTCGTCAACGAGCTCACCGCGTTCGCCGAACGGTTCGACGCCGACGTCTGGAACGCCATCGAGGCCGCCTCGACCAAGCCGTTCGGCTTCCAGGCGTTCTATCCCGGTCCCGGCGTCGGCGGCCACTGCATCCCCATCGACCCGCAGTTCCTCACGTGGCGGGCGTCCGAACTCGGCACCGAACTCTCGCTCGTCGACGAGGCCCAGCGCATCAACGAGTGGATGCCCTCGGTCGTGGTCGAGCGAATCGAGCATGTGCTCGCCGAGCGCGGCGTTGAGCCCTGCGAAGCCTCGATCGTCGCCCTCGGACTGGCATACAAAGCCGATGTCGGCGACACCCGCCGCTCGCCAGCGCTCGAGATCTCGGAGCGCCTCGACCACGACGGGAACGTCATCGCGGTCGACCCCCACGTGGACGCGGTCGAGAGCGACCTCGCAGTCGTCAAATCGACGGCCGAGGTTCCCCTTGAGGACGCGGACCTCGTCGTGCTCCTCGTCGATCACGAGGCATTCGATATAGACGCAATCACGGCTCGTACCCCATTGATATTTGACACGCGCGATGCCGTTTCGGTCGACAGTGATGCGGAAGTCGTCACGCTCGGCGATGAGTCCGCTGCACTGAAACAGTCCGTGAAACGACGTGAGGAGGAGCAACTCAACTCGACTCCCCGTCGGTAACTTTGATCCGGGTTTCGTTCGATAACCGTCTCCATTTCTCGATTAGCGCGCCTACTTCTCGCGCTCGTCCGCTCTAATTTCGAGGAGGTCCTCGAACACCTGCCAGAACTGCCGGACCACGATCTCTACGTCGAACCACGGCGACTGCTTGCGGATGTACTCAATGTCGTACCTGATCTTCTCGGCCGGTTCTTTCCCCGTCGCGTCGTTGATCTGCGCGAGCCCGGTCAGTCCCGGTTTGACGAACCATCGCTGTCGCCAGATGTTCACCTCAGATTCGTATTCAGGCTCCAGTTCGGTTATCGCAGGGCGAGGTCCGACGACGCTCATATCGCCGACGAGGATCGACCACAGCTGGGGGATCTCGTCCAAATGGGTCTTCCGGAGGAACTCGCCAAGGGGCGTCTTCCGATCTCGTTCGATAGCTAAACTCACCTTCTCCTCTGGCTCCGGCTTGAGCGTCCGGAACTTGTATATCTGAAAGGTATCTCCGAATCGATACGTCCGCTCTTGCGTGTAGAACACGGGACCGTGTCCCTCGATTTTGATGGCAAGCGCAATGAGCAGGATAATCGGAGAGAGGGCCAGCAGCGCCGTTCCGGCGAACGCCACGTCGAACAGTTGCTTCAGCAACCGGTCCTGCCAGTCCCACGGTTCAAGGTCGATCTCCACGACGGAGTCGTCCGCATCGCCCGGCGTCAGCACGGTGTCGGAGTGCTTGCGGTGGACCATCGCCCTGACGCCGTGTTCGTGGCAGGCGTGGAGCGCGCCGAAGAATTCGGCCCGGTCGGTCCGGTCGAACGCCAACACTGCCGTATCGACATCGTACTCAACGAAGACCTCGTCGAGTTGCGAAAGGCCGTCGAGCCGTTCGACGGCGTCCGGCGACC
This sequence comes from Halorussus marinus, assembly GCF_004765795.1. Lineage (GTDB taxonomy): Archaea > Halobacteriota > Halobacteria > Halobacteriales > Haladaptataceae > Halorussus > Halorussus marinus. The sequence continues at coordinate 274,031 of NZ_SBIV01000004.1, forward strand.
ATCCGCTCCCGTCAGCGACGACGGGGTTCTCGGCGAGTCGGGGGTCCGTCTCGGTCTCATACGGACTCGGCGGCGCGACGTAGCCGACGACCGGCATGTCGATGGCTTCGAGTACCTCTAGTATCTCCTCGATGTCGTCGCCGACTACCACAGCACGTTTGCTACCTGTAGGCCGACGACCGATTGCTACGAACCACGGCGGAAGAACGACTAGCATTGTCATCACGGCCACCCCAAGCGTAGCGCGTGGCAGTCGATACGAGTAGTTTGCATAGCTGATTGCTGCGAGTGCGAATCCCGAGAGAACCACTCGCTTCTGGACGAGCAAGACCGTATCCAGCAACCGCCGTGGACGAGGCTTGAAAAGCGGAACGAAACTCGCCGTGACCATGGCAACTGTAGTTAGAAGGGCTATCACTAGATCGCCCCCTCCTAGTACAACGGGCGATAGTCGTCGCACGAGGGGGATGTGAGTCGTCACCTCCGATTGGACGACGGGGAGGTTACCGACGAGGACGCCGAGCACAGCCGCGGCGACGGTTCCCCCGACGCTCACGACGCGGTACCGGTGACCGGAGACCATCACGCTATCCCCCACACCCAGTCAGCTTAAAAGCTATGAAGTACCGCCTCTGTATAGTGATTTAATACCTCACGACTTCCGCACGAGCGGTTCGTACCAGTCTCTATTCTCTTGATACCACTCCGTAAACTGCTCGACGCCCTCTCGAATTGTCGTCGTCGGCTCGTAATCGAGCAGCTCTCTCGCCTTCGAGACGTCGGCGTGGGTGTGTTCGGCATCGGCGTCGTTGCGCTCGTCGTACACCAGATCTAGCTCCGGCGCGAGCTGGTCTCGGATTTCTTCGGCCAGCACTCGAATCTCGATGTTGTCCGTACTGCCGATATTCATCGCCTCGCCATCCGCCGCGTTCGTCTCCAGCAGCGTCCCGTTCGCACGCACCACGTCGTCGATGTACGTAAAGTCCCGGGTTTGGGTCCCTTCTCCGTAAATAACGGGCGGCTCGCCGTTCATACACCGCGAGACGAAGTTCGAGATGGCCATATTCGGGCGCATCCGCGGGCCGTACACCGTGAAGTACCGCAGCGACACCGTCGGCAGCCCGTACACCTCGTTGTACACGCGCGCGTACTGTTCCTCGGCGAGCTTCGACGCGCCGTAGGGGCTCACGGGCGTCGTCGGATGCTCCTCGTCGTACGGTAGGTAGTTGGGCTTGCCGTACACCGACGAGGAACTCGCGACGACCACGCGCGTGGTGTCGGAATTGCGGGCTGCCTCCAGTACGTTCAGCGTCCCATCGACGTTGATCTCGTTGACCTTCTGGGGCTGCTCGACGCTCGTCCGAACGCCCGCCTGCGCGGCCTGGTGGAAGACGAAGTCAGCGTCGCCGACGTACTCGTCGATAAGCTCCTCATCACGAATATCCCCCTGAATCAGTTCGTAACTACCGTCACTCTCCTCGGCTGCACGCCGACCCTGTTCGACGTTGTGTTCCTTGATGCCGAGATCGTAGTACGGCTCAAAGTTGTCGAGCGCGACTACGTCGTGGCCGTTATAGGCAAACTGCTCAGCGAGGTGACCACCGATGAAGCCCGCGCCGCCCGTCACGAGGATCTCCATTATGTTCGAGTCCCCGAATTCCCCTTACAAAAAGCCACCGAGTTTGTCACAGTCAGTTCACGGACGCCTCAACCGCGTCTGACTCATCTACTTCGATATCCTCACCACGCAACAACTTCTCGGCCTTCTCACGGTCCTCGGGATAGCCAACATCGATGCGCCAGCCGTCCATCCGGATCGCGTCAATCGTCCGGCCGCTCTGGATTAGCAAATCGATTGCCTCGCTAATCTCGTACTCGCCCCGGTTCGACGGCTGCACTAGATGACAGGCGTGGAAGATAGCTGACGTAAACGTGTAGAAACCAGTCATCACGAGATTCGACGGCGGGTCGTCAGGCTTTTCGACAACATCAGTTATCTCGCCGTAATCGTTCGTGTCACAGACGCCGTACCGACCGGCGTCCTCGTAGGGCACCTCTTCGACCAGGAAGGCAGCATCCGCACGGTCCTCCTGCTGTCGGTTGACCACGTCGCCGAGGTTCGCGTCAAAGACGTTATCGCCGAGCATCAGCATGAAGTCGTCATCGATGTGCTCCTCGACAGTCAGCAGGGCATGGGCGAGCCCCTTCTGTTCGCGCTGGTGCGCGTAGGTCATCGGAATCCCATCGAATTCATCGCCATAGTGGTCGATAATGTCCTGTTTCCGGTAGCCGACGACGACGACGAATTCGTCGGCGCCGAGCTCGGCCAACTGCTCAAAGCAGCGGGTTAGAATGGGCTTTCCGTCGACCTCAACCATCCCCTTGGGCTTGTCCTCGGTCAGCGGCCGCAGGCGAGTTCCCTCGCCGGCCGCGAGTACGACTGCTTTCATGTACTGTTGGCCCTCACTGGAGTATTAAATAGCTTTAGACTCAATGACGGTACCCTCTTTAGATGCGGGTTTCTATTCTTTGTCTCGACTGCGTGATCAACCACCACCTTGGCATACTGAGAGGGTGAGACAGGGTCGGCGAACCCGACAACAATCTCATGAGCGACGCGTATCTCGTCAGCCAAGCACTGCCGTTCTAGCTGGTCGAAGTATGCAGCGAGTCGCAAGATTCAAGCGGCTTGAGAGTTTTCGAGCCTCAATCGCAATTCTGCTAATATACCGGAATACTGCTCCGTGATGTTCAGGCTTTGGTAGTACGGAGTTACAGGCACTGTCTAGTTAAGCGATTCGTAGAAATATTGGCGTGAGAGTACCTCTCTAACCGGTGGTGGAGCAACACTATTCATGCACTGGGGCCGAGATGTTTGCCGAGCTGGTCGAATTGGGGCCGCTCAGGGATTCCCGGCTGTACGTCTCACTGTTCAGACACTGGTTTTGCTCCAAATGAGCTACGGTCATCGTCCTACCCGCTGGCGATTTTGCCTAACTAGACAGTGCCGAGTTACACTTCGTAACGAAAATGATTATTCCCCAAGACGTCTATTCTTCCACACTAATGTTCCCGCCGTTCTCGACCGCCCGCTCGGACACCGAAACGCTCTGATCTCCGACCGAGTAGGTGCCGGGATACGAGACAGTCACCGAGAAAGTCCCGTTCTGGGTGGTCTCAACGCTCCGACGGTACTCGAAAGTGGTGTTTTCGATCTCAACGTCAGTTGAGACAGTCACGATTTCACCAGCGGGAGCCGTCCCGGTAATGTTCGCCCCAGGAACGAGCGCGAACGCCTTCACCGACCCGTCGTCGCTAGCGTACACCGTCCGATAGTGGCCGACACCCGGTGCACCGTCATCGCCCGCACTCCCGAACCGGAAGTGAAGCCGGGAGTACATAATGTCAGACGGCACTTGTCCGGGAAGGTCGAGATCCTTCGTGATGACGAAACCGACCTGATCGTTGAGCCGCTGGTACTGTGCTTCGGAATTGTTCGCCGCGAGGAACGGCTCGTAGTTGTTATCTGCGAACCCGTAACTCCGCGCCTCCCCGTTCACGAAGTAGTTGTACATTCGGTTGCGACCCCACTTGCTCAACACGTAGTTCTCGGGAGACTCCAGTCCACGATGGTCGGCATAGGCGTTAATCGACTGGGCCGCCGCGTAGTTGTCGCTGCCAATCTTCACCTGCTCGTGACGGACGGTCGTCTGGACCGCGCCTGCACTTGTGACGAACAGGAACAATATAGCGAGCGTCGTAATCGTACTCCGACTGGGAAGTCCAAGCGACAGACTTTCGTCGGAACCGCCGCGAGACGACTTCGATTCGCCGTTCACGAACGCAGGCCAGCGGACGATATCCATCTTTGCCGCGAAGGCGACGAATCCCCAGCCGGCGAGGATGGCGAAGAAGGGCCCGAGCTCGCCGACGAACCGTCGCTGGAGCGCCGCCAGCACCAGAAAGTACCCGCCGTAGGTCACAACGACGAGCCACGAAGAGTGATTAGTACGGTACGCTCGCCAGCCGGCATAGATTAGCACTGGGAAACCGAGTACCCAAACGAACCCGAGTTCTAATAGCGGGCCGAGGAGCAGTTGAATTGGTCCACCACCGAACATAGAGCGGTTTTCAGCTATTCCCGTCCGGAAAAGCAGGAAATCAAGCCGCTGCATCAACACGTCCATATACGACGGTAAAAATAGCTGTAACACTGCTAACCCACCTAGTGCGCCTGCGACCTCGGTCGTCCCGAAAGCAAATGCAGGCAACTCCCTGCGATAGAACGCCTCCCCAATAAGCGACACCCCAACGACCCCGACAAGCACCAGCGCGGGCGAGTATGTGACTACCTCTGAGTGCCATCCGAATGCGGTATGGGCAAGATGAGAGAGTACCGATGCGAACGCTAGCCCCGCAACGATCGGTGCGTTCGGGGCCAGCGACGACTCGCCCGCTCGGACGTAAGCCACGGTCCGAACAGCAACGAAAACCCCCAGTGCGCCGACCAACAGCGGACCGGCCTCCCAGGCCATCACCTGTCCGGCGACCGCGACGCCGAGCACGCCCGACGCGAGCCACGTCCGCGTATCCTCAAGTTCAGGGTGTCCCACATCCGCCAGTTCTACCAGCGCGAGGGCAGTCAGCGCAAGCCATGGGTAGTCGAACGCGTGGTGGTCGGAGAACCCAAGCCCCGTCCGGTAGGCAAAGGCGGGAATCACCCCGAGCAGCAGTACTGACGCGATACCAACACGGCGGTCGCCGGTTACCCGGACTGCAATAGCGTACACGAGGACACCGACGACGAGCGCCGACAACACGGGATACCACGCCAGCACCGCGCCGCTGGCGTCCGCACCACCCAGGGCGTTCGTCACCCACCACAGCGTCGCGACCATCAGCGGTTCGCCGTTCGCGACAGCACCGGGAAGATCCGAAAGTACGCTGAAGTCGAAAATACCGACCGCCTCGGCCGAGAGCTGGTCAACCCAGTAGCGGTAGTAGTAAGGATCGTTCGAGGAGAGCAGGACGCCGTCCGGGCGGAACACGTGACCCACAAAGTAGGCACGCATTGCCGCAACGAACAGTAGTGCCCCGGCGAGCGCGCCAGCGGTCTCCCGCGACACGGAGGGAAGCCAGAGCGACGAGAACGCTGACCTGCTCAATTGATCGCCATCGTCCGGTTCGTCGTCGCCGTCCAGACTCGCTCGGACAGCGTCCGGATCGACGACTTCGTACTCGCCGCCCGCTTTCGTTACGATGTCCCGCGAGACCAGCTCGCCGAAGGTTCCCGAGTCGAACGGTACGTCATCGAACGTCCACCCGTCGGCGCGCTCGTCTACCGCGAGGAGTTCGCGGAGGTCGGATTCGAGCTCCGGCTTCTCCGCGAGGAGATCGTCAGTCGCCTCGCGTACGTCAGTCATGGTGGTCGAATATCGTGAAGGGCGCATAAACCCTGCGACACTCGATGCCGACACCACGTGACTGGATAATACGCTCTTCTGTAGGAGATCGTTGGTACAGTCGTCACTAGTTGAGTAGGAACGCTAGTTGATTTCCTAAGCACCTCTACCGTGGACTCACGATTCAATCCTCACAGCCGAAAATCGCAACACTGTAGTCCATCAGCAATGATCTACGCAAGAGCGATTTTCGTACGCTCATCCGTAGCACATTGTTGATTTCACAGCGTCGCTCGAACAGCGTGCTTGAGACCGTCTCGGCCGGGTTTTCGAAACAGCTCAGGGCGTAGCTGAAACCTCTGAGATATTGTGTCAACTTGTCTTTGGAGATACCTCGGTGAGGCGAGAGCCACCCGTCGAACCTGCGACGCCTGGCTCTCGCAAGTGTTGACGTGTACCTCGTCATCGGCGTATTCGCCGTCGCTGTGGACGACGTATTTGCGGTCGGATGCGTCGTCCGCTTCGAGTGGTTCGTACGCCCGAAAGCCATCGGTATACACGGTCAGCGACTCCTGCTGGCGGTCGGCCAGCAGGAGTCGAATCGTCGATTCGTCTGCGGCTTTCGCTGGGATCACGTACCGCTGTCGAGTGCCACGGTCGGCGATGGTGAAAATCGGTGGCTTGTCCCCGCTATGCGAAAAGACACCGCCGTTGTAGCACCGATCAAAAGCACCGCAATGAACAGGATTAAACCCCGACCCCAACCTGCCCACGACGCCGAAAAGACGAGAGACAGCGGAGAATCGAACGGTACTTCCATCCCGAAAAGGACCATATTTTAATAGAAGGGTTAATTGAAACAGCCACAAATTCGGAATAGTCGTATCCCCCGATTCGCATTATTGCCTTCGAATGGCTACGAGGAAGCACCCAACGAGAACAATGATCGTAGTAATCGCTCGAAAGCCAGGAACGGATTGGGAGTCTTCGATCGTTTGTTGATTGATCGGAGATTCCGGGTTTCCTGATGATGCTTGAGTGATACCCGCTTCAGTCGCTGCTTCGTTCGTAGTCGTCTTCGATGTGGTCGTACGAGTCGTTTTGGTTGTTTCTCGAGTCGTCGTTTGAGTCGTCGACGTGGTCGTAAAAGTCGATTCCTTCGTAGTGAGCGACGCAGGGACGGTTTTATTGTATTCTGGGATCTCAACGGAAAGATTCCCAGTCGAAGATGCGTCACTAAGATCAAAGTTCGCGGTAAAACCGCCAGTCTGATTGACCACGACACGCTGGTTTTTTGTGAAGCTTGAAGATCCCTCATTATAGTGTACCTGAACATCGAACTGGGATCCGGGTTCCACTTTTGCTTCTCCCGTGACCGAGGCATCTTCCGTCAGGGTGATTTGATCGCCGGTGTAATTAAGCCGAACTTCCCATATTCGCACGGCAGAGTACTTTTTGTTCTGATCAGAGAGCGTGATGGTAAATCGGTCACCGCGTCGCACATCACTAAAATCGAACGTGGTCTGGAACGTCTGATTTGCCCGGACCGTTGCCTGTTTCGTTTCGACGAAGGGTGGGATCCCGTCATACGATGCCGTTATATTTATCCTCTCGCCCGGGGGTAGCGTTGTCGTCCCCCTGATAGTGTCTGTCCCGTTGACTTGAATCGGATCCGTCGCGTGCTCTAACTGTGCTCGGGCCGTAACGACGCTGAAATCCGCGGTGGTTGACGGTTGGCCATCGACGAAGGGATTGTCTCCAACAACCGAAACGTTCGCCCGATACCGATCGCCGGCCTCAATTCCGTGACGGCCCGTGTTGACGAACGCGTAAAGCGAGTCCGTCTGAGGTTCGTTGACGAACTTTTCGATGTCCGTTTCGTCGAACCGATTCGGTTGCACGTTCATCGTCGAACTTTGCTGTTCGAACTGTGCGGTAAACAGATCGGAGGCATTCTCAGACGAGCGAAGAAATCCGTTACTGAATTCAGACGTGTTGACTGCGAGGACGACCCACCGGCCTTTCGCGACGGAGGGAATAGTCCCCGAATCGACAGGGATCGAACCTTCCGTTTCGACCGGATCGGTGACTTCGCTAACGTCCGTCGTCGGTGGGATAATCCACTGGTCGATGTTACCGCTGAATTCCGGCGGTGATCGCGGCTTGATGATGAACTTGCCGAGTGCGACCTCACGCCCGTCGACGGTGATATTCATGTCGTACGTCGCGGCCGCCAGCGGGCGATCGACCTCTTTGACCTTTTTCGTCAGGCTTCCGCCGCCGCTGACGATTTGCTCGACGCTCGTCTCGTAGGTGTTGAGACTGATTTCGGTCGAGCCGCTGATCTCCATCTGCACCCAGAATCCATTTCCGGGCGAACCGAGGTTGAGCGTCGCCGGACCATCGACCGATGCGGAGATGTTGAGCGTGTTCCCTCGGGTTCCCCGTACGACTTTCGGGGAAAAACTGCCATCGACTGATTGCGTCGCGAGGATCGCACTACGCTCGGAACCCGTCGCTTGACTTACCGCGAGGGGGGATAGTATCGAACCGGAAACGACGAAGAACATCGTCGCAAGCGCGAGCGTTTGAGAGAGCGAGGGCATGTTCATTGGGTATCTCGACGGTTTATATCGGGTGTACGTAAATCTAAGTGTTCGAATGCGGTGAACGGCGTATCTCTCTGTTCGTGTGTGAAACCAACGACTGGCGCGTTTAGTACTAAACGAGTTATGTCTATCAGGTTCGACAGTCCCGCAAAAATAATCGCGCGAAGGGAGAACTGCCTATATCGAGACGGCTTCCTGGTTGGCGAGCGAGTCGGGGACGCGGAGCAGCACGGTCTTCGTCGCGCCCGACGGCGTCGTAATCGACATCTCGGCGGTCGAGCCGGCTTCGAGAGTACCGGGATCGACTTTTATCGTGAATCGGTCGCCGGACGAGAGCACGGGCATGGTCCCGTCTTCATCCTGAATCGCGGTCAGGGAGAATTCGCTGTCTTCGGCCGGGGTTTCGCTGTCGGTGTAGACCAGGTCGTGACTTCCGTCAGGAGCGATAAAGTTAATCGTGGTTTTACCCATGTCGATGTCGCTCGCACCGGGCGACTGCGTCACGATGATTTCGATACTATCGACTTTCGACTCGGTACCAGCATTGCTGGCATCAACGTAGGCGAGCGATGCTGAGTCGACACCACCCTTAATCGAGATATCCTCGCCGTCGTTACTGAGGATCACATTCGTGGGATCCCCAGCACCGTCGTTGAAGGTAAGGGTCTCCGAGCTGTGAACCTCGATAGAGTCTCCGGACGGGCCGGTGACTTCGTAGTGGTATTCAGAAGTCGTCTCGTTCTTGTAGAGGACCGATATCGAGAGTTTGAATTCCTCAGAGTCGGCGTCGATATCGAGGGATTCACCATTACCGTCAGTGACCTGAACCGCGGGATCCTGTGCATCGACCACGAGTTGGCCACCGTCGAGAACGTCGAGCGTACCGACGGTGTCACCGAAGGTTAGCTCTGCGGCCTCGCGCTTGATAACCTCGTCCGAGGCACCACCAGTTCCGATAACAACGTCGCTGTTTTGACCAGCAACGTTAGTGAATGTAAGGGTGATATCGGAACCGCTCCCCGCAGTCAGAGTTTCGTCTTTTTCGAGGTTGACAGTGAACGAGTTCGAGGTGCTATCGGCGTCAGTAACGGTGTAAGCAGTCTCGTTGATCGCGATGATCTCTAATCCTTCCTGACCCGTTCCAGCGATAGAGATAGTATTACCGTTTCCATCGCCTATCTTGGAACTGGCAGTTGCCGTCGCGTACACGACAGTTTCGTTAGCGTCGATGGTGTATCCGGTATTACCACCAGCAGAGATACTGAGGTTCAGGACGGTCGACTGTGCAGACGACGCACCCGTCGTCACCTGCCCGGTCGTACTGATCACTTGCAGTTGATTGGTGACCTGTGCACCACTCTCTTCGCCGGTCTGTTCGGCACTCGATTGCAGGAATCCGGCCGTGTTGATCAGGACGCCCGCGGCGATGGCTGCCACGAGGACCATGGCGATGAACACGATCAGGGTACCGATACCAACTTGCGCCCGCTCCCATGTGTCGGGGAGGCGGTCGCCGATCCGCTCGAACGGTTTTTTGAGGTTGTCTCGTATCATTGGTCTCACAAGCATCCGCGTCGGATGCTTGACTATCTCCGTATTTAGATAGGACTGATAAATAACTATAGGCCTAATATCAACGCTGATAATCCGGTGTCTGACAGGACTATTCGAACCGGCCAATAAATAAGCATCTGGAAAAAGATCAGATCGAGCACTCGAATCGCCGGATTTGTCGGTGCTCTTCTCGCATCCTTGAGCAGTGTGCGCGAACGTCGTAGTTATGGCCGCCCAAAGAGAGTACGCAGAGCCTACCAGACAGGTTCGAGGATCTACATTTTTCGATTCAGCAGGTGACGAACGATCGCCACCAACGGCTGATACGAATCCCACGTCGAAGGCCACCGACGAGCTATCGCGACGATGTGGCTCTGGGCTTCGAATTCGAACCGTTCCAGGGACTGCCATCGTTGGCATTCGTTTTGGCCCGCGTGCGCCGTTACGACGTACTGGCCCTCGGGGAGTGGGTTTCCGGAGTGCTGTGGCTGGTGTTCTGGGTTGTGCTCGGCGTTAGCGCCGAGCCACGAGTAGGTTCGAGCCCTCAGTTGCTCCGGTGTTCCGGGTGGGCGTGTGGCGAGTGTCCCGTTCGGCCGGGCCGAGAACTCCACGACACCGAGATCCGAGACGATTCGTTCGACGCGAGGATCGAGGAGATGACGAGCAGGGAAAAACGTCGTCGTCAAATACGTCGTCGCGATGTCCACGGTCGTCGACTGCGTTCGTCCATCGCGACCCGACAGCGTTACCGTCCCGGTCCACGACTGCGATCCGCCCGACGAATCGATTCGGTGAACTCCGAGGCGGATCGGGAGCGGTCCGGCGGAGTTGGTCGACTCGATTTCGAGTCGGTGTTTCACGACCGGTCGAACGAAGGACCGAGCCGTCTCGACCGGCACATGTTCGGGCGGGAACCGCTCGGGGACGATTGACCGTGTGAGTGTGAATTGCGTCTCCAAATGGGGGCGGCAACCCACGGATGTGGGTTGCGGAGTGACCGATGGAGACCCGGCCGTCTCCGACGTTTCGGCATCTGACGACACATGTCCACTTGGTTGTGAACGTCCGAACTGGACGGAGACCGCGAGGAGATAGCCGCCGCCGAGCCCGAGCGTATGAGCGACGACGTTCGGAACGTAACCGGCCGAAGCCGACGGGTGAGGAAACAACAGGGGGACGAGAACCCCGAGCGCGACCCAACAGCAGAGAATCAACCCGAACGCCAAGCGATGTCGAGACACCGCGGTAACGATCGCTGAACCACCGGTCTGGTCGCTACGGTGACGGCGGGAAACTGTGAGAAAACCGATGCCGATGAAAATGGCGGTAAACAGAATCGCTTTGAGCCAGCGTAGTCCAGTCGTGGGATAGGTTTCGAGTAGTAGACCGAACAGCGAGAGGAGGATCACGAGCGTCCCGAGCATCGCGGCCCGGAGGTCGAACCGAACCGCGAGGTAGCTCGTGAGAAAGCCAAAGAGAACTCCGACGTATCCTCCGACCACTCCGGAGAACCCCATCGAGACGCTCGCAGAGAGTTCCCTGAATAGTCGCTCGAAAGCGAGGTCGGTCGCGAAGCCGAGTGGAAGTGGAAAGACAATGAGTACCACGAGAACACACGTCCAGAAGTTGAGACGACTCTGTTGGCGGACGGCGAGCACCCACGCGGGGACAATGGCGAGACCGTACGCGATTATGTTCCCGACCAGGTGGGCCCAACTATAGTGAACGAAGGCAGAGGACCACATCGTCACCAGCGTTGGGTCGGCGTGATCGAGAGCGAGTTGCCCCCGAGTAGTCCGGGGAACCAAGACGTGAATGCCACACACTAACCCGGCGATAGTGAGGAGACCGAAGATATCACCACATAGAACCGCGATCCGCTTCGGTGTCCATCGATTGAACGCCATCTCTGCTACATCACACATCCAAGCCGAGTCTCAAATAGATAGTGGACCTCGTAGATACTGACATATAAATTATAGGATTGGCGATCTCTCTCAAGCGTCGGCTATCTTGAGATCATCGAGTCGGGGAGTGTCCTGTATGCCTCCGAGAAGAACGAGTACAGTGAGTTGACTGCTGTTCTGGTTCGGCGCGTCTCCAGTTCGTAACTGAGCCGAATCGATCTCCTCGGACAACCAACGCTGGCCGTCTGCGATGGCCTGTTGATGAAGCCAGTCCGGCGGACCCGAAACCACCAGTAATCCGCTGGTCGCGGAGGCGAGTGGGCAGTCAAACGTTAATCGGCCCCGAGCCGCCCGACGTAGCGTCGTCTCGACTGCCTTGATAGCCGAGACGTCGTCCACGTCATCGTCGTCAGTAGACAGGCGTCCACGAAGACGACCGAGAAGCGACGAGTCACTCGACTGCCGATCCGGTTGCACGTCTTGGCGGGCGTACCCGATCGTCGCGAGACCGCCCTCGTCGAGTGTCGAGATGATCTCGCTCGCGTCGACCACACGCTGGCCGACCGAGTCTCGAGTCACGGCCTCGCCGGCACTCAATAGTGTCCCGATCCGTTCAGCGAGTTCGCGATTGAGCATTTCTGCGTCGTCTTCGAGAGAACTCTCCGAGTCGAACCAAGCGTCGTTGTCGAAGACCAGTTGCGCGTCGACTACGCTATGTGTGGTCTGGAGTCCGTGTGCCGGATTTTCTGGGGGAACCTCCTCGTGAGAGGCTGGGAGGACGGAGACCGTGTAGATAGGCCGATCGTACACCTCCCGAAGCGCTCGGGCGAGCGCAGGAGTCACACCAGATCCTGTGCCGCCGCCGAGTCCCGCGACGAGTATAATCGCGGCCGCATCAGAGGTGACGGCCGTATCGATGCGACGACGCATTTCGAGAATATCGTCTTCGATCGCAGTGATGGCTTTGGACCGGTCTCCGCCAGTACCCGTACCGCCGGTTTCGACGTGCCCGAACAGATGTCGCGCCTCTGGTGGGACAGATTCAAGCGCGGAAAGGGCCGTCTCGTCGGTGTCCAGAACGCGAGCCCCGACCAGATACGAGGCCGAGCGAGTATCGCTATCACGCCAGAGCGCATCGACGATCCGCCCGCCTGCACCGCCGACGCCAATAGTCACAACGCGCATAGCAGGAACTTCAGAAAGTAAGTATAAAATAACTATCGTCAGTTTCACTTCTTCTTGTGAGCGACTTTCCAGCCAGCCCAAATGGGTTACGTGTCGCGGCGGCGCCGTCGCCTGCCGCGACGATGGTCATACACGGTATCGGACAGCGTCCGTGGAGTCCCTATTCTTCGACCGGTGTCGATGGCGCCGAACGGCGATTAACTGACATGGCGTGCCAGACCGAATGCCGACCGCCACGGAGTAGTTGTTAAACAAGTATCATAATATCGAGTCTACCAGACATCCTTGCCGGAGCATTCCCCAGCCATTGACAGTCGACCTCGCAAACAGATTGCTTCGGTCACCGACCATTACATACCGCCGAAGGGTGGTACGGTCACTTATAGTCGGAAACCGCCGTATCTGCCGTTTTCGTGCCACAATCGCGGAATTTTCTAAATGACTCAGAGCGCGCCAACACACCGCTTCTCGATATTTCCGCACACGAGTTGAATATAATACATGTGTGTGGTCGGCGGTGTTATGGATAATTTTTAATACGAAATCGGAGAGCTACCAGAGTATGGCTCACCAGAGCGAACTCCTACTGCGTAACGGTGACGTTCATCTGTTCGACGACGACCGAACCGTCGCCGAGAGCGTCCTGTTTCGCGGCGACCGGATCGCCGCCGTCGGATCGACCGACGACGTCGAAAGCGCGGCGGACGACCCCGACGTTGTCGACCTCGACGGTCGGACGGTACTGCCGGGGTTCAACGACGCACACACCCACATCCTCTCGGTCGGGATCCAACTGATCGAGACCGATCTCTCGGAGGCCGACGACAGGGAGCAAGCGCTGGCGATGCTTTCGGAAAATGCCCGAGACACCGCCGACGGAAACTGGGTCCTCGGGTTCGGCTACGACGAGAGTACGTGGCCCGAAGGCGACCGGAGCTACCTGTCGCGGGCCGAACTCGACGGCGTCACCGAGACGAACCCCGTCGCGGTCACTCGTGTCGACGGCCACACGGTGTCGTTGAACTCGGAGGCTCTGGAGAAAGTCGACTTCGAAGGAGTTGAACACGACGTAATCACCGACGAGCAGGGCGACCCGACCGGCCGGGTCGTCGAAGACGCCGCGGGGCGGGTCAAGATAGCGTCGCGACCCGACGTCGAGAAAGCCCGCCGGGCGCTCGACGCCGCGATCACCAGATCCCACGAGCTGGGGATCACGTCGGTCCAGACCATGGCCGGACTCACCGCCGTCAGGGACCACGGCAACCTCGTTCAGGAGACGCTCCAGAAGGCGTGGGAAGACGACGATCTCACCCTCCGGGTCACCTACTACGTCCACGCGTCCCAGGCGGAGTCGCTTTCGGACCTCGAACTCGCGCCCGGCTTCGGCGACGAGTACCTGCGCGTGGGCGGGCTGAAGACGTTCTCCGACGGGTCGCTGGGGTCCCGCACCGCCAAAATACACGGCGAGTACGCCGACGACCCGAGCACCGACGGCCAGATGGTCCACGACGGGGACGAACTCGAAGCCTGGTTCCGGGAGGCGGCGCGGGCCGACCAGCAGATCGCGACCCACGCTATCGGGGGACGGGCGATCGATATCGTCCTCGACCGGTACGAGGCGGTCCTCGACGAGTACGAGATCGAGGAGCCGAGGCTCCGGGTCGAGCACGTCGAACTCGCGACCGACGAGGCGCTCGATCGGTTCGCCGATCACGACATCGTCGCGAGCATGCAACCCAACTTCCTCCAGTGGTCCAAGCCCGACGGCCTGTACGAAGCCCGACTGGGGACGGACGCGCTCCCGACGAACAACCGCTTCCGGGACATCGACGGGGCGGACGTTCCGCTAGCGTTCGGTAGCGACAAGATGCCGCCGGGTCCGCTGTACGGGATCCACCACGCGACGAATTCGGAGTACGATCCCCAACGCCTCGACGTCGATCGGGCGATCGCCGCCTACACCCGCGGGGCGGCGTACGCCGAACACGCCGAGGAGTTCAAGGGGACCTTAGAGCCCGGGAAGCTCGCCGACGCCGTGGTCCTCGGTCGGGACCCGTTCGAACACCGGGCGGAGATCGAGGAGATCGACGTGGAGCTGACGATCGTCGGCGGGGAGGTCGTCTACGAGAGCTCGTAGGTCGAGTCGAGACGGCGCTCGAGACGCTTTTTGACACAACCTTGATAACGATGTGCACAAGTTAACGAATTACAATGAGCTCGTCGACAGAACAAGGCCGCGACGGTCGAGAGAACGCCGACACGCTTCTGGAAGTCTCGGACCTGGTCACGCAGTTCGAAACGTATCGCGGGACGGTCGAAGCGCTCGACGAGGTGTCGCTGACGGTCGGAGAAAACGAGATCGTCGGGATCGTCGGCGAGAGCGGGTGCGGAAAGTCCGTCACGGTCCGTTCGATCCTCCAACTGATTCGGGAGCCGGGCCGGATCGTCGGCGGCGAGGTGGCGTATCACGGCCGGGACCTCCTCGAGTTGTCCGACAAGCAGATGCGCGACGAGATCCGGGGGACCGAGCTGGCGATGATCTTTCAGAACCCCACGAACGCGCTCAACCCCGCGTACACCGTCGGCCACCAGATCGCCGAAGTCGCACGGGAGGTCAGAGGGGTAGGCGACGAGGAGGCGAGATCGCGCGCGATCGAGCTGATGGACGACGTCGGGATTCCGAAAGCCGAGGAGCGCTACGGCGACTACCCCCACGAGTTCTCGGGCGGGATGAAACAGCGGGTCCTGATCGCGAAGTCGCTCGCCTGCCAGCCAAACCTCCTGATCGCCGACGAACCGACGACCGCCCTCGACAAGACGACCGAGGCCCAACTGCTCGATCTGGTCGACGAGATGCGCGAGGAGTACGGGCTCTCCGTGCTGATAATCACCCACGACCTGCGGGTGATCTCGCGGCTCTGCGATCGGGTCGTCGTCATGTACGCGGGCCAGATCGTCGAGACCGGCTCGACCCGCGACGTGATCAAGAACCCGGTCCACCCCTACACGAAGGGGCTGGTCGAGGCGATCCCGCGCCTCGGCGACGAGCAGACCGACCTCGAGTCGATCGACGGCACCGTCCTCGACCTCGTCGATCCGAACTCCGGGTGTCGGTTCTACGAGCGGTGCCCGATCGCACAGGAGCACTGCCGGGACGAAAAGCCCGCCCTCGAAGAGAAAGAGCCCGAACAGTACGCCGCGTGTTTCGAGGTGTGATTCATGTCGGAGACGATACTCACGATCAGCGGTCTGGAGAAGCACTTCCCGATCAAAGAGGGGCTACTCAAGCGACAGGTGAACAGCGTCAAGGCGGTCGACGGCGTCGACCTCGAGATCGAACGCGGCGAATCGGTCGGGCTGGTCGGCGAGTCCGGGTGCGGGAAGACGACGCTCGGGAAGTCCCTGCTCAGGCTGATCGAGCCGACCGGCGGGGCGATACGGTTCGACGGGATCGACATCACCGACGCCGACCAGGACCAGCTCAAGCGACTCCGCCAGCGGATCCAGATGGTGTATCAGGACCCGGATTCGAGCCTCAATCCGCGACGGACCGTCGAGAAGACGCTTCGCGAGCCGCTCAAGATACACGACCAGCTCGACGACGCCGACCGGCGGATCGACCGGATGCTCGAACGGATGGATCTCGATCCGGAGACGTACCGATCCCGGTTCCCCCACGAGCTCTCGGGCGGCCAGCGCCAGCGCGTCGGCCTGGCTCGGTCGCTCATCCTCGAACCGGAGTTTCTCGTGCTCGACGAGCCGACGAGCGCGCTCGACGTGAGCGTGCAGGCCCGCATCTTGGACCTATTGCAGGACCTGCAAGAAGAGATGGGGCTGACGTTCCTGTTCATCAGCCACGACCTCTCGGTCGTCAACCACCTGTGCGATCGGACTGCGGTCATGTATCTCGGCGAGATCGTCGAGCGAGGCGCCACCGAAGACGTCTTCGAGCGCCCGAAGCATCCGTACACCGAGGCGCTCTTCTCGTCGCTTCATCCCGTCGACCCCGACGAGGAACGGATGCGGGTCTCGCTCGAAGGCGAGCCGCCGTCGCCGATCAATCCCCCGACCGGCTGTTCGTTCCACCCCCGGTGTCATCGCCAGGACGAGGTGGGCCAGAAGTGCTGTGAGGTCGACCCCGCGTTGACGCGACGAGAAGAAGCGAGCGAGCGCGACGTCGCGTGTCACCTCTACGAACAGCGGTCGACCGAGACGGTGGCCTCGCAGTCGGGGTCCGACCGCTGAGACCCGGTTGTTCGGCCCCGAACTGGGTTGGCCGGTTCGTTCGACGAATCGTCAGCCGTTTCGATAGTCGTTCGCGACGGTGCTCGCGTCGGCGAACGTGATCTCGGGGTCGGCCTTCAGCGTCTCCAAGAGCGCTTCGAGGTGCGAGACGAACGGGGCCCGACCCGCACACTGGGGGTGGAGCAACAGGACGAAGACGCCGTCGTCGACGTTGCGTTTCATCCACTCGATCTCGGCGCGCCAGCGGTCGAACACCGCTTGCTCTTGGGAGTACCCGACCCACTCGGGTCCGGTGACGACCGGGAACAGTTGCATCCAGTCGTCGCGGTGCCACACCAGCGGCACCTCCACGAGGTCGGATTTCGGCCCGCGCTCGTAGGGCTCTTCGAGGGTGGGTCGGGGATCTTTCGTGAGCGTGTACGGCCGGAAGTCGTGGGCGCTGTCGCTCGAATCCCACTCGAAGTCGAGCTCTTCGAGGATGTCGATCGTGTGTTCGGAGAAACTCCCGTCGGGGGTGCGATAGCCCGTCGGACGTTCGCCGGTCAGATCGACGATGCTCTCGATGCCGCGTTCTATGTCTGCCTTCTCGGCCTCTCGATCCGCGAAGTCGTTCGGCGAGCGGTGGGTCCAGCCGTGGTGTTGGATCTCGTGGCCCCGATCGTGCACGTCGCCACAGATTTCGGGGAAGCTCTCGATGGTGTGGCCCGGGACGAACCACGTCGAGGGGACGTCGTACCGGTCGTGGAGATCGAGGAGTCGCGGCGTCGCCACCTCGGCGCCGTACACGCCCCACGACGCGAACCCGGGCATGTCGTACGAGAGCCACGCCGCGACCGCGTCGAGGTCGTACGTGAGACAGACCGTCGAATCGCCCATACCGGCCAGTACGTGTAATAATAGTAAAATTTTTCGGCGGCGTAGGAGAAGTCGGTCGTTGAGGATTATTACTTATATCTTTATTCATACTCGTCGGTACCATGTGTAATATTGCCAAGGCTTTATAGGGGTCGCGCGTGCGTCGTGTGATATGGTGTCGCATAACGAGAAACGCTCGCAGGAGTCGTCCGATGGATCGCGACGGTGGTTTCTGAAGACGGTCGGAGCGGGGACGACCGTCGCGCTCGCGGGCTGTACCGGGAGTGACGAACCGAGCGGCGAGAGCACCGATTCGGAGCCGGCCGGAACCGACGACCAGCAGAACGTCGACGACGCCGACTCGGAGATGCAGTCGGACGCGGTCACGTACGTCAACGCGAAAACCCAACCGCTCGCGCACCTCGATCCCCACGCGATCAACGACGGGACGATGGTACAGCTCGGACTCGTGTACGACCAGCTCCTTGATTACGCGCAGGGGGACCCGACGACGATACGGCCGGGGCTCGCGACCGACTGGGAGTCCCAGAACGGCGGCGAAGAGTGGGTGTTGACCCTCCGGGAAAACGTGACGTTCGACGACGGCACGCAGTTCGACGCGTACGCCGCCCGGCGGTCGCTCGAACGGGCCAAGAACCTCACGGCCGGCCAGTCGAAGCCCTACGACTGGATCGACAGCGTCGAGGAGACCGGCGACTACGAGATCACGGTCCACTGCGACGGCGCGTTCGGGCCCGCTCCGGCCGCGCTCACGTTCATCACGACGAGCGTGATCAACCCGACGGTGATGGACGAACACCAGGACGACGACAAGCTCGGTCACGAGTACTTCCAGCAGAACGTCCACGGCACGGGACCGTTCAAGTTAGAGTCGTGGGACAAGGGCAACGACTTCGTCGCGACGCGAAAGGAGGGCCACTGGCGCGACGAGGCGAGCGATCTGCCGGACAACCTCGCGATTCCCGACGACGCGAACATCGAGGAGTACCGCAACAACATCGTCCGGGAACAGCTGACCCAGAAACAGCAACTGGCGCAGGGCGACATCGACCTCCCGCGGGACCTGACGTGGACGAACATCCAGGAGGTCGTCCAGGAAGACGGGGTCGAACTCTACGAGGGGCCGCCGGACCTCTACAACAAGTACGTGTTCATGATGTGCCAGCGCGAGCCGACGAGCGACGTCCAGTTCCGGAAGGCGCTGGCCTACGCCGCCGACTACGAGGGGATCGCGAAGGAACTGATCGGCACGGCGATCCCGTGGGGCACCCCGTGGCCCGAGGGGATCTGGCCTCGCGTCACGGACGGTCAGTACCAGCGGAACCTCGAAAAGGCCAAACAGCACCTCGAACAGTCGGCCTACAGCGGCGAGGAGCTGACGTTCCGGTCGATCAAGGGGCCCGAAAACGACAAGGTCGGCGAGGCGCTCGTCGCGAACTTCAAGGAGATCGGCGTGACCGTCGACCACGAGGACATCCCGTGGGCCGATCTGTACGAACAGCTCACGTCCGCGGAGACGATGCCCGATCTCCTCATGTACAACGGCTGGCCGGACTACGCCGACCCCAACGGACCGGCCATCCGATACTGGGGCGAGTACTGGCCCGCCGACGGGTGGAACACCGCCTACTACCAGAACGACGAGTACGACGAGATGTTCATAGAGGCGCGCAGTTCCGGCGACCGCAAACAGCGCGAAAAACTCTACAAGCAAATGCAGGAGATCCTTCTGGACGAGGTGCCGATCATCTGGCTCTTCCAGAACAAGTGGGTGCGCGCCCACCGCGCGGAGATCTCGAACCTCACCTACACGCCCGGGGACAACAACTACGTCCCGGTCCACCAGTTCCACAAGGACACCTGATCTCGTGGCACTTATTTAAATGAAATTCCGCACGTATCTCGTACGTCGATTAGTGGCGATGGCGGTGACGTTCTGGGGCATCCTGACGCTCGTGTTCGTCATCGCCCGCGTGGTGCCCGGCAATCCGGCCGCGGTCATCGCGGGCTCGAAAGCCACCGAGGAACAGATCGCACAGATCCGGGAGACGTACGGGCTGGACGATCCGCTCCACGAGCAGTACGTCGACTTCATCGTGGATCTGGTGCTCCACCAGGATCTGGGGATGTCGATCGCGACCCAGCGGCCGGTCGCCCAAGAGATCGCCCAGCGGTTTCCGGCGACGTTCGAACTCACGACGTTGGCGGTCGTCTTCGCGCTGACGATCGGGATCCCGCTCGGCATCGCGTCGGCGATTCACAAAGACGAGCCCGTCGACCACGGCTCGCGACTGGTGGCGATCAGCGGCGTCTCGATCCCGCAGTTCTGGATCGCGATACTCGCACAGCTGTTCTTCTACTACCAGCTCGGGTGGCTCCCGTCGGGCGGACGATTCACCAGCCAGATGACGCCGCCGCCGAACGTGACCGGGCTCTACCTCGTCGACAGCCTGCTCGCGCTCGACTTCGGAGCGTTCGTCACCTCGTTCACGCATCTGTTGCTACCCGCGGCGGTGCTCTCGCTGGGAACGCTCGCCCAGACGACCAGGATCATGCGCTCGTCGATGATCGAGACGCTGAACACCGACTACATCGAGTGGTCGCGGGCCCACGGGTTCCGGTCGAGGATCATCCTCCTGCGCCACGCGCTCAGGAACGCGGTCATGCCGACGATCACCGCGGTCGGGCTCTCGTACGGCCTGTTGCTCGGCGGATCGGTCGTCATCGAGATCGTGTTCAACATCCGCGGGCTGGGCCTGTTCCTCTACAACGCCGTCATCAGCACCGACTTCAACGGGATACTCGGCGTGACGATCGTGTTCGCGCTCGGGTATCTCATCGTCAACTTCGTCGTCGACGTGCTACACAGCTACATCAATCCGGAAGTCGAGTTGGGTGAGTGATACGTATGGCTTCACAAGACGCGACGTCACCGACGCAGCGCTCGTTCACCGACAGATACCGAGGCGTCATCGAGGCGTTCCGACGGTCGTTCTACATCCTCGGCCGGAATCGGCTCACGATCGTCGGCATCGGGATGGTGCTGTTCATCGCCCTGATCGGACTGCTCGCGCCCGTGATCGCCCCGTACCCCAGCCACGTCGGGTCGGTGACCGAGTTCGGCCAGTCGCTCCAACCGCCCTCGAGCGAACATCTGTTCGGGACCGACCGGCTCGGTCGGGACATCTTCTCGCGGGTCCTGTTCGGGGCGCGGATCTCGATGAAGATCGCGGTGTTCGTCGTCGGCGCCGCGCTCAGCATCGGCATCCCGCTCGGCCTCGCGGCGGGCTACATCGGCGGGCGCGTCGAGATGCTCATCATGCGCGTCACCGACATCTTCGTCTCGATCCCCCGGTTGATCCTCCCCGTCGCGGTCGCGGGGGCGCTGGGGCCGAGTCTCGAGAACGTCATGCTGGCGCTCATCGTCACCTGGTGGCCGTGGTACGTCCGATTGCTCCGGAGCGAAGTGAAGGAGGTAAAAGAGTCCGAGTACATCCAGGCCATCGAAGGCCTCGGCGCCAGTCGGCTCCGGGTCATGTTCGTCCACCTGTTGCCAAACAGCCTCACGAGCCTCCTCGTGCAGGCCACGATGGACATGGGCTGGGTCATCCTCGTCGCGGCGTCGCTGTCGTTCATCGGCATCGGCGCCTCCCCGCCGACCCCCGAGTGGGGACTCATGGTGGCCCGCGGGCGGGAGTTCATGCCGACCCACTGGTGGTTCTCCGTGTTCCCCGGGCTGTTCATCTTCATCAACGTGATGGGGTTCAACCTGATCGGGGACGGCCTCCGGGACATCCTCGATCCGAAGTCCCGGATGGAGTGATCCGGTCGCCGTTCGGGCCCGTTTTTCGCGGCGGCATCTCGCGGTGGACCGCGCCATCGGGTCCAGTTCCACGAGAAACGAGCTAGCAGTACAGTACTCTCTCGGCGGTGTCGAGTCGACGCCGGGCACTTCGGCGGGATTTTTCCCGTTCGGTCGTCGTGATCGAGAGCAGGGCGCGCCGACCGGGAAATCGTTCGGGATCAGTCGCGAGTGGGACTCGACCGCGTCAGCGCGCCGTCACAACGCGGACACGTCGACGGAACCTCCGCGTCGATCTCGACGGTGTAGCCACAGTCCGTGCAGGCACAGGTCTCGGACTGTCCGCGGTCCGCGGGGACGGTGTTTCCGTGCGGGTTCGCCGTGGGGTGGTCGAGCCCGATCGGCGGGGCGTCGCTCGTGGCCATACAGGACGGGACGGTCCGAGCCCGTAAATATGTTCCATAGCCGACGACACATACTTTCGGCGCGCGTATTATTCCGATTAATCGGCGCGGCGGATCGCCGAGATACTCTTCAAATATATACGATATTTTATATAAGGATAGTTTTTAGCATGCGCGTGATGTGTACACCCACGGAATGGCTCACAGCATGGGGGAACGCGACAGTTCGGGGGGATCAAGCGCCGAACGGTCGTCGACGGTCAGTCGGCGGACAGTGCTCGCATCGGGGGCGGCCGTGCTCGGCGGAACGATCGCCGGCTGTGTCGGCGCCGGCGGTAGCCAAGACGCCACGACGAACGTCGCGATCGTCTCGAGCCCGGCGGGGTTCGACGACAACGCGTTCAACGACCTCGCGCTCGAAGGGCTCCGGAGCGCCGCCGAGGAGTACGACGTCGAGATCAATCGGGTCGAGGAGACCGAGCAGGCCCAGTACCAGTCGACCCAGTCCCAGCTCGCCCAGAGTGGCGACTACGACCTCATCGTGCTGGTCTCGTACAACCACACCGAGGCGCTGACCCAGAACGCCGTCGACTACCCGGACCAGAACTGGATGCTCATCAACGACTACGTCGACGAGCCCAACGTCGCCGGCTACACCTGGGCGAACCACCAGATGTCGTATCTGGCGGGCGTCCTCGCCGGGACGATGACGACCGAAGAACTGGACCACGAGGGGGGTTCGACGGCCCCGGAGACCGCGCAGGTCGGGTTCGTCGGCGGCGAGGACGGCTCGCTGATCAACGCCTTCGAGCGGTCGTACGTCGCCGGCGCAGAGTGGGTGAACGGCGACGTCGAGGTGAACGTCGGCTACATCGGCAACTACACCGACACGAGCACCGCGGCCGACATCGCGAGCTCGCAGTACGACGACGGCGCGGACATCGTCTACCACGCCGCGGCGGCCGCCGGCCGAGGCGTCTTCGAGGCCGCACAGGAGAACGGCCGGTTCGCGATCGGGGTCGACGCCGACCAGTCGCGGACGCTCCCCGATTTCCAGGACGTCATCCTCGGCTCGGCGGTCAAGTACATAAACGAGGGGACCCGCGAGGTCGCCGCGGCGGTCGCCGAGGGCGACTTCGAGAGCGTCGCGGGCGCCAACACGCTGGGGCTCGAAGACGAGGCCGTCGACTGCGTCATCGGGCAGGCGTTCGATGGCCAACTGCCCGACGCGGTCGGAAAGAACCTCGAGGAGGCAAAACAGGCCATCGTCGACGGCGACGTCGAGGTGCCGTGTACCGCCGCCGGATGCGAGTGACGCCCCGATCGTCAGACTACCGCCGATGACAGCCCCCGATCATGGCGCCACCTGAGACGGCGGCGCCCGCGGTCCGACTCGACGGCATCACCAAGCGGTTCGGCGACGTGGTCGCCAACGACGGCGTCGACTTCACGCTCGAACGCGGGACGGTCCACGCCCTGCTGGGCGAGAACGGCTCGGGCAAGACGACCCTGATGAGCGTCCTCTACGGGCTGTACGATCAGGACGCCGGGACGATCGCGATCGACGGCCAGCCCCGGGCGTTCGACTCGCCCAGAGACGCCATGGACGCCGGGGTCGGCATGATCCACCAGCACTTCCAGCTCGTCGAGCCGATGACCGTCCTCCAGAACGTCATCCTGGGCCACGAGCCGACCGAGAACGGACTGGTCGACGAGGCCGCCGCGAGAGACGACGTCGAGGCGATCTGCTCGCGGTACGACTTCGACGTCGACCGGTATCTGGACACGCCGGTTCGGGAGCTCGACCTCGGCGCGCGCCAGCGCGTCGAGATCGTCAAGAGCCTCTACCGGGGCGCCGAGATCCTCGTCCTCGACGAGCCGACGGCGGTGCTCACCCCACAGGAGGCCGATCGGCTGTTCGACGTGATGGACGAGCTCACCGCGTCGGGGCGCTCGCTCGTCTTCATCACCCACAAGCTCGACGAGGCGCTGACCGCCGCCGACGAGATCACCGTGCTCCGGGACGGGGCGGCCGTCGGGACGGTGGCGGCCGCCGACGCCACCGAGCGGGAACTCGCGCGGCTGATGGTCGGCCGGGAGGTGCTGTTCGACCGCGAGCGTCGCGAGACGGCGCCCGGCGAGCCCCTCCTCGCGGTCGAGGACCTCCGGGTCCGGGGCGACCGCGGGCTCGAACGGGTCCGGGAGGTCGGGTTCACGGTCCGCGAACGCGAGATCCTGGGCGTCGCGGGCGTGCAGGGCAACGGCCAGACCGAACTGGTCGAGGCGCTCGCCGGGCTTCGCCCCGTCGCGTCGGGCGCCATCCGGTTCCGCGGCGAGGACGTGACCGGTCTGAGCCGGCGCGAGCGGATCGAGGCCGGCATCGCCTACGTCCCCGAGGACCGACAGACCGAGGGGTTGGTGCAGGACTACGACCTCGTGCACAACGCGTTGCTCGGGAATCATACCATCGAACCGTACGCGCGCCGGGGGTTCGTCGACTGGGCGGCCGTCCGGGAACACGCCGAGGAGATCGTCCGGGAGTACGACGTCCAGCCGCCGACCCCCGACGCGGAGGCGGCGTCGCTGTCTGGCGGGAACCAGCAGAAGTTCATCGCGGGCCGGGAGATCGAACACGACCCCGACGTCATGGTCGCGGCCCACCCCACGCGCGGGGTCGACGTCGGCTCGATCGAGTTCATCCACGACCGCCTGCTCGCACTCCGCGACGCCGGGCTGGCGATCGTGCTGGTCTCCTCGAAGCTAGAGGAGATCCGGACCCTCTCCGACCGGATCGCGGTCATGTACGAGGGCGAGTTCGTCGACACGGTCGACCCCGACGCGGTGACCGACGAGGAACTGGGACTGCTGATGGCCGGCCGCGATCGCGGCGAGGACCCGACCGACGCCCGACGCGGGGAGGCGGAAGTCGAACCGGACCGCGCCGACGGACCAGACGGAGGCGGGCGAGCGTGACCGACCCAGACGCGGGCGGGGGCCGACGGCTCGATCGGGCCGCCGACCGCATGCTCGGCGCGTCGGCGGTCCAGCGGCTCCTGATCGCGACCGCGTCGACGGTGCTGGCGCTGGTCGTCGGGCTGGTGGTCGTGGCCGCGGCCGGCTACGATCCGGCGACCTTCCTGGTGAACGTCTTCGAGGGGTCGTTCGGCGACGCGACCGCGGTCGCACAGACGCTTCGGTCCACGACGCTGTTCGTGCTGACCGGGGTCGCGGTGGCGGTCGCGTTCCGGGCCGGCGTGTTCAACATCGGCGTGCAGGGCCAGTTCGTCGTCGGCGGGTTCGCCACCGTCGTCTCGATCCTGTGGCTCGCCCCGCTGGCCCCCGAGAACGCGGTCGGGGGCGCCGCACTCTTGGTCTGCGGGGCGCTCGCGGCCGTCGTCGCGGGCGGCCTCTACGGCGCGCTCCCGGGCGTCCTGAAGGCGTACGCCGACGCCAACGAGATCATCACCACGATCATGCTGAACTTCATCGCGATCGGGGTGGTCGGGTGGCTCGTCGACGGGCCGTTCCGGGGCGAGGGCCAGCGCGCGCCCAACACCGCCCGGATCCCCGAGCACGTCGGCCTCCCGCGGCTCGTCTTCGACGTGCCGGACTTCTCGGTCGTCGGGCTCGCGGTCGCGCTCGTCGCGGTCGGCGCGATCGCTGTGGTCATGGAACGGACCCGGCTGGGGTACGACATGATCACCAGCGGCCATCAGGAGGCGGCGGCCGCGTTCTCGGGCGTCGACGCCAAGCGCACGATCGTCGCCACCATGACCCTCTCAGGGATGGTCGCGGGCGTCGCGGGCGCGGTGTTCGCCGTGATGATTCAGGGCTACTACAGCGACCCGAGCGGGATCGGCACGTACGGCTTCGACGCCATCGCCGTCAGCCTGCTCGCGGCGAACAACCCGCTCGGGGTCGTCCCGGCCGGACTGCTGTTCGGCGGGCTCGACGCCGCCGGCAGGCACATCGGCATCTACAGCGACGTGCCCGTCCAGTTGATCGACGGGGTCGTCGGGCTCGTCGTCCTGTTCGTCGCCGCGCCAGAGCTGTTCCGGATGGCGGCCCGGCGGACCGGGCTCGGGGGCGAGGACCGATGAGCGTCGCCGACTACGCCGCCCGCAACCGCGTCCGGATCGGCGCCGCGGTCGGCCTGCTCGCCGGCGCGGCGCTCCTCGCGGCCCTGCTCGACCTGCCGGTCGCGGCCATCGTGACCGTCGGGTTCGTCGAGCGGACGCTCCAGGCGGCGACCCCGATCGCGCTCGCGGCGGTCGGCGGGCTCTACGCCGAGAAGAGCGGCGTGTTCAACATCGGCCTCGAAGGGTTCATGATCTTCGGGGCGGCCAACGCCGGCGCCGTCGCGTGGCTCTCGGGCGGCGGATCGCCGACCCAGCTCGACCTCTGGGTCGGCATCCTCGCGGCGGTGCTCCTCAGCCTCGCGTACGGCGCGATCTTCGCCGCGCTGACGATCCGGTACGAGGCCGACCAGATCGTCGCCGGCCTCGCGGTCTGGTTCGTCGGGCTCGGGTTCGGCCCGTTCACCGCGGTCGTCCTCTGGGGCAACCGCAACAGCCCGCGGCTCGCGAGCGTCGCCGATCTCACCGTCCCGGTGCTGTCGGAGCTCCCGGTGGTCGGTCCCGTGCTGTTCGACACGTCGCCGCTGGTGGCGCTCGCCGCGCTGGCGGTCGGGATCTCGTGGGTGGTGCTGTACCGGACCAGATACGGCTACTGGCTCCGGGCGGCCGGCGAGAACCCCGAGGCGCTCGACACGGCGGGGGTCAGCGTGGCCCGCGTCCGGTACGGGGCGGTGATCTTCTCGGCCGCGATGGCGGGGCTTGCCGGCGCCGTCCTGCTGGCCCACGCCGGGTCGTTCACCGGCACCGGCGACACGATGGTCAACGGCCGGGGGTGGATCGGGATCGTCGCGTATCTGTTCGGCAACTACAACCCGATCGGGGCGGGCGCGGCGGCGGTGCTGTTCGGCGGGCTGGACATGCTCCAGATCCAGTTCCAGACCGCCGGCATCGAGGTGCCAAACCGGCTCGTCAATCTGTTCCCGTACGCGGCGGTCGTCGTCGTGCTCACCGTCTGGGGCTCGACCCGGATGCCCGCGGCCGTCGGCGAACCCTACGAGAGCGAGGAGTGAGCCCCGACCCCGTCGAGTCGCCGCGGGCTCACAGCAGTTCGTCGAGGTGGCTCCGGGAGTACTCGAGGTACTCGAGCGACCGCGTGCCGATTTCGAGCGACAGCGTCCCGGTCCACCCCGACGGGAACGCCTCGAAGATGGGCTCGAAGTCGAGGTTTCCCGCGCCGAACGGGAGGTGTTCGTCGGCCGGCCGGCGGGTGTCGTTGAGGTGGACGTGCGAGATCCGATCGGCGTGATCGGCGACGAACGCGGCGGTGTCGGCGGCGTCGTAGCCGGTGACTCGGGCGTGGCCGGTGTCGAGGGTCATCGACGCGTCCGTGTTCGCGAGCAGTCGGTCGATGTGTTCGATCGTGTACGCGCTGTCGAAGATGTTCTCCGCACAGATCTCCAGCCCGCGGTCGGCGCCGTAGGCGGTCAGGTCGGCCACCGACGCGTCGATGTGATCGCGGAGCGCCGCGTCCTCCCAGGCGACCTCCCACGCCGACGACTCGGGGTGGAGGACGCCCTTCTCGGCGCCGAGATCGGCCGCGACGTCGATGCACGTCCGCTGGGTCTCGATCGCGCCGTCGCGGACGCCCGGATACGGCGAGCCGATGTCGGTCGGGAACGGGAGGTGGACGACCAGATCGAGCCCGTGGTCGGCCAGCGTGGCCCGGACGTCAGACGCCCGCGATGCGAGGGTTTCGTGGGCGTGTGGCCCGTCCATCAGCACTTCGACGTAGTCGAAGTCGCCGGCGGCGGCGAAGTTCAGTTGGCGGTCCAGCTCCGATGCGACTGACGTGACGAAACCGATGCGTGGGTTCATTGTGGTCTCCGGGGAGAATCCGTGTCGGTCGATCGCGCGGGCAGGTCGGTCAGGTCGGCGAGGCTCTCGATGCGGTAGGTCGGCTCGGCGTCGAGGCGGTACTCCCGGCGGTGCGGGCGCGCGACGAACGCGGAGTCGACGCCGGCGGCGTTCGCGGCCGCCACGTCGACGCGGCTATCGCCCACGTAGAGGGCCGACCGGACGTCGAGCGCGTCGAGCGCCGTTTCGAGGTACGACGGGTCGGGCTTGCGCCGCGCCAGTCCCTCTAGGGTCGGATCCCGGCCGTAGTGGGCCTCGAACGTCGCGAGGTCGAACTCGTCGACGACGCGCTCGATCGTCGCGTGCTGATTGTTGCTCACGATCGCGGTCGGCACCGAGAGATCGGCGACGACGTCGACGTCGGCGTACAGCGGCTTGCGGCCCTCGCGGATCGCGCTCGCCTGGACGGCGGTCCGGTGGCGCTCGTTGCGTCGCCAGAACCGCTCGGCGTCGAGGCCGTACCGGTCGGCCAGTTCCCGGACCGTCTCGACCGAGAGGTCCTCGACGAGCGCCCGGACGTCCCCGGCGTCGGGGTCGACGTCGAACGCGCCGAACGCCTCCCGGGAGGCCGCGAGCAGGAGCGACTCGTCGGTCGGATGCGTGAGCACGCCGTCGTTGTCGAAGACGACCGCGTCGTATCTGGCGGCGACGTGGGTCATCGTCGCTCCGGGCTCCCGTCGGCGAGGAGGGGCTCGGCCTCTGTGGCGTCTAACTCCGTCGAGGAGTGGTACAGCGCTTCGCCGGATTCGGGGTCGAACAGGTGGAGTCGCTCCGGGTCGGCGGCCAGCGACACCGCGTCGCCGACGCCGACGGGCGAGCGCGCCGGCAGGCTCACCTCCATCTCGGCGCCGCCGACGGTGCCGCGGGTGAGCAGCGAGTCGCCCAGCGGCTCGGTCACCGTGATCTCCATCCGGAGCGGTCCGTCGCGCTCCTGGCGGAGATCCTCCGGGCGGACGCCGAGGACCGCTCGACCGTCGACGCGGTCGGCGACCCTCCCGGCAGACGGGAGCGTGAGCTGGTTCGAGCCCCACGTCGCGACCGCGTCGTCCCCGCGGCGTTCGAGAGTCGCCTCGACGGTGTTCATCCCCGGACTGCCGATGAACTCGGCCACGAACCGGGTGTCGGGCGCGTCGTACAGGCGTTGGGGCGGCGCGACCTGCTGGAGTTCGCCGTCGTACATCACCGCGACCCGGTCGCCGAGGGTCATCGCCTCGACCTGATCGTGGGTGACGTACAGCGTCGTCGTCTGGAGCTCGGCGTGCAACTCCGCGAGCTCGGCGCGCATCTGAACCCGGAGCTTCGCGTCGAGGTTCGAGAGGGGCTCGTCCATCAGGAACACCTCCGGGTCCCGGACGAGCGCGCGGCCGATCGCGACCCGCTGTTGCTCGCCGCCCGAGAGCGCCGCCGGCGTCCGGTCGAGCAGGTCCTCGATGTCGAGAATCGCGGCCGCCTCCGCGACGCGGTCGTCGACCTCCCCGGACCCGAAGTCGGTGGCGGTCCGGACGCCGAAGGTCATGTTCTCCCGGGCGGTCATGTGTGGGTACAGCGCGTAGCTCTGGAACACCATCGCGACGTCCCGGTCGCCCGGCGGGGTGTCGGTCACGTCGCTGTCGGCGATCTCGACCGCGCCCTCGGTCGGGGATTCGAGCCCCGCGAGGAGCCGAAGCGTGGTCGATTTCCCGCACCCGGAGGGCCCGACGAGGACCAGAAACTCTCCGTCGCGGACGTTGAGGTCGACGCCGTCGACCGCGGTGACGTCGTCGAAGCGTTTCACCAAGTCAGTGGTCGTGATTCCTGTCATTCTGCGAGTCCGAACGTTTCGAGCAGCGGGCCCCGGAACGCGATGAGCGCGACCAGCGGCGGCAGCAGCGTCAACACGGCGCCCGCCATGATGAGTCCCCAGTCGGTCTGGCCGGCGTTGCCGACCGACTGGAGGTACTTCATTCCGACCTGTACGACCTGCTTGTTCTGATCGGAGATGACGATAAGCGGCCACAGATACTGGTTCCACGCGTAGATGAACGTGATCACGCCGAGACCGCTGATCATCCCCCGCGACATCGGGATCAGCACGTCCCAGAGAAATCGCAGTGGGCCGACCCCGTCGAGCTTCGCCGACTCGACCAGCGAGTCGGGGATAGACAGGAAGTGCTGGCGCAGGAGGAACACGGCGGTCGCGCTCGCCAGATACGGCCCCGTGAGCGCCAACAGCGTGTTCGACCAGCCCCAGGCGGCCATCAGTTCGTACAGCGGGACGATGCGGACCGGCACCGGGACCATCAGCGTGAACAGGATGAGAAAGAAGATCGCGTTCTTGAACCGGAACCGATAGAACACGAGCGCGACCGCCGCAAGCAGGCTCACCGCGATCTTGCCGACGGTGACGACGACCGACATCACCAGCGAGTTGAGCATGTACGACGCCATCTCGTAGGTCGTCAACACCTCGAGGTAGTTGGCGAGCCCGTCGCTCCCGGCGCCGATATTCGTGATGTCGTACACCTCCGGAACGGTCTGGGTGCTCATCACGAACGCCAGCAACAGCGGCGAGGCCATCAGCAGGATCGAGCCGATCAGTCCCGCGTGGACGGGCCACTGCTCGGGAACGAGCGTCGCGTCCGTGATCGCCGACGGCGCCGCGTCGTCTTGTGTTTCGTGAGACATTAGTAGTGTGCGTAGCGGTCGGACACGCGCAACTGGACGTAGGTGAGTCCCGCGACGAGGACGAACAGGATCACCGACTCGGCCGACGCGAGTCCGAGGTTGTTGAACTGGAACGCGTCGCGGTACAACTGGTAGATCATCAGGTTCGTGGCGTTCGTCGGGCCGCCCTGCGTCATCAGGTCGATCAGCGCGAAGCTCCCGAAGAACGCGTAGATCGTGTTGATCACGACCAGAAAGACCAGCGTCGGCGACATCAGCGGGACGTACACCCGGACGAGCCGGCGCCACGTCTCGACGCCGTCGAGCTCGCAGGCCTCGTTCAACGCTTCGGGAACGTTGTTCAGCGCCGCGAGCATGAAGATCACGTTGTACCCGACCTGCTTCCAGATGGCCGCCACCGCGAGCACGGCGAACGCCTGCCAGCCGACGGTGAACCAGTCGAGTTCGACCCCGAACCACGCCTCGAGGTAGTGGGTGTAGATCCCGACGCTCGGGTGGGCCAAGAACAGCAACACCGTCCCGGCGACGGCCGTCGGGAGCGCGTACGGCCAGATCGCGGCCACCAGATACGCGGCCTTGCCGTCGCTCACCTCGTACAGCAGGAACGCCACGAACAGCCCGATGGCCAGCGATCCCGCGACCACGATCGCCGCGAACGCGAACGTCAGGCCGACGCTCCCGAGGTACGTCTGTGAGCTCAGCAGTTCGGCGAAGTTCGCCAGCCCGACGAACCGCGTGTTCTGGCCGAACAGGAACGTCTTGTAGAGGCTGAGCCGGAGCGTCTGGAGCGACGGGTAGTACAGGAACGCCCCGATCGCGACCAGCGTCGGCAACAACAGGAGGTACGCCCCCAGCGTGCTGTCGAAGGTGTTCTCGTGGACGCCCATCTTAGCTCCCTTTGCTCTCGATGTAGTCCTGGAGGGCGGCGTCGGCCTCCGTCTTCATCTGACCGAGCTTCTCGTCGACGCCGACATCGGAGTTGATCATGCTGATGTAGCCGTCCTGGATGATGTCCCGGACCTTCGAGGCCGGGCCGGCCTGCCAGCCCTGCGTGGCGGTGGTCGTCTCGGTCTCTTTGAGCTGGTCGAACGCGGTCCGGAAGTTGGGGTTGTCGTCGAACCAGCCGTCGTCGTCTAACTGCTCGACCGCGCTGTCGCTGATCGGGAAGTAGCCGGTGTTGCGGTGCCAGAACGCCTGCTGTTCGGCCTCCGCCAGCCAGAGGAGGAAGTCGGTGACCGCCTCCTTCTTGGCGTCGGAGAGCCCGCGGGTCATCCACAGCGACGCCCCGCCGATGACGACGCCGGTCCGGGTGTCGCCCGGCGTCGGGAAGTACGCCGTCCCGAGTTCGAACCCGTTGTCCGCCGCGCCCTCGGTCGCCGCGGCGACGCCCGCGGTCGAGGAGATCCACATCGCGGTTTTGCCGTTGAGGAACGCCTGCTGGGCGGCGTCCCACGCGCCCTTCCCGGCGTGGTTGTACAGCCCGTCGTCGTACATGTCGGCCCACCACCCGAAGATCCGGTCGGCGGTGTCGGTGTCGAGGTTGATCTCGGTCGGGTCGTCCGCCCGGCCGTTCTCCTCGTTCACGAGCGGGACGCCGGCCTCCGCGAACCACTGCTCGGGGAACCACGAGACGTTGGCGAAGGTGATCCCCTGCTCGGCGACCCCCTGATCGACGACGGTCTCGCTCGCCGCCCGGATGCCCTCGAACGTGGTCGGCGGCGACTCGGGATCGAGCCCGGCCTCCGCGAACTTGTCCTTGTTGTAGTAGAAGATCGGCGTCGAGGAGTTGAACGGCAGCGAGTACACCGTGTCGTCGAACGAGTAGTAGTTGATCACCGGGTCCTGGAAGTCCGACCAGTCGATCCGGTCGCTCGGGAGCGCCTCCTCCATCGGCTCGAACGCCCCGCTGTCGATCGCGAGTCGACACCCGAGGTCGACGATCTGTGCGAGGTCCGGCGCCTCGCCCGCCCCGATCGCGGAGGTGACCGCGTTGAGCGTCTCGGTGTAACTGCCCTTGTAGCTCGTCTCGACGGTCACTCCGTCGGACTGCTCGTTGAAGTCCTCGGCGAGCGCATCGACCGTCTCGCCGAGGTTGCCCCCCATCGCGTGCCACCACTCGATCGTCGTCTCGCCACTGCTCGTGTCACTCGCACTCGACTCCGAACTGCCCCCGGAGTCGTTCGAGCCGCCGGAGCCGATCGAGAGGGTCCCCAGACAGCCCGCGGTCGCGATGGCGCCCGCGGTGATACCGGTCGTTTTCAGGAAGCGACGCCTGTTCTCGGACGAGTCGTTTGGACTGACCACACGCTCATGTTCGCGAATCGGTATTTAAAGGATTATAATAGGTCTATGTGGCCGTACGGCGGCCACGAGACGGTCAACAGTCGTCGAGAGCGGACCGGAACGCTATATTGAGATAAGAGCGGTCCGTAACGCTCCCGACCGGTGGGCGTCCCTCGCCCCGGGCGTCCCGGCGACGCCCCGACCGAACTCGCACCGCGTCCGGCCGTCGAATCCGTCCGATCGGGGCGAGACGAAGTCGGTAGGATAAGGTGGCCCGAATCGCATCTCGGAGACGGACCCTCCAGATGAGTACCGACGCGACCGCGACCGCCGAGTCGTCGATCCCGTGGCGTTCGAGCACGCTGTACGTCATCCTGTCGAGTTCGCTCATCGGCGTGATGGGCGTCTCGTTGCTCAGTCCGGTGCTCCCGTCGCTCCGATCCGTGTTCGCGATCTCGGACTCGCAGGTCGGGCTCGTCATCACCGCCTACACCCTGCCGGGTATCTTCCTGACGCCGTTCATGGGACTTGTCGCCGACCGGCTCGGCCGGCGGCAGGTCATCATCCCGCTCCTGTTTCTGTTCGGGGCGGCGGGCGCGGGCATCTCGCTGTCGAGCAGTTTCGCCGAGGTGCTCGCCCTGCGCTTTCTCCAGGGGATCGGCGCCAGCGCGCTCGTCACGCTCGCGGTCACGCTCATCGGGGACTTCTACGAGGGCGGACGACGGAACGCGATCATGGGGCTCAACGGGAGCATGGTCGGGGCGGGCGCCGCGGTCTACCCCCTGATCGGCGGGGCGCTCGCGGGCATCCGGTGGAACGTCCCGTTCCTCTTTTTCGGGACCGCGATCCTCGTCGGACTCGCGGCGGTGTTTGTCCTCGACGAGCCCGAACAGGGCGAGCCGACCGGCGTGCCCGAGTATCTCCGCCGGATGCGGGACGTGATCGTCCTCCCCGAGGCGCTGGCGATCTTCGCGGTCATCCTGGTCGTCTTTTTCGTCTTCTACGGCGCGGTCCTCACCGCCCTGCCGCTCCTGTTGAGCGACGAGTTCGGGCTCGGCTCCGGACAGATCGGCCCGATCCTCGCGATGGTGTCGCTCGCGAGCGCGACCGTCTCCTCCCAGTACGGGCGGGTCTCCCAGTGGCGGACCGCCCCGGAACTGCTCGCGCTCGGGTTCGTGGCCTACGGGACGAGCCTGCTCGGAGTCTGGCTCGCGCCCTCGCCGATCTTCGTCGGCGCGGCGCTGCTCGCGTTCGGCGTCGGCTTCGGCGTCGTGATGCCGTCGATCGACACCACGGTGGTCACGCTCGTGTCGGGGGACCTCCGGGCGGGGATGATGGGGATGCGGACCAGCATGCTCCGGCTCGGCCAGACGCTGGGACCGATCGCGTTCACGTTCGTCGCCGACACCGCGTTCGCCTCGTCGCTGACGGGTTACCGGACGCTGTTGCTCGTCGCGGGCTGTGTCGTCGCCGCCGCCGGGAGCGTCGGGTACGCGCTGTTGCGGCGCTGAGACGTCGGCGCCGTCTCGACTCGCCCGACTCCGCCCCGGCCACCGCGAGTATCGAACCCTTCAGAGCGCGTACTCGTGGTACTCGCCCTCGCAGGGCGGGCCGCGCTGGCCCAGCAGTCGCCGGCCGGCGAGGTCGATCACGAAGCTCGCGTTCGTCTGGCCGTACTCGACCGCCGGCACCGACTCGTCGACGTGACTGCAGATGCTCGACGGCCGCCCGAAGTGGTCCCGGAGCGCCGCCTGCACGTCGGCCGGCTCGATCCCCTCCTCGGCCTCGGCGGCGAGCAGTCGACGAAGCCGTGGCCCGCGATACAGCGTGCTCGGGCTCCGGCGCTCGTTGATGCTCTCGACGGCGTCGGTCTCGAAGTGGTTGGCGTGGGTGAGGACGCCGTCCTCGGGGTAGATCGTGTTGACGAGGTCCGGGGCGGCCTCGAGGTCGATCACCTCGCCGTCGGCGTGGCCCACTAAGACGTTCGCCGAGCAGACCCGGTCGGTCTCGACGATCGGCCGGAGGGCGTCGTCGAACCGCTCGGCGTCGAGCACCTCGCGGAACCGGACGTGGTAGGGCTTGCGGAGCGCGTTCGTCCCGTCGCCGTCCGAGATGAGGCCGTTGACCGCGAGGCCGATGCCGTGTTCGTTGACGCCGATCTTCCCGCCGACGATGCCGGCCTCGGTCATCGCGAGCAGATCGGGGGCGTCGTCGCGGCGCAGTTCCATCAGAAAGAGGTTGTCCGCGACCGACGCGAGCCAGTCCCAGTTCTGGCCGACGTAGGTCCCCCCGTCGGCGGTCGCCGGCGGGGCCACCCCGAAGCTCGTACAGCCGTCGACGGGCGATTCGCCCGATCGGCCGGCCCGCTCGTCGCCGTCGGTCGCCGCCTCGGTCTGGTCTTTCCACGCGGGGTAGATCACCTCCCAGCGGACGTTCAGCATCGCCACGTCGGCCAGCGGGACGCCGCTTCCCTCGGCGACGCCGCGCATCTCCTCGGCGTAGCCGGGGTTCTCGCGCTCGATGACGTCGACGTACTCGGCGGCGTGGTCCCGGATCGCGTCGAGGTCGACGCCCTCGTGGGCGAACCGTTCGCGGTACAGTTCGACGTTCGACGCGACGGCGTCGGCGAACCGCTCGCCGTGTTCGCGCCCGCGCTCGGCCGGCGACCCGGACAGCACCACCCGCTCGAACCCGTCTGTGGGACTCGTTGACATCGTACGTTCGGTGTTCGACGCGCCGGGCCATAAGAATACGTCTCGAAGCAGTCCGCGGGGGTTTTTCGGCGCGGTCGCCTCGAAGTCCGGATTCGCGGGTCGGCGCCGCCGGTCGGCGAATCGCCAGACGCTCTGGCCGATTTCTACTGGCGTCGGGCGAACTGCCACCTCCATCGGACGAACGACCGGCAACGAATCAGCATCTTTATGCGACGGTCCTGTGCACCCTCGGATGCACACTATTCGCGTGCGATACAATGCCAAGTGAAGACTCGGAGAGCCGCTGGGCACCCATCCGCACCGCAGGTCGGGTCACTGCCCACGCCAAGACGCATCTCACGGTCCTGCTCATCGTCGTCGGGGCCGAACTGATCGGCACCCAGACGTTCGCCGTCGGGCCCGGACAGGTCGTCCTGTTGCCGATGCTGTTCGCCGTCGTCGTCGGCGTCCTCGTCAGCTACAGCGTCCTCGGTCAGTACGTCGCGCCGCTCCGGAAGATCGTCACCGAGGAGGTGAGCCGGATCAGTAGCCCGATGCTCGTGATCGCGCTCATGCCGCTGGGCGTGAAGTACGGCATGATGGTCGGCCCCTCGTTCAGCGAACTGGTTCAGGCCGGTCCGGCGTTCGTCCTCCAGGAGTTCGGGAATCTCGGGACGATACTCATCGCGCTCCCGTTCGCGCTCGTGCTCGGCCTGAAGCGGGAGGCCATCGGCGGGGCGGTCAGCATCGCCCGCGAGCCGACCCTCGGCGTCATCACCGACAAGTACGGCATCGAGTCCCCGGAGGGCCGGGGCGTCCTCGGGACGTACCTGACCGGGACGGTACTCGGCACCGTCTTTTTCGGCCTGCTCGGGGGCTTTGCGCCCGCGACCGGACTCCACCCGCTCGCGCTCTCGATGGCCTGCGGGATGGGTAGTGCGAGCATGATGACCGCGTGTTCGTCGTCGCTGGCCGAGGCCGTCTCGGCCGTCCCCGAGGACCAACTGCTGTCGTTCGCCGCCACGAGCAACCTCCTCACCGGCGTCACCGGTCTGTACATGGTGCTTTTCATCGGCCTGCCGGTCATCACGCGGCTGTACGGCGTCCTCGAACCAGTCATCGGTCGAGGCGACCCGGAGCCGGACGCCGACGCCGTCCGAGACGCGGGGGGTGACTGAGCGTGTCGAACGCCTCCCGATCCGCGATGGAACTGCCCGAATTCAGCGTCGAGTCGCTCAAGATGCTTCTCGTCGTCGGCGCGCTCACGCTGACCGCGAACTGGGTCGGCTACGGCATCAGCCCGCTCGACGCCGCCCCGGGCATCGGGCTCGTCGTCGCGATCGGATTCGTCTCGCTCGTGCTCGGACGCGTGCTCCCGCTCGACCTCCCGTCGTTCGCCTACGCGATGGTGATCGCGTTCCTGCTCGCGATCCCGTTCTCGCCGGTCCAAGGACAGGTGCTCGCGATGACCGAGCAGATCGACTTCCTGGCGACCACGACGCCGATCCTCGCGTACGCCGGTCTCTCGATCGGGCTCCAGACCACTCGGATGAAGGAAGTCAGCTGGAAGCTCGTGTTGGTCGCCGTGCTGGTCTTCTTCGGCACCTACTTCGGCTCGGCGCTCATCTCCCACCTCGTTCTGGCGGCCCAGGGGATCATCTGACCGACTCGTCCCCCGTCGGGCAGTCGTCCGGAACCGGCTACTCGGGCGGCGTCACGCCGTGACCCGGCCCCGAGATGCGGTGGGTCGGGCCGCCGCCGTCGTCGTCGATGACGTCCTCGGCGAGCAGTCGGTTCCCGTCGAGGTCGACGTACGAGAAGGCGCCGGTGCCGGCGACGAGGTGGGCGCTCGCGTGGATGCCGACCGCGCTCTCGAGCATACAGCCGACCATCAGTTCGAGGTCGGCCCCCCGCGCGATCGCGGCGATGTCGGCGACCGCCAGCGGCCCGGACTTCCCGAGTTTGGCGTTGATCACGTCGGCGGCCTCCTCGCGCACGATCCGGACGGCATCGGCGGGCGTGAACACCGCCTCGTCGGCCGCGACCGGCACGTCGACGAGGTCGCGCGCGGTCGCGAGCCCGGCGACGTCGGCGGCCGGTACGGGCTGTTCGATCAGGTCGAGGCCGACGCCGCGCTCGCCGACCGCGTCGGCGAACCGGGCGGTCTCCTTGGGCGTCCAGCCCTGATTGGCGTCGACCTTGAGGGCGGCGTCGGGCGCCGCCTCGGCCACCGCCGCGACGCGCTCGACGTCGGCCGACACCTCTGTGCCGGTCTTGATCTTGAGGTGGCGATAGCCCGTCTCGACCGCCCGGCTCGCCCGCTCGGCCGCGGTCCCGGGGTCGACGATCGGGATCGTCACGTCGGTCTCGACCGGCTCTGGGGGCCCGCCGAACAGCTCCGAGAGCGCGAGCGAGCGCTCCCGACAGTAGGCGTCGAGGATCGCGGTCTCGACCGCGAACAGCGCCGACGCCATCCCGGGAAACGCCGAGCGCACCTCGCCGACCAGCCCGCGGTAGTCGGCGACCTCCCGGCCCTCGATCACCTCGGCGGCCGCCCGGGCGGTTTCGAGCGCGGCCGCCCGGGTCTCGCCCGTCACCGGCGGGATCGGCGATCCCTCGCCGTAGCCGGTCGCGCCCGACTCGGTCTCGACGGTCACGAGGAGGTTCGACGCCTCGCGTTGGGTGCCAAGCGCGATCTCGAACGGCTCTTCGAGCGGGAGGTCGAGCGGTCGGACCGACACCGATTCGATCTCGCTCACCGCCCGGTCACCCCCGATTCGTCCGCGGCCGGGGCGTCGGCGTCGAGGCGCTCGCGGACAGCCGCGAGGAGCTCCTCGGGGCCGCCGTCGTCGTAGACGTTCGCCGCGGGGAGCCCGAGGCGCTCGCGCTCGGTCGCCGCGTCGCCCCACGTCGAGACGCCGGCCACCGCGGCGTCCGAGAGGTCCTCGATCAGCCGGCGCTCGTGGTCGACGCCGTCGATCCGGAACGACTCGAAGTGGGTCCGGTCGGTCCGGTCGGGGTCGTCGGCGAGCACGACCGCGTCGGGCCACGCGCCGTGGAGGATCGAGAGGGTCACCCCCGAGTAGGCGCGGTGGGTCAGCGACGCCTGCCCCTCGACGAACACCAGATCGTGGTCGGCGCCCACCGCTTTCACCATGTCCTCGACGACGCCGGCGGTGAAGTCGGCCGGGACGCGGTCGATCACCGCGCCCTCGTGGGCGCCCACCATGATGCCGGTCTGGCCGGTCGCGACCCACCCGGCGTCGAGGCCCGCCTCGCGGGCCGCCCGGTAGAGTTCGAAGGTGGTCGTCCGCTTGCCGACCGCGCAGTCGGTCCCGAGAGTCAGCACCACGTCGGCCTCGACCGCGTCGACCGATCCGTCGCCGACCCGGAGGTCGGCCTCGCCCGGCGGCTTTCGCACGTCGAACAGCCGCGCGCCGTGCTCGTCGGCGAGCGCGCGCCAGCGCTCGCGCTCGGAGAGAAAGACGTGGAGCCCGGAGACCACGTCACACCCCGCCCGGATCGCGTCCTCGATGTCCGACACCCACGCGTCGGGGAGGTCCCCGCCAGCGGGCGCGACGCCGATGACGAGCGCCTCGGCCTCGGGGGCCGCTTCGAGCGCGTCCGCGACCGTCTCGACGATCGGGACGTCCGGCGCGTCGGAGTTCGAGAGCACGTCGGTCGGCGACTCCCCGGCGGTGTCGGCGTCGACGACCGCCCGCGCGTCGAACACGTCGCTGTGGAGCACGACCCCGTTCGCGGTCTTCCCGCCCGTCTTCCCGAACTCCCCCTCGGCGAGGACGATCGCGGGCGCCGGCACGTCGAACTGGTCTCGGAGATTCATCGTGTCCGAGCATCGGTGGTCGGCCCCCTAAACGTCTCACCCTTTCATAGAAGGGTCCGACCGAGCGAGACCGGCTCGCCCGGCGCTCAGTCGTCCGACCGGGCCGTGCCGGCGGCCACCTCGCCGGTTCCCAGCACGCTCGATCCCCAGTCGGGGTTCCGGATGCGGAGCACCCCGACGGTGAGCAGGGGGACCGCGAACAGCGCGATGAAGAGGTACGCCATCGTGGTGTACCCCTGTGCGACCAGCGCGACGATGCCGACCCGCGACAGCACCAGCGCCCCGACGAGGACGGCGACCGCCAGCCCGCCGCGCTGGAGCTTCGAGAGCCCGGTCTGGCCGTCGAGCGGGCCGACGGCCACGTCCGCGATGTTCTCGTCGAGGCGATCGACCAGCGCGTGGATGAGCCCGACGCTGGTCTCGATCAGCGTCCACCCCATCACGACCCCGTAGAACGCGATCAGGCCGGGGCCGCCGACGCGTTCGAGCACCGGTAGCCACGGGACGGCGGCGCCCATCACGCCCTCCGCGGGGTAAAAGCCCATGAACGAGACGTACGTCAGCGCGAACGGGATCGTCATCAGCGCGCCCGCGAGCACCCCGGAGACGACCGACTCCCGCCGGCTCGTCTGACGGTCGAGCGCGAAGAACACCGCCGGGAAGACCACGAGGTTGTAACCCACGTAGAGGATCCCCGACTGCAGGACCGACAGCGCGTCGGCCTCGCCGACGTAGGAGGTGTCGCCCGCCGCGAACACCGCGGTGACGTCGCCCCACGTCTGGGACAGCACCAGCGCGCCGAACACGAGGTAGGCCAGATAGAGGAACGCCGTCCCGCCGGTCTTGAACCGCTCGATGAGCGACTCGCCGGCGTAGCTGAGCACCCCGACCACCGCGACGACCGCGCTGACCCCCGCGAGGTAGGGGACGCCGATCGTCTGCTCCATGATGTTGCCCGCCGCCGACGCCATGATCGCGATCACCAGCACCGCCATCACGACGAACAGCAGGTCGAACGCCGGCCACAACCGACCGATGAGCTGTCTGATAAAGCGCTTGTAGTCGTACGCGCCGAAGGTCCTCGCGACCTCGAAGGTGAGCACGGCCATCACCGTGAACCCGATCCAGATGCCGACCACGGCGAGCCAGCCCGCCGCGCCGTACTTCGCGCCGTAGGTCACGATCTCCCGGCCGGTGGCGTACCCGCCGCCGATGAGCACCGACTGGAGGATTATCGCCGGGAGGACGATCGTCCCGAACGGGCCGCTTGCGAGTCGCTCGAACAGTCCCGCGTCGTCCCCACTGGTACCAGTTGACATATTACACGAGAGAACTACCAACGGAGCCGCATATAGATGCGACCTACCATAGAAGGGCCGGTCACTCCGGGTCGAGTAGTTTCGCCTCGGCCTTCCGGAGGTGTTCGAGCACCGTGGGCTTGGTCACGTCGAGTTCGGCCGCGAGGTCGGTCGCCGACGTCTCTCGGGGCCACTCGTAGTAGCCCCGACGCCGGGCGAGTTCGAATATCTCGCGCTGGCGCTCGGAGAGTCGGTCGCCCGCCGCCGCGGCGGTCGGCTCGGCGTCGGGCGATTTCATCCCCTGAACGGTGATCTCGGCGTCCATCTCGCGGCGGATCTCGTCGAGGCGGGTCTCGATCGTCGACCGCGAGGCGGTGACGATGACGGTCCAGTACTCGTAGCCGTCACGAATCCGGATCTCCTCGTCGGGGAGGAACCCCCGCGAGAGGAACGCGTCGTGGATGCTGTTTTCGGGCTCGTAGCGCACCAGAAGCTCCTCGGTCACGTTGCCGGCCGCCTCGGTGCGGAGGCTCGGATTGAAGTAGGTCTGTACCCGCTCGACCCGGTGGGTCAGCGCCGACTCGTCGATCGCGGCGACGAGCGCGTCGATCCGGGCGTTGCGATCGGCGTGGGCCGTCATCCGGGCGTTGACCAGCCCGTCGAACTCGTGGACGCTGTGGGCGATCAGCCCCGCGTCGACCGCCGCCGTCGTCCGGAGGGTCCAGCAGTTCGGGTGCCAGATCTTCAGGGTGAACTGCGTGGGCTGTCGGCTCTCCCCTGTGCGGGGGCCCTCTCCGGTAACCTCTCCCATAGCGTTGACCAGCGCGAGCCCACAATTAAGCGTTGCGCCGGACGACCGACGCCGACGCGGCCGCGTCGAGTTCCTTTCACCGTCCGGGACGGAGTATCACGCGAGCCCGGGGATAAGTCTTAGACCGCCGCCGGTAATACTCCCCGCGAGGTCCCGAAAGTGAAACGTCGGCTCCGCCGTCGATTTACCCGTAGTTTTAACAGGAGATGTGTGGAGTGGTACCTATGCACGAAATGGGAGAGTACGAC
Organism: Halorussus marinus; assembly: GCF_004765795.1. Taxonomy (GTDB): domain Archaea; phylum Halobacteriota; class Halobacteria; order Halobacteriales; family Haladaptataceae; genus Halorussus; species Halorussus marinus. The sequence goes on from NZ_SBIV01000004.1 coordinate 315,846, forward strand.
CGTCGTGCATGTCTCAGAGCAATCGGCGCTGCTGGGGCAGTCGGGGTGACGGGAATCGCCGGGGTGTCGGGGAACGGTGGGGCGACAAACGACGCGGCAAGGGCGACTCAGGACGGGAGCCAGCTCTCGTACGCGCTCCAGGAGTCGATCGTGGCGATGGACTTCGCGCTCGCGTACGACTTTACGACCAACAAGGTGACCAACAACGTCTGGGACACGCTGGTCACCTACACCTACGACGACCCGCCGGAGCTCACGAACTGGCTGGCGTCGAACGTCGAGACCGAGGGCGACACCTCCTACGTGTACGAACTCCGGGACGCGACGTTCCACAACGGCGAGCCGGTCACGGCGGGCGACGTGAAGGCGAGCTTCGAGCGGATACGGAACCCGGACGTCGCCTCGCCGCTCTCATGGGCGCTCGAGAACGTCCAGGAGGGCGACGACGGCATCGAGGTCGTCGACGAGCGGACCGTCCGATTCAACCTCGCCGAGCAGTCTGCGGTCTGGCGGTACATGCCCGGGTTCGTGGGGATCGGGCCGGCCTCGGCGATGGACGAACACGGCGTCGACTTCGGGCGGAACCCGGGGACGACCGTCGGTAGCGGGCCGTTCGCGGTCGAGTCGTGGAGCCAGGGCAACCAGATCGAGCTCGTCCGCCACGACGACTACTGGAACGACGACCTCCCGATGGCCGACGGGATCACGTTCAGCATCGTGCCCGAGGGCTCCTCACGGGTGACCGGTCTCAGCACGGGCGAACACGACGTCGTGGGGAACCTGCCGCCCCAGCAGTGGCAGCAGGTGTCGAACATGGGCAACGCCCGCATCGACCGGGGGACGACGTTCCTCGAGTACAAGCTCTCGATGCAGAACCAGCGCGAGCCCTGGCAGTCGGACAAACAGCTCCGACAGGCGCTCGCGTACGCCACCAACTGGGACCAGATAATCGAGAACGTCTACTTCGGGACGGCGGTCCGCCAGCAGGGGCCGCTCCCCCAGAACATGCGGTGGCACAACGACGAGCTCGACCTGTACGGCCACGACCCCGAGCGGGCCCAGGAGCTCTACGACCAGAGCGGCGGGATCGACCGGCCGATCGAGTTCATCGCCACGCAGGGCACGCAGGCCCGAGTCGCGGTCATCGTCCAAGAGCAGTGGCGCGACGCGCTCGGGGTGGAGGTCAACGTCAACCAGATGCCCTACGAGCAGCTGCTCCCGCGCATCGAGAACGGGGAGTACGACATCCAGTACGACGGGTGGGGCTCGGACTACCCGGATCCGGACGGACAGCTGTACTCGCAGTACAACTCCGAGTTCTGGCCGCCGAACAACAACGAGTCGTGGTACGAGAACGGCGAGGTCGACGACCTGCTCGAACAGGCCCGGACCACGACCGACGAGGCCGAACGCGAGGAGCTGTACAAGCGGATTCAGGAGATCGTCCACGACGACGTGCCGGCCATCTGGGGCGTGCTCGTCGAGCAGGGGTTCGGGGTCAACGAGTCGCTGTCGTTCCCCGAGGTGACGCCGATGTGGTACTGGCAGGACGTCGGCGCTCGGGTCGGTCCCCAGTAACCGCTCTCGGTTCGCTTCAGCATGGGTCTGGCACGCTACGTCCTGCGACGGCTCCTGTTGCTCGTTCCGGTCGTCATCGGCGCGACCTTGCTCATCTTCCTGATGCTCCACCTCGCGCCGGGCGACCCCGCGAGACTCATCCTCGGACAGCGCCGGGCGTCCGAGGAGACGATCCGCAACATCCGCCAGATCTTCCACCTCAACGAGCCGCTATGGAAGCAGTACCTGCTGTGGCTGTGGGACGCGCTCCACGGCGACCTCGGGCGGTCGTTCACGTTCCGCCGGCCCGTGACCGAGATGATCGTCGAGCGGTACCCGATCACGCTCCAGCTCGCGCTCTCGGGGTGGCTGATCTCGATGGCCGTCGGCATCCCGGCCGGTATCGTCAGCGCGGTCAAGCAGTACACGAAGGTCGACTACGTCACCACCATCGTCGCCCTCTCGGGCGTGTCGATGCCGGTCTTCTGGCAGGGGATCATGCTGATACTGCTGTTTTCGTACTTTTTGGGGTGGTTCCCGAGCTCGGGGTTCGCGGTCGACGGAACCGTCTTCGATCGGCTCCACCACCTCACGCTGCCGGCGATCGCGCTCGGGACCAGCATCACCGCGCTCACCGTCCGACTCACCCGATCGGCGATGCTCGACGTCCTCAATCAGGACTACATCAGGACGGCCCGCTCGAAGGGCGTCAGCGAGCGCGAGATCATCACCGGCCACGCGCTCCAAAACGCCTTCCTGCCGATCCTGACCGTCCTCGGCATGCAGTTGGGACTGCTGTTGGCGGGCAGCGTGCTGACCGAGACGGTGTTCGGGATCGGCGGCCTCGGGCGCCTGCTGATCCGCGCGGTCCACAAGTTCGACTACCCGACGGTGCAGGGACTGACGCTGGTGATCGTGACCGTGATGGTGTTCATGAACCTCCTCGTCGACGTCCTCTACACGTTCATCAATCCGAAGATCAGGTACGACTGAGCCATGGCCCAACAGACACAACCGGTCGAGTCAGCGGACACCGACGACGAATCGGCGCTCGGCGGCGTCCTCTCGGGGCGCCACCGACGGATCCTGTCGAGTCTCGCGCGCCACCGGGGCGGACTCGTCGGCGCCGCGACGCTGGTCGCGGTCGTCTTCGTCGCGGTCGCGGCGCCCGTGATCGCGCCCTACGACCCGCTCGAACAGTTCGTCGGGCCGGCGCTTGCCGGCCCGAGCACCGCCCACCTCCTCGGAACCGACATGTACGGCCGCGACGTGCTCTCGCGGATCGTGTTCGGCGCGCGCAACACCCTCCTGTTGGCGCTGATCGCGGTCGGCATCTCGTCGGTGCTGGGCACGATCATCGGCGCGGCCGCCGGCTTCTACGGCGGCTGGATCGACGAGGCGCTGATGCGGGGGATGGACGTCGTGTTCGCGTTCCCGTCGCTGATCCTCGCGATCGTGATGATGGCGACGTTCGGCATCAACATGTACAACGCCGCGTTCGCGGTCGCGGTCGTGTTCACCCCGCAGTTCGCGCGGGTCATCCGGTCGAACGCGCTGTCGCTCCGCGAGGAGGAGTTCATCAAGGCCGCCCGCACCTCCGGCGGGACCAGACGCTACATCCTTTTCAAGCACGTCATCCCGAACGGGATCTCGGAGCTGATCGTCCAGACGACGATCAACCTCGCGAGCGCGATCCTCATCATGAGCGGGCTCAACTTCCTCGGGCTGGGGATCCAGCCACCGAAGCCGTCGTGGGGGTACATGCTCGCGAACGGTCGGTCGTACCTGTTGCAGGCGCCGTGGATCTCGACGTTCCCGGGCGTGGCGATCATGATCGTGGTGCTCGCGGCCAACATCTTCGGCGACGGGCTACGGGACGCGCTGGACCCGCGGAACACGGAGCGGGTGCGATAGCATGACCGACGACCCGCCCCTGCTGGACGTCGAGGATCTGACCGTCCACTTCCACACCGAGCAGGGCACGGTCCGGGCCGTCGACGGGGTGTCGTTCCGGGTCGGCGAGCGCGAGGCGTTCGGGCTGGTCGGCGAGTCGGGCGCCGGCAAGAGCGTGACCGCGATGTCGATCCTGAAACTGATCCAGACGCCGCCGGGCGAGATCGTCGACGGGTCGGTCCGGTTCCGGGGCGAGGACGTCCTCTCGATGTCGGGTCCCGAACTCCAGCGCGTGCGGGGCAACGAGATCGGCATGATCTTCCAGGACCCCGAGCAGTCGCTCAATCCTGTCCACACGGTCGGCCGGCAGGTCGCCGAACCCGTCCGGATCCACCGCGACGTCTCGGACGAGGAGGCGTGGGACCGGGCGGTCGAGATGCTCGAACTGGTCGGGATTCCCGACCCCGGCGAGCGGGCGACCGAGTACCCCCACCAGTTCTCGGGCGGGATGCAACAGCGAGCGATGATCGCGATGGCGCTGGCGAACAACCCGTCGCTGCTGATCGCCGACGAGCCCACTACCTCCCTCGACGTGACCATCGAGGCCACCATCCTCGATCTGATCGACCGCCTTCAGGAGGACCACGACATGTCGGTGGTCCTGATCACCCACGACCTGAGCGTCATCTCGGAGGTGTGCGATCGCGTCGGGGTGATGTACGCGGGGCGGATGGCCGAGGTCGCTCCGGTCGAGCGCATCTACGACGCGCCCCGCCACCCCTACACGTACGGGCTGGTCAACAGCATCCCGAGCGCCCGCGAGAAGACCGACAGCCTCGCGAGCATCGAGGGCCAGATGCCGAGCGGCATCGACCCGCCGTCCGGGTGTCGGTTCCACCCGCGGTGTCCGGCCGCGATGGCCGACTGCGATCGGCACCACCCGGAGGAAGTCGAGCGAGACGGCGGCCGGGTCGCGTGTCACCTCTATCCCGAGCCCCGGGACGAACCGGGGAGCGCGGCCGAGGTCGACCCGGACCCAGAACTGATCGGGCGGCTGACCGGCGGGGACGACCGCGCGGCCGACCGCCGCCGAGGAGGTGCCGGCGAATGACCGTGACCGATCGGGAGCGCGACCGCGACCGAGAGGCCGCCGAGGACGCGCTGGTGAGCGTCCGAGGGCTCGAGAAGTACTACGAGAGCAATCAGGGGCTCGTCGATCGGCTCCTCGGGAACGTCCGTCGGGTCAAGGCGGTCGACGGCGTCTCGTTCGACATCCCGGCCGGCCAGACGATGGGGCTGGTCGGCGAGAGCGGGTGCGGGAAGACGACGCTGGGCGAGACCCTGTTGAAGCTCCACGACGCGACCGCGGGGGAGATCTACTACGACGGCCGGCCGATCACCGACCTCTCGGACGGGCAGTTCCGGCCGATGCGCGAGCAGATGCAGATGATCTTCCAGGACCCCCACTCGAACCTCGACTCCCGGATGGTGATCGGCGACATCATCACCGAGCCGATGAACGTGCTCGACGTCGGCGACAGGGCCGATCGGGAGGCCCGCGCCAAGGAACTGCTCGATCAGGTGGGTCTCGACCGGAGCTACTACGACCGCTACCCCCACGAGTTCTCGGGGGGACAGCGCCAGCGCGTCGGGATCGCCCGCGCGCTGAGCGTCGATCCCGACTTCGTGGTCTGTGACGAGCCCGTGAGCGCGCTCGACGTGAGCGTGCAGGCTCAGATCCTCGAACTCCTCGACGACCTCCAGGACGAGTACGGGCTCACCTACCTGTTCATCTCTCACGACCTCAGCGTCGTGCGGTACATCTGCGACCGGCTCGCGGTGATGTACCTCGGGAAGATCGTCGAGATCGGCGAGTCCGAGGACGTGTTCGAGAACCCACAGCACCCCTACACTCGGGCGCTGTTGTCGGCCGTTCCGGACCCGGACCCCGCGGTCGATCGGGACCGGATCTTCCTGGAGGGCGCGCCGCCGAGCCCCGAGAACCCGCCGGAGGGGTGTCGGTTCCAGACGCGGTGTCCCGAGAAGATCGGGCCGGTCTGCGAGGAGGCGCCGCCGGAGTTCTACGACATCGAGGACGGCCACCACTCGGCGTGTTACCTCCACGACGAGGCGGTCGACGAATCGCGCTCGGAGGCCGACGATGAGTAGGGCCGAGCGGCGTCCGGCGCGTTCGCGGACGCGAGCGCCCGCCGATCGAAGGGGGACGCGCCGATGAGCCGAGACCACAGATGCTTCGATCTCCACTCGGACATCCCCTACGCGGTGGTCCGGGAGCGGGCCGCGGGGCGCCGCCGGGTGATCGCCGACGAGTTCCGCCCCGAGATGGCGGCGGCCGGAATCGCGGGGCGAGTCGTCGCCGTCTACGTCGACGAGACGTACCTGCCCGAACTGGCGCTCCGACGGGCGCTCGGGGCGGTCGAGGCGATCCGCAAAGAGGTCGAGGAGACCGAGCAACTGTCGCTCGCGACGACCGCCGAAGGCCTCGACGCGGCGGCCGAGCGCGACCGCCACGCGCTCGTCCTCGGCATGGAGGGCGCCGAGGCGCTGAAGGGCGATCGCTCGATGCTCGATGCGTTCTACCGGCTCGGCCTGCGCGTGCTGACGCTGACTCACAGCCGGCGGAACGCGGCCGGCGACGGGAGCTTCTTCGCGCCGACGCGATCCGGGACGCCGGGCGGGCTCTCGGCGTTCGGCGTCGAGGTCGTCGAGCGAGCGGACGAACTGGGCGTCCTCGTCGACGTCTCGCACCTGAACGAGCCGGGGTTCTGGGACGTGTTGGAGTTCGCCGACGGGCCGGTGATCGCCTCCCACTCGAACTGCCGGGCGCTCCGGAACCACCCCCGGAACCTCACCGACGACCAGCTCGCGGCCGTCGCCGACGCGGGCGGGGTGGTCGGGCTCACCGCCGTCGGATGGTTTCTGGCCGCGCCGGGCGAGGGGTCGACGGTCGAGGACTACCTCGACCACGTCGAGCACGCCGTCGACGTCGTCGGCCCGGACCACGTCGGCGTCGGGTTCGACTTCGTGGAGTACCTCCGGCCGTTCCTCTCGGACGCCGAACGGGCGCGGCTCCCAGATCCGATGCCGGTCGAGGGCCTCCGGGGCGACGCCGACGTGGCCGACCTCGGCGCCCGACTCGCCGAGCGGGGGTTCGGCGACGACGCGGTCGCCCGGATCCTTAGGGACAACTCGGTGCGAGTCTTGCGGGCGGTCCTCGGCGAGTGAGCGTCGGACCCGAGTGACTACGTCCGTTCGACGACGCCGAGTCGCGATCCCAACATATCGCTGTCGAAAAACGCCACCCGGCCCTCGGGCCACGAGGTCGGCTCGCCGAGCGGGGCCGCCTCGCGGGCGGCCGTCAGGTCGTCGGTCGCGAGCAGACACGCACACGGGCCCGCCCCGAAGTCGGCCAGTCGGTCGTCGAGCCACGCCGTCCCGTCGGGGGCCGCGAGCGCCACCGGCCGGCCGGGGAACGACGCGACCGTCCCGAAGCCCGCGACCTGCTCGCGGATCGACCGGGGATAGCGATAGAGGTCCCGAAACGTCCGCTCGGCCGCGTCGAGGTCCGGGACCGCGAGCACGACCTGTCCGATTCCCGTCAGGGGGCCGCCCGCGACGCTGTCGCTCGGCGCGATCCGGGACGACAGCGGCGTCCGGTCCTCGATGGCGAACGGGAGCAGGCGGCGCTCGTCGGGCGCTCCGAACTCGGCGCGGTCCCACTCGACCAGCGTGCCGTCCTCGCGTTCGCGCGAGTCGGACAGCGGGCCCCGGATCGGCCGGCCCGCCTCGATCACGCGCTTGCACTCGGCCGCGACGTCGGGGACCCGGACGCACCACGCCGCCGGCCCCGCGTCGGCGCGGATGTGTCGCGGCCAGAAGTCGTGGTCGCCGGGTTCGCGCTCGGCGATGAGTTCGACGTACGATCGGTCGTCGAACCCGAGCACCGCCATGTGGGTGTGTCCGTTGTCGTGGACGCCGCCGTAGTCGGGCGCGAGTCCGAGCCGGTCGAACTCGGCGGTGATCTCCTCGAGGTCGTGCCACGCGAACGGGACGTGATCGAGCGTCCGGCTCATTGCGAGGACGGCTGGAGGACTGTCTCGCGGGCGTCGTCGGTGAGGTTGCCCGTGACCGAGGTCGGGCCGTCGAACTCGCGCATCACGAACCGCGACGACGTCTCGTTGACGCCCTCGAGCGCCACCATGCGCTCGACGAGGTCGTTGAGCTGTTCGCGGCTCTGGACCCGACTGATCACCACGAAGTCGACGTCGCCCATCGTGTAGAAGACCTGCTCGACGCCGTCGATGGCCGACAGCGACTCGCCGATATCCTCGGAGTACCCCTGCTCGTGGGTGACCGAGACGTCGGTGATCGACACCATCTCGAGCCCGAACGCCATGGGGTCGACGTCGGCGGTGACCCCCTGGATGACGCCGTTGTCCTTGAGCTTGTTCAGCCGGTAGTGGATGGCCGACTTCGAGAGGTCGAGTTCGTCGGCCAGCGTCTCTAAGCTGACGTCGAAGTCCGCCTCGACTCGCTCGAGGATGGCGAGATCCGTCTCGTCGAGATCGGGCGCCGCCCGGAGTGCGTCGTTCATGGGCGACAGTTAGAGGCGTTCGATCAAGAAAGCCCCGTTGTCGAGCGTCCGGCCCGGACGGACCGGCGCCGAGCCCGGCCGCGACGTGGGGCGGCGCGTGCGATCCCGTCGTCGTCGGGCCGGCTACCGATCCATCGCGTCGTCCGAGACGTCGAGGGCGGCGTCGAGCGCGTCGATCGCCTCGTCGATCTCGTCCTCGGTGATCGTGAGCGGCGGCGCGACGATCAGGGTGTTGATCATGTTCGCGACGTAGGTGCCGCGGTCGTACGCGGCCGCGGCGACCTCGTCGACGACCGTGGTCCCCTTGCTCACCTTGTCGGCGCGCTCGCCGAACGGGACCCGTTCGTCGGGGTCGCTCGTGAGTTCGATGCCCCGGAACAGCCCGACCCCGCGGGCCTCGCCCACGCTGGGGTGACGGTCGGCGAGGTCGTCGATCCGGTCGCCGAGGTACGCGCCGACCTCGCTCGCGCGCTCGATGAGGTTCTGCTCCTCGTAGGTCTCGACCGCCGCGAGGCCGGCCGCGACCGCCGCGGGGTGGCCCGAGTAGGTGTGGCCGTGACAGAGCATCTCGTCCTCGAAGTGGGCCGCGATCTCGTCGGTGACGATCGTCGCCCCGAGCGGCTGGTAGGCGCCGGTCAGCCCCTTCGCCATCGTCATGATGTCGGGTTCGACGCCGAACACGTCGGCGCCGAACCACTCGCCGGTGCGGCCGAACCCGCTCATCACCTCGTCGACGACGAGCAGGGCGCCGTGGTCGTGGGCGATCTCCTTGAGCCGGGGGAGGTACTCCTCGGGCGGCACCAGAATGCCGTTCGAGCCGACGATCGGTTCGACCAGGATCGCCGCGACCGTGTCGCCTTCGAGTTCGAGCATCTCGTCGATGTACTCGACGCTCTCCATCGGGTCGAGCGTCGAGCCGTAGGCGTAGGGGTCGGGCGCCTTGATCGTCCCCGGGATCCCGGGCTCGGAGGCGAGCCGGCGGGGGTCGCCGGTGACGCTGATCGAGCCGTAGGTGGCGCCGTGGTACGATCGGTACCGCGAGAGGATCTTCTGCTTGCCGGTGTAGAAGCGCGCGATCTTGATCGCGGCCTCGACCGCCTCGGTCCCGCTGGTCGAGAAGAACGTCTTCGAGAGGTCGCCGGGCGTGACCGCCGCGAGCTTCTCGCCGAGTTTCGCCCGGGCCTCGGTGGTGTAGCCCGGGGAGACGTACGCCGCGTCGGCGACCTGTTCGGCGATCGCGTCCTCGACCTTCTCGGCGGAGTGGCCGAGGTTCGAGCACATGAGCTGGCTCGAGAAGTCGATGAACTCCTCGCCGTCGGCGTCGGTGAACCGGACGCCCTCGGCGTGGGTCACTTCGGTCGGCCGGACCTCGCTCTGGAACGACCACGTTCCGAAGACGTGCTCGCGGTCGGTGGCTTCGACCTCGTTGAGACCGTCGGTCGGGGCGGGCTCTTGCTCTGACATCGTCGGATGAGAACTAGTGTCCCGATTTGATTAATCTTTGGATAGATCGAGATATGAAGTACAATTTCCCACGAATCAATCTCCGAGAGGTATTTCGTCCGTCCGAGTCCGCTCAGAGCGGACGCTGTCGGGAAGACTTATTGGGGAGAAGCGAGAGCCATCAACGTACGATGTCACTAGATACCACCCCACCGTGGGACGACGTACAGAACTACGTCGACGGCGAGTGGCGACGACCGTCGAACGACGGCCAAGACGTGGTCGACCCGGCGACCGGCGAGACGCTCGCCCGGGTCGGCTTCAGCTCCGGCGACGACGTCGACGCCGCCGTCGACGCCGGCCGGGAGGCGTTCGAATCGTGGCAGTCGACGCCGGTCGAAGAGCGCATCCAGCCGCTGTTCGCGCTCAAAGAACTGCTCGAAGCCCACCAGGACGAGCTCGCGGAGGTGCTGGTCCGCGAGCACGGCAAGACGTTCCCGGAGGCGAAAGGCGAGCTCCGACGGGGCATCGAGAACGTCGAGGTCGCCTGCGGGGTCCCGTCGATGATGCAGGCCGGCCACCTCCCGAACGCCGCGCCCGGCATCGACGAGACCGCGGTCCGCAAGCCGCTTGGCGTGTTCGCGGCGATCACGCCGTTCAACTTCCCCGGCATGATTCCGCTGTGGTTCCTGCCGTACGCGGTCGCGACCGGCAACGCGTTCGTGCTCAAGCCAAGCGAGCAGGATCCGGTCGTCGCCCAGCGGCTGTTCGAGCTGATCGACGAGGCGGGGTTCCCCGACGGCGTCGTCCAGCTCGTCCACGGGAGCGTCGACACGGTGAACGCGCTGCTCGACCACGACGGCATCGAGGGCGCGTCGTTCGTCGGGTCGACGCCGGTCGCCGAGCACGTCTACGAGCGGGCCGCCGCGAGCGGTAAGCGCGTCCAGGCCCAGGGCGGCGCGAAAAACCACATCGTCGTGACCGAGACCGCCGACCTCGACTTCGCGGCGAAGAAGACCGTCTCCTCGGCGTGTGCGTGCGGCGGCGAGCGCTGTCTCGCCAACGACGTGGTGGTCGTCGAGGAAGGCGTCTACGAGGAGTTCGTCGACCGGGTGCTCGAAGAGGCGCGGGCCCAGACGGTCGGCTACGGGCTCGACGACGACACCGACATCGGCGCGCTCATCACGCCCGACCACGAGGCGCGGGTCCGAGACCTGATCGCGACCGGCGTCGACGAGGGCGCCGATCTCCTGCTCGACGGCCGAGACGTCGAAGTCGAGGGCTACGAGGGGGGCAACTTCCTCGGGCCGACCGTGTTCGGCGACGTCGACCCCGAGATGACGATCGCCCGCGAGGAGATCTTCGGCCCCGTGATGGGGCTGATGGCGGTCGAGGACGTCGACGAGGCGATCGAGGTGCTCAACCGTAGCGACTTCGGGAACGCCGCGAGCCTCTTCACCGCCAGCGGGGCCGACGCCAAGAAGGTCCGCCACGAGGCCGACGTCGGGAACCTCGGGGTCAACGCCGGCACCGCCGCGCCGATGGCGTTCTTCCACTTCGGCGGCCGGAAGGACTCGTTCTTCGGCGACCTCCACGCGCAGGGCGAAGACATGATCCATTTCTACACCGACAAGACCGTCTACATCGAGCGGTGGCCCGACGCGTGAGCCCGTAGACCGGCGATCGCCGGGTCGGTGCCGATTCGGGTCGGTTTTTCAGAACCGCGGCCGAGACGAGTGGGCGGTAGCGCGGTTCTATCTCTCGTCCTGTTTCCCCTCGCGATAGCCGCCCACTCCCGCCTCTATCGTCGTTTTGAGGATTCGGAAGCCCCCGACGAGCACTCTCGTGAGGAGGATCCCTCCGCCAACGACGACCAGACCCCGCGAGAGTCCGACGCCTCCGAGCGAGAACGTTTCGGGAGCGAGTACTCCGAGGACGAACAGGGCCAACCCGACCCAGAACGCTTCGTCCCGCTGGGAGAGCGCCGTGAGCGTTTCCGCCATGCAGTGAGAGAGCTGTTATGTAAATAAGTATTTTACTCCGGGGGAACGCCCACACCCGCGTTCCGACCGATTCGGGCGGCGGTCACTCGGTCGCGCCCATCAGGTCGGCGGTCGAGGCCGCCATCACCTTCGCCGCGGTGACGATCTCCTCGACGGGGACGTGCTCGTCGACGACGTGGGCCTGTTCGAGCAGTCCCGGCCCGTAGACGATACACTCCTCGATGCCCGCGTCGTTGACCACGAACCGCTGGTCGTCCGACCCCGGCGAGACGACCGGGTCGGTGTCCTCGTAGAAGTCCAGAATGTTCTCGGTGTACGTCTGACTCGCGGTGCAGTCGGCGGGCACGCTCGCGGGCTCGGCGAACATGATCTCGTCGTACTCGAACCGCTCGCCGGTCTCGGCCTCGGAGGCGGCCAGCAGGTCCCGGATCTCTTCGCGGGCGCTCTCGACGGTCTCGCCCGGCACGAGCACGCGGTAGAAGGTGGCCTTACACCGGTCCGGGACGACGTTCTCCGAGTAGCCGGCGTCGAGCATCGTCGCCGAGATGTCCGCGCGCCGGGACTCGGGCGGCGTGACCGGGAGGTCGGTGGTACGCTCGTGGAGGTCGTCCTCGTACTCGTCGACGCGGGCGAGGAACTCGTGCATCGCTCCGATGGCGTTCGCCCCGTCGTGGGCCATACAGCCGTGGGCCTTCGACCCGTGGGCGGTGACGCGAAACTTCAGGACGCCGCGGTGGCCCAGACAGACCCGCGAGGAGTCGAAACACTCGGTGTAGACGCAGTAGTCGGTGTTCGACGCGGCGACGTACCCCTCCTCGACCAGATAGCCGAGGCCGGTGAACCCGCCGGTCTCCTCGTCGACGGTCATGCTCTGGGTGACCGACCCCCGGAGGTCGACGCCCGCGGCTTCGAGCGCGTCGATCGCGAACAGGCTGGCGACGATGCCCGCCTTCATGTCGCTGGTCCCGCGCCCGTAGACCCGGCCGTCCTCGACGACCGGATCGTAGGGGTCGTACCGCCAGTCCTCGCCCGCGGGGACGACGTCGAAGTGGCCCGTGAAGTGGACGTCGGGACCCGACGACGCGCCCTCCTTGCGCCCGAGGACGTTCACGCGCTCGTGGTCGGTCCGGTCCGGATAGTGCTCGGCGACGACCGCCTCGGGCACCTCGACGGTCTCGACCTCGTAGCCGCGCTCGGCCAACGCCGCCCCGAGGAACGACGCGCCCTCGCGGTAGTTGCGCCCCGGCGGGTTCTCGGTCTCGATCGCGACGAACTCCCGGAGGAACTCGACCAGCTCCGATCGCCGATCGTCGACCGCGGCGTGGATCTCGGCCTTCGAGACCATCAGACGTCCCTCCCGCCGTCGACTTCGAGCGCGGTGCCGGTCACCATCGCGGCCTCGTCGCTCGCGAGGAACGCCGCCGCGTGGGCGACGTCCTCGGGGTCGGCCAGTCGCCCGAGCGGGATGGTCTCGCGCATCGAGTCGACGCTCAGATCGCCGGCCGCGAACGCCGGGAGCATCTCGGTGTCGGTCGCCACCGGGCAGACGGCGTTGACCCGGATGTCGTCGTCGGCCAGTTCGTGGGCCAACTGCTTGGTCAGCGTGATCATCCCGCCCTTCGAGGCGCAGTAGGCCGAGAGCCCGGTCCGCGGGCGGATCCCCGCCGTCGAGGCCGTGTTGAGGATGACGCCGCCGCCCTGCTCGCGCATGTGGGGGACCGCGTGTTTCGCCCCGAGGAACGCGCTCTTGAGGTTCACGTCCTGAACGCGGTCCCACGTCGCTTCGGTCACGTCCTCGACGGGCGTCGACTCCTGGGGGACGCCCGCGTTGTTGTGGAGGACGTCGAGTCGGCCGAACGCTCCGACGGTTCGGTCGACGAACGCCGCGACGTCGTCGGGGTCCGAGACGTCCGCGGTCACCGGTATCGCCGAGCCGTCGGCGGCGTCGTCGATCGCTTCGGCGGCTTCGGTCGCCGCCTCGCCGTCGACGTCGACGACCGCCACGTCCGCGCCGCGCTCGGCGAACAGCCGCGCGGTCGCTCGACCCATCCCGGATCCGGCTCCCGTGATCGCCGCGACCTTGCCATCAACTGTCATGAGGTCGGATTGAGTACGCGCGAGTATCAAAGTTCCGAACGGAGTCAAAATAGACTCGATATAGATCGGATAACGGAGCGATTCGAGCGAGATGAGAGAACACAGTTCACTTACTCTCTCACTCTCAGAGCGGGGCGAAACCCCGACCGGCGGCGTTACTCGTCGAGGAGCGTTCCAAGCGCGTCTTCGAGCGCTCGCAGGCCCGCGGTCGCGTCGGCCAGTTCGACGTGCTCGTCGTAGGTGTGGGCCTGCGCGAGGTCGCCCGGTCCCCAGGTGATCGCCTCGATGCTCGCGTCGTTGACGAAGTTCCGCACGTCGGTCGAGGCCTTCACGCCCCACGGGTCGGTCGGGACGTCGGCGCGCTCGGCCGACGCCTCCCGAAAGACGTCCGCGAGCCGGCTGTCCGGGTCGATCGCGGCCGACTCGTAGGTCCGAGTCCGGCGCCACGACGTCTCGACGCCGTGGTCGGCCTCGACCTCCGCGAGCAGGTCGTCGATCTCGGCGTCGACCTGGTCGGCCGACTCGTCGGGGAGGAACCGCCGATCGACGGTGATGACGGCGTCCTCGGGCACGACGTTCTCCTTGGTGCCGGCCTCGATCTGGGTGACGGTGGCGTGAGCCCGTCCGACGAGGTCGTCTTCGCGCTCGCCGATCCGGTCGTCGTAGGCTTCGAGCGCCGCCAGCACCGGTCGGGCGTTCGAGATGGCGTTGTCGCCCTGTGTCGGCCGGCTGGCGTGGGAGGGCTCGCCGGCGACCGTGATCTCGTACCACGCCAGCCCCTTCTCGCTGGTCGCGGTCCGCATCCCGGTCGGTTCGAGGACGACCCCGTAGTCGCCGTCGTGGCCGCGTTCGAGGAGCGTCTTCGTGCCGGGCTCGGCCGTCTCCTCGCCGATCACGGCCTGAAACGCGAGCGAGCCTCCGAGCTCGCCGGACTCGATCGGCGCTTTCAGATCCGCGAGCGCTTTCATTCCGACCGCGACGCCGGTCTTCATGTCGGCGCTCCCCCGGCCGTACAGCCGGCCGTCTTCGACCTCGGCGCCGTAGGGCGGCCGCGACCACTCCTCGCGGTCGCCCGCCGGCACCACGTCGATGTGGCCGTTGAGCACCACGGTCGGGTCGCCCTCGCCGACGCGGGCCGCGACCTGCGGGCGGTCCTCGTAGGGCTCTGAGACCAGTTCGGCGTCGACGCCGCGGTCGGTCAGCCACTCGTGGACGTACTCGGCGGCTCGGCGCTCGTTGCCGGGCGGGTTCTCGGTCTCGCGCGATACCAGTTCTGCGATGATCTCGGTCAGCTCCGCGTCGATCTCCGGGTCTTGGGTGGTCATGGTGTGGATCGAGGCGTTCGACTGCGAGGCGGCCGTCGACGGACGCCGGTGCGCGACCGACGGCGATCGCGGCGACGCGCCGGCGGCCGCCCCAGGTTTTGCTACACGTTCACACGACACGTTACACGGCGACCTATTATAGATAGTGGTTTTGACACTGTGTTCTGTTCGAACGGCGTATTCCGACTCGCGTTTTCCAGATCGGCGGCGACGGTGGAAATTGTCTAACGTCCGGCCGCGCGCTGACGGTCCGAGCCGACGGCGACCGCCGCGAGCCGGTGGGGGTCAGGCGCCCGGCAGGTCGGCGCCGTCGCCGTCGGCGAGGTTCACCGCGACGTTCTTCGTCTGGAGGTACGAATCGAGCGCCTCCAACCCCTTCTCGCGGCCGATGCCGCTCTGCTTGTACCCCCCGAACGGCGTCTGGTTCGTGTCGCCGAACCACTTGTTGACGTAGACGTTGCCGGCCGCCAGCCGCCCGGCCAACCGGTGGGCCCGCGTGACGTCGCTCGTGAACACGCCGGCGACCAGCCCGTACTCCACGTCGTTCGCGACTTGGAGCGCCTCGGCCTCGTCGGCGACGGAGATCACCGAGAGCACCGGGCCGAAGATCTCCTCGCGGGCGATCCGCATGTCGTGTTCGACGTCGGTGAACACCGTCGGCTCGACGAAGTACCCCTCCCGGTCGGGCGTCCCCCCGCCGGCGGCCAGCGTCGCGCCCTCCTCGCGGCCGAGGTCGACGTAGTTCCGCACCTTCTCGAACTGCGCTTCGGACGCGAGCGGGCCCATGTCGGGGTCCGCGCGCCCGGGCCCGAGCTCGTAGCTCTCGGCGCGCTCGACGAGTCGATCGAGGAGGTCCTCGCGGACCGACTCGTGGACGAGGACCCTGTCGGCCGCAGAGCACACCTGCCCCGCGTTCGTGAAGATCCCCTTGGCGATCCAGTCGGCCGCCGCGTCGAGGTCGGCGTCGGGGAACACGATCGCCGGGTTCTTGCCGCCGAGTTCGAGGGTGACCGGCGTCACGTTCCCCGCGGCCTGTCGCATGATCTCGGTGCCGGTCCGGACGCTCCCGGTGAACGTGATGGTGTCCACGCCGGCGTGGCCCGAGAGCGCCGCACCGGCGGGATCGCCGAATCCGGTGACGACGTTGACAACGCCGTCGGGGACGCCCGCCTCGGCGCACAGTTCGGCGAGCCGGAGCGAGGAGAGCGGCGTCTGCTCGGCCGGCTTGACTACCGCGGTGTTGCCCGCGACTAACGCAGGGGCGACCCCGCGGGCAAAGAGGTTCCCCGGGAAGTTCCACGGCGTGATCTGGGCGCTCACCCCGTAGGGCTCCCGGAGAGTGAAATCGACCTGCTCGGGGCCGACCGGGACGCTCCGGCCCTCGAGCTTGTCGGCCGCCCCCGCGTAGTACTCGAAGTACCGGGCGGCCCCCTCGACGTCGCTTCGGGCCTGCGAGACCGGTTTGCCCTGATCGAGGCTCTCGATCGCGGCGAGTTCGTCGGCGTGCTCGCGGACGAGTCGGCCGATTCGGTGGACGATCCGTCCCCGCTCGTCGGGCGCGGTGTCGCGCCACGCCGGGAAGGCGTCGCGGGCCGCCGCGACCGCCCGGTCGACGTCGGCGGCGGTCGCCGACGCCACCTCGGCGATCGGCTCGCCGGTCGCGGGGTTTTCGGTCTCGAAGCGGCCGCCGTCGGCGGCCGGCGACCACTCGCCGCCGACGTAGAGGTCGTGCGTCGCGTCGATATCGATGTCGGGACCAGTCACAATCGCTACATGAGTGACGAACGTCTTAGGCGTTCCGGGCGTTCGACGGTTTCGGGAATCTACTGCATATTGTCCGAAATAAGTCCCTGTGGGCAAACGCCGAATTTCGCGTCTCCGACCCGCATCGACGCCGCGATCCGCGCGAACGAGCAGAGGCGGGCATCGGCGTTTTGAGACCCCAATTGGTGTTCAGCCGGCTATCCGTGTACCGCCAGTGTAAGTGATGGCGCATCCCGAAGTGAGACCGACCCGAGAATACATTCGGCGGTGGTTTTGGAGAATTTTATAGCAACATTTATCAGTCTCGCCTATGTACGGTTCTATGACATATGTCAGTACTTGGCATGCCGACGGGGATGTTCCTGGTGTTCGTCGCGACGCTCGTCGCGGGGAGCCTCGGAGCGGCTCACTTCGTAATCGTCCACGTACTCATGGGAAAGCCGGTCGACGAGACGATCCGCGAGGAACCGCCGACCGCGACCGACGGAGGGCACGACGATGTCTGAGCCCGGCGCGCTCGGCCTCGGGCCGGTGGTCCTCCAGGCCGGGATCGACAGCGACGTCAACCCGGCGTACCTCGCGATATTCGTCGTGTACCTGCTCCTCGTCCTCGCGATCGGCGCGTGGGCGTACCTCAAGACGAACGACGTCGAGGACTTCTGGGTGTACGGCAAGCGGCTCGGACCGTGGCTCGCGACGTGGTCGTACGTCGCCAACTTCGTGAGCGCCGTCAGCGTCATCGGGTACATCGGCTCGGTGTACGGCGGCGGCTACTCCATCGTGACCGGGATCGTCTTCGGGCTGATGCTCGGCGTCAGCGGCCTCTACTTCGTGGTCCACAAGGTCCGGGAGCTCAACCACGTCACGTTCCCGGACATCATCGCCGAGCTCACCGGCTACGAGATCGCGCGCCCGATCACCGGGACCGTCCTGCTCGCGAACGCGTGGGTGTACCTGATCATGCAACTGGTGGGCGCCGGCCTGCTGGTGACGGTCATCACCGGCGTCCCCTACGAGTACATGATCTGGGTGATCGGCGGCGTGTTCATCCTCTACACGGTGCTCGGCGGGCTGGTCAGCGTCGCCTGGACCGACCTCGTGCAGGGGACTCTGATGGTGGCCACGGTCGCGGTCGCGCTCGGGTACATGGCGCTCGACCTCGGCGGCATCGCGTCGATCAACCAGCAGTTCGCGGCGATCGAACCCGCGAACGTCGCGCCGCTGGGCGAGGGCGCCTACACGGTGTTGGGCGTGGTCGCCTCGATCGTGGCGTTCTTCGGGACGATCTTCACCTCGCAGGCGACGATCGTCCGGATCAACGCGACCGACAGCATCCGGACCGCGAAGATCCACCTCGCGGCCGGCGGCGCCATCCTGTCGGTGTTCTACGTCATGCTGGTCACGCTGGGCGCCGGAACGACCGTCGCGCTCAACGGGGCCGGGCTGGCGGTCGAGAACGTCGACCGGGCGTTCCCGGTCCTCATCACCGAGTACGTGCCGACCACGATCGGGACCGTCATCATCGTGGCGATCCTCAGCGGGATCCTCTCGACGACCGACACCCGGCTCCACGCGTGTGGCGTCACGACCGCCCGCGACATCTACGACTACTTCGCGGACGGCGAGCCGAGCGACGAGCGGCTGATGAACGTCTCGCGTATCTCGACGGTCGTGTTCGGCCTCGCCGCGACCGCCGCGGCCGTCGACCCGCCGGGAACCATCATCGGACTGTACAACTGGCGGGCCATCCTGCTGACGAGCGCGCTGTTGATCCCGGTGTACGTCACGCTGTACCGGCGCGACACCGCCGGGAAGGCCGTGCTCCTGTCGATCGTCCTCGGGGCCGTGTTCGGTCCCGGCTGGGAGGCGCTCGGGACCCCGCTCGGCGTCCCGGCGGCGTTCATGGGCGTCGGCATGGCCGTGGTCGGACTGGCCGTCGGTCACGCCGCCTGGCGCGGCGACGAGGGAACGCCCACCGCGGCGACCGCGAGCGACGACTGACGCGGCGCGGTCCGCCGTCCCGCCGCCTCGCCACCGACAGTCGAAACACTCGAAATAACGCCGAAGAAGCCCTGAAAAGCTTTTTTACGCCCCGGATCGTGTCGCGCGTATGGACGCCGAGATCGCGCTGATCGACGGCACCGTACTGACGCTCAGTTCCGACCGACCCGACGCCGAGGCGCTCTCGGCGCGGGCGGGCCGCATCGCGACCGTCGGCTCGACCGACGAGGTGCTCGACGACGTCGGCCCGGAGACGACCGTCGTCGACCTCGACGGCCGGGCGGCCCTCCCGGGATTCATCGACACCCACCTCCACGTCCCGATGGGCGGCGCCCGGATGGGCCACGTCGACTGCCGGTCGCCGCCAAACGAGTCGATCGCGGACGTCCAAGACCGGATCCGCGAGCGCGCCGCCGAGACGCCGGACGGCGAGTGGATCGTCTGCTCGGGGTACAATCTCGGGCTGGTCTGGGAGGCGGAGGGCCGCCACATCGACCGGTGGGACCTCGACGAGGCCGCCCCGGACAATCCCGTCCAGGTCAACAGCGTCGGGGGCCACACCGGGAGCATCTACAACTCCGCGGCGCTCGATCGAGCTGGCATCGACCGCGACACGCCCGACCCCGAACCGCCCGCGACCATCGAGCGCGACGCCGACGGCCGGCCCTCGGGGCTGGTGAGCGAGGAGGCCGAACTCCCGCTCCACGAGTCGATCCCCGACGAGACTCGCGAGGACCGCCGAGCGAACGTCGAGCGGGCCATCGACCGACTCCTCGAATGGGGCGTCACCACCGCCCACGACGCCAAGACGACCCCCGAGGACCTCCGGATCTATCAGGACCTCGACCGCGAGGGCGACCTCCCGCTTCGGCTGGGGACGATGATACAGGGCGACGCGGGCGAGGACCTCGGCGCGGAGGGCGTCGACCTGCTCGGGCGACTGGCCGACGCCGGCGTCCGGACCGGGTTCGGGAGCGATCGGCTGTTCGTCGTCGGAGTCAAGTACTTCGTGGACGGGGCGTTCACCGGCCGGACCGCCGCCATGCGCGACCCCTACGAGGGCGAACCGGTGGCCGAGGACTCCCCGCAGTACGACGGCGTGCTCCACGTCGACCCCGAGTACTTCGCCGAGCGCGTCGAACGCGCCGCCGAGGCCGGCCTCCGGGTCTGCGTCCACGGGCAGGGCGACCTCGCGATCGACCACATCCTCGACGCCTACGAGGCGGCCCTCGACCCCGACGAGGACCACCGCTTCCGGATCGAACACGCCGGGCTGACCCGCCCGGAGCACCTCGAACGCATGGCGGACCTCGGGGTGTGTGTCTCCTCGTCGATCAGCTTCCTCGGGGCGGACGTCTCGCGCAACTGGGTGTACTGGGGCGACGAGCGGATCGACTGGACGTACGCGGTCGCCTCGCTTCAGGACCACGGCATCCCGACCGCCGGAAACGGCGACTGGCCGGTGGCGACCGGCGACCCCCGGGTCGCGCTCCGGACCGCGGTCACCCGCGAGACGGTGACCGGCGAGGTCGTCGGCCCGGACCAGCGCGTGTCGGTCGAGGACGCACTGCGGCTCTACGGCCCCGACGCCGCCTACCTCGGCGGCAACGAGGACGAGAAGGGGTCCCTCGAACCCGGCAAGCTCGCGGACGTGACTGTCCTCTCGGACGATCCGCGCGCGATTTCGCCCGCCGACCTCACCGATCTCGACGTCGAGTACACGATCGTCGACGGGGAGGTCGTCTACGACGCCGAGCGCGGCCACACCTACTGACCGGAACCGGCGCGGATCGACTATCCGAGAGCGACGACTCACGATCGACGATCCGCGCCCGGACGACTCCCGTTCGTAGAATTTCCGCGAAATCCACCTCGACGCCGGATGCGGTCGTCAGATATCCGTTTTCGGGAGAACGATGTAGCGGAAATCGAGGCGTCCGACCCGCGGTTTTATGACGCGAGTTCGACATGGTGTCGTATGGTATCAGCACCCAAGCACGGCGTCGCAGTCCACCACGACGCGACGGTAGAGACCCGCGACGGGACGAGCCTCGCGACCGACGTCTACCGGCCGGCCGACCCGGAGACGGGCGAGCCGATCGACGAGCCAAAGCCCGCACTGCTGGTGCGGACGCCGTACGACAAGCGCGAGCGCCAGCGCGTCGAACAGCAGGGCAACTGGTACGCCGAGCGGGGCTACGTCGTCGCGATCCAAGACGTCCGCGGGCGGTACGCCAGCGACGGGGAGTTCTACCTGCTGAAAAACGAGGCCGAGGACGGCGCCGACACCGTCGAGTGGCTCGCCGACCGGCCGTACTGCGACGGGCAGGTCGGGACGATGGGCACCTCCTACATGGCGTGGGTCCAGAACGCGCTGGCGACCCAGCGGCCGTCGGGGCTGGCCGCGATGTTCGTGAATCAGGGCGCCGCCAACGCCTGGAAGGCGACCCTGCGCCACCACGGCGCGTTCGAACTCCGGTGGCTGACGTGGTCGCTAACCATCGGCGGCGGGTTCGCCAAGCGCGCGCTCGACGACCGGGACCTCGAACGCCGACTCGCGAACGTCGACACCGGCGACCTCCTCGAAAACGAGCCGGTGACCCGGGGCCAGTCGCCGCTCAGACACCTCCCGAACTACGAGGCGTACGTCTTCGACTACATGGGGACGCCCGGCGACGACGAGTTCTGGTCGGACCCGAGCATCAACTTCGAGGCCCACTACGACGAGATGGCCGACGTTCCGACGGTGTACGCCGGCTCGTGGTACGACTCCTACGCGAAGGCGACCTGTGACAACTTCGGGGCGCTGGCAGACCGCACGGAAAGCGACCAGTTCCTGCTCATGGGCGCGTGGACCCACGGCGGCCAGTCGACGTGGACAAAGCCCTACTCGGGTGAGGCGGCGTTCGGCGAGGCGATGACCCGCGACTACCTCGAGACCAAGCTCCGGTTTTTCGATCACTACCTCAAGGGCGCCGACGCGTGGGACGAGCCGCGAGTCCAGTACTTCCGGATGGGGTCCGGCGACGGCGCCGCGACCGCCGAGGGGCGACTCCGCCACGGCGGCGAGTGGCAGAGCGGAAGCGACTGGCCGCTTCCCGACACCGACTGGACCGCGTACTACGCCCGCGGCGACGGCACGCTCGACACCGAGCGACCGGACGTCGCCGACTCGTCGACGACCTACGAGTTCGACCCCCGCGACCCGGTGCCGACCCTCGGCGGCAACTGCTCGTCGTACTACACCTTCGAACAGCGCGACGAGCCGGTCGAAGACCTCCCGCTGGCCGATCGCCCGACGATCAGCCTGACCGGCCGGGGCGGCTACGACCAGCGGACGCGCCCGGAGACGCTCGGGGCCGACCCGCCGTACGGCCCGCTGGACGAGCGCGCCGACGTGGTGGCGTTCCGGACCCCGCGCCTCTCGGAACCGGTCGAGATCGCGGGCCCGGTCCGGGTGCGCATCTACGCCTCGACCGACGCCCGAGACACCGACTTCACCGCGAAGCTGATCGACGAGTACCCCGCGAGCGCGGACTTTCCCTCGGGGTTCGCGCTCAACCTCACCGACTCGATCTGCCGGGCGCGGTATCGGGGGTACCGCCGCGAGCCCGACTTCGTCGATCCGGGCGAGATCTACGCGTTCGACCTCGAACTCTACCCGACCGCGAACGTGTTCGAGGCCGGCCACCGGATCCGGCTCGACGTCTCCTCGTCGAACTACCCCCGGTTCGACGTCAACCACAACACCGGCGGCGCCCTCGCGGGCGACCGCGAGTACGAGGTCGCGAGAAACACCATCTACCACGAGGCCGACCACCCGACCCACGTCGAGTTACCGGTCCGGCCCGCGTAACCGGATCGCGGCGTCTCTCGGAACGGTGGTCGAAATCCGCCGCCGCGTTCGACGGGTCGAGCGCAGAGAGTTCGGCGTAGAATCCGCCCCGAGAGCGCCGGCGCATCCGAACGCTCAAGGACCGAGGCGACCATCCCTCCGCTCATGAAGATCAGCATCGTCGGCAGCGGGTACGTCGGCACCACCGTCGCGGCGTGCTTCGCCGATCTGGGACACGACGTGACGAACGTCGACATCGACGAGACGGTCGTCGACGCGATCAACGACGGAGCGGCGCCGATCCACGAGCCCGGTCTCGACGAACTGATCGCCGACCACGGCGGCGACCGACTTCGGGCGACGACCGACTACGGCGCGGTCCGGGACACCGACGTGACGTTTCTCGCGCTCCCGACGCCCGCCAGAGACGACGGGAGTATCGATCTCGGCATCATCGAGCAGGGCGCGCGGTCGCTCGGCGAGGCGCTCGCCGAGAAGAACGGTGACCACCTCGTCGTCGTCAAGTCGACGGTGGTCCCCGGCACGACCGAAGACCAGATCGCACAGCTACTCGCCGAGGCGTCGGGCAAGGACATCGACGAGCAACTCCACGTCGCGATGAATCCCGAGTTCCTCCGAGAGGGGAGCGCTGTCGCGGACTTTCGGGATCCCGACAAACTCGTGTTCGGCGCGCGAACCGAGTTCGCCCGCGACCGGCTCCGAGCGGTTTTCGAGCCGCTGGTCGCCGAGTCGAGCGCCGCGACCGTCGAGACCGGCATTCGGGAGGCGGAGATGATCAAGTACGCCAACAACGCCTTCCTCGCGACCAAGGTCAGTCTCGTGAACGAACTCGGGAACGTCTGCAAGGAGTACGGCGTCGACGCCTACGAGGTCGCCGAGGCGGTCGGGCTCGACGACCGCATCTCCGAGCGGTTCCTCCGGTCGGGGGTCGGATGGGGCGGTAGCTGTTTCCCGAAGGACGTCGCCGCGCTCGTCGCCGCCGCCAGAGACGCCGACTACGAGCCGACGTTGCTGGAGGCGGCCGTCGAGGTCAACGACAAGCAGCCCGAGCGCATGCTCGAACTGCTCGAAGAGCACGTCGACCCGGCCGGCGAGCGGATCGCGGTGCTCGGCCTCGCGTTCAAGCCCGGCACCGACGACGTGCGCAACTCGCGGGCGATACCCGTCGTCGAAGGACTCCAGGAGCACGGCGCCGACGTGGTCGCCTACGACCCCGTCGCGACCGAGAATATGCGCGAGCGGTTCCCCGGGATCGAGTACGCCGACTCGGCCGGCGAGGCCCTCGACGGCGCCGGGGGGGCGCTGGTGGTCACCGACTGGGACGAGTTCGCCGCCCTCGACGGGACGTTCGACGCGATGGCCGACTCCGTGGTCGTCGACGGCCGCCGGATCGTCGAGCGCCGCGACGGCATCACTTACGAGGGTCTGACCTGGTAGCGACGCCACGGGGCGGCGCACCGCCAGAGACGCCGATCGTCGCGTGGACGGTCGACGAGAGAAGTTCCCATCTCTTTCGCGGTCCGACACTTCCCAGCTCTCACCCCGAGAGGCCGTTCGGTCCTCGAACGAAGCGTCCGTAATTGAGCCGTCGGTAGCTTTTTGAAATCGCTCCGACAGCCCATACACGGTGGCGAACGCCCGCCGACGGCCGAGCAGGCGACTGTCGAAGCCACGCGCGACGACCGACGATCCGCTTCGTCTCGAACGGGCCGATCAGTCAGGCCGTCCGGAACCATCGAGAACCGACGGCTCCGGCGGGCGGGACGCGAATCGCAGACACGAGGTGAACACACAATGACAGACTCCGAGCGACCGACAGCGGCCGAGGCGTTCCGCGAACAGCATCCCGGATCCGAAGTCGAACTGGCGTACGCGGGGATCAACACGTTTCTGAAGTCCGATCAGCGAGACGTCGGCGAGCTCGACGGCGCCGACGTCGGCGTCGTCGGCGCGCCCTACGACGGCGCGGTGAGCAACCGCCCGGGAACCAGATACGGCCCCGAAGCGATCCGGCGGGCCAGCGCGTGGTGGGCGTACCTCTCGGGGTACAAGGGCGGGCTGACGAACATGCAGACCGGCCGGCAGGTCGATTTCGGCGAGCTCTCGATCGCCGACTGCGGCGACGCTCCCGTCTTTCCGATGGACCGGGCGAAGACGGCCGAGAGCATCACGGCCCACGTCGCCACCGTCGCCGAACAGGCGTTCCCGGTGTTGCTCGGCGGCGACCACTACTGTACGTTCCCCGCGTTTCGGGGCTTCGCGGAGGGGAGCGACCACGACACCGTCGGGCTCGTGCAGATCGACGCCCACACCGACACCGTCGAGGAGAGCGCGCTGTTCGGCGAGCACTTCCACGGGTCGAGCACGAACCTCATCGCCGAGTCGCCCCACACCGGGTTCGAACACGTCAGTCAGGTCGGGATCCGCGGGTACGAGTCGCCGGACTTCTTCGAGTTCGCCGACGAGACGGGGCTTGATCTGTTCACCGCCCACGACGTCCGCGAACGGGGGATCCGGGAGGTCGTCGCGGCGGCCGTCGAGGCCGCCGCCGCGGACACCGACGCGGTCTACGTCACCTTCGACATCGACGCCGTCGATCCGAGCGTCGCGCCCGGCACCGGCACGCCGGTTCCAGCCGGACTGACCCCGGATCAGGCGCTCGCCACGATGGAGGTACTGGGCGGCCACGACGCCGTGGGCGCGGCCGACCTGATGGAGGTCGCGCCCCGGTACGACGCGACGGAGGGGACGAGCCGACTCGCCGCATACCTGCTCGTCACGCTCTTAGAGCGCCAGTTCGCCGAGTAGCCGGCGCCACCGCGGTTCGGGAGTCGGACGGTCAGACGACGCCGACCGCCCGGATCGGCGACCCGTCGCCGCCGAGCGCGAGGGGGTAGCCCCGGAGTTCGAACCGATCGTCGACCGCACCGAGGTTCGCGAGGTTCTCGACGACGAGCCGATCTTCGCCCAGCAGACGGTGGTGAGCGACGAACCCGTCCGGTTCGTCGGGGGCGGCCGCGTCGGTCGGCGTGGGGTCGGGGTTGAGGGTGTCCGTGGCGACGTCGAACCCCCGTTCGGCACACCGTCGGGCCGCCGCGGGCGTCAGGTACGGGTGATCGAGGTACCGGCGGGTCCCCCAGTGGTCGTCCCACCCGGTCCAGAAGACGACCCAATCGGCGTCCGCGTCCGGGACGCGCTCGGCCGGGATCGGATCGCGGTCGCCGAGGTCCCGGCAGTCGACCCGAACCGCCTCCCCGCAGAACCGCTCGATCGGGTACGCATCGAGGGTCCGTCCGCCGGGCTCGGTGTGGGCGGGGGCGTCGACGTGCGTTCCCGAGTGACTCCCCAACTCGACGCTCGCCACCCTGCAACCGTCGGCGGCGTGCGTCGAGTGATCGCGGACCTCGACGTCCGGATCGCCCGGATACGTCTGCATCCCGGTCTCGATTCGGTGGCTCAGATCTGCGTGCACGCCGGCAGTTGAGGACACCGGGGTAAAAAGCCTGCTTGAGAGAGACTAGCGCAATATTTATCATGATCCTGTCGAACCGTCCGTACAGATGTGGCAATGTTTTACCACCGCTCACACCACGCCTGACGGCGAGCTACGACGTGATCGTCACCGCTCCGAACTTCAAGCTCTGGGAGATCATGGCCGTCGGCCACGTCGTCTCGACCGGGCTGGCCGCGGCCATCAGCGCCGTCGCGCCCGACGACTTCCGCTTCGAGGCGATCGCACAGGAGGGGTCGGGCGTCGCGGCCGACGGCGGCCCGTCGGCCAGCGGAAGTGACGGCGAATGATCGGAAGAGAGATCTTCACCGGCATGATCGGGCTGTTCTGGATCGCCGAGGCGGCGTTCGGGGCGCTCGTCGTCTACTGGTTCGTGACCCAGGGGTTCGACGGCGACGAGACGACCGCCGACGCGACCGGCGTGGCCCTCGAGGACCGCTCGACCACGCTCGGGTCGCTCGCCATCTGGGCCGGGTTCTTCGGCCTCCTCGTGCTCGACGTCATCGGCGCCTGAGTCGGACGCGGGACCGACCTCGACGGGTCGGTCGCCGAGAATCCGTCCCGACGACAGTCGGGGCTCCGAGATCCGAGACGCTCCACTCCAGCCGGTGTCGTCGTCCCGGCTGGTCGACGGTGCCATTAGGTGGTACCCACCTCGGACGCGAATATAGTTCCTCGTATCGCGGTCGGTGTGAGAGCCCGCGCCGGCGACCGCCTTACCGCTTCTCGGCGATGCGCTCGGCGATGTGGTCGCCGAACGGGAGCGAGGAGGTGAGCCCGGGCGAGACCGCGTTCAGGATGTGGACCGCGTCGTCGGTCTCGATGAACAGCGGGTCTTTCACGAGTTCGCCGTCCTCGCTCACCAGTTGGGCCCGGATGCCGGCGTAGCTCTGGTGGAGGTCGGCCTCCCGAACTTCGGGCACGAGCCGCTGGGAGGCCTCGACGAACTTCTCCTTGCGGTAGGACTTGTTGAGTTCCTCCCACGCCACCCCGACCATCGTCGGCGAGGCGAGTAGCTTCCAGAACCCCTCGTAGGTCAGCGTCTCCCTGAGGTCCCCGAGGTCGAACTGGGTGTTCTCGTAGGCCTCGCGGCCGAACGCCAGCACCGCGTTCGGGCCGACGATGACCTTCCCGTCGGCCCGCCGCGTGTAGTGGACCCCGAGGAACGGCAGTTCGGGATCTGGCGTCGGGTAGATCATCGACTGACAGAGGTCGGCTTTCTCGGGGGTGACCTCGTAGTACTCCCCGCGGAACGGCACGACCTGGTACTGCTCGCCGACGCCCACCTGGTGGGCCAGCGTGTCGGCGTGGAGCCCCGCGGCGTTCACGAGGTACTCGGCGTCGACGACGCTGTTGCTCGTCGCGAGCCGGTAGCCCGACTCCCGGTCGTAGATCCGCGAGACCTCGTGGCCCAGATACAGCGATACCCCGGCGTCCTGCACCTCGCGCGCGAGCGTGTAGACGTACTGCTGGGAGTCGACCGACGCCGCCTCGGGGGCGTACAGGGCGGCCTGCCCCTCGGCGTGGGGCTCGCGTTCGCGGAGTTCGGCCCGCGAATCGAGTAGCTCGTACTCGACGCCGTTTTCCTCGGCCTGCTCGGCCAGCTCGTCGAGTCGGGCCTCCTCGCGGTCGTCGGTCGCGACCACCACCACTCCGAGCTCCTCGCAGGGGACGCCGTTCTCGTCGCAGTAGGCTTTCATCCGCCGGGTGCCCTCGGTCGCGAACCGGGCCTTTTCGGAGCCGGGCGGGTAGTTGAACCCCGGGTGGAGCACCCCGGAGTTACGGCCGCTCTGGTGCTCGGCGAGGCGGTGTTCTTTCTCGATGACGGCGACGTCGAAGTCGGTGCGCTCGGCGAGGTGCTTCGCGACCGACAGCCCGACGCAACCGCCGCCGACGATGGCGACGTCGTGGTCTGTCATCGTGTTCGTGTACCGAATGCTTCTGCCCCCGCTTTGATGTACCGCTTCCCGGCGGTATTCGTGTGGGTTCTCAACGACTAAGTTACGCGAGTGTGTCATCGGGTGGTATGGACTTCGAGATAGCAGGCAACGCGGCGCTCGTAACGGCCTCGAGTAGCGGCCTCGGCAAGGCGTCGGCGAAGGCGCTCGCCCGAGAAGGCGCGAACGTCGTCGTGAACGGTCGCTCCCAAGAGTCCCTCGACGAGGCGGTCGAGGAGATCGAAGACGTCGCGGCCGGCGAGGTCGTCGGCGTTCAGGCCGACCTCACCGACGCCGACGACATCGAACGGCTCGTCCAGACGACCATCGAGGAGTTCGGCGGACTCGACCACCTCGTGACCTCCGCCGGCGGCCCGCCGTCGGGCCCGTTCCTCGAGACGACCGACGAAGACTGGTACGAGGCGTTCGACCTGCTGGTGATGAGCGTGGTCCGGACCGTCCGGGAGGCCGCCGACCACCTCGAAGCCGACGGCGGGGGCACCGTCGTCAACATCACCTCCCGGAGCGTCAAGGAGGCGATCCCGTCGCTCGTGCTCTCGAACTCCGTCCGGATGAGCGTGATCGGCTTGGAGAAGACCCTCTCGACGGAGCTCGCCCCGGAGGTCCGGGCGAACGCGGTCCTGCCCGGCCCCCACGAGACAAGCCGCATCACCGACCTCATCGATCAGGCGGTCGAGCGCGGCGAGTACGACTCCTACGAAGAGGGGTTAGAGGCCCGGGGCGAGTCGAACCCGCTCGGCCGGATCGGCGACCCGATGGAGCTGGGCGACACCGTCGCGTTCCTCTGTTCGCCCCGATCGGAGTACATCAACGGCACCGCCATCCCGATCGACGGCGGGTCGGGCAACTCGAACCTGTAGTTCCGCTACCGTCACCTTCTTTTCGACGTATCGCGACCCAGAGCGCATGGAGCCAGTCAGTTTCGACGAGGCCGAAACGTACGAACCCGACGAGGGGTGGGCCCGCGCCGCGCTCGCGGGGAGCGACGCATTCAGCTTCGAGTGGTTCGAGAAGCCGCCGGGCCACTCCTCGCCGATGCACGACCACGAGAACGAGCAGGTGTGTCTCGTCCTGGAGGGCGAACTCACCGTCCACACCGAGGACGATTCGGTGACGATGGGCGAGTACGACTCGGTGTTGCTCGAATCGTGGGAGTCCCACCGCGTCGAGAACACGGGCGAGGAGCGCGCAGTCGGACTCGACGTGTTCGCGCCGGGCCGGGGCTTCGACTTCTGGACCGACCGGGAGGAGTAGATGCGGTATCTCGCGCGCACCGCCGACGGGGCGCCGCTGATCGGCGACGAGGAGGGGTTCGTCCCGCTCGGGGCCGCCGACCCCGACCTGTCGACGATCGAGGAGGCGCTCGCCCGGGCGCCCGACGGGCTCCCGGACCCCGCGGCGGCGCCCGCCGAGCGAGTCCCCGAGGAGGAACTCGCCTTCGGGCTCCCGCTCGATCGACCCGGGAAGCTCTGGGGGATCGGGCTGAACTACGCCGACCACGCCGAGGATCTGGACGAGGTCCGGCCCGAGGAGCCCGCGAGCTTCCTCAAACCCCCCTCGACCGCGACCGGGCCCGGCGGCCCGATCCGGCTTCCCGACGCCGACGTGACCGATCGGATCACCGCCGAGGCCGAACTCGGGGTCGTGGTCGGCCGGCGGTGTTCGAGCGTCGCCGAGGACGAGTTCGCCGACGTGGTCGCGGGGTTCGTCCCGATCATCGACATGACCGCCGAGGACATCCTCGAACGCAATCCGCGCTTTTTGACCCGGGCGAAGAGCTTCGACACGTTCCTCGTGGCGGGCCCGTACGTCGCTGTCCCGGACTCGCCCGAGGCGTTCATGGAGAAGGTGCGAGTCCGGACGGTCGTAAACGACGAGACGGTCTCCGAGAACACCCTCGACGGGATGCTGTTCGAGCCCCCCGAACTGCTCAGCTACCTCTCGGAGTCGACGACGTTCGCGCCCGGCGACGTGATCAGCACCGGCACGCCCGGCGCGGGCGTCATCGAAGACGGCGACGAAGCGCGCGCGGCGGTCGAACCGATCGGCGACCTCTCTGCGGACGTGGTGCGGTAGCGGCGTTCGGGCGGGCCGCTACCCGTACTTTCTTCTCGGACTCACGCCAAGCACGAGTATGACCGGCGAAGCCCGGAATCCGAGCGACGACGCTGGACCGCTCGACGGCGTGACAGTCCTCGACGCCTCGCGCGTCCTCGTGGGACCGTTCTGCACGATGCAACTCGGTGACCTCGGCGCCGACGTGATCAAGGTCGAGCGCCCCGAGACCGGCGACCAGACTCGCCACTGGCATCCGCCCCGATACGGCGACGCCGAGGAGTCGGCCTACTACATGAGCGTCAACCGGAACAAGCGCTCGATCACCCTCAACCTCCAGTCGGAAGCGGGTCGGGAGGTGTTTCGCGACCTCGCCTCGGAGGCCGACGTGCTGGTCGAGAACTTCCGGGTCGGCGCGATGGAAGACTGGGACCTCGGCTACGAGGACCTCCGGGAGGACAACCCCGGACTCGTCTACTGCGGGCTCTCGGGGTACGGCGAGTGGGGCCCGGACGCCGATCGACCGGCCTACGACATCATCATGCAGGCCGAGGGCGGGATGATGAGCATCACGGGCGAGGACGGCGGCGCGCCCGTCCGGGTCGGGGTCGCCATCGCCGACATCGGCGCGGGGATGTACGCGACCCAGGCGATCCTGGCCGCGCTCCTCGAACGCGAACTCGGCGACGGCACCGGCCAGAAACTCGACGTGAGCCTGCTCGACGGGCAGGTCGCGTGGATGAGCTACATGGCGTCGAACTACTTCGCGACCGGCGAGTCGCCGGGCCGGATGGGCTCGAAGCATCCGACCATCGCGCCCTATCAGGCGTTCGAGACCGCCGACGGCTACGTGGTCGTCGCCTGCGCCAGCGAGCACATCTGGCCGCGGCTCTGCGAGGCGCTCGATCGGCCCGACCTCGCGGCCGACCCGCGGTTCGAGTCGAACGCCGACCGAGTCGAGAACCGCGAGGAACTCGACGCCGTCCTCGACGCGGCGTTCGCGGAGATGACGACCGACGAGGCCCTCGACCTGCTGGCCGACCACGACGTGCCCGCAAGCGACGTGAAAGACATGGCGGCGGTGTTCGACAACCCGCAGGTCGAGGCCCGCGGGATGCACCGGTCGGTCGACCACCCGACCGCCGGCGAGGTCGAGATGGCCGGGAGCCCGATGCACTTCTCGCGGACCCCCACGAGCGTCCGCCAGCACCCGCCGCGGCTGGGCGAACACACCGACGACGTTCTCCGCGAATACGGCTACACCGACGAGGACATCGAACGGCTCAGAGAAGAGTCGGGCGTGTAGAACGCAGAACGGGTCCGGCGTCGATCAGCTCGTCAGGCCCATCGCTTCGATCTGTTCCTGATAGCGATTGCGGATGGTGACCTCGGTCACCTGCGCGACGTCGGCGACCTCCCGCTGGGTCTTTTTCTCGTTGCACAAAAGCGAGGCGGCGTAGATGGCGGCGGCGGCGTAGCCGGTCGGGGACTTGCCAGAGAGCAAGCCCTGCTCGGCCGAAGTCTCGATGATCTCGTTGGCCTTGGCCTGTACCTCCTCGGGCAGATCGAGCTCCGAGCAAAACCGCGGGACGTACTTCGTCGGGTCGACGGGTTTCATCTCGAGGCCGAGTTCCTGGGAGATGTATCGATACGTGCGGCCGATCTCCTTGCGTTCGACCCGCGAGACGCCCGCGACCTCCTCCAGCGAGCGCGGGATACCCTCCTTCCGACAGGCGGCGTAGAGCGTGGCGGTGGCGACCCCTTCGATCGAGCGCCCCCGGATCAGGTCCTCGTTGAGCGCGCGCCGGTAGATCACCGACGCGACCTCCCGTACCGATCGGGGGACCCCGAGCGCGGAGGCCATCCGGTCGGACTCCGAGAGCGCGAACTGGAGGTTGCGCTCGCCGGCGTCTTTGGTGCGGATCCGGTTTTGCCACTTTCGGAGCCGGTTCATCTGACTGCGCTTTTCGGAGGAGAGCGACTGGCCGTAGGCGTCTTTGTCCTTCCAGTCGATGGTGGTCGTCAGCCCCTTGTCGTGCATCGTGTTGGTGGTCGGGGCGCCGACCCGGGACTTCTCCTGGCGCTCGGAGTGGTTGAACGCCCGCCACTCGGGTCCCCGGTCGATGTTCTCGTCTTCGAGGACCAGCCCGCAGTCCTCGCAGACGACCTCGCTCCCGTCGGCGCTTTTCACCAGCTGTGCGGACTCACACTCGGGGCACTCCTGGCGCTGACCTGTCTCCTGTTGGTTTTCCTGCTCCTGCTCGCCTCGATCTTGACGCCGCCTCGTTCTCTCCACACATTGACTTAGATGGGCAAGTAGGTATAACGCTTATGCGGACTCGGTCGGTCGCGACCCGTCGAGTCCGGGCCGGGCGGCCCGCGCGAGCCCCCGCCGGGGCCGATCGCCATGCCGCTACCGTCGGACATAACCGTCCAGCGGGGCCATCTCCGACGACGATGGGCATCGCCGACCGACTCGGAGCAGTCCGCCGCCTCGGGACCGAACTGTGGGGCGGCGGGCGCGGCCCGATCCTCGTCGCGGTCGCCGGCGGGTGGTTCCTCTCGCTCGGCGTCCGGATGATCTACCCCGCCGTGTTGCCCCAACTGCGGGCCGCGTACGGACTCGACCTGACGGCCGCTGGCCTGCTCGTCACGGCGCTGTGGGTCGCTTACGCGCTCGGCCAACTCCCCGGCGGGCTACTCGACGACCGGTTCGGCGGCGGGCGCGTGCTGGTCGCGAGCACCGCCGTCTCGGCGGTCGCGCTCGCGGTCGTGGTCACGGCGGGGTCGGTCGGCGTGCTGTTCGGCGCGACGCTCCTGTTCGGGTTCGCGACCGCGCTGTACGGCGTCGCGCGGTTCACCATCCTCTCGGACAACTACCCAGAGCGGGGCGGCACCGCGATCGGGCTGACGATGGCCGCCGGCGATCTCGGGAGTTCGGTGCTCCCGCCGCTGGCGGGCGCGCTCGTGGTCGCGGTCGCGTGGCAACTCGGGTTCGGGTTCGCGATCCCGCTGTTCGCGCTCGCGGCCGTCGGCATCGGGATCGTCGTGCCGAGCGCCCGCCGCGACGCCGAGACCGACGCGTCGGAAGCCGGCGTCGGCGAGGCGTTCCGAGCGGTCGCAGGCGTGATGACCGACCGGTCGGTCCTGCTCGTGACCGCGGTCCAACTGCTCGGCTACTGCGTCTGGCAGGGGTTCACCGGGTTCTATCCGACCTACCTCGTCGAGGTCAAGGGGCTGGCCCAGACGACCGCGACGGCGCTGTTCGGGGGCTTTTTCGGGCTCGGCATCCTCGTCAAGCCGATGGCGGGGTCGGCCTACGACGTCTACGGCCTCCGGCGGTCGCTCCCGCTGGTGTTGCTCGTGATCACCGCGTCGATGGCGCTGGTGCCGGTCGTCGAGGGGCTGGCGGCGATCGCCGCGGTCACCGCGCTGGCCAGCAGCGTGCTCGGCTACGCGACCATCACCCTCACCTACCTCACGGGCGCGTTCCCCGACGAGGTCCGGGGGACCGGCCTCGGGGTGTTGCGGACCGGCTACATGCTGGTCGGCGCGGCGAGTCCGACGGTCGTGGGCGCGCTCGCCGATCGGGGCTACTTCGACGAGTCGTTCTTCCTGCTGGCGGGCGTGGGGGCGGTCGCCGCACTGCTCGCGATCCGGGTCCCCGACCGAACCGCCGACACCTAAGTTCTCCGGAGCCCTGGCCCGCACATGGACCAGATTTTCGCCCCGTGGCGCATCGAGTGGGTCGAACGCGACGACAAGAACCCCGACGTCGACTGCGTGTTCTGTGCGTTCCCCGACCGCGACGACGACCGCGAGCACCTCGTGGTCGCCCGGAGCGACCGGACGTTCGTCATGCTCAACAACTACCCCTACAACCCCGGCCACGTCATGGTGATCCCGCGGGTCCACACGGGCGATTACGCCGATCTCCCCGAGGACGTGCTGGTCGATCACGCCCGGCTCAAACAGCGCACCTTCGACGCCGTCGAGGCCGCGCTCGGGGCCGACGGCTTCAACGCCGGGCTCAACCTCGGGACGGGCGCGGGCGGCTCGATCGACGACCACCTCCACACCCACGTCGTCCCGCGGTGGGAGGGCGACACCAACTTCATGCCGGTGCTCTCGGACACGAAGGTGCTCGTGGAGGCGCTCGAGGACACCTACGATCGACTCCGCGCGGCGTTCGCCGAGCAGGAGGGTGTCAGCGTGCCGGCGGAGGGCGCCGTCCGGATCGAGTGAGCGTCGAGAGCGATACACCCTTCTTTCCGGCGGTCCAACCCCCGCCCGATGAACCGGAAGGCGGCGGTCCGCCGGGTCGGGGCGCTCGTGCTCGCGGTCAACGTCCTGTTGGTCGCCGCCAAGGGCGCCGTCTGGTGGGCGACCGGTAGTCTCGCGGTGGGCTCGGAGGCCGTCAACAGCCTCGCGGACGTGGCCTACAGCGCGGTCGTCGTGGCGGGCCTGTACCTGACGACCCGACCGCCCGACTTCAGCCACCCCCACGGCCACGAGCGCATCGAACCGTTCGTCTCGCTGTTCGTCGCCGTCGGGGTGTTCGCCGCGGGCGGCGCGGTGCTCTGGAGCGCGGCGACCAGCGTCCTGTCGGGCGAGATCGCGGCCTCGACCGGCCCGATCGCGCTCGGGGTCCTCGGCGGGACCGCCGCGATCAAGTACGGCCTCTACCGGTACTGTCTCCGGGTGGCCGAGCGCCGGCGCTCGCCCGCGATCCGAGCCACCGCGCTTGACAACCGCATCGACGTGCTGACCGCGACCGCGGCGCTGATCGGGGTCGCGGGCGCGAACGCCGGCTACCCGGTGTTGGACCCGATAGCGGCGAGCGCGGTCGCGCTCGGCATCCTCTACACGGGCTACGAGATCGTCGAGGACAACGTCGACTACCTCGTGGGGAGCGCGCCCCCCGAGGACCTCCGGTCCGAGATCGTCCGGCGAGCGCTCGCTCACCCCGACGTCGAGGGCGCCCACGACGTCATCGCCCACTACGTCGGCCCGGAGATCGACGTGAGCCTCCACATCGAAGTCGAGGGCGACCGCACGCTTCGGGAGACCCACGCGATCGAGACCGAGATCGTGGAGGCGATCCGGGACCTCGAGGAGGTCGACGACGTGTTCGTCCACGTCGACCCGAAGGAACTCGGCGAGTGGAAAGAAGACGACGAGGTCGGTCGGCTCGTCGGCGGCAGTTCCCGGTGAGCACGGTCCGGTCCGACTGCCCGGCTACACCGGCTCGCCGAACGCGTACACCGTGCTGTGGCCCGTGATCTCCACGTCGACGAAGTCGCCGGGCTCGATCCCGTGCTCGGAGGCGTTCTGGACGATCACCTGCCGGTAGGCTTCGTCGTAGCACTTGACCGAGTCGGCGGTGCCGTCCTCGACCGCCAGCACCTCGTGGGTCTGGCCGACCATCGCGTCGTAGGCGTCGGCCACCACGTCCATCTTGGCGTCGGTCATCTCCTTCGAGCGCTCCTTTTTGAGAGTCCCGCCCAGACCTTTCAGCTCTGCGGCGTCGGTCCCCGGCCGCTTCGAGAACCGCGTGACGTTGATCTTCTCGGGGCGGGTCTCTCGGAGGAGCGCCAGGCTCTGGGCGTGGTCTTCGGGCTCCTCGGTCGGGAACCCGACGATGAAGTCGGTCGAGAGCGTCCAGTACTCCAGAACGTCGTCGAAGGTCTCGACCAGTTCGACGTACTCGGACACCTGATGCTGGCGGCGCATCTCACCGAGCACGTCGTCGCTCCCCGACTGGACCGGCGCGTGGATGAAGTTGTAGAGCTTCTCGTTTTCGGCGAACACCGCCGCGAGCTCCTCGCGGATGCCGTGGACGCCCTTCGGGTTGGCCATCCCGACCCGCACGCGGAACTCGCCGTCGATGTCACAGATGCGCTCTAAGAGCTCGGGGAGCTTGCGCTCGCCGTCGTCCCAGCCGTAGACGCCGGTGTCTTGGCCGGTGATCCGGATCTCCTTCGCGCCGGCGTGGACCAGCGCGCGGGCCTTCTCGACGTTCGCTTCGACCGGCGGGGAGTCGATCTTGCCGGTCGCGCGCTTGGTGATGCAGTACGAGCAGTCGGACATGCAACCGCGCGCGATGGGGAGGATGCCGATGACCCCGTCGAGGACGGGTTCGGCGTCGGGGGTCGTGGTCGGACACTCGCCGTTGGTGACCGCGGTCGGCACCTCGTCCCAGTGGAGCACCTCGGCGTCGACGCCGGCCCGCCGGAACTCCTCGCCCTGCGCCAGCGCCATACAGCCGGTCACGATGAGGTCGGCGGTCTCGCCTTCGAGCTCTTCGGCCCGCCGAAGCATGTTGCGTTCGGTTTTCTCGACCACGGTGCAGGTGTTGAGGATCGCCACGTCGGCCTCCTCGGGGCCCTCGACCGGGTGGTGAC
This sequence comes from Halorussus marinus, assembly GCF_004765795.1. Lineage (GTDB taxonomy): Archaea > Halobacteriota > Halobacteria > Halobacteriales > Haladaptataceae > Halorussus > Halorussus marinus. The sequence goes on from NZ_SBIV01000004.1 coordinate 352,328, forward strand.
CCGCGTCCCGGAGCCGCCGCTCTATCTCGCGGCTCTCGCCGCGGTTCGAGGTGCAACCGTAGGTCTCGATGTGATACCGGGCCATTCGCTGTCGCTTTCTTTCGGCTACGCGGTCAAAAGACCGACGAATCACCACGACCGTTTGCTCGCTCCGGTCGCTCGCGCCACGACTGTCGGTGTCCCGTCTGGACGGCGTCGTGGGGTGCGGGACGGCCGCCGATGCTCCGGCCATCGTAACGACCAATACGCGCAGGCGAGCAACGTCGGGGCATGTGGCTGACTCTCGGGTACGTCGGGCTCGCGGTCGTCGCGACCGGCGTCGTCTGGGCCGGTAGCTCACGGCTGGAGCGGGCCGCCGACCGGCTGGCGGCCTACTACGGCGCGCCGCCGATCATTCAGGGCGCGATCATCGCGGCGGTCGGATCGAGCTTCCCCGAACTGTCGAGCGTGGTGCTGGCGGCGGTTCTGCACGGCGAGTTCGAACTCGGCGTCGGGGCCATCGTCGGGTCCGCCATCTTCAACATCCTCGTGATCCCGGGCCTCTCGACGCTGGCGGGGCAGGGAAAGCTCCAGTCGAACCGGAGCCTCGTCTACAAGGAGGCCCAGTTCTACATGCTCTCGGTCGCGGTCCTGCTGTTGACGTTCTCGTTCGGGGTCATCTACTACCCCGCGGCCGACGGGCGACTCGCCGGCCGGGTGACCCGACCGCTGGCGCTGCTTCCCCTTGCGCTCTACGGGCTGTACGTGTTCATCCAGTATCAGGACGTGCGCGACCTGCGCGAGACGCGCGTGACCGACGGCGTGGACGCGCTCGGGCTGTGGGGCCTGCTGGCGGTCAGCCTCCTCGCCATCCTGGTCGGCGTCGAGGGGCTGGTCCGGGCCGCGCTCGGGCTCGGTGCGACGCTCGGGACGCCGAGTTTCATCTGGGGGCTGACCGTCATCGCGGCGGGCACCAGCCTGCCCGACGCGTTCGTCAGCGTGCAGGCCGCCCGGAAGGACAGCGACGTGACCAGCATCGCCAACGTGCTCGGGAGCAACGTCTTCGACCTGCTGGTGGCGGTTCCGGTCGGTGTCCTGCTGGTCGGCTCGACGGTGATCGACTTCGGGTTCGCGGCGCCGATGATGGGCGCGCTCACGATGGCGACCATCCTGCTGTTCGGGCTCATGCGCACCGACCTCGAACTCACCGACCGCGAGGCCTACGTCCTGCTCGGGGCGTACGCCGCGTTCGTCGGGTGGCTCGTGCTGGAGTCGATCGGCGTGACCAGTCTGGTACTGTGAGCCCGCGCCGACCTCAGTAGTTCTGCCGGAAGTCCTCGACGATTTCGACCCCCGAGCTCGCGCCGATGCGCTCGGCGCCGGCGTCGAACATCGCCGCCGCGGTCTCGTAGTCGCCGACGCCGCCGCTCGCCTTGACCGGGAGGTACTCGCTCATCAGTTCCACGTCCGGGACCTCGGCGCCGCCGTCGGCGAACCCCGTCGAGGTCTTGACGAACGCGGCGTCGGCCTCGGCGGCCGCCTCGCAGGCGGCGCGCTTCTCGTCGTCGGTCAACAGCGCGGTCTCGATGATGACCTTCACCGGGACCGGGACCGCGGCGACCACCTCCTCGACGTCGGCCCGGACCGCCTCGCGGTCGCCGGCCTTCAGCCGGCCGACGTTGAGCACCATATCGAGCTCGTCGGCGCCGTCCTCGTAGGCGACGGCGGCCTCCTCGCGCTTGGCGGCGGTGGCGTGCTGGCCGTGGGGAAAGCCGATCACGGTCGCGAGGGTCACGTCCGGTGCGTACTCGGCGGCCTCGGCGACGTAGCACGGCGGGATGCAGGCGTTCATCCCGTAGTCGGCGGCCTCGTCGAGAACGGCGCACACGTCGTCGAAGGTCGTCTCCGGGCCGAGGACGGTGTGGTCGATACGCGCGGCGAGTTCGGCGTCGTTCATACGCGAACGGAGGCGGCGTGCGGACAAAAATGGGGCGGCATCCGGCGCGTCCCCGACCGCTTTCTTTAAGCCTTTAAGCGTGGCCGCCGGACTCGGAGGTATGGAGCCACACATTCTGATACTCGGCGCGCCCGGCGCGGGCAAGGGAACCCAGAGCGACCGCATCGTCTCGGAGTTCGGCGTCGACCACGTCACCACCGGCGACGCGCTCCGCGGGAACAAGGAGATGGACATCAGCCACCTCGGGCTGGAGTACGACACGCCCGGCGAGTACATGGACAAGGGCGAACTCGTCCCCGACGCGGTGGTCAACGAGATCGTCGAGACCGCGCTCGAGGAGGCCGACGGCTACGTCCTCGACGGCTACCCGCGCAACCTCGAACAGGCCCAGACGCTCTCGGAGATGACCGACCTCGACGTCGTGCTCTACCTCGACGTCGACGAGGACGTGCTCGTCGACCGGCTGACCGGCCGACGGGTCTGCGAGGAGTGTGGCGCGACCTACCACGTCGAGTTCAGCCCGCCCGAGCAAGCAGGCGTCTGCGACGAGTGTGGCGGCGACCTCTACCAGCGCGAGGACGACACCGAGGAGACCGCCCGCGAGCGCATCCGCGTCTACGAGGAGAACACCGCGCCGGTCGTCGAGTTCTACGACGAGGAGGGCCAGCTCGTCCGGGTCGACGGCGAGGGGAGCCCCGACGAAGTGTGGGCGGACGTGAGCGACGCCGTCGAGACCAACGCCTGAGCCGGCGCTCGTTTCGCCGACCCGACACTCGGACCGCGCCCTAAAGGCCGCGAACCGGCCCGGCGGGTCGGCCTGCGCTCGGACGGGATCGTAACCGACCCGCGAGCGCACGAGAGCGAAAGTTGATTAACGGAGGATACCAAACCCGGAGTAATGGCACGGACCGCGGACAAAGTAGAGTCGCTCGTCGCCGAGGATTCGGCGATGGCCGACGTCCTGGCGGTCGTCTACGACCGCACGGACGCCGGCGACGAGCCCATCGAGTGGGCGGACGTCAACGACGCGCTCACGAGCGGTCAGTGGGGCCGACTCATCGAGAAAGACGTACTCACCAGTGACGGCGACGAGTTCCGACTCGCGGACCCCGACGCCGTCGAGGCCGCGCTCGAAGACGACCCGACCACCTCGGTCTCGACCGACGACGACACCGACGTCGACATCGACGACGACGAATCGTCGTGGACGATGTGGGACAAGATGGCCGCGCTCGGCTCCGTCGGGCTGTTCCTCGGCTACTCGCAGACGCCGATCCGGAACGCCATCGGGAGTACGGTCAACATCCTCGTCGGCCCGCTGGAGTCGGTGTTGCCGTTCTACGTCGTCGTGATGGTGCTGGCGCTCGTGACCGGACTGTACTCGACGCTGCTGCAGGCGAACCTCATGAACATGGACAAGATGAGCGCCTACCAGCAGCGGATGAAAGACATCCAGGAGAAGCGCAAGGCCGCCAAAGAGCGGGGCGACGACGAGGCGATGGAGCGCATCCGCGAAGAGCAGATGGACGCGATGGGCGACCAGCTCGGCATGTTCAAAGAGCAGTTCCGCCCGATGGTCTGGACGATGTTCCTCACCATCCCCGTCTTCCTCTGGATCTACTGGATGGTCCGGGACGGCCACATCCCCGACGCCGAGTGGAACATCGTCGTACCGCTCGCGGGAGACGTCGGCTGGCAGGACGGCGTCGCCGGTCCCATGCGGATGTGGATCGTCTGGTACTTCCTCTGCTCGATGGGGTTCACCCAGCTGATCCGGAAGTCGCTGAACATCCAGACGACGCCGACCTGACCCGCGAACCGCCCGACGCCCCCGCCGGAGTTCAAAACCTCTTTTGCCCCCGGGCACCGAGACCGGATATGTTGATAACGGTCTCCGGACCGCCCGGTAGCGGAAAGAGCACGACCGCCTCTAACCTCGCCGCCGCGCTCGATCTCGAACACATCAGCGGCGGCGACATCTTCCGGAAGCTCGCCGACGAGCGCGGCTACACGCCCCTCGAGTTCAACAAGCTCGCCGAGGAGGACGACCAGATCGACCGCGATCTGGATCGGCGCCTGCGCTCGATCGCGGTCGACCGCGACGACGTGGTGCTCGAATCCCGGCTCGCGGGGTGGCTCGCCGGCGACCACGCCGACTTTCGGGTCTGGCTCGACGCGCCCCTCGACGTGCGGGCCGAGCGAGTCGCCGACCGCGAGGACAAGCCGGTCGAGGAGGCCCGCGAGGAGAGCGCCGCCCGCCAGTCCAGCGAGGCCGATCGGTATCGGGAGTACTACGGCATCGACATCACCGACCTCACCATCTACGATCTCGCGGTCAACACCGCCCGCTGGGACGCCGATTCGGTGCTCGATATGCTCGTGACCGCGGTCGGCGACTACGACCCCGCGACTGACGAGGGCACGTACCCCGTCGAAGCCGACTACGAGTTCTAACTCCATGCTCCGCGGACCCCCGAACGAACGGACGCCGGCCGAACTGCTCGACTTCGGAGTCGTGAACCTCGACAAGCCGCCGGGACCCTCCGCCCATCAGGTCGCGGGGTGGATCCGGGACGCCGCGGACGTCGAGCAGGCCGCCCACGCCGGGACGCTCGACCCGAAGGTGACGGGATGTCTCCCGACGCTGACGGGGGCCGCGACCCGCCTCTCGCAGGTGTTTCTGGAGGGCCAAAAGGAGTACGTCGCGGTGCTGGAACTCCACGACGATCCGCCCGCGGACCTCGAGGCGATCGTCGCGGAGTTCGAGAGCCCCCTCTACCAGAAGCCGCCCCGAAAGAGCGCGGTCGTCCGGAAGCTACGGGTCCGGGAGGTGTCGGCACTCGACGTGCTGGAGGTCCGCGACCGGCAGGCCCTGCTCCGAATCCGATGTGAGAGCGGCACTTACATCCGGAAGCTGTGTCACGATATCGGGCTCGCACTCGGGACCGGGGCCCACATGGGCGACCTCCGCCGGACCGCGACCGACCCGTTCGACGACCGGACGCTCGCGACGATGGAGGCGTTCGTCGACGCGCTCGCGCGGTGGCGCGAGGAAGGCGAGGACGACTGGCTCCGGGAGGTCGTCCGACCGGCCGAGCGCGCGCTCGAACACCTCCCGGCGGTGACCGTCGCGCCGAGCGCGGCCGCGGAGATCGCCCACGGCGCGCAGGTGTACGCCCCGGGCGTGATCGACAGCGACGACGCCGACGAGGGGGAGTTGGTCGCCTGTTACACGCCCGACGGCGCCGCGGTATGTCTCGGGACGATGGCCGGCGACCCGGACGCCGACGCGGGCGTCGCCGTGACGTTAGAGCGCGTGTTGGTGTAGGGGATCGCCGCCACACCCACCTTTTTGTCGCCGCCGGGACTCTCGCCGGTATGCAACTCGGCACCGCCGTGGCCGCGCCCGGCGAACTCGCGACCGGCTGGCTCGACGTCACCGACCTCCCGACCGGCACGCCCGAACGCCTCCCCGTTCTCGTCGCCGAGGGCGAGCCCGACGGCCCCGAACTCTGGGTGACGGCCGCGATCCACGGCAACGAGGTCACCGGGCTCGCGGTCGCACAGGACCTGTTGACCGACGACCTCCCCGGCGAGATCCGGGGGACGGTGGTCTGTCTGCCGACCCTCAACCCCGCGGGCCTGCGCCGCACCACACGGACGTCGTACTACGACGACGAGGACCCGAACCGCTACTTCCCGGACCCCGACGCCGAGCGGTCCCGGCCGCCGAGCGTCCAGCAACTCATCGACGAGCGCGTCTACGAGGCGTTCGCCGACTCGGCGGACGCGCTCGTCGACCTCCACACCGCCCACGTCGGATCGATGCCGTTCCTGATCCGGGACCGGGTACTCTACGGCGAGAGCGAGGCGCGATCCGACTCGGACCGGTCGCGGGACTACCGGACCGAAGCCGAGGCCCGCGAGCTCGCGGGCGAGCTCGAATCGCTGATCGAGGCGTTCGGTATGCCGATCGTGAACGAGTACGCCGCCGAGGAGTACACCGAGCAGAGCCTCCAGCGCTCGACCGCGGGCGCGGCGCTCAACAACGCCGGCATCCCGGCGTTCACCGCGGAGCTCGGCGGCCACGAGGTCGTCGACGAGTCGGTCCGCGAGGCCGCGGTCACGGGCGTCCGAAACGTGATGTGCGAACTCGGCGTGCTCCCCGGCGACCCCGACCCCGACGCCGTGGGCCCGGACGCGCCGGTCGAGTACCCGGTCAAGCGGGCGGTCCATCCCCACACCGACACGCCGGGCATCGCGCGCCACCGGGCGACCGCCGGCGACGCGGTCGAGGCCGGCGACGTGATCGCCGAGATTCTCACGCCCCACGGCGAGCACAAGGCGACGGTCGAGACCGACCACGACGGCTACGTGCTCGGGCGGATGCACGGGGTCGCGGCCTACGAGAACGACGCGCTGGCGAGCATGGCGGTCCGGGACGACGGCGATCTGGTGGTCCCACGATCCGAGGAGTGAAACGAAGCGCTTAACTCGGGGACGGCCCTTGGATGGAATGCAGGCGGGACCGTAGGGTAGTGGTATCCTCTGCGCATGGGGTGCGTTGGACCTGAGTTCGAATCTCAGCGGTCCCACTAAAACTTATCCAAGCCGTTCATATTCTAAAGGTAGAAGCCCCAGCTATCCATCGTTCGATTGGGAAATCGTTGGCTTAACTTTCATCTCCCTGAAACGGAGGGTCGCCTGATGGCGGTCCTCCACAACCCCGAGGCCATTCAGTCCGACGATCAGGAGGCCGCCTCGGGTGAACTCGCCGACGGGTCCGCGTCTGACCCCGATCTCGACCAGTGTCAGTTCTGCGCAGCGAGCGTCACCGAACGGTTCCGCAAAGTCTACGGTGACAATCAGGACATCGCCCACCGCTGTCTCCAGTGCGACACGAGTACGCGCCTCCAGAAAGGAAGCGCCGCGGGTCACGACGTCGACCACGTCGACCCGCAGGACGAGCCCTGGCGCATCCGCAACGGCCACGCGAACCGCGGAGGTGCGTTTTAGATGGCGACCGCCGACGATCTGGCGGTCCGGTTCGTGACCGGCCGCGAACTCGCCTCGGTTGAAGCCGACGCCGTCCTCGATCCTGCCGACCTCTGGCGTACGGGGGGTGAGCGCCATGTCGAGTGATATCACGGCTAGTGTTTCGAGCAAGCACGCCGGAGAGCGCGCGGCTGCGGAAGCGCTCGAAGAAGTCCCCGGACTCGGCCACGCCCCAGACACGGTCTCTCCGCACTACGACGCAGTCGCGACCGTCACACTGAGACCGGACTTCGATCTCCGTGATCTCGACGCTGTCCCGCAGGGTACCCGTGTCGAGATCAAGAGCGCGATGGTCGTGTACGCGAGCGGTGAGCGCGGCCGGTTCTACTTCCGGCCCTCACAGCACGATGCACTCCTCAACGTCAACGGCGTCTACCTGTTCGTCGTCTGCGAGCCCACGCCCGACCGCGACATCCTCGCGATGACGATCGTGTCGGCCGTCCGCGTTGACGACCAGCTCCCCGAGTGGTTCAACGGTGGCGACGGTCGCTCGGACTACGCCCAACTCGCGTGGAGCAACTTCGTCGCGCCCGCGGAGGTGAGCCAACGGTGACGCTCCACACAACTTACTTCAGCGGCGTCAACACCCACTACGAACCCGCCGACACCGACCTGGTTCTCGGCGTCGTCAGGTATCCGAAGGACTTCGTCGACCGCGTCACCGATCGAAACATCCCCGCGGTTGCACCACCCGACGACCTCCTCGACGCCTTCAAGACCGTCGAAGAGGCCGCCGACCGCGACGGCGTCGAGAACCCCAGTGCCGTCGCATGGCAGGGCGTCGACTTCGAAGAGCGATACCGAGATCATCTCGGTCAAGCGGGCCAACAACAGGTGCTCGACGAGCTGCGAGCGCGTATCCAGCAGCGCGACGTGTGGCTCGTCTGTTGGGAGAAAGACCCGCGATACTGTCATCGCCGCCTGCTGGCTGACGTTCTGCTCGAAGATATCGATACCGAGGCGGTTCATCATCCGGACCCGACAGAGATCGAGGAGCGCGACGATGAACAGGACACGTCGACGCTCGCCAGTCTGACGGAGTTCTCGGGAGGTGAGACAGCATGACGGTGCGCGAGTCGGCCAGCGACCTCGTTGAACCACGCACCATCGTCCTCATCGCCGACTACGATGAACATCTCGACGCCGCATTCTGTCCGCTTTGCGGTACCGACGTGACCAGCACGATCGGGACGCCGACCGTGCCGGCTGGGCTCCTGGAGGCGCACGTCGACGACGATCTCCCGGTTTACGGCTGGCGCTGTGAGTGTCGTCGGGTCGAGGTTGTGCTTCCGGCACCCGTCGAAGTCGCACCGGACCACTTCGCGAGCGTCGATGCCCAGAGTAACGGCGAGACAGTCTCGATCACTACCCCAGAGCCAGCGCTCAACGCTGCGCTCGCGGAGGTCGCATGACACAGAACTACGTCGACGAGGTGAGTCTGCGACTTGCCGTTTCACCTGAACAGCACTCGACCGACGACGCTACTCTGTACGTCTCAGACAATCCCGGAGCACGCGGCATCCGTCTGTCAGCTCGTGGCGGTAGCCCGGGAACCCTCGGAGAGCTCCACTTGACCCGCCAACAGGCCGAGTCGCTACGCGACCACCTCAATCATCGTCTCTCTCGGGGTGACGAGTCGTGAGCGCTGACACCCCCATACAGACGGCGACTGTCTCGCTCGACGACCAGGATCCCCAGCAGACGGCCAGGGCGCATGATTATGCCTCGACTGGTCGCCTCGCGCCCGTTCCCAACGAAGATGGCGACCATGAGGTACTGCTCTGCGAGTACGACGAACTCGACTACCCCGACCCAATCGAGCACGGCCACGGCATCGAGGCCGTTCTCACGGACCTCGCCGACGAGGACCACGGCAGCGAGAGCTTCTACTCCCGACTGTGGAGCGGCTGGCAGAACCTCGACATCGAGCCTGAGGACGAGCCGGTTGTCCTCGCGGAAGACGTCCACCAGCGATTCGACTGGCTTCACGACGACTTCCCGGCCCACCTCGTCATCTCCAGTAAGGGCTGGAAAGTCGGTCGCGACGTCGACGACGAGCTCGCCGGCCCGAACGCTGGCGCCGAAGCACTCGTTTCTCAGTATTACGAATACAACCTCTCAGTCATGCGGTATGACGAGGATTCGGGCGAGCTCGCGGCCGACCTCGACAGTAACCTCCGTGCCCCAGTCTCGTACCAGTGCTGGGTTCAGCCACAGGATGAGAGCCTACTGCAACCATCCGGTGACCCGATGATCGCCCAGCACGGCGAAGGGACGAAGTTCCGAACCCAGACGACCTACGCCGGCTCGAAGGAATCGCTCGTCCGGACCGTCCAGATCGCGAACCTCGCCGCAACTGCGCTCACCGTCGAGCGTCCGGACTGGTCGACGCTCAACCGCGACTCCTGGAAGGTCTGGAAGGGCGAGGTCCACCATCGCTTCGACAGTAAGATGATGGATGCGGTCGTCCAGCGCCTCCGCGAAGCGAAGTCGATGCTGGAGTACGGCGGCTCGGGCGATGTCGACGGCGCCGGCACGATGCGTGAAGGCCAGTTCGTCAAAGAAATGGTCCGCTCGGACCGCTGGGACGTTCTCGGGTTCAATGCGTTCGCGCATCGCGATGGGATCGAACTCGGCGCGAAAGTCTACCGCATCAACGGCTCGCCGAAGGACGAGCGGCTCGCAGAGCCGAAACTTGAGGCGTTCTTCGCCGGCACCGACCATGACACCGAACTCCCTCACGCCGACGAGTGGGCCGCGCTCCGTGCGACGCTCCGACAGCTCGCCTCGACGATCGCCGTCCGTGCGGGACTGAACCTCGGGTTGCTCCGCGAGGACGACTACTACAAGCCACGAGATCGCGAGCGCATCGACACGCTTGTTCCGACCGGCTGGCGGGCCGCCGTCCAGGAGGCGAACGAGACGCGACTCCGCCGCATCCTCAACACGGTCTACGGTCAGTCCGGTACACAGAGCAAGTGGGACCTCCTGTACGCCATTGCGACGATGAACGGCGCGTCCTACGAGGAACTCGCCGAGATCACCGGATTCACCGAGGATTACGTCCAGGAGATGGTCGCCGACTTCGTCGAGGACGACGTGCTGCTCCGGATCAGCATGCCACGACTCATCGTGTTCAACAACGAGGAGCTGCGGCTGAACGCGCTCGACGAGCTCGAAGCCATCCACCCCGAAGAGGATCTCAAGGACATCCGCGAGCGCGCCGAGCAGCGCCGCGAGGACCGCCAGCAGAACCGAGAGGAGCGCGAGGCCGACCCCGAGGACGATGGTGGTTCCGAGGATGATAGCAGCGACGAGGGCGATAGCGACGATCACGACGGGTCAGCGAACTGGGAGACATTCGACGACATCCATCTGACTGGCGAGCAGCTTGGCGCTGCGCTCGATCGCGCGCACATCGACGGCGAGCACGTCGAGATCCGAACCGATCCGTACCCGGCGCTGTTTGCGAGAGGATAGCGGTCTCTCGCTCCGGGTTCGCATCGGCATTCAGTGGCGACACTTACCTTCCCGACTTAATTTCATCTACTATTAGTCCAATTCCGTCTGCACTGCTCTAACCTCCTATTTTTCATAAGAATTTGGTTAGATTTCATCAGCGCCTCGACGGGGCGGTCGCCAGTTCGGCCAGTTTCCGACCTCAGCGTTTCCGCTTATTCTCCATTAAATCGGTATTTCAGGGCTTCTATCCTTCTTGAAGGGTTTCGGTCTGGGGTGCCGGGGTCCCCTAACACCCCTACGGTAGTTGCCCCTAAGGGGCAAGAACAATGCGGGCCGGGCCAGAACGGCCCGGCCCTCACCGCATATGTCCAATCGGCCGATACCACACGGTAGGACAAGTGAAACGGCGGTGTCCACGGTTAGGGTGCCTCGGAAAGAACCACCCCTATCTCCTCTACGGTAGTGCGCGCCTATACCAGGTTGCTTTCCTGTCTGGGTTCAGTCTATGGTAGGTCGCTATTCGACACTCGAGACAACTTCGATGGTAATTTGTCCATCATTTGACTTCTTGAGAATCACCTGAACATCTTCTAACTTAATCTTGGTAGTTAGGGGTCCAGCTGTGTTTTCATAGAGGAGCTCAAGAGCCTCGGGATCCGTCTCGTCATAGAGACAGAAGTCAGGAGAGCTTGGGTCTTGGCCGTCATGTTCACTGATTCGTTCAACAAGAGCAGCAATGAGATCCTGATTTGGGTCTGTTTGACTGATCGCGCTCATGCTCACTGATCTGTTGAGGCCTACACAGAGTGGTGTATAATAAATGACGGCGAATATAGTCTAAATAGCATATAAATGAAGATTTCTATTTTTCTGTATCTATTCTCACACTCATTTAATATACATGAATGATCCTGCATTTTACCGTCGGTTTTAGGTCGCGAGGATTGTTATCTATTGTCAATACTCCTAGTGGTGGATTCAAAAATGAGTGAGAACAATAAGATATCGGACGAAAATAGGCTTTCGCAGCTAGACCGCTATCTTCGCGCCCTCTCCGATCCGGAACGGCGCCAAGCACTCTACTATCTGGATAAAAAAGAAACTGCAAGCTCCGAGGAACTCGCACGACAGATAGCGGCACAGGATTCGGAAGATCCGTCATCACCAACTCCCGAAGACGAATGGAAATCGATACAGAGGAAACTTCATCACCAGCACCTTCCCCAATTGCGGGACTATGCTATAGTCGATTTTGATGAACGAAACAAGGATATCTGTCTTTCCGATTTACCCCCACTGTTTACAATACTGCTTCAATTCTGTCGACTGGTAGAGAGTGAGTAACCGGAGGCGGGAACGTTGAGGAAGACCACCCTATCTTATTTCCATCGTCTAAGGATGTAACAGAGTCACTCATACCGTAATCAATCGACCTTCAGCTACTTCCTCCATAGTCTCCGCCGCCAGCATTTCCTCGATCAAATCGCTCACAGAATCCCCATCGAGATTGTCTTCCACCTCGACTGTCCGTGCGATGACCTCCTCACGCGGCGCGCCGTAGTCCGCACCTTGGAGTGTGAGGTCGTCGACGATCTCCGAGATCGTCGCGGTCGGCGTCGACCCCGCGAAGTCAAGCCCGCCCTCGTCACCGTCTCCATCCTCGGCGACCACCTCGACGCCCGGATCAAGCCCAAACTCTGCGAACGACCGACCCTTCAACCGCGTCGCCCGCTCGACATCCACCATCTCTATCTCGTCTGAGAGCCGCGCCTTCGCCGACGCCTCGGCCAGCCGCGCGATGTCCCCAACCGCGCGCGGGGTCACCGGATACTCCCGACCGTCCTCGTCCTCCTGGCGGACGATCCGCGTTTTCACCTCAACGTACCAGTCCCGGAGCGTCTGGCGTACCTCGTCGCTCCCGAACACCGGCCGTTTCTCCCGCGCCGCCGCCAAGTACGCCCGGAGTTCCTCGGTCGACAGCTCCGGCTCAACCGCGTCCGCCGACTCGGGGACGTTCTTGTCGATCTCCCGGCGTTGCGCAGCGTCACGTCCAGCGGTGATGTGGTCCGCGATCGCCTCGACCGCGTCCGGATCGGTCTTCTCCTCGGGACAGAAGATCAGGTCGAACCGGTCGAGCAGCGGTGACAGCACGTTCGTCTGCTCCGCGGGCGACCGCTCCGGATCGAAGTGACCATTCTCGGGGTTCCCCGCCGCGAGGATCGCCGTCTCGGCCTCCAGCGTCGCCTTCTGCCCGGCCTTCTCGATGTTGATTACGCCCGACTCCATCGCCTCCAGCAGCGCGTTCTGCTCCTGATCGCCAGCGCTGTCGAGCTCGTCCAGGAACAGCGCCCCGCCCGAACATTTTGGGATCGCGCCGGCCGTCACCGTGAACTCCGCGTTCGAGAAATCGTCGCGAGTGATCGCCGCCGTCAATCCGGCCGCCGACGTCCCCTCGTTCCCGCTCGACTTCTGCGAACGCGGCGCGAGCCGCACCAGCGCCTCCCCGAAGTCGGTCTTGCCCGCGCCCGGGTCACCCAGCAGGAACATGTGAATCTGCCCACGGTAGTCCTTCCCGTCGGCGCCCGTCGGGGCATTCGCCCTAACCAGCTGGCAGATCAGCGCCTCCTTGATGTGACGATCGCCGAGATGGCTCGGTGCGACCGACTCAACCAGCACGTCCACCGGGTCGTCGCGGCTCGCGACCGCGTCGATGACCTCCCGGTACGGCTCGACGTCGAACTCCCCCGGATCGGTGTCCTCGACGAGGACATCCTCGGCGTCGAACGCCTTGTCGAACACCGTCGACCCGCCATCCTGGAGCGGGAGGTACTCCGCGATCAGCGAGACGCACCGCCCGC
>NZ_SBIV01000005.1 GCF_004765795.1 Halorussus marinus
AGCAATGGCCTCCGGCAGGATCAACCGGAATGGTTGCCGAACCACGAAGGGTTCGGTGGGTCTCTGGCGGAAGCAACTGAATGCTAAATGTCCGTCAGTTCGACGACACTGGCCGACGTCCGACCGGGTGTCACCGAACTACCAGGGCTAACATCAGATCCCATCGTGTACGGCGGACCGCAGGGGTGGAATCCTCATTTCCTTCGGACCTGAACGTTTGCTTCGATCGGTCTTAAACCCATCGAAGCGAGTTCGGTCCGAGATCGCGACGCGAGTTGAACGCGTCCCGAATCACGTCGTGTCGTTTGCTGCATTACGATTCGAACCGCCCTATTCATTTAAGGGCGTCGAACCGGGCCGGCCTTCGGCGGGAAGACCCCCGAAGGCTCGTGCACATCCAACACCGAGCACCCGACTTCACTTAAGGGCGTCGGATCGGATTTTGAACGTCAGCCAGCCGAGGCGTCTTAAAAAGACGCCGATTCTCGCTGGCTCACGGAAGCCCGAACCACCGGACTTCGTTCACATTACCACGAATGGCCGGGTTACACTTAAGACCGTCGAACCGTAAGTCCAGTGGGTCGCGTTATCGTGATTCCAGCCCCGCCCGGACTTACTCTCGGTCGGTTCCCAGAACCATGACTTTCACCCTCGCGACCGCGTCGAAGTTCCGGAGGCGGTACGCGAGCTCGCGGACGTCGCCGGCCGGACCGCGGCAGAACGCGGTTTCGAGACACCACTCGCCGTGGTGGACATGGCTCGTGGCGGCGATGACGTCGCCGAACTCGTGCTGGACGTCGTGGAGGTCGTGGACCACCGACTCGTGTTCGTAGTCGTACGCGAGCACGGCGACGACCTCGCCGGCGGTGGCTTCGAGTTCGTCGTGAGACTCGACGTACTCGCGCATGGCCTCGCGGACCGCCCGCGACCGCGAGTCGAGCCCTTCCGCCTGCCACGTCTCGTCGAACGCCGCCAGCACGTCCTCGGGAACAGTGAGACTCGTGCGCATGCCTTGGGCTTGCTCGCGAACGGCTTGTGTGTTTTCGTTGGGCACGGAGCCGAGCCTGCGTACGTAGTTACGGCCACCACGACGACAGTCACAGTCGGGACGCGAGGAGAGCGGCCGCGATACCGGTCGAGATGGGGGTCGGCTTCGTCTCCGGGCTCCTTTAAACGTCAATTTTTTGTCTTCCGCGCGACCACCGTTCGACTGGTGGGACCGATGGACGAAGCAGCACTGGTTCCGACCGTGATCTACGTCCTGCTCACCGTCCAGTTGGTGGTACTGGCCGCAAGAACGTTCGAGTGGTTCGAACTGACCGGGCTCACCGGCACGCTCGTCGCGCTCCTGCTCGTCTTCGAGGGCGGACTCGCCTACGAGGGCGTCCAAGTCGCGCTCCGATAGCGGTCGGGGTTCCGACGGGGCGGTCGGCGAGCCCCGGTCGAAAACCCGATTTTCCGAAGGGGCGGCGCCCCGAGGCCCGCGACGAGGCGGCGTTCACCGCAGGAACCCGAGCAGTTCGTAGTCGTGGTCGGGGGTGTATCGCCGGAACAGGAGGCTGTTGGTCAGCACGCTCACGCTGGAGAACGCCATCGCACCGGCGGCGAGCACCGGCTGAAGCAGTCCGAGCGAGGCCAGCGGGATCATCGCGGTGTTGTAGCCGAGCGCCCAGAAGAGGTTCTGTTTGATCTTCGAGAGGGTCCCCTCCGAGACGCGGATCGCCTTCAGCACGTCGGCCGGGTCATCGCGCATCAGCGTCACGTCGGCGGCCTCGATCGCCACGTCGGTACCGCTCCCGATCGCGGCCCCGACATAGGCCGCCGCGAGCGCGGGCGCGTCGTTGACGCCGTCGCCGACCATCATCGCGCGGCGATCCGCCGACTGGATCGACTCGACCGCCTCGGCCTTGTCCTCGGGCAGGACCTCCGCCCGGACGTTCTCGGGGTCGATGCCGACCCGGTCGGCGACCGCGCGGGCGGTCCGCTCGTTGTCGCCGGTGATGAGCATCACGTCCCGGCCCGTCTCCCGGAGGCCGGACACAGCGTCTTTCGCGGTCTCTTTCACCGTGTCGGCGTCGGCGACCACTCCGACGAGCTCGCCGTCGACGGCGACGAGCATCGCGGTCTTACCCTCGCGTTCGAGTCGCTCCATCGTTGCCTCGGCCCGGGAGGGGTCGACGCCCTCGTCTTCGAGCAGTTTTCGGTTGCCGACCAGCACCTCCCCGTGGCCGGTGGCGGCCTTCACGCCGTGACCGGGGACGTTCTCGAAGCGTTCGGGGTCCTCGACCTCGATGCCGCGCTCCTCGGCGCCCTCGACGATGGCCTCCGCGAGGGGGTGTTCGCTGCCCTTCTCGGCGCTGGCGGCGGCGCCGAGCACGAACGCCTCGTCGATCTCCGCGGGCGCTTCGAGCGTTCCGCCGTCGGATCGAGGGCCCGAGGAGGCTTCCGGACCACCGGCGGACTCCGTCTGGCGCGGCTCGCGCTCACCGTCGGTCGGCTCGCCGCCGTCCGTGGCCGCCCCAGCGCCGTCGCTATCGGGAGCGATCGGAACCACATCGGTCAATCGCATCTCGCCCTCGGTCAGCGTCCCGGTCTTGTCGAACACCACCGTGTCGACGTCCTTGACGCGTTCGAGCACGTCGCCGCCCTTGAACAGGACGCCGTTCTGGGCGCCGATCGAGGTCCCGACCATCGTCGCGGCCGGCGTCGCCAGTCCGAGCGCGCAGGGACACGCGATGAGGACCGCGGAGGCGAACACGACTACCGCGAACTCGAAGACGGTGACGGTGCCGCCCGCGACCGCCGGCCCGCCGGCGACCAGCCCCCACAGCGGGAGGCCGGAGACGAACCCGGCGAGCGCCTCGGGGAAGGCGTACCACGCGAGCCCCCAGATCAGGGCGTTGGTGATGACCGCGGGCACGAAGTACGCCGAGATCCGGTCGGCGACCTGCTGGATCTCGGGCTGGCGGCTCTGGGCCTCCTTGACCAGTTGGACGATCTGCTGGAGGGCGGTCTCGGCGCCGACCTTGGTCGCCTCGACCTTCAGGACGCCGTTCTCGTTGACGGTCGCGCCCACGACCTCGTCGCCGGGGCGCTTCTCGACGGGCACCGACTCGCCGGTCACCATCGACTCGTCGACCGCGCTCTCGCCCTCGACCACCTCGCCGTCGGTGGGGACTTTCTCGCCGGGCCGGACGACCATCACGTCGCCGACTTCGATGTCCTCGACCGGGATCTCGGTCTCGTCTCCGTCCCGGATCACCGTCGCGGTGTCGGCCTCCATCTCCAGCAGTCGCCGGAGCGCCTCGCTGGCCTGCCCCTTCGAGCGGGCTTCGAGGTAGTTGCCCAGCGTGATGAACACGAGGATGAACGCGGCGGTGTCGAAGTAGAGGCTCCCCGCGAGCAGGTCGAACAGGACCGCGACGCTGTAGAAGTACGCGGTCGAGGAGCCGAGCGCGATGAGCACGTCCATGTTCGCGGTCCGGTTGCGCACGACCGCGGTGTAGGAGTTCTCGTAGAACTCCCTGCCGAGGAAGTACTGGACGGGCGTCGCCAGCCCGAACATGACCCACCCGAGGGGCACGCCGAGGACCGCCTCACCGAGCAGGTCGTCGAACAGGTAGTGTTCGAGCATGAAGAACGCGAGCGGGAGCGAGAGGACCGCGCCGAACAGCGTCAGCCGGAGCTGTCGGCTGATCTCGGCCTGGCGGGCCTCGTCTCGCCGGTCGGCGTCGGTGGCGCCGTCGGTGTCGGTGTCGTCGTCGCGGATCGGCTCGTAGCCGGCCCGCTCGATGGCGTCGTAGAGGTCGCCGAGCGCGGCGTCCTGCGGGTTGTACCGCACCGTCCCCTCGTCGGTCGCGTAGTTGACGTCGGCCTCGATCACCCCGGGCGTCGCTTCGAGGGCGCTCTCGTTAGTCTCCGAGCAGTTCGCACACGACATCCCGGAGATGCCGACCGACACCTGCCGGGCGACCGGCTCGTAGCCGGCGTCCTCGATCGCCCGGTAGATATCTGCGAGCGAGGTCGCGTCGGGATCGTACTCGACGGTGCCTTCGTCGGTGGCGAAGTTGACGTTCGCCTCCCGAACGCCGTCGAGTTGCCCGAGGGCGTCTTCGACCGTCCCCGAGCAGTTGGCACAGCTCATACCCCGTATCTCGAGGTGTGCGGTTTGGGCCATAGGTGTCTCGTTGTCGTGTACTACGGGACCCACGTTTATGCGGATTTTCCCTTTTCGAGCCGACGATCGCGGTGCCGAATACGATCATAAGTAAACTCAGCCGGTGTGCGTCTTTTGTTTCCTAAATTTGTACGCGGGGCGATCGCCCCCGAGCGCGCCACCGAACGGTTTTACCGCTCGCGCGGAACGTCCCGAGTGATGTCGACCGAGAGACGCCGGCCCGGCGGCGAGGTGAAACCGTGAGCGACGACTACGACCTCGATGCGGGGCCCGACCCCGCCGGCGTCGCGGCCGCCGACCCCGAACCCGACGGTCCGGACGACCCCGTCCGCGCGGTCGGGATCGGACCGGGGAACCTCGAGTACCTCACGCCCCGGGGCGAGCGCGCGATCCGAGACGCCGACGTCGTCGTCGGCTTCGAGACGGTGATCGAGTACGTGGCCGACCGCACCGACGCGGACCTCCTGGCGTGTGGCTACGCCGACGAAGCCGAGACGCTGGCGGCGTTCGCCGACCGCGTCGCGTCGGGCGAGACCGGGACCGCGGTGCTGATGGGCGACCCGAACCACTCGGGCTACCAGTTCGTCGGGAAGGTCGAGGCGGCGGTCGAGCGACCGGTCCGGGTTGTCCCGGGGGTCTCGTCGCTTCAGGTGGCCGCGAGCAGGGCTCGGACGCCGATGGAGGAGTCGGTGTTCGTGACCCTCCACAAGAGCGGCGAGATCGACCCCGACCTCGACAGGCTCCGGGCCGCGGTCGGGAACCGCCACCTGCTGGTGTTGCCCCGCCCGTTCGACTGGATGCCGGGCGACGTGGCTCGCGAACTGGTCGAGAGCGGCGCGCCGACGTGCCTCGACGCGCTCGTCTGCGAGCGACTCACTCACGACGACGAGACGATCACGCGCACGACGCTTGGCGCGCTCGCCGACTCTGCGGGCGGCTCGGACTCCCCGTACTCCGACCTCTCGGTGCTGGTCGTCAGGGCCGACCGAACCACTAAGTAGTTAAACCCAGCTTGTCCTAATCACGCCACGATGGTGTTTCGTCACGCCGCGAGCGAACCGGCGACCGAGAGACTGCGGACCGGCGGGTCGGGCCGGGGTGGCCGATGAGGTTCGTCCTCGTCTCCGGCGCCACCCGGACCGCCGAGATCGACGGCATCAGCGCCGCGGGCGCCGATCCCGCGCTGATGGCCCACACCCCGAGCGCCGACGCCGAGATCGTGGAGTACGGCCGGCCGGTCGACGCGCCGGTCGTCCCGGTCAGTCCCACGGGGTGTCCCACGCCCGCGGTCGTCACTCGCGCGGTCCGCGAGCGGCTCGGTTTCGAGACGCTGATAGTCGACGCCGGACTCGCCGCGCCGACCGGCGCGCCGACCGTCGAGGTGGGATCGGGCCCCGGTGGGGACGTGCGCGAGCCCGAGCCGGTGGCGGACGCTTCCGAGACGTTCGCCGCGGCTCGCGACCTCGGCGCGTCACTGCCCGACGAGGAGCTCGTCGTCGCCGAGACGGTTCCGGGCGGGACCACCACCGCGCTCGGCGTCCTCTCGGCGCTCGGCGAACGCGCGTCGGTGTCCTCGTCGCTACCCGACAATCCGATGGGACTCAAACGCGAGGTCGTCGCCGACGCGCTCGCCGCGAGCGACCTCTCGGCGGGCGACTGTCGAGGCGATCCCCGCGGGGCCGTCCGCCGGATGGGCGACCCGGTACTCGCCGCGGTCGCGGGGCTGACGCGGGGCGCACTCGATGCCGGGACCGACGTGACCCTCGCCGGCGGGACCCAACTGGCCGCGGCGGGCGCGCTCGTCCGCCACGCGGGGATCGAGGCGCCGCTCGAACTCGCCACGACGCGCTTCGTCGCCGACGACGACACCGCCGCGATCGGCGCGCTCGCCGACGACCTCGACCTCTCGCTGACCGTGACCGACCCCGAGTTCGAGGCCGGCGACCACCCCGCGACCGACGCCTACCTCGCGGGCGAGGCCAAAGAAGGGGTCGGCATGGGCGGCGCGCTCGCGCTCGCCGACCGGGCGGGCGCGTCGCCGGCCGCGATCCGCGAGCAGATCGGCGTCGTCTACGACCGGATTACCGGCGACGGCCGGCCGGGCGAGGGCCGCGACGCCGACCCGGACGACGACCCTCGGGAGGCCGGGCCGTGAAGGGCGTGGTTCTCGGTGGGACGAGTTCGGGCGTCGGCAAGACCGTCGCCACCCTCGCGGTGCTCCGGGCGCTGGCGGAGGCGGGCCGGGACCCCCAGCCGGCGAAGGCCGGGCCCGACTTCATCGACCCGAGCCACCACGAGCGAGTCGCCGGTCGCCCGTCGCGGACGCTGGACTGCTGGCTGGAGGGCCGCGAGGGCCTGCGACGCAACTACTACCGGGGCGACGGCGACATCTGCGTCGTCGAGGGCGTGATGGGGCTGTACGACGGCGACGGCTCCAGCACCGCGATGGTCGCCGAGGCGCTCGACCTCCCGGTCGTCCTCGTGGTCGACGCCGCGGCCGGGATGGAGAGCGTGGCCGCGACCGCGCTCGGCTTCCGGGAGTACGCCGAGCGCGTCGGTCGGGACGTCGAGGTCGCCGGCGTCCTCGCCCAGCGCGCCCACGGCGGTCGTCACGCCGAGGGCGTCCGGGAAGCGCTCCCCGACGACCTCGCGTACTTCGGACGGATCGGGCCCGACCCCGCCCTCGAAGTCCCCGAACGCCACCTCGGGCTCGAACGCGGCGACGAGCGGCCCCTGAGCGACGAGGCCCTGTCGGCGGCCGCCGAACACGTCCGGGCCGAGCGACTACTGGCGACGGCCCGCGAGCCGCCGCGGCCCGACCCCGACTCCCGACCGGGCGAGCGAGCGACCGGCGAGCGGATCGCGATCGCCCGAGACGGGGCCTTCAGCTTCCGGTACCCCGCGACCGTCGAGCGGCTCCGAGCGCGGGCCGACGTGCGGACGTTCTCACCCGTCGCGGGCGACGACCTGCCCGACTGCGACGGGGTCTACCTCCCGGGGGGCTACCCGGAGCTGTACGCCCAAGACCTCGCGGTGAGCCCGGCGCTGGCGACCCTCCGCGAGCGCGCGAGCGAGGGACTCCCCGTGTTCGGGGAGTGTGGCGGACTGATGGCGCTCGCGGAGTCGCTCACGACGACCGACGGCGACAGCTACGAGATGGCGGGCGTCCTCCCGGCGGACGTGGAGATGCGCGAGCGCTATCAGGCGCTCGACCACGTCGAACTCCGGGCGCGCGAGCGGACCCTCACCGCGAGCGCGGGCGACCGCCTCCGGGGCCACGAGTTCCACTACTCCGCCGCCGACCCCGCGACAGACGCCCGGTTCGCCTTCGACGTCGAGCGGGGCGAGGGGATCGACGGCGATCGCGACGGACTGACCGAATACCGGACGCTGGGCACCTACTGCCACGTCCACGCCGAGAGCGGCGCGTTCGACACATTCATCGACCACCTATGACAGACGACCACACATCGACCGACCGGAGCACGGGCGAACAGACAGCGAGCGACCGAGCGCCGACCGCAGAGGCCATCGAACCGTCGACCCCCGAGGAGTTCGGACTGGTGCAGGTCTGGTGGGGCGACGGGAAGGGCAAGACGACCGCCGCGCTGGGGATGGGCTTTCGGGCCGCCGGCCACGGCTACCGCGTCCACATGCTCCAGTTCATGAAGGGCGGGACCGGCACCGTAGAGGACACGCGCGGCGAGTACAACGCCATCGAACGCGTCCCCGGGTTCACCTACGAGAACACCGGCCACTACGGCTGGCACGGCTTCCTCGACGGCTCGGACGACGACGAGCACGACGCGAAGGCCGCCGCCGCGCTCGCGCGTGCGCGTGAGATAGTGGAGGCCAGCGAGTCGACCGGCGACGAACCGGTCGCCACCGACGCGCCGGCCGACGCGGGCGTCCACATGCTGATCCTCGACGAGGTGCTCTACGCCGCTAACCGCGGCCTGATCGACCCCGAGGCGGTGATCGACCTCGTCGAGACCAAACCCGACGACCTCGAACTGGTCCTGACCGGCGGCCACGACCGCCCCGAGTTCGCGTGCGAGCGCGCGGACCTCGTCACCAACGTCCGGAAGGAGGCCCACCCCATCGAGTCGGGCCACGCCGCTCGGAAGGGCACGGAGTACTGAATGACCCGCACGCTGCTGGTCGCCGGGACCGCGAGCCACGTCGGCAAGAGCACCGTCGCCGCGGGGCTCTGTCGGCACCTCGCCGACGCCGGGGTCTCGGTCGCGCCGTTCAAGGCCCAGAACATGAGCAACAACGCTCGGGCCGTCCTCGCGCCCGCGGCCGGCGGCGACCGCGGGGCGGGCGAGCGCGCGGCGGCGGAATCGGGTGCGAGGAGAGAGGGAGGGGGTCTGGGGGAGGGAGAGAGGAGAGAGGGCGAGATCGGCGTCTCCCAGTACGTTCAGGCCCGGGCGGCCCGGATCACGCCGACGACCGATCTGAACCCCGTCCTGCTCAAGCCCCGCGGCGACGGCGAGAGCCAACTGGTCGTTCAGGGCGAGGCCGTCGGCCACTTCGAGGCGGGGTCGTACTACGACGACCACTGGGTGCGCGCCCGAGCCGCCGCGGTCGAGTCCTTCGAGCGACTCGCCGCCGACCACGAGGTGGTCGTCGCCGAAGGCGCGGGCAGTATCGCCGAGATCAACCTCCACGACCGGGATCTGGCGAACGTCGAGACCGCCCGGTTCGCCGACGGCACCGACGTGATCGTGGTCGCCGACATCGAGCGCGGCGGCGCGTTCGCCAGCCTCTACGGCACGCTCGAACTGATGCCCGACGACGTCCGCGAGCGAGTGGTGGGCGCGCTCGTCACGAAGTTCCGGGGCGATCGGTCGATCCTCGACCCGGGGATCGCGGAGTTCGAGGACCGAACCGGCGTCCCGATCCTCGGCGTGCTTCCGTACGACGACCCCGGACTCCCCGAGGAGGACAGCGTCTCGTTGCCCGCGGAGGGCGAGCGGGCGGTCCGGGGCGACGACGACGGCGTCCCGGACGACCGGGCGGTCACGGTCGCGGCGGTCCGGCTCCCGCGGGTCTCGAACGGCACCGACCTCGAACCGCTCGAACGCGAGCCCGGCGTTCGGGTCGCGTACGTTCCCCCGAACGCCGACCTCGGGGAGGCCGACGCGGTCGTCCTCCCGGGGACGAAAAACACCGTCGACGACCTGCTCGCGCTCCGGGAAGCCGGCTTCGGGGAGGCGCTGGCCGAGTTCGACGGACCGATCGTCGGCCTCTGTGGGGGCTATCAGGTACTCGGCGAGCGAATCCGGAACGCGGGCGTCGAGAGCACCGCCGAGCGCGGGACCGTCCCGGGGTTCGGCCTGCTCCCGGTCGAGACCAGCTTCTCGGCCGACAAGCGCGTCGCGCAGGTGACCCGATCGGTCGACGGGACCGGCCCCATCGCCGGCGCGTCCGGGACGGTCTCGGGCTACGAGATACACATGGGCGAGTCGACGCCCACGGCGCCGGTCGACCGGCCGGTCGGCCCCGCCAGCGCCGCGACCGACCGAGTGCTCGGGACCTACCTCCACGGCCTGTTCGAGAACGAGAACGCCCGCTCGGCGTTCGTCGCGCGGGTCTTCGAGGCGAGCGGGAAGACGCCGCCGGACGCAGGC
This sequence comes from Halorussus marinus, assembly GCF_004765795.1. GTDB lineage: Archaea > Halobacteriota > Halobacteria > Halobacteriales > Haladaptataceae > Halorussus > Halorussus marinus. The sequence goes on from NZ_SBIV01000005.1 coordinate 9,811, forward strand.
GGGAAGGCGGCCTCGCCCCACGACGCCGCGGCCGAACTCGTTCGCGAGCATGTGGATCTGGCGGCGCTCGGACTGCCCACGGCGCGCGATTTATGAAAGCTCGCTTTGTGTAGTGAAATCCTAGTAGTTTTATTCGGGCGGCGCCGAATCCCGCGACATGGAGCAGACCGAGACGGTGCAGACCGCGACGCTGGACGAGTCACACACCGAAATGAGCGAGATCCTGATGCCCGACGACACCAACAACCTCGGTCGGGCGCTCGGCGGGTCGGTCCTCCACTGGATGGACATCTGTGGAGCGATTTCCGCGCGGCGGTTCTCGCGGCGGCAGGTCGTCACGGCGTCGATGGACCACGTCGACTTCCTCGAAGCGATCGACCTCGGCGACGTCGTGGTGACCGAGGCCTACGTCTTCGAGACCGGCGAGTCGAGCATGGAAGCGAAAGTCGACGTGTACGCCGAGCGGCCGAGCGACGACGAGCGCCGCGAGACCGCCACCTCGTTTTTCACCTTCGTCGCGCTCGACGGCGACGAGAACGCGGCGGCCGTGCCCGATCTCCGGTGTCCGACCGACGAACAGGAGCGAAAGCGCCGCGAGGCGCTCGAAGAGCGGTCCCGGCGCAGGGCGGCGCTGGCCGAGACCGAGTAGCTACCAGTCGAGCGAGCCGCCCGACCGGTACTCGGTCACCTGGGTCTCGAAGAAGTTCTTCTCCTTGTTGAGGTCGGTCGCCTCCGACATCCACGGGAAGGGGTTGTCGGTGCCGTACGACGCCGGGAGGTCGAGCTGGCGGAGGCGACGGTCGGCGACGTACTCGACGTACTCGGCGAACTGCTCGGGGCCCATCCCGAGGATCTCGTCGGGGCAGGCCTCCCGGGCGTAGAGCTGTTCGAGCTCGACCGCCTCCTCGATCAGCGCCGCGATCTCGGCTCCGAACTCGTCGGTCCAGACGCCCGGGTGCTCCTCCCGGACGGTGTTGATGAGGTCGACCCCGAACGCGAGGTGGACCGACTCGTCGCGCATGATGTACTCGAACTGCTGGCCGATACCGACCATCTTGTTCTGTCGCTTGAGCCCGAGCATCATCGCGAATCCGGCGTAGAAGAAGATGCCCTCCATGATGACGTAGAAGCCGACGAGGTCCCGGAGGAACGACCGGACGTCCGCGTCGGTCCGAAGCTCGAAGTCGTCGTCGAGAATGTCCTCGGTCAAATCGACGACGTACGCGTCTTTCTCCTCGATCGACGGCACCTCCTCGTACATGCCGTAGACGTAGTCGGGGTCGAGGCCGAGCGAGTCACAGCAGTAGATGAAGGTGTCGGTGTGGATGGCCTCCTCGTAGGCCTGCCTGAGGAGGTACTGACGACACTCCGGGCTGGTGACGTACTCGTAGAGCGCCAGCACGATGTTGTTGGCGGTCAGCGATTCGGCGGTCGAGAAGAACCCAAGATTCCACTCGACGAGCTGGCGCTCGGCGTCGGTCAGCGCGTCGCCGTTCCACTGATTGGCGTCCTCGCCCATCGGAATCTCCTCGGGCACCCAGTTGTTGTTCACGCCGGCGCGGTAGTACTCGCGCGCCCAGTCGTACTCGATCGGCAGTATCTTGTTCGGGTCGGTCTTGTCGTCGTTCAGTATCATATCACTGGCAGGCGTCGCAGGTCGGGTCCTCGACGTTCGGGAGGTCGGTTCGCTCGCGGTTCGACTCGGCGCTCGACTGATCCCGGGTCTGAGTCTTCCCGTACTCCGCCATGTCGACGGTGGACTTCTCGATCTGTGAGGCCCCGAGCGTCCGCAGGTAGTAGGTCGTCTTCAGCCCCAGCTCCCACGCGGTCTGGTAGACGTCGTCGAGCAGCGAGCCGTCGGTGGACGGGAAAAAGACGTTGTGCGAGACCGACTGATCGATCCACCGACCCCGGCGGGCGGTGAGCCGGAGCTGGTGGCGCGGGTCGATCTCGAACGCGCTCCGGTGGAGCTCTCGGATCGGTTCGGGGATCGCCTCGATCTCCTGGATCGAGCCGTCGTGGAATTTGATCCGGTCGACCATCTCCTCGTCCCAGAGGCCCCGTTCGTCGAGGTCCGCGACGAGGCGGTCGTTGACGACCGTGAAGTCCCCGCTCATGTTCGACTTGACGTAGAGATTCGAGTAGACCGGCTCGATCGACGGCGTGGTGCCGGCGATGGTCGAGATGGTCGCGGTCGGCGCGACCGCCATCGTGTTCGAGTTCCGCATCCCGTGGTCGGCGACCGCCTCCCGCACCGGCCCCCAGTCGAGGCGCTCCTCGCGGGGCAGGGGAATCTCGCGGCCGCGTTCTTCTTCGAGCAGGTCGAGAGTGTCCTGGGGGAGGATACCCCGATCCCACTTCGAGTCCTCGAACGAAGGGTAAGCACCGCGCTCGGCCGCCAGCTCCGCCGAGCTCCGGATGGCGTGGTAGGAGACCAGCTCCTGGGACGCGTCGGCGAACTCGACCGCCGCCTCCGAAGCGAACGGGATCCCGCGTTCGAGCAGGGCCTCGTGGAACCCCATCACGCCCATCCCGACCGGGCGGTGGCGCATGTTCGAGCGCTCGGCCTCGTCGGTGGGGTAGAAGTTGAGGTCGACAACGTTGTCGAGCATCCGCATCCCGGTCTCGACGGTCTCCCGGAGCTTCTCGCGGTCGAGGCCGAGCGCCGCGTTCCCGTCGGTCCCTTCCGACGGGACGCGCTCGGCCGCCGGCTCGACGTGCTTCGAGAGGTTCACCGACCCGAGGTTGCAGACGGCGTGTTCGTCCTCGCTCGTGTTGAGCGTGATCTCGGTACAGAGGTTCGAGGAGTGGACGACGCCCTCGTGGTCCTGGGGCGACCGGACGTTACAGGGGTCTTTGAACGTGATCCACGGGTGACCGGTCTCGAACAGCCTGGTGAGCGTCTCGCGCCAGAGCTCGGCGGCGTCGACCGTCTCGTACTGGCGGAGCTCGCCAGCCTCGGCCTTCCGCTCGTACTCGCGATATAGCTCCTCGAACTCCTCGCCGTACGTGTCGTGGAGTTCGGGCACCTCGTCGGGCGAGAACAGTGTCCACTGCTCGTCAGCCCGCACCCGCTTCATGAACAGATCCGGAATCCACGCCGCGGTGTTCATGTCGTGGGTCCGGCGGCGCTCGTCGCCGGTGTTGCGTCGCAGGTCGACGAAGGCCGGGAAGTCGAGGTGCCAGCACGCCAGATACGCGCAGGCCGCGCCGCGGCGCTTGCCCGAGCGGTTGATCGCCGCGGTCACGTCGTTCGAGATCTTGAGGAACGGGACGACGCCGGTCGACTCGACGCCGGTCGACTCGATGAGCGACCCGGCGGCCCGGATCGGCGTCCAGTCGTTGCCGAGCCCGCCGCTCCACTTCGAGAGCCGAGCGTGGCCCTTGTAGGCGTCGAAGATGCCGGCGAGGTCGTCGGGCACGGTCGTCAGGTAACACGAACTCAGTTGGGCGTGGGTCGTCCCGGCGTGGAACAGCGTCGGGCTCGACGGGACGAACCGGAGCGTCGACATGAGCTCGTAAAACTCGCGGGCGCGGGCCTCGCGGTCGGCGACCGGTTCGGCCAGCGCGAGCCCCATCGCCACGCGCATCCAGAACGCCTGCGGGAGTTCGAGGCGCTCGCCGTCGGCGGTCTGGAGGAAGTACCGCTGGTAGAGAGTGTCCAGCGCCATGTAGTCGAACAGTTCGTCGCGCTCGACCGCGAGCGACTCCGCGAGTGCTTCGAGGTCGAAGGCGAGCATGCGCTCGTCGAGCAGGCCGTCTTCGACGCCTCTCTCGACGTTCTCGGCGAAGCTCTCGCGGGCGGCCGCCGCAAAGTCGTCGGGAACCGTCCCGACGACTTCGCGGTAGTAGCGCTCGCGGAACGCCGCGGCCGCGATCCGCTTGTAGGCAGGATCGCGCTCGATCCGGGCGGTCAGCGCGTCGATCACCGCGTCGTACAGTTCCTCGATCGAGGCGTCCTCGTAGAGGTTCCGTTCGATCTCGGTGGCGAGGTCGTCGAACACCGGGTCGGTGAGTACGTCCTCGCGTCCCGTTCGTGCGCGGTCGAGGACCGCGCGGATCGTCTCGGTGGTGGAAGTCGTCGTCTGATTCATGGGTGGTCGGCCGGACCGGACGTCGGCGTCGATACGGCGAGCGACAGCGTTGCCACTGTTCGGCGTCGAGCGGCTGACTCGTCCGATTTCCGGCCGTACCAGTTGGTGTTCGCCCCGACCCGGATAAAGCTTTCCAACACTACTTTCAGAAGTACAAGTTAGATTTACCGAGCGAGTGACTCGCGAAACCGACCTCCCCATTTACGGTCCTCACCGTCGAACGGGGAGCGTGAGCAAACAGCTAGAGATAGTCGAGTCGGGGAGCCAGAAGCAGGCCGAGAGCACGGCCAACAACCGAATCAGAGCGTACGAAGAGGACGGCTACGACCTCGTCGATCAGGAGATCGGCCTCGGGTCGAACGGGGTCACGATACTGCTCGTCTTCGAGTCGGTCGAGTAGGCGAACTCGGGGCCGGCGGCCGGATCAGGCCGCCTCTCTCATCTCCTCGTACTGCTGTTCGAATCGCGCCAGACAGGACGAACAGCAAAACTGGTAGAGGTCGCCGTCGATCCGGGTCGACTCGCCCTCGCTGGTGACGGTGTTGCCACACTCGTCACACTCGAGGGCGAACTCCGCGCCCTCGGGTTCTGGCGACCACGACGACTCCGCGAGCAGGTCGACGTCGTACGACCGGATCGCGTCGGTGTCGAGCGAGTCCGCGAGTAGCGGCTCGACCGCGCCGTCTTCGAGTCTGGCGTGGAACACCACCCGGCCGTCGGCGGTGACGAAGACGTGTTCGACCGAGTCGAGCGCTTCGACGCGCTCGCGGACGTCGGCGACCCGACCGGGTTCGATCCGGAGGTCGACGAGCACCGCGATCCCTTCCGAGAGGAGCGAGCGATCGAGATCGACGGTGAACTGCTGGATGACGCCGAGTTCGCGCATGCGGTCGATGCGGTCGGAGACCGTCGGCGGCGAGAGTTCTACAGCGTCCGCGATCTCGTTGTACGGTCGGCGGGCGTTCGCGACGAGCAACTGGAGAATTTCGAGGTCGGTTTCGTCGAGTTCCCTCATTGGTACGCACTCGCGTGTCCACCGTCAAACATGTTTCGGCGCCGCGGCCCCGACCCGGTCCGGGGCGCGATCGGCGCGGGACGGGGGCGTCCCGGCGATCCCCTTACTCTCCTTAATACTCCTTGCAGAAACGCTTTTGAGGGGAAACGTCGTCGAATGGTAAACATGTCTATCGACGGAGCCGCGGCCGACGACATCACGTACGTCCAGAAGGCGTGCGCGTACATCACCCGGGGCGAGCGCGAACTGCTCGCGTTCGAGGGCCCGGGCCACGACGGCCTCCAGATCCCGAAGGGGACCATCGAGGCGGGCGAGACGCCCCGGGAGGCGGTGTTTCGGGAGGTCGCCGAGGAGAGCGGGCTCGGCGCGCTCGCCGACACGCGCCACCTCGCGACCGACGTGTGGCGCCGCAGGCCGGCGCGGCGGTACGTCCGCCACTTCTTCCACGCGACCGTCCACGACCCCCGCGACCGGTGGACTCACACCGTGACCGGGTCGGGCGAGGAGGTCGGCGCGGAGTTCGAGTTCTCGTGGGTCGACCTCCCGGCCGACGAGGAATTCGCGCTCGCGCTCGACGACTACGTCCACCTGCTGTAGGATCGACTCGCGGAAAATCCCGGAGGCCGCGGCCCCGCGCCCGGCGTCAGTCGCCGGTCGCTTCGGGGGTCGGACCGTCGAACTCGGGCGACCGAACGGGGTCGGCGCGGTCGTCGGCGCGCTCGGCTTCGTCCAGCGCGCGGATGTTCGCGAACAGGAAGCCGGCGAAGCCGACGCGGATCAGCACCGAGATGTAGTGGTTGATGAGAATGTCTCCGAACTTCGTGAACGCTCCCGCGTCCGAGATGAACGCGTACGCGATGAGCATCGCGAGGAGGAAAAGCAGGAGGTTTCGGGCCTTCCAGTGGAGCAGTCGCCGATCGGCCGAGCGGTTTTGGGCCGTCTCCCAGATCGGCCCCACGAACAGGTACGCGACGAAAACGTGCCCGCCAATGACGATCAGCGTCGAGACGAGCGTCACCAGACCGCCCGCTCTGGCGCCGAAGTTGAACGCAAGGACCTGCACTGCGGGGGCGGCGGTCACGATCGCGAGGTTCCGGCGCTTCGCACCGGCGAGCTTCGCGGTGACGAACCACAGTAACGAGTAGGCGAACACGTCGTTGGCGACGTTCGGCAGGGCGAAAAAGTAGCCGTGAGCCGAAAACGCGCCCACGCCGGCGGCCGCGAGGAAACTGCACACGGTACTGACGGCCATGACCGCCACGACGAGCCGACAGTAGTGATGGAGCCGCTGTGGAATCCGGCGGAGCCACAGGAGCAAGACCGCGAGGGTGACCGCGTACGCGACGCCGCCGACCGCGTACAGGGTCGGTTCGTCAATCATCGCTTCCCCCCACTGGCGCGCCGGACGGAGACGCGGCGATCGGGTCGTCTTCGTCGCCGGAGTCTCGGGTCTCGAACGAACTCAGCATCTCGCGGAGGTCCGCGGTCCGGTCGGCGAGCGTATCGGTTCGCTCGCGGACGTCGGCCATCGTCGCCGCGGTCTCGTCGGCGGTCGCCGCGAGGTCCTCGGATCGGTCCGCGACCTCCACGGCGACCTCGCGGACGGTCTCGACCGCGACCGCGACCTCCTCGGTCGCGGCCGCACCGTCGTCGGTCGCGCGGTTGATCTCCGCCATCGCGTCGTCGACGTCGGTGACCGTGTCGGTCAGTCCCTGCAGGGTCTGGCCCGTCGCCGTCACGGTTTCGACGCTCTCGTCGATGCGACGTCTGGTGTCGTCCATCTCCCGAGTCACGTCGGTGACGTCGCCCCGAACGGTCTCGATGATACTGCTTATCTGATCGACCGCGTCCTGGGTCTCGGCCGCGAGTTGCTTGATTTCGTCCGCGACGACCGCGAAGCCGTCGCCTTCAGCGTCGGCGCGGGCGGCCTCGATGTTGGCGTTCAGCGCCAGCAGGCCGGTCTGCTCGGCGATGTCGTCGATGAGTCCCGTCGTCTCGCCGACTTCTTCCATCCGTTCGTCGAGGTTGTCGACCAGCCGTCCGAGTTCGGTCACCGCCTCCTCGATCCGGTCGATCGCGTCGATCGCCTCCTCGGCGCGCTCGGCGCCGGCCTCGCCGGCCTCGGCGGCGTCGGTCGCTCGGTCGGCGACCTCGTCGGTCGTCGAGGCGACTTCCTCGATCGTCGCCGACAGGTCGTTGGCCTCCTCGACCGCGCTTTCGAGCTGGTCGGCCTGACTCGCGACGTCGTCGGCCAGCGACCGGATGTCCGCGGCGAGCGACTCGTGGCGCCGCTCGACCGCCGCGGCGTCGTCCGCGACCGCGGTGCTCGTGGTCTCGACCTCGGCGGCGAACGCGATGATCTCCTCGACGGTGGCGGACAGATCGGTCGCCATCTCCTCGTAGGCGGCGCCAATCCGTTCGATCGCCTCGATGTCGGTGTCCGTGTCGAGGCGGTGGCTGAAGTCGCCCTCGGCGGCCGAGGCCATCGCGTCGCCGACGTCCTCGGCCCGTTCGAGCAGGCGTTCGCTTCGCTCTTCGGCTTCCCGCTGGGCGGCCTCCGCGCGCTCTTGAGCGCGCTCGGCCTCTTCGCGGGCGGTCTCGGACTCCGCGAACGCCTCGTCGAGCGATCGCCGCATGCTGTCGAACGACGCCGCCAGACGGCCGAACTCGTCGGGGCGGTCGCTCTCGGGGGTGACGTCGAGATCGCCCGACTCGATGGCTTCGGCCGCGGCGGTGAGGTTCCGGAGTTCGACGCCGACGCTCCCGGCCAGAACGATACCGAGCAGACCGATATGAAGCGCGAGGACGAACAGCGTGGCGGCGACCGCCTGCCCCCCGGTCGCGCCGACGCGCGAGACGTCCATCGCGAAGAGGACGCCGAACACGACGGTCGCCCCGAGCGCGACCCCCAGCGCCGCGCCGATTCGGCGGCTGTACTTCTGCAAGATCCAGTCTACGGATACAGTTGTCATTTGCCAAAACCGTATTCCCAAATTCAACTTTTAAACTTTTGGACCTAAGTATCAGACGAGATAATAGACTCTATATCCGAGGACTGGACGGATGAACGGGGGACTTCGAGGCGCCCGTTTCGAGGCCGTTAGCACCGCGTGGTCGGTTGGTCGCCGGGCGGCGTCGACGAATCGGCGAGTCCGAACCAGTTACGCACCGCCGTGTCAGGCGATTTCGTCGGCGATCGCCACCGCCTCGTCGAGCCCGAGTTCGCGGTCGGCCGCATCGAGCCGGTCGAGGAGCCGGCGGACGCGCTCGTCGGTCGGCTCTCGGCCGGCCCGTTCGAGCAACCGGCGCGCCCCACCGCGGCCCGTCGCGGCGCCGAACAGGAGCCGGCGTTCGCCGCCGAACCGCGCGGGGTCGAACGGCTCGAAGGCGCTCGGCTCGGCCAGCATCGCGGCGGTGTGGAGCCCGGACTCGTGGGCGAACGCGTCCTCGCCGAGCAGTGGCGCGGTCGGGGCCACGTCCTCGCCGAGCGCGTCGAGAACCGCGCGCGCGCCGGGCAGTAGCGACCCCTCGTCGAGCCCGACGTCGACGCATTCGTCGCCGGCCAGCGCCGACGCGGCGACCGCCTCCAGCGAGGCGTTGCCCGCGCGCTCGCCGAGCCCGGCCACCGACACGTCGGCCTTCGCGACCCCGCATCGGGCGGCCGCCAGCGTGTTCGCGGTGGCGACCCCGAGGTCGTCGTGGAAGTGGACCCCGACCCGTTCGAGGTCCGTATCGAGCGCGTCGAGGCGCTCGACCACCCCCGTCGGCGTCCGGCTCCCGACGGTGTCGGCGACGGTGTAGAGGTCCGCGTCGACCGCCCCGAACAGGTCGTCGAGGGCGCCCGGATCGGTCCGGAAGCCGTCCATCGCGTCGAAGTGGACGCCGAGACCGGCCTCGCGGGCGCGGTCCGCGGCCGCCGTCGCGGCCGCGGTCAGCTCCACGCGATCTTTCCCGAGGACGTGTTCGAGCTGTCGGTCGCTGGTCGGGGCGAAGACGTTCACGACGTCGACGCCGGCCTCGATCGCCGCGTCGACGTCGCCCGGGACCGCGCGAGCGATCCCCGTCGTCGCCGCGTCGAGGTCGAGGCGGTCACAGACCCGGGCGGTCCGATCGTCCGCGACCGGGAAGCCGACCTGCACGTACTCGACGCCGAGCGCGTCGAGTTCGCGGGCGGCCGCGACCTTCCGGTCGACCGAGTACTCGACGCCGGGACGCTGTTCGCCCTCCCTGAGCGTCAGATCGAGGAGCTTCACACCACGCCCTCCTCGTGGAGCCGGTCGATCTCCTCGCGGTCGTAGCCGAGCGCTTCGAGCACCGCCCCGGTGTCCTCGCCGAGCGCGGGGGGGTCCGACGACTCGACGCGGTCGAACCCCGACGCCCGCGCCGGGAACCGGGGCGTCCGGACGCGACCGCCCTCGCCCTCGGTGGCCCGGACCTCGGCCAGCGCTTCGGTCGCCCGGAGATGCGGGTCCCCACAGACGTCTTCGGTGTCGTTGACGGGCGCGACCGGGACGCCGGCGTCCTGGAGTCGGGCGACGATCTCGTCGGTCCCGAACTCCGCGCAGGTCGCCGCGACGATCTCGTGGAGTTCCTCGCGGTTGTCGAGTCGGTCGGCGAGTTCGGCGAACCGGTCGTCGGCGGCGACGTCGAGGTCGAGCGCGTCGCAGAACCGCCGCCACTGGCGGTCCGACGACGGGCCGACGAACACCCACTCGTCGTCGGCCGACTCGAACACGTCGTAGGGCGCCCAGCCGGGGTGGCTCGCGCCCATCGGCTCGGGCACGTCGTCGTACGCCTGGGTGTACGCCAGCCAGTAGCCCATGAGCGCGACCGTGCTCTCGAACAGCGGGACCGTGACGTGTTGGCCCTCGCCGGTCGCGTCGCGCTGGCGGACCGCCCCGAGCACCGTCACCGCGGCGTACAGCGACGCCGCCATGTCCGAGAGGCTGGTGCCCGACCGGACCGGCGGCTCCCCGGGGTGGCCGGTCACGCTCATCACGCCCGAGAGCGCCTCCGCGACGGGGTCGAGCGCGGGGAACGACTCGTACGGGCCCGGATTGAACCCCTTGATCGAGCAGTACACCAGTTCGTCGTTCACGCCCGCGAGGTCGTCGTAGCCGACCCCGAGGCGGTCGGCGGTGCCGGCCGCGAAGTTCTCGACCAGCACGTCGGCCTCCTCGACGAGGTCGTGGAACACGGCCCGGCCCTCCTCGGACTTCAGGTCGAGGGCGACCCCGAGCTTGTTCCGGTTGACGTAGTTGAACGAGCTGTTGCCGATCGGGCTCGAATCCCGGACCGCGTCGCCCAGTTCGGGGTGTTCGACCTTTATGACCTCCGCCCCGAGGTCGGCGAGCACCATCGAGCAGAACGGGCCGGCGATGATGTGACCGAGTTCGAGGACCGTCACGTCCGAGAGCGGGCGGCCCTCCCCGCCGGGCAAGAGCCCGGGCGCCACCCGGCCGCCGTCGGCGCGGAGCCGATCGTCGTCGAGGGCTCTGGAGCCCGATCGGGGCGGGCCTTCGGGGGGTCGGCGGTCGGTGCGGTCGTCGGAGCCGGTCGAGTCGGCACCCGCCGGCCCGTTGCGGGCGGGTCGTCGGTCGGCCGAGACGCTGTTCGCGGGGAGAGTCGTGTCGTTCGTCATCGTATGAGGTGGTGTGGTGTCGGTGAGGCGAGTGGTGGTGTCGATGCGGGGCGGTCAGGGCGACTGGCGAGGCGTCTCGCCCGCGAGCGCGTCGCCGTGACAGATGGTCCGGCCGTCGGCGTCGAAGACGAACAGGTCCCCGGGATCGAAGCCGACGACGAGCTCGTCGCCGTGCTCGACCGCGCCGAACGCCGTCGAGACCGCGTCGACGTCGGTGCCGTCGGGGGTGTGACCGTGGACGACGAACTCGGTGCCGAGCTGTTCGACAACCCCCGCGATCACGGTGAGTTCGTAGTCGCCGCCGTCGGCCGAGAGGTACTGCGGGCGGATCCCGACCGTGATCGAGTCGCCGACCCGGTCGGCGAAGCGGTCGGCCGGCGCCAGCACCCCGAAGCCGTCGCCCGCGAGCGCGTAGCCGTCGTCGGTCTCGGCGACCGTCGCGGGCAACAGGTTCGTCGACGGCGTCCCGATGAACCGGGCGACGTACTCCGAGACGGGGGCGTCGAACAGCTCGCCCGGCGGGGCGAACTGTTCGAGCCGGCCCTGATTCAGGAGGATGACCTGATCGCTCATCGTCATCGCCTCGGTCTGGTCGTGGGTGACGTAGACGACCGTCGCGTCGAGCTCCTGATGGAGGCGCTGGACCTCGACCCGGAGTTCGGCCTTGAGCTTGGCGTCGAGGTCGCTCATCGGCTCGTCGAGCAACAGGACGTCGGGGTCCTGGACGAACGCCGAGCCGAGCGCGACCCGCTGTTGCTGGCCGCCCGATAGCTCCGCGGGCATCTTCTCGAGCTGTTCGGTGATCTGGAGCGTCTCGGCCGCCTCGTCGATCCGGCGGTCGCGCTCGTCTTTCGGGACGCCCTGGACCTTGAGCCCGTAGCCGATGTTCCGGCGGACCGTCATGTGAGGGTACAGCGCGATGGACTGGAACACCATCGCGCAGTTGCGGTCCTGGGGCGACTGGCCGGTCACGTCCTCGTCGCCGAACGAGAGCCGGCCCTCGGTGGGGGTCTCCAGCCCCGCGATCATCCGGAGCGTCGTCGTCTTGCCACAGCCGGACGGGCCGACGAGCGTGGTGAACGACCCCTCGGGGATCGACAGCGTGAGGTCGTCGACCGCGACGTGGACCGAGCCGGCGGATCGGTACTCCTTGCGAACCGAGTCGAGGTGGATCGGACGTGCCATTATTCGAGTCCTCCGACGTTAAAGCCCTGCAGGAGGTAGTTCTGGAGGAAAACCGCGATGAGGAACGGGGGGATGCAGATGAGAAGCGACACCGCCATCGTCTCGCCCCACCCGATGGTGACGCGGTCGAGAAAGAGGCTGGCGCCGACGGTGATGGTGTACATCTCGTCGTTGCTCATCACGACCCGCGACATCGTGAAGTCGTTCCACGCGACCGCAAACGAGAAGATCGCCGCCGAGATGTAGCCGGGGCGCGCGACCGGCAGTACCACGTCCCAGAGGGTTCGAGTCCGACTCGCGCCCCGGACCCACGCCGACTCCTCCAAGGAGATCGGCACCGTCTGGAAGTACTGCCACATCAGCCAGATGGTAAAGGGCGCCGAGATGGCGGTCAGCGCCATCGTCAGCGCGAAGTAGCTGTTCAGCAGGCCGAGCGAGAAGAAGATGACGTACAGCGGGATCGCGAGCACGATCGGGCTGAACATGTACGCGAACAGCACCGCGCGGGCCGCGACCGTCTTGCCGGTGAACTCGAAGCGCGTGAGCCCGTAGCCGGCCGCCACCGCCAGCGCCGTCGAGAGGACGGTCGAGCTCGCGGTGACGATGAGGCTGTTGGCGAAGTACTGGATCGTGTTCGTGTCCTCGATCAGGACCCGGAAGTTCCGGAGCGTCAGCGAGTCGATCAGCAGGTTCACGTCGCCGCCGCGGAACACCGCCGCGGGCGACTGGACCGCGACCGCGACCATCACGTACACCGGGACGGTGACGAACACCGCGACCAGCGCCGCGACGAGGACGAGCGCGATCCGCTTGATGCGAGTCTGGAGCCGCTGGGGGACGACCGAGCCGGCGGCGCCTTCGCCGAGCGCCATCAGTGGGTCACCTCCTTCTCGGGCTCGAAGACCCTGAAGTAGACGACCGCCACGCCGGCGAGCAGGAAGAACATGATGCCGGCGAGCGCGGTCGCGGCGCCGAAGTTCACCTCGTTGAACGCGAGCTCGTACACCCGGATCGGGAGGGTGGTGGTCGCGTTCAGCGGCCCGCCGCGGGTCGAGAGGTAGATGATGTCGAACTTGTTGAACATCCAGATGCCCCGCACCAGGAGGATGATGAGAATCGCCCCCCGGAGGTGGGGCACCGTGATGTCGCGGAACGCCTGCCACGTCGAGGCGCCCTCGACGCGGGCGCGCTCGTAGAGGTTCGGGTCGATGGCCTGGAGCCGGGCGAGCAGGATGAAGAAGGCGAACGAGCCGAACTTCCAGACGCTGGTCACCGCGACCGCCGCCATCGCCCACTCGATCGTCGAGAAGAACGCGATGGGGTCGGCGACCACCCCGAAGTCGACGAGCCACTGATTGACGACGCCGATGTTCGGGTCGAAGAGGAACTGCCAGATGAAGATGACCACGAGCGTCGGCAGGAGATAGGGGAAGATCATCATCGTCCGGAGGACGCTCCCGCCCCGGATCTGTTGGTTGACCACCAGCGCGAGCCCGAGCCCGAGCAGGAGGCTGAAGACGGTGGTCGAGACGGCGTAGAGCACGCTGTTCCAGAGGAAAAGCGGGAACTGCTCGGCGGTCAGGATCTCGACGTAGTTCGAGAGACCGGCGAACGAGGCCGCCCGCGTGGGGTTCTCGAAGAGACTCATCCCGAGGGCGTAGGCGATGGGGATCGCCCAGACGAGGGTGAAAAACGCCGCGAGCGGGAGGAACGTTGCGAGCAACAAGAGCCGTCGCTCGTCGAACTCGGCGAGCGAGGACCTGACGGACGTGACCGTACTCATAGTGGTGGGAGAGGAGGCGTCTCAGTCCTGGAGGCCCCGGAGCTCTTCGGCGACCCAGTCGACGGTTTCCTCGGGCGAGCGACCGCCGACGAGCAGCTGCTCGGCCGACTGACCGAACACCTGCTGGCCGTAGGCGTCGGCCGCGACGATGTTTGGCGCGCCGTCGTCGCCGGTCGCGAGGACCGAGGTGAACGCGTCCCAGTTGTCCCGGACGAGTTCCATCACGTCGGGGTGGTTCTGGATCGTCTCGTTGTTCCGGACCGCCTCGCTGTCGAGGCCCTCGCGGGTCGGCGGGAACTGGAACAGCGGCGCCGAGAGCACGAAGTCCATGAACCGCTCGGACTTGCTGAAGAAGTCGACGAACTGCCGGGCGCCCTCGGTCGCGCCCCCGGAGTTCCAGACGACGTGACCCTCCATGTACGCCCACCACTTGTCCTGACCGTTGCCGTCCGGCACCGGGAACGCGGTCGGCGAGAGCTTCTCGACGAGGTCCGGACGGTTCGCGGAGATGGTGAGGATCGGGAGCCCGCCGACGCTCATCGCGGCCGCGGCGTTCTCCTGCTGGAGCGCGGCGATGGCGTCGCCCCACTCCCAGCCGGAGCCGTTCGGCGCGTACTCGGCCATCTGCTGGACCCACTCGTAGGTCTCGATGGCCGCCTGACGGTTGTCCTCGTCGTCGATCGTGACCTGAATGTCGTCGGACGGGCCGCTGTAGATGTCGACGTCGTTCTGCCAGTGGTACTGGGTAATCGACGTGTCGGCGTTGTTGGTCTGGCCCGACTGGACGACGTAGCCGTTGATGTCTTCCTCCTCGGAGACGCGCTGGGCCTCGGACTGCCAGGTCTCCCACGTCGTGGGGTTTTCCTCGTAGATGTCGTTTCGGTACCACCCCATCAGGGGCTCGACCATCGTCGCCACGAAGTACGACTCGCCGTCGACGTTGACCGGATCGGGCAGGCCGGTCCCCTGGACCGCCTCGCTGACCGGCGCGGCGTCGCCGTCTCGCTGGTAGCGGTAGGCGTCCGCGGACGTGTCGAAGACGACGTCCGGGGGGTTGCCCGCGGCCCGCATCTTCTGGAGTTGCTCGTCGGTCGAGGTCCCCTTCGACGTGTAGGTGACGTCGACCGTGTAGTCGTGTTCGCTCTCGAACTCCGAGATGATCTGGTCGATGACCTGCTTGGAGTCGCCCCGGTCCGAGAGATACTTGATCGTGGTCTGGGTCGCATCGCCCGATTCGACCTCGCCGACAGTCGTCGCGGAGTCGCCCTCCGAGTCCGACTCGGAACCGCCCGTACAGCCGGCCACGGCGACCGCCGTCGCCCCGCCGGCCGCGGTCAGGAACTTGCGCCTCGTCGAGTGCTGTCTAGCCATGCGAATACATACCATACTAAGGCGTGGAATGTCTTCGCCCTACACCAGTAGGCTCTTTAAATAGTCCGGCTCAATCGGCGCCGGTCTCGGCCGCGTCGAGCGCCGACCCGGAGTCGTCCGACGAGAACGCGCCCCGTCGGTCGCCGCCGTCGAGCGCGTTGCGCAGGAGCGCGCGCTCGGCCTTTCGGAGGTGTTCGAGGAACGTGGCGTGGCTGATCTCGAGTTCCGCCGCCAGCGTCTCGGCGTCGGTCTCGCGGGGCCATTCGTAGTAGCCGGCGTCCAGCGCGAGCGCGACCACCTCGGCTTGCCGGTCCGAGAGCATCGTCTCAGCGGCCCGGTACGGCGTGAGCTGGGCGAGCCGCACGGAGCCGATCTCCCGGAGTTCGGCCACGATGTTCCGGAGGTCCTCCCGGCGGAAGACGACGATGTCGAACGCCCGCTGGGTCCCGTCCACCCGGTCCCACCACTGCATCATGCCGTGGTTTGACCGGATGATCGGGAGCGCGCCGCAGGCCCGCTTGGTGAGCTTTATGTGCGTCTCGTCGACTCGCTCGACGTTCGAGACCTGCTCGGAGTCCTCGAACGCCGCCACGAACTCCGCGACCTTGTCCTCGGCGTCGATCACGAAGGAGATGTGCTCGTCATCGAGGACCTCCTCGTGGTTGACCGTGAACGACGTGTTCCACCGATCGGTGACCTCGCTCAGGACGCAGTCGGTCCGGAGATCGAGATAGAGCTTGGCGCGGAACATCCAGTAGAGTCACGTAGTGGGGATTATTAACGTTTCGCGTGCTAACTCGTGTCGATCGCCCCGACGCGGGACGGCCGGCCGAGTCGAACCCGCCGAACACGCCGAGCGACGCCGATCGGCGGCGTTTCGGCAACAGCAGTTATCACGACGGCTGTCGTGACGTGTGTACCATGGCTGAATACGGCTCGGACGCGACGACGACGCGAGCGGGGCAGTGGGACGGGGTCGGGAACCGGACGGGAACCGCACCGTCGGCCGGGGCGGGGCCGACCCCGCGCGAACAGTGAGCCTCGCGTCACTGCTCGATCGCGACCGGAACCGCGCGGCGTGGTGGCTCTACATCGGTTTTCTGGGGCTCGGCGTCGCCTTCCTCGGCTACTCGTTTCTGGGCACCTTCGTCTTCGGCGTGTTCGTCTACTACGCGTCGCGGCCGGTGTTCGGCCGGGTGCGATCGCGGCTCGGGCGCGACGGCGCCTCGGCGGCCGTGACCCTGCTGGGCTTTGTGGTCCCGGTGTTGCTGATCGTCGGGTACGTTCTGGCGGCCGGACTCCGGGACGTCGCGTCGCTGTCGGGTGTCGGTCCGGACGAGTACGTCCAACTGCTCTCGCCGTTCGTGAACGTCGAAGCGCTCGGCGAGGGCCAGCGCGACGCGCTCGCGACCCTCCTGAATCAGCCGGGGCGACTCCGGTCGCTCCCGTTCGATCGGCTCCGGAGCCTGCTGACCAGCGGTCTCGCGGTGCTCGGGTCGGCGATCAACGCCCTCGTTCACGTCACGCTCGCGTTCGGACTCGCGTTCTTCTTGCTCCGGGACGGCGATAGCGTCGCCGAGTGGTTCCGGCGCAACGTGGCCCCGCCGGACTCGGCCGGCCACGCCTACGCGAAGGCGGTCGACGACGACCTCGAAACCGTCTTCTTCGGCAACGTGGTGTTCGTGTTCACGATGGCGGTGTTGGCGGCGGTGATCTACTACGGCTTCAACCTCGTCGCCCCGGACCCGCTCGGAATCCCGTTTCCCGTGTTGCTCGCGCTACTGACCGGGATCACGAGCCTGATCCCGCTGGTCGTCAGCAAACTGGTGTACGTCCCGCTGGTGATCTACCTCGGGACGGTCGCGTTCCGGACCGGCGGGGTGGCACTGGTGTTTCCCGTCGGCCTCCTCGTGGTCTCGTTTCTCGTGCTGGACATCTTACCCCAGACGTTCCTCCAGCCGTACATCTCGGGGCGACAGATACACACCGGCATCATGATGTTCGCGTACCTGCTCGGTCCGCTGTTGTTCGGGTGGTACGGCTTCTTCCTGCTCCCGCTTTTCGCCGTGCTCGTGCTTCAAGCGGTCCGCATCGTGCTGACCGACCTGCTCCACGGCGACCGCCTCACCTCCGCGGTCGACGCCGCCCCGTCGCTCGGCGGCGATCCGCCGGGGGAGTCCACCGGCGCTGACGGCGGGGAGTAGTCGAGAGAGGGAGAAGAGGGAGAGAGCCCGAGACTCGGAACCACACCGGCCGGCGCGTGGTTCCGCGACGCACACAGTTAAGGCTCGAAGCGAAGATACGAGGCGTATGGAGTACGTCAGCCTCGGGTCCACCGGCACGAAGGTCTCGGAGATCTGTTTCGGAACGTGGCGCTTCGGCAAGGAGTCGAACGGCACCGTCGAGACCGACCGCAAGACCGCCCACGACCTGCTCGACACCGCGTACGAACGCGGGGTCAACTTCATCGACACCGCGAACGTCTACGGCGACCCCAACGGCACCGCCGAGGAGTGGATCGGCGACTGGCTCGCCGACCACGACCGCGAGGAGTTCGTGCTCGCCTCGAAGGTGTACTTCGGGTTCGACGACGGCCCGAACGATCGGGGGCTCTCGCGCAAGCACATCCGGGCCCAGATAGAGGGCACGCTCGACCGCCTCGGCACGGAGTACCTCGACGTCTACTACATCCACCGGTGGGACGACGAGACGCCGATCGAGGAGACGCTCCGGACGCTGAACGACCTCGTCCGGGAGGGGAAGGTCAACTACCTCGCGGCGAGTTCGATGGCGGCGTGGAAGCTCACGAAGGCCCTCTGGACCAGCGACATAGAGGGCCTAGAGCGGTTCGAAGTGACCCAGCCGCGGTTCAACCCCGCCTACCGGGAGCCGGTCGCGGACTACCTCGACGTGTGCGCCGACCGGGGGATCGCGGTCTGTCCGTACTCGCCGCTCGAAGGCGGCTTTCTCACCGGCAAGTACGAGCGCGACGCCGCCGGGCCCGAGGGGTCCCGGGGCGACCTCTACGAGTGGGACGACCGGTGGGACGACCGTCAGTGGGCGGTCTTAGACGCGATCCGAGCGGTCGGCGAGGCGGTCGACGCCACGCCCGCCCAGGTGACCCTCCGGTGGCTGGCCGACCAGCGCGAGTTCCAGTGTATCCCCATCGTGGGCGCGCGGACGACCGACCAACTCGAGGAGAACCTCGGCGCGTCGGAGATCGACATCTCGGACGACCAGTACGACCGCATCGCGGCGGCCGCCGAGTAGGACGACGCCGGCTCGCCGTGGGCGCCCGCCGCGCCGGGTTCCGGCACGCTCGGAGTTTTATACCCGTCCCGAAAACGTACTCGCGTGTCCAGCGACGCCGACCCGGACGAGCCCTCGCGGTCCAGCACCGTCGGGCTCGTCGCGGGCGTGTTCCTGCTGTCGACCGCGGCCGGCGCCTACGAGATCGCGCCCGCGAGCGTGCTCCCGCTGGTCAGAGAGTCGCTCGGGATCGGCGCGACCGCCGCGGGGTGGCTCGTGAGCGTGATGTACCTGACCGCGGTCGTCGCCAGCGTCCCCGTCGGGATCGCGCTCGACCGGGTGTCGGTCCGCAGGGCGGTCGCGGCCGCCGGCGTCGCGCTCCTGATCGCGGGCGCGTGGGGCTGGGCCGCCGCGGTCGCGGGGGCCTACTGGTGGCTGTTCGCGTCCCGGATGCTGGGCGGGCTGTGTTACGTGATCGTGTGGAACGCCGGCGCGAACCTCGCGGGACAGGCGGTCGAACCCGACGTGCGGGCGACCGCGGTCGGGCTGTTCACCGCGAGCGCCCCGGTCGGATTCACGCTGGGACAGTTCGGGAGCCCGCTGCTGGCCGAGCCGTTCGGCTGGCCGGCCACGCTGCCGGCGTTCGCGGCCATCGCGGCGGTCGGGGTCGGAGTCTTCCTGCTTGCGACCCGGAACCGCCGGCTCGCGGTCGAGACCGGCCAGCCCGACCGGGCGGAGTTCGCCGCGCTGTTCACCGACCGGGCGGCCTGGACGCTCTGTACGCTGAGCTTCCTCGGCTTTTCGCTGTATCTCTTTCTCAACAGCTGGCTCCCGAGCTACCTGACCGAGGGGCTCGGCGTCTCGCTCGCGGCCGGCGGGGCGCTCACCGCGGTGTTCCCGGCGGTCGGCGTCCTCTCGCGGACCGGCGGGGGCGTCCTCTCCGACCGGCTGTTCGGCGGCGCCCGGCGGCCGGTCGCGGTGCTTTCGTTCGTGGTCGCCGCGCCCGCGATCGCCGGCTTCGTCGTCTTCTCGGCGGTGCCGGTCGTGGTCGCGCTGATCGTCGTCTCGGGGTTCGCGGTCCAGCTCGCGCTCGGCCTGCTCTACACCTACGTCGCGGAGGTCGTCGCGCCGGCGGTCCGGACGACCGCGGTCTCGATGCTGACGAGCGTGGGGCTGTTCGGCGCTTTCGCCGCACCCATCGCCGGGGGCGCCGTCATCGAGCGGGCCGGCTACCTACCGGCGTTCGGCCTCGCGGCCGCCCTCGGGGCGCTCGGCGCGGTGATCGCGTGGCGCGCGCCCACCTCGGAGACGCCGACCGGAGGCTGAGGCGGTCTGCCCGCGGATTCCGGGTCGGGGCGGGCCGGGTGGCCGGAAACGCTAATGGCGCTGGCTCCCGACGACTAGAGCCGGAGGGTGGGAACATATGGCAGACAAACCGCACCAGAACTTGGCCATCATCGGTCACGTCGACCACGGCAAATCAACGCTGGTCGGGCGGCTCCTCTTCGAGACGGGGAGCGTCCCGGACCACGTCATCGAACAGCACCGCGAGGAGGCCGAGGAGAAGGGCAAGGGCGGCTTCGAGTTCGCCTACGTCATGGACAACCTCGCCGAGGAGCGCGAGCGCGGTGTCACCATCGACATCGCCCATCAGGAGTTCGAGACCGACGAGTACTACTTCACCATCGTGGACACGCCCGGCCACCGCGACTTCGTGAAGAACATGATCACGGGGGCCTCGCAGGCCGACAACGCCGTCCTGGTCGTCGCGGCCGACGACGGCGTCGCGCCCCAGACCCAAGAACACGTCTTCCTGGCGCGCACGCTGGGGATCAACGAACTCATCGTCGCGGTCAACAAGATGGACGCCGCCGACTACGACGAGACGCGGTATCGGGAGGTGATCGCGGAGGTCAAAGACCTGCTCGATCAGGTCCGGTTCGACACCGCCGACGCGAGCTTCATCCCGATCTCGGCGCTGGAGGGCGACAACGTCGTCGAGCGAAGCGACGAGATGCCGTGGTACGACGGCGAACTCGTGCTCGAAGCGCTCAACGGCCTCGAAGCCCCGGAGCCGCCGACCGACGCGCCGCTCCGACTCCCGATTCAGGACGTCTACACCATCTCGGGCATCGGAACCGTCCCGGTCGGCCGCGTCGAGACCGGCGTCCTCAACACCGGCGACAGCGTCTCGTTCCAGCCAAGCGACGTGGGCGGGGAGGTCAAGACGATCGAGATGCACCACGAGGAGGTGCCGCGGGCCGAGCCCGGCGACAACGTCGGGTTCAACGTCCGGGGCGTCGGCAAAGACGACATCCACCGGGGCGACGTCTGTGGTCCCGCCGACGACCCGCCGTCGGTCGCCGAGACCTTCACCGCCCAGATCGTGGTGATGCAACACCCGTCGGTCATCACCGACGGCTACACGCCGGTCTTTCACGCCCACACCGCGCAGGTCGCCTGCACCATCGAGTCCATCGACCAGAAGATCAACGCGGCCTCCGGTGAGGTCGAGGAGGAGAACCCCGACTTCATCCAGTCGGGCGACGCCGCGGTCATCACGGTTCGCCCGCAAAAGCCCCTCTCGATCGAGTCCTCGAGCGAGATCCCCGAACTGGGGAGCTTCGCGGTGCGGGACATGGGCCAGACCATCGCGGCGGGCCGCGTGCTGGAAGTCAACGAAGGGTAGGGGAAATCGCGTCGAGCGCGCCCGCGTTCGCGCGGCCACATCGGTTCATTTTACTGTCCGAGCGGAGTCGGTCTACACATGGGTTTTGGTAGCTACGACGAGTCCGAACAGCAGGATCAGGACAACGACATCGACGAGGACGCCGCGGTCAACGTCCACGAGAACGACCACCACGGCGAGGTCTCGTTCGACTCGGAGGCCTCTCAGGACGAGCTCCTCGACAAGCTCGACGAGATCAAGGGCGCCGACGAGGAGTAGCGGCCGGCGACCACTCAGGTCGCGCCGACCTACGCCGACTCCGTGTTCGACCCGCGCCACGCCTGCACGAACGGGACAACGAGCGACACCGCCGCCAGCGCGAAGATGCCGAGCGTGAGCGGTTCGGAGTAGAAGATTTCTAACGAGCCGCCCGACAGCTTGAGCGACCGCCGGAGGTTCACCTCCGCGATCGGCCCCAGGATGAGCCCGAGCACCATCGGCGCGAGTGGGTAGTCTTCGACCCGCATCACGTAGCCGAGCGCGCCCGCACCGAGCGCGACCCACACGTCGAGGACGTTACCCCGGAGCGCGAACGCTCCCACGATCGAGAGCACGAAGATCGCGGGCCAGAGGTACTTCCCCGGGAAGTCGATGAGCCGAGCCCAGTAGCGGGCGCCGACCAGCCCGAACACCAGGATGACGACGTACACGGTAAAGAAGCCGACGAAGATGGCGTAGACGAGTTCGGGTTCGTCCTGAAACAGCCCGGGGCCGGGCCGGATGCCGTGGACCATCAGCGCGCCGATCAGGATCGCGGTCACCGAGTCGCCGGGGATACCGAGGGTCAGCGTCGGGATCAGCGCGCCGCCGGTCGAGGCGTTGTTGCCCGATTCGGCCGCCGCCACCCCGCGGATGTCGCCGTCGCCGAACGTCGCGGCCGCGCCCTCGACCCAGCGTTTGGCCTCGTTGTAGGTGACGAACGACGCGATGTCGCCGCCAGCGCCCGGGATCGCGCCGATGAACGCCCCCGCCACGCTCGATCCGACGACGACGTTGCGGATCTTCGAGAGGTCCGCCCGCGAGGGGATGACGTTCGTGAACTCCTGGGAGACCTGCTCGGTCTCGATGCCGCGCTGGTAGCGCAGGAACCCCTCCGCGATGCCGAACAGCCCGATCATCACCGCGATGAACTGGATGCCGGAGGTGAGCGGTTCGAAGCCGAACGAGAAGCGGGGATACGCCAGTACGGGGTCGAGGCCAACCGTCGCGAGCAGCATGCCGAGCAGGCCCGAGACGAGCCCCTTGAGAAGCGAGTCGCCGCTGACGCTGGCGATGATCGTGAGCCCGAACACCGCAAGCGCGAAGTACTCCGCCGAGCCGAACTCGATGGCGACGCTCGCGATCTGTGGTGCTAACGCCGCGAGCAACACGACGCTGACCGCGCCGCCGACGAACGACGCCACCGTCGCCACCGCGATCGCCCGGCCCGCGAGTCCGCGTTCGGCCAGCGGGAAGCCGTCGAAGACAGTCGCGGCCGCGCTCGGGGTCCCGGGCGTCCGGATCAAGATCGCGGGGATCGAGCCCGCGTACAGCGCGCCGCCGTAGATGCCGAGCAGGAGCATCATCCCCTCGGCGGCCTCCATGCCGAACGTGAACGAGACGAGCACCGCGACGGTCATGGTCGCGGTCATCCCGGGGAGCGACCCCATCGTCATCCCGATGAGCACGCCCGCCACGATGAGCGCGAGCGCGAACGGCTGGTAGACGATCGCGGCCCCCTGCAGGAGGTTGCCGACGACGCTCATCTACGCCACCCCCAGAACCAGCGGGAGCGACGGGAGAAACTCCGAGAGCGACACGACGCTCCCCTCCGGGAGCGGAACGCGCAGGAACGCCCGGAACACGTAGTGGAGTACCACCGCGATGGCGACCCCGAGCGGGACCGACGTGCGGAGCCGCCTCACCCCGGAGTACCACATCAGCCCGACGAGAAACCCCAGCGTTCCGAGGACGAACCCGACCGCCGGCATCACGAGCACGTAGGCCAGCAGGAACCCGGCCGGGACCGCGAACCGGACCACCGCTTCGGTCCCCACACTGTGGGTTCGAGGGTCGCGAGCGACCACGCTTCGAACGAGCAGTACGGCCGCCAGCAGAGCGATCGTCGCCGCGATGACTCGGGGGAAGAAGGCCGCGCCCGGGGTCTCGCCGAACCCGCTCGGGAAGTCGCGACTCGCGACGAACACGCCCGCCGACAGCGCTACCAGCAGCGCCGCGCCGACTTTATCGGTGTGTCGAATGTCGATAGCCATTGAAAAACTCGGAGTGGCCCGGTCGCGTCCCGACCGGATTACGAGCTCGTCGTCTCAGACGCTGTCGTGGTTCCCGACTCGGTTTCGGTGCCGCCGTCGCCGCCCGGTCCGAGACCGAGGTTGGCGACGATCTCCTCGAAGCGGTCGAGTTCGGACGCCATGAACTCGCCGTACTCCTCGGGGCCGCGGTTGACCAGCCCGAAGCCGTTCTCGTCCATGAACGACTGGAAGTCGTCGGACTCGTACACCGACTGGAACGCGCCGTTGAGCGTCTGGACTCGCTCGTCGGGCGTGCCCGACGGGACCCCGAGCCCGCGCCACGCGCCGATCGTCACGTCGATGTCTTTCTCCCGGAGAGTCGGCACGTCCGGGAACAGGTCGTTGCGCTCCTCGCCGAACACCGCGAGCATGTTGAGCGGGCCGTCCTGGACCTGCGGGGCGACCTCCGCGGCGCTCGCGGTGGTCGCCTCGACCTCGCCGTTGACCACGGCTTGGGTCGCGGGCGCGCCGCCGTCGTAGCCGATGTGCTCGACGTCGATGCCGACCTGCTGGGCCATCTGGGCCGCCGAGAGGTGCCAGATCGCGCCGATCCCCGAGTTCGAGATCCGGATCTCGCCGGGGTTGTCCTCGGCGTAGGAGACGAACTCCTCGATCGTGCTGTACGGAGCGTCCTCGTGGACGGTCAGCGACGCCGGATCGAAGTTGTACTGCATCACGGCGTCGAAGTCGTCGGGCGTGATGTCGGCGATCCCGAGGTGCGAGATCGTGGCGATCTCGACCGTCAGCACGCCCACCGTGTGGCCGTCGGCTTCGGCGTTGGCGGCCGCTCGGAAGCCCGCGCTCCCGCTCCCGCCGGTCTGGTTCGTCACGAAGACGGACGTGTCGAGTTCGTTCTCCGCCAGCGAGGCGAGCTGGCGGGCGGTTCGGTCGGTGCCGCCGCCGGCCGCCCACGGAACGATCAGTTCGATGTCGTCGCTCGGGTACTCCTGTGCGGCGCCGAGACCTGTCAGTCCGGCGAGTCCGACCGCCGAACCGACGCCGGTCGCCTTGAGAAACCGTCGCCGTCCTGTCGATTCGAGTATCGCGTCGTTGTCTTCCCCCACCATTCCACCACCAATGTTTTACTATATCGGATAAGAACTTTTTTGCCTATTTTGTTATGTTAGTTCGGGAGGAAGGTGTGAGCCCGGTCGCGGGCGCGCGACGGCCCCGGAGACGGCGGAAATCCCGAGTCGGGGGCGCGAACCGGGCCGAATATAACGCGGTACGCGCTACGGTGGCGCGTGAAGAACGTCACCGACAGGATCACCAACCCGTTCGACATGCGCCCGCCCTGTCCGGGCGCGGAGGGCGAGCAGGCGGCCGTCTTCGGGTACGGCGACGCGAACGCCGACTTCCACGTCGTCGGCGACCACCCCGGCGTCCACGGCGGGTGCGAGACGGGCGTTCCGTTCACCGGGAGTCCCGCCGGCGAGCGACTCCGGTCCGTGCTGAACGAGGTCGGCCTCGTAGCCGACCGAGACGGCGACGGCGACGGGCCCGCGGTCGCAAACCTCTTTCTGAGCTACCGGTACATGTGCTGTCTGGCGGACGATCGGGCGCCCACCGACCGCGAGTACGACGACCTCGAACCGTTTTTCGACGCCGAACTCCGGGCGATCGCCGCCCACGTTCTGCTCCCGGTCGGCGAGGCCGCGACCCGACACGTCCTCGCCACCTACGGCGCCCGGGCGGCGCTGGTCGACGACCGCGGGATGGCCGAACTCCACGCCGACCACGTCCCCGGAAGCGGCTTCCTCGTCGTTCCGATCCGCGAGCCGACCGAGTGGGCGGACGCCGATCGCGAGCGACTGGCGGCGTCGCTGTCGGAGCTACTGGACTCGGACTATCGCCAGACCGCCGACCTGAGTCGGTTTCTCGCGGGCGACGAGACCTACGAGGTGCGGTAGTCTGGGCCGCCGGGAACGACGGCGTCGACCACCCCTCGGACGGTCCCCGCGAGGAGATCGAGAAGTGTCGGAACCAGCGGCAAGACTACGACGAACGCGACCGCCGCGCCGACGGCCACCAGCGCGATCTGTACCGGCGTCTCGGGACGAGGGACCGCCATGCGTACGCCGACGCCGCCATCGGTGTTAAAACTCGGTGTGGGTCCGTCCGGGCGTCGCCGACCCCGAGCGCGTCGCTACTTACCGATCCGGATCGCACTCCGGGCCGGGGTCGGCGGCGCGGTTCGGGCGCGACTCGGCGTCGAACTCCGCCCCGCAGTCGGCACAGACCATGCTGTCGGCCGGGAGACCCCGCTGTGGGGTGACCAGCCCGCAGTCGTCACAGATGCCGTAGAGTCGCTTGCCGGGGTCGAGACCGCTGACGAACTCCATCCGGACCCACGCGTCGGGGTTCCGTTCGTCGTAGATCTCGACGCCGCCGTCGGTCCGCGTCCAGTTGACGGCCTCCTCGTCGCGCCCCCGTGACTCGGTTCGGTCGCTCATCGCGTAGGTGAACCCCGATCGGTATCTATCATAAAAGTTCCGTGATAATATTTACTACGGGCGTGGTAAACCGGCGGCAGGGCGCCCGACGCGCCGGCGGCGACCGGCGGGAGGGAAAACGACTTATTCCGACGCCGCCGAGTGGGACCGTGCAACGGATCCAGCTCGGGAACACCGTCTTCGAGGGCGAGAACGCCGTCTACGTCCTCGGAGCCGACGCAGAGACGACCGCGCTCGTCGACACCGGCGTCGCGGACTCGGCGACGCGCGAACAGCTACGGTCGGGACTCGCGGCCCACGGCCTCGGGTTCGAGGACGTCGACGCCGTCCTGTTGACCCACTGGCATCACGACCACGCCGGGCTCGCGGGCGAGATTCAGGCCGAGAGCGACGCGACCGTCCACGTCCACGAGGCCGACGCCGAGATGATCGAGGCCGGCGGAACGACACACGTCGAGGAGATAGAGCGACGCGACCTCTTCGATCGGTGGGGCGTCCCCGAGCAGAAGGCCGAGGAGCTACTGGCGTTTCTGGGTCGCCACGAGGAGATCAGGGGACGGGCCCCGACCGTCGAGACGTTCGCCGACGGCGAGCGCTTCTCGGTGGGCGACCTCGAACTGGAAGCCGTCCACCTGCCCGGCCACACCGCGGGGCTGACGGGGTTCCGGTTCGACGGCGAGGACGGCCCGGAGCTGTTCGCCGGCGACGCGCTGTTGCCGAAGTACACCCCGAACGTCGGCGGCGCGGACCCGCGAGTCGAGGACCCGCTGAAGGCGTATCTCGGCTCGCTCGACCGGATCGTCGACGGCGAGTACGTCCGGTCGTGGCCGGGCCATCGGGACCCCATCTCGAACCCCACCGAGCGGGCCCGCGAGATCATCGACCACCACCGCGAGCGCACCGAGCGAGTCGTCGCCGTCCTGCGCGAGCGCGGCGCCGCCGACGCCTGGACGGTGAGCGCCGACCTGTTCGGCGAACTGTCGAACATCCACATCCTTCACGGGCCCGGGGAGGCGTACGCCCACCTCGATCGGCTCGAACGCGAGGGCGTGGTGGCCAACACCGACTCGGGGTACGAACTCCGAACCGACCCCGACCTCGACGCGGTGTTCGGCGCCGAAGACGTGGCCGTCGACTCCGAGTAGGTCGGATCGGTCGGGCGACGCCGGAGCCGAGTCGGTGGCGCCGCTCGGGTTCACGTCCGTTCGTATTTTTGATCTGGGAATTTAAAGGAATGAAACCACTTATTAGGAAGCCCTGAATCCGACCACACGAAGCATGGTAGACGCACCGCCCCGCGTGCTCCACGTCGAGGACAACGACTTCTTCGCGAGAATCACCGCCGACGTCCTCGGCGACTACGACATCGACGTCTGCACCGTGGGGAGTGCCGACGCCGCCCTCGACAAACTCGCCGCCGAGGAGTTCGACTGCGTGGTCAGCGACTACGAGATGCCGGGGATGGACGGGCTGGAGCTTCTCGACGAGGTTCACGAATCGTATCCCGACCTCCCGTTCATCCTGCTGACCGGCGGCGGCAGCGAGCAGATCGCGAGCAGAGCGATTTCGGCGGGGGTCACCGACTACCTCAAGAAAGCGACCGGGAAAGAGCAGTTCACGGTGCTGGCAAACCGCATCGAGAACGCCATCTCCCGGCGGCGGACCGAGCGACGCGTCGACCGCCAGATCGAGGTCAACGACCGGATCTGGGACGTGAGTCAGGCGGTCCTTCGGGCGTCCTCGCGCGAGGAGATCGAGGAGATCGTCTGCGAGCAACTCGCCGGGACCGAGCCCTACTCGGTCGCGTGGGTGGGCAAGACCGACGCGAACGCGAACGTGATCCATCCGCAGGTCGCGACGGGCATCGACGTGGCCGCCCTCGAACCGATCGCGTTGGCCGCCGATCGAGACGACGCGCCGTCGGAGCCCCGGAGTACCGACGGGGCGGCGTCGGTGTCGAATCCTCGGCTGATACGAGAGGCCATCGCCACCGAGACCGTTCAGGTCGCGACGCGGCCCGTTCCGGACGCCGACGACCGAGGCGGCGCCGATCGAAACGGCTCGGAAGACGCCGACGGCGAATCGGCGGTCGTCGCCGTGGTGCCGCTGGTGTACGAGAGCACGATTTACGGCACGCTGAGCCTGTGGTCGGTCACCCGAGGCGCGTTCGGGAAGACCGAGCGGCGCGTCCTCTCGAAGTTCGGCAGTAGCGTCGCCTACGCGATCGACTCGGTCCGGACCCGAAAGGAACTCGTCAGACGCGAACAGCGACTTCAGGTGTTCAACCGGATCCTCCGGCACAACCTCCGCAACGACCTCAACGTGGTGTTGGGCCACGCCGAGAACCTCCTCGAGGAGAATCCGGGCTCGGAAGCCGACGTCGACGTGATCAAGCGGAAGGTGATCGAACTCATCGAGATCAGCGAGAAGGCCCGGGAGGTCGGGAAGACCCTCGACCGAGAGGACGAGACCCGGACCCAGATCGACCTCGCCGAGTCGATCGAACACACCGTCGAGGAGTTTCGCCAGTCGTACCCGGAGACGGAGATACTCGTCGACTGTCCCGACTCCGTCTACGCGTACGCCGACAAAACCATCGACGCCGCGATCAGCGAAGTCCTCGAAAACGCCATCGAACACACCGACTGCGAGTCCCCGTCGGTCACCGTGTGCGTCTCCCGGCCCGTCGACGAGAGCGGGTGGGTGGAGCTGGCGGTGCTCGACGACGGACCGGGCATCCCCGAAGAGGAACAGGAGGTGCTCTCGGAGGGCAAAGAGACCGCGCTCCACCACGGGAGCGGCCTCGGGCTCTGGCTCGCGAACTGGATCGTCGAGAAGTTCGGCGGCGAACTGGCGTTCGACGACGACCGGACCGACGGGAGTGCGGTGATTCTGCGACTCCAGCACGCGAGCGTGGCGGGCGACCGGACCCCGGAGTTCTGATCGGTCCGGTCGAGTCGCCGAGTCGGGCGGTCGCCCGCGACCCCGTCGTTTCCGCTGTCTGCCCTCACGGGGCGTGCGGCCGGTCCACACCGGTGTTTCCGTTGTTTCGTCGCCGGGCCCGCGGCGGGTCTGCGGTTCGTCGCGACACCGATGTTTCCGGTGTTTATTCCGCGGCCCGATCACTCCGCAGTTTCCGCTGTTTCGCCCGGCCGAACGCGACCGGACGGCGAGAGCCGAACTCCGCGAGCGCGACCGGCGTTCGGCGCGGTCGACGAGACTCCCGGACCGATACGGGGTCGAGAGCGTCGAACAGCGGAAACGGTGGGGTAATTGATGGGTCGTGGGCACAGCGGAAACGGTGGGGTAATTGATGGGTCGTGGGCACAGCGGAAACGGTGGGGTTCGGTTCGGCGGTCGAAACAGCGGAAATCGTGGGGTTGGGGCGACGGGGAGGCCGACGAGTGATTTTCGGGGTCGCTCGCGGGTCACTCCTCGATGTCGCCGAACGTGGTCTGGTAGTACGGCCTGATGCTGTCGTGGACGCCGGCGAACTCGATCGTCTCTTCGAGCGCGCTGACCACCAGTTGGAGGTCCTGTTTCAGGGCGTGTTCGCGGTACTTGCCCCCGGACATCCCCTCGTTTTTCTCGGTCGAGGAGATGACCCCGAGCATGGCGAGGTCGGCGAGGTGGTCGCGCATCCGACGGCTGGTGAGCGGTTCGGTGCCGACGTGGTTGCACAGCTGTTCGTACCGGGGTCGGATGTCGCGCGAACGAGCGGGCGTCGTCTCCTCGGCCTCGAGCGAGGTGAGCGCGTAGAGGATGAGTCGGGCGTGCTCGGTCAGGTCGGCGACCCCCTCCATGATGCGGTCGCGTTCGAGCTTCTCGCGTGCCTCTTGGACGTGCTCGTCGGTGACCTGCTCGACGGCCTCCTTCCGGGCGAGATCGCCGGCCTCCAGCAGGAGATCGAGGGCCTGTCGGGCGTCGCCCGCGTCCTGTGCGCCGTAGGCCGCACAGAGCGGGATCACGTCCTCGGCGAGCGCCGCCTCGTGAAAGGCGACCTGCTCGCGCTGGCTCAACACCTTCTGGAGTTCGGTGGCGTCGTACGGCGGGAACGACACCTCCTTCTCGCAGAGCGACGACCGGACCTTCGCGGAGAGCGAGTCGCGAAACGAGAGGTCGTTCGAGATGCCGATGAGCCCGATCTTGGCGTCTTCGAGGTAGCCGTTGCTCCGTGCGCGCGGGATCTGATAGAGGATGGAGTTGTCGTTGATGTGATCGACCTCGTCGAGGACCACGATGATAGTTCCGCCGACCTTGTCGAGTTCCTCCCAGAGGAAACTGTACACCTGCGCTTGTGGGTAGCCGGTGTTGCTGATCTGTTCGGACGGGGTTCGGAGCGTGTTGACGAGTCGCACTGCCACCTGATAGCTCGAGTTGAGACCGTCACAGTTGATCTCGATCACGTTCAACGAGATGTCGTCGTACTTGGCGGCGTCGTCCTGGAGACGGTTGAGGAGAAATCGGGTCGCGGCGGTCTTGCCGACGCCGCTCTTGCCGTAGAGGAAGATGTTCGACGGGGCCTCGCCGTTGATGATCGGTTGGAGTGCGGCGTGGTACTCCTCCAACTCGTCGTCGCGACCGACGAGGTTGTTCGGGGTGTACTCCTCCAGCAAGGCGTCGCGGTTCTTGTAGAGGGAGTTGTCCCGATCGAAACTGAACGATGACATGAACTGTCGTTGGGTGGACGACCACATAAATCCACAGGGCGACGGCGGTGTCCGCTGTTTCTTTTGTTCGATTCTTTTTAACTCAAGGCGTCGTTCCCGGAGGCCGTGGTTTCCGTTGTCGGATCTGACTTAAACACACACCCACCCCATCGTTTCCGGAGTCTTCGACGGGATCGGCAGGAGGGGGTTCGAGTTGGTATTTAATTTGGGAACCTTTATTACCCAAGACAGCAAACGATATCCGTAGGACAATTAGTCAAAATAGACTATTATATCTCTCGGTTTGCTGTGCGTATTTTCTAGGAAGCGAAGACGATACCTCGCTAATATTGACAGTATTTGATCCCCGACGAACAGCCGCCGGATCGTGGCGGGCCGATTGTGGCGTCCCAACCCCCTCCCCACTGTTCTCGCGGAAAACAGCGGAAACAGTGGGGTGGGTGTGTGGCCGCCCTTTCGCCCCGTCCCCGCACCCGCCGCCCCGAGACAGCGGAAACGACGGAGTGAGCGTCAGTCCCACGACCAACTGTCGACCTCTCTCGACGTCTTTTCCGGCCGAAATCGGCCTCAGCCGGCCAGTGGGTCTCGAACGAGCGACCGTAGACAACGGAAACCGCGGTGTTGGTGGCCGTGAGTCGGACCCAAAACGAGGCTCGTCTCGTGACCGAAACACCGGAAACGGTGGTGTTACCGTGACCCGTGGAGACCGACGCGCCGCCGATCTTCCGCCTCAGTTGGCGGCGTTCCTCGTCGTATCGTCGGGTGGGTAGCCTCGATAGTGTCGAAATCGCGAGGCTGAACGTCCGGTCTCGACGCCGTAAGCCAACTGGCACGACACACGGAACCGTCCCAAAACAGCGGAAATCGTGGGGTTACGTTCGGCTTCGAGCGCTCCGGTCCGAACGGCTCCGATCGCTTCGAGACAGCGGAAACGGCGGGGTCGTGACACGGTGAGACAAAAGGGCCGATCGGTCGGCTACCGCGACGCGACTATCAGCACCGTCTCGGGACGTTCGTCCGCCCGCTCCACGTCGAAGCCCGCGGATTCGAGCAGTTCGACCGCCTCGTCGCGATCGTAGCGCTCCGCGACCGGGGGCCCGCTCTCCCCGCGGCCCGCCCCCGACCAGTCGGCGACCACGAATCGCCCGCCGTCCCGGAGCACGCGTGCGACTTCCGAGACGGCGGCCTCGCTCGCGAACTCGTGGAACGTCATCGTCGAGAACGCGCCGTCGAGGTCGCCGTCGCCGAACGGCAGGTCCGCGACGTCGGCCGTCACGAGCGAGACGTCCTCCGGGAGGCCCTTCTCGCGGTAGGCGTCGTGCATCGCGGACTGGACGTCCACCGCGCGGATCTCTCCCGCGAACGGGGCCACGTCGTCGGTGTAGAAGCCGGTCCCGCTCCCGAGGTCCGCGAGCGCGGCGTCCGGCTCGGGGTCGATCGCCTCGACCAGTTCCTCGCGGGAGAGGTAGCGGTAGCGCGATTCGTCTTCGAGCTTGTCGGCACGGTCGGCGTCGAACGTGTGGAACCCCATCTCAGGCGTGGCGCTCCACTACCCGGGTCAGGCTCTGTTCGTCCTGCATCCCGACGAGCTGTTCGACCTGCTCGCCGTCGGCGAACACGACGAGGGTCGGAACGCTCCGGACGCCGTACTGGGACGCGAGCCCCTGGTGTTGGTCGACGTCGACCTTCGCGACCGTGGCCGGGGTGGTCTCGGCGACCGACGCCACGACGGGTTCGAGCATCTTGCACGGGCCACACCAGTCCGCGTAGAAGTCGACGAGCACGACGCCGTCGCCGCTCGTGATCTCGGAGAACTGCTCGACGCTCTCGACGTGGACGGGTTCGTCGGTCGATCCCACCCCGTCGGTCGCATCGGTTCGGGTCTCGGAGCCGGCGTCGGAGCGCTCGCCGGCGAGCTGTTCGCGCTTTCGCTCGCGGATGGCTTCGAGTTCGTCGTCGGTCATCGTCCGTACTTGTCGCCCGACGGCATTAACTGTTGTGCAAATTTCCTGCAATACTGACGATCGCCGATGGTGGTCCCGACCCCGCCCACGGAGCGTCGGCGGTGCAGGCGGTCGGTTTCGGGGGCGACGCCGGGCCCGGGAGACAGCGAGACGGAAGCTCCCCGGCGGCGTTTGCTCGTGCCCGTACGTTGATGTGGCACGCATCCCACGGATCGGTATGAGCGAACCCCTCGACGTCGAGGACTTCTACGGGCTGACCCTCCTGACCGACGTGGCCGTCTCGCCGACGGGCGAGCGCGTCGCGTTCGTCGCCGACGAGTTCGACCGCACCGAAGACGACCGCCGGAGCTCGCTCTTCGTCGCGCCCGCCGACGGCGCACGCGACCCCACGCGGCTCTCGCGGGCGTCGGACGCGAGCGTTCCCGCGTGGAGCCCGGACGGCACGAAACTGGGGTTCGTCGCGGCCCGAGAGACCGACGCCGAACTCGCAGTCTCGCGGGCCGACGGTGACGACGACGAGCCGTCGGACGACGAGGAGCGAGTCGACGCCGGCGCCGACGAGCCGAAACCGCAGGTCTGGGCGTTCGATCTGGAGCGCGGCGGGGACGCCCGCCAGCTCACCGACTTCGAGGAGGGCGTCGAGTCGTTCGACTGGGGACCCGCGGGCGAGCGGCTCGCGGTCGCGGCCCGTGACCCGACAGAGGACCAACGCGAGTACCTGACTGCCCGCCGCGAGGACGACGCCCCGATCGAGACCGAGCGCCTCCAGCACAAGTACGACGGGAAGGGCTGGCTCGACGAGGTGCGGACCTATCTGTTCGTGGTCGATTGTGAGAGCCGGGAGGCCGACCGGCTCGACGACGCCCACGGCGGGGGCGCCCACGAGCCCGCGATCGGCCTCCAACCGGCGTGGTCGCCCGACGGATCGACGATCGCCTTCCTCTCGAACCGGACCGACCGCCCCGACGACAACTACGTGATGGACGTGTACGCGATCGCACCCGACGGCGAGGACCTCCGGCGGGTGACCGACGGCGACCTCACCGCGTCGCGTCTCCGGTGGCACCCGGACGGCGACCGGCTCGCGTTCGTCGGCGGCGACCCCGAGAACTGGTACGACCCCGACCGGGTCTACGTCGCCGAGCGCGACGCCCCGGCAGACGCCTCGGGCGAGACCGACGCGGGTCGGCTCGGCGCGCCGGCGTCGCGATCTGGCGACCTCGACCGCACCGTCGCCCGCTACGGCGCGCCGGGCTGGGACGGCGACGACGTGATCGTGCCGATCGGCGACGAGGGACTGACCCGACTCGCACGGTTCACCCTGGAAGGCGACCCCGAGCGGACGTTCGACGCGCAGGGCCGGGATCGAACGATCGAGGGGTTCGACCTCCGGGGCGGTCGCGCCGCGGTCGTGCTCTCGGACCCGGCGGCCGGAACCGACGTGTTCAGCGCGCCCGCCGTCGATCTCGACTCGGCGGAGCCGACCCGCGTCTCGGCGGTCAACGAGGAGCTCGTCGGGGGCGCTCGGACGCCGGAGTGTCGTCGCATCACCGTCGAATCCGACGGGGCCGAGATCGACGTGCTGGCCTACCTGCCCCCGGAGTACGACCCCGACGACCCAGACGCCGACCCCCGCCCGCTGGTCGCCTCGATCCACGGTGGCCCGATCGCGTACGACGCGCCGACGTTCTCGTTCGACTACGCTCACCTGACCGGTCAGGGGTACGTCGTCGCCCGGACGAACTACCGCGGGAGCTCCTCGTACGGCCGCGAGTTCAGCGAGCAGATCCGCGGCGAGTGGGGGCCCCGCGAGCGCGACGACGTGCTCGCGGCCGTCGACGAACTGGTCGACCGGGGCTGGGTCGACGACGAGCGGTGTTTCGCCACCGGGTTCTCCTACGGCGCGATGACGACGGGGTATCTGGTGACCGCGAGCGACCGGTTTGCGGCGGCCGCCGCCGAGCACGGCATCTACGACTTCCGGTCGTCGTTCGGCACCGACGACAGCCACGTCTGGTGGGAGAACGACTACGGCCTGCCGTGGGACAACCCCGAGGGCTACGACGCGAGTTCGAGCCTCGTCGACGCGGGCGAGATCGACACCCCCCTGCTGGTGACCGCGGGCGGCGAGGACTGGCGGTGTCCGCCCTCCCAGTCCGAACAGCTCTACGTCAGCGTCAAGAAACAGGACGTGCCGGCTCGACTCGTCGTCTACCCGGACGAGCACCACGCCATCGGCGACCCCGACCGGGCGATCCACCGGCTCGAAGAGCTGACCGACTGGTTCGAGCGCC
Source organism: Halorussus marinus (assembly GCF_004765795.1). Lineage (GTDB taxonomy): Archaea > Halobacteriota > Halobacteria > Halobacteriales > Haladaptataceae > Halorussus > Halorussus marinus. Next base: position 44,549 of record NZ_SBIV01000005.1, read on the forward strand.
ACGACCCCGACGCGTAGGTCGACGCGTCAGGGACGCGGGTCAGATCACGCCGACTCGGGGGCGACCGTCTCGGACTCCTCGACGTCGGGACGGGGTCCGTGAACGACGTGGTTCCCGTCGGCCCGGACCTCGACCCGGCACCCCCGCAACTCGAACACGACCCGTCCCCGAGTCCGCGGCCGTCCGTCGCACCGGTCGTCGAACAGCCGCCCGAGGGCGTCCGGATCGATCACGTCGTACAGCACGAACTCCTCGTCGGTCGGCTCGCAGTCGGTGATCGCCGCGACCGCCCGCGGGACGCTGACGGCCGGATCGTCGGCGTCGGTTGCGATTCGGTACGCCGGCCGCTCGCCGCGGTCGAGCGACGGTTCGCGTTCCACGTAGTGTGTCGTCGCGTCTCTCATAGTTAGATACGGACAGCCGAACTCCCGATTCCGTAGCATCTGAGAACTACGGTATCTGATAAAAAACCCTCGGTTCGCGTTTACCGTTATCGGCTCACCACCGGAAATTACTGCCGGTAGCGTGCCGGCGGCCGGGGTTCGCGCGCTAACTCCGGACCACTCAGCCCGTCGACTCCGAGGCTGTTAGCGCATCGACTCGGGGCCTTTCACTCTCTGGTCAGGATCATCGCGTCGTCGGCCGCCTGCTCGCCGACGTGCTCGCGGAACTGCTCGGCGTGGATCGCCTTCAGCCGCGAGAGCCCGTCGGGTCCGGCGTCGAGCCGCTCGCCGAACTCGGCCCAGACGTGGCTCCGGACCGAGAGGTAGTACGCGGCGTCGGTCCGGGCCACGAGCGGGTCACGGTGGAACTGGGTCCGGTAGTCGTAGACGAGATCCTCGACCGAGAGAGCCGGGAGCGCCCGGACGGCCTCCTGATGGCGGGCGACGAGCGCGCGGTCGGCCTCGTCGTCGACGTCGGGGAACGGATCGAGGGGGTCGGCCATGCCCGCCGCTACGGCCGCCCCACGGTTAAACGGCGGCGGTGAGTCGGATCGATGACGGCCGCCGTCGCGACCGAACACCCCGGCGTTGGGCCCCGACGATCGGGGGTCTACCGTCGCGCGATCAGCACCGCGAGGACGAGCCCGACCACCGCGACGACCGGACCGAACCCGGGGACGCCGGTCGAGGGCGTCTCGGTCGCGGTCGCCGTCTCGGCCCGGAGCGCCGTGGTCGACGGATCGTCGCCGCCCGGGGTGTCGGTCGTCGCTCGGTCGGTCGTCTCGGCGTCAGTCGCGTTCGGCGACCCGATCCGGACCAGCCAGCCGTCCCGGCCGTCGGCGTCGGCGCCGCCGGTCTGGCCCGCGAGCAGGTAGCCGCCGTCGTGGCCGCGGATCGCGGGCCACGGCTTGTCCCACCCCGAGGTGCCGTAGTACGACTCGTCTGTGACCCGACCGTCGGCGTCTGTCGCGACGACGTAGCCGTCCGCGCTCCCGTCGGGACCCGCGTTCGAGCTTCCGGTGAACAGGAAGCCCTCCTCGGTCCGCATCGCCGAGTCGAGCCACTGGGTGCCGTTCCCGCCCGGCCTGCGCTCCCACGCGACCGAGCCGTTCGCGCCGACCTTCACGAGCCACCCGTCGCGCGGGCCGGTGGCGTTGCTCTCGGTCTCGCCGGCGAACACGAAGCCGCCGTCGGCGGGCGCGGCCGCCCACACGTCGTCCCTGCTGGCCCCGCCCGCGGTCGTCTGCCACTGCTCGGCGCCGTCGGCGCCGATCGCGAGCGCCCACCCGTCGTCGGTCTCGCCCTCGACCTTGCCGGCGAGGTAGTACCCCGACTCACGGGGCACGATCGCGCGGAGGTAGCCGTCGCCGTACCGCTCGGGGGTCGGGTACGCCTCGGTCCACTCGGTCGATCGGTTCTCGTCGAGCCTGAGCGCCACGCCCTCGCGGCGGTCGCTCCGGGTCCACCCCGCGAGGAGGTAGCCCGAATCGTCGGCTTCGAGCGCGTAGAAAGCGCCCGCCGACGGCGTCCGTTCCGCGACGACCTCGCCGTCGGGCCCGACCTCGACGATCCAGCCCCGCGGGCTCTCGTCCCGATCGGTCCGGCCCGCCAGAACGTAGCCGTCCTCGGCCCGCGCGACCCCGTAGAAGCGGTCGGTGCCCGACTCGCCGTAGGTGCGCTCCCACTCGATCTCGCCCTCGGCGTCGGTCTTGACGACCCATCCGTCGCGGTCCTCGCCGCCGGCCCACCCGACCGCGAGGTAGCCGCCGTCGTCGGTTCGGACCAGGTCCGCGAAGGTGTCGTCGCCCTCGCCCCCGTGGGTCCGTTGCCACTGTTCGGGGAGGTCGGGGCGGGCGAGCGTCTCGGCGTCTCCGTGGCCGGCGTCGGCGGCGCTCGTGGCGATCGCGGGCAGGGCGGCGGCCAGCCCCGCGCCGACGACGAGCGCCGTCAGCACCGCTGCGAGCAGTCTCATGCGCGTCACTCGACGCTCGACGGTGTTTGTTATGGGCCGGCTGTACGGGCGTAGGCGGAGCCTGTCGCATCCAAAAGCGTAAACTGACTCCCTGCGAGCGTCCGGCCATGTCCCGGACGGCTCTCCTGTTGGCCGGCGTCGGTATGGTAACGTGGGGCGCGTGGGTGGTGTTGGCGGACCTCGCCACCCGGACGCTCGAACCCGAGATCGCGATGGCGATCTCGTATCTCGTGGGCGCCGGCGTCGCGGTCGCGTACATCCTCTCGCAGGGCGGCGCGCCCGCGGTCACCGGGGTCGGCGCGGGCTACGCGCTCGCCGGCGGGCTGTTCTCGGGCGTCGGGGGCGTGAGCTACTACGCCGCGCTCCAGTACGGCGACGCGTCGGTCGTCTCGACGATCACCGCCCTCTACTTCGTCGTCGCGGCGGTGCTCGGGGTCCTGTTTCTCGGCGAGTCGCTCGGCGCCCGCGACGCGGTGGGGATCGCGCTCGCGGTCGGGGCCGTGGCGGTGCTCTCGACCTGACCGCCGGCCGCGTCGGCGTGGAGCTCGACGCCCCGGACTCACTCCCGTCTCCACACCTCGGGTTCGAGGTCGAACCGCCGCAGGACCGAGGGGTAGCCGAAGGCGATGGTCAGCGCCGCGATCATCCGGGGGACGAACCCGTCGACCCCGACCGCGGCGAGGACGACGACGGACGCGAAGTAAAGTAGCATCATCGCCACGAACTGCGGCAGGAGCTGTCGCCACTTCGATGTCATACGACTGTCGAAGGTCCCTGAGATGTTAAACGTGCGTGGGTCGCCGGCCCGCCCGGTCACTCGAACGCGGGGACGACCTCGCCGCCGAGGCGCTCGATGCACTCGACCATCGCGTCCGTGCCGATCCCGGGGTGGTAGGTCCGGAAGATGAAGTGGACGTCGTCGCCGAGCGCCTCGCGGTACGCGGTCAGCTCTTCTACGACGTCCTCGGGAGACCCGTAGATGGCCTGCTCGCGGAGTTCGGTTCGGCGCTCGTCGGACAGCTCTGCGACCGGTTCGTCGTCGAAGATTTCGGCGTACCGGCGCTGGAGATAGAGGTAGCCGTCCCGCATCGTCGCCCACGCCTCCTCGCGGGAATCGCCGACGAAGCCGTGCTGGAGGACGTAGACGTCGAACTCCCCGTCGAGGCCCTCCTCGTCGCGGACCCGCCGGATGTCCTCGACGCGCTTTCGCACCCCTCCGATCGAGAGCGCGGAGGGCGCACACCACGCGTCGGCGACGCGGGCGGCCCGCCGGACCGCCGGCTTGGCCGCCCCGCCGTACATGATCGGGATCGACTCGTCCGGTTTGGGGGTGACCGTCGCGTCGGGCGAGACCTCGTGAAACTGCGCGTCGTACTCGAGCGGGCCGTCGGACCACGCCGCGCGCAGGAGGTCGGTGGCGTCCCGGAGCCGGTCGACGCGCTCCTCGCGGGGGACGCCGAACTCCTCGAACTCCCGGGGATTCGACCCGATGGCGAGCCCGAGGGTCAGCCGACCGTCCGCGAGCAGATCGACCGTGGCGGCGTCCTCGGCGAGCCGGACCGAGTCGTACAGCGGTGCGAGCGCGATACAGCTCCCGATCTCGACGTCGTCGGTCGCGGTCGCCAGCGCGCCGAGTGCGGGCATCGTCGCCGAGAGGTAGCCGTCCTCGGCGAAGTGGTGTTCGGAGACCCACGCGCTCGCGAGGCCGGCGTCGTCGACCGCCCGGCCGAGAGTCAGCATCTCCTCGTAGATGTCGCTCGTCGATCTGTCGTCGTCGGGTCGGCGCTGACAGGTGAAAAGCCCCGTGCCGATCTCCATACCCCGTGGTCGCTGGCCGTCGACTTAGTTTGTCGGGACCGGCTAGTAGTCGATTGTGGTGATCTCCTCGACGGGCCACTGGCTCAGGATCTCGACGCCGTTCTCGCGCACCACCACCATCTCCTCGACACGGACGCCCTGCCGGTCGGCCGGCCGCATCGTCTCGACGGCCATCGTCATCCCCTCCTCGATCTCGATCGGGTGGTCGGGCGAGAGTCCGCGCCAGATCAGCGGCACCTCGTAGAGCTGGAGCCCGAGCCCGTGGGCCCAGTGGTTCGTGGTCATCTCCCAGAACTCCTCGGCGCCGTACCACTCCATCTGCTCGCCGTCCTCGTCGGGGAACCCCCGACAGATCTCGTCGGTGGTCGCGCCGGGTTCGATGCGTTCGAGCACGTCGTAGAGGTCGTCGCGGGCCTTCCGGTAGGCCTCCCGCTGGGCCGCGGTCGGGTCGCCGAGGCTGAACGTCCGGTAGTAACACGACCGATAGCCGTTGAACCCGACGTTGTAGAAGTCGGCGTACACGAGGTCGCCGGGCCGCATCACGCGGTCGGTGGTGTTGGCCTGATGTTTGGGCCAGGTGTTCGGCCCGGAGGTGACGTAGCCGCCCTGCACCATCGCACCGAGCCCCCAGAGCTCCTCGGTGGCCGCGCCCCACACCTCCGACTCGCGCGCGCCGGGCTTTGCGGTCTCGGTGATCCGCTGGAAGCCGGCCTCACAGAGCGCGGCGACCATCCGGAGACACTCGATCTCGTCGCGGGTCTTTATCTTCCGGGCGTCCGCCATGGCCTGCGTACACTCGTCGGGCCGAACGTCCACGCCGCGGTCCTCGAACTTCCCGATGAGCGAGCGGTTGCCCACGTCGATGCCCATCGGTTCGTTCTTCACGCCGTACTCCTCGGCCGCCTCGACGACGAGGTCGGCCATCTTGCCCGCGAGCCAGTCGCGGGCCGACTCGCGCCCCGACGCCCGCGGGACGTTGCCCAGCCCAGGCGCGGCGTACCGCACGTCGTCGAGCCACGGGCAGTTGTACCGCTGGTTGCTCGCGTGGTCGGCGGTGTCCCAGTGGACGACGTCGCCGTCCTCGGTGAGGAGGGTGTAGTGGTCGGCGCCCGACCCGCCGGTCATCGCGAGGCCGGTGACGTACCGGACGTTGGGATCGTCGACCAACAGCATGCTCCCGAGCCCGGCCTCGCGCATCCGTTCGAGCGCCCGCGCCTTGCGCTCGCGGCGCAGTCGCTGGAAGTCGATGCGCTCCTCCCAGTCGACCGCCATCGTGCCCCGGGTGCCTTCCATGAAATCGCGCTGATAGAAACCCATGACCGTCCGTACGCCGAGGTCTGTAATGAAAGTAAGTGGCCGTCCGGGCCGGACGCGTCCACTGCACACGCGGAGTCGGGTTCGCGCGTAGTTTTAACACCGCTCCCGACGACCACCGAATTATGTACAAACACGTCGCCCTGCTCGTCCGCAAGGAGGGGCTGACCCACGAGGAGTTCGTCGACCACTGGCAGACCGAACACGCCCCGATCGCCCGCGAGATCGACGGCGTCACGCGCTACCAGACCGTCCTGCCGACGGACCCGGGGAACGCGGAGTTCGACGGGATCGCCGAACTCTACTTCGAGGACCTCGACGCGCTCCACGACGCGTTGGGGAGCGAGGGCTCGCGGGACTACGACCCCGAGAAAGGGACCGCGAAGGCGGCCCGCGAGGACGTCGACAACTTTCTGGCCGTCGAGAAGCGGCCCCGATTCGTCGGCGAGGAGGTCGTCCAGAGAGACGACGTCGACGGCGACACCGACGGCCTCTACAAGCACTCGGCGTTTCTCGTCCGCAAGGAGGGGTTGACCCACGAGGAGTTCGTCGACCACTGGCAGACCGAACATACCCCGATCGCCCGCGAGATCGACGGCGTGGTCCGGTACGCCACCGTGTTGCCGACGGACCCGGAGAACGCGGAGTTCGACGGCGTCGCCGAACTCTACTTCGAGGACCTCGACGCGCTCCACGACGCGCTGGGAAGCGAGGGCTCGCGGGACTACGACCCCGAGAAAGGGACCGCGAAGGCGGCCCGCGAGGACGTCGACAACTTCCTGGCCGTCGAGGAGCGCCCCCGCTTTATCGGTCGAGAGACGGTCCAGAAAGACGACCGCTCGTAGGTTCGTCGGTGTCGACGACCGGCTACGGCCGGATGTAGGCGTACCCGTCGTCTTGGAGTCGGGTGAGCTCGCCGACGCCCGAGGACACCGTCTCGACGCCGTCGACGAGATCGGACTCCGAGAGGTCCATGGTGTCGAGGGTGTTCGAACAGGCCTTGAACGAGATCCCGGCCGCGAGCAGGTCGGCGACCGTCTCGCTCCCGTCCCCGCCCGCTGTGAGCGGCTCGATGCCCTCCGCCTGCGCGACCACCGCGATGTCGTCCATCTCGACGGTTTCGTCGTTCGAGAGGTTCTCCGCGACGGTGAGCGCGGTCTGCTGTTGGGCCTCCTCGCCGGTGATGAGGTGGAACACGGTTCGCATACCGGAGAGACGGCGCGGTCGCGGGAAACGGTTGTGGCCGGGCCAACGCTTACGGTCCGACGCGACGACTCGGGCACATGGCAGAGCCAGACTACGACGCGCAGGTCCGCTCCGCGCTCCCGGAGCTCGCCGACATCGACGATCCGGCGCTCCGCGACCGAGTCGTCGAGGCGTGGACGCTCGGCCTCGAACGCGGCGGCTGGCGCGACGTTCACGACGTCCCCTACGCGTGGAACATTCAGGAGGTCTCGAACGTCGAGCACGTCCGCGGGGTGACCCGCATCGCGGTCGCGTCGGCCGCCGAACAGCGGGAGTTCCACGGCGCGGACCCCGACCTCGACGTGATCCGTGCGGCCTGTCTGCTCCACGACGTGGGCAAGTGCTACGAGTACGTCGACCACGTCGACGACGAGACGCTCGGGGAGCCGGACCCGACCTACGCCGGCGAGGAGATCCCCCACTCGCTGTCGGGGTACGCGCTGGCCCACGAGGTCGGCTGTCCGCTCGCGGTCCAGCGTGCCATCCCACACTTCCTCGGGGAAGTCCCCGACCGCACCCTCGAAGCCGAACTGGTCAAGAGCGCCAACGCCGCGAGTTCGAACGCGATCACCCAGTCGGCGATGGGGATCACGCTCGAAGAGTGGGTCCGGACGTACAGCCAGACGACCGACTGAGCGCCCCTCGGCGCCGTTCGGCGGGGTCGACCCCGCGAGGTCGTGTCGTCTGGCGCCGAATGCAGAAGCCATTAGCCCCCGCCGAGCCAACGTCGGAACCATGAACGACCTTCTGGTCCGGGCCGCTCGCGGCGAGCGGACCGAACGCCCGCCGGTGTGGCTGATGCGACAGGCCGGCCGGTACATCCCCGAGTACCGCGAGATTCGCGCCGACTACACGTTCAAGGAGGCCATCTCGACCCCCGAGGTGGCCGAGCGAATCACCCTGCTCCCGTGGGAGATCTTCGAGCCCGACGGGCTGGTGATGTTCTCGGACATCCTGACCGTCCTCGAACCGCTCGGGCTCGACTACCGCATCGAGAGCGGTGTCGGCCCGGTGATCGCCGACCCCGTCGAGGGTCCCGACGACGTGCCCGCGGGTCACGCCGACGTCCGCGAGGAACTCGACTACGTCGGCGCGCTCCTCGAACGCCTCGATGACAGCGTCGGCGACCGGACGAGCCTCATCGGCTTCGCCGGCGGGCCGTTCACGCTCGCGGCGTACGCGGTTGCCGGCGAGCCAGCCGGCAAGAAACAGCTCCCGATCCGGCGCTTCCGGGTCGAGCACCCCGACGCGTTCGCCGAGTTGCTCGAACGCTTCGCCGACGTGGTCGTCGACTATCTGGAGTTTCAGGTCGAGGCGGGCGCCGACGTGATCCAGCTGTTCGACACCTACGCCGGCCTGCTGACCCCCGACGACTACGCCGCGTTCGTCCAGCCGCTCCACCGGCGCATCTTCGAGGCCGTCGACGTGCCGTCGATCGTCTTCTCGCGGAACCCCGGCGGCAAGCTCGATCTGCTCGCCGACTCGGGCGCGGACGTGGTGAGCCTCGACTGGACCGTGGACGTGGCCGACGCCCGCGCGGAACTCGGCGACGTGCCCGTCCAGGGGAACCTCGACCCGACGTATCTGCTCGGCGACGAGCAGTTCGTCCGCGAGAAGACCCGCCAAGTCATCGAGAAGGCCGGCCCCGAGGGCCACATCCTGAACCTCGGCCACGGCATCAACCGGAACACGCCGGTCGAGAACGCGACGGCGTTCGTCGAGACCGCGAAGGAAGTCGAGCGGTAATTACCCCCGCTCGCGGAGCTCGAGTTCCACGGTGTCGGCGGGGGCCAGCGTCATCGACGCCACGAGATCCAGTTCCGCGGGCGCCGCGGTTCGGACTCGGAACCGCCGGAGCACACTCGCGAGCACGAGGCGGGCCTCGACCAGTGCGAACCGGCGGCCGATGCACTGGCGCGGGCCGCCGCCGAACGGGAAGTAGGCGTACGCCGGCCGCTCGTCGTCGATCCACCGCTCGGGTCGGAACGCCTCTGGGTCGTCGTAGAACGCCGGTCGACGGTGGGTCGCCCACTGCGAGCACAGGACCAACGCGCCCGCGGGCACGTCGCACCCCGCGACCGCGTCGTCGCCGACCGCTTCCCGCATCACCACGGGGACCGGCGGATAGAGCCGCATCGCCTCCCGAATCGCACGATCGGTCCGCGGCAGGTCGTCGCCGAGCGCGGGTGGCCGGTCGAGGTCGCGGATCTCGTCGGCGACCCGGGCCTGTTCGTCGGGATGGGTCCCGAGCAGGAACAGCGCGTACGTCAGCGCCAGCGCCGTCGTCTCGTGGCCCGCGAGCAGGAACGTTATCAACTGGTCGCGGATCTCTTCGTCGCCCGCGCCGGACTCGACGAGCGTCGAGAGCAGGTCGTCGTCCCCCTCGCCGCTCCGACGGGAGTCCGCGAGGTCGGCGACGAACGATTCGAGGCGCGCGACCGCCCTACGGTAGCGCCTGTTCCGCGCCGTCGGAACCCAGTCGGGGACGTAAAACGGCGTCCTCGAATCGGGCGCGAACCGGTCAGTCACGGCCGCCGCGGCCTCTCTGACCTCAGTGGCGTCCCGCAGGTCGGCGCCGAACAGAACCTGCCCGAGCACGTCGAGAGTGAGGGCGGGCAGCGCCTCGGTCGCGTCGATCGAGCCGCGATCGGCCCATCGGTCGAGGTGACGAGAGGTGCACTCGACCATCGTCTCGGCGTAGCTCGCGATCCGACCCGGATAGAACGCGGGCTGAATTCGGTCGCGCTGGCGGCTCCACTGCTCGCCCTCGCTGATCAGCAGGCCGTCCCCGAGCAGTCCCTCCAGTTCCCGCTTCTGGAACTCGCCCTTGCGGTAGTTGTCGGCGTTGCTCGCGAGAACGCGCTCGATCGCCGCGGGATCGGCGAGCAACACCGCGTCCCGCTTTATCGCCGACAGGCGAACGGCGCCGCCGTACTCGGCGACGGTTCGCTCCACGAACCCGAGGGGGTCGCGAGCGTAGTCGTAGGCGTGACCGATCACCGGGAGACCGGGAGGGGCGTCTCGTGACTCGCTCATACGCGGACGTAATCGCGTCCGGTGGGAGGGCGTGCTGCCGAGTATAGCCGGTTATTTATATACATCCAACGATGGGTTGCCCGATGAAACGCGCTCGACTCCGCGTCCGCCCGCCGCGTTCGGCGACCAGCCCGGTCCACGGCGCGGTCCAATCGACCGACGGGCTCGGCGTGGCGACACTGCTCTCGGGCGGCATCGACCCCGACGATCCCACGGAGTTGTTCTCGATCGCGGGCGGGGAGGCCGCGGTCCGGGCCGCCCTCGCCGACTGCGAGAGGGTTCGGTCGTTCGACGTGACGACGGTCGAAGCGGACGCGACGTACGTCTACGTTCGGGAGGACGGACGGGACGACCAGCGGAAGTTCGCGGAGCTGTTTACCGCCGGAACGCTGGTCGCCACGCTCCCGATTCGCTACCGTCCCGACGGCCGGGTCGAACTCACGCTCGTCGGCGCGAGCGACGACCTCCGCTCCGCGGTGGAGCGCGCAAGCGACCTCGCGGAAGTGACGGTGGCGACCGTCGGCGACGGATGGACCGGCGGCGAGCCGAGTCGGCACCTCACCGATCGCCAGCACGAGGTCCTGGAGGCCGCCTCGGCCCTCGGTTACTACGACAACCCGCGGGGAGCAACCCAAGACGAGGTCGCCGCCGAACTCGACCTCGCGCCGAGCACGGTCGCCGAGCACCTTCGGAAGGCGGAGTCACGGCTGGTCGCCGACGCGCTCGACGCGGGCCCCGAGTAAGGGCGCAGCTCACTCTCCGGCGAGTTCGGCGGCCAGCGAGGCGGCCTCTCGGACCCTGCTCGGCACGCCCATCCGGTCGGTGTAGTTGGTCGCGAGCCGGACGCCCTCGGGGAGTTCGACCCGGTCGAGCGCGGTCCACGAGTCGTCGTAGGCCGGGAACCCGCGCCGGTGGCGGTGGACTTCGACGACCTCGGTCGGCGCGCCCGTCACCTGCTCGAACTCGGCGGCCGCGATCTCGCCGAGCGTCTCGTCGCTCTCGTCGAGGATCTCTGGGTCGTGCATCCCGCCGAGGAAGGCGGTCACGACCTCGCGGTCGAACATGCTCGCGTTCCACGAGGCCCCCAGCGTCCGGAGATCCTCGCCGAAGCCGACCTGATAGCCCAGGGCGTCGGGGTCTACGTCGCCGTCGGCGAGGTCGGCTTCGAGCGCGACCATCCCGAGGCGGTTGTACCTGAGTTCCCGGAGCGCGTCGGCCGACGCTGGCGCGAGGTCGGCGACGAGGTCGGCGGTCAGGTCCGCGGGCGTCGTCACCACGACCTCGTCGAACGCGGTCGTACCCTCCGGCGTCTCGACGGCGTATCGGCCGCCGTCGGTCTCTCGGACGGCCGTCACCGGGGTGTCGAGCCGGACGACCTCGTCGTGGGCGGCCGCCAGCGCCTCGGGGAGCCGCTGGAGGCCGTCGTCGAACGAGATCGCCGGCGGGGTCGCTCTTCCGCCCGCCGTGCGCGCGATCGCGGCCTTCAACAGGCTGTCGTGGCGCGCTTCGAGCTTCAGCAGTCCCGAGAGGGCGTACCGGGCCGGCATCGCGTCGGGGTCCGAGCCGTAGATGCCGCCGAACAGCGGTCCGAGCAGGTTCCGGTAGGTCTCGGCGCCGAACTTCCGGACGAACAGTTCGCCCGCCGACTCCTCGGGGTCGCCGGGGTCGGTGAACGGCTCGGCGAGCACCTCGCGCTTTGCCTCGGCCGACAGCAGGTCGGTCTCGCCGAACGCCGCCATCGAGAACGGCGCGGCGTGGAGGTCGCCGTCGGCGTAGACGCAGACCGGCAGGTCGGGGTCGGCGGTCCGGACCTCGTCGTCGAGTCCGAGGGCCTCGATCAGGTCGTCGATCCGGTCGGTCCGCCGGATTCGCTGTGGCCCCCACTCGATCACGCGGCCGTCGACGCGCTCGCTCCGGATCGCGCCGCCGGGGTCGGGCGCGGCCTCGAAGACGACGGCCTCGACGCCCTCGCGGTCGAGGTAGTGGGCGAGCGCCAATCCCGTGATGCCGCCGCCGACGACGCCGACCGACGGCTCCGACCCGCCGCCGGCGCTCATCGGGGCGCGTTCAGACACATCGCGTTCGGCGAGTCGGCGCACTGACACTGCCGGAACTGGTAGTAGCCGGGGTCGAACTCGCCGACGAACGGCTCGACGATGTCGCCCAGGACCTCGCCGAACCGATCGTCGTCGTGGGGGACCGGGACCCGATAGAAGTCCAGCCCGAGCTCGGCGGCCTCCTCGGCGAGCTCGTCGTCGAGCTCCGAGAGGGTCTCGCTTTGCTCGTGCATGAAGCTGATCGGCTCGACCACCACGCGGTCGGCCTCGACGGTCTCGATGGCGTCCTCGACGTCGGGCTCGGTCCACGGGATGTCGCGGTTCTCGTGGTTCTGGAACCCGAGGGTGTACGAGTCGACCCCGAGCTTGCGGGCGATCACCTCGCAGAACTCCTCGACGTAGGTGTCGTACCGGCTCCCCTCGTCGAGGTAGTGACGCGGGGTGCCGTGGGCCGAGTAGAGCAACTCGGTGTCCTCGTCGGTCAGATCCAGCCCGTGGGCGTCGGCGAACCGCCGGACGTTGTCGGCCCGGATCTCGTTGTACAGCGGGTGGCGGTGCCAGCCCGTGATCTCGGCGACGTCGACGTCCCAGTCGCGCTCGTCGACCGCGCCGGTGAGTTCTTCGAGCGCCGCGACGGTCGTCGAGGCCCCACAGAGGGGGTAGACCGGGAGCCCGACCAGCTGGTCGACCCCGTCCTCGCGGGCGGCCGCCACCGCGTCGTCGATGAACGGTTCGGTGAACTGCATTCCGATGTACGTCTCGACGTCGTAGCCCCGGTCGTCGAGCTCGGCGGCCAGCGCGTCGGCTTGGGCCTCGGCCTGCGGGTTCAGCGGCGACCCGCCGATCTCCTCGTACTCCTCGATGAGCCCGGCGGCGCGGCGCTCGGCGAGCTGGCGGGCCCGCTCGCGGGCCTCCTCCTCGGTGTCGGCCTCTTCGAGCGAGGCGTTGTTCAGAAAGATGCGTTCGAGGTACGCGACGACGTTCTCTCGGGTCGGTTCGGACGGCTCTCCGAAGTTGAGGACGACGACCCCTGTTGTCATAGTTGAGTCTTGGACGGCGTCGTTGAATACCTGTCGCTTGCCTACCGCGGTCCCGGTCGGCGCCACCCCTATCGTTCGTCGGAGTTGCGGCTGATTCTATGTCGTACCTTTATTGTGAACCAGTCGCATTCCTCGGACAAAGTGATATGACGATTTCTACAATCGTCGACGACGTAACCGGGAGCTCGCAGACGCTTACCGTCTACGATCCGAGCGATCCGAACGCGGTCTCACAGATCGCCGACTACTTCGAGGTCCAGAACGTGACCGTCGAGGAGGCCGAGACCGCGGACGGACCCGAGGGCTTCGCGGTGCTCCACGACGAGGGGGAGTTTCTGGCGGCCGCGGACGTAGAGGAGCTTCGGGCGGCGGTCACGCTCGATTCGGGAGTGCTCGACGCGGCCGGCTTCGACGAACTCGCCTACCCCGACCTGATCGGCGCGGTCGACGACAAGACGTTCACGGCGTACGGCAAGCGCCAGATGATCCTCGCGTCTCGCGAGGTCGAAGAGCGATCGTGGTACGCCCGGGGCGGCGAACTCCACTCGGGGTTCCAGCGCCTCTCGCTGCTGGCCGAGCAGTGGGACCTCTACACCCGGATCGCGGACCGCGGGGTCGACGTCCACGTCTACGGCGAACCCGACTGGGAGCCGCCGGCGAACGACTCGATCACCGTCCACGCCAGCGACGACGCCGAGATCCGGGACGCGTGGTTCGTGGCGTTCGAGTCGCCCGAGCCCGACGGCGACTGCGCGCTGGTCGCCGACGAGCGCGAACCGAACGTCTTCTGCGGGTTCTGGACGTTCGACGACGGCGTCGTCGCCGACGTGTTCGACCACCTCCGCGAGGAGTACGGCCGGCGTCGAGTGTCGAACTGAGCCACGGTCCCGGAACCCGACGCTAATTCGACGTTCCGGTCCGAGTAGCGGCCGTCGACGCTCCTCGGACGCCGCCGATCGGTGCGGGAAGCGGGTCTGAAGGCGACGTCTCAATAGCGCTCCGGAGTGCTCCCCGGCGGTACGGACCACCCGTAAGGTGGATTGAAGCCCCCGCAGGCCGTCTGAATCGGTATGCCCGCAGAATCGGACTCGGGTCGAGACGACCGGCGAGTCGAGCGACTGTTCGGATCGCTCCCGCACATCCGTGTATCGCGCCTGCCCGACGAGGACAGCGAGTCCAGCGTCGCGGACCCAGACGCGTCCGGCCCGCGATGAGCGGGCGACCGCGACGGTAGTCGCTCAGACGTGGGGCTCGAAGACGTCCGACCGGAGGCGGCCGTGGACCGTCTCCAGTAGCGTTCGGAGGTTCTCGGCGTCCTCGCGGTTGTACCGGACGAGGCGGTCGAGCGCGGCGTCGTCTTCCTCGCGGTCGTAGCGGTGCCAGAGCCGGACCGCCTCCCGGCCGTCGACGTCCTCGTCGTCGCGCTCGATGCCCAGATCGCTCTCGACGGCCTTGAGCCCGCCCGAGAGGCCGACCTGCTTGCAGAGGTACAGCAGATCGAGGTGGGGCGTGGTCACGTCGAGATCGAAGTTGTCCTCGAGGAACGGCTGGTCGAAGCGCTTGCCGTTGAACGAAACGAGCATGCTCGACTCGGCGAACTCCTCGCGGAGTCGCTCGGCGGTGAGGTCCTCGCCCTGCACGTACGTCCGGGTGTCGCCGGCGCGGTGGAGGCTCACCGTCGTCACCTCGTGGCGACCGCTGTCGAGGCCGGTGGTCTCGATGTCGAAAAAGCAGGCGTCGGCCGCGAAGTTGTCGTAGGCCCGCCAGAGGCTCCCGCTGGGCAGGAAGTCGGCGAAAAACGAGGCGTCGGGGTCGTCGAGGTGGTCGCGGGCGTCGGCGATGAACGTTCGGACGTTCTCGGAGGTCTTGGGCCCGAGGAGTCCGTCCTCGAACTCGTCCCAGTGGGTGACTCCCTGTTGCCAGAGCGTCCGCTCGGTCTTCTCGCCCACCCCGCGAGCGGGGATGAAGGAGTTCTCCAGTCGCATGGGTGTGATGGATCGGTCGTCCCTTATAAATCTCTCCGAACCGGCCGGCCGGTCAGTCGGCACTCGCGACCTCCCCGTCGCGATCGGGCTCGGCTTCTGTGGCCTCCGTGAACCGCGCCGGGACGTACGGCCGGGCCGCGTCCGGGACCAGCGCGACCGTCCGGCGCCACACCCGCGCCAGCGGCTTGCGGACCAGCGCGTAGCTCGCCGAGATCGCCACCGCCCCGGCGACGAACTCCCGGACGGGGCTCTCGTGGACCGCGAGTGCCGGGAGCCCGAGCAGGGCCGCGAACGCGGCGTCCTCGGGCGCGCCGTCGTAGCGAATCCAGCGTCGCGGCGGGACCCACCGCCCCCGGAAGTGGTCGTACACCGCGCGCTCGGAGGTCCCGCGCCACGGTTCGAGTTCGAGCCCGCCGCCGAGCGCGTCCATCAGCGAGTGGAGCGCCGCGCCGACGACGAACAGCGCGGCCGCGACGCTCGCGGGCCCGGGGGCCGCGAGCGCGATCCCGATCAGGGGAACCGCGAGAATCGAGTAGTACACCGGGAAGTGGAGGCGCTTTCGGTGGTCGGCGTAGAGGTCGAAGTCGGGGAACACGCTCCCGAGGACTGCGCCCGCGATCGCGACGACGGTGAACTCGGGGGCGACGCGCGCGACCGCGGTCGCGAGCGCGACCCCGACCAGCGCGTGGGTGGTCGCCATCATGTACCCGGCGTAGGCGGCGGTCGTATAAACGCCTGACGCCGGCCGAAATCGGCTCGTCCGTCGGGGAAACTGATCGGCGTCGCCGTCCCGACGACTCCGAATCGGCGTCCAGCGGCGGTCGTTCGGCAATCGTGAGGGGTCGGCCTACGTCGAGGACGGGAGCACGTCTTTTACCGGGTAGAGCTCCTCGTGGATGCCCTCCGCGTCGCAGTCGGCGCTCGGACAGCGGTAGTACCAGCCGTCGTCGGTCGCCTCGGAGGCCTGAAACCGCTCGCCGCACTTGCCACAGAACAGTCGCGAGTCGAAGTTGTCGGCGTCTCGCGAGAGGTCCACGTCGGCGGCGGTCTCCCTGCTCTCGAGTAGTTGTTGCATACGCTCACTTCCACCCCATAATACATAAGCCCCACCGATTCGGGGCGTTCCCCGCCGCTGGCGGCGGTGGCGGCGCTCCGGCGTCACCGCGTTCGCACGTACCATGCCGCCCCGAGGGCGGCGAGCGCGACCGCGCCGCCGACGAAGAACACGAGCCCCGGCGGCGGTCCGCCCGCCGCGCTACCGGCGGCCTCGACGGCCGTCGTCGTCGACTGGGCGACGGTGTCGGCCACTGTACCAGCGCCGTCGGCCGACTCTGTCGCCTCGGCGACCGTCCGGACCGACTCCTCGGCGACGGTCCCGTCGTGGGCGGTGGACTCGGGGGCCGGCGTCGCCTCGGCGCTCTCGGTGACGGTCTCGGAGCGGTAGTCGGCGTCGCCGCCCGCCGTGGCGTTCTCGGCGGCGGTCGGCGCGGCCCCGGCGTCGCCTCCGGAGCCGGAACCGAGTCGCGGGACGAGGCCGCCGCCGACGGTCCCTTGGACGAGGAGGCTCGCCAGCCCGAGAATCCCGAGTGCTCCGAGCAGTCGCGAGAGCGCCGACTCGACGCCGGGAGCGTCCTCGTCGCTCCCGGCGAACACCACGAGCGGCGCGGCCGCCGGAGCGTACACGCTCATCTCGCGACCCTTCTCCGAGTAGATCGTGTCGACGACCTCGACGAGGTCGGCGTCTTCGAGTTTTCGGAGGTGGTATCGGACGTTCTGGATCGAGGTGTCGGCGGCCTCGGCGAGGGCCGAGGGCGTCCGGGGTTCGTCGTACAGCGCCGCGAGGACGTCTCGGGCGGTCTCGGACTGGAGGGCGCCGAGGAGGACGTCGGCCTCCTCGCTGTCGACGCCGATGACGCGCGGATCGCCGTCGTCGGCCTCGGCGTCCGAACTGGAGGGTAACAACCCGGCCATACGCGCGGGATACTCACAGTCGGCCCATAGGCTTGTCCCCGGCGGGCGTCGGCGCCCCGAGCGCGAGCGGTCGGAACGTGACCAAACCGAAATCCATATCTGTTGTTTTAGGCGTACCTAATAACGGATGCGAGCGACACGTCCGGCGAGCGTCCGAGCCGACTCACGGAGGGAGCTATGACGAACGACGCAGAACGCGCGGCGGCCGGCGACCGGGGTATCGACGCGACGATCCCCCGCGACGGGACCGGCGCCGACGACACGGCGGAGTTGCACAGCGCGGTCCTGGGCGAGGACCTCCGGATCGGCTACCCCACGACCGACGAGCCGGTCGTGGAGTGTGCGCGGATCGACGTCCCGGAGGGCGAGATCACCGCGCTCGTCGGGCCGAACGGCTCCGGAAAGTCGACGCTGTTGAAGGCGCTCTCGGACCACCTCGAACCCGACGCGGGCGTGGTCGCGCTCAACGGCCGGGAGATCGGAGAGTTCGGCCAGAAAGAGCTCGCCCGCGAGCTCGGCCACCTGTCACAGGAGAACGACTCGCCCGGCGGCATCACCGTCGAGGAGCTGGTGTACCACGGTCGCTACCCCCACAGGGGGTTCTTCGAGTCGGTCACGGACGCCGACCGGGCGGCGGTCGAGCGCGCCATCGACCTCGCGGGCGTCGACCACCTCCGCGACCAGCAGGTGGGCTCGCTCAGCGGCGGCCAGAAGCAACTGGCGTGGATCGCGATGGTGCTGGCTCAGGACACCGAGGTGCTGTTTCTCGACGAACCGACGACGTTCCTCGACCTCCACCACCAGCTCAGGGTGTTAGAGACGGTCCGTCGGCTCAACGAGGAGGAGGGAGTCACGGTCGCGGTCGTCCTTCACGACCTCTCGCAGGCCGCTCGGTTCGCCGACTACCTCGTCGCGCTCGACGACGGCGGGGTGTACGACTGGGGGCCGCCCGAGGACGTGGTGACCGAGAAACTGCTCGCGGACGTGTTCGCGGTCGACGCCGCGGTCACCAAAGACTCGGGCGTGACCATCCTCCCGAAGCGGGCGCTCGACGACGAGTAGCGGTCGGGTCGTTTGGATCGACGCATGTTTTAGGCCGGCCTAAACCGAAACCGCTTTCAACTTTTAGGCTGGCCTAAAAATTATGGCAGACGACAACGACGCCGAGAGCCCGACGCGCCGCCGATTCCTGATCGCGGGCGGAACCGCCGCGACAGCCGCCATCGCGGGCTGTACCGGCGCGAGCGACTCCGGGGACCGGACGACCACGACCGAGACGACGGCGACGACCGAGGCCGCCACGACCCGACCGGAAACCGACGAGACGACCGACGAGGAGACGACCACCGAAGACTCCTCGTACACGGTCTCGATGGCTCCGGTCGGCGACGTGACCTTCGAGTCGGTGCCCGAGACGTGGGTCGCGAACAACGGGAGCTGGGCCGACATGGGCGCGGCGCTCGGCGTCGAACCGCCGAAGGCGGTCTGGCTGACGAGCCGGTATCACACCCAGTACTACGACGCCATCGACGGCGTCTCGGTCGACAAGAGCGACATGGTCGACCTCTCGCAGGACGGGGTGAGCAAGGAGTTGTTCTACGACCTCGACGCCGACGTCCACGTCATCGACCCCAACTTCCTGATGAACCGGTTCGGCGGCTGGAAGCAGGCCGATATCGACGAGATCCGCGACCGGGTCGGTCCGTTCTTCGGCAACAGCATCTTCTCGCAGGGGTACGGCTGGCACGAGGACTACCGGTATTACGACCTCTACGAGGCGTTCGAGAAGCTCGCGCGGGCGTTCCAACGCACCGACCGCTACGAGGCGTTTAGCGCGCTCCACGAGGAGTTCCAGTCGTCGGTCTCCGAAATCGTCCCGCCGGAGGGCGAGCGCCCCGCGGTCGCGATCGCCTGGGCGGGCGCCGACGAACCGGAGACGTTCCTGCCGTACGTCGTGAGCGAGGGGACAAGCTTCAAGCAGTGGCGCGACCTCGGGGTCCGGGACGCGCTCGCGGAGACCGACGTCGAGGACTTCCACGACAACCGCGGCGAGATCGACTACGAGACCCTGCTCGAAATCGACCCGGACGTGTTGCTCCTCCGGGGCCACGAGACCAAAACCGCCGCGGAGTTCCGGGACACGGTCGTCTCGTTCATGGCGGACCACGACGTCGCGAGCAGTCTGAGCGCGGTCCAGAACGGCGACGTCTACCGGGGCGGCCCGCTGTATCAGGGGCCGATCACGAACCTCGTCCTCACCGAGCGCGCCGCCCAACAGGTCTACGGCGTCGAGGCGGACCTGTTCGACCGCCAGCGCGTCGCCGACATCGTCGCCGGCGACGTCTGAGTCGCCGCCGTAACGTTCAATTCTCGGCCCGTGGTATCGACGCCCATGGCACAGTGCCCTCACTGCGAGTCCGACATCACCGACTGGGCCGAGCGACTGGAGAGCGGCGTGGCCGCGAGCTCGCCGAAGGTCTGGACCTGCCCGGACTGTGACTCGGTGCTCGGGATCTCCGACTGGGGGTCGAAGACGTAACGTTAACGCAAACGCAAACGCTTACGCACGGTCGACGGTCCAGAACGCCAGCGCGGAGAGCGCGCCCGCCTCGTCGATCGCCCGCGCGCCGAACGGGAGACCGGGATCGGGGTCGTGGACCGCGCTCGCTCGCGCGGCGGGCCCGTCGACCGGCGAGACCGCCGCCACCGAGTCGCCCTGACTGATCCACCAGACGACCCGGTCGAGCGCGCCGTCGGGATCGGTCGCCCTGACCGCGAAGGTCCGCGGATCGACGGCGTCGCGAGCGGTGGTGATCGCGTCGGTCGCGGGGCGCACGCGCTCGACGGTCGGCGCTCGGTTCCCGTCGGGCGAGACCTCGACCGTCCATCTCGCGGTGCCGATCGGTGAGTCGCCGTCGTCCGGACGCGCGTCCCCGTCGTAGAGGTCGGCCCGGACCCGGTGGGTGCCGGTCGACTCGAACGTCCGGGTGAAGGTGTGGCGACCGTCGGTGTTGAGGTGGGTGTAAAACGCGTCCGGTCCGTAGCGACGCCGGCCGTCGACGTACCACGCTCCGATCGGTCGGTCCCCGCGAAACCCCCGCGCGAGCGCCTGAAACACGACGGTCGTCCCGGGCGCCGCGGTGATCTCCGACCGAGGGCTGGCCCGGACGACCTCGCGAGCGCCGCCGCCCGCGACCACCGCCTCGCCGTCGAGGCGCACCGACGCCGGGCCCGCGAGCCTGAACCGGGTCACGCCCCCCGCGAGCTCGAACGCGTCGGCGCCCCGATCGGGGCCGACGTGGCCGGCGGCCCGATCGCCAGCCACGCGGTCGCCGTCGTCGAGCTGGCGCACCGACCGGCCGGCCTCGATCTCGTAGGCGGCGACGCCCCCGCCCTCGCTCTCGATTTCGAGCCGGCTCGTCCCGGCGTGAGCCGGGAAGTCCCGGGTGGCCGCCACTCCTTCGGGCGCGGGGTACGTCGCCGGGCGGAGCCGGTAACCGTCCCGGCGGACTCGCGCCGGGCCCGCCACCGACAGCCCGGTGATCTCGCCCGAGTAGGCGAACGCGTCGACCCCGCGGTCGGGACCGACGTGGCCGTACGCGCGGCCCCCGGTGGCTCGATCGCCGCCGTCCTCCTGTCGGACCGATCCGCTCACCGTGAACTCGTAGGCGGCGACGCCGCCGCCCTCGCTCTCGATCCGGAGCCGGTTCGACTGGTCGGTCGTCGCCGCGATCGTTCCGACCGGCGCGACCGCGATCCCGGCCGCCGCCGCACTCCGACCCAAGAACGCGCGTCGTGTCTCTCGATTCCCCATACCGACGACTGGAACGCGCTCGGACAAAGGTATACGTCGCTTATCCGCCGCGCAACTCGGCTGAATCCGACTGAACCGAGTTACCGCCGACGTATCCCGACTCACGCGGGCCGGGTCGCGAACTCGAACGACTCGGCGCGGGCCTCGTTGTACCGGTCGTCGTCGGGATCGAGGCTGTCGACGACCACCTCGCTCGCGTCGCCGTCGGCGTGGACGAAGCGGTCGCCGCCGAGGCCGAGCGCGACGTGACCCGGAAAAAAGAGGAGGTCGCCCGGCGCGAGCGCCTCGCGTTCGACGCGCTGGCCCACCCGGCGCTGGAGGTCGGCGTCCCGCGGGAGCGCCACCCCGTTCCGGCGGTACGCGATCCACGTCAGCCCCGAGCAGTCGATTCCCTCGACGGTCAGCCCGCCCCAGACGTACTCGGTGCCCAGATACGCTCGGGCGGTCTCGACCGCGGCCTCGCCGACCGACTCGGCCGGCGCGTCGGGGAGCGGTTCGAGCGCGTCCGCGGGGAGGTCGTTCTCGGCGCCGGTGCGAAATCGCACCCGGACGCGCTCGCCGCGGTCGAGCACCTCGCACTCGGTGCCACCGTACAGGGTTCCGGGGTCGGTCGCCACGTCGAGTCGGCCGGCCCCGACCGCGGCGTCGGCGTCGATCTCGGCCCCCACGCCGAGGTGGGCCCGCTCGATCCAGCCGACGTACCCGTCGGGGGACCGGACCCGCCGCCACTCGACCCCGTCGGCGTCGGTCTCGGAGTCGTAGGCGGTGATCGACGCGCCGTACAGCGCCTGTGTCACCTGCTCGGCGTCGCGGTCGGGGTCGGCGCGGACCGACACCACCGGCGCGGTGACGGTCCGGGCCGCGGCCTCGGCTTCGAGTACGGTCAGATCGGTCGCCGCGACCGGGCGGTCGGCGGTCGCGGCGACGGCCTCGATCGCGCGGGTCTTCAGGTGGTCTGTCAGCACGCTCCCCGAGAGGACGACCGCGTCCCGCCCGCGCTCGGCGGCGACGTCGAACGCCGTGAGCCGGGGGTCTGGCGCCCGGTGTATCTCACACCGCGTCAGCGCGCGGTCGAGTCGTCGGTCCGATTCCATTGCTGGACCCAACTGCTCGGGCGGGGGTGTTAAGTTTTAGCACGTCGCCTCGGGCGCGTTTGCGTCTGCGCAAACGCGGTTCAGAACTCCGTCACGACCTCGATGCCGACGGTGCCGTAGTCGCTCATGGCCGCGAGGCGGTCCGGAACGTCGCCGAGCGACACCTCCGCGGTCACCAGTTCGGCGGGCGAGACCGTCCCGCGATCCATCATCCGGAGGAGCTCGTCGTACCGGGTCGGGGGCATCCCGCGCGAGCCGAGGAACGTGATCTCGCGCATCGTCATCGCGTCGGTCGGGAGCGAGACCGCCCCGCGCTCCTCGTCGGTGGTCAGCCCGAGTTGGAGATGGCGCCCGCGCTTGCGGAGACACGCGACCGAGTTGCGGCAGGTCTCGGCGACCCCGAGCGCGTCGACCGAGACGTGGGCGCCCCCGTCCGTGAGCCCGCGGATCGCCTCGGGAACGCCGCCGTCGGCTTCTTCGCGGGCGTTCACGGTCTCGTCGGCCCCGAGATCGGTCGCTTTCGCCAGTTTCTGGTCGTCGAGGTCGACCGCGATCACGTTCGCGCCGAGCGCGTCCGCGACGTGGACCGCCGAGAGGCCGACCCCGCCACAGCCGTGGACCGCGACCCAGTCGCCGGCCTCCACGTCGACCCGGTGGGCCAGCCCGTGGTAGGCGGTCGCGAACCGACAGCCGAGGCTCGCCATCTCGGCGGGCGAGACCCCCTCGGGGAGGTGGACCGCGTTGTAGTCGGCGTACGGGACGGCGACACGCTCGGCGAACGCCCCCGGCGCGTCGGCCTCGAACCCCAGCGCCAGCCCGTCCGAACAGACGTTGCCGTGGCCGTTCCGGCAGTGCGCACAGTCGCCGCGCCCGAGGTTGAACGGGACGGCGATCCGATCGCCCACGCCGATGCGCTCGACCCGATCGCCGACCGCGAGCACCGTACCGGCGGGCTCGTGGCCGAGGATCTGGCCGATCGGCACCCGATCGTCGGCCCACTCGCCGTGGCCCTGCCAGGCGTGCCAGTCGCTCCGACAGATCCCGCAGGCCTCGGTCTCGATCACGACCCCGCGGGGGTCGGGCTCGGGGTCGGGTACCTCGCGGATGTCGAGCGGTTCGCCGTACGCGTCGAGGACTGCGGCCTCCATGGGCGGGCGTTGGAGGACCGAGCGGTTAAATCGGCGGGTCGCGGCGATCCGCGAGTCGCGGGGCCGGCGGGTTCACTCGTCGAGGATGTTCTCGGCGAGCGCCGGGACGAAGGTGCCCACGTCGGTCACCATCCCGATGGCCTGTGCGCTCCCGCGGTCCAGCAGTTGGGTGACCGTCGCGGGGTTGATGTCGACGCAGACGACCCGGGTGGTCGACGGCAGGCAGTTGCCGACCGCGACCGAGTGCAGCAGCGTCGACAGCATCAACACCATGTCGGCCTCGTGGGCCTGCTCGCGGATCGCGTTCTGGGCCTCGACCGCGTCGGTGATGGTGTCCGGAAGCGGGCCGTCGTCGCGGATCGATCCCGCCAGCACGTAGGGCACGTCGTTGTCGACGCACTCGTACATCACGCCGTCCTCGACGATGCCCTCTTGGACCGCCGGCTCGATCCCGCCCGCCCGGATGATCTCGCTGATCGTGTAGATGTGGTGTTTGTGGCCCTTCCGCGGGCTCTCGAGGGTCTCGACGTCCATCCCGAGCGAGGTGCCGTACTGACCCCGTTCGAGGTCGTGGACCGCGAAGCCGTTTCCGGCCGACAGCGCGTCGACGTACCCCTCCCGGACCAGCCGCGCGAGCGCGTCGCCCGCCCCGGAGTGGATGAGCGCGGGCCCGACGACCGCGAGCACCGACCCGCCCTCGGCTTTCGTCTCCTCGAGTGCCTCCGCGACCTCCCGGATCAGCGACCCGGAGGGCCGCTCGGCCGACACCCCGCCCTGCATGAAGCCGAACGGGCCGCCAGACCCCCGGGGTCGCTCGGGCGGGTCGACCCGGACGCCGGCCTCGTCGGTGGCGACGAGGTCGCCCTCCTCGATGGCGTTGAGGACTTTGGTGTACGCCCGCGGGCCGCCGTCGGCGTCGGGATCGACCACGACCGCACAGTCCATCTCGATGTTCTCGACGTCGAGCCACTCGCCCTCGTAGCGAACCTGCGTGGGGTGGTTCGTCGTCGAGTAAAAGCCGTGCGGGACGACCCGGTCGGCCGGGGCCGGCTCTAAAGTCGCGTCCGGGGGCTCGGCGAGGTGGGCGCCGTGCTGGTGGAGTTCGTGGAGGATCTCCCGAAGGGTCTGCTCGTCGTCGGCTTTCACCGTCATCCGACAGAACGACTCGGCCTCCTTGTGCTTGCCCACGTCGAACACCTCGACGTCGAAGTCGCCCCCGAGGTCCATCACCGCGCCGAAGCACTGTTGCATCGTCCCCGAGTCGATGATGTGGCCTTCGAGTTCGACCGTTCGAGCTACCGTCATACGCCGGACAACGGAACCGGCTCTCTTTAGCGTTCGCACGCCGACGGGCGACCCCGACCGACGGTCGGTGGTCGGCCGGCGCGACCGGAGCCGACGGCCGGGGTTACGGCCCGTCGACGTACGTCGAGACCAGCTTCGATTCGACCCGCTGGAGGTGTTCGCTCACCGTCGCGGGCGAGAGATCGAGGTCGGCCGCGAGCTCGCGGTGGGTCGTCTCCCGGGGCACCTCGTAGTACCCCTCGGCGACAGCGAGCTCGAACAGTTCGAGCTGTCGGTCGGTCAGGACCGACGACAGCCGGCCGGTACCGGGGTCGTACTCGCCCGTGCGCTCGAGGTCGAGTCGGAACCCCTCGGGGAGGTCGGCGGCCGCCCGCTGGATCGCCCGGCTGGTCCCGATGACGGTGAGCTCGAACCCCCGACCGCTCGGCGGGTCGATCACCGACAGCGGCCAGTCGACGACGATCTCGTGCTCGTGGAGGATCGAGAGCAACTCCCCGGCGACCGCCGCGGTCCGACACTGGACGTACGCCACGCCCCGCTCGCCGTCGCCGGCCACGTCGTACGCGATGGCGTCCTCGTCGTCGGCGAGCAGTCGCCGCGCCTCCTCGAGATCGCCTCGGAGCTCCAGCAGTTCGGCGTACGCCTCGTCGCGGATCGGGCTCACGTACCGGATCGCCTCGACCGACATCGCGTCGGACGATGCGAACGCGTCGTCGAGCGGGAGGACCGACAGGTCGGTCCACGTCAGCGTCACGGTCGCGTAGCGCATCGCGGGACGATACGGCCCCGCCCCGTAAAAAGACACCTAGGATGCTCGGATACACACGTAGGTGTCTCCGGCCGGTATTCGAGACCAATGAGCGACGACACGACTCGCGCCCCCGGCGAGACGCCGCCCGGCCCCGACGGCCTCCCGCTGGTCGGCAACCAACTGGCCTACGTCCGGGACCCGTACGACTTCATGACCCGTACCGCCAGAGAGTACGGCGACATCGCCCACTGGGAAGACCCCGGCGGCCCGGTCTACCAGCTCAACCACCCCGAGTACATCGAGCGCGTCCTGGTCCAGAACAATCAGAACTACGTCAAAGGCGAGCAGTTCCAGCGGACGCTCGGGCCCGTGACCGGCAACGGCATCCTGAACAGCGAGGGGGAGGTCTGGCGGCGCAACCGCCACCGGATCCAGCCCGCGTTCCACCCCGACCGGATCCGGAACTACGCGGAGATGATGACCGACGAAACCGAGGCGCTGTTGGGCGACTGGGCCGACGGCGAGACCCGCCCGGTCCACGAGGACATGATGTCGGTCACGCTCCGGATCGTCGCCCGCGCGCTGTTCGGCGTCGACATCGACGAGCACGTCGACACCATCGGATCGGCGCTCGAGGAGTTCATGGTCGCGACCGAGAGCCTCTCGAACGTCGTGTTGCCCCCGGGCGTGCCGACGCCGTCGCGTCGCCGGATTCGACGCGCGCGCGAGCGCCTCGACCGCGTGGTCACCGAGATGATCGCCAAGCGCCGCGAGGACCCCGGCGAGGACGACGTCATCTCGATGCTGCTGTCGGCGACCGGCGACGACGGGACCGCGATGTCCGACGACCAGATCCGCGACGAGGTGACGACGCTACTGTTGGCCGGCCACGAGACGACCGCGCTCTCGCTGACGCTCACGATGTACGCCCTGTCCCAGCACCCCGAGGTAGAGCGCCAGTTGGTCGCGGAGCTCGACTCGGTGCTCGACGGCCGGACGCCGACGATGGCCGACCTGTCGGAGCTGACCTACACCGAGCGGGTCGTCAAGGAGTCGATGCGTCTCTACCCGCCGGTGCCGGGCATCGTTCGCGAGCCGGTCAAGCCCGACGTGATCGGCGGCTACGAGATTCCGACGGGCGCGACCGTTCGGATGCACCAGTGGGTCGTCCACCGCGACCCACGGTGGTACGACGATCCGCTCGCGTTCGACCCCGACCGGTGGACCGACGGCTTCGAGGAGTCGCTCCCGAAACTTGCGTACTTCCCGTTCGCGGCCGGCCCGCGACGGTGTATCGGCGATCGGTTCGCGCTCCTGGAGGCCCGACTCCTGCTCGCGACCGTCTACCAGCGGTATCACCTCGAACTCGTCCCCGGGACCGACCTCGACCTGATGGCGACGGTCACCGCCCGGCCGAAACACGAGATCCCGATGACCGTCCACCGCCGCGAGGCGACCGACCAGTAACCCACATCTCCGTCGAGCCCCTTCGACCCGTATGGCCGAGACGCTCACCGGCGAAGTGCTCCACGTCGTCCCGCCCGAGAAGCTCGACGAGTACGACCTCGACGACGACCTCAGGCGGCTCGCCGAGTCCCGGTACGTGCTCGTCTGTCGAAAGGGCGGTGCGCCCTCGCTGATCGAGCGCGTCCGGTCGTTCCTGCTCCGGGACCCGATCGAACCCGTGACGCTCGTGGCCGACGCCGACCCCGAGGAGGGCGAGGAGGTGACCGCGACCGTCGAGGCGACGCCGATCGCGGGCGTCTACGACGTGCGGGACCTCCGGTGAGCCCGCCGAGCCCGTCGGCCGCCTGCTCGGCGCCGAGCCCGTGACAACTGGTTTGTCCGAGGCCGTCGTGGGTGGGCTATGGCCGACCTCGCGTTCTCGACGAACGCCTACACGAACCACTCGCTTTCCGAGGCCGTCGACCGGATCGCCGACCACGGCTACGCCGGCGTCGAACTGCTCGGCGACGCCCCCCACGCGTACTTCCCCGAGTTCGGCGACGAGGACCGCCGAGCCCTGACGGCGGCGCTCGATGCGACCGACCTCGCGGTGTCGAACGTCAACGCAAACACCGCGATGGGGTACTACGACGACGCCCCGCCGTCGGCGTTCTTCGAGCCGAGCCTCATCACCGCCGACGACGACCGCCGGTCGTGGCGGGTCGAGTACACCAAGCGCGCGATCGACCTCGCCGACGCGGTCGGATCGCCGGCGGTCTGCGTCGCGACCGGGCGGCCGTTGCCCGGAAACCCGCCCGAGCGCGCCCGCGAGCACCTCGAAGCGTCGCTCGACGAGATCCTCGACTACGCCGAGCCTCGCGGCGTCGAGGTCGGCATCGAGTTCGAGCCCGAACTCCTGATCGAGTGCACCGACGAGGTGCTCGAACTGATCGAGACGGTCGACCGCGACGCGCTCGGGGTGAACCTCGATCTGGGCCACGCCGCGGTGTACGGCGAGGACCTCGCCGAGACCATCGAGCGCACCGCCGGCCGCGTCACCGGGGTCCACCTCGAAGACATCGTCGGCGGCCGGCGCGGGAAACACTACCACCGGATCCCCGGCGAGGGCGATCTGGACTTCGCCTCGATCTTCGACGCGCTCGACGACGCCGGCTACGACGGCTTCGTGACGATGGAGCTGTACACCTACCCCGACGAGCCCGACCGGGCGGCCCGCGAGTCGATGGAGCAACTGAACCGGTACGTCTGACCTACGACTCCGCGGCGGCCGACCGGATCGCGTCGGCGAGCACGTCGACCGCCAGCGGAATGCTGTCCTCGTCGACGTCGAACGTCGCGGTGTGGTGGCCGGTCGGGTTGCTCGATCCGACGCCGACGTACGTCGCCTCGCCGCCGCGTTGCTGGACGGCCCGCATCAGCCGGGTGGCGTCTTCGCTCCCGCCGAGCGCGTCCTCGTCGCCGTCGAGGACGGTCGCCCCGCGGTCTTCGGCGGCCGCCGAGACCGCATCGACCAGTCGGTCGTCGCACTCGGCGCTCGGCGCGCCGTCGCCGAACTCGACGGAGGCCTCACAGCCGTGCTTCTCGGCGGCGGCCCGCAGGACGGTCTCGGCCCGGTCCTGCATGTAGTCTCGCAGTTCGGTGGTCTCGCCCCTGACCTCGCCCTCGATGAACGCCTCCTCGGCGACGATGTTGGTCGCGGTGCCGCCCCCGACGACCCCCGCGTTGACCCGGGTCGCGCCGTCGCCGTGGCGCGGGATGCCGTAGAGGTCCTCGACCGCCGCCGCCATCGCCCGGACGGCGTTGGCCCCGCCGTCGGGGTCGTTGCCGGCGTGGGCCGGCTCGCCGTCGAACTCCGCGTCGAAGCCGTTGATCGCGAGGAACGACTCGATGCCCGGGATGACGGTCCCGACCTCCCGATCGAGCCCGACGTGGACCGCCAACAGCGAGTCGACGTCTTCGAGGTGGCCGCTCCCGACGATCGAGGCGGCGCCGGCGCCCAGTTCCTCGGCGGGCTGGAAGAAGACCTTGAGCGTGCCCTCGAAATCGCTGTCGGCGATCGCCTCGACGACCCCGACTCCGATCGCGGCGTGGGCGTCGTGGCCGCAGGCGTGCATCCGGTCGTCGAACCGCGAACGGAACCCCTCGGCCGCGGGGTAGTGGTCGTCGTCGGTCGACTCGCGCTGGGGCAACGCGTCGATGTCGACCCGGAGCCCGACGGTCGGCCCCTCGCCGCGCTCGATCACGGCCACGGCGCCGGTGTAGCCGTCGCCGACCTCGTCGAGGAACGCCTCGTCGACGCCCGCCTCGCGGGCCCGTTCGCGCTCGCGCTCGAGGTCCTCGTCGGCGGGCGGTCGGAGCCGGTCTTCGGTCAGCATCTCGGGGCCGACGTGGAGCTCGTCGACGCCGATCGATTCGAGCTCCTCGACGATGCGGGCGGTGGTGTAGAACTCACACCAGCTGAGCTCGGGGTGTTCGTGCAGGTCTCGCCGGAGCCGGATCAGCCGGCTCTCGGAGTCGGTCGTCGCCATGGCTCCACGAACGAACAGTGGTCCCATTAAACACACTGAACCGGCAGGCCGGGACCGTCCGGCGATCACGCTCGATCGAGTAGCGACGGCGCCTCGAAGCCGGCGTCGAGGCCCTCGACGCCAAGCAGGTCGGCGAGCGTCGGCGCGACCGCCCGGGCGTCGACCGCCCCGTCGGCGACCGACTCGTCGGGCGCGGCCGGGCCGCCGAACCCGTAGACGCCGAGCGTCGCGTCGTCGACCCGCCCGTGCGAGCCCTGAATCTTCGAGGGGTCGAGCGACGCCAGCCCCTCGTCGCCGAAAAAGAGCTCGCAGGGGTCGAAGCCCGGTTTCGCGTGGATGTCCATGTCCGTGGCGTAGTAGGGGGCGTCGGCGCGGTCGGTCCACCAGTAGTACTGGAACCACGCCGTCGGCTCGGCGACGACCACGAGGTCGCCCGCGTTCGGGTGGTCGAGGCCGTACTCCGCCCGGTCGTCGCCGGTCGCGATCCGATCGATCCCGTCGAGGTCCGCGAGCGCCTCGCGGGCGTCCCCGATCGCCCCTCCGTCGGCGTAGACGTGGGCGACCTGATGGTCGACCATGGCGAACGCCGCCGACCCGGCTACGTCGACCTCCTCGCCGCCCTCGCCGTCGTCCCGCACGGCGAGCAGGTCGGCCGCCCGGAGCGCGCGGTTCGGGAAGACGGGCGTCTCGACCGCGTGGAAGCCGTACTCGCTGACGACGTTGATCGCGGTCTCGTTCCACCGGTCGCCGCCCCGGAGGAACTCGAGAAACTCCCCGACCATCGCGTCGACGGTCTCGACCGCCGCGGCCTGCTCGTCGGAGTCGGGGCCGTACCGCTGGCCGTCGTAGTCGAGGTGGGGGACGTACACCCACAGCAGATCGGGGTCGTAGCGCTCGACCGCCTCGCGGGCGGCGGTCAGGATCCACTCGGTGCCCCGCTCGTTGGCGCCCGGCCCCCAGTAGTGGTGGAGCGGGAAGTGACCGTGGTCGGCCTCCAGGTGGTCGTAGAAGTCGTCGGGGTTGGTCCAGCAGTTCATCTCGATCAGGTCGTTGTTCTCGTCCTCGATCGGCGAGGGAGTCACCGCCACGTCGGCGGACGTCCCGATGAGGTGCTGGAAGAACAGCGCGCCGGTCGTGAGCCCGGCGTCGCTGGCGGTCTCCCAGAGCCGGTCGCGGTCGCCCCGGTCGCGCTCCCAGAACGCCACGTCGTCGGTCGCCCGGTCGTACTCGCCGCTCGAAACGTCGCCGTGGGTCGCGGGCGACTGGCCGGTCGCGAGCGTCGTCTGGACCGGGACGGTCACCGCCGGGAACGGCGGCCGGAGGTCGGCGGTCGGGCCGCCGTCGAGCAGTTCGGTCAGGTTGGGCGCGCGACCGCCGCCGAGGTGGTCGCGCTGGAGCCCGACCACGTCGAGG
The DNA here is from genome assembly GCF_004765795.1 of Halorussus marinus. Lineage (GTDB taxonomy): Archaea > Halobacteriota > Halobacteria > Halobacteriales > Haladaptataceae > Halorussus > Halorussus marinus. The sequence continues at coordinate 74,950 of NZ_SBIV01000005.1, forward strand.
ACGATCGCCCGACCCGCGGCGCCCCCGGCCCCGCTCATCGGTCGGCCTCCGTCCCGGACGAGCCCGCGTGGCGCTCGACGTAGGCTTCGAGCAGGTCGAACTGCCGGGAGAGGTCGTGCTCGTCGACGCCGAGCGGCGACTTGAAGAACGACGCGAGCTGGGGCTGGACCCCCGACTCGCCGGCCTCGTCGGCGTGGGCCGCGAGCCGTACGAGGTCGAGGACGAGGGGCGCGGCCAGCGCCGAGTCCGAGCCCTCCCAGGTGAACTGCATGGTCATCTGGGTGTCGAGAAACCCCTCGAAGTGGATGTAGTCCCACGCGGTCTTCCAGTCGCCCAGCGACGGCGTGTAGTCGATCCGCACCCGGTTGTGGCCCATGTCCGGGAGGATCGAGTCGAGCACGCCGCCCTTGCTGGCGAGCTTACCGGCCTCGTTGGCCTCGTCTTCGAGCACCTGCCCGTCGGTGTTGCCGAGGATGTTGTGGCCCTCCCACGACATGACCCGGAGGTTCCGCCCGGCGAACATCGGCGCGAGCGCCGACTTCACGAGCGTCTCGCCGGTCTTCGCGTCTCGACCCATGTGGGGGACGCCCTCCTGGCGGGCGAGGTCGTCGAGCCCGTCGAGCGCCGACCCGGTGCTGGGCGTGAAGTTGACGTACGGGTGGCCGTCGGCGATCGCGGCGTAGGCGTACAGCGAACTCGCGGGGAGGTCCTGATCGTCGTCCGCGATGGCGCGTTCGACCGCCTCGCGGGTGTCGTATCGGTCGGGGGCCGCGAGCTCTGGCTCGGTCGAGGCCACGTTGACCACGACCAGTCGGTCGGCGTCGACCGCCCGGCGGAACGACTCGTAGTCGTCCCGGATCTGGTCGACGACCTCCTCGACGCCGAAGCGGTCTTCGAGCGGCGGCCCGTCCCCGAGATCCGCGACCGCCTCGCCGCAGTTGACGGCGGTCCCCGTCTTGATCCGGCCGTCGATCTCGCGGAGGTCCTCGGCCACCGCCTCGACGGTCTCGGCGGTCGGGACCCCGCTCTCGGAGAGCGACCGGGCGGTCTCGACCAGCCCCGTCTCCCGGATGTCGTGGCCGCCGAACGCGAACTCCTCGACCGCGGGCAGGTCGAGGCGCGACGCGGGTTCGCGGCCCGTCACCATCCCCGTCTCGTCCGTCCGACCGTGCGCGATCGCGCGCGCGCCCGCCATCGCAGTCGTCGCAACGTTGCCGCGCGCCCCGATCAGCCAGACCCCTGTTTTCGTCATCCCAACCGAGTACGCCAGCGAGCCCCTTCGTTCTTATGGGCTACCTGAGATGTTTTTCCGGGCGGAAAATACGACCCCGGCAAGTCGCGGCCGTTCCTGCCGGCAGTATAGTATCACTACGATGAGGAAACAACTCCATAACAAAGTGGCTACGGGCCGGTATCCCGACGATGCGGATCATCGACCCACACATGCACATGGTGTCCCGGTCGAGCGACGACTACGAGCGCGCTCGACGCGCGGGCATCGAGTGCTGTATCGAACCGGCGTTCTGGAGCGGCACCGACAAGCGACACGCCGAGTCGTTTTTCGACTACTTCGAGCAGATCATCGACTTCGAGACCGACCGCGCCGAGCGGGCGGCGGGGATGGACCACTACGTCACCATCGCGCTCGAACCGAAAGAGGCCAACTACCCCGAGATGGCCGACCGAGTCATGGAACGCATTCCCGAGTACCTCGACCGCGAGAACGTGGTCGGAGTCGGCGAAATCGGACTCGATCAGGGCACCGACGAAGAAGAAGAGGCGTTCCGGCGCCAGCTCCGGATGGCCGAGGAGCGCGAGCTCCCGGTCATCGTCCACACGCCCCACGAGAACAAGCCCGAGGGGACCGAGCGCCTCGTCGAACTGATCGAAGACGAGGGCGCGACCCAAGAGCGGATCATCATCGACCACAACACCGTCGACACCGTCGAAACCGCGGTGGCGACCGACTGCTGGGTCGGGTTCACTCTCTACCCCGGCAAGATCGAAGCCGAGGCCGCCATCGACCTGCTCGAAGAGCACGGCACCGACAAGATGATCCTCAACAGCGCGGCCGACTGGGACCCCTCCGACCCGCTGGCGGTCCCGAAGGCCCGCGACAAGATGCTCGATCGGGGCTGGGACCGCGATGCGGTCCGGAAGGTCGTCTTCGACAACCCCTACGAGTTTTTCGACCAGTCGCCGAACTTCGACTACGAGCGGTGACGATGGAGTTCGCATTCTCAGCCAACGCGTTTCAGGAGTACACTCCGGTCGAGACCGTCGAGGAGCTCGCGGCCATCGGCTACGACGGCGTCGAACTGCTGTTGGGGGGCTCGCACCTCCACCCCGACGACACCGGCCCCGACGAGATTCGGGCGGTCGAGGACGCCCTCGAGGAGACCGGGCTCGCGATCAGCAACTGCAACGCGTTTATGGTGTCCGAGGAGGACTTCCAGCATCCGTCGTACATCGAGAAAGACCCCGAGTACCGCCGCGAGCGCGTCGAGTACACGCTGGGCGCGCTCGAACTGGCCGACGCGTTCGGCGCCGAGTACATCTCCGTCCAGCCCGGCGGGCCGATCCCCGAGGGCAAGTCCCGCGAGTGGGGGATGGAGACGTTCGCCGAGAGCATCCGCGAGGTGGTCCCGGCCGCCGAGGAACTCGGCGTCGACGTGCTCGTCGAGCCCGAACCCGACCTCCTGATCGAGACCACCGACCACTTCCTCGACTTCGTCGACCGGATCGACTCCGAGGCGGTCGGCTGTAACTTCGACGCGGGCCACCTGTTCTGCGTCGGCGAGGACCCCGCCGCCGCGGTCGAGCGCCTCGAAGCCCACACCGGCCACTACCACGTCGAGGACATCCCCGAGGACCGGAGCCACGAGCACACCCAACTGGGCGAGGGCGCGATGGACATCGAGGGCTTTCTCGACGCGGTCGCGTCGACGGGCTACGACGGGTTCGTCACGGTGGAGCTCTACCCGTATCGGGAGACCGCCGCCGAGACCGCGCGCGAGGCGTACGCGTACCTCGACGAGCGCGGGTGGGCGTAGGTGGGCGTGACTCGGAGCGACGCGACCGGCCTCCGGGCCGCGGTCGGCGCGTACGCCGAACTGCTCCGGGTCCCGAACCTCTTTACCGCGCCGCCCGACGTGATCGTCGGCGCGGCGCTGGCCGCGGCCGCCGGCGCGACGGTCCCGCTCGGTGCGACCGCGGGGCTCGCGGTCGCGTCCGCCCTGCTCTACGCCGGGGGCACCACGCTGAACGACTACTTCGACGCCGCGGTCGACGCCGCCGAGCGCCCCGAGCGCCCGATCCCCTCCGGACGGGTCTCGCGGGCGGCCGCGCTCGGCGTCGGCCTCTCGCTTTTGGGCGGCGGCGTCGCGGTGGCGGCCGCGGCCGGCGGCGCTCGCGGGGGGCTGGTCGCGGCGGCGCTCGCGGCGGCGGTGGTGCTGTACGACGCCGGGCTGAAGGGTAGCGCTCCGGGATTTCTGACGATGGGATCGACGCGCGGGCTCAACGTCTTTCTGGGCACGACCGCCGCCGGGCTCGCGCCCTCGGTGGCCCCGGCGTGGCTGTTCGCGGTCCCGGTCGTCGTCGCCGGCTACATCGCGGCGGTGACGTCTATGGCCGCCGACGAGGCGACCGGCGGGGACCGGCGGGCGATCGCGCTCGCGGGCGCGGCCGCCGTCGCGGCGGGCGTCGTGGCCCCCGCGCTCGTCTGGGCGGTCGGGCCCGGCGCGGTCGCCGTCGGGGCGAGCGGGCTCGCCGCGGTCGGCTTCCTCGCGTGGACGGGCGGCGCTCTCCGGGCGGCGTACCGCGACCCGACGCCCGAGACCGTCGGCCCCGCGGTCGGCACCTGCGTCCTCGGGCTCGTCGCCCTCGACGCGGCGTTCGCGGCCGTCGCTGGGGCCGAGTGGGCCGCGGTCGCGCTCGCGTTTCTCCTCCCGGCGGTCGGGCTCTCTCGGGCGTTCGACGTCTCCTGAGTCCCGCCGCCGAACCGGGAAAGTTCGGTCGGCCGAAATCTCGTGTTGCGAATCGGTAGCTCCGCCGTAATATGGCTGACGGGCAGGAAATCAGGTGTTTGTCTCGGAAACGGTATTCGGAGACTATATGGGTCGGCGTCGGCGGATGAGTGGATGTCACGAGACAACGAACAGACGAGCGGAATCGGCGACCCGTCCTCGCGGCGAACGTTCCTCAAGGCCACCGCGGCCGCGGGAGCGCTCGTCGGGGTAGGCGGCGTCGCGGCGGGACAGGAGCGCCAGGAGTTCGTCTTCGGCGGCGAGGTCGCGGGCTGGATGGGCCGAGAGCCCTCGGAGATCGCGGACACGACGAACCCGACGCTCGAACTCGAACCCGGACAGGAGTATGCGTTCACCTGGGAGAACACGGACGGCCGACCCCACAACGTCGCCATCCTCGACGGCGAGGGCGAGGCGCTCGAATCGACCGAGATCATCAACGAGGAGGGCGCGACACAGACCCTGCAGTTCTCGGCGACCGAGGAGATGGCCGAGTACGTCTGTGAGGTCCACCCCGCGTCGATGCGGGGCTCGATCAGCTTCGGCGGGGAGACGACCCAAGCCGAGGAGTCCCAGGAGCGGTTCATGCCGTTCGGCGCCGGTGCGGGCGTCGAGAAGGTCGCCGAAGGGCTGGTCTCACCGGTCGGGTTCGAACCCGCGCCCGACGATTCGGGGCGGGTGTTCATCCTCGACCAGCCCGGCCGGCTCTACGTCCACGACGGCGAACAGCTTCAGGACGAGCCGTTCCTCGACGTCTCGGACATGCTGGTCGACGTCGGCGGCCGAGAGAGCGGCCCGTTCGACGAGCGCGGACTGCTCGGGCTGGCGTTCCACCCCGAGTTCGCCGACAACGGTCGGTTCTTCCTGCGGCTGAGCGTGCCGCTCGGTGACCCGCCGTACGTGAGCTCCGCCGAGTGGGGCGAGCGCCCCGGCGAGTTCGACCACATGGAGGTGCTCTCGGAGTTCCAGGCAAGCGAGGACCTCTCGAGCGCCGATTCCGAGTCCGAGACGCGACTGCTCGAGATGCCTTCGCCCCAGTTCAACCACGACGCGGGGGCGGTCGCCTTCGGACCCGACGGCTACCTCTACGTGCCGACCGGCGACGGCGGCGACGCCGACGACACGGGGCTCGGCCACGTCGAAGACTGGTACGACGCGAACGAGGGCGGCAACGGGCAGGACGTCACCCAGAACCTGATGGGCGGCGTGCTCCGCATCGACGTCGACAACGAGGGCGAAGACCTGCCGTACGCCATCCCGGAGGACAACCCGTTCGCGGAGGGCGGCGACTTCGCCGACTACGACGGACTACCGGAGTACTACGCGTGGGGACTGCGCAACCCGTGGAAGGCGTCGTTCAACGACGGCGACTTCTACGTCGCGTCGAACGGGCAGAACCTCTTCGAGCAGGTCGACATCGTCGAGAAGGGCGGCAACTACGGCTGGAACGTCAAGGAGGCGACCCACTGCTTCAGCACGGACAGCCCCAACGACCCGCCCGAGGACTGTCCGGACAGCACGCCCGACGACGTCCGGGGCGGCGAGCCGTTGCTCGACCCCGTCATCGAGTACCCCCACACCTACGAGGGTCGCGGGGTCGGCGTGTCGATCATCGGCGGGTACATGTACAACAACGACGCCATCTCCGGGCTGAACGGCAAGTACGTCTTCGGCGACTACAGCCAGACGGGAGCCGACCCCGCGGGCCGGATCTTCGCGGCGACGCCGTCCGAGAGCGAGGGCGAACTCTGGTCGCTGGAGGAGGTCCAGCTCGAGGGCTCGCCGAACGGACAGCTCAACATGTACGTCCTCTCGTTCGGACGGGACAACGACGGCCGCCTCTACGTGATGGGCAACGACAGCGGCGTGCCCCAGGGCGAGACCGGCGTCGTCTACCGGATAGTCCCGGCCGGCGAGGGCGAGCAGATATCGGCGCCCCAGGGCGAGGACATGACGACCGAGGGCGACGGCGAGATGACGACGACGGCGGAAGGCGAGAGCATGACAACGACCGAAAGCGAGAGCATGACGACCGAGGGCGACGGCGAGATGACGACGACCGAGAGCGAGTAGCCCTCGCAGTTCGGTCACGCGCAGGCGCTCATTTTTCGGCATCGACGCCAGCGCTAAGTGGACGCGCTCGATAGCGAACGCCATGAGCGACGCCGACACGGATCCGTGGCTGGCCGGCGGTCTCGCGGCCCGGAACGCGCTCCGGGCCGCCTCGACGCCGACTCGCCGGCGGTCCTCGCGACCGTCGCCGGCGCCGAGGGGGCGGCCTACCGCCGCCCGGGCGCAAAGCGGGTGGTCGAGTCCGACGCGGCGCGGGCCGGAGACACCGAGGACCCGCTGGCCGACCTCGCGGCGGCGGCGCTCGACGACGGTCCGCTCGCCCGGACGTTCGACCTGACGGCCGACGGGGGGACGCTCGGCCGGGGACTGGGGTACAGCGGCGTCGTCGACCTGCTGGTCGAACCGATCGACGCGAGCGTCGAGCCGGCGCTCGACCGGATCGCGGCGGGCGAGCGGGTCGCCGTGGTGACGGTCACGGGCGGCGACCGGGCGCCGGTCGGCGCGCGAGCGATCGCGACCCCCGACGGCGGCGTCGAGGCCGCCGACGCGAGGCCACCGATCCCCGACGACGTGCTGGCCGACGTTCGGCCGACGGCCGGCGACCTCGCGGCCGCCGGCGAATCCGCCCGGATCACCGCCGAGACCGACCGCGGGACGGCGACGGTGTTCGTCGACGGCTACGCGCCCGCGACAGAACTCCTCGCGCTCGCCGGCGACCTCGACGTGCGCCCCGTCGCGCGGTTCGCCCGCGAGGCGGGCTTTCGGGTGACGGTCGCGACCCCGACCGGGACCGGGATCGACGCCGGCGACGTTCCGGCCGCCCACCGGGTCCTCGCGATCCGGCCCGCGGACCTCGCCGACGCTGTCGGGCGGCCCGCCGACACCTACGCCGTGCTCCTGTCCCACGACTTCGAGGCCGACCGACTCGCGCTGGCGTCCCTGCTCGACACAGACGTTCCCTACGTCGGCGTGATGGGGCCCCGCGAGCGCTTCGGGGCGCTGGCCGAGGCGCTCGCCGAGGACGGACGCGACCTCTCGGACGCCGACCGCGACCGGATCGCCTCGCCGGTCGGCCTCGACCTCGGGAGCGACGACCCCGCGCAGGTCGGCCTGAGCGTCGTCGCGGAGGCGCTCGCCGTCGCGAACGGCCGCGAGGGCGGTCGGCTCACCCGCGGCGAGGGGCCGATCCACCCGCGCCCGGACGTGTGACCGCGCCGCGCGACCCGCGGTTCGGCGGGCTCACGGGCGGAGCGCGCGCCGGCCGGACCCAAAGCATAACACCCCCGGGTTCGTGGTGTCTGCCAACACTGATGGCGCTCGGACCGAAGCAGTGGCAGTGCAAAGACTGCGGGCGAAAGCACAGCACCGACCGCAAGCAGTGTGTCTCGTGTGGGTACAGCGTGCTCACGCCCGTCGACAACGAGCGCCGACTGAGCCGGCTCGTCTCGACCCTGCTGGCGTTGCTACCCGCTATCCTCTCGATCCTCACGATGGGGCTGTTGGCGTGGGTGCTCTTTTTCTGACCGCGAGGACACAGCCGGCGAGCATCAGCGCCGTCCCGTACAGCGGCGGCGTCGCCAGCGCGAGCGCGGGCGCCAGCGCTTCGAACGCCGCGTCGGGGATCGGCGTCTCGGTCACCAGCGTCTCGACGTTCGACGCGGTGAGCGCGACGTTCGAGACGAACGCGCCGGTCGCGAACAGCGCCCGTTCGGGCCCGGCCTCGAACAGGTAGAGCAGGGGCACCAACGGGAAAAACAGGAACGCGAAGTACAGCAGTAGCGACGGGAACCCGACGACCATCACCGCCATCGTGACGAAGATCGCGACGAGGCGCTCGATCGGCGTCTCGATCCGCCGGAAGGTGTACGCGACGACGGGCGCCAGCGCGAGGAACCCGAGCGCGGTGTAGGCGCTCGACGGGAGCGACGGGAACAGCACCGACAGCGGCCGGCGCACTGTGACCAGCTGGGCGGCGGGGTCGAGCCCGCCGACGAACTGGTCGTTCGAGAGCCGCGGGACCAGCGCCCGTTCGACGTACGTCAGGTGGGTGTCGACGCCGAACGCCGCCACCCCGACCGCGAACGCCCCGACGCCGGTCGCGGTCGCGGCCGCGATCGCCCGCCACGCCCGCCGGCGGAGGAGCCAGAGCCCCACCGCCGCGGGGAAGAGCTTGACGACCGCCGGGAGCGCGAACGCGACGCCGGCCTTCGTCTGCTCGCCGTCGACTTCGAGCCACCAGAACCCCGCCGCGATCGCGAGCAACAGCGGGAAGTTGGTCTCGCCGTACAGGATCGAGGGCACCGAGTGGAGCGACGCGACCGCGAACGCCCCGACGAGCGCGCGGTCGACCCACGGTAGCTCGGTCCCGCGATACCGCTCGGTGAACGCCACGAGCAACGCCGCCACGCCCACGGCGGCCGCGACGTTGACGAGCGTGTGGACCGCGAACGCGGCTTCCCACCCGTCGAGTAGCGCGTAGGGGTAGAACGCCGGGATCGTGACCGGCGGGTAGACGTAGCTGTACGGGTGGCCGGCCGGCGAGGCGGCGTAGAAGTCCCCGCCGGCCAGCGCGGTCTCGGCCGCCAGGTGGTACACCTTCAGGTCGACGCCGACGAGCGACGCTCGGCGGGCGAGCGTCGCCTCGGCGCCGGCGATGCCGAGCAGGACGCCTGCGAGGAGGACGATGCGTGCGGGCCACGGAGAGGGCGGGGCGTCGTCTGTCATGGTGTGGTCGGCAGTCGTCGAACGGGCGAATCGGGAGCGTCGCGACGCTCAGTCCTCGGCCTCGCGGGCCGCCTCGGGCGACCAGTCGTCGAGGGTGCGCTGGACGGCCTCCTCGCCGACCGCGCGGGCCAGCGTCTCGAAGCCCGCCCGCTCGGCCCGGCCGTCGGCGCCCGCGAGCAGTCGCGAGACGATGAACTCCGGGGTCGACCGGCCGACCGTGCCAAAGCGGGGCTGGTAGTCGACTTCGAGTTCGAGGTCGTCGTCGAGCCCCTCGGCGAAGATGCCGTCCTTGCGGGCCTTCTCGGGCAGGGGCTTGAGGTCGTCGGCGAGGTGGGTGACGAACACCCCGAGCGCGCCCCGGTCGACCGTGAGCCGGACCAGCCCGTGGAGCAGGTCGGCCGCGCTTCCCGGTTCGGTGATGGCCTCGAACTCGTCGACCAGCATCAGGGTGTTCTCCCCGCCGGTCAGCGGCGGGACGATGCTCCGGAGCGTCGATTCGAGCACGCCGGCGTTGAAGCTGGCGTGGCGCCGGTGGAACACGATGTCGTCGGACAGCGAGATCGCGGCGCGCTCGGCGGGCACCGGCAGGCCCATCTGGGCGAGCAACGCGCACTGACACAGCGTCTCCAGCAGGGTCGTCTTCCCGCCGGAGTTCGCGCCGGTCAGGACCGCTACCCGGTCGCCGGCCGGCGGGGACCGCTCGCTGTCGGCCGCCGACCCGTCGGCAACGTCGTGGTCGCCGATCGCGTAGGTCACCGGCTGGACGTCCTCGTCGGCGGCTTCGAGTCCGACGTTCCGGGCGTTCCGAACCGCGAACCCGTCGTCGACGAACTCGGGGCGCGAGAGGTCGAACGCGACCGCGAACCGAGCGAGCGAGAGGTGAAACGCGAGGTCCTCGACCGCCTCGGCCGCGGCGTCGATCGCCGCCCGGGCGTCGGCGATCCGGCCCCGGAGCCGGCGGGCGACCGACCGCTCGCGCTCGTCGGCGGCCTCCCGAAGCGCCGCGAGCAGTTCCCGGAGCGTCGCGTTCACGAAGTCAGCGGCGTCGGCGGCGTCGTCGGGGGCGGCGTCTCTGACCCGCTGGAACCCCGCGCCGGTCTCGCTCGCGACGTAGTCGACGACCACCTCGCCGAACTCCGCGCCGGCCCGGGCCTCCGACCGGATCTCCTCCATCGCGTCGAGCGAGTCGGCCGACAGCGCCTCGGTCGCGTCGCGGGCGTCCCGGAGCGAGTCGAGTTCGTCGTCGACCCCGCGAGCCACCTCGCCGCCGTCGAGGTCCGCGAGCGCGTCGGCCGCAGTTTCGAGCGCGTCGCGGTTGATCGCCGTCACGTCGGCGAACGCCCCGCCGGAGACGCCGGCGTCCCGGATCGCCAGCGCTGTCCGGACCGCGGCCTCGTCGCGGTCGAGGCCGTCGTCGGCGTAGGTCTCGAACGCCGCGCGGACCGCCTCGCGGGTCGTCCCGTCGAGGGCCTCCCACGACGCTCTGGCGTCGACCACCGCGTCGAGGCGCGCCTCGGCGTCGTCCCGAGAGCGGAGCGGGGTCAGCACCCGGATGCGGTCGGCCGCCGACTCGGTCAGGGCGTAGTCGCTCGCGATCCCGAGCAGGTCCTTGTACACCGACCGGGCGTCTCTGGTGGCGAGCACCGACATCCCCTCGCCGCCGTTCGCGCGGCGCAGGATGCGGGTCGCGCGCCCGCGGGCCAGCCCCGCCGCCACCAGCGCGCCGACGTCGCCGGACTCGATGGCCTCGATCGAGCGCTCGGTGCCAAGCGCGGCTTCGAGGCGCTCGCTCGTCTTGGGCCCGACGCCCCAGTACTCCTGCAGTCGCATGTCCGAGGCGTGACGCCGGCGGGCCTTAACGTTTGCACAAGAGCCGGTCGCCCCGGTGCAGACGAAACCGTTACAACCGTGGCGGATCTGTCACGACTAACATGCTCCCGCAGTCGGTAGAACGCGGCCCTCACGACGGGGACCTGCGTCGCGTACTGTACGTCGACGCCGGCGACGGAGACGGCGTCGCGGACGCCCCGTCGTTCACGCTCGAAACCGAGTCGCGGGCGACCGACGCGCTGGGCCGTCTCGACGCCGAGCGGTTCGACTGCGTGATCGCGGGGCCCGACCTCCCCGAGACCGACGGCATCACCCTGCTCGAAACCGTCGGCGAGCTGTTCCCGGCGGTCGGGCGCGTCCTCGTGGCCGACTCGGTGGCCGACGCGCCCGACGGCGTCGAGTTCGTCTCCGCCCGGCCGTCCGACGACCGCCCGGCTCGGCTCGCTCGCCGTGTCGCGCGCGTGCTCGATCGCCGCGAGACCGAGCGGTCTCGCGACCTGCTCGCCGACCGGTTCGGCACGCTGGTCGAGTGCTCGCCCGACGCGATGCTCACGCTGGACGACGACTGCACGATCCTGTTCGCCAACGCGGCGACCGAACGGGTGTTCGGCTACGACCCCGCCGAGCTGGTCGGCGACTCGGTGGGCCGCCTGCTCGCCGAGCGGGTCCGCGGGTCGGTCAGGGCGGCGATCGCGGAACTGCGCGAGGCCGACGCGACCGCCGAGTGCGAGTACGTCGAGCTCCCGGGACGGGACCGCGAGGGCGAGGAGATCCCGCTCGTGGTCTCGGTCACCGAGTCGGTCCGGGACGGCCGGCGCTACTACTCGTGTATCGTGAGGGAAGTCAGCGAGCGAAAGCGCCTCGAAGAGCGCCTCGGCGAGGAGCGGCGCAAGACCCGCGACCTCCACGACGTGGCGGTGATGCTCGAAGCCTGCGACACCGCCGACGAGGTGTGTCGGCTCGCGGTCGAGACCGCAGAGCAACTGCTCGAATTCGACATCGCGGCGGTCGATATAGTCGAAGACGACGTGCTCGTCCCGCGGGCCGTCTCGAAAGGGATACCTTCCGACGGCTACTACACGACCACCCCGATCGACGCCGACGACAAGCTCGCGGCGCGGGCGCTCCGGGCCGACGAGACGATCCGGACCGGCGACCTCCGCGAGGCCGGGGTCGACCCGGCCGCGACCGGCTACCGGTCGGCGCTGACCGTTCCCATCGGCGAGACCGGCGTGTTTCAGGCGGTCTCGAAGGAGTCCGACTCCTTCGACGAGAGCGACCGCGAGCTCGCCGAACTGCTGGTGGCTCACATGCGCGAGGCGCTCGCGCGCATCCGGTCTGAGCGCGCGCTGGCCGCCGAGCGCGACCGGTTCGCCGCGCTGTTCGAGCACATCCCCGAACCGACCGTCGACTACCAGATCCGCGACGGCCGTTGTCTCATCGAGGCGGTCAATCCGGCCTTCGAGGCGGTGTTCGGCTACGACGCCGAGGAGGCGGTCGGCGAGGCGGCCGAGGAGCTGATCGTCCCCGAAGAGGCCCGCGCGGAGGCCGAACACCACATTCAGAAGGTCAAGGCCGGCGAGCAGATCAACGCCGAGGTGCGCCGGGAGACCGCCGAGGGCTACCGGGACTTCCTGTTGCGAAACGCCGACATGCCCGGCGAGGACAACGCGGGCTATCTCATCTACACCGACATCACCGACCGCAAGCAACTGGAGCGAGACCTCTCGCGCGAGAAAGAGAAGATCGAGCGGCTCCACCACGTCGCGGTCAGGCTCGAAAGCTCCGAGTCGCCCGACGAGATCTACCAGCGCACCGTCGACGCCGCCGAGGAGATCCTGAAGTTCGACAGCTGTAGCATCGACGTCGACGAGAACGGGTGGTTCGTCGCGAGGGCGACGTCCTCGGAGCTCGAAACCGACGACTACCCCGACCTCCGGACCGACGCGGGGCTCGCCGGCAAGACCTACCAGACCGGCGAGACCTACGTCGTCGACGACGCCCAGAGCCCCGACGGCCCCGAGGTGCTCGACGAGAAGTACCGGTCGTTCCTGAGCGTCCCGGTCGGCGACCGCGGGGTGTTTCAGGCGGCCTCGCGGTCGGTCGGGGAGTTCGACGGCGAGGACGCCCGGCTGGCCGAACTGCTCCTTTCACACGCGGTCCAGGCGCTGGTCCGGGTCGAGTCGAAGTCGGCGCTCCGGGCCGAGCGCGACCGGTTCGCCGCGCTGTTCGAGAACGTCCCCGAACCGATCGCAGACTACGAGTTCCGGGACGGCGAACCCATCGTCCGGTCGGTCAACGAGGCGTTCGAGGCGGTGTTCGGCTACGACGCCGACCGGGCGGTCGGCCGGTCGCTCGACGACCTCATCACCCCCGACGGCGAACGCGGGGCGGCCGAGCGGCTCAACGAGCAGGTGCGGGCCGGCGAGCGCGTCGACGCCGAGGTGCGCCGGGAGGCCGCCGACGGGATCCGCGATTTCCTGTTGCGCAACGCGGAGGTCTCGGGGAGCCCCGGCAACTACGTCATCTACACCGACATCACCGAGCGCAAGGAACGCGAGCGCCGCCACCGGTCGATGACCGAGGACGTGCTCGACAACACCGACGTGGGTATCTTCGTCCTCGACGAGGAGTTCGACGTGGCGTGGGCGAACGCGACGGTCGAGGAGTACTTCGGCGTCGACCGGGAGGACCTGCTCGGCCGCGACAAGGAGACGCTCGTCGACGAGCGCATCGCCCCGACGGTCGAGGACTCGGCGCACTTCGCCGAGACGGTGGTCGGGACGTACGAGGACAACACCGGCGTCGAACAGTTCTCCTGTCGGGTCACGCCCGCCGAGGGCCGGGCCGAGCGGTACCTCCAGCACCGGAGCCGCCCCATCGAGTCGGGGCTGTACGCCGGCGGTCGGGTCGAGCTCTACTACGACGTGACCGAACGCACCGAGCGCGAGGAGATGCTCGACGCGCTCCACGGCGCGAGCCGGCGGCTGATGGCGGCCCAGAGCCAGCGCGAGATCGCCGAGACCGCGGTCGAGACCGCCGCCGAGGTGCTCGACATCCCCCACACGACGGTGCTCCGGTGGAACGACGACGCCGGGGTGCTCGAACCCTACATCGTTCCGCCCGAGACGACCGCCGAGATCGGCGAGACGCCGGACTTCGCGCCCGGGGAGGGGATCGTCGGTAGCGTCTTCGAGTCGGGCGAGCCCGAGCACTTCGACAACGCCTACGACGACCCGCGCGCCCACGACGACGGCGCGTCGGGAGTCCGGGCGTTCGCGGCGTTTCCGCTCGGCGACTGGGGAGTGCTCACCATCGTGTCGACGACGCCCGGGGCGTTCGACGACTACGAGATCGACCTCACGAAGGTGCTCGCGGCCAACGCCGAGGTCGCGCTCAACCGCGCCGAACACGAGGCCGAGCTCGCCGACCAGCGCGAACAGCTCGCCGAACTCGACCGCATCAACGAGGTCATCAGGGACATCGACCAGCTTCTGGTCCGGGCGGGCACCCGCGAGGAGATCGAGCAGGCGGTCTGCGACCGGCTCGCCGACTCCGACCACTACCGGTTCGCGTGGACCGGCACCACCATCGTCGGCAACCGGATCGAACCGACCGCTTCGACGGGGCCCGCGGACGGCTACCTCGACGCGGTGACCGTCCCGGTCGACCACGACGACCACGGGACCGGTCCCGCGGGGCGGGCGGTCCGGACCGGCGAGACGCAGGTGATCGAGTCCATCGCGGACTCGGCGGTGTTCGAACCGTGGCGCGAGCCGGCGCTCGCGCGGGGCTTCCGGTCGATGGCGGCGATCCCGCTCCGGTACCGCGACACCACCTACGGGGTCCTCTGTGTCTACGCCGACCGGGCGAACGCGCTCAACGACCGCGAGACCGCGGTCCTCTCCGAGCTCGGCGAGACCATCGGCCACGCCATCAACGCGGTCGAGAACAAGCGCGCCCTGCTGGCCGACGACGTGGTCGAGGTCGAGTTCGACGTCACCGACGGCGAGGGGTTCTTCTCGCGGGCGGCCCGCGAGGAAGACTGCACATTCACCCTCGAAGGCGTGACGATCAACACCGACGGGTCGTTCGTCCACTTCGTGACCGTCGACGGCATCGACCCCGACCGACTCCGCGAGCGCGCCGAGCCAGACCCCGACATCGAGCGCGCCCGTCTCGTCAACGAACACGACGACGGCCACCTGTTCGAGCTCGTGTACACGGGGCCGTCGTTGCTCTCGACCCTGCTCGATCACGGCGGGACCCTCCGGGAGTCGCGGTTCACCGCCGACGGCGGCCGGAGCGTGGTCGAGCTCCCGATGAACGCCGACGTGCGGGCGGCCATCGAGTCGATCACCGACCGGATCCCCGGCGCGGAGGTGGTCGCCCAGCGCGAGCGCAAGCGTCCCGACCGCACCGTCCAGGAGTTCCGGGCCGCGATCGAGGACGATCTGACCGACCGCCAGCGCTCGGCGCTGGAGGCGGCGTTCTACGCCGGCTTCTTCGAGTGGCCCCGCGAGAGCACCGGCGAGGAGGTCGCCGAGTCGCTCGGGGTCTCGGCGCCGACGTTCCACCAGCACCTCCGGGTCGGCGAGCGCAAACTGCTGGCGGCGCTCCTCGACGAGTAGGGCGCCGAAGGAACACTTTTGTTGTGTCCGGGTCACCTCCCGTCCGACGATGGCCGAGGAGACCGACGAGCGCGAGCGGATCCGACGGCTCCGGGAGGCGGCCCGCGAGCGCTGGAGCGGGGCCGACGACGACGCCGACGCCTTGGCCTCGCGCCTCGACAGCGACGACCCCGAGGTCCGGGCCGAGGCGGTGTGGGGACTCGCCGAGCTCGCGTCCGATCCCGACCGATCGGTCCGGCTCCCGGTCGAGTCGCGGCTCGCTCCGCTTCTCGACGACGACGACCAGTGGGTCCGGCGCGGGGCCTCGTGGGCGCTGGCGATCGTCGCCGACCGCCGCCCCGAGCGCGGCCGCCCCGCGGCCGAGGCGCTCGCGCGCGCGCTGACCGACGACGACCCGCTCGTCCGGGAGAACAACGTCCTCGCGCTCTCGGCCGTGGCCGCCGAGTACCCCCACGCCGCCGAGCCCGCGCTGTCGCGGCTCGCCGACCTCGTCCGGGACGGTGACGGGCTCGTCCGGCAGTACGCCGCCGAGGCGCTCCGACGGCTCGTGGGCCAACTCGACGAGGACGGCTTCCCGGAGACCGTCGAGGCCGGCGGGGAGATCGCGGATCTCCTGCCCGACGACGCGGGCGTGGTCGCGGTGACCGACGAGGGCGGCGCGACCGGGTCGATCCGGGTCCGGACCGACGCCGCGGCGGACGACGAATCGGCGGTCGATTCCGACGCCCGCGACTCGCCCGACGAGACCGGCCCGCCCGAGGCGATCCCCTCGCCGCCGCCGATCGACGCCGATTTCCGGGGGTTCGATCGGCTCGCCGACCGGGGCGGCGACCCCGTGACGACCGCTCGGAAGGCGCGAGCGCCGGCCGCGGGCGCGGACGACCGGCCCGTCGTCGTCTCGCTCCGGACGGCCCGATCGGAGGCGGGCGTCGACGCCGACCGGGTCGCGGAGGCGTTCCGGGCGTGGGACCGCATCGACGACCACGACCACGTCGCGCCGGTCCTCGCCCGCGGCGACCGGCCCCGGCCGTGGATCGCGACCGAGTTCATGGACGCGGGCACGCTCCGAGATGCGGTCGGCTCCGTCGGCTTCGAGCGGGCGCTCTGGACGGTCCACTGCCTCTCGCGGGCGGTCTCTCACGCCCACTCTCGGGGAGTCGTCCACGGCGCGCTTCGGCCCGGTGCGGTCGGGCTCTCGACGGTGCTCGGAGCGTGGCCGGCGCCGAAGGTCGGCGACTGGGGGCTGGGCGAGCCCCTCGCCGCGGTCGCCTCCCCGCCGGTCCCGCCCGCGTTCGCCGCGCCCGAGCACTTCGACCCCGAGGCGTTCGGCCGCCCCGATCAGGCCACCGACGTCTACCAGTTGGGCGCGCTCGCGTACGCGCTGTTCGCCGGTCGGCCCCCGTTCGTCGACGCCGCCGGCGAGATCGTCCGCGACTCGCCCGTCGCGGAGCCGCCGCCGGTCACCGACCACGTTCCCGGCGTCCCCGCGGCGGTCGACGATCTGGTGGCGCGGGCGCTCGCGGCCGACAAGCGCGCGCGGTTCGAGACCGCGGCGGACTTCCGACGGGACGTCGAACTCCTCGCGTCGGAGTTCGACTGGGCGGGGCGGTGAGCCGCTGTCGGACTACCGGGCGCCCGCCGGGGCGCCGTCGTTGTGAAAGTACACGACGCGCTCGCCCTCCCCGGTCGCTGTCTCGCGCTCGACGTCCTGCCTGCTCGCGCACCGCCGCCGGTAGCGTTTCAGGAACGACAGCGGCTGGCCGCCGAAGACGTCGGCCCACCGGTCGCCCCGTTCGACGAGGAGCCGCTCGTCGTACGGCTCGCCACAGACCGGGCAAGCGGGTTCGTCGGGGTCGTTCGAGTGCATTCGTGGGGTAGTTGGGGCGCGAGCTGTTTCAATGTCGCGGGGGCGTTACTTGGCTCGTCGCGCGAGCAGCGCCGCCGCGAGCAACGCGACCGCCGCGGTCCCGACGCCGAATCCGGGCACGCTCGGCGTCTGGCCGTCCGCGTCCGAGTCGTCCTCGCCGGTCACTTCGAGGCGCGCGGTCTCGTCGTTGACGCCGACGGTGTAGGTTCCGCCGGCGTCGACGCGCTGTTCGAAGGTGACCTCACGTCGCTCGCCGCCGGGCACCTCGACGGTCTCGGTTTCGAGGTCCTCGCCGAACATCGACAGGGTGAGATCGACGGTGCCGGGCTCGCCGCCGGCGTTCTCGACCGTGGCGGTGACCGCGACGGTCTCGCCCGCCTCGATGCTCGACGACGACAGCGAGAGATCGACGACCGAGACGTCGGACGGGCCGGTCGCGCCCTCCTCGACGGTCAGGTCGCCGAGTTCGTCGCCGCCGAGGGTCGCCTCGTAAGTGCCGGGCTCGACGTCGTCGGCACGCAGGGTCACCTCCGTCCGCTCGCCGGCGGGCACCGAGACGCGCTCGGTCGCGACCGTCTCGCCGTCGAGCGCGAGGCTGACGGGGACGGTCCGGTCGGACGCGCCCGGATTCCGGAGGGTCGCGGTCGCTTCGACCGCGCCCTCGGGGCCGACCGCGGTCTCGGCGAGCGCGGCGTCGGCTACTTCGACGGTCCGGTCGGCGCCGACCGCGATCGCGCCCAGCCCGTCGGTCGTCGCTTCGAAGCGGTAGCCGCCGTCGGTCTCCTCGACCATCGTCGCGTCGAGGCGCTCCCACGCGCCGTCGTAGCCGTACACCGACACGTCGGCGGCGCCGCGCAGTTCGCCCAGCGCGGCGCGCTCGACCCCAAAGGACACGGTCGCGTTCTCGACGCCGCCTTCGAGGTACTTCGCGCTCACGTCGAGGGACGCGAGCGTCCGGTCGCTCGCGGTCGGCGCCGGCGCTTCGCCCGGCGCTTTGGCGCTCGCGACCGCCTCGAAGGCGACGTGGGCGTCGTCGCTGTCGAGGTTCACGTCGAGGCGGTCGAAACGGACGCCGGTCGCGTTCGCGACGCCGGTCTCGCGCAGATCGGCCGACACCGTCTCGTCGGCGCGGCCGTTTCTGACGTCGACCAGCGTCGCGTTCGCCCCGGCGCGCTCTATCTGGGTCACGACCGCCGGCGGGCTCGCCGAACCGCCACCGCCGCCACCGCCGCCACCGCCGCCACCGCCGCCGATGGAGCCGCCCGTCGAGCCGCCGTCGTCCTCGTCGTCGATGGCGCGCTCGCCCTCGTTCACGGTGACCTCGACCGCGGCCTCGTTGGCGTTCCCGCGCTCGGTCCCGATGGTGACCGTTGCGGTGTAGGTCCCGCTCGCGTCGTAGCGGTGGATCACGGCGTCCTCGCCCGCGCCCGTCGTCCGCTCGGGGTCGCCGTCGCCGTCGAAGTCCCACCGGTACTCGGTCACGTTCGAGGGCGCGGTCGAGCCGTTCGCGTCGAACCGGAGCGGGTCGGTGGCGTTCACCTCGCTCGCGTTGACCGCCAGTTCGGCGTCCGGACCGGGGTCGACGGTGAACGAGAACCCGCGGGTGGCGGCGTGGCCCGCGGCGTCGCTCGCCCGGACGCTCCCGTCGTACGTCCCGGCGTCGAACTCCCGCGAGAGCGTCGCGCCGGCGGTGGTCCGCTCGTACTCGCCGTCGCCGTCGAGGTCCCACGCGTACTCGGTGATCCCGACGTTGTCGGTGGCGTTGGCGTAGAGGTCCACCACGTCGCCCGCCGTGATCGTCGCCGCGGCGGGCGCGTCGCCGTCGGCGGTCACGTTCCCGATCGCGGGGGCCTCGGCCGGCGTCACGTCGAGCGCGACCGTCGCGTTGTCGGTGTTTCCGTTGCCGTCTTCGACCGCGACGGCGGCCTCGTAGGTGCCGTTCGCGCGGTACGGCGGGACGGCGCTCGTCACGGGGTCGCTGGTGGCGTTCTCGTACTCGCCGTCGCCGTCGAGGTCCCACCGGTACTCGGCGATGCCGCGGTTGTCGTCGCTGGCGCTCGCGTCGAACTCGACCGTCGTATCCGCCTCGAACGCGGTCGGCGAGGCGTCGAGCGACGCCTCGGGGTCCGCGGTGTCGGGCGCCTCGATCTCGACGGTCCGCTCGACGGTGGCCTCGCGTCCGCCGCGGTCGGCGACCGTCAGCGACACCTCGTAGCTCCCGTTCTGGTCGAACCGATGGGCGGTGCGCGTCTCGCCGGTCACCGTCGAGTTGTCGTCGCCGAAGGTCCAGGTCACCGAGCTCTGGTCGATGCGGCCGTTGTCGGTGCTGTTGCTCGCGTCGAACACCAGCCGTTCGCCCTCGACGTGGTAGTCGGGGAGGCCGACGTCTCCGGACGCCACGCTCATCGCCGCGGTCGGCGGTTCGGCGGGTCGGACGGTGATCGGTATCGAGTCGGTGCTCTCGGTGCCCTCCGCGGACTCTGCCAGCACCTCGACGGTCCGTTCGCCCGTCCGGTTCGCGTCGTATCGGTGGGTTATCGTTCGGTCGGTCCGGTTTCGCTCGTACTCGCCGTCGCCGTCGAGGTCCCAGTAGAACTCGGCGGCGTCCGTGCCCGCGTCGAACGTGACTGGCCCGCCGACCTCCGGGTCGTCGTAGTCGGCGCTCAGGTCCGCGTTCGTACACTCGCCCCCGCGGGTGATGGTGACCGGTTCGTCCATGTCGAGGCGGACGTTGTCGTCGCCTTTCCGCCGGACGACCCAGTCGGTGACGGTGTCGTTTTGCTCGTCGTAGCGCCACCAGTAGTTGCTCCAGTGGTACGACTCCTCGTTGAAGTACGGTTCGATGGTGATGCTCTCGCCGTATCCGAGGTTCTGTAGCCCGCGGTACGCGCCGCCGTCCGTTCCGTGGTCGCCCCACCGCCAGTGGGCGGTGAAGTCGCTGTTGCCGTCGTAGCTCTCGATCGGGACGGCTCCGTAGTTGTTGTCGCGGTGGCCGTAGCGGGTGTGGCGGTCCTCGTCGTAGTCGAACTCGCCCGAGTCGTAGTAGAGCGCGTCCATGTCCTCGGGGTAGAGGTCGTCCATGTACGCCCACTCGCCCGCGGGCAGGTCGCGGAAGACGAACGACACCGCCCCGCCGCCCGGCTGGGGGCTCATGAACCCCTCGCGAGTGCTATGGAAGTGCTCCCCGTTGTACGGGCCGTGGGATCCGATCCCGGTGTCGTCGTAGAGTTTGTCGTGGCGGACGACGAGGCTGTCGCCCTCCGGGCCGTCGTAGAAGAACATGTGGCTCTCCTGGTTCGTCGACCAGTTCCACAGTCCGTAGGTGCCGTACGCCCACGGCTCCTTCCAGTAGGGCTCGGAGAGCCACGGCGCGTAGTGGGGTATCTGGCCCCACGCCTGACCGTTGTCGCTCACGTTGCCCTCGGGATCCCGGTACCGGTAGTCCATCACGGACTCGATCGTCGGCGAGCCGTCCCAGCTTCGGTTCGGCACGTAGCCGAACTCCTCGGTCTCGTCGACGATCTCGACGTGCGGTCGGATCGTCTCCTCGGGGTACTCGGGGTTCTGATCGCCCGGTTCGAACGGTGTCACTTCCCAGCACTCGTCGCCCTGTGTGATCACGTACCGGTTCGAAGCCTCCTGTGCGCCCGCGGTTCCGACCATGCCCGTCGGGAGGACGGACGCGACGACCAGCAGTGTCAGTGCGACGCTCGCTATCTTATCTACGCGCATGCGATGATACCGACCGTATTCCGCTGTTTCCCTTTGTTATGGACTTGCTGTCGGAGAATTTGGCATCGGCTACGCGCGAGTAGCTCCTGCAAGAACTGATCGAACGCCGCGCGTACCGGCTCGGTAACCGCACCGTACGGTCGGGGGTGGCCAGCGGGCTACTCGGTCCGGTCGCGCTCGTCGACCGCTTCGGCGTCGCGCTCGGTCACCCGGACCCCCTTCGAGGACAGGTGAGACATCTGCTGGCGCGCGAACTCCTCCTCGGTGGTGCCCAGCGTCGCGAGCACGTACAGCCGGGCGTTGCCGGTCGGGCGCATCGTCCGGCCGGCCCGCTGGGAGCCCTGCCGGCGCGACCCGCCGAGCCCCGAGGCCACGATCGCCAGTTCGGCGTCGGGCAGGTCGATCCCCTCGTCGCCGACCCGCGAGACCACCAGCGCGTCGCGCTCTCCCGTCCGGAACTCCTGTAACAACAGCTCCCGGCGGGCGTGGCGCATCTCGCCGCTGATGAACGGGAGGTCGAGCGCCTCGGCGATCGCCGTCCCGTGGTCGAGGTACTCCACGAAGATCAGCGCCTTCGAGGTGGGGTGTTGGGCGAGCAGGTGGCGGATCTCGTCGAGCTTCGCGGGGTTGCTCGCCGCGACCCGGCGGCGCTCGTGGCCGTGGGCGGTTCCGTACTCGTTCCGGTAGGTCTCGTCGTCCCACGGGACGTATCTGATCTGGACCTCCGGCTCCTGAACGTAGCCCGCCTCGAACAGCGCGTCCCAGTCGGTGCCGATCGGCGGACCGACGAGGGTGAAAATCTCCTCCTCGCGGTCGTCCTCCCGGACGGGCGTGGCGCTGAGCCCGAGCCGGTGTTTGCTCTGGAGGTCCGCCGAGCGCCGGAACACGTTCGAGGGGATGTGCTGGCACTCGTCGTACACGATCAGCCCCCACTCGCGCTTGTCGAACAGCTGGCGGTGCCGATCCATCCCCGCGGTCTGGTAGGTGGCGATCGTGACGGGCCGGACCTGCTTGGTGCCGCCGTGGTACTCCCCGATCTGGCTCTCGTCGAGGGTGGTGTGTGCGAGCAGTTCCTCGCGCCACTGGGTGGCGAGCTCCCGGCTGGGGACCAGGATCAGCGTCTCGCCGCCCACCGCTTCGAGCACGCCCATCGCCGCGACGGTCTTGCCCGACCCGGGCGGCCCGACCAGCACGCCCGATTTGGTCTCGACGAACTCGGTGACCCACTCGCGCTGGTACGGCCGGAGATCGAGAGTCAGCGCCACGTCGAGGGGCTCGCCGGTTTCGAGGTCCCGCTCGTCCTGCACGGGGTAGCCCGCCTCGTAGAGGACGCGCTTGATCTCGGCGACCGCCCCCTCGGCGACCCAGCTCTCGGTGTCCGAGATCGGCGCCCGGAGCTGGCCCTCGTCGAGCTTCTGGCGTGCGACGTTGCCCATCAGGTCCTCGCTTGCGGCTTCGAGGACGACGTAGCCGTCCTCGTGGGTCGTCAGGACGAACTGGCGGGCGCGCTTCCACTGGCTCTCGATCCAGTCTTCGAGGTGGGCCGACCGCTCGGGAACCACGTCCCGGACGGTCCCGAGCAGAGCGTCGAGGTCGTCGTACGGGGCGGCCCAGACGTCTTCCTGTCGGATTCGATAGAGGTACCCGCCCTCGCGGGTCGTCTCGACGAGGTGAGCGAACTGCGAGAGCTGGGCCCGGGTGAACTGGGTCGGCTGGTCGACCACCAGCTCGCGGCGCTTCGGAAACACCACCACGCGCTCGCGGTCGGCGACCGCCCCCCAGTCGGTCGGATACCAGACCACCGGGTCGGTCGAGACGTCGAGGCGTTCGACGCCCTCCTCGCCCGCCAGCCCAGCCAGTTCCTCGGCGGTCTCGGCCTGCGTGCGATCGAGCGCCCGCGCGACCTCCTCGGCGGTCACGACCGGGCGTCCGAACTCCTCGACGGCGTCGTGGAACGCCGAGACGTCGACCGCCTCGGCGCGCTCGCCCTCGGCATCGTCCACCGCGCTCTCGTCCCCGTCGGCGACTTCGCCGCCGGCCTCGTCTCCGGTGTCGGTCACTGGCACGCGGTAGGGCCGGCACGGACAAACGGCTTGCGCTCTGGCCGTCGCCGGCCGTCTCAGCTTCCGAACCGTCGCGGGGACCCGCCCGTTGCCTCGCCGACACGAGGCCACAAGGCTTATATATACTAGCTGACAGTCAGGGTAACATTTGAATACCCCGAGTTTGAGTGAGCCAGTATGGAAACGGGAACTGCGGCCATCGAGCGGTGTGCGTACTGCCGAGAGTGGGTGCCGATAACCGTCGTCGAAGTCGCGGCCGGCAACGACCAGATCTCCGCGTCGGTCGCCGTCTGCGAGTCGTGTCGCACCGACGGCCGGTGAGCGGGCTCGCTCGGCGACCGCGCTCGAGAGTTCCTTTAACACCGGTCGCTCGCACCGACCCGTCGTCCCCGCTCGCGTCCTGCGGCCGAGACGCTCCCGTACCCCGCGCTAACCCCGACTCACCGTTCGGCCTCGGCGGGGTCGTCGTTAGGACACGCCCTCTCGGTCTCCGGCCCCGACGCGGCCGCGCCGACCCAGCTGACCGTCGACTCCCGTACCACCATCACCAACTCGGGCACGTACCTGCTGACCGCCGACGTCGAGGGCGCGGGCGACACCGCCATCTCCCAGTCGTGCGTCGAGATCCGCGTCGCCGACGTGACGTTCGACGGCGGCGGCCACGTCCTCGATGGCCGCGCCGAGAGCCACACCACCGGCGTCGCGGTCGAGCACGGCTCGGCGACCGTCCCGAATGCCACTATCGCGGACAACCTCGTCTGCGTCTCCGCGCTCGGCGCGACCGACCTCACCCTCGCCGACAACGACCGCGCGCCAGACCGACCGAGCGCCGCGTGATCGCCCGGCTTTAGTGGCTCGGAGAACGTGTAAAACACATGACCGACGATCCCGCGACGTGGTGGGACGAGGCGTACGAGGGCGACCCCCCGTGGGAGAACGGCCGCCCGCAACCGGCGCTCGTCGACCTCGTCGAGGCCGGCGCCCTCGACGGCCGGATCCTGGACGCGGGCTGTGGCGCCGGTACCCACGCCTGCTATCTCGCCGCGCGCGGGCGCTCGGTCGTCGGCGTGGACGTCTCGGAGCGCGCGGTCGAGCGGGCGCGTCTCACGGCCCGCGAGCGCGACCTCGACGCGACCTTCCGGGTCGGCGACGCGCTCGACCTCGACCCCGACCTCGGACCCTTCGACGCGGCGTTCGACTGCGGCCTGTTCCACGCGCTCGATCCGGTCCAGCGCGACGCCTACGCCCATAGCCTCGCGGGCGTGCTCCCGGCCGGCGGGCGCGCGTACGTCCTCTCTTTCGCCGAGCGAGCGCCCGCCGACTGGGGGCCGAACCGCGTCGCCGGCGCCGACGTTCGCGAGGCGTTCGCCGACGGGTGGCGCGTCCGGGACCTGCGTGAGGTTCGGTTCGAGACCAACGACACCGACGTTCCGGGGTCGCTCGCGGTCCTCCGGCGCGTCTGAGTCGCCCGGCGACTCGTTCTCTGCCCCTTCCCGGTCGTTTTTAGCCCCGTCTCGCTAATCGTTACCCATGTCCGACCCCGATCTCGACAGATTCGTGTCCAGACGATCGACGACGTACGCGCCCAACGGCCTCGTCGCGACGAGTCAACCGCTCGCGGCGGAGGCGGGCGTCGAGATCCTCCGGGCGGGCGGCAACGCCTTCGACGCCGCCGTCGCCACGGCGGCGGCGCTGAACGTAGTCGAACCCACCAGCACCGGCCTCGGCGGCGACGTGTTCGCGCTCTACCGGACCGCCGACGGCGAGGTGGGCGCGATGCGCTCGTGCGGCGGCGCGCCCGCCGACGCCACCATCGAGAACGTCCGAGAGTCGCTGCGCGAGGCCGACGACATCTCCTCGTACTACCCCGACGACGGCGGCTACGCCGTCGACGACACCGAGGAGGCCGGAATGCCCTTCTACGGCCCCCACGCGGTCACGGTCCCCGGCACCGCCCGGGGGTGGGAGGCGACCGTCCAAGAGCTCGGCCGGCTCACGCTCGCCGACGCGCTCGAACCCGCGATCGGATACGCCACCGAGGGGTACCCGGTGTCGGAGGTCATCGCCTCCTACTGGCAGGGCGCCGAGGAGCTTTTCACCGACGAGAACGCCCGCGAGGCCTACCTGTTCGACGGGGAGGCCCCGAGCGTCGGCGAGACCGCCCGGCTCCCGAAGCTCGGCGAGTCGATGCGCAGGATCGCCGAGGAGGGCGCAGACGTCGTCTACGAGGGCGAGATCGCCGAGCAGATCGCCGACGAGATACAGTCCCACGGCGGGTTCATGACCGTCGAGGACCTCGCGGCCTTCGAGCCGGAGTTTCTCGATCCGGTGTCGACGACGTACAACGGCGCGGAGATCTACGAGCTCCCGCCGAACAATCAGGGCCTGATCGCCTTAGAGGCGCTCAACATCGCCGAGGAGCTCGGAGCGGGCGAGCACCCGATCGACTCGCCCGAGCGCGTCCACTACTTCGCGGAGGCGACCAAGCGGGCCTTCCACGACGGCCACCGCTACATCACCGACCCCGAGTACGAGGAGATCCCGCCGCTCGCATCGAAGTCGTACGCCGCCGAGCGCGCGGCCGACGTCGACGACACCGCCTCGGACGTCTCGTTCGGGGTTCCGAACGCCAACGCCGAGGACGCCGATACGGTCCTGTTGACGGTCGCCGACGACGAGGGCAACGTGGTCTCGTACATCAACTCCCGCTTTGCGGGCTTCGGCTCCGGGCTGGTCGCGGGCGACACCGGCATCGCGCTCCAGAACCGCGGCTCGTCGTTCTCGCTCGACCCCGACCACCCCAACAGCCTCGAACCCGGCAAGCGACCCTTCCACACACTGATCCCCGCTGTCGCCGACTTCGGAGACGACGACTGGGCCGCGTTCGGGGTGATGGGCGGGTACATGCAACCCCAAGGCCACGTTCAGGTCATCTCGAACATCGTCGATTACGACATGCCCCTGCAGGCCGCGCTCGACCAGCCCCGGTGGCGCTACCGCGAGGACGGCTCGCTCGCGGTCGAAGGACGAATGGACGGCAACGTCCAGTCGAAGCTCGCCCGGATGGGCCACGACGTGCGGGTGCTCCCGCCGGTCTCGTTCGGCGGCGCCCAGATCACCCGCCGGGAGGGCGAGACGCTGTCGGGCGCGACCGAACCGAGAAAAGACGGCTCCGCGTCCGGCTACTGATTACACGCCCGCCTCCTCGTCGCCCGCCGGCTCCCCGGCGTCCCCGTCGATCGTGATCTCGGTCGGTTCCCGCGCGGCGCGGTCGCGCGTTCCGGCGTCGCCGGCGCTCCGGGATCCCACAGCGTATCCGATCCCGAACGCCAGCGCGAGCGCGAGCAGTCGGCCGACCGACGAGCGTCCCGCCTCGTCGTGGGTCTGATCTCCCATGTCGTAGCCCACGGACGAGAGTGACTTTGGGGTTGGGGCGTCCCGACCCCGCTTTTCACCCCTCGTGGCGCCGAATCTTGTCGAGGAAGCTCGCGAGCGTGCCGCTCACCGCGACCGCCGTCACCTCTCCTTCGTCGCTGTCGTAGGTGAGCACGCCCGACTCCTCGAGCTTCGGGAGGTGGTTGTGGTGGAGCGCGGTGGCGATCTGGGTCCGAGTTATCATCGAGACGTCGTCGGGCGGCCGCTGGAACTCTCGGCCGGCGACCTGATCGGTGAGCCGTTCGATGGGTATCGGCTCGGGCTGGCCGTCGACGACCGCGAGCGCGTGGCGGCGGTAACGCTCGCTCAGTAACGAGAGGATCTCGTCGAGTTCGAGGTCCGCCCCGCCGTCGGTCTGCTCGGGTTCGTCGGTGGCGGGGTCGTCTGGCATACACGACTCAAATTCTTTCTCGCCTAAACGGTTATCGCATTCTGTCGGCGATCACCCGAGCGAGAAATACGCGCGTAACTGGCCGTAGAAGAAGCGAAACGTCCTCGTACCGCGTGAGGAAACCGGGCGACGAGGCCGACTCGGAGACTATCCGAGGCTCCCCTCCATTTCGAGTTCGATGAGCCGATTGAGTTCGACCGCGTACTCGATCGGGAGTTCCTCGGTGATTGGTTCGATGAACCCCGAGACGATCATCTGTTTTGCGTCGTCGTCGTCGAGCCCTCGAGACTGGAGGTAGAAGACGTCCTCGTCGCCGATCTTCCCCACCGTCGCCTCGTGGGCCACGTCGACTTTCGACTCGTCGATCTCCATGTACGGCATCGTGTCCGACGTCGACTCGTTGTCGAACATCAAAGCATCACACTCCACCGACGTCGAGGAGTGTTCGGCACCCTCCGAGATGTGGACCAGCCCTCGGTAGTTGGTGCGCCCGCCGTCCTTGCTGATGGATTTCGACTCGATCGTCGAGTTCGTATGCGGCGCGTTGTGATAGACCTTCGCACCGGTGTCGATGTTCTGGCCCTCGCCCGCGAACGCGATCGAAATCTGGTTCGCCGACGCGCCTCGGCCCTTCAGCACCGAACACGGGTACAGCATCGTCGCCTTCGACCCCATGCTTCCGGACACCCACTCCATGCGCCCGCCCTTCTCGACGAGCGCGCGCTTGGTGTTGAGGTTGAACGTGTTCTTGCTCCAGTTTTGGACGGTCGAGTACTGGACGTGAGCGTCCTCGCCCACGAAGACCTCGACGCCGCCGCTGTGGAGATTGTGACTGCCGTACTTGGGCGCGCTACAGCCTTCGATGTAGTGGACCTCGCTTCCCTCTTCGGCGATGATGAGGGTGTGTTCGAACTGGCCCATGCCCTCCGAATTCATGCGGAAGTAGGCCTGGACGGGCATTTCGACGGTGACGCCCTCGGGGACGTAGACGAAACTGCCGCCACTCCAGACGGCGCCGTGGAGCGCGGCGAACTTGTTGTCCGACGGGGGGACACAGGAGGTCATGAAGTACTCCTTCACTAACTCTTCGTGTTCGCGGACGGCCTCGTCCATGTTGCAGAACACGACGCCTTTCTCCTCCCACTGTTCTTGCATGTTCTGGTAGACGACCTCCGACTCGTACTGAGCGCCGACCCCGGAGAGGGCCTTGCGCTCGGCCTCGGGAATGCCGAGTTTTTCGAAGGTGTCCTGGATGTCCTCGGGGAGGTCGTCCCAGCTGTCGGCGCCCTCGCGCTTGTCGACGTCGGGGCGGATGTAGGGGACGATCTCTTCGATGTCGAGTTGGGTGAGGTCGGGCTGGCCGGGCCAGTCGGTGGGCAACGGCATGTTCTGGTAGTGCTCGAGCGCGCGCAGGCGCCGGTCGAGCATCCAGTCGGGCTCGTCTTTGTCCTCGCTGATCAGCCGCACGACCTCTTCGGTAAGGCCCTTGCCGGACTTGACCGCGGAGCTCTCCTCTTTTTTGAACTCGAAGCGCTCCTCGGTGTTGGTCTCCTGAAGCTCCTCGTCGGTACTCATACGCGTAACTGCGTACCGAAGCCTCTTAACTTCGTGGCCGAATACGGGCGCGAAGAAACCGAAATCAGTTACGAACGCCGCGAAACGTATGGAACTACGATTCCGTTTCGACGTTGGCGTTGGCGTCGGTGGCGGTCGGGTCGGCGTCGGGTTCGACGTCCGGGTCTTTCATCTCGTCGAGCTCGTCTTCGATCTCCTGGCGGCCCTTCTTGAACTCGCCCATCGCCTCGCCGGTCGAGCGGGCGAGCTTCGGGATCTTGTTGGCCCCGAACAGCAGGACGGCGATGAGGAGGATCACCATCATCTCCATCCCGCCGGGAATCGGGCCGAACAGCGGAATCAGTTGCGTCATCTCTACCTCAACGTTTCCGGCCTCACTTGTAGGCTTTTCCCCTGTCGCGCCCGGCTCGGACCGTACGAGTGGCCTTCAAGTGAGTGGGGTTCGTACTCCCGGCCGAATGGACGTAGCATCCTCCAAGGGCCGGACGATTCTGGCGGCGACCGGCCTCGGGGTCGGCGGCTTCGCGTTCGCGTCGGTCCTGGTCACGGTCGCCTCGCTGGCGCTGATCGTCGCTGGTATTCCGCTGATGGAGCGCCCGACGCTCCTGCTCGGGCTCTCGACCGTCATGGGCCAAGGCGTCGCGTTCGGCACGTTCGCGCTCGCGTACCTCCGATACACCGACCGCGGACTCGGGTTCGTCCGCGCCCGCGTCCCGACGCTACGGGACGTGGCGTGGTCGATCGGCGGGCTCCTCGCGCTGTTGGGCGGGCTGGTCGCCATCTCGGCGGTGTTCGCGTCGCTCGGCGTCGAATCGGCGTCGAACACGGTCGAACAGTACGCCGAGCAGGACCCCCGGGTCTACCTGTTCTTGATCCCGATGTCGTTCCTGTTCATCGGTCCCGGCGAGGAACTGCTCTATCGGGGCGTGGTGCAGGGCCGGCTCCGGGAGGTGTTCGGCCCCGCGCTCGCCATCGGCGCGGCGAGCGTGATCTTCGCCGGCATCCACATCTTCTCGTTGCAGGGGCAGGGCAAACTGGCGTACCTCGCCATCCTGCTGGTCCTCTCGCCGATCCTCGGGTTCGCCTACGAGGCGACCGACAATCTGGTTGTGCCGTCGCTCATTCACGGCGCGTTCAACGCGGTCCAGTTCTACGGCGCGTACGTGGCCGCCACCGGCGGGGTCGGACTCGCCGTCCTCTAGGCGCCGGCCCACCGGACGACCCGAAACCGATCGTAGCCGCCGTACGCGAGTTCGAGCGCACCCATCCACCAGTTCCACCGTTCGGGAAGCGAGAGCCCGTCGGGCGCGTCGTCGAGGTTCTCGACGACCTCGCCCGCGGTCAGCTCTCGACCCGCGTCAGCTCGGAACTGCCCCGAGTCCGCCAGATCGCGGGCCTGTCGCGCGACCACCCGCGTGCCCGGTGCGTCGGTCCCGAAGGCTTCGCCAAGCAGTCGTTCGAATCGCTCGTCTGTCTCTGTGTTCATCGTTTGGTGTCGTCGACCCCGTCCCGTCGGAGACGGCCGGGCCCACGGTGGCTACGGTCGCTCAGTTGTAAAGTCCGATGGCCTTAATCTGCTCTTGATACCGATTGCGGATGGTGACCTCGGTCACCTGCGCGACGTCGGCGACCTCCCGCTGGGTCTTTTTCTCGTTGCACAAAAGCGAGGCGGCGTAGATGGCGGCGGCGGCGTAGCCGGTCGGGGATTTGCCCGAGAGCAGGCCCTTCTCGGAGGTCACGTCGATGATCTCGTTGGCCTTGCTCTCGACCTCCTCGGTCAGTTCGAGCTCCGAGCAAAAACGGGGGACGTACTTTTTGGGGTCGACCGGCTCCATCCCGAGCGCGAGCTCCTGGGAGATGTACCGATAGGTGCGGCCGATCTCCTTGCGTTCGACCCGCGACACCTCGGCGACTTCCTCGAGGCTTCGCGGGATGCCTTCCTTCCGACAGGCGGCGTACAGCGCGGCGGTCGCGACGCCCTCGATCGAGCGCCCCCGAATCAGGTCCTCCTTGAGCGCGCGCCGGTAGATCACCGACGCGACCTCCTGAACCGACCGGGGAACGCCGAGCGCCGAGCACATCCGATTGAGTTCGCTCAGGGCGAACTGGAGGTTGCGCTCGCCGGCGTCTTTGGTGCGGATGCGCTCTTGCCACTTTCGGAGTCGGTGCATCTGACTCCGCTTTTTCGAGGAGATCGACCGGCCGTAGGCGTCTTTGTCCTTCCAGTCGATGGTGGTCGTCAACCCCTTGTCGTGCATCGTATTGGTGGTCGGGGCACCGACCCGGGACTTCTCCTGGCGTTCGGAGTGGTTGAACGCCCGCCACTCGGGCCCCCGGTCGACGTTGTTCTCCTCGACGACGAGCCCGCAGTCCTCGCAGACGACCTCGCTCCCCCCGGCGTCGGCCACGAGCGATTTCGACTCACACTCCGGACACGTTTCGACCCCCTCCGACTCCTCCGCGGTGGTCTCGGCGGCTTGCTCTCGCTCGCGCTGGCGAATGGGCCCCGTCATGAGTCTATAACCGTACGCGACTTTGATAGATAAACCCTCCGCGGACTCCGATACCGGTTTCGAGGTTCTCGGGGCCGCGTCGTCGGACCGTTGGTCTCGGCGGTCGAGCCCGGGATTTATACGTGTTCCCGACGCCCTCACGCACATGGCATCGTCACGACCGACCGTCTACGCGGTAGACGAGTACGACCCCCTCGAATTCGACGCGGTCCTCGTCCGGGAGGACGCGCTGGTCTGTCTCGACGGCACCGACTCCGTCCGAGTCGTCCCGATGGACAAGGTCAACCACGTCGAGGCCGACCCCGACTCGATGCTCGTCGAGCGCGAACTCCCCGAGACGTTCTACGGCGGCGGCGAGTACGGCTTCGTCGACGTCGAGGCGTACCCCGACCTCGAACAGCACCTCGAAGAGCTCGAAGCCGAGCAGTACTGATAAGCCGGGCCCCGACCAACGCCCGGCCATGAACGTCTTCGAAGACCGCACCCGACGCTGTCAGCGCCGGCTCGCGGCGGTCGGCGCCGACGCGGCCGTCCTGTTCCCGAGCGCGAACCTCTTTTACGCCGCGGGGTTCCGCGAGGAGCCGATGGAGCGCCACCTGTTCCTGTTCGTGCCGAGCGCCGACGAGGACGACCCGGCGACACCCGGCGACGATCCCGTCTTCCTCGCGCCCGAGATGTACGACGAGCAGATCCGGGACGCCTCGTGGGTCCCGGACGTCCGGCTGTGGGCCGACGGCGAGGACCCCGCCGAACTGACCGCGGAGATCGCCGACGAGCTCGGGCTCCGCGGGGGTCGCCTGCTGGTCGACGACACCATGTGGGCGCGGTTCACACAGGACCTCCGGGCCGCGCTTCCGGACGCGACGTTCGGGCTCGCCAGTGAGGTGTTCGACGACCTCCGGATCCGGAAAGACGAGGCCGAACTCGACGCCCTCCGGCGGGCCGCCGCCCTCGCCGACGAGGTCAGCGTCGCGGTCCGAGAACTGGGCGCCGAGGCGGTCGGGATGACCGAGTCGGCGCTCGCCGACGAGATCGGCCGCATGCTCGCCGATCGGGGCGGCGACGGCGTCGCCTTCGAGACCGTGGTCGGCGCCGGGCCGAACGGCGCCAAGCCCCACCACCGTCACGGCGACCGCGAGATCCGGCGCGGCGACCCGGTGGTCCTCGATTTCGGCGCGTACGTCGACGGCTACCCGGGCGACCAGACCCGGACCGTGGTGTTCGACGGCGAGTCCCCGGCCGAGTACGAGACGGTCCACGAGACGGTCCGGGCGGCCCAGCGGGCCGCCGTCGAAGCCGTCGAGCCCGGCGTCCCCGCGGAGGCGGTCGATCGGGCCGCCCGCGAGGTCATCGAGGAGGCGGGCTACGGCGATCGGTTCGTCCACCGCACCGGCCACGGCGTGGGGCTCGACGTCCACGAGGCGCCGTACGTCGTCGACGGCAACGACGCCGAACTGGAGCCCGGGATGGTGTTCAGCGTCGAGCCGGGGATCTACCTCGACGGGGCGTTCGGCGTCCGGATCGAGGACCTCGTGGTCGTGACCGAGGACGGCTGTGAGCGACTCAACGACTCGCCCCGGACGTGGGAACCGCTCTGAGCCGATGGCGTACGTGAGCCACGCTGTCCGGTCGATCCGCGAGGAGCCGATTCCGGGCGAGACGGTCCGGCTCGTGGTGACCGCCGCCGACGACGCCGACATCGCCGACCTCCGCGCGGCGCTCGACCCGCTCGGCGAGGTGGTGGACGAACTCCCGTTCGACCGCCTGCTCGTCGCGGTCGACCACGACCGGGTCGGGGCGGTCTGTACCCTCGACGCCGCGAGCGCGGTCGAGACCGACGCCACCATCGGCTTCCCGTCCTAACGCCCGGCAGGCAGTTTGAAGTGACCGTCCGGTGTACGGTGTTGGGGGACCGGGGGATGCACGCAGAGAGCACACCACGAACGGGGGGAATCCACGACGAGCGGGTGTCGACGATGGGGCGACGGCGGTTCATGGACACGCTACGGACGCTCGGGTTCGGCCTGCTGTCGTCGCTGTTTCTGACGACCGAGGACGTACTGGCGGCCGACGACGACGAGGTACCGGTCGTCTACGGGCTGACCCGCGACGACGGCGAGCTCCGACCGCGGCACAAGACCGTCCCGGCCGACTGGTACGACGACTTCCGGGAGGCGTTGGCGGCCCACGACCGACTCGGCGCGATCGCCACGGAGGGCGTGGCGAACTCGGCGGTCGAGCCGGGCGAGTACGGCGGCGCGAACGCCGCCATCCGGGTCGAGGTCACCGCCGAGGAGGCCCGGGGTGCGGTCCCGGAGGCGATCGATCAGGTGCCCGTGGAGGTGACCCGCGTCGACTCCCGGAGCCGGAAGACCGACCCCGAGGAGCTGTCGAACCCGAGCGCGCCGACCGACCCGGGCGTCCCGGGGAGCGTCGCGGTGAGCAACGGCGAGATGTTCGGCACGCTCGCGCCCGCGTTGCGGGACCCCGCGGACGGCTCGACGTACTTTGCGACGGCGAACCACGTCTTCGGCGGGTCGGACAATCAGGGCGAGCCGTTCTACCTCCTCGACGGCGAACGGACCCGGATCGGGACGGTCTCGGCGGGGTTCCCGAAGGCCGATCTGGTCTGTGCCACCCCGGAGGAGGAGTTCGAGCCCCTCCACCGAATTCGGGACGTGTCGCCGGGTCGGGTGCTCGGGCAGTTCACCCGGGCCGGGCTCGCCGATCTAAAGGCCGAGGGCGAACCTCTCCAGAAGATCGGGGTGAAGACCGGCCACTCCGCCGGACAGATTCAGGCCGTCGACGGGCTTACCTGCGCGTACGGCGCCATCTGCAAGAACGGCCAGATCAAGTGGGGTCGCGAGTCGGGGTTCTCGGACGGCGACAGCGGCTCTGTGAACTTCCACCCCGACCCCGAGAACCCCGACGCGGGCGTGCTTGTCGGCGGGCTCAACAACGCCCGGACGTGGTGGCCCGGCGAGAACTACATCTGGGGCACGGGCGCGTATCACATCACCGAGAAACACGGCTACACGTTCTGATAGCGCTCCTCGCGGACGTCGGGTGTCCGGACTGCGGCCGAGGGCTCACCCGCGAGGACGCCGTCAGGGAGGCCGGCCCGATCAGCCCTGCGTGGTCCCGCAGTCGGTACAGGTCAGCTCGAACGCGCCGTCCGCGAGCGCGACGTCGTGGGTCCGTTCGGCCTCGCACTCGGGGCAGTAGGCCCGCGACTGGAGCGCGTCCCAGTCGTGGGTCGGGCCGGGCGCGCCGATCGCCCACCCCTCGACGGTCGCCTCGCCGTCGTTGTACCCCTTCTGGAACTCGCCGGGCCGGAACCGGATCAGCTCGCCGGCCGCGACGGTGACCGATTCGCGGTCGATCCCGACGTCGAACGTCGCGGTGCCCGACTCGACGTAGAACACCTCCTCCTGATCGTTGTGACGGTGGAGCCCGCCCGAAAACGACTCGCCGGCGTCGAGCTCGAAGTAGTTCATCGCGACGTGATCGGTGCCGAGCGCGCGCGAGACGGGCTTTCGCATCCGGTGGACGTTCATCGGATTGGGCTCGTTGTCGACCGCGTCGATCGCGACTTTCTCCATACGCGTTCGTTGGTCGACGCTCGGAAAAAACTGTCCGGTCGACGCGCCTGCGCCCGAAGAGTCCGACGAGCGCGACCGAGAGCGGGGCCAACGGCCGCCGCGTCCGCGACGTCCCACTTAAAAACACGGGGCGGTCGCAGGGCCGGCGACTCGCGTCCCCGCTTTAGGTAGTCGCCGACCCACGGTCGAAGCGATGGCAACCGACGTTCGAACGTCGCTCTCGAAGGTCGCACAGGTCCCGCCCGTGACGCTCGCCACCCTCGGTGTCTCGCTCCTCGCCCTGCCGGGATACGCGTGGGCGTCGACCGCCCTCGGACTGAACGCCCCGCCGCTCGTCACCGTGGCCGTCCAGTGGACCGTCGCGGTCGGCGTGGTCGCGGTCGCGGTCGGCGTCGAGGGCAGGTCGCTCGCCAGCGTCGGGTTCCGCCGCGCGAGGCGGGGAGACGCGCTCGCGCTCGCGGGTGCGGCCGCCGCGGCGATGCTCGTCTTCGCGGCCACCGACCCGCTCGTCACGGCGCTCGGACTTCCGGTTCGAGGCGACTCGGGGACGCTCTCCACGGGCGTCGGCCTCTCGGTCGCGCTCGTGCGCGCGGTCACGACCGGCGTCGTCGAGGAGGTCCTCTTCCGGGGGTACCCCATCGAACGGCTCGTAGAGTACGCCGAGAGCCCGCTTCTCGCCGGCGTCGTGACGTGGGGCGCCTTCACCGCCGCCCACGCCGTCGCGTGGCCGCTCGGGAATCTCGTCCAGATCTCGGCCGTGGCGGCGGTGTTCACCGTGGTCTATCTCCGCCGCCGGTCGCTGGTCCCGGTCGTCGGGGCGCACGTCGCGGTCTGGGCGCTCTCGGTCCTCGGTCGAGTTTACGGCTGAGACTACGCCACCGGCTCCAGCCCGCGCTCCTCGCGCAACACGCGGACGTACTCCCGGAACCCGGCTTCGAGGTCGTACTCGGGCTCGTAGCCCAGATCCTCTCGTGCGGCGGTCATATCGAGCGTCTGGGTCCACGGGAGTTCGCCCTCGTCGCTCACTTCGAGGTCGGCGTCGGGCACGATGCGCTCGACGGTCTCGGCGGCCTCCCGGATCGTCGCCACCTCGCCCCGGACGTTGTAGACGCGCCGACCGAGCGCCGACTCGGGGGCGAACGCCGCCTTCCGGAACGCCTGGGCGATGTCTTCGACGTACTGCCAGTCGATAACCTGATCGCCGTACTCGACCGCGAACGGCTCGCCGACCGCCGGCTTCTCGACGATGTTCGCGAGGAACGCCGAGCCGCCCGTCTCGCGGTACGGGCCGTACGCGACCGTCGGCCGGAGCCCGACGTGGCTGACGTCGTGGTCCTCGAAGTACACCTTCGCCTGGTGTTCGTTGTACTCTTTGGTCGCGCCGTAGAGGGTGTCAGGGTACACCAGCTCGTCCTCGTCGACCCACTCGCCGTCGTAGTTGGCCGGGGGGGCGTACACCGCCGCCGACGACGCCCACGCCACGCGCTCGATCTGGTCGTCGAGCGTCCGGGCGGCCTCGAACACGTTGTTCGTGCCGAGCACGTTCACCCGGGCGGCGTCCCGCGGGTTCTCGCGCGCCAGCGAGGTCAAAAGCGCCGCGAGGTGGACGACGCGGGTCGCGCCGGTCTCTCGGATCGCCCGGATCACGCTCGTCGGGTCGGTCACGTCGCCGCGGACGACCTCGACGGCGTCGGCGACCCCGAGCTTCTCAAGGATCCGCGCGTCGGTCGCGAGGTCGTACGCGACCACGTCGTGGCCCGCGTCCGCGAGGTCTCGTGCAACGTACGACCCGATGAACCCGGTCCCGCCGGTGACCAGCACCGTCTCTGGATCGGCCATGTCTCGACCCACCACCGGCAGCCCCAAAAGCGTGTGCGACGGATTACCGCGAGCGCAGGATACTTGGCTCGGCTCCTCCCAGATTCAGGGAGTCGATGGATCGACTCCCGTCGCTGGCCGACGTGCCCCGCGAGACCGCCGTCGTCGTCGGACTCGTCGGCGGCGCCGAGTTCGTCAACCACACCTACCTCGTGCTGTTTCCGCCCATCCTCGGTATCCTGTCGGCGGAGTTCGACGCGTCGCTCGCACTGCTCGGGGTCGCGATGGGAGTGCAGGGGTTCACCAACACCGCGTTCCAGCTCCCGTGGGGGTATCTCTCGGACAACTACGACCGGCGGCTCACGCTCGGGCTGTCGCTCGGACTCGCGACCGCGAGCGTGTTCGTGGTCGCGGCCGCGCCCACCTTCGAGATACTGCTCGTGGGCCAAGCCCTGCTCGGGATCGGCATCGCGGGCCACCACCCGGTCCACTTCCCGTTGCTGGCGGCGGCCTCCCCCGAGCGCCACCGCGGCCGGGCGTTCTCGATCCGGGCGTTCCTCGGGAACCTCGGGTTCGCCGCGCCGCCGGTCGCGCTCACGGCGGTCATCGCACTCCCGGGGCTGACGTGGCGCCACGCGGTCGGGCTTGTCGGGGCGTTCGGCGCCGTCTACGCCGTCTCGATGCTGTTCGTCCTCTACCGGTACGTCGATCCGGCGGTGACCGCGCCGGACGTCGACGACGCCGAGGACGCACACGAGTCCGCCGACGGCGAGCGCACGCTGGGAGCGATCCGGGCCGCGGCCCGCCGGGAGGTCCGGGCGATCCTCGGCTCGCCCGCCATCCTCGCGCTGGCGGTGCTCGCGCTCGTGGTCTCGACCGCCAGCTGGGGCATCACCTCCTACGCCGCCGTCCTGTTGCAGGACGGCTACGGGGTCGGCCTCGACGTGGCGAACCTCACGCTCTCGGCGATGTTCGCGGTCGGCGCCGTGATGGTGCTGGTCGGCGGCGACCTCTCGGACCGGTTCTCGCCCGGGCCGGTCATCGTCGCCAGCTACGGCGCGGTCGTCGTCTTCGTGGCGCTGGTCGCGACCATGACACTGCCGCCGCTGGCCGCGGTGGCCTGCCTGCTCGTGGTCGGCGGGGTCCGGAGCCTCGGCGGCCCGGCCCGGTCGAAGCTCGCCGACGCGGTGTCGGCCCGGTCGGACCTCGGGCGCAACTTCGCGCTCATCACCGTCGGCATCATGACCGGAAGCTCGATCGCGCCGCCGGTGTTCGGCGCGCTCATCGAGAACCGGGGGCTCGGCGCGACCTTCTGGGCCATCGCGGCTGTCGCGGCGCTCGGGGTCGGGGTGACGCTGTTCGTGCTCCGGCGCCACGGCGACGGGACCGACCCCGCGGCGGCCGGCCCGGTCGAGGCCGAGTGAGAGCGCGCCGGCCGACTCACTCCGATTCGGCGAACAGGAGGTAGGTCAACACGATTGCGAGCCCGACCTCCGAGACGATGGCGAGAAACTCCAGCGGTCCGGCGAACAGGTGCTCGACGACGAACGGAACGACCGCCACGTCGTGGGTCGAGCCCTGTCCGAGGAAAAAGAGCGGCCGGTGGCCGCTCAGATGCCAGCCGAAGTAGCCGAGCACGTACACCACCATCAGGCCGATGCCCCCGAGGTACAGCGGCCGGCGGGGCCACCCCTGGGCGGCGAGGACCATCCCGGCGACGATCGCGATCCCGGACACCGCAAACAGCGGCCACCGGAGATCGCGCGGGAGCAGAAAGCCCGCCCGCGCCCACCGGAACCAGTTGTACAGCCCGAGCGAGACGTGGATCACCGCCGTCACGAGCGCGAGGTGTCCCGCGACGAGGTGGATCGGCGAGGGGAACTCCGAGTCCATTACTCCGATCCGAGACAGGGCGTGGTGAAGGGACTGACGGTTTCGGGCGTCACTCGTGGAGGCCGCCGACCTCCTCGTAGAACGACGACCGGAGCCGGTCGGCCATCTCGACCTCGCGGTCGATCCGAACGTCGACGACCGTCGGCACGTCGTTCGCCTTCGCGTCGCGGAGCGCCGTCGCCAGTTCCTCGGGCGTGGTCGCCCGGATCCCGTCCGCGCCGAACCCCGCCGCGACCGTCACGAAGTCGGTGTCGTGGAACTCCACGCCCGCGATGTCGCCCTCGGCGGCCTGCATCTGGCGGACCATCCCGAGGCTGGTGTCATTGAGCACGACGAACGTTGGCGCGACCCCCTGTTCGACCGCGACCTCGACGTTCGTCATCGTCATCGCGAACCCGCCGTCGCCCGCGACGCCGATCACGTCCCGGTCGGTCGTGATCGCGGCCGAGACGGCCGCGGGCGTCGCCCACCCCATCCCGCCGACTCCGCCCGACCCGAAGTACGTCCGGACGCCGGGCGTCCGGAGGTAGTTCAACAGCCAGAACCGGTTGTTGCCCGAGTCGGCGGTCACGATGGTCTCCTCGTCGACCACCGCCTCGATCTCCTTGACGGCGCGCTGGGGCTTGATCGGCGAGGCGTCGCTCTCGCAGGCCGGCGCCGAGAACGACTCGCGGGCCGTCGCGGCCCGTTCGCGCGCCCAGTCGTCGCCGCCCGCCGCTACGCCTTCGCGCCCGCACGCGTTCGCGAGCGCGCGAAGACTTTCGGAGGCGTCGCCGATGAGTCCGACGTCCGCGGGGTAGACCCACCCGGCGTTGCGGGTGTCGACGTCGGCGTGGACGATGGTCTGCTCGTCGGGCCGGACGAACGACGGCGCCTGCCAGTTCGTATCCATCGGGTTCAACCGACAGCCGACCACGAGCAGGGCGTCGGCGTCGCTCACCACTCGGTTCGCCCCCTCGTGGCCGAACGAGCCGATGACCCCAGCCGCGAGGTCGTGTGTCTCCGGGATCGTCGACTTGCCGAGATAGGAGGTGACGACCGGGGCGCCGTAGGCCGCCGCCGCGGCCCGGAGTTCGTCGTACGCCTGTGCGGCGTGAACGCCGTTGCCCGACACGATCACCGGCCGGTCGGCGTCGGCGAGCGCGCGCGCCGCGGTCGTTACGTCGCCGTCGGTCGGCGCGGCGTCCCAGTTGCGGACCTGCTCGTCGGCGTCCCAGACGGGCGGGACCGGATCCTCGGGTACCTCCTCGGTGATCGCGGTGCCGTCGAGGATCACCGCGGTCGGCCCGGGTCGGCCCGCGGTGGCGTGCTTGAACGCCAACTGGACGCTCCGGAGCGTCTCGGTCGGCGACCGGGGGAACCAGTGTTCTTTGGTCACGCCGTCGAGGATCTTCGGGAGGTTCAGCCCGCCGTAGTCGCCGCGGGCCTGCTGGTAGGGCGCCAGCGTCGAGTAGTCTCCGCGCTCGGAGGCCTCGGTCAGCACGACCATCGGCGACGACGACAGCCGGGCCTCCATCTGGCCGATGGCGCCGAGACTCCCGATCCACGGCCCCTGGCCCGCGAGTACGCCCGGCCGCTGGGTGAGCCGGCCGTACATCTCCGCCATCACGCTGGCCTCGCGCTCGTCGCGCGGCCGGACCACGTCCACGTCGGTCTCGGGGAGCGCGTCGAACAGTTCGATGACCCGGCCGCCGGGGTAGCCAAAGACGTACTCGACGCCGAGCGATTCGAGGTGGGCGACCAGCGCCTCGCTGGTCTCGGTCACCGGCGACGCCTCCCGGCTCGCGGGACTGTTCGCGGTGGCGTGGGAATCGGTATCACTGCTGAAACCGACAGGTCCCGGCAACTTTTGCTTGTCGGTCGTTCCAGAACGAGTGAGTCGGCGAGCGTGGGCTTATTTCGCGTCGTCGAACGGCCAGTCGCCGGTGTTTCGCATCCCCTCCTCGTAGCCCTGTTCGATCGTCGCCTCCCGAATCTCCGAGACGGGCTTGTGGTCGACCTCGCGGTCTGCCTCCGCGAGCTTGCAGACGCCGCCCGCGAGCCCGACCGCGAGGTCTCGGAGGTCCCGCAGGTCGAGCTTATCGAGGGTGTCGCCGTGGGTGTGGCCCCACCCCCGCCCGCTTCCCTCGGAGGTCGAGCGGGCCTGCGAGCCCGCGATCCCCTCCTGCACGAACGGCCAGTGGTCGCTGTGGGGTCGGATGTCGTCGTGGACCTCTATCGGCACCGCGAGCTCGTCGCTGACCTCCCGGAAGGCCTCGCCGATGGGGTCGAAGCCGTGGGTGTACACCGCGAGGTTCCGGGAGTAGCCCGCGCCGTCGACGTTGACGATGCACTTCACCCGGTCGGCGTCGTGGGTCTCGACCCAGTGGTAGGCGCCGAACAGTCCGACCTCCTCGGCGCCGAAGACCAGGAGCCTGACCTTGGTTTCGAGGTCGTCTTCGATCCGGGAGAGGAGCCGGCCGACCTCCGAGACGAGGACCGTGCCGACGCCGTTGTCGTTCGCGCCCTCGCCCACGTCGTGGGCGTCGACGTGCGCGGTGAAAAGCACCTCCTCGTCGGTGTCCGGACCGATCACCGCTTCGACGTTCCGCGACTGGGCGGGCTCGTTTCGACACTCGACGGAGAGGCTGGCCTCGATCGGGCCGTCCTCGCAGTACCGGACGAGCCGGTCGCCGACCTCCTTCGAGACGCCGACCGCCGGGATCGGGCCGGGACCGTCGTCCTCGCCGATCGAACCGGTCGGCGGGAGACACCCCTCGATGTGGTTCCTGAAGAGGAAGCCGGCGGCGCCGGCCTCGGCGGCCGCGTAGTACTTCTCTGCCCGGTGGATCCACCGGTCGTGGTCGTCCGGCGTCAGACTCGACGCCATCGCGATCTTCCCTTCGAGGTCCGCCTCCGCGAAGTCCGCGGGGAGGC
This sequence comes from Halorussus marinus, assembly GCF_004765795.1. Classification (GTDB taxonomy): domain Archaea; phylum Halobacteriota; class Halobacteria; order Halobacteriales; family Haladaptataceae; genus Halorussus; species Halorussus marinus. The sequence goes on from NZ_SBIV01000005.1 coordinate 116,038, forward strand.
CGTGGCCCACGTCGACGATCTCGGCTTCGATCTCGCCGCTGGGCGTGCCGGGGAGTTCGACCAACTGGTAGCGCTCGTCGAAGGTGTGGGTCCGGTCGGGTTCGGCGGTGAGCGAACACTCCCCGCGCCACCATCCGGGAATGTCGAACTCGGTTATCTCGGCCTCGCGGAGGCCGTGGCTCTCGAAGGCGTCCCGGACGAGTTCGGCTCCCTCCGCCTCGCCTCGCTGTCCGGCCATCCTGTTGTCGATGTCGACGAGATCACAGAGCAGGTCCCACGAGTGGGTGCTTGTGTACGCGTCGCCGACGAGATCTGTGGGTACTGTTGGCATCGTGCGAGTTCAATCGCCGATTTGCGGACCATCTACATGGGGGTTTGGTTTCCGGAAGCCCGACCCGGGTAGCGACCGGGGCGGCCGAGCCCCGCATAAGAATCCCCGCCGCCTGTCGGCGAACCGAACTGTGTCCGGATTGTCACCCGGTCGGAACGCACTCGATTAAACCGGTCCCCGCTATCGGAATTTACGACCGATATGTCACCTAAACTGTAAGTTCTGTTTCCATTAAACAGCCTCAATCTGGGATTAACAGTAGTTTTATATACTCGCTTGTTTAACGATGCCATGTTCCATGGCGAAGCCAGGCAATGATGTGAAACGGCGCGACTTCCTGAAGGCAACGACCGGGGCCGGCGTGGTCGGTATGACCGCGCTCGCGGGCTGTTCCGGCGGCGGTCAGGAAGAGACCACGACCGAAGAGACCACCGAAGACTCCGGCGGGATGGACACCGAGACCACCGAGGAATCCGGTGGCGGCGAAGGCGAGACCCTCCCCACGTACACGTACGTCAACAACGCTCAGGCGTACAATCCCCCGAGACACGACGCGATCAACCTCATCGCGAGCCAGTTCGGCGACGAGCTCGGGCTGGACATGGAGGTCGACGTGCTCGAGTGGGGGACGCTGTACAGCCGCGTCTCCGAGGAGTACGACTACAGCTTCGCGACGTGGCACACCTTCTTCGTCTCGGAGCCGGTGACCGAGCTGAACAACCTGTTCAACTCCAGCAACACCGATCCGGGTCAGGGCAACTACTCGGGCTACGAGAACTCCGAGCTCGACGACATGATGGCGAGCTACCTCGCCGAGCCCGACGCCGACACCCGGATCGACCAGGCACACGAGATCCAGAAGACGCTGATGGACGACGTGCCGACGATGCCCATCACCCACATGCCCCAGGCGGCGATCTACAACAACAACCAGGTGGGCAACTGGCAGGCCGACCTCGCCAACGGCTTCAACTCCTACTGGACGATGATCAACCTGGAGATGAAGAACGGCGAGGACACCCTCAAGGGCTACTGGCCCGAGACGCTCTCGACGATGAACGTGCTTGGTCACAACGACGAGAACAAGCACGTCTACCAGTTCAACATGATGTACGACTACCTGGTCCAACTCAACAACAACGCCGAGCCTGACCCCGAGGTCAGCCTGGCGACGGACTGGGAGCGCGTCGACGAGACCACGATGGAGTACACCATCCGGACGGACCACTCGTGGCACGACGGCGAGGACCTCACCGCCGAGGACGTCGCGTTCACGTACAACTACATCAACGACAACGAGGTGCCGCTGTACTCCACGCAGTCCCAGTACATCGACAACGCCGAGGTCGTCGACGAGGAGACGGTCCGGATCAACATGTCCGAGCCGCTCGGTCCGTTCAACCTCGCGGTCGCGAATCTCGTCCCGATCATCCCCAAGCACAAGTGGGAGGGCCGGGAGAACCCGAGTCAGGCGAACATCCAGGAGCCGGTCGGCAGCGGTCCCATGAAGTTCGACTACTGGGAGCAGGGCAGCGAGTTCGGGCTCGCGAAGTTCGACGACCACTTCGCGCCCGTCAGCTTCGAGAAGCGCTTCTGGCGGGTCATCCCCGAGGCGTCGACGGTGTGGGAGAACCTCATCAACGGCGACCTCAACTACGAGCCGTTCGGCCGGATCGACCGCAGTCTCAACGAGAACCAGGACAACGAGAACATCGGGACTACGTTCCAGGTCGCCTCGACGTTCTGGATGTTCACGTCGAACGTGCGCCAGGACGGTCTCGACGACAAGCAGATGCGGAAGGCGCTGGTCGAGGCTATCCCGCGGACGCCCATCGTCGAGCAGATCCTGTTTGGCTTCCCGGACGTCGGCTTCAACATCGTCTCCGAGGCGTTCGGTCCGCTCCACACCGAGGACGTGACCCGCTACGAGGAGAGCACCGACGCCGCGCGGAGTCGACTCGAAGAGGCCGGCTACACCTGGAACGACGACGGCCTCATCCAGGCGCCCAGCGAATAACCGAGGAGCACCGCGCTCCCGATAGAGTTTTTAAGCAGAAACACAGAGAATAACGTGACTTAGTAACATGGGAAAAGCTAGCTTTGTTATACGGCGCTCGCTCCAGCTCGTCGTGACGTTCTGGGCGGTCGGGACGGTGCTGTTTAGCCTGTTCCGGCTGATGCCCGGGGACCCGACGTCGTACGTCGTTTCGTCGCAGATGACTCAGGAAGCTCGCCAGAAAATCATCGCGAGCTACGGGCTCGACGAGCCGATGCACGTCCAGTACATCAAGTTCATGGAGAACTTGGTCCAACTGGAGTTCGGCCAGTCGTTCCACTCGAACCAGCCGGTCAAGCAGGTCATCGCGACGTATCTTCCGAACACGCTCGTGCTCATGCTCACGGCGTTCATCGTCGCCTACGCCATCGGTATCACCCTCGGCGTGTTGTCGGGCTGGTACCGCGGCTCCCGGTTCGAACGCAGTACCGTCATCACCGCGCTGACCGCCCGGAGCGTCCCGACGTTCTACGTCGGACTGATCGTGCTCTGGATCTTCGGGGCGGGCCTGGGCGTCATCCCGATGAGCGGGATGACCAGCCTCGGGACGCAAAACGCCGGCTTCTGGCAGATGGTGTTCTCGCTGGACTTCCTCCACCACCTCGCGGCACCGGCCGCAGTGCTCGGGTTCTACTACATGGGCTACCCGCTGTTGATCATGCGGTCGAGCATGCTCGAAGTCCTCTCGGAGGACTTCATCGACGTGTGCCGGGCCAAGGGGCTCAAAGAACGCACCATCATGTTCAAGCACGCCGCGCGCAACGCCCTGCTCCCGATCGTGACCGCCGCGGCCATCGCGCTGGGCTACGCGGTCGGCGGGAGCGTCCTGATCGAGACGGTGTTCGCGTGGCCCGGGATCGGCCGCGAGATGGTCCGGGCGGTCCTGCGCCGGGACTTCCCGGTCGCCCAGGGGACGTTCATGGTGCTGGCGGCGACCATCATCATCCTGAACTTCCTCGCGGACCTGGCCTACGGCTACCTCGATCCGCGGGTGACCTACGACTAGAACAATGGCACAAGAAGAACAAACCGGTCGGTCGATATTCACCGACCTCGACGACGGCACGTCCGACGAGGAGATCAACAAGTGGCAACGCACGTTTCGGCTCTGGCGCGAGACGCTTCGCGACCACTGGGGGAAACTGACCGACGAGCTGTCGGTCAAGCTCTCGCTGATTACCGTCGCGGCGTTCGTGCTCATCGGCATCTTCGCGCCGTTCATCGCGACTCACGAACCGCTCACCCGCCAGTACCAGGGCGAGGCCGAGATCCTCATCGACAAGTGGGCCGAGCCGTCGATCCTCGGGGCCGATAGCGGCTACATCCTCGGGACGACCGCCGAAGGGTTCGACATCTTCAGCCAGCTCGTCTACGGGACGCGCGCGGCGCTGATGGTCGGACTCATCGCGGCGGTGTTCACCGCGGGCATCGGGACGCTCGTCGGGCTGGTCGCGGGCTACTACGGCGGGAAGGTCGACGACGCGCTGATGCGGCTGGTCGACTTCCTGTACGGGATGCCCCTGCTCCCGACGGTCATCGTGCTCGTCGCGGTGCTGGGCCCGAACCTCTGGAACATCATCTTTGCGCTGATCATCCTCCAGTGGCGCTCGACCGCCCGCGTCATCCGGTCCCAATCGCTGTCGCTTCGCGAGCGGCCGTTCGTGAAGGCCGCAGAAGTCGCGGGCGCGGGCGACTGGCACATCATCAGCAGACATCTGGCGCCCAACGTCCTGCCGCTGACGTTCCTGTACGGTTCGTTCGGCATCGCGTGGGCGATTCTGGCGGAAGCGGGCGTCTCGTTCATCGGACTGGGCGACCCCAACACGGTCTCGTGGGGCACGATGCTCCAGGCCTCGCGGGCGTACTCGGCGCTGCAGTTCGGCGCCTGGTGGTGGTTCGTGCCGCCGGGCATCTGCATCGGACTGCTGGTGATTAGCGGCTTCCTCATCGGCCGCGGCTACGAAGAGATAACCAACCCCAAGCTACAATGAGTCAACTCGAAGTCGAAGACCTCGAAGTCTACTACGAAACCGAAGACGGTCCGGCACAGGCAGTCGACGGCGTCTCGTTCGAACTCGAACAGGGCGAGAACCTCGGCATCGTCGGCGAGTCCGGGTGCGGGAAGACCACCCTCGCCAAGGCGATCATCGGCATCCTGCCCGACGCCGGCTACGTCAACGGCGGCAGCATCAACTTCAAGGGCGACGACCTCACGGAGCTGTCCGGTCCGGAGCGTCGCCGCCTCAAGTGGGAGGAGATCTCGATGATCGCCCAGTCGGCGATGAACTCGCTCGACCCGGTGTACACCATCCGCGAGCAGATCGTGGAGGCCATCGAGACCCACCGGCCCGGCACCGGCCGGGTCGAGTCCAACGAGATCGTGACCGAGATGTTCGAACTCGTGGGACTGGACCCCGACCGGGCCGACGACTACCCCCACCAGTTCTCGGGCGGGATGCGCCAGCGCGCCATGATCGCGATGGCGCTCGCGCTCGAACCGTCGCTGATGCTGGCCGACGAGCCGACGACCGCCCTCGACGTGATCATGCAGGACCAGATCCTCAAGCGCATCGGCTCGATCCAAGAGGAGATCAACTCCTCGATGCTGGTCATCACCCACGACGTGAGCGTCGTCGCCGAGACGTGCGACCGCGTCATCGTGATGTACGCCGGGAAGATCGCCGAGGAGGGTCCGGTCGAGGAGATCTTCAATCAGCCGTACCACCCCTACACCATCGGGCTCAAGCGGGCGTTCCCCAACATCCGGATGCAGGATCAGGACCTGCTGTCGATCTCGGGCTACCCGCCCGAACTGATCGACCCGCCCCAGGGCTGTCGGTTCGCCGAACGGTGTCCGATGGCGACCGACAAGTGCCGCGAGGAAGAGCCCGAGGCCCACCACAACAACGGTCTCCGCTCGTACTGCCACTACGCCGACGAGATCGACAGCGAGCTCCGGCCGTACGCCGACGATCCCAAGACGTGGAACCAGACCGCCGCGGCACAGGAGGCCGGAGGTGACTGAGATGAGCGACGACGACGTGCTCCTCGAGGTCGACAACCTCAAGAAACACTTCAAGGTCAACGAGGGCTGGATCGCGAGCCTGCTCCAGTCGGTCTCGGGCGGCGAGCCCGACTACGTCCACGCGGTCGACGGCGTCAGCTTCGAGCTCCGAGAGGGCGAGACCCTCGGACTGGCCGGCGAGTCGGGCTGTGGCAAGACCACGACCGGCATGTCGCTGGTGAAGCTCCACGAGCCGACTGCCGGCGACATCGAGTACGACGACAAGCGGCTCTCGGAGGCCAGCGACGCGGAGCTCAAGGAGTTCCGACAGAACGCCCAGATGATCTTCCAGGACCCGTTCGAGAGCCTGAATCCTCGGATGACGGTGTACGACATCGTCGCCGAGCCGCTCCGGATCCACGACATCCGCAACGAGACCGCCCGGGTCCAGCGCGCCCTCGAGTTCGCGGAGCTCGAACCCGCCGAGCAGTACTTCGACCAGTACCCCCACGAGCTGTCGGGCGGTCAGCGCCAGCGGGTCGCGATCGCTCGGGCGCTCGTGCTCGATCCCGACTTCATCGTCGCCGACGAGCCGGTGTCGATGCTCGACGTGAGCCTCCGGGCGGGCGTGCTGTCGCTGCTCGACCGGATGACCGAGGAGTTCGGCCTCTCGGTCGTCTACATCAGCCACGACCTCTCGTTGCTCCGGCACATGTGCGACCGGCTCGCGATCATGTACATGGGCAAGATCGTCGAGAAGGGGCCGACCGATCAGATCATCGAGAACCCCCAACACCCCTACACGCAGGCGCTCATCAACGCGGTGCCGGTCCCGGACCCGGACGTGGGCCGCGAGCGCGTCGAGCTTCAGGGCGAGGTCGGCGACGTGATCGACATTCCGACCGGCTGTCGGTTCAAAGACCGGTGTCCCAAGCACATGGGCGAGGTCTGTGACAAGGTCGTCCCGCCGCTCGAACAGAAGGCCGACGTCGACGCCGATCAGGACATCGCCTGTCACCTCTTCGAGAGCGCGGAGGGTTACGACCCCTACGAGGAGTTAGAGGGCCGCTCGGCGGCGAGCGACGCGAGCGACGACACCGAGTCGGCGCCCGCCGACGACTAGTTCTTCTCCCCGACCGTCGCTTCCAGCCGGACCCCCGGCGCCGTCACCGAGAACGGAAGCTGAGACTTGTGTTTCTCACAGACTCCGGTGACCGTCTCCCGGGCCGCGCCGAGCGCCGAGATCGTTTCGAGCGCCTCGGGGACGTAGTCGAGCGCCGCGCTCTCGACCCGCCCGGCGCGCTCGCCGTCTTCGAGCCGGTAGGCCTCCGCGAGCGGGAACTCCGCGGAGCCACAGTCGGGCCGTTCGTCGACTTTCCGCTCGACGTCTCTGGCGTACGAGACGCTCGCGGGGAACACCCCCGACCGCTGGACGCGCTCGTACTCGTCGCGCAGGTACGGGGCGCCGAACCGCTCTACGTACACGTCCGCGTCGGCTCGCAACTGCGCCGGGTCGGCGTCACCGGCCCCGACTTCGAGGTGGCGGGCGTGGATGCGAGGGGGCTGTTGGCGACCCAGACTCGGGACCGCGTTGCCGGTCGGATACGTCTCCTGTTCTGCCGCGCTGGTCGTGTTGTGGAGCCGGCGCTCGACCCGGCCGTCCCGCACGAGTCGGGTCGGCGTGGTGGGCCGGACCTCGGCGTCGTAGGCCCGCGAGCCCCACCCGCCGGCGTGGACGGTGTCCTCGATGTCGAGGCCTTCCGGCCCGATTTCGTCGCCGACCGCGTAGGGACTCATCCCCATGTAGTCGGTGTCGGCTTCGAGGTAGTGAGAGACGAAGTGGAACAGCTGGCCGGCGGCCTGCGGGCTCAGCGCGAGCGTCGTCTGGCCGGTCGGCGGATCGGCCGGCTCGGCGACTGCCAGCGCCCGGGCGTCGTCGGCGGCCGCCGCGAACACCTCGGGGAGTTCGTCGAGGAACGCCGTGCCGTCGGTCGAGCCGGCGTGGCGGCGTACCTTCGGTCCGTCTTCGAGCGTGAGGCTGGCGGTCACCTGCGCTCGGTCGAGGGTCGTCCGGATCGTGCTCCCGGTGGTGGTGCCGACCGACTCCTCGAGGTGGGCGTCGGCGTAGTTGACCCACGTCCGGCTGAGATCGAGGTCGTCGGCGGCCGCCAGCCCGTCCTGAACGACGCCGACCTTGGTGTCGAGGTCGACGCCGCCGATTCCCTCGGTCGCCCAGCCGCCGTGAACGCCCCGATGGGTCGTGTAGGCGTCGAAGCGGCCGGGGTCCTCTTGGGCGAGCACCTCGCCGCTCCGGATCGCGCGGTCGGCCTCGTCCTGCAGGCTCTCCTCGTCGAGGCTCGTCGTGTACCGGTAGTCGGCCGCGCCGTCGGCGAACACCCGGACCCACGCGCCGGTCTCGGTGAACGCGACGGTTTCTCGGGGGCCGTCGCCGGTCACGACGGCGTCGGTCTTCTCCTTGTAGACGCCCCCGACCTCGGCGTACGCCACTCGCTCGTCGCTTTCGAGGTAGTCCAACAGCCAGTCCATCGCGTCCAACGCGGCTTCCCGTTCGTCGGTCATAGACGCGTGGTACGGAACCACCACACATGAAACCCCCGCTACGGGGCGACGATATCGGTCGGGCTCACCGGTCGACGCTCGCGGCGCCGCGGTCGAGCGCGGCCCCGACCCGGTCGACGTCGCACACCGCCGACACCGGACGCGGCTCGTCGGGGTCGGCCGGCCGGTCGGCGAGCGACAGTTGCCACCACCCCACGTCGCGCCACTCTCCGCGCTTGTACCCGACCGCTTCGAAGGTCCCGACTCGCTCGAACCCCTTCGACTCGTGGAGTCCGACGCTCGCGGGGTTCGGGAGCGCGATCACCGCCACCGCGAGGTGGAACCGCTGGGCGGCCAGCGTCTCTAACAGCGCCTCGTAGAGTCCAGTCCCGACGCCCCGACCGCGCCAGCCCTCCCGGACGTACGCAGAGACGTCGACCGCCCACCGGTAGGCCGCCCTGTCTTTGTGCGGGCCGGCCTTGGCGAACCCGACCACGGCGTTCGGCTCGGCGTCGCCTTCCTCGGCTTCGCAGACCAGCCACGGGTACTGACCGTCCGCGATCTGCGCTCGGAGGTCGGCGACGCTCGGGGGCGTCTCGGCGAACGAAATCGCGGTCTCGCGGACGACGGGGGCGTAGATCGCCCGGACCGCCGCCGCGTCGTCGGGGGTCGCGAACCGGAGTCTCACGGGTCGACCTCCCGGCGCATGCAGACCGCGGCGTCGGGACAGAGGTCGTCGAACTCGGGGGTCTCTCTCAGCGACTCGGGCGCCGACTCGCGTTCGACGCGCTCGAAACCCAGCGACGAGAAAAACCCCGACGCCGTGGTCGTGAGCAAGTAGACGCTCTCGACGCCCTCGTCGGCGGCCTCGGCGAGCAGTCGGTCCCAGAGCGCGCGGCCGTACCCCTCGCCGCGGGCCGACTCCGCGATCGCCACCGAGCGCACCAGCGCGTGGTCGCCCCGACGCTGGAGGCCGCCGACGCCGACGCGCTCGCCGTCGACCTCACAGCAGTAGAGCCACTCGAGGTCTTCGGGGAGGTCTTCGACTGGCAGGTCATTGGCCGCCAGCAGCGACTCGGCGTACCCGCGCTCGGCGGGGTCGGCCGGCCGGATGCAGATGTCGGTCGCCATGCAGAACGAATCGATCTGATACGATATAAAAGTTTGGCGTGTGCTAGCGGTTCTAGGATCGAAATCGGAATATTAGGAACTAGAACGTGGTCGTGGCAAACCCTTATCCGAACACGAATCGTGCTAGCTCGATATGAGTGAAACCGGCGACTCGGCGCCGACCGGCGAAGCCCGCGAGACGCTCGAACGGCTGTACGACGACCCCGACGAAGAGATCCGAGCGCTGTTGGCGAACGGTCCCGACGAGGCCGCCGTCGAGGCCCAGTACCCCGTGTTCCGGGCGCTCGCCAACGAGGACCGACTCCGGATCCTCGACGCGCTCCGGGACGGCGAGCGGTGTGGCTGCGAGCTGATGGTGCTGGTCGAGGCGCCCCAGTCGACGGTCGCGACTCACCTCCGGAAGCTCCGGGACGACGGGCTGGTCACGAGTCGCAAGAAGGGCAAGTGGAACTACTACCGCATCGCCGACGCCGCGGTGATGGACGTGCTCGATCTGGCGGTCGTGCTCCGGGGTGAGGGATGACCGGGGCGCTCGCGGGCGACCTCGCGGCCGCGTGGGACTTTTTCGTCCACCTCGGGGTGGTGCTCGTCCCGCTGTTCGTCGGCGGCGCGTTTCTGGTCGGCCTGCTACAGGAGTACCTGCCCCCCGAGCGAGTCGAGGCCATCCTCGGGCGCCACGACGGCGGGGCGGGGAACGTCGCGGCGGCCGGCATCGGCGCGGTCACGCCGTTCTGTTCGTGTTCGACGGTGCCGGTACTCGCCGGCCTGCTGAGCGCGGGCGCGCCGCTCGGGCTGGCGTTCTCCTTTCTGCTCGCCTCGCCGCTCGTCAACGAACTCGCGGTCCTGCTGTTGGTCGGGCTGTTCGGACTCCGGATCGCGGCCGTCTACGTCGCGGTCACGCTGGTCGCGGCGATCGTCTTCGGGCTCGCAATCGGTCGTCTCGGGCTCGAGGACCACCTCAAGGACGTCGATCTGCTCGCGGCCGACTCCCCGCGGGCCGCGACCGACGGTGGGGTCTCGACGGGCGAGGCGGCCGCCGACTGCGAGACCTGTGGCTGTGGCGCCGACCGGCCCGCCCCGGCGTCTCACCGCGAGCGGGTCCGGCGGGCCGCGACCGGCGCCCGGGAGTTCTTCGTCGACCTGCTCCCGTACCTCCTGCTCGGGATGACGCTCGGAGCCATCGTCCACGGGTTCGTGCCGGCCGAACTCCTCCGGAGCGTCATCGGCCCCGACAACCCCGTGGCGGTCCCCATCGCGGCGGTCGCGGGGGCGCCGATCTACGTGAGCATGAGCGCGATGCTCCCGATCGCGGCGTCGTTCGCCGCGCAGGGCATCCCCATCGGCACCGTGCTGGCGTTCGTGGTCGGGAGCGCGGGCGTCAGCGTCCCGAACCTCGTGTTGCTCAACAAGCTGTTCGACCGGACCCTGCTGGCCGCCTACGCCGCGACGGTCGTCGCCACCGGGATCGGGGTCGGGCTGTTGTTCAACGCAGTCGGGCTCTGAGACCGTCGATCGCGATCCTCCGGCCGACGGGACGGCGGGCCCCGGCAGTCCGGGCCCCCAAGGTCAACCTTCATGGCCCCGTGCGACAGATGTGGTACTATGACACAGGCCGCATACGAACCCGTCGAATCGCCCGACGCCACGACGGTGTTTCCGTACCACGACCTCACGCCGCCGACGACGAGAGACGTCTACGAGGCCCGCCCGACCGTGCGAGACCACCTGCCGAAGACGCCGCTGGTCCGCAGCGAGTACCTCTCGGCGGAGCTCGACGCCGACGTGTACCTCAAGCGCGAGGACACCCTCCCGACCGGCGCGTTCAAGGTCCGGGGCGGGGTGACGCTCGGCGCCCGCCTCGACGAGGAGTTTCGCGAGCGCGGGCTCATCGCGGCCAGCACGGGCAACCACGGCCAGTCGGTCGCCTACGCCGGCCGGACCTTCGACGTGCCGGTCACCATCGCGGTCCCCGACGACCCCAACCCGGGCAAGGTCCGGTCGATGGAGCGGCTCGGCGCGACCGTCCTCGAGCGGGGCGCGAGCTACGACGTCGCCCGCGAGTGGGCCGAACAGCGAGCCGCCGAGGAGGGCTACCGCTACGTTCACTCGGCGAACGAGCCCGACCTGATCGCGGGCGTCGGCACCGCCGGCCTCGAAGTGCTCGACGAACTCCCCGACGTCGACGCGGTGTACTGCCCGGTCGGCGGCGGGAGCGGCGCGGCGGGCTACTGTCTCACGCTCGGCGCGATCGCCGACGCTCGAATCGTGGGCGTGCAGGCCGCGGGCGCCGACGCGGTCTACCGTGGGTTCCACGAGGGCCACCTCGAACCCGGCGACGGCACCGACACGACCGCCGAGGGGATCGCCTCCCACGTCCCGTTCGCGCTCACGATGGACGTGATGTGCGACCGACTCGACGACCTCGAAACCGTCACCGACGAGGAGATCTGGGACGCCGTGAGGGCGACGTTCCGCGAGGACAACCTCACCGTCGAGGGCGCGACGGGCGCGGGCATCGCCGCCGCGCTCCGGGCCGGCGAGGATCTCGCGGGCCAGACGGTCGTGATTCCGGTCACGGGCCGGAACGTCGCGGCGGACAAACTGGTCGCGGCGCTGGAGGGGGATCGATGAGCGACGCCGCCGACCCCGACTCCGCGGCCGGCCGGACGCCCGTCCGCGAACGCCTCTCGGCGCTCCGACGGGAGTTCCACCGCTACCCCGAGCCCGCGTGGCGGGAGTTTCACACCACCTGCAAGCTCGTCGAGGAGATCGAGGGGATCGGCGTCGACGACCTGTTCGTCGGCCGCGACGCGATGGCGCCCGACGAGCGCATCGCGGTCCCCGACGACGACGAACTCGCCGAGTGGCGCGAGGCGGCCCGCGACCGGGGCGCGGACCCCGACCGCCTCGACCGGCTGGACGACTGTACCGGCGCGGTCGCGGTGCTCGATCGGGGCGAGGGCCCGACGGTCGCGCTCCGGGTCGACATCGACGGGCTGATCCGGGCCGAATCGACCGCCGACGACCACGTCCCGGCCGCCGAGGGGTTCCGATCGGAGAACGAGGGCGTGATGCACGCCTGCGGTCACGACGCCCACATGACGGTCGGGCTCGCGGTGCTCGAAGCGATCAAAGACAGCGACTTTTCGGGGACGTTCAAGGTGTTCTTCCAGCCCGCCGAGGAGAAGGCCGGCGGCGCGCGCCCGATGGCCAAAGGCCCCCATATCGCGGACGTCGACTACCTGTTCGCGCTCCACGTCGGGCTCAACCATCCCACCGGCGAGGTGGTGGCCGGGATGGTCGAGCCGCTCGCGGTCACCAGCTTCGACCTCGAGTTCCGGGGCGAGTCGGCCCACGCCGGTCTCGCGCCAAACGAGGGCCGCAACGCGATGCAGGCGCTCGGCACCGCCATCGAGAACGCCTACGCGATCCCGCGCCACGAGGACGGCGCGACCCGGATGAACATCGGGAAGGTCGCGGGCGGGACCGCCTCGAACATCGTCGCCGAGCGCGTCGACGCCGAGGCCGAGGTCCGCGGGGAGACCACCGAACTGATGGAGTACACCCGCGAGCGCTTCGAGCGGGCGGTTCGGGGCGCCGCCGAGATGCACGACTGCGAGGTCGAGATCACCGTCGAGGGACAGGCGCCCCGGGCCGACAGCGACCCCGAACTCGCGGGGCTGGTCCACGAGGCCGCGTCGGGCCACGCCGACGTCACCGACCCGATCGAGTCGGCCCCCTTCGGCGCGAGCGAGGACGCCACCTTCCTGATGGACGCGGTCCAGCAGAACGGCGGGGCGGCCGCCTACGCCATCGTGGGCACCGACCACCCGACCGGTCACCACACCGCGACGTTCGACGTCGACGAGGCCACCATCCCGATCGCTGTCGACGTGCTGACCGACGCGGTGCTGGCGGCGTTCGAACGCGATCCCCTCGGACGCGCCGGCCCCGACGGCTCGGCGTAACGTCTCCGGCCGCTTCGGTCGCCGTCGCGCGGTGACCCGGCGCTACCGCTGGTTCTTTCGTCGCTGCTCTTCGGCCTCGGCCTCGTACTTGCGGGCGGTCCGCTCGTCCTGGAGCTTTCGCTTGTACTCCCAGTAGCCGGCCACGATGACGAGCACCCCGAGGGCCGCGCCTCTGAGCGGCGTCCCGGCCAGCGAGAAGTAGGCGAACGCGCCGACGGCGAACAGAATCGAGAGCCCGAGCGTCATCTTCGCCCATCCCTGCCGGGGCACCCGACGGTCGTCCATACCCCGGGATTCCGGGGCCTCGCGTATCAAAGTTCGCCTTTCTCCGGACTTATGTCGCCGCCCGTCTAACTGACGTGCATGACCGACGAGACGGTCGTCGTGGGGGAGTTCTCCCACGAGACCAACACGTTCGCGGCCCGGCCGACCGACCGGGCGGCGTTCGCCGACCGCCGAGAGTACGTCGGCGCGGCGCTACTTGACGCGCTCCGCGGGACCAACACGACGGTCGGCGGCGTCGTGGACGCCGCCGAGGATCGCGATCTCGACCTCGTGGCGAGCGTCGCGGCGGCCGCCACGCCGGGCGGGATCGTCACCGCCGACGCCTACGACTTCTACGTCGAGGAGATCCTCTCGACGGTCCGGTCGAACGCCGCGGACCTCGACGGCGTCGTGCTCTCGCTCCACGGCGCGATGGTCCCCGAGGACGGCACCGACGGCGAGGGGCCGCTCCTCTCGGCGGTCCGGGAGGCGGTCGGCCCCGATGTGCCGGTGGTCGCCACCCTCGACCTCCACGCCAACGTCACCGACGAGATGGTGGCCGCCGCCGACGCGCTGGTCGCGTTCGAGACCTACCCCCACGTCGACACCGCCGAGACCGGCCGGCGCGCGACCGAACTGCTCGTCGACCTGCTTCGGGACGACCGCGAGCTCTCGATGCGGATCGAGCGCCCCCCGATGTTGCCGTACGGCCCGCTCCAGAACACCCGGTCGGGGCCGATGGCGGAGGTGATGGCGACCGCCCGCCGGTTCGAGGGCCGGGACGGCGTCGCGAAGGTCAACGTCTTCCCCGGCTTCCACAAGGCCGACGTGCCCGCGATGGGGTGTTCGGTCGTGTCGGTCGCCGACGACGCCTCGGCCGCCGAGTGGGCCGCCCGCGACCTCGCGGCCGAGCTCTGGGAGATGCGCGAGGCGTTCGTCGGCGAGTTCCCCGACCCCCACGACGCGGTCGGACGGGCGCTCCGGAGCGAGGCGGTCGCCGACCCCGAGGCCGGCCCGGTCGTGCTCGCGGACAGCGGCGACAACCCCGGCGGCGGCGGCACCGGCGACGAGACCGCGATCCTGCGCGAACTCGTCGACCGCGGCGCGACCAACGCCGGCATGGCGCTGCTGGCCGACCCCGAGGCGGTCGCGGCCTGCCTCGACGCGGGCGTCGGCGAGCGAGTCACCGTCTCGCTCGGGGGCCGGGCCGACGGCTCGTTCACCCCGCCGATCGGCGACGTCGACGGCTACGTCGCGGCGATCACCGACGGCGAGTTCCGCAACACCGGCCCGATGGCGACCGGCACCGAGAACCACCTCGGGCGGACCGTGCTGTTCCGGTGTGGCCGCGAGGACGGCGTCTCGGTCGTCCTGACCGAAAAGCGGATCCAGCCCCTCGACGCCGAAATCTGGCGCCACGTCGGGGTCGCGCCCGAGCGCCTCGACGTGATCGCGGTCAAGTCGAACAACCACTACCGGGCGAGCTACGAGCCGTTCGCGAGCGAGATCATCACGGTCAACAGCCCGGGCGTGGCGGCGTTCGACCCCCACCAGTACGACTACCGGCGCATCGACCGGCCGGTGTTCCCCCTCGACGAGATGGCCGCCGACGACTACCCCGACTGGTACTGAGTCCGTCGGCGGGTCGACCTCGCCGGTCGTCGGTCTACCGGTCGGCGGGGAAAAATCGCTCGCGAACCGACTCGGCGACCCCGGTCAAGTGGGCCTGTCCGAAGACCGCGACCAGCAGGGCGCCGAGCGAGTTGAACATCGCGTCCCGAACCGTATCGTCGAGCCCGTGCTGGGCCAGCGGCATGGTGCGCCCGGTCGCGTCGGCGAGGGCGTCGAGGCCGAACTCGAACAACTCCCAGGCGACGCCGAACGAAAGCACCACCACGAAGATGTAGACCGAGAAGAACCGCCGCGGGATGTGGATGTCGTCGCTGTGGAGGTCGATGGCTCTGGCGGTCGTGTACCCGACCGCCGCGAGGAGCGAGGCCGACATCGCGTGGGTGAGGTGGTCCCACCAGCCGATCCGGGCGTAGAAGCCGGCCGACCCGAGCGTGTGCAACAGCACCGCGGTCGTGATCCAGAGGCCGAGCCACGGGTCCAGCGGGAGGTCGTAGTTGCGCTCGAACGCCGCGGGCAGGAACGTGACCACCAGGGCGAGGAGGCCGTTGACGATCGGCTTGGGCTGGCCGGTCAGGCCGCCGTAGCCGACGAGTCCGACCAGCACGACCTGCATCCCGCGAGTGAGTCGCCGCTGGTTCCGGAGCGACGGTCGCGGTAACGGGGTCACCGTCTCACCGTCCGTTTGATCGCCCGCCAGAGCCGCCGGTCGCGCCGTCTGAAGTAGCCGTCGAACAGCACGCCCGCGGCGACGCCGGCCAGCGTGACGTACAGCCACTCGGTCATCAGCGCCTCGTTGTCGGCGAGGTACGCCGTCCCGAGAAACCGGTCTGCGTTCCACCGGAACACCGTCCAGGCCGCGACCGCCGCCATCGTCGTCATCACCACGAGCACGACGGCGAACCAGTGGGTGACCTCCAGCGCGGTGAACATGTGGAGTTCGACGATGACGAGCAACGCGAGCGCCGCGAGCGCGAGGTAGGTGGCGAAGGTGCCGACGCTCCCGCCGACGAGCCCGCGGACCAGAATCGGCAGCGTCGCGACCACGAGCAGTTCCCACGGGAGCATCACCCGCCAGTCGCGGTACGCGACCGGCGGCAAGAGGACGACGGCCCCGACGAAGCCGACGAACAGTATCCACTGGTAGTCGACTTCGAGCACGCTGTCGGCGAACACGACCGCGAGGACGCCGACTACCACCCACGCGAGCGCGGCGTTGATCGTCCCGTCCCGAAAGAGCCCCTGGAGCGCGTCCTCGAGGTCGGCTCGCGGGCTGTCCTCGGCTTCCCGCCCCCGATCGCTCATTGCTTTCGAGTAGAGACGGAATCGAGCCATAAGTCCGGCGATGTGCCCACCGCGGCGGCGCCGGACTCGGTCGACGCGCTCGGTCCGGGGATCACATTTTTGCCCGACCCACCATACATGTGAGCGTGCGACACGATTCGCCGTCCGAACGACTCTCCCGGCTCCGAGCGAGTCCGCGACGGAGCCGTCCACGGGCGCCGAGACGGCGGGTGATCCCGAGATGACCGACGACTCGACACCACGATGAGCGACGACACCGACGACGAGGCGCTCTACCCGAACCGCGGCCGAGCGACGCGACCGACCGGGGTGTCCCGACGACGGCTCCTCTCGGGGTCGGCGGCCGCCGGCGCGGCGGTGACGGCGGGCTGTATGGGCTCTACGACCGACGATTCGGGCGGCGACGGCGACGCCGAGGGGACGATCTTCGTGTTCAACACAGACGAGAAGACGGTCAGCGTCATCGACGCCGCGACCCACGAGGTGGTCGCGACGCCCCACCTCGGCGCGACCGCATCGTTCCCCTCGAACCAGTACGCGCCGGGGCTGACCGACGAGCCGACCGACCCGCTGTGGCTCAACGTCGACCGGGGCGTGCGGGCGATCGAGGTTGGCTCGCTCTCGTCGGTCGCCGCGGTCGAGACCGGCTCGGGCGCCAACTGGCAGGAGCTGACTCCCGACGGCGCCCACCTCGTGGTGAGCGCCCGGGAGCCGGCCCACACCCAGTACCGCATCGACGCCGACCGCGAGTCGAGGTCGTTCGGCGAGGTCACCGCCGAGATCGACCGGGCCGACGAGGGCGGAATCGGCGACCGGGACGGCCCCGGTCCCTGCGACGTGACGATCCACCCCGACGGCGCGTACGCCTACGTCCCCGACATCTTCGGCGACACCCTCTCGGTGATCGACGTCGAGGCGTTCGAACTCGCCGAACAGGTCGCGGTGTCGCCGACCGACGGCGCCGACGCCGCCCGGCCGTGGATGGGGACCGCGGCCCCCGACGGCGAGACCCTGCTCGTCGAGCACGACGAAGGTGCGACCGGGACCGAGAGCGTCTGGGACGTGAGCGACCCGGCCGCCCCCGTCGAGCGCGCTCGGCTGACCGCCGACGACGGGCTCGGTCGCCGGCCGCTCACCAGCGAGATCGGCCCCGACTCGGCGTTCGGCTACGTGTTCACCCCCGGCTCGAACGACGTCACGGTGCTCGACCTCGACGCCGGGACGGTGGCCGACCGACTCGACGTCGGCGGGTCGGCGTTCGTCGGGACGTGGGGTCCGAGCCGCGAGCGCCTCTACGCCCCCGTCCAGACGGCCGACGAGGTGGCGGTGATCGACCACGCCGACCGCGAGGTCGTCGAGACGATCCCGGTCGGCTCCAGGCCCTACGGCGCGACCGCCGCGACGGCCCGGCCCGACGGCGACGCCGCGGCGAACGTCCGGGGTACGATGGCGTCGCTCGGGATCGACCTCGACGACGGCGGGACGACCTACTGCATCGGTAACTGCGCGTGTGGCCACCGGCTGTGATCGCCGGCCGTTCTCCCACTCGCCCTCGCCCGCGCGAACGAGCCCGCTCTCCCGGTGCCCGGAGGGTTATGCGTTCGGGCGTGGTACCGTCGACCGATGACGTTCGACTCCGACGCCGTGAGGACGGTCACGTTCGACTCTTACAGCACGCTGGTCGACGTCGACGCGGCCGAGCGCGCGCTCGACGCTCGCGTCGAGGACCCCGAACCGGTCTCGAAGCTGTGGCGCTCGCGCTCGCTCGAGTACACCTTCGTCGCCAACCACGTCGACGCCTACCAGCCGTTCTACGAGATGAACCGCGACGCCCTCCAGTACGCGCTCGACGCCCACGGCGTCGACCTCCCGCCCGACGAGCGCGACGAGATACTCGCGGTGTACCACGAACTCGACGTGTTCGACGACGTCCGAGACGGTATCGAGCGACTCCGCGACGCCGGCTACGACTGCTACGTCGTCTCGAACGGGAACCCCGAGATGCTGTCCTCGATGGTCGAACACGCGGGACTCGGCGACCTGCTCGCCGACACCATCAGCGCCGACGAGGTCCGGACGTTCAAGCCCGACGCGGCGCTCTACCGCCACGCGGCCGGCCGGACCGGGACCCCGATCGACGAGATCGCCCACGTCACCGCCGGGTGGTTCGACGTTCTCGGCGCCAAACACGCCGGCATGCAGGGAGTCTGGGCCGACCGGAAGGGATCGCCGTGGGAGCCGTTCGACGGCCGGCCCGACCTCGTCATCGAGACGTTCCACGATCTCGCCGACGAACTCGGCGCCTGACGCCGGCGGCTCTCGCGATCGAGACCGACCGTCTGGCGGGCCCGGTCGGGCGTCGCGACCGGACGGCTCCGGGAGTCGGCGTTCGGGGCCACTCGCGGCCCGGTCAGTCGTCGGCGGGCGCGGCGGCTTCGGCGCCCGTCCGCGTCGCTACCGTCCGTTCGTTCTCGGCGACCCACCGCAGGAGCAGGAACGAGAACACGTACTTCGCGAACACGTCGAGAAGCGAGTACCCCCACGAGGTGACCCCGACCGACTCGATCAGGGCGAACCCCTCGATGCCGACGGCCCAGATGATCGGATAGCCGAGCCACAACACGAGCGTCAGCGCCCGAAGCGTCCCGAATATCTCGTCGGTTCCCGCCTCGGTCGCCGACGCGGGCCACTCGCTGGCAAGCGCGTAGATGACCACCACGAAGAACGCGCAACTGATGAGGTAGAACACCCACCGAAACAGGTACGAGGAGGTCGTGAGAGCGGCCGCGAGCCCGGTCACGCACATCCCGATGTCGGCCGCGACGACGGTGAACAGGCTCCCGGTGTCGACGTCCGCGAGCAGGCCGAGCGCGAGCAGGATCATCGGCGTCGAGAGCGCCCACGTCAGATACCGTCCCCACTGGCTCATGACCTCCTCTCCGGCCAGCGCGTGGCCCGCCGGCATCTCGACGAACCCGACTGTCAGTCCCGAGAGCAGGCCGACGTAGCTCGAAATCGACACCAGCGGGATCATGAGCGTCGCGCTCCAGATGAGCCGCGCGCGCCGATCGACGACGTTCCGTCCCATGTACACGAACAGCAGGATCGCGACGCCCGCGAGCGCGATGTTGATCCACAGCGACGAACTCAACAGGACGTCGTCCTGTATCTGCGAGTACGCGTCCGCCTGTGACACCTGAAACAGCATCTCGAACGAAGCCATGCTAACTCCCCCCATGTTCGAGTGTTAGTTCTCCTACCATAAATAAGTAGAATCGCGCGGTTCCCGGCGCCGGCTCTACGGGACCTCTCCCGGCGTCGAGCCCCGAGTCCACTCGCCCGTCTCCGTCCCGCACGCCGCGCAGATCGCGACCACCGCCTCGTCGCTCGACGACGCTCCGGCGCGCCGCGTGAGATCGTGGTCGGTCCGCTCGCCACACTCCGGGCACTCGCGAAGGGTCGTCTGCTCGCCGTACGAGAGGGGCGCGCCGAGCGCGAGCGCGACCACTCGCTCGTCGCCGCGGTTCCAGCCTCGCTGGAGTTCGCCCGGCGGGAACCGGACGATCTCGCCGGCCTCGACCGCGATGTCGCCCGATTCGGTCTCGAAGGTGGCGGTCCCCGACTGGACGTAGAACAGTTCCTCTTGGATCTCGTGGCTGTGGTACGCGAAGGCGAAGCTGTCGCCGGGTTCGAGTTCGTAGTAGTTGATCGCGAGGTCGGTCGCGCCGAGCGGTTCGGTCAGGCCTCGCATCACCGCGGCGGGCTGGACGTCGTTGTCGACGTCGTCGATCCGGACTTTCTCCATACCCTCCGTGGTGGGCGGGGGATGAAAAAGCCGACCCCGGCGCGTCCCGACTCCGGGCGAGCGCTTCGACGCCGATCGGGGCGCCGAGAGGTGACCGACGCGTCAGTGGTGGTGATGGTGGTGGTCGTCGCCTCCGCGGGAGAACTGCCCCGCGAACGCGCGCTGGACGATCTCGGGGAGCGCGGGGTGGACGTGGACCGATTCGCGGATGTCCCCGACGGTCCCGGACCCGGCTTTCATCGCCACCACGACCTCCTGAATCAGGGCCGAGGCGTCGGGTCCGAGGATGTGACACCCCAGAATCTCGGCGTCGAGGTCGACGATCGCCTTCACGAACCCCTCGGCGTGCATCGCGTCGCCTCGGGCGGTCTCCTCGTACCGGTAGGTGTTCGTCGCGTACTCGCGGTCGGCCGCCCGGAGGTCGGCCTCGCGGGCGCCGACGCCGGCGACCTCCGGCGATCCGAACACCGCGAACGGCATCGCGTCGTAGTCGACCGGTTCGAGCCCCTCGCCAAACGCGTTCCGGGCGACCGCCCGGGCCTCGTGGTTGGCGGCGTGTTTCAGGAGGTACTCGCCGACGATGTCCCCGAGCGCCCACACGCCGTCGGCGGTGGTCCGCAGGTACTCGTCGGTCTCGACGAAGCCGTCGGCGTCGGTCTCGACCCCCGCGGCGTCGAGGTTCAGGGTGTCGGAGTTCGGGCGCCGTCCCGCCGCGACTAGCAGTTCGTCGCCGGTGACGGTCACGGTCGCGGCGTCCTCCTCGACCGTCCCCTCGTCCGAGTACGGGTCGGCCTCGACGGTGAGTCGGCCGTCGGCCTCCGAGACCGCGGTCGCTTCGTACCCGGTGTGGACCTCGAAGCGGTCCCGGTACCGGTCGGTGAACGCCTCGGCGACCGCCTCGTCGGCCGCCGGGAGCAGATTCGGCCGTCGGCCGACGACCGCGACCTCGCTCCCGAACGTCCCGAAGAAGTGGCTCAACTCCGCCGCGATGTACCCGCCGCCGACCACGACGAGGCGGTTCGGGGGCGATTCGAGTCGGAGGGCCTCTCTGCTGGTGAGATACTCGACCGCATCGATCCCGTCGATCGGCGGGATCGCGGGTCTGGAGCCGGCCGCGATCAGCACGGTGTCGGCCCGGAGCCGGGCGCCGTCGTCGTCACCGCCCGAGATCTCGACCGTCCGTTCGCCCACAAATCGGGCCTCGCCGTCGTACAGGTCGTGGCGCGACGACGATTCCAGCCCCCCGCGAATCGATTCGGCGTCGGTTCGGACGTCCTCGGTGACCGTCCGGACGATGTCGGCGAACGCCACGTCGGTGATCTCCGCCGAGATACCGAACTCCTCGGCGCGTTCGATCGTCTCGACCACGTCGGCGCGGTAGAGCAACTGCTTCGACGGGATACACCCCCGATTCAGACAGGTCCCGCCGAGTCGGCCCTTCTCGACCACCGCGACCGACTCCCCTCGGTCGGCCGCCACGTTCGCCACGTCGAGCCCCGACCCCGAACCGACGACGAGAAAATCGTACTCCTCCATACGGCCCGTACCGCGCCGACGGTGATGAACGCTGTTGCCGCCCACGCCCGTCCAGATCGACGGTCTCCGGGCGATCGTGCGCCGCCGTCGGTCGATCGCGAGTCACGCTCCGGTAAGTTCTGCTTACCATCGGGACACGGCGCCTTACACATAAATAAACTTATAACAACTATCAACTCCGGGTCACTCGAAACATCCGGCAAGTATCGGTGTATGGCTAAGAGTAAATGCAGTAGGTTGTGAACTAATGGCATAGATACTATAACGCTGTAAACACGTATGCACGGTTCAATTAGGGCGCGGATACGGCGAGACGGCGGGGCGCTCGATCGGGTGGGCCATGTCCTCTGATTCGCCTCGGAACGGGACGGATCCGACTATCTCGAAGTCGGAGCTGCTCGCGGAGCTCCGGCGTCTGGCCGACGAGCTCGATACGTCGCCGAGCGTCGATCAGATGGACGAACACGGCGCGTACTCCTCGCGGACGTACCGCAAGCGCTTCGACTCCTGGAACGAGGCGAAAGCCGAGGCGGGCATCGAGCCGACCCGGACCGTCCGGTACTCGAAAGCGGAGTTGCTCGACCGACTGTGCGCGTTCGGCGACGAGATCGACGCCACGCCGTCGAAGGCCCAGATGCGAGAATACGGCCCTCACGCGCCGTCGACGTACGCCTCCCGGTTCGGATCGTGGACCGCGGCGCTCGAAGCCGCGGGCTTCGAACCCGAGACGGCCGCCACCGGCATCTCGGTGGAGGACCTCTTGGCCGACCTCCGACGGGTCGCCGACCGACTCGACCGCCGGCCCACCTCCGAGGAGTACGACGAGCACGGTCGGTTCAGCGACTCGACGTACTTCCGGCGGTTCGACTCGTGGGACGACGCGCTCGAACGGGCCGGCGTCGCCGATCGGTACGAGTCGGCGCCGTCGACCCAGCACGCGACCGCGGAACTCCTCGAAGAGCTCTCGCGGCTCGGCGAAGTGCTTGGCCGGGCCCCGACCCACACCGAGATGGAACGGCTCGGCGAGTACAGTCCCGGGACCTATCGCCGACGCTTCGGGTCGTGGCGCGACGCCCTCGCGGAGGCCGGCTTCGATCCGGACGCCGGCGAGCGAGCCACGGCGAAACGCCGGATCTCCGAGGAGCTGTTGCTCGCGGAGATTCGTCGGCTCGCCGACGAGAACGGCCGGCCGCCGACCTATCAGGAGGTCGAGTCCGACGGACGCTACGCCGGCGCGACGTACCTCGATCGGTTCGGAACGTGGAACGACGCGCTCGAGGCCGCCGGCTACGACCGTCGGACCTCCCGGCGCGAGAAGATCCCGACGCGCGAGCTGGTCCGAGAGCTCCGGGCGCTCGCGGCCGAGGTCGGCTCGCGGCCGTACCGCAAGACCATGGACGACCGGGGACCCTACTCCGGGATGACCTACTACAACCGCTTCGGGTCGTGGCAGAGCGCCCTCGACGCGGCAGGTCTCGTCGTCGACGACGGCGTAGCCGTCCTGGTCGCGCGGTGTGACGCGTGTGCGACCCGCCTGCGCGAGCCGGTGGCCGACGTCTCGGCGGCTGACGGCGTCTTCTGTGATTCGACGTGTTACACCGGCTGGCGACAGCCGGTCGTCCGCGTCGACGCCGACGTGTTCGACGGGACCGACCCCGACGCCCTCGATCGACTGGCGGCGGCGCTTCGCGACGACGTCCTCGTCTCGGAGGTCCTGTACGCGCTCGACCACGCGCTGTCGTTCTTCGAGAGCGGGTTCGAAGCCGCCGAGTTCCTGGACCACCGGATCGCGGCCGACGGCGACGCGGTCGCGATCACCCGGTTCGGCGAGACGCCGCCCGAAGAGATTCGATTCGAGCGCTCGACGCTCCGGGCGCTCGCCGACCGGATCGAGGCGGCTCCCGAAAGCGAGCCCCACGATGCCACACCGGCCGATCCGACGTTGGGTCAGTCCGAGTCCGCTTGACCCGACCGCTTTCGGCCGTCCGGGTCGGATCACCGGCGCCCGGACGGTGACCTCGCGTTCGGACCGGTTCGGTGGCGATTCGTCTGTTCACCGTCTCGGTGGACGAGTTCGTCACCCGCCCTTTCGGGAGCGATCCAAAGCTATCCGATTTAGGATGTCGACGGAAGGGGGGTAGTTGGCGTCCTCGGGCGAGCGTCCGCACTCGGTAGGATCGCTGATAGGATCGGGACGCGTTGCTACACATCGGAAGCGTCTGGCGCAAATGGCTGTCCACGTAGTCAGTCTTTCTCCACGAGCGCGTACAGCTTGCCCGTATCTGTCCCGACGTACACGGTCCCCGACCCGACTGCCGGCGCTGATCGGACGACGCCGTTGGTGTCGAACGTCCATCGCTCCGTGCCCTCGATAAAGTTAACCGAGAATATCCGTCCACTTTCGTCCCCGATGTAGATCGCGCCGTGCGTAACCATCCCCGAAATCTGTGATGAGACTTCAGCGGTCAGCTCGTACGGCCACGCTCCGTCCTCCTTACTGATGTTGTACAGATTAGTTCCGTCTCCCGCCACGTAGACGTAGCCGTCCATATATATCGGATACTGGTTCGGGACGTCGATCGCGCGCTCCCAGTCTCGTTGCCCGGTTCTCAAGTTTATCGCGAATACCGACGACTCTGTCGCACCCACCAGCCCCTCCTCCGGCTTCACGTTCGGCGTGAGTGATACGGGTCCCTCCGTCTCGTGCGTCCACGTTTCGCTTCCCTCACCGGTGTCGACCGCGTAGATGTTTCCTTCGGTGCTCCCGGCGTAGACCGTATTCGTAGCTCCGAGGGCTGGCGACGAGTCGATCGAGGCGTCGCCGGAGAACGTCCACCGCTCGGTGCCATCCGTCGCATCGACCGCGTACAATTCCTTCGCGCCGACGTACACGGTTTTGCCACGCGCTACTGGCGATGACGAAACGGGACCGGCGGTGGAGTACGTCCACTTCTCGTCGCCTGTCTCCGCGTCCACCGCGTACAGGGTTCGTTCGGTATCTCCTACAAAGACGGTTTTCTCGCCGATGGCCGGCGTCGACTGTATCGGTCCACCGGTCTCGAACGTCCACTGTTCGGAGCCCGATTCCACCGCATAGAGCGTACCTGAAGTACTCCCGGCATAGACGGTCGAGTCGGCCGATGCCGGGAACAGTGTCGCGTCGGTGTCGGCCGCGAACGTCCAGAGGTCGCTACCTCGCCCCGCTAACTCCCGTTGGACGCTCATCAGCGAGGAACACCCGGCGAGTCCCGCTATCCCAGCCGTCCCGAGGGTACCGAGATAGGCCCTCCGTGTGTGTTCATTACCCACAAATATCGAAATACGTTAGTATCCGATATGAATTTCGAAACACTCCACGCGCCCGCGTACTCGATCTCTACGAGGACACCGAGGCTTCGGCCAGGGACAAGACGCGATCGCCGGATCTGTCTGGTCGAGTGGAGTCGCTCGGAGGACGAACACCCCGATCAGTCCGGCGACCCGAGGTACGTCCTCGCACGGCGAGTCGGTCGATCTGGGCGGTGTAGACTCGCCGATGTCGAACGAGCCCTGTTGTGATCCCGAACTGCCAATTTCTGGCTCGAACTCGGGGGTATTTTGTATAGCAATATTTGATTTATAGATTCTCGCGCGCAGAACCCGCGTCAGGCTTGGAGTTGAGGTGACTCTACCAGTCACCCAAACATCAAGACTTATACGATCGCTGAGTAAACGGCCCTACTGTCCGAGTATGAACGGCTTGAAATCGGTGTTCGACACGGCGACCGTCCTTCCCCCGGCAATCCGGCATGGCTGAGGCGCACCTTGAGCCCGAAAACTGGTCGGCGCCCGACGACGTCCCGTGGACGCTACTGGGCCTCGACGGGCTCGTCGACGCCTACCGGGCGGTCCTCGCGCCCGCGATGCGCGCGGACGGACTCGATCCCGAGGCCGGCCCGCCGAGCTACGAGTGGCTCCGCGAACACGGCTTTCGACAGCTGATCTACGCTCTTCGCGAGCACCACGACCGGACGGTCGGGGAGTTCTGGCACGGGGAACTCGGCGTCGACTCCGGGACCGACGGCTACGACTGGGGAATCGACCACGAACCCACGATCGCGGCGCTGGAGGGGTTTCTCGACTCGAAGCGGTCCCGGGGGGGCCTCTCGGAGTCGTCGATCGACACGCTCCGCTACCGGCTCGCGACGTACGTCCGGGCATACACCAAAGAGCGCGATACGGATGATCTCTTGGCGCCGGTCGCTCGCGACGGCGACGTGGCCCCCCACGAGGCCGTCGACGCGTGCTGGGCGGCCTTCGACCGCATCCACGCGGACTTCGACAGCGGCCGGACCAAGCGTCGGATCCACCGAGTGGTCGACGGCTGGTACGCCCACCTGCTCAGGCGCAAGCGCGCCGCGGTCAACCCCGCGGACGGCCTCGACGAGGAGTACCGCTGGGAGGTTTCGGACGGCGATCCCTCGCGGCTGTCTGCCGACCACGTCCGGGCACTCTACGACGCCGCGGACGCCGAGCGCGACCGCCTGCTCGTGGTCGCGCTGTGTGCGTGGGGACTCCGTTCGGGCGAAGTGGCCGCGCTCCACCGGTCGAACGCGGTGCTCGACGACGACGGCGCGGAGGTTCCGTACCTCGACTTCGACGACCGGAAGAACGGGCCCGGGCAGGTGTCGTTGCTGTTCGGCGTCGCGTCGCTCCGGACCCGGATCGCGACCCTCGCCGACCGCCCCGAGTGGAACGGCTACCTCTTCCCGTCTGACCAGTCCGAGACGGGCCATGTGAGCACCCAGACCGTCCGCAACCGATTCGACGCGCTCGCGTCGAGGGCGTCGCTTCCCGACGAGATCGACGGCCGGAAGCCGATCCCTCAGATGGGTCGGCGGTTCTGGTACGACGCCTACTCGTCGTCGCTCGAAATCGTCACCGACGGGCTCGAAGCCGTCGCGGCCGAACAGGGAAGTTCGAGCCCCGAGGTCGTCCTCCGGAACTACCTCTCTGCGGAGCGGGCCCGCAAGCTCCGGCGCGAACACATGCGCGAGCGACTGGCCGACGCGTTCCCGTCGCGATAGCCCCACGAGCGGCTCGAAACCGCGTAGCTGACCCGGACTTCGTGGAACGCTCTCTCGGTCGCGCTACCGCGGCGGTCGAATATATAACATAGTATCATCTGTTATCGACTCGGGCCGTGTCGGCCACCTGATCGCGGGGATTTATCAGGTCGAACCCCCCAATACCGGGTATGAGCGAAGAACCCCTGGACGAGTCTCTCTCGCGGACGAAGGTGGGGCGGCTCATCGCGGAGTACGACCTGCCCGCGGAGTTCGGCGCCCGACTCGAAGCCCGCTGGACCGGCGATGAGACCGAGCGGCTGAGCCTCCGGGACCTCGCGGACCTGTTCAACCGCCGGCTCCTGGAGGCGGCGATGGCCGACGCGGACCTGTCGTCGGTCGCGGGCGAGGTCGAGAACCTCTACGCGCTGTTGACCGGCGACGACGCGAGCGCGGGCGACCGGACCGAGGCCGAGAACCGCCTCGAACGCGCCGGGATCGACGTCGAGGCGCTCCGCGAGGACTTCGTCACCTATCAGGCGATCCGAACCTACCTACAGCGCCGAGGTGCGGAGTACGAACAGCCGACCGACGAGGAACAGGTCCGGAAGGACCGCGACCGGATCCGCGGGCTCCGGACCAAGACGGCGACGATCACGGAGGATCGGATCGCGTCGCTCCGGAACACCGGCCGACTCGACCTCGACGAGTTTCGGGTCTTCGTCGACGTGAACGTCCTCTGTGAGTCGTGTCTCACTCGATACTCGATCGAGGAGCTGTTCGAGCAGGGCGGCTGTTCGTGCCGACAGGAGTCGTAAGGCCGCCGGGGTCGGCTCGCTCGTGTCGGTCCGGACTGTTCGGACCACTCGGCTCAGCTCCGGGCCTCTCGCGCGCTTCCGACCCTTGCGGTCGGGCTGTATCCCGTCGAGACGGCGTCTTTCGGATGTCGGAAACACTGTCCGAATATCCGGGATTTAAGCCGTCGGGCGGCGACCGGGGCGTATGGAATGCGACCCCGAATCGGTGGCGACGACCACCGAAACGTCGTTCGCGGTCGTCGAGGCTATCCGGACGCTCGACGGGGCCACGGCCGAGGAGCTCTCCGAGCATCTCGAACTGGCGCCGAGCACGGTCCACCGCCATCTCGCGACCCTGCGCAAACACAGCTACGTCACCAGAGACGCGGGCGAGTACCGCGTCGGCTTTCAGTTCCTCACGCTCGGGGGTTACGCCCAGCGCCGAGTCACCGCGTACCCGATGATCAAGGAGAAAGTCGACGCGCTCGCCGAGGAGACCGGCGAGCGAGCCCAGTTCATCGTTGAGGAGCACGGCTGGCGGGTGTACCTCTACACCGAGGTCGGCCAGAGCTCGGTCCAGACCGGCGCGCACGTCGGCAAGCGGGGCGTGCTCCACGCGAGCGCCGCGGGCAAGGCGATCCTCGCGAACCTCGGTCGCGAGCGGGTCGAGGAGATCGTCGACTGTCGCGGACTCCCCGAACCCGGGACGAACACCATCGCCGACCGCGAGTCGCTGTTCGACGAGCTCGACCGGGTCCGCGATCGGGGGTACGCGTTCAATCGGGAGGAGACGACCGCCGGCGTCCACGCCGTCGGCGCGGCGGTCACGGACGGTGCGGGCGAGGTCGTGGGCGCGCTCAGCGTCTCGGGGCCTGCCAATCGACTGACCGGCGAGGCCTTCACCGAGGCGCTCCCCGAGCGCATCCTCGAAGCCGTCAACGAGCTGGAACTACACATCGAACACTCGATGTGACTCGCCTCTCGGCCCGAACGGTCGGCCGACCGGCCAAGATCCCGCGACGGGGGTCGCGCGCTCGGCCCCGAGTGACCAGTAGACTTATCAAGTAATCCGCGAAGTGTTGGATATGAAGACCGACGAAACGGGACGACACCGACCGCTCGAAGACGTCCTCGTCGTCGATCTGACCACGTTCGTCACCGGCGGGTTCGCGACCATGATGTTGGCCAATCAGGGCGCGGACGTGATCAAGGTCGAGCGCCCGGGGGTCGGCGACGCCTCCCGCTACGCCGGACCGCCGTTCGTCGACGCCGAGGACTACGACGGGCCCGGGCGGGCCGCGGCCGCCGAGGGAGAGTCGCCGTACTTCTGGACGGTCAACTACGGCAAGCGGAGCATCGAACTCGACCTCACGGACGCCGACGGCCGCGGGGCGCTGTACGACCTCGTCTCGGAGGCCGACGTGGTCGTCGAGAACTTCCGGCCCGGGACCGCCGCGAAACTCGGCGTCGACTACGAGACGCTCCGCGAGCGCAACGAGGGGCTCGTCTACTGCTCGATCTCGGCGTTCGGCGAGACGGGGCCGTGGCGCGACCGCGCCGGCTACGATCTGCTGGTCCAGGGGCTCAGCGGGATCATGAGCGTGACCGGCGAGGCCGACGGCCCGCCGGCCAAGGTCGGGCTCCCACAGACCGACCTCATCACCGCGATGTGGGCGGCGTTCGGCACGGTCACCGCGCTGTACGACCGCGAACGGACCGGCGAGGGCGAACGCGTCGAACTCGGGATGCTCGACGCCGCGCTCCCGTGGCTCACCAAGCAGGCCGGCAAGACGTTCGTCGGCGAGGAGCCCGAACGCATGGGGACCAAAGACCCCGTGCTCGCCCCGTACCAGATGTTCCCCACCGCCGACGGTCACGTCACCGTCGCCTGCGGCAACCAGAGCCTCTGGGAGGAGTTCTGCGAGGCGATCGATCGCGAGGACCTGCTCGACGACGACCGGTTCGCCACCAACGCCGACCGGGTGGCGCACATGGACGAACTCGAAGCCGAACTCTCGGCGGTGCTCGAACGCCGCCCAACCGACGAATGGGTCGACCTGCTCGCCGAGGAGCGCGGCCTCCCGGTCGGCCCGGTCTTCGACGTCGGGGCGGCGCTCGACAACGAGCAGGTCGAGGCCCGCGGCGTCGTCGACGCGGTCGAGCACCCCGCGGTCGGCGAGATTCCCGTCGTCGAACACCCGCTCAACTACGACCGGGCCGACGCCGGCTTCGACCGGGCGCCGCCCCTGCTCGGCGAGCACACCGTCGACGTGTTGCTCGGACTCGGCTACGACGAGTCCCGAATCGTCGAACTCATCGAAGACGGCGTCATTCCCGAACCGTAACGGATCGTCCACGATGGGGTGTCGGTCGGTCGGCGCGGCTCTCGCCGACCGGTCGTCCGCAGTCGCCGTCCAGGAGAGATCGGAAAGAGAGCGAAGTTCTCAGAAGTTCTCCGGGTTGGGCGTCTCCCCTTCCGGCCAGGCCTCCAGCTCGGCGCCCGGCGGGTAGTGGAGCCTGCCCTGGTCGTCCCAGCCCCAGCCCGCGTCCGAGAGGGCCTGGCGGGCGGCCTCGACGTTGCGAGTCTCCTCGCCCACTTCGGTTAGGTACTGTTCGTCGTACCAGGGGTGTTGCTGGGAGTTGAAGGTGCAGTAGGTGACCTCTTCGGACTCGCCGAATGCGTAGGTCTCGTTGAGGCCCTGGCGGTCGACCGCGTACGACAGCGCCTGACGGAACTCTCGGAACATCCCGGGCGCGAACGACATCTGGGGCATCATCCCGAACGGGAGGAACGCCGCCCCGTTGACGATCTGGGCTGTGTCGCCCATGCTGTCGGCGATCTGGCGGCCCGCGTCCGGAGTCAGCGTCACCGCGATGCTCAGTTCGCCGTTCTCGAACGCTCGGCGGACCGCGGAGACGCTGTCGTAGATCTGCATGACGATCGGCGTCTCCACCTGGAACTGGGGATTCCCGTCGTGGGGCTCCAGCGCGATGTTCTCCTGATTGTTGTACGTCGAGATCCGGTACGGGCCGGCCCCGATCATCGGATCCTCGAAGTCGGTCGGGTTCTCCTCGATGCCCGCCTCGACGTAGGGATCGCGCGGTAGCACGCCGAACGTCGGCAGCTGGGCCGTCACCAGCGTCGGGGCCGGGTCCGGCGTGACGAACCGTGCCGTGCTGTCGTCGACGGCCTCGACGGTCAGCTCCTCGGGCAGCGCCGTCCACTGGTAGTTGCCCGCGTGGTACTGTTCGCTCAGGAACTCGTAGGTCCACTTCACGTCCCCGGCCGTCACCGGGTCGCCGTTGTGGAAGGTCGCGTCACGGAGGTTGAACGTCACCTCCGTCCCGTCGTCGGACACCTCCCAGTCCTCGGCCAGCACGGGCACCCGCTCGTAGTCGGAGTTGTACAGCATCAGCGGCGAGTGGGTCAGTTGCGTGTACAGCCCCAGCGAGTCGGTGTCGCCGACCGTCGGGTAGAAGCTGCTGGTGAGGAACTCGCCGGGCAGGTTCGCCAGGATGGTGTCGGTCCCCGACTGGGTCTGGGCCCCGCTCTCGACCAGCGCCGACCAGTTGACGGCCGAGAGCCCGGCGCCGCCGGCTTCGATCGGCTGGACCATGTCGGTGTTGAGCGCGGCGGTCGTCGGCCGTTCGATCGTCGGCACGAACGGCATGTCCTCCGAGTAGATGCTCATCGCCTCGCCGACGACCTGCCGGCGCTCCTCCGGGACCCCGATCGTGGCCTGCTGGTCCACCAGCTCCGAGAACTCCGCGTTGGCGTAGTTCGAGGGGTTGTACTCACCGTTCGCCCCCGCCCGGTCGATGCTGTACGACTGCAGGAGGTTGTTGGGATCGAGCCGGCCCGGGTCCGGGCCGTGGCTGTTGACCGCGACGTGAAAGTCGCGCACGTCGTCGCCGACCGCGGTGATCCCTTGGGCCGTGGTCATCGGCTGGGTCTCGATCTGGATACCGAGGTCGGAGGCCACCGACTGGATGTTCGAGATGGTCTCCTCGAACAGGACCGTCGGCGGCCCCTGGTCGGACCAGTACTGGAACGTTAGCGTCGGTACCCGTTCGCCTAGTTCGCCGTCATCCGCCGCCGTCCCGGTCTCCTGACCGCCCCCCTCGGTCGTCGTCTCCTGGCGACCGCTGCCGCTACAGCCCGCCAGCCCCGCGGCCGAGGCGGCGCCGATCGCCTGCAGGACTCTCCGTCTGTCGACACTCTCCCGTTTGCCATCTGTTGGCATGGGGCGTAAGTCTCCACGGATAGCTAAAAGAATACCGGTGACATTGAACATATCTCCTCGCTTATTTTCCGGGGACGGTAGAAACTACATTCTGTTTAATTATCAATTATATAGTTAATTTCGATCTTTTCCAAAGTAACTCCGACGCTCGGCGGTCCGTGCCGGCCCGTCTCGATGGCGATCGCGATCTCGGCGGTCTCCCCAGTCGCGTCTCCCGGACCAAAGGCGACCGGAACCGGGAGGTCTCGGACGGGGCTACTCGCCGTCGCTGCCGCTGACCGAGACCCGCGGGTCGAGCACCCCGTAGAGCAGGTCGACGAGGAAGTTCCCGAGGATCACCCAGACGGCGGCGACGAGGAACACGAACTGGATGACCGGGAAGTCCCGCGCGAGGACCGAACTGACCAGAAGCGAGCCGATTCCGGGCCAGTTGAACACGATCTCGATCAGGACGAGCCCGCTGATCGAGGCCGCGAGCGAGATGGGGTAGAGCGTGACGACCGGGAGGGAGGCGTGGCGAATGATCTTGCGCAGCAGCGTCGACTCCGGCAGGCCCTTCAATCGGTGGTAGTGGAGAAACTCCTGGTCGCTGACCTCGACGACGCTGTTGCGCATGATCAGGGCGGGGTACTGCATGAAGTACAGCATCACCGTCGCGAACGGGAGCGCGTAGTGCTTCCAGAACTCCGGCAGGAGGAACCGGCGCCAGTAGGGCTGGTCCTGGATCATGATCGACGTCGGCGTCGAGAGCATCCCCGACGTGGGGAAGATCCCCAGCGTCGAGGAGAACACCGCGATCAGGATGATACCCAGGAAGAAGTCGGGGATCGAGTGGAACGCCGAGACGGTGATGATCCCCGATTTCTCGAGGTAGCCGCCGCGGCGCCGGCCCATGATCGCGCCGAACAGCCCGCCGATGATGTACGTCGCGGTGATCGCAGGCGCGACAAGCACGAACGAGTTGAGGATCCGGGGCGCGACCAGATCCCAGACCGGCTCCCCGTAGCGAAACGACTGGCCGACGTCGGCCGTCAGGAGGTTCACGATGTACCGGACGTACTGGACGTGAAGCGGCGCGGCGAGTCCCCACTTGCGTCGCAGGGCCTCGATCTGCTGGGGATCCATCCCTTGCTGGATCAAAAGCGAGGTGTAATCGCCCGGCATCAGCCGGAAGAACAGGAACAGCGCGGAGGCGACGAGGAAGATCAGCACCGCCGTCACCGCCGTCCGCCGGGCGAAGTACCGCAGGCGGCTCACGGGCGCTCACCCCCGTCGCTCGCGGCCGGCTTGGGTTCGGCGCCCGCCCGCTCCTCGTGGTCGTAGTAGAGGTGACAGGCGACCTCGCGGTCCCCGTCGCCGTCCGGCGCGACGTCGAG
Organism: Halorussus marinus; assembly: GCF_004765795.1. GTDB lineage: Archaea > Halobacteriota > Halobacteria > Halobacteriales > Haladaptataceae > Halorussus > Halorussus marinus. Next base: position 149,088 of record NZ_SBIV01000005.1, read on the forward strand.
GGGCGTCTCGTCGCAGACGTCCATCCGTTCGGGACACCGGTTCTTGAACCGGCACCCCTCCGGCATGTCTATCGGGTCACCGGGCTCGCCGCCGATGGTCGCCTGCTCGCGGTCGTAGTGCGGGTCGGGAATCGGAATAGATCGGATCAGCGCCTGCGTGTAGGGGTGTTTCGGGTCGGCGAGCAGCGCCCTGGTCGGGGCCTTCTCGACGATCCGCCCGAGGTACATCACGTTGATGTGGTCGCAGATGTACGACACCGTCGACAGATCGTGAGAAATGTACACCATCGACACCCCGAACTCGTCTGTCAGCTCGTTCAACAGGTTCAGGATCTCGGCCTGGGTCGACACGTCGAGCATCGACGCGGGCTCGTCGGCGAGGATCACGTCGGGCTCGGTGATCAGCGCCCGCGCGATGGCGACCCGCTGTTTCTCCCCGCCCGAGAGCTGGTTCGGGAACTGCTGGATGTACTGGCTCGCGGGCGTCAGTCCGACGCTCTCTAGCATCTCCTCGATGTCGGTCCGGTCGTAGTCGATGCCGTGGATCTCCAGGGGCTCTGCCAGCGTGCGGCGCACGCTGAACTTCGGGTCGAGCGAGTTGAACGGATCCTGGAAGACGATCTGGACGTGCCGGCGGAACTCCTTCCACTCGTCTTTGGTGAACTCCGAGGTCGGTCGGCCGTGGAACCGCATCTCGCCGCCGGTCGGATCGTAGAGCCCGATGATCGTCCGCAGCAGCGTCGTCTTCCCACAGCCGCTCTCGCCGATCACGCCCTGGACCTGATTTTCCGCCAGCGTCAGGTTCAGGTCGTCGACCGCCCGCACCAGCTTGGGCCCCTCGCCGACGAGCCGATTTCTGATGGTCTCGGTGATCCCCGAGGTCGTGTCGAAGTGCTTTTCGAGCGACCGCAGTTCGAGGACCGGCGCCCCGTCGCTCACTGTCCTCCCTCCAGAATGCTCGTCGACTCGGTCGAGCGTTCGAGGTGGTTCGCGGCGAGCTCCGACATCTCGCCGGCTCGGACGCACCACGCGAGGTGGTCGTCGTCGCCGGCGACCGGGGTGGCCGGCGGCGCGCCCTCCCGGCAGGCGGGCTCGGCCCACGGACACCGATCGGCGAACGTACAGAAGTCAACTTCGTCGCGCAGTTGGGGCGGGTGGCCGTCGATCACGGCCAGCTCTCGGTCCGGGAAGCGCACGTCGGGAAACGCGTTCTGGAGCAAGATCGCGTACGGGTGGCGCGGCCGGTCGAACACGTCGTCGACGGTGCCGGTCTCGGCGATCTGGCCCCCGTGCATCACCGCCATCGAGTCGCAGTTCTCGAACACCAGCGAGATGTCGTGGGTGATCAACAGCATGCTGACGTCCCAGTCGTCTTTCAGGCCGTTGATATAGTCCATGATCTGATCCTGCATGATCACGTCGAGCGCGGTCGTCGGCTCGTCGGCGATGATCAGACTCGGCTGCAGAAACAGCGCGAACGCGATGATCGCCCGCTGTTGCATCCCGCCGGAGAACTGGTGGGGGTAGTCGCTTATCCGGGACTCCGAAAGCCCGACCACGTCGAACAGCTCCCGGAGGCGGTCGAGCGCCGCCGGCCTCGAGAGGTCGGTGTGGTACTTCGCCATCTCGACGGCCTGCTCGCTCAGTTTCATCACGGGATCGAGACTGTTCATCGACGACTGGGGGATCACCGAGACCTCCTTCCAGCGGACGTTCTCGTTGAACTCCGACTCGGAGTAGTCCTGAATCTGCTCGCCCTTGAACCGGATCTCCCCGGAGACGACTTCCCCGTTGTCGTCGAGGCCGCCGACGATCGAGTCGGCGATGGTGCTCTTGCCGCACCCGCTCTCGCCGACCAGCCCGAAGTAGTCGCCCTCGTCGATCGCGAACGAGGCGCCGTTGACCGCGCGGACGTCGTCGCCGTCGGTCCGGTAGCGGATGTCGACGTCGTCGAATTCGAGTATCGGTTCGGCCATCTCAGACCACCACCTCGTCGTCGCCGCCGCCCTCGTAGCCCCGCCCGAGCAGGTACAGCGACAGGACGGTCAGCGCGATCATGATTCCCGGCGGGAACGACCACCACCACGCGTCCGCGACCCGCCCGGCCTGATTGGCGTTGCGGATCATGATCCCCCACGTCGGCGTGAACGGGTCGGTGACGCCGATGAACGACAGGCCCGCCTGCTCTAGGATCGCCAACCCGACGCCCATCGCGAAAAACAGCCCGGCCATGTTGGCGATGTTCGGCAGGATGTGCTTGCGCATGATCCACGGCGTACTCGCGCCGGAGGCCCGCGCGGCCATGATGTATGGCCGTTGTTTGATCTGAAGCACCTGCGAGCGTATCACCCGAGCGATGAACCGCCAGAGCACGAGCCCGAGGATCGCGATCGTGGTGTAAAAGCCCGCGCCGAAGAACGTGATGAGGACGATCGCGAACGGGATGAACGGGATACCGTACATGAAGTCGACCAGCCGCATGAGGAGGCTCTCGGTCTTCCCCCCGACGTAGCCGGCGGTCATTCCCACCGACAGCCCGACCGTCATCATCAGCCCCCCCGCGAGAAGCCCGGTGATCAGAGTCGTCCGGGCCCCGATCAGAAGCCGCGAGAGCACGTCTTCTCCCCGATCGTTGGTCCCCAGCGGGTGTTCGAGCGACGGCGGCTCGTACCGCATCAGCTCCCCGCTCGCGGTCGTCTGTTGCTCGTTGTACGGGTACGGCGCGATCATCGGTCCGACCACTCCGAGGATCAGAACCACTAGCAACACCCCGAACGCGAACCGGGTGATGCGCTCGGAGAGGAGATTTCGGAGCGTCCGCCGAGCGATGATCGCGAAGTCGCTGTCCCGGTACGCTCGGACCCGCTCCGCGACGCTCATCGGTACCCCCACGGCCCCACGGCGCAGTAATCACACTCTCCGTCGACGGTCATGATTTGCCATGTGTAAACACACCGCAACTGGTAAAAAGATTGTGCTGGGGCCGTCCCCGTCCGGATTCCCCACGGGAGTCGGTCCCGATCCGCGCCCGGGGGTTCATGCGCGGTGGCGCTCCAGCTCCGCCTCGACCGTGGCGGGCCCGTGAGCGCCGTAGAGCCGCGCCTCGACCGCCCCGTCGCGCACGAAAAGCAGTGCCGGTCCCGCGGTGAGGTCGTACTCCCGGTCGAGAAACTCCCAGTCGGCCGGCCCGTACACGGCGAACGGCATCACGCCCCGGGGCTCCTCGAAAACCGCTTCGAGGTCCCGCCGGGCCAGTTCACAGCTCTCCGAGTCGTCCAGCCAGACGTAGACCACCGCCGGCGAGTACACCCGCGTCAGGTGCGACAGATGAGTCGCCGGCACCGGGACGAACGCCGCCGGGACCCCGTCGGTCCTGACGTCGTAGTCGTCGCCCCGAAACAGCCACAGCGGGGGGAGCAACTGGAGCCACTCGTCGTCGGCCGCCGGCTCCAGGCGGTCGGCGAGCGCGCACAGCTCGGCCACCGTCCGTGGATCGGTCGCGCCGAGCGCCGCGAGCGGCTCGACCACCGTCTCCTCGTCGACCCGGCGGCGAACCGCGGGGAGGAGGTCGTCGGCGTCCCGACCCGCGAACTCGGCGGTGTAATCTGTGACAGCCTCCTCGAACTCCCCGGTCGTCGTCGCGGCTTCGCCGTCGACGGTCAGTACGCCGGCGTCGAATAGCACGCTATTTGATGACATCTCACGCATTTATCGGCGGTCTGCACGGTCATAAAACCTCCGCGGCCGGCGTGGGGGCCGTGCGGTTCCGGCGGTCCCGGCTGACCGTTTAGACCGCGAACCCCGGTCGCGCGCTTCGCTGTGCCCCGCCGCCGAGGCCGCGGCGGGGAAACGCTTTTTTGACCTGTTACCGATTACCACGGCTATGACCGCGCGCACACAGATCCCGGCGCTCGGGCTGGGCACGTACCGGAACACCGACCCCGAGCGGTGCCGGGACAACGTCCGAACCGCGCTGGACGTGGGATACAGGCACGTCGACACCGCAGAGGCGTACGGCAACGAGGAGGCGGTCGGCGAAGGAGTCGCGGCGGCCGACGTCGACCGCGAGGACGTGTTCCTCGCGACGAAAGTGCTCCACCCGAAGTTCGCCGACGGGTACGCAACCGACGACGTCCTCGACAGCGCGCGAGACTGCCTCGACCGGCTCGGCCTCGAGCGGGTCGACCTGCTCTACGGCGTCCACTGGCCGGGCGGCGACTACGACTCCGAGGCGACGTTCGAGGCGTGCGCGGAGCTCCGCGAGGAGGGCGTCGTCGACCACATCGGGGTCTGCAACCTCACCCCCGAGCTGTTGGACGAGGCCCGGGCGGCCTCCGAGGCGCCGATCCAGGCGTTGCAGGTCGAGATGCATCCGCTCCTACAGCAAGAACGGCTCCGGGAGTACTGCGAGACCCACGACATCACGCTCGTGGCGTACGCCCCGCTCGGCTACGGCGCGGTGTTCGAGAATCGGGTGATCGGGGAGATCGCCGAGGAGCGCGGCGTCAGCGAGGCGCGGGTGAGCCTGGCGTGGCTCCGCGAGAAGGGCGTCGCGACGATCCCGAAGGCGAGCACCGACGAGCACATTCGCGACAACTGGTCGTCCCTGGAGTTCGACCTCGACGAGCCCGAGATCGCGGCGATCGACGGCATCGAGCAGGAAGACCGCCAGTACGATCCGGACTACGCGCCGGCGTGGTGACCGTCCGATCGCTCGATCTCGGTCGGTCTCTCAGATCGCTCGATGGCGATCACTCCGAGTCGGCGCGCAGCGAGTCGAGCCGCGACCCCAGCACGACCCGCGCCGACGCGACCTCGTCGCCGAGTCGGAGCAGTCGGTACCCCCGATCGATCGCGGCCTCGGCGTCCGCCGCGTCGTCGGTGACCCACCCGAGGGGGACGCCGGCGTCGAGACACGCCTCCCGTATCTCCGCGATCGCCCGCCGAACATCGGGATGATCCTTCTCGAATGGACGACCGATCGAAACCGAGAGGTCCGCGGGCCCGACGAACGCGAAGCCGAGCTCCGGCACCGCTGCGATGGCGTCGAGGTTCTCGACCGCGGTCCGTGTCTCGATCATACAGCCCACCGACACCGCCTCGTCGTGGGCGGACGGATCGATCGACGAGGCGTCGCCCCACCCGCTGTCGCGTCCGGCGCCGGCGCCGTAACTGCCCGGACGACCGTCGTAGGCGAACCGGGCGGCCTCGATCGCCTGCCTGATCTCGTCGGCCGACTCTACGCGCGGAATCAGGAGCGTCTTGACGCCGGTGTCGAGCACCTTCCGGACGGCCGCGGGATCGCCGGACGGGAGCCGTACCACGAGGTCGATCTCGGCCGCGTCGGCCGCCCGCGCCAGTCGGTCGAGGACTCGGCTGTCGAACGGGCTCGCCCCGGCGTGTTCGAGGTCGATCCACGCGAAGTCCAGTCCCATCTCGCCGTACACTTCGACGACCGACGGCGACGTCGTCGCGGCCCGGGCGCCGAGGATCGGCCCCTGTTCGTCGAGCAGGTGACTCACGCGACGCTGTTTGCCCATAGGTGTCACACATCACTGAGAGTATTCAGTATTCGGGACGGACCGGACGATCACACGCTCGGTCCGTGAGGCCGCTCGCGGCCGGCGGGAGCTGACTGCTTTGCTCGTCCGTCTCGGTCTGAAATCTGCGAGAGAATTACACTCACCGGCGCGTCAGTCGCTGACCGCCACGGTTTCCGGAGCAAAAATCTTTTTACGTATTCCCGCACCACTTCATGTCGCTATGCAACGAGTTCGATTTCGCGACCCGGCCGGCTCCGTGCGGGTCGGCGAGTGGACCGACGAGGGGGTCGCCTTCGCCACCCGGCAGTTCGACCTCGACGAGGTGACGGTACTGTCGCCGGTCGAGCCGAGCAAGATCGTCTGCGTCGGGCTGAACTACGCCGACCACGCCGAGGAGACCGACTCCGAGATTCCGGAACGCCCGCTGTTGTTCCTGAAAGCGCCGAACACGCTCGCGGCCCACGGTGACACCATCGCGCTCCCGGACGACAAAGAGCGCATCGACCACGAGGCCGAACTGGGGGTCGTCATCGGCGAGCAGTGTCGGAACGTCCCGGCCGACCGGGCCGAGGAGGTCATCGCGGGCTACACCTGCGTCAACGACCTCTCGAACCGGGACGACCAGCGCCAAGAGCAAAACTGGGTTCGGGGGAAGTCGTTCGACAACGCCGCCCCGATCGGGCCGGTGGTCGCGTCGCCTGACCGCGTCCCCGAGGACGCCTCGATCAGGCTCCGGAAGAACGGCGAGATCCAACAAGAGTCGACCATCGACAACCTCATCTTCTCGGTCCCGGAACTGATCGAGGAGATCACCACGCTGGTGACCTTAGAGGAGGGCGACGTGATCGCGACCGGGACGACCTCGGGCGTGAGTCCGATCAGCGACGGCGATTCTGTCGAGATCGAGATCGAGGGCGTGGGGACGCTCCGCAACGAGTTCGTCGCCGAGGAGTTCTCCGGGGAGGTCGAACACGACTTCATGCCGGACCACTGAGTAGACGGTCGCGTTCGGCGCCCGCTCGACCCGGCGCGTCTCGGTTTGCCTGACTGAAGCCTCTCGTCGGGCGATAGTATAATTGTGTATTATTGTGTGTATAAAGCACTACTATATGCTTACTATCTACTTACTCTGTGTGCGATACGACTCGCGGATCTATCGACTAATTTAACTCTGTTGTTAAAAGTGCCAAAAATAGAAACAATCGTATTTTAAACTATTTCTTGCGAATTATCGAGTGCAATATATACTGTCTCTTGGCTACCGCCCGTCTTGTTTGGTTCACTACCGCCGCCGTGACGGGATATAGAATTGCTCAAATAATAAAATACTACCGCCCCGCCTGCCCCGGCTACTCCGAGTCGAGCGCGCCGAACCCGGCCGGCGGTCGCCGGTGGTCGGTCGCCTGCTCGTACGCGTAGGCGAGTTCGAAGAGTCGCGGCTCGGCGAACTCCCGGCCGAGCAGTTCGACGCCCACCGGGAGACCGTCGTCGGTGAACCCGGCCGGCACGACCATCGAGGGCAGACCCGTGTGGGCCGACAGCTCGCAGTTCAGCTCCTCGAACGGCTGGTGGTCGGGAATCTCGACCGGCGGGATCGTCGACGGCGGGTACAGCAGGGCGTCGAGGTCCCGTTCGACCATCCGGCGCTCGGTGTCGATCTTGAGCCGGCGCCGCCGGTCGAGTCGCCGGAGGTAGCCGAGGTTTCGGTCGAGCGACTCCACGTCGGTGTCGAGGATGTCGCTACCCTCCAGTCGGGAGGCGACCGCCGGCGCGACCTCCCCGGACGCGACGATCTCCGCGAGCGAGTCGTACGCCACCGCGTCGTCGAGCCCCGCCAGATACGCGTCGAAGTCGCGTTTGAACTCGTACGGGATGACGCGAGCCGACCCGAGTTCGTCCGTGTCGGCGACTGTCACGGAGTCGACGATCGTCGCGCCCGCCGCCGCCATCTCCGCGATCGCGGAGTCGACGACCTCGGTCACCTTCTCGGCCGCCTCGGCGGGCGCGCTCTCCTCGTCTTGTAGACCGAAGAACTCCCGGACGACGCCGATCCGAGCGCCGTCGAGGCCGTCCGCGTCGAGGTGCGAGACGTAGCCGCCGTCGGGGACGCGGCCGACGCCCCGCGCGGTGACGGGGTCCTCGGGGTCGTAGCCGGCCATCGCGTCGAGCAGTCGGGCGGCGTCGGCGACGCGCCGGGCGATGGGCCCCGCGGTGTCCTGGGACTCGCTCAGCGGGACGACGCCGGTGCGGCTGACCAGCCCGCGGGTCGGTCGGACTCCGACCAGATCATTGAACGCGGGCGGAGACCTGACCGACGAGCAGGTGTCCGAGCCGGTCCCGACCGCCCCGAGGTTCGCGGCGACCGCCGCGGCGGTCCCCCCGCTGGAGCCAGACGGCCGCCGGTCGAGGTCGTAGGCGTTGTGAGTCTCCCCGCCGAGCGAGCTGATGGTGTCGACGCCGTACGAGAACTCCTGGAGGTTCGTCTTCCCGACGATCACGCCGCCGGCCTCCCGGAGCCGGCGGACGACGAACGCGTCCTCGTCGGGGACCGACTCCGCCAGCGCGGTCGACCCCGCGGTGGTCGGCATGTCGCGGGTGTCGTGGTTGTCCTTCAGCAGGATCGGGACGCCGTGGAGCGGGCCGACGAACCCCGAGTCCTCGAACTGGGCGTCGAGTTCCCGGGCGCGCTCGCGGGCGGCGTCGTTCAGCGTCAGTATCGCGTTCAGGTCGCCGTCGTACTCGTCGATCCGGGCCCGGTAGCGTTCGACGAGCTCTGCGGCGGTGACCTCGCCCGCCTCGATGGCGGCGCGGATGTCGCCGATCGTCGCTTCGAGCACGTCGAACGAGTCGGCGTCGCCAGTCGAATCCATGTCTTGGAAGCGCATACCAATTCCAACACCTAACAACCATCGGTGTGACGGGTGCGTCGCCGGACCGAACGGTCGCGAGCCGACCGTCGCCTGCTCCCGGTGGCTGGCAGTCGTATCACCCTATTGATCTCGGTCTGACGTGAGTCAAATCGCTCCCGTCGCTGGTGGTACTACGAATCAACCGCTGCGTTCCGAAACCCTTTTCAATTTTTAGGCTGGCCTAAACAATATGGCAGACGAAGTCAACGAACGACGATCTACCACGCGGCGTAACTACATGAAGTATGGCGGCGCTCTCGTTGGTAGCGGGTTGCTTGCCGGTTGTACCGGTGGAGACGATTCCCAAAACACCGTAACAGAATCGGATTCCACGCCGACTGCGACGGAGACGACGACCGCCACACCGACCGAGACAACCACGGAAGACAGTTCGTACTCCGTGACGATAGAACCTGTTGGCGACGTCACCTTCGAGTCTGTTCCCCAAACGTGGGTCGCAGAAAATGCCAGTTGGGGGGACATGGGTGTTTCACTCGGATTGGAGAAGCCGAGTGCAATCGTCCTCACAGGCGAGTACCGGACGTGGGCATACGAGGACATTCCGGGGCTCTCCACTGGCAAGGAGGATATGATTTCGCTCTGGCAAGACGGGATTTCCAAGGAGACCTTGTTAGAAATTGACGCCGACGTACACTTTATCGACCCGAACTATATGACCAACCTCATCCCCAACTGGAAGCGCGCGGATGTCACGGAGATGGCCGAGCGTCTCTCTCCGTTCTGTGGCAACACGAGCTTCTCGACGTATTCGTGGCACGAGGACTACCCGTACTACTCGCTGTACGAGGCCACCGAGAAGGTCGCACAGGTATTCCAGCGAATGGACCGTTTCGAGGCGCTTCAGGCGCTCCACGACGAGACCGTTTCGAGCATACAGGAACGACTGCCACCCGAGAGCGAGCGCCCGGCAATCGGGCTTCTCTCGCCAGCATCGACGCAACCGGAAAAGTACTACCCCTATCGGCTCGGTGAGACGACTGCGTACAAACACTGGCACGACCTCGGTGTAAGCGATGCGTTTGAAGGCTCAGACATCCAGAGCTTTACGTCCGATCGCGGCACTATCGATTACGAGACGCTGCTGGACGTCGATCCCGAGATCATACTGTTCTACACCGACGAGCACTGGACGCGCTCAGAGTTCCGCGAGACGTACCTCACGTTCCTCCAAGACCACGACGTAGCGAGCCAACTACGCGCAGTTCAGAACGGTGAGGTTTATCCGGCAGGCGGGATGTACCAAGGCCCGATTATCAACCTCGCAAAGACCGAACGTGCCGCGAAGCAGTTGTTCCCCGACGTTTTCGGCCAAGACGAGCAACTGTACAGTCGCCAACGAATCGCCGATATTCGGGACGGAGACGTGTGAACTACCCCACCCTACTCGCTCACGGCTGACACCGCTCGCCCCTTGAGTGTGGGACGTCCTGTTTCCACGACGCGCTTTACAAACACCGAATCGGTATTCGGAGTGCGTCCAGAAGTCTAAGTACTCGCGGAGGCTACGGTTTACGATAAGTTCCCGGTCAGCATAGGCGCCGCTACCCCTCTAACCCGTTGGTGCAGGATCGTCAGAGACCGCGCGTTTCGCTACTCGTAGGAGTCGATTCGTGATATTCTCTACAGCGTCTACGACCTCCGTTTCAGCATAGCACACGAAGTGTCGCGACGTGTACACGGCGCGAATTGAACACTGTCGCCGATTCACTGGCCCCCAACGAAGTCGGAGGTGAGTTCTACGACGATCCACAACGGAAGGAGATACATTAGCAGGAGGGAGCCGATCTCGATTGCGCTAAATATCGGATTATCAGCCCCGGGAGCTGTAACAATAAAGGTCATAACTACGAACCAGAGCGTGAGGACTTGGACCAATTCGCTTCTATCCATCGTCACGCGCATGATGAAAGTGTGAACAAGAGTGCTTTCTGGTTAGTCGACGATCCGTACTTGCCGCTCGGCCCGCGGGACCGTATAAATAGACGCCCGCTACGCTTCGATCAGTTCGATCAGATTGCCCTCCGGATCGCGGACGAACAGGATCGTGGCTCCGCTCTCGGTCGTTCGTGGGTCGCTGATCGTCTCGACGTCGCTCGGGAGCCCCTCGTGGAACGCCTCGACGTCCTCGACCGCGAGCCCGAGGTGCGTGGCGCCCGGCCGATTGACGGCGCCGGCGTCGGCGTCGTCGCCTTCCGGCTCGTACTCGACGAGTTCGACGCGGGCCGATCCGGCGTCGAGGTGCGCGAACCCGCCGGTCGCGCCGTCGACGCCGACCGCGTCGGCGAACGCCGGTCCCGAGACGGCGAATCGGTCGAGCACGTCGAGTCCGAGGACGTCCCGGTAGAACTCGATCGCGCGGTCGAGGTCGGCGACGGTGATTCCGTAGTGGTGGGCCGTTAGATTCGAACTCACGTCCGTGGCTGTGCGCCCCGGCCACAAGCCGGTTTCGCTCGAATCGGCGACGGCGCCGGCGGGCGAGTCCGATTGTCCCTCGCGGCGGGCCGCCCCGGCGGCTCCTGACACCCGGTAGCACAACCTTCAATTCGGTCGTCCGCGTTGTGGCTCCCACGACGAACCCATGAGCGACGAATCCGCCGAGCCGACTCTGACAGCGACCGACGCCGCGGGCCTGACCGACGCCGCGAGCGCGTTGCGAACCGGCGACCGCGACCCGCTGGCGTACGTCGACGGGCTGGTCGACCGCGCCGAGGCCGTCGAGCCGACGGTTCGGGCGCTGGTGGCCGAGTCCGACCGCCGCGAGCGCGTGACCGCCGCCGCCGCGGCGCTCCGCGATCGGTACCCCGATCCGAACGACCGGCCGCCGCTGTACGGCGTCCCGGTCGGGGTCAAAGACATCTTCCACGTCGACGGGTTCCCGACGCGCGCGGGCTCGGAGCTCCCGATCGCCGAGCTGACCGGCGCGGAGGCCGGCGTCGTCTCCGCGCTCCGGGACGCCGGCGCGATCGTGCTGGGGAAGACGGTGACGACGGAGTTCGCCCACTTCGAGCCGGGGCCGACCCGGAACCCCCACGACCCCGACCGAACGCCCGGCGGCTCCAGCAGCGGCTCGGCGGCCGCGGTCGCGGCGGGCGAGACGCCGCTCGCGCTCGGGAGCCAGACCATCGGCTCGGTGATCCGTCCCGCCGCATTCTGCGGGATCGTCGGATTCAAGCCGAGCTACGGCCGCGTCCCGATCGACGGCGTGATCCCGCTGGCCGAGTCGGTCGACCACGTCGGCGCGTTCGCCCGCGACGTGGCCGACGTCCGGGCGGCCGCGCCGGTGCTGTGCGAGACGTGGGAGCCCGTCGAGACCCCCGACGAGCCGGTCTTCGGGGTCCCGGGCGACCCGTACCTCGCGCAGGCGTCGACGGTCGGCCGCGAGCGATTCGACGCGCAGGTCGACGCGCTCGAACGGGCGGGCTACGAGGTCAGACGCGCCGACCCGTTCGAGGATATCGACGCGCTCAACGAGCGCCACGAGCGACTCGTCGCCGCGGAGGCCGCGCTCGCGCACGCCGAGTGGTTCCGCGACTACGAGGACAGGTACGCCGAGGGCACCGCCGAACTCGTCCGCGAGGGCCGGTCGGTCGGGGTCGGCGAACTGGCCGACGCCCGAGCGAGTCGGCGCGACCTCCGGGCACGGCTGGCGGACGTGATGAACGAGGAGGGGATCGACGTCTGGCTCAGTCCGTCCGCGCCCGGGCCGGCGCCGGCAGGGATCGGCGACACGGGCGACCCGGTCATGAACCTCCCGTGGACTCACGCCGGGGTGCCCGCGATTTCGCTCCCGGGCGACCGCGCGGACGGCCTGCCGGTCGGGCTCCAGTGCGCGACGGCGTTCGGGGACGACGAGCGCCTGCTCGCGTGGGCCGAGTCGCTCGCGGCGGTACTCGCGGACGCGCGCTGACCGACCGCATCGTCCGGTGGGGGTCGCCGGCGGAACCGGCGAGCGCGGTCGGTGAGCCGAACGTTGATGGTCGGGCCCTGCGACTCCACGACCGTGTCAAAAGATACCGTGTTTCAGGACGTAGCCGAACAGCGCGACCGGCTGACCTCGATGGCCCGCCGTATCTGGGAGACGCCCGAACTCGGGCTCCACGAGGAAGAGTCCTCGCAGGTCCTGATCGACCGCCTCGAGGAGGCGGGGTTCGACGTCGAGGTCGGCGTCGGCGGGATGCCGACCGCGTTCGTGGCGTCGTACGGCGAAGGCGACCCGACGATCGGAATTCTGGGCGAGTACGACGCGCTTCCGGACCTCTCCCAGACCACGACCGCCGAGCGCGACCCCGTCGAGGAGGGCGGCCCGGGCCACGGCTGTGGACACAACCTCTTCGGAGTCGCGGGCGTCGGCGGCGCGATCGCGGTCAAGCGCGCCATCGAGCGCGGCGACGTCGAGGGGACGATCGAGTTCTTCGGCTGTCCGGCCGAGGAGACGCTGGTCGGGAAGGTGTTTATGGCCCGCGACGGCGCGTTCGACCACCTCGACGCCGCGATTACGTGGCACCCCGCCGACCACACCACGCCCACGCTCAAGCGGTCGCTCGCGCTCGACTCGATGCAGTTCACCTTCGAGGGCGTCTCGGCTCACGCCGCCGCCTCCCCCGAATCGGGTCGGTCGGCGCTCGACGCGGTCGAACTCCTCAACGCCGGGGTCGAGTACATGCGCGAGCACGTCCCCGAGGAGGCCCGGATCCACTACGTCATCACCGACGGCGGCGAGGCGCCGAACGTGGTGCCCGCGGAGGCGACCGTCTGGTACTACGTCCGGGCGCCCACCCGCCCCGAGGTCGAGCGCATCAGCGACTGGGTGGGCGACATCGCGGGCGCGGCCGCCGCGATGACCCGGACCGAGGTCGACCGGCGGTACGTCACCGGCTGTTACGACTACCTCCCGAACCGGACGGTGACCGACGCGATCTGGGAGACGATGGAGGAACTCGGCGCGGTCGGCTACGACGAGGCCGACCGCTCGTTCGCCGCCGACCTCCGCGAGACGCTCGACCCCGAGCAGATCGAGGCGAGCGTCGAGGGGATGCCGACCGACCACGCCGACGCGATGCGCGAGGCGAGCCTCTACGACGAGCCGATCCCGCCCCACGGCGAGGGCGAGGTCGGCGGCGGCTCGACCGAGGTGGGCGACGTGAGCTGGATCGCGCCGACCGGCCAGTTCCGCGGGGCGACGTGGGCGGTCGGCACGCCCGCCCACACCTGGCAGGCGACCGCCGCCAACGGCGACTTCGGCGAGGAGGGCGCGGTGTACGCCGCGAAGGTGCTCGGCGGGACCGCGTACGCGTTGCTCGACGATCCGAGCATCGCCGAGCGCGCGAACGAGGAGTTCGACGAGGTGACCGGCGACCGGAGCTACGAGACACCGCTCCCGTCCGACGCCGAACCGCCGTTCGACATCACCGGCGAGTGAGCCTCGGGGGTCACCGCTCTGGCCGAAGTCGAACGCCGGTCGGCCGCGGTTCTCGGGGCTCCGGGTCGGGTCGACGCGTCGCGTTCGAGGTCGTCGCGAACTATCCAAACGCATTTGATCGGCGAGTAACTACCCTCAGAAATACACTACGGATGCATTCTGTCCTGATCGCCGACGACGACGAGGAGATGCGCGAACTTCTCACCTTCAAACTGCAGAACGGATACGACGTGACGGCCGTCTCCGACGGCGCCGAGTGCTGGAACCGGCTGGATACGGCCGCCGACGACCTCCCCGATCTGGTGGTGCTCGACGTCATGATGCCCGGACTGAACGGGTATCGGGTCCTCGACCGGATGGACGGCGACGATCGGTTCGACGACCTCGAAGTCATCATGCTCACCTCCCGCGGGAAAGAAGACGACATCGTCCGCGCGCTCGAAGCCGGCGCGACCGACTACATGACGAAACCGTTCTCGGCGAACGAACTCCTCGCGCGAATAAAGAGAGTACTCGAATGAACGGTACCTCGGCCGTCTCCGTCGAGACGCTCTCTCTGATCGGCGCCGTCGTGACCAGCCTCCTCGCCGTCGTCGGCCTGATCACGATCGGTCGATCCGTCCTGACCGCTCGACGCGACCGACGAACCGCGCAAGCGCGCGGGCAGATTCGTCGGGCGTTCCTCGAACGGATGGAGGCGACCGACCCGGCGTGGGACGACTGGGTGACAGAGCTGAACGAGACCGAACGACGCGTCGCACAGGATCTCTTACGGGAGTACCTCGAACGGGTACGCGGGCGCGATCGGCAGTCGCTTCAGCGCCTCGGCTACGCGCTCGGCCTCGATCGGCGGGCCCGGCGCAAACTCCGCGAGGGAGACCGGTTCGAACGGCGGTGGGCGCTCAACTGGATCGCCCGCCTCGACGTCGATGTCCCGACGGCGTCGCTCGAGCGGACGTGTGAGAAGCATCCGGACGCGAGCGCCCCGGTGGCCCGGGTGCTCTACGAACAGGACCGCCCGGAGGCGGCGCGCATCGGGACAGAGCTGTTGCTACGCGGGTCCCGGCCGCTGTCAGTGCTCGGCGTGGACTCGCTCTACCAGCTCAACAAGCTCTCGCCCGCGCCGCTGTTCGAACGCGCGACGAGCTCGTACGACGAGTGGTCCGAGTCGCGACTCATCCAGGTACTCAGGGTGATCGGCGAAGCGGGCCCGGCGAACCCCGACACGTCGCTGGGGTGGATCGGCTTTCTGTTCGTGAGCAGTTCACCGGCCGTCAGAGCGGCGGCGGCCGAGTCGCTCGTCGGATACGGCTGGCACGAGGACGTTCGGGCCGCGGTCGACGTCGAGCGGATCCGAACCGACGAGTCGCCGCGGGTCCGAGGGGCGATCTACCGGATGCTCGGCACCTGGCAGGACGAGGCGTCGACGGCGGCGCTCCTCGCGGCCGTCGGCACCGAGACGGACCCGCGGTCGGCGATCGACGCGATTTCGGCGCTGGGCGAGCGTGCGAGAGACCTCGACGAGACCGAACTGAGCGCCGCCAGCGCCGCCGCCAGAGAGTGGGTGCTGGCGTCGACCGAACCGACAAAGACCGAGGCGGTGCGATGACGTCCGTCGGCGACGCGCTACTCCTGATCGGGTGGGTGGTTCTGGGGTACTACCTGGTGGTCAACGGCGTCTATCTGATCGTGCATATCGCGGCGCTGTACGGCGTCCGGACCGACCTAAAAAAGCGTGCCGCGGGGACGATGTACCAGCGGTTCGCCTCGCCTTTCTTCCCCGGCGTGACCGTCGTCGTTCCGGCGTACAACGAGGAGGCAGTCATCGTCGAGAACGTCCAGTCGCTGTTGAACCTCAACTACCCGGAGCTCGAGATCGTGGTCGTCAACGACGGCTCGGACGACGCGACGCTCTCGGAGCTCCGTTCGGCGTTCGACCTCCGGCGGATCGACGCCCCGGTCCCGTTCGACGTCCCCAGCGAGCCGATCGAAGCGGTGTATCGGTCCGACGACGCCCCCACCCTCCGGGTCGTCGATAAGGTAAACGGCGGTCGGGCCGACGCGGTGAACGCGGGAATCTGGCTCGCCGACCAGCCGCTTTTCTGTACGATCGACGCCGACTCGATCATCGACAGGGACGGGCTCTTGCAGGCGGTCGAACCGTTCTTGGATCGCCCGGAGGAGACCGTCGCGACCGGCGGGACGATCCGCGTCGCGAACGGCTGTTCGATCGATAACGGGACGATCGAATCGGTCGACCTCCCGGAAAGCAGGCTGGCGGGCCTTCAGACGATGGAGTACCTGCGGGCGTTTTACTCCGGGCGACTGGGACTCGATCGGCTGAACGCCCTGATGTTGATTTCGGGCGCGTTCGGCGTGTTCCGGACCGACCTCGTCCGCGAGGTCGGCGGGTACGAGACCGCGAGCGTGACCGAGGACTTCGAGCTGACCCTGCGTCTGCACCGGTACCTCCGGGAGCGAGACCGGGAGTACAACGTCGAGTTCGTGCCCGAGCCGGTCGTCTGGACCGAAGTCCCAGAGTCGCGGGCCGCGTTCAGCCGACAGCGACGCCGGTGGTATCGAGGACTCCTCGACACGATGGCTCGCCACCGGCGGATGATCGGTCGTCGACGGTACGGCTCGCCCGGCGTGTTCGGCTACCCCGCCTTCCTGCTCGCGGAGGTCTTCGGACCGCTGGTCGAGGGGTTCGGGTACGTGATCGTGCCCCTGGCGTTCGCGGTCGGGGCCGCGGACGCGTCGTTCATGCTCCTGTACTTCGGGCTCACGGTCGGGGTGGGCGTGCTCCTGTCGTGGTTCGGAATCCTCAGCGAAGTCTGGAGCTTCAGGCGGTACGACCGACCGATGCAGGTCCTCCGTCTGCTTGGCCACGGCGTTCTGGAGAACTTCGGGTTCAGACAGTGGAAGACCCTGATCGCGTGGCGGGGGCTCTACGAGTATCTCCGCGGCGAGACGTCGTGGGGTGAGATGCGCCGCTCCGGGTTCGACGCCGACTGAGCCGATTCATCCGGGACGACGACAACCGAAATTCAGCCGTCTTGTCACCGAACAGAACTAAGACAAACGATTGATAACACTCGGCTCTTTACTCGGGGTAATGGCTCGTACAGATGTCGGGATCCCTGACTCCATTCACGTTCTGTACGTGAACGACGACGAGGGGTTCGCGGAGTTGACCGAGACGAAACTCCTGAGTCTCTCGTCGTCCTTCGAAGTCACGACCGTCGACACCGCGGCCGCGGCCATCGACCGGGTCGACTCGGCCGCAGTCGACTGCGTGGTGACCTCCTACTCGCTGGCGGACGGGACAGGGATCGACCTCCTCGAACGACTGGGAGCCGACGGCTACGAGCTTCCGACGATCCTGTTTACCGGTCGTGGAAGCGAGCGGATCGCGGGCGAGGCGACACAGGCGGGCGTCTCCGATTACATCCCGATCCGGTCCGACCACGACAGCTTCGAGTTGCTCGCGCGCCGCGTCCGGACGCTCGTCGAGGCCGCCCGGAAGGAAGCGGTCGCCGAACGGATCTCCGACCGCTTCGAGCGGACGCTCGAACGCGCGACCGACGCGATCTACGCCGTCGACGACGAGTGGCGCATCGAGTACATGAACGAGAAGATGGCCGACCGCGTCGACTGCGACCCGGACGCCGTCGTCGGGACGACGCTCTGGGAGTCGTTCCCGTCGATCGTGGGCACGGAGCTCGAACGCCGATACCGAACCGCGATGCAGACCGGCGAATCCCGGACGTTCGAACACCGGATCGGAGCCCCGTTCGACTACTGGGTCGAGATACGGGTGTTTCCCGACGACGACGGCCTGACCGTCTTCTCCCGGGAGATAACGGCCGAGCGCGAGCGAGAACTCGATCTGGAGCGGAGCGAGACGATCCTCCGGAACATCCACGACGCCGTGCTCGTCCTCGACGACGAGGGGGTCGTGCAGTTCACGAACGCGGCCGCCGAACGGCTTGTCACCGGCGAGCAGTCGACCCAACTCGAGGGCCGAGCGCTCGAGGTGGTCGTCGGCGACCGGCTGGCTGAGTCGGACGCCGAGCGGTTCTCGGCCGCCGTCGAGTCGACGCTGAACGAGATCGAGAGCGACGGCGGGGTCACCGGCCTGTACGATTCGGACCTCAAACTCGACCTCGAAGTCGGCGGCCGCGACCGCTCGTTCGACGTCCGCTTTACGCCGTTCCGGAGCCGAGAGACCAAACGCGTGCTCGTCGTCGCCCGAGACGTCACCGAACAGCGCGAGGCCAACCGACGGTTAGAGCGCGAACGCGACTCGCTCAGGGAACTCCAGTCGGTCATGGCCGAGAGCGACGTCGCCGCCGAGACCCGCCTCCGCAGGCTGTTGGAAGTCGGCTGTCGGACCCTCGATCTCGAAATCGGGATAGTCTCGCACGTCCGGGGCGACGACTACGCGGTCAGGGCGGTTCACGCGCCCGACGCCGAGATCGAGGCCGGGGATCGGTTCGACCTCGAATCGACGTACTGCGAGGAGGTCGTCGGGACCGACGCGGTCTGTTCGTTCGCCGACGCGGTCGCAGACGGAAAGGAGACCCATCCCGCCTATCGCGAGTTCGAACTGGCGTCGTACATCGGCGCGCCCCTCGTCGTCGACGGCGAGCGCTACGGGACGGTCAACTTCTCGAGTCCGACCGTGCGGGACGCCGAGTTCGGGCGGCTCGAACGGACGTTCGTCGAACTGCTGTCCGAACTCGTCAGCGCGGAGATCTCGCGAGGGCGGGACCGCACCGAACTCGAACGCCAGGAGTTCCTGTTCGAACGCGTCCAGGACATCGCGGACATCGGCGTCTGGGAGTACTTCCCGTCGACGGGCGACGTCCGGTGGTCGGCGGGCGTCCGAGAGATCCACGGCGTCGACCCCGAGTACGAGCCCACGCTGGACGACGCCATCGAGTTCTACCACCCCGCCGACAGGGAGACGATATCGGCGGCGGTCGACCGGGCGATCGAGGAGGGCGAGTCGTACGATCTCGACCTCCGGGTGGTCCGGACCGACGGCGAGGTGCGCGACGTCCGCGCGTGGGGCGAGTGTGTCGATGCCACCGCACGCGGCGACGTCGTGCTTCGCGGAGTGTTTCAAGACATCACCGAGCGAAAGGCCCGCAAGCGCGGCCATCAGGAACTCGCCGAGGAGTACGAGGCGCTGCTCGACACCTCCGGGGACGCGATCTTCCTGCTCGACGTCGACGAGACCGAGGGGGACCCGTCCTTTGAGTTCGCTCGGCTCAGTCCGGGCTACGAGACCCAGACCGGGCTCACGACCGAGCAGGTCCGGGGCCAGTCGCCCCGAGAGGTGTTCGGCGACGAACGGGGCGCCGAGCTCGCGTCGAACTACACCGCGTGTGTCGAACAGGGCGGCCCGATCTCGTATCGCGAAGAGCTCGACATCGACGACGACGCGCGGTTCTGGGACACCAGCCTCGCGCCGGTCGTCGTCGACGGCGAGATCGTCCGTATCGTCGGCATCGCTCGGAACGTGACCGAACAGGTCGAGCGAGAGCGCGACCTCGAGACGACCAACGAGCGACTGGAGTCGCTCATCGAGGCGACGCCGCTGACCGTGATGGAGATCGACACCGACGGAACCGTCGTCCGGTGGAACGACGAGGCCGAACAGATGTTCGGCTGGTCGCGCGAGGAGGTGCTCGGCGAACTCAATCCGATCGTCCCGGACGAGCGCCAAGCGGAGTTCGCGTCCCACCGACAGCGCGCCCTGAACGGCGAGCGAATTCGGGGCAAAGAGATACGACGGGAGACCAAAGACGGCGAGGAGCTTAATCTACTCCTGTCGGTCGCCCCGATCACCGACCCGGACGGCGAGATTTCGAGCATCCTCGCGGTCCTCGAAGACATCACCGAACAGAAGCAACTAGAAGCGAAGCTCCGCTCGCTTCAGGAGACCGCCCAGCGGCTCAGCGGCGCCCAGTCGAGCGACGAGATCGGCGCCATCGCCATCGACGCCGCCGTCGAGATTCTCGGATTCGACCTCACCGCGATCTGGGAGTCGGCCGACCAGTCGGACGCGCTCGTCCCGCTGGCGGCCAGCGACGCCACGGAAGACGCGATCGACGAGTTGCCGCGATTGGAGGCCGGCGAGAGCCTCGCGTGGGACGCGTTCGAGCAGTCCGATCTCCGGGTGTACGACGACCTGCAGGCCGAGCCCGCCCTCGATGAGTCCGCTTCGGATCTCGTGAGCGGCCTGTTCGTTCCCCTCGGCGAGTTCGGGCTCCTCGGGGTCGGGACGCCGGAGAAAGACGCGTTCTCCGAGACCGACGCCGATCTCTTCCGGATACTGGGCGCGACCGTCGAGGCGGCGTTCGCGCGGGCGAGCCGGGAGGTCCAACTCCAGCGCCAGAACGAACGGCTCGACGAGTTCGCGAGCGTCGTGGCCCACGACCTCCGAAACCCCCTCTCGGTCGCCAAGGGCTTTCTCGACGTGGTCGGCGAGACGGGCGAGCTGGAGCATCTCGATCGGATCGAATCGGCACACGACCGCATGGAGCGGCTCATCGAGGACCTCCTCACGCTGGCTCGCGGCGAGTCGACGGTCACGGACCCCGAGCGCGTCGACCTCCGGAGCGTGACGACCGAGGCGTGGGGGTACGTCGACACCGACGAAGCGACGCTCACGGTCGCAGATGGCGTTCCCACGGTGGTCGGGGACGGCAGTCGGCTGACACAGCTGTTCGAGAACCTCTTCAGAAACGCGGTCGAACACGGCGGGGCGGCCGTCACGATCACCGTGGGCCCGCTCGACGCGGCGGAGGGGTTCTACGTCGAGGACGACGGCGAGGGGATCGCGCCAGAGAAACGCGACGAGATATTCGACTACGGCGTCACGTCCACCGAGGGCGGGACCGGCTTCGGGCTCTCGATCGTCGCCGACATCGCGGCGGCCCACGGCTGGACGGTGTCGGTGACAGACGGCTCGGACGGCGGCGCCCGCTTCGAGTTCGTCGCGGCCGAGTGACCCGTCGGCTCGCCGGCGCTCACGCCCCCGCCGCCGACGTGTCGGGGCGGGGCGTCTCGGTCGTGGCGTTCGCGAACCACGGGACGACGACCTCGGCCAGCCGTCGATGGGCCGCCTCGTACGAGAGCGGGGCGGACGCGTCGCCGCGCTGGCCCCGATAGGCGCCGAACTGCGTGTGGTTGATCCCCGGAACCTCCCGGACGGTCGCGTCGGGCGGCAGGCGGCTCCGGGCCGCGCGGTACGCGTCGCGGTCGAGGACGGCGTCGGCGCTCCCGGTCACGCTGAGGACCGCCAGCCCGCGGTCGCTCACGTCGCCGTCGCAGTACGAGGCGAACAGGACGAGCCCCCGGACGTCGTGGGACGCGGCGTACCGACACGCCGCGACGCCGCCAAGCGAGTGCCCGCCGACGACCCACGTCCGAACGTCCGGGTTCCGGGCCCGGATCTCGCCCGCGGCGTCGGCGTCGAGGAGCGCGACGTTGAGCGGCATCTTCGGGACGAACACCACGGCCCCGGTCCGGGCCACCAGCGGCGCGAGCGTCTCGAAGTAGGCGTCGGGCGCGACCCGGGCGCCGGGGTAGAAGACGACGCCGACGCTCGCGTTTCGGTCGGCCGGGGCCAACACCGCCACGTCGCCGTCGGTCGAGACCGACACCCGCGGGTCGTCCTCGACCGACTGGATCGAGGCGGGCGTCGCGTGGAACGGCGTCGAGAGGTAGGCGACCGCGCCGACGGCGCCGACGAGTACCACCGCCAGCACCACGACGACCGCCAGTTTCAGTCGGCGCATACAGACGCTGGGCGGGGCTCGCTCAAAGCGCTGTCCGTTCGCCCTCGGGAAACGTTTTTGTCCCGGCCTCGCTTCCTTCCGGTGATGTCACGTCGCCCTCCGGATCGACTGCTCCGCGTCGACCTCTCGGCCGGAAGCGTCGTCTCCGAGCCGATCCCCGACCGGTGGCGCCGCCGGTATCTCGGCGGAAAGGGGCTGGGCGCGCGGTATCTCTACGAGGAACTCGACCCGGGGGTCGATCCCCTCGGGCCCGACAACGCCTTGCTTTTCGTGCTCGGGCCGCTCACCGGCCTCCTCCCCGGAGAGCAACGCTACGCCGCGATCACCAAGTCCCCACTCACCGGAACGTTTCTCGATTCGTACGCCGGCGGGGCGTTTCCGGGGGCGCTGGCGGGCGCGCTCGGCGACCACCTCGGCGTGCTCGTCGTCGGTCGGGCCCCGGAGCCGGTCCGGCTCGTCGTCGAGGACGGCGACGCCCGCATCGAGCCGGCCGAGACGTGGGGCGAGGACGCGGTCGAGACCGCCCGGGCGTTCCCCGACGCCGCCGTCGCGTGCGTCGGTCCCGCGGGCGAGCACCGCGTCTCGTACGCGACCGTCGCCTCCGACGAGGCAGACCACCACGCCGGTCGCGGCGGCGCGGGCGCAGTGATGGGCTCAAAGCGCCTGAAGGCGGTCCTCGCACGGGGAGACCCGCCGTCTCCCGACGGAGCCCTCGCGGCGCTCCGCGAGCGCGACGAGCGCCGCCACGCCGCGGGCGACACCGGCCGGTGGCTCGCGGCCTCCGGGACGCTCGAAACGGTCGAATTCGCCGACGAGACGGGGGTGCTGGCCGCACGCGGGTGGCGCGAGCGGGGCTTCGAGGGCGCCGAGGAGGTCGGCGTCGAGGCGGCCCGCGAGGCCGCCGCCGGCCGCGAGAACGACGGGCCGCTCCCCGGCGGGTTCCGTGTCGAGACCGACGAGGGCGAGACTGTCCCCCGAGGCGCGACCGGCATGAACCTCGGCGCGGGGCTGGGGATCGAGGACTTCGACGCGGTCGCCGCGCTCGGCGAGCGGTGCAACCGGCTCGGACTCGATCTCATCGGGGCGGGCAACGCCGTCTCGCTGGCGATCCGGGCGGCCGACGACGCCACGCTCGACCGCGAGCTATCCTTCGGCGACCCCGACGGCGCCCGACGGCTTCTCGACGAGATCGCGACCCGGGAGACCGCCCTCGGCGACGCGCTGGCCGACGGCGTCGAGGCCGGCGCCGACCGGCTCGACGCCGACCGACTTGTCCCGGCGGTCAAGGCGCTGTCGCTCCCCGCCTACGACCCCCGGGGCGCCCCGAGCATGGCGCTGGCCTACGCGACCAGCGACCGGGGCGGGTGTCACCGCCGGGCCCGGCCGGTCGAACGCGAGGTCTTCGACGGGGAGTGGCGCCCCGAGCGCGCCGCCGCGGCGGTCGCGGCGGCCCAGAACGCCCGGTCGGTCCGGTGGAGCCTCGTCGCCGACGACTTCGCCGGCGAGTCGGTCGCGGTCGGAGCGTGGCTCGACGCCGCGGGCGTCGACCACGACGACCTCGACACCGCCGGCGAGCGCGTCTGGAACCTCGTCCGACTGTTCAACGTCCGGGAGGGGCTCGATCGGGACGACGACGCGCTCCCGCCGGCGCTCGCCGGCCCGGACGGGGTGTCGTCCGATCGGTTCGAGGCGATGCTCGACGCCTACTACGCCCGCCGCGGGTGGAGCCCGGCGGGACGGCCGACCCCCGAGACGCTCGATCGGCTCGGGCTCGGGTCGGTCCGAGACGCGGCGACGCCCGCCGGCGACCCCCGACGCTGACCGGGCGGCTGGCGGGGGTCACTCGACGACGTCGACCACTGGGTCCGGGGCGTTCATCCGGGCGAGCACCACCCGCGAGACGGCGTCGGTCCGGTCGAGGACGCCCGCCGCGATCTCCTCGCCGACCGCCCGGAGCGACTCGTCGTCGACCATGTTGACCAGCGGGACCGGGGTCGCGCCGTCGGGGACGCCGCTCAGTCCGCCCCGCCGACTCGCGAGGACGCTCGCGACGTCGTCGGCGCGGATGCGGTCGCCGGGTCGCAGGCCCGTGAGCTCCGCGACGCGCTCGGGCCGGTGGACGTGGTCGTCGGCCAGCGGTTTCCCGACGGCTCTCGCGCTCGCGATCGGGACCACGGTGTCCGCGCAGGTCGGAATCTGGGGCTCGCGGTCGCCGGGAGCCTTGAACAGTCTGGTCCGGGCCCCGTCGGCCTTGACGAGGACCGGATCGACGCCGTCAACGTCGGCGACCTCGCCGACGACGCTCGGGTCGTAGCCCCGGTAGCGGTCCGAGCCCTCGCGCTCGGGCACCACGCCGAGCGGGCCGGTGTCGCCGGCACTCGCGGCCGCCTCGACGGCCGCGGCCGGGTCCTCGGTCACCTCGACGCGGTCGACCTGCGGATCGAAGATCGGGATCCGGACCGTCGCGATCACCACCGGCAGGGTCCCGTCGCGCCGGTCCGCGGCGCGGTCGGCGAGCGCGTAGAGTGTGGTTTTCTTCCCGCCGGCCCCGACCGCACAGGCGACGCCCGAGTCGGCCCGCAGCGCGGTGAGAACGTCCATGCCGGGTGATGTCGCCCCGCGAGGCTAATCGTTTCGGTTCCTAAAACAGCCCCGAGACGTTGCCGTCGCCGTCGACGTCCATGTCGGCGGCCGACGGGCGCTCGGGCAGGCCCGGCAGGGTCAGCACGTCGCCGGTCAGCGCGACGAGGAACCCCGCGCCCGCCGACGGGTAGATCTCCCGCACATCGAGCGTCCAGTCTTCGGGGACGCCCTTCTCGCTCGGATCGTCGCTGAGCGAGTGGAACGTCTTCGAGACGACCACCGGCGTCTCGTCCATCCCGAGCGCCGCCATGCGCTCGATGTCGTCGCGGGCGCTCGCGCTGAACTCGACGCCGTCGGCGCCGTAGATCTCGGTGGCGATGGCCTCGATCTTCTCGTCGATGGGGTCGGACAGCTCGTAGAGGTGCTGGACGTCGGGGTCGTCGTCGGCGGCGTCGACGACCTGCTCGGCGAGGTCGACGCCGCCCGCGCCCCCGTCGGCGAACACGGTCGAGGCGGCCGCCCTGATCCCGCGGTCCTCGCAGTGGTCGAGGACCGCCTGCACCTCTGCGTCGGTGTCCTGCGGGAAGCGGTTGAGCGCGACGACGACGGGGACGCCGAACTTCCGGAGGTTCTCGACGTGTTTGTCGAGGTTCGCGAGCCCGGCCTCGACGGCCGCGACGTCGGGGGCTTCGAGCGCCTCCATCTCGACCGGCCACATCTCCTTGCCGTGGTGTTTGAGCGCCCTGACGGAGGCGACGAGGACGGCCGCCGCGGGCTCGACGTCGCCGAACCGACACACCACGTCGAGGAACTTCTCGGCGCCGAGGTCCGACCCGAACCCGGCCTCGGTGACCACCCAGTCGGCCATGCCGAACGCCGCCTCGTCGGCGATCAGCGAGTTCGTCCCGTGAGCGATGTTGGCGAACGGCCCGCCGTGGACGAGCGCGGGCGTGCCCTCGGTGGTCTGGACCACGTTGGGCTTGAGCGCGTCCCGGAGCAGGGCGCTCGCCGCGCCCGCGGCCTCGATGTCCGCCGCGGTGACGGGGTCGCCGGCGTCGTCGTAGCCGACGATGATCCGGCCGATCCGCTCGCGGAGGTCGGCGAGGTCCTCGGCGAGCGACAGGACCGCCATCAGCTCCGAGGCCGCGGTCAGTCTGAAGCCGTCCTCGCGGGGGACGCCGCCGGCGCCCCCGAGCCCGACCACCGTCTCCCGGAGCGCGCGGTCGTTCATGTCGATGGCACGGGGCCACTCGACGCGGTTGACGTCGATCTCGGGGTCGGCGCCCGTCTTGATGTGGTTGTCGACCATCGCGGCGATCAGGTTGTGGGCGGCGGTCAGCGCGTGGATGTCGCCGGTGAAGTGGAGGTTGATGTCCTCCATCGGAAGCACCTGCGAGTAGCCCCCGCCCGCGGCGCCGCCCTTGACGCCGAACACCGGCCCGAGCGACGGCTCGCGGATCGCGACGATCGCGTCCCGCCCGGTCCGGTTGAACGCCTGCCCGAGCCCGACGGAGGTCACGGTCTTGCCCTCGCCCATCGGGGTCGGCGTCATCCCGGTCACCAGTACGAGCTTCGAATCCCGGTCCCCGCGGTCGGTGAGTCGCTCGACGGCGTCGGTCCCGATCTTGGCCTTGTGGTCGCCGTAGCGTTCGAGGTCCTCGGGGGCGAGGCCGAACGGCTCGACCACTTCCTCGATGGGGTCGAGTTCGATCGAGCGAGCGATCTCGTCGTCGGACGGAATCTCGGGCTCGCCGGTGTCAGACGATGTCATAACGGCTCGGGCTTCGGCGCGACGGCTAATGAAGGATGCGCCGATTGCGGCGGGCTGAGAAGGCCCGCGGGGTCGGTCCGCACCGACGCGGCGTCAGTCGTCGGCGGCGCCGCGATCGGCGGGCTCGATCCCGACGTCTATCTCGGCGGCCGCGGCCTTGTACTCGGGAATCTTCGCGCGCTCGTCGA
Organism: Halorussus marinus; assembly: GCF_004765795.1. GTDB lineage: Archaea > Halobacteriota > Halobacteria > Halobacteriales > Haladaptataceae > Halorussus > Halorussus marinus. The sequence continues at coordinate 175,333 of NZ_SBIV01000005.1, forward strand.
GCACGTCGTTCGTGAGCCGGTTCGCGGACGCCGCCGCGAAGTGGGGCGTGGTCCAGACGACGCCTTCCTTGATGTCGTCGGTGACCTCCGCCCGGACCTCGATCTCGCCGCGCCGCGACCGGAGCCGCACCGTCTCTCCGTCCTCGATCCCGTAGCGCTCGGCGTCGGCGGGGTGGACGTCGACGAAGTTCTCGGGGTGCTGGCGGTTCAGCGTCGGCGACCGCCGGCTCATCGTCCCCGTGTTGTAGTGTTCTTCGAGCCGGGCGGTCGTCAGCACCAGCGGGTACTCCTCGTCGGGCACCTCCTTCGGGGGCTGGTGGGTCACGCCCTCGATCTTCCCGAGGCCGTTTTCGGTGTCGAACGACTCCTCGTAGAGGAACGGATCGCCTTCGTCGCCGGGCTCGTAGCAGGGCCAGTGGACGCCCTCCTCGCCGAGCACGTCGTAGCTCATCCCGTGGTAGCTCGGACAGACCTGTCGCAGTTCCTCGAAGACCGCCTCGGGGTCCTCGAAGTCGAACCCCTCGCCGAACAGCCGGGTGCCGACCTCCGAGAGGATGTCGAGGTCGTGTTTGGTGTTGTCGTGGACCTTCTGGACCGGCCGCATCCGCTGGACGCGCCGGTCGGTGTTGGTGACGGTGCCGCCCCGTTCGGCCCAACTGGTCGCGGGAAGGACCACGTCGGCGTACTTGGCGGTCTCGGTCATGAAGATGTCCTGAGCGACCATGAACTCGAGCTCTTCGAGGCGCTCCTCGACGCGGTTGCCGTCGGGCTCGGACATCACCGGGTTCTCGCCCATGACGTAGAGGCCGTGGACCGAGTCGCCGGCGGCGTGAGAGATCTCGACGTTCGTCAGCCCCGGCTCGTCGGGGATCTCGAAGCCCCAGACCTCCTCGACGCTCTCGCGGGCCTCGTCGTCGTCGACGAGCTGGTAGCCCGGCAGGACGTTCGGCATCGCGCCCACGTCGCAGGTCCCCTGAACGTTGTTCTGGCCCCGGAGCGGGTTCACGCCGGTCCCGGGTCGGCCGAGGTTGCCGGTCGCGAGCGCGAGGTTGATCTCGTTCTGGACGTTGTCGACCCCGCAGGCGTGCTGGCTCATCCCCATCCCGGTGAAGATGGCGGCGTTGTTCGCCTTCGCGTACTTCCGGGCGGCGAGCTCGATGTCTTCGAGCGGGACGCCACACTCCTCGGCGGCCGCTTCCTTGTCGAAGTCTTCGAGCGTCGCTTCGAGGTGTTCGAAGCCTTCAGTGCGCTCGGCGACGAACTCCTCGTCGACCCAGCCGTTCTCGAGCACCGTCTTGAGGACGACGTTCAACAGCGGGATGTCGGTCCCGGGGTTCAGCTGGAGGTGCATGTGGCGGTCGGTGTCCTCGATCTCGAACGACCGCGTGGTCTTGTTGGCGTGGGGGTCGACCTGGATCACGGTCGCGCCCTCGAGGACGGCCTGCCGGAAGTACTGGCTGTTGGCGATGGGGTGTTGCTCGCCGGGGTTCGCGCCCTGAATCCAGAACACGTCGGCCGCTTGCTCCAGGTCGGCCATGCTGTTGGTCATCGCGCCCGCGCCGAGCGAGGTCCGGAGCGCCCAGACGGTCGAGGCGTGACACATCCGCGTGCAGTTGTCGACGTTGTTGGTGCCGTACCGGCGCGCGAGCTTCTGGAGGAGGTAGTTCTCCTCGTTCATCGTCTTCGACGAGCCGAAAAACCCCATCGCGTCGGGGCCGTGCTCCTCGCGGATCCGCTCCATCTCCTCGACGATCAGCTCGTAGGCCTCCTCCCACGTCGCCTCCCGGAACTCGCCGTCTTCTTTGAGCAGGGGCTCGGTCAGCCGGTCCTCGTGGTCGACGACCTCGGTCGCCGCACCGCCCTTGATGCAGACGCGGCCCTCGTTGACCGGCGCGTCGGCCCACGGTCGGAACTGCATGTCGCCCGGTTCCTCGCCCGGCGCGACCTGAATGCCGCAACCGACGCCGCAGTACGGGCAGATAGTCTTGACGGGGTCTTTGCTTTCACCTGACATAATTGGATCGCTCGCTCGGTCGCGAGCCTATAGTTGGAGGATGCTCCCGCCACGATAATGTATCTTCCCCCGACAGCGGGGCCTCGCCCCGGCGCCCTCGGCCGAACGCCCGTTCCCGGGGGGAAACTTTCACCTCGGCGGCCGGTCTACTCGCCGGTCATGGAGCTGACCCCCTCGCTCGTCGAGTCGACGGCCGCCGAGTACCGTGACGCCGAGCCGCTGTACGCGGTCGAGCGCGAGCACGTCGAGATGCTCCCCGGGACGTTCCGTGGCGACGAGTACGGCTGGCGCGACGTCGAGTGGGTGGTCCAGTGGTACTTCCGGCGCCACCTCGGGGGCTACCCCGACGCCGAGCGCCGGGCGACCGAGTCGGCGTTTCGGGACAACGACTTCGGGGCGATCGCCGACGCGCTCGACGCAGTCACCGGAGCCGAGTCGGTCGCCGACCGACTCGATCACCTCACGGCGCTGGCGGGCGTCGACGCGCCGGTCGCCTCTGCGTTCCTGTTCTTTCTGTTCCCCGATACCTGCGTCTCGATCGGCCGCCGGGAGTGGGCCGCGCTCCGGGCGGCCGGCGAGGTCGACCGACCCTATCCGGAGGCGGTTTCGGCCGAGGAGTATCTCGCGTACCACCGGACCACCGCCGATCTGGCCGACCGCTTGGGCGTCGACGCGTGGACGCTCTACCGCGCGCTCTGGCGGCTCGGCGAGACGGCCTGAGATCGACGACGGTCTCGCCCCGCCCGGCCCGCGTCGACCGTATCTTTCGTATTAGTGGGATGAAGGCACAATACATTGCCGGCCGTCCGTCTCGCAGGCACCGGGGAGGCGCCGGTCGCGCCACGGCGCGGCGCGACGATCCCGCTCGGTCGGGATCGGGCGAGTCGCCGACCGGCACTCGGTTCGGAGTCCGACCCGGCGGTCTGTCCCGTCGAGCGAACGATTCGCTCGGGCGAGTCCCTCCCAGATAGGTTTGTAATATTCGGGCAATACCGGTGGGGTCGGCTCCGTCGGCGCTACGCCGCCCGATCGAGGGCCTCGCGGTCTCGGAACGCCGCTCGATTTCGCGCGTTTGGCGTCGAGAACCCGCTCGGTCGCCGAGGTCTGGCGATCGCCGACACGGCCTCCGTGACGCCGGTCGACGCGCCACTCCGGCCGGATCTGACGACCCCGTTCGGCCCGTTCGTTCGCGTTCGGCCCGTTCGGCGCGCCGTCCGACCGACCGTCGGCTCGGTCCGGGTCCGCGCTCGCCGCCGCCCGGACTGGCGCGCGATTGTGCGTTTTCTACACAAGTCTTTTAACCGCGTGGTGTCTACGTTCTGGTGAGACAAATGCCAGACTCGATGTCCGAACAACTCCAGCAAGACATGGAGTGTGAGGGGCTGTTAGAGTGCTTCCACGGCCTCAAACAGCTCGACAAGGAGTGTTTCCAGTCGCTCGTCGACGCCGACGAGCCCCTGACCGTCGACGAGATCGCCGAGGCCGTCGACCGCGAGCGCTCGACCGCCTACCGGGCGGTCCAGCGCCTGCTCCAGACCGGATTCATCCAGAAAGAACAGGTCAACTACGATCAGGGCGGCTACTACCACGTCTACTCGCCGACCGACCCGACCAAGATCGCAAACGACATGCAGCGGATGCTCAACGACTGGTACGCCAAGATGGGCCAGCTCATCCAGGAGTTCGAGACCAAGTACGACCGGACCGACGCGACGGCGCCGTCGGCCGAGAGCTGATCTCGGTCGCGGTCGACTCGCGTTCTCTCTGCGTTCTCAGCGCGCGATAGCGTCGAGTTCCTCGGGCGGACCGCCCGGGAGCGCATCGCGGTCGTGGGCCGCCTCGAAGTCGAGGTCCGGGCCCTTCGGCACGATCCGCTTCGGGTTCAGGTCGGCGTGGCTCCGGTAGTAGTGCTCGGTGATGTGATCCATGTTCACCGTCTCTGCCACGCCGGGCGTCTGGTAGAGGTCCCGGAGGTACGGTCCGAGGTTCTCGTAGTCGGCGATCCGGCGCACGTTACACTTGAAGTGCGTGTGATAGACCGCGTCGAACCGGACCAGCGTGGTGAACATCGCCACGTCGGCCTCGGTGACCACCGGTCCACAGAGGTATCGGCGGTCTTCGAGCAGGTCGTCGTAGCGATCGAGCGCGTCGAACAGTTCCGTGACCGCCTCGTCGTAGGCCGCCTGTCCGCCCGCGAACCCCGCGCGATACACCCCGTTGTTGATGGGCTCGTAGATGTCCTCGATGGTCGCGTCGATCTCCTCGCGGTAGCCCTCGGGGTAGAGGGTCGCGCCGTTCCCGATCCCGTGGAACGCGGTGTCGAGCATCCGCATGATCTCCTCGGACTCGTTGTTGACGATCGTCTCGCGCTCGCGGTCCCACAGCACCGGCACCGTCACCCGGCCCGTGAACTCGGGGTCGGCCGCGGTGTACACCTCCCGGAGGTAGTCAGAGCCGTGAACGTGGTCCTCGGTACAGCCCTCGCGGTCGGGCGAGAACTCCCAGCCGTCGTTCTCCCGGAACGGGTCGACGACCGACACCGAGATCGCGTCCTCCAGCCCCTTCAGGCTCCGGGTGAGGAGCGTCCGGTGGGCCCACGGACACGCCAGCGAGACGTAGAGGTGGTACCGTCCGGCCTCGGCCGGGAACCGGGCGTCGGGATCGGCCTCGACCCAGTCGCGAAACGACGTCTCCTGGCGATCGAACTCGCCGTCCTCGTTCGTGCTCTCGTACGCGTCGGTCCGCCACTCGCCGTCGACGAGCATGTTCATGGCTCCGAGTAGGCGCGCGCGGCGTAAAGGCCTACGCCTCGCGGTCGACTCGACCGTTACTCCCGGACGAATCCGGTCGCCAGTTCGGCCTCCGCGCGCCGGAGGCGGTACGAGAGCGTCGACCGGGGCACACCGAGTTCCGCGGCTAACTCCTCGACGCTGATATCCCGGGGCGTCTCGTAGTAGCCCCGCTCGACCGCCGCCCGAAGCGTCTCGTACTGCTCGTACGGCAGGCCGGGCCGACCGCTGTACGCCGTGAGCCACGCCGACGCGTCGGTGACTCGCCGGAGGGTGAGCCCCACGTCGTCGTCGCCGCGGGCTCGCAGGTCGTCGTAGAGTCGACCGAGCGACTCGTCGCTGGGCACCAGAACTCGCCATGTGTACTCGTCGGCCCGTCGCTCCGTCGCGAACAGCACGCCGGGCCCGAGGTGCGCGAGCGCGAGGTGCGGGATCGACACGCACCGGGCGGTCCGGCGCCACGACCTGAACAGGATCCGGCTGGTCGGGTCCCGGTAGAGGACGTCGGTCCGGTAGTCGCGCGCGCAGTCGCCCGGCCCCAGACAGTCGGCGGCGTGGCCGTGGGCGTCGAGCGTGGCGGCCGCCTCCTCGACCGACCCCTTCGGCCCGACCAGCCGGTCCACGCGCCACCAGTGGTCGGGCGTGACCGCACACGCCAGCGAGTGGGCCGAGAGGTCCGGCTCCTCGCGAAAGGCGTCGGCGACCGGATCGACTCCCGGTTCGTAGTCGAGCCTGAGCGCGAACGCGCGCATACGATCGGGTATCGACCTCCACGGAGTTAGTGTCGGCGGCCCGAGGTGCTCGACGGACGCACGACCGACTCCGTCGATCTGTCGCCGAAACTGAACCGAGCGGCGCCTCGCTTGCGGGCGGATTCGCGCCGAACGGTCCCGACCGAGGGGGATTTCGGCGTGCGCCAACCGAGGACACAGGTGCGTTTCCGTCGACGGTCGGGGTATGGTCCAAGTCGGACTGCTCGTGCTCACCGTCGTGATGGGGCTGCTCTTGTTGGGCGTGGCCGCGTACATCCTCCGCGCGGAGAACTGGCGGTCGTACGCCGCCGCCGGCGGGGGGTACGGGGCTGGCGAACCGGTCACACACCGGGAGAAACCCGGCGGACTGATCCGGTGGCTAACCACGGTCGACCACAAGGACATCGGGCTCCTCTACGGGCTCTACGGCCTCACCGCGTTCGCGTGGGGCGGGATCAACATCGTACTGATGCGGACCGAACTGCTGACGCCCGAGACCGCGGTCATCGGCGCGAACTTCTACAACTCGCTTCTGACCTCCCACGGGATCACGATGCTGTTCCTGTTCGGGACGCCGATCATCGCGGCGTTCGGCAACTACTTCATTCCGCTTTTGATCGGAGCCGACGACATGGCGTTTCCCCGGATCAACGCCATCGCGTTCTGGTTGCTCCCGCCCGGAGCGATCCTCATCTGGTTCGGATTCTTCGCCGCGCCGCTGGGCATCGGTATCGAGCCCTCCCAGACGAGTTGGACGATGTACACGCCGCTGTCGGTCGAGCAGGCCAACCCCGGGGTCGACCTGATGTTGCTCGGACTCCATCTCACGGGCGTCTCGGCGACGATGGGTGCGATCAACTTCATCGCGACTATCTTCACCGAGCGCGGCGATGAGGTCGGCTGGGAGCGCCTCGACATCTTCTCGTGGACGATGCTGACCCAGTCCGGAATCATTCTGTTCGCGTTCCCGTTGCTGGGGAGCGCACTGGTGATGTTGCTCCTCGACCGGAACTTCGGGACGATGTTCTTCGCGGTCGAGGGCGGGAGTCCGTTGCTGTGGCAACACCTGTTCTGGTTCTTCGGCCACCCCGAGGTGTACATCCTCGTGTTACCGCCGATGGGACTGGTGAGCCTGATCCTCCCGCGGTTCTCCGGGCGAAAGCTGTTCGGGTTCAAGTTCGTGGTCTACTCGACGCTGGCGATCGGCGTCCTCTCGTTCGGGGTGTGGGCCCACCACATGTTCTCGACCGGGATGGATCCCCGCATTCGCGGGTCGTTCATGGCGGTGTCGTTGGCGATCGCGGTGCCGTCGGCGGTCAAGACCTTCAACTGGATCACCACCATGTGGAACGGAACCCTGCGGTTGACCGCCCCGATGCTGTTCAGTATCGGGTTCGTCCAGAACTTCATCATCGGCGGGGTGACCGGCGTCTTCCTCGCGTCGGTCCCCGTCGACCTGCTCGTTCACGACACCTACTACGTGGTCGGACACTTCCACTTCATCGTGATGGGCGCGATCGCTGTCGCCGGGTTCGCGGGTATCTACTACTGGTTCCCGCTTTTCACCGGCCGGATGTACCAGAAGACCCTCGCGAAGATACACTTCTGGACCACCATGATCGGGACGAACATGGTGTTTTTCGCCCTGATCCTCCTCGGGTACGACGGGATGCCCCGGCGGTACGCCACCTACCTCCCGCAGTTTCAGGACCTCCACGTCGTCGCGGGCGTCGGCACCTTCATCCTCGCGTTCGGCCAGTTGGTCTTCGTCTGGAACCTCGTCACGTCGTGGCTCGAAGGCCCTCGCGTGGAGTCGGGCGACCCGTGGGCCCTCGAAGACGACGGGCTCAAGACCCGCGAGTGGACGTGGTTCGAGCGCAAGCGCGAGACCGCCGTCGCCACCGACGGCGGCGACGACGCGATCGCCGACGGCGGGGAACCCGAGGGCCCAGACGCCGGGGAGTGACTCACTCGTCGGGCGAGAACGGGCCGACCCCGTCGACCGGGATCACGGAGTAATCGACCGTGAGCGTGTCCTGGGTCGCGCGGATCTTACCGACGAACGTCGAGATGTCCTCCAGCGACCCTTCGAGGGTGAAAAGCTCCATGCAGTAGTGGTCGCCGACGTGGTTGTGGACGTTCGAGGCGACGAGTCCCTCGTACTCGTGGCGGAGGTGCATCATCCGCTCTTCGACCGTGGTGTTCTCGTAGTTGAACAGGACGGTCACGACGCCCATCAGCTCGCGGTCTTCGAGCTTCCTGTCCTCGAACTCCCCGAGGAGGTTGCGGGCGGCCTCTCGAAACACCTCGCTTCGGCCCGTGTACCCGTGTTCGTCCGCGAACCCGTCTACGCGTTCGAGCAGTTCGTCCGGCATCGAGATGCTGACGACGGTCATGTATTAACTCGCGGCCCTCGATATATTAGAACTTATTATTCGAGCTCTTCCCGACCCGGTCGTGACGATTGCGTTCGCGTGTCGGCGCCGCTGGGAACGCGACGTGCGCGGTCGCGTTGTTTTAAGTGACCCCGGTGCGATCGGTCCGGACGAATGACTCTCGCCCCGTTCGCGGCCGCCGCGTCGGCCGCCGACACCGTTGTCGTCGACTTCCTCGGGGCGGTTCTGATCGCGGTCGCGGCGTCGTTTTTCGCGTTCTACGCCGGGCTGAACCGCCGACTCAACCGCCTCGAATCCCAAGACGTGTTCTGGGGCTACCTCGTCTTCGCCGGGGCGGCGGCCGCGGTCTACGGGGTGGTCGGCGTCGCCGAGACGATCGTCCGGGCTCGACTCCTGACCGCGTTCGGCCACGGCGCGCTGTTGCTCTGTACGGTCTTTCTGGCGTTCTCGATGCGGGAGGTGTACTACAACTCCGCGCTCGCACCCCCGTCCGGGGAGAGTCGGGTGTCGCTGGGGTCCCTGCGTCGGATCGAGGCGGGGTTCGTCGCGGTGGTCGTCGTCGAGTGGGTCGCGGTCGCGCTCCTCGATCAGGTCGCGATCGCCCGGTTCGTCAAGGCCGGCGGGAGCCTCGCATTCGCGACTTACGGGGCGGTGTTCGCCGAGAAACTCGAATCCGTGACCCGCGGGACGCCGCTCGACACCCTCCGGCGCCACCTGCTCCCGGTGGTGGTCTGTCTGGGCGCCATCGGCGTGGTGGACCTCGGGACGGCCGCGGGGGTCCCGCCGGTCGTCGTCGACGGCGTCCGGAGCGTGTTCGTCGTGCTGGTCGCGGGCTTTCTCACTACCGCGACGATCCGACTCCAGCAGAACGTCGAGGGGCTGTCGACGTCCGAGTAGCTCGACCTACCGAGGGTGATCTGCTCGTCCGGTCGTCGCTCGCGTCCCGCGGCGCCGGCGCTGTCGAGTTCGAATCAGGGCGGCGAGGCGTTGACCGCCCGTCTTGTCAGAGGCACAGTTGTTTCACCGCAACGCCTGCGCGTCGAATGTACGAATCGCCCAGGCGTATATTCAGTGGGACGGAGACACGGATAGAGGTGTTGCATGATAATACGGCTCTTTTAATACTCTCCGTCGTCGACCGCGGCGTCGGTTTCCTACGCTAACCAAAATCTATAAGTGTATCATATCACATGATTCATTCAGCACCAGCGAGGCCACAAGAACGGCGCCTGACCATGTCCCCCAACCAATCGACTGTTCTCGTCGTCGACGACGAGCAAGACGTTGCAGACCTGTACGCGATGTGGCTTCAGGACGACTACCACGTCCAGAACGCCTATCAGGGTCAGGAGGCGCTCGACATCCTCGACGAATCTGTCGACGTCGTCCTCCTCGACCGGCGGATGCCGGGCCAGTCCGGCGACGAAGTCCTCGAACGAATCCGCGAGCGCGAACTCAACTGTCGGGTGGTGATGGTGACGGCAGTAAAGCCCGACTTCGACATCCTCGAAATGGGGTTCGACGACTACCTCGTCAAGCCCGTCTCGGCCGACGAACTCCACGAGACGGTCTCGACGATGCTTGCGCGCGTCGACTACGACTCGAAACTCCAAGAGTACTACTCGCTCGTCTCGAAGAAGGCGGTCCTCGAAGCCGAAAAAGACGAGCAGGCGCTCGAAGCCAACGACGAGTACGTCGAACTCCGCGAGAACGTCGACCAGTTGCGAGAGGAAGTCGACGCCAGCCGCGACGAACTCACCGACCACGACGACTTCGTGGGCGCGTTCGAAGACCTCTGAGCCGCCCGGATCACTCGCCTCGCACGATCTCGAACGTTCGCCGTATCGCCGTTTCCTGTGTTTCCAGCGCCACGCTCGGTTCCACGTCGCCGCCGCTCGGGGCGTCTTCGCGGGCGCGCGCCGCGGCCGCTTCGGGCGTCAGCGGCAGGTGGACGAACCCGGCCGGCACGCGTCTGTCCTCGGCTTCCAGATACGCCCGCGTCCGGTAGAGGACGTTGTTGCAGAGGTGGGTTCCGGCGGTGTTCGATAGCCGGGCGGGGATCCCGTCGGCCACCAGCGCCTCGACCGTCTCGACGACGGGGAGGGTCGCGAAGTACGCCGCCGGCCCGCCGGCCGCCACGCGCTCGTTTCTGGGCGCGGCGTCGGCGTTGTCGGGGACACCCGCGCAGTCGGCGACGTTGAGGCCCACCCGCTCGACGCTGATCGCCGAGCGCCCCGCGGCCAGCCCCGTCGCGACGATGGCGTCGGGGTCGAGCGTCTCGATCAACTCGATCATCTCGTCGCCGGCGCGGTCGAACGCGACGGGCAGGACCCGACCCGCGATCTCCCGATCGCCGATCCGCTCGCCGTCGAGTCGGCGCGCGATCGCGGCGCTCGGATTCCGATCGTTGTCGCCGAACGGTTCGTACCCGGTGAGCAACAGACACATGCGTTCGCGTGAGCGCCCGACCGCCTTGGAGTTTGCTCCCGGACGCAAACGTTTGCGTTTACGGTTCCGTAGACGTGTTCGTAAACACCGGCGCCCGCGGCGTTCTCTCTGGCGACGTTGCTTCGAAAGAATGTACCTCGTGTACCCCTACCCGAGGTAATTTTAGCCACTCACCCCCTACGTATATGTTTTGTGCTTACCGAGCCGATTGCGGGCCCTCGACGGCCTCGACGGCGGTCTGAGTCCGCCCGTCGAAGACGAACTCGGTCCCGGGCCCGACGCCGGTCTCGTTGGCGAACCCGCGTTCGAGTTCGACTACGTATCGGGCGTCGCCGTCGCTCCGGTACCGATCGAGTTCACCCTCGTCTTCCGGCCCGGGCGTCGCGTGCTCGACGTTCAACACCGTGCCGTCGGGCGCGACGAAGATGATGTCGAGGGCGACGAGCGTGTTTTTCATCCAGAACGAACGTCGGTCGGCGCCGTCGTAGACGAACACCATGCCGTGGTGGTCCGGGAGCGACTCTCGGTTCATGAGCCCCTCGCGGCGCTCTGGCTTCGTGGCGGCGACTTCGAGGCTCACCGTGACGTTCCCGCGGTCGGTGACGAAGGTTCCGGTGACGTTGCCGCCGTCGGTCGTCGTGGCCTCGGGGAGCGACGCCTCGCCCCCGAACGACTCGCCGATCCCGAGACCCAGACAGCCTCCAAGCACCACGAGCGCTCCGAGCGCGATCGCGCCGAGCAGTCTCATACCCACGAATTCGCCCGTGCGACCAAAAAACTGCACCTCAAATCGCGACCAGCGCGAACCCGACGACCAGCGAGACGGTGACGAGCAGCTGGACCGCCGCGGAGCCGAGCACGCCCGCGGTCGCGAACAGCCCGGCCCTGACGCTCCGGGTCGGCTCGCGAGTGCGGTAGAACTCGGCGAGAAACACCACGACGGTGACGCCGACGACGAGCCCCGCGGGGCCGGCGACCACCGCGAGCGGGAGGCCGGCGACCGCGGCCAGCACGGTGGTCTTGGTCGAGGCGCCGCCCGCCTTCGCCGCGAACGCGCCGGCGAAGTGATCCGCGACCATCGCGCCGACGCCGACGAGCGTGAACGCGACCAGCGCGAGCGGGCCGGGTGTCGCGTACCCGGTCGACCACCAGTAGAGGTAGATTCCCACCAGCGATAGCCCCGCGCCGGGGACCATCGGGACGACGCTCCCGACCACGCCCGCGAGCAATAGCGCGACCGCCACGACGAGCAGGAAGTCCATGGTGTCACGTAGGGGGTGGCGACCGTTAGCGGTTCCGCAAAACCGCCATCAATCACGCATACGTTTGCGTTTTCGTTTACGCTATCAGAAACTATCAGCTTCCGCGGAGATGTCTGACGAAGGATTAAGTGAGGTGTTTGCGTTTGCGCAAACGCAAATCATGTCTCGGTCCATTCGCGCCTGTACCTTCCTCGACAAGGGCGGCACCGGGAAGACGACCACGGCGGCCCACCTCGGGGTCGCGCTCGCCGAACGCGGCAAAGACGTGTTGCTCGTGGATCTCGCGGGCAAGCAGGGCGACCTCGTCAAGCACTTCGGCCGCTGGGCGGCGGTCGAAGACCAGATCGCCGCCGAGGACGACTGGCCGAACATCTCGACGGTGTTCCAGGACCAGTGGGACGCCATCGCCGAGAAACTGGGCGAGGCCGCGGTCGAGGATCTGATCCTCGACACCGAGGAGGGCGTGGACCTGATCCCGGCCCACCCGGGACTCGACAGCCTCGACGCCGAACTGGGCAACGTCGACGACGCACAGGACCGCTACTCCCGGTTCGACGCGTTCCTCGACGAGTACATCGAACCGCTGGGCTACGACGCGATCCTCATCGACCTGCCGGGGCTGACCAACAACGTCAGCTACAACGGCCTCTGGGCCGCCCGGAACGTGATCGTCCCGGTCGAGATGGGACCGTTCGAGTCCGAGCAGGCCGAGGCGCTCCGGGCGGACCTCGACAAGATCGCGACCAACTTCGACGTGGACGTCGACCTCGCGATGGTGCTCCCGAACAAGGTCGACAGCCGGACGAAACTCGCCGAGGAGTACCTCGACGCGTTCGCCGAGGCCTACCCCGACGCGGTCGCGCCGGCCCACGTCCCGGTGAGCCAGGACATCCGGAACGCGGCCGATCGGGGCCAGACGGCGTTCGCCCTCGACGAGCCCTCGACCACGGCCGAGCGTGCCCGCGAGGCGTTCCTCGAAAACGCCGACGCGCTTCTCGAGCGCCTCGACGCCGAGCCCGCGGCGCCCGTCGGGGGTGAGCGCGCGTGAGCGACCCCGACCTCGAAGAGCTCCGCCAGCAGACCCAGCGCACCGACCGCCTCGACCAGTCGACGACCGTCGACGACGGCGATCTGGTCGAGGACCTCGTCGACGCGCTGGCGGCCATCGAGTCGGGCGAGCAGGCCAAGACGTTCGCGGCCCGCGACGAGTCGGTGACCGCGCTACTCACGATGCTGGCCGACCGCGAGGACGAACTCGCCGACGTCGGCACGTCGCTTCAGGAGGCGCTCGGCCGAGACGTCGACCCCGAGGCGCTCGATCGTAGCGAACTCGTCCGGCTCGCGGTCCGGCTCGGGCTCCGGGAGGCCGCCCCGGAGTACCTCGAACTGCTCGCCGACGCGTCGGCCGAACACGCCCGCCGCACCGTCTGAGTTCTCGACACCGTTCCCAGCCCCGCCCGCGCTCGTTTCTGATCGTCCGTCGGATCAACGCGCTTACAATCCGTCGCAACCACTAAACGAAATCGTAAACGAGAACGCAAACACAAACGCAAACGCAAACGAAAATAATTCTGGAAACGGATTCGTAAATACTGTTCCCCGCGATTAATAACCGATGACGGCGTATCGTTCGACGGCCGATGACCGACGACCCGCCGAGCTTCGACATTCCTCGCCGCCCGGAGCGACGCTTCCCGCAGGAGGGCGGCGTCGAGTACGAGGGCGGGACGGTGTTTCAGCTCACGCCCGACGCCGAGCGCTCGAACGACGAGCTCGCGACGCTAGTCGAGCGGGTGCTGGGCGCCGACCGGTACACGTACGGCGACTGGTTCGAGCTCCCCGCGCCGGTCTATCTGGTCCACGACGAGCGCCACGGGACGGCGTTCCGGGTCGTGGTCCGGTACGGCACCGTGGAGTTTCACGTCCTGCCCGAGACGGCGTCGGCCGCCCTCGAAGCGCTCCACGGCCGGCTCCGGGACGCGAGCGACGTCGGCTGGCGGGTCGACTGCGAGACGTCGTCGGGCTGACCTCGCGGTACCTTTTTGTCGGCTCCCCGGCTGCTCAAACGTAATGAGCCTCCCGACCACCGACGACGACTGCCAGCTCCGGACGGTCGACACCGAGTCGAACATGTGGGACCTCGCCGAGGAGTCGGACGTGTCGACGGCGCGGCGGGCGTACCCGAGCGGCTGGCTCTGGCTGACCGGGCAGGGGACGGTCACCGCGCTGGTCGATGCCCTCGCTGGGGCCGACTCCGACGCCAGATACGGCACCGACGACCTCGCGTCGATGGCCGACTGCGACCCCGACGCGGTCGACGAGGCGGTCGAGTCGCTCATCTCGCTCGGCGTGCTGATCGCCGAGGAGGGGACCTACCGGGTCAACGACTGCGGCGTGGTGTTCGACGCGGTCCGGGCCCTCTCGTCGGCCGTCGAGTCGACCGGCGCCCCCGACGACGAGTCGGGCCTCCGATATCTCGCGGACCGCGACGCGGTCCGGGTGATGGTCGACGCCCTGCTCGGCGCGAGCCCGGACCAGACGCTCACGCAGGAGGACATCCACCGCCTGACCGGCGTCTCGCGGAAGGCGGTGTGGGTACACGTCGAGAAACTGGTCGACCTCACGGTACTGCGCGCGACCGGCGACGAGTACGAACTCGTCACGGACAGCACGGTGCTCCGTCGAGTTCAGGCGCTCGACGCCGCGGTGGTCGGCGCGGCGCTGGCGCCGTCACACCCCTAGTGTTCCGCGGGCGCCTGCTGGCCGTCCGGATCGACGTACTGGGCTTCCCACTCGCGGCGGGCCTCGATCTCCCGGGTCCCCCGGCGGGTGAGCGTGTAGTAGTTGGTGCGGCGGTCGCGCTGGCCCTTCTCGACGAACCCCTTGTCGACTAACGTGTCGAGGTTCGGGTAGAGTCGGCCGTGGTGAATCTCCTTCTCGTAGTAGGTTTCGAGTTCGTCTTTGATCGCGAGCCCGTGCGGTTCGTCCAACCCCGCGATGACGTACAGCAGGTCGCGCTGGAACCCTGTGAGGTCGTACATCGTTTCCCCTGCTACATGGAAGTCATCGAACCGACATAATACTGGTGGCCGTTTCGTTCCGCCGAACGTGTCACGGCCGAACAACTCGAAAATCGCGGGACGCTATCGGCCCGGATCGGTTAAGCGTTCCATACTCACGGATTCGATCCAGACGTCGGCGACCGTCGAATCGCCCGACCGGTTCGCCCGAGGGATGCCGACGACCCGGACGGTCTCGCCCGTCGACACCGACCCGGCGAGATCGTGTTCGAGCAGTGCGGTCGTCGTCTCGTCGGGGCGGTCGGGATCGCGGAAGACGACCTCTTGGGCGTCGACGTACTCGCTTGCCTCCGGCGCGAACGAGAGGTAGCCGACCGAGTTACACCGCGGACACTTCTCGTGGGCGCGAAGCCGCCGGCCCGGTTGGGCGACGTGTTTGGTGACCGCCTCGCACTTGCCACATCGGAAGCCCGCCCGGATCACCTTGGGTCGGATCGGCGCCGTCTCGGCGACGATCCCCCGAAGCGTCCGGAGTTCGTTGAGGTGGTCGGCACCGAGGTCCGCGAGCGCGAGTTCGCTCTCGGCAGGGAGATCGGTGAGCCGCAGGTAGACATCTTCGAGGTCCCGGTTGTGGTCGTGGCCGGCCACGCGGCGGAGCGCCGCCTTCCCCGCGCACAACACCTCGTCGGGGTCGGCCAGCAGCGGCCGGACGAACTGGTAGTCGTGGCCCACACGGTCACAGCTCACCGACAGCGAGCGCCGGTCGGGGTACGCCGACACGAAGCGCCGCACGTCCGACCGGTCGCGGTACGCGTACTCGTACCACTTTTCGGTCAGGTCGCCGCTACGGGCTAACATGAGAGGTCACACTCGCTTGGCGGTCTTTGTTACGCGCCACCTGTTCGGGCGCTCGCGGCGATAGCGCCGGCCTGAAGCCGGGGGCGCCGACGGAGACAGGCGTCCGACCGGACTCATTTTCGTTTACGTATACGTTTACGAAAACGCATCCGTCTTCGGAATCGGTCTCGAAGCTTATCACGCCGACCGGCGTACGCCCGGTATGGTCGAGAGTCCCTTCGACACCACGTTCCGGGTCGGCGAAGTGGTCGACGCCGAATCGTTCCCCGAGACGAACAAGCCCGAGATGGCGAAGCTCCGGATCGACCTCGGCGACGAGACGGTCGGGTCGGTCGCCCAGACGGGCTACAACTACGAGCCGGCCGACCTCGTCGGCCGGCAAGTGCTCTGTGCGACCGATCTGGGCTCGGTCCGGATCGCGGGGTTCGAATCGGAGGTGCTGACCGTCGGCGTCCCCGACGCGGACGGCCACCCGGTGCTCGTCGGACCCGACGAGGCGGTTCCGGTCGGCGGGACGCTGTACTGACCTGTCACTCGCCGTAGGCGGGTCATCGGCGAGTCGGGAAGCGCGGCCGTGTGGCGAGCGACCGGCCAGTCGTCCCCGCCCGAACGTCGGCAATCGGGGTTACGGGCCGGGTAGGACTCGCGTAACTCGGGGCGGGCCACCGCCACGCGGTGGGTGTTCACTCGGTCACGTCGTCGACGTCGCCCTCGCTCGCGCCGGCCTCTTGGGCCCAGACCGTCTTCGCGTTGACGAACTCCCGGATGCCGTGTCGGGAGAGCTCTCGACCGTACCCCGAGTCGCCCACGCCGCCGAACGGGAGCCGCGGGTCCGACTTGACCAGTTCGTTGACGAACGTCATCCCGGCTTCGAGGCGGTGGGCGACCCGCTTGCCCCGGTCGAGGTCGTCGGTCCAGACCGAGGCCCCGAGCCCGAGGTGGTGATCGTTGGCGAGTTCGACCGCCTCGTCCTCGTCGGCGACCTCGAACACCGCCGCCGCCGGGCCGAACACCTCCTCGGTCGCGGCCGGCGAGTCGCGGGGGACCTCGGTCAGCACGGTCGGCGGGTAGTAGAACCCCTCGCGGTCGAGCGGCTCGCCCCCCAGCTCGAGGGTCGCGCCCGCCTCGACGGTGGCTTCGACCTGCTCGTGGACGCCCGCCATGAGGTCCTCGCGGGCCTGGGGCCCGAGGTCGGTGTCCTCGTCGGTCGGGTCGCCGACCGTCAGCGACTCCATCTCGTCGACGAACCGGTCGACGAACTCGTCGTAGACGTCTGCGTGGACGACGAATCGCTTGGCCGCGATACACGACTGGCCCCCGTTGATGGTCCGGGCGACCGCGGCGGTCTCGGCCGCCCGATCGAGGTCGGCGTCCTCCAGCACGACGAACGGGTCCGAGCCGCCGAGTTCGAGCACCGACTTCTTGAGGTCCGCACCCGCGGTCTCGGCCACCGATCGGCCCGCGGCGGCGCTCCCGGTCAGCGTCACCGCGACCACGCGGTCGTCCTCGATCACGCCCTCGGCGCGCTCGGAGTCGACGAGCAACGACTGAAAGACCCCCGCGGGGTAGCCCGCTTTCTCGAACACGTCCTGGATCGCCTCGGCACACCCCGGCACGTTCGAGGCGTGCTTGAGCAGGCCGACGTTGCCCGCGGTGAGGTGGGGCGCGGCGAACCGGAACACCTGCCAGAACGGAAAGTTCCACGGCATCACCGCCAGAATCGGTCCCAGCGGCTCGTAGGAGACGTACGTCTCGGCGAACGGCTCGCTCCCCAGCCGCTCGTCTTGGAGGTGTTCGGCCGCGCGCTCGGCGTAGTAGTCACAGACCCACGCGCACTTCTGGACCTCCGACCGGGCCGACGCGACGGGCTTTCCCATCTCGGTGGTCATCAGTTCGGCGTACTCGTCGACGTTCTCCCGGAGCACCTCGCCGGCGGCCGCGAGCAACTGCTGGCGCTCGCCGATCGGGACGGTCCGCCACTCCGCGAACGTCTCGACCGCGCGATCGAGGGCATCGTCAACGGCCTCGGCGTCGTCGTTCGCGACCGGGTCGAGCGCCTCGCCGGTCGCGGGGTTGATTCTGTCCATGAGCCACGGTGGTACGCCTCCCGCCGGCTTGTAGCTTCGGGGCGGGACGCCGACAAACCCCGCCGAGGGCGCCCGAACGACCCCGGTAACGACGCGTTTCGGCTCGTGGGTTTTTGTCGCTGGACGCGGTACTCCGGCCAACGGGGACGGGGACGTAGATGAACGTCTTGGAGAGCTTTCGAATCAGTTGGCGCAACATCCGCGAGCACAAACTCCGCTCGACGCTGACCACGCTCGGGGTCATCATCGGCGTCGCGGCCGTCATCACGTTCGTCACGCTGGGGGCGAGCCTCCAGCAGGACATCGTGAGCACCGTCGCCGGCGGGAACGCCGCGACGATGTACGTGAGCGCCCAGTCGCCCGGCGACAGTCAGGTGCCCTCGCTCGGGGGCGCCGGACAGGTAGTGTTCACCGAACACGACGTCGAACGGATCTCGTCGCTCGACGGCGTCGCCGTCGCGGTCCCGGAGAGCGGCATCGCGGCCGCCTCGATGAGCTACAACAACTCCTCGGTCGCCCGCCAGTGGGTGACGGTCACCTCGCCGGGCTACTTCCGGGTCCGGGGCCTCGACTTCGTCGCGGGCCGGCCGTTCAGGCAGGGCGAGCGCGAGGTCGTTTTGAACCGCCCCGCCGCCCGGATGTTCGGCGGCGGCAACGTCTCGGTCGGCGAGAACGTCAGCTTCACGCGCGCCGCCAACGGCGAAGTGCTCAACGCGACCGTGGCCGGGATCATCGAGCCGACCGGCGGCGGGAGCGTGCTCGGAATTCAACAGGGGCCCCAGCCCCAGATCTTCGCGCCGAGCGATCCCTACTACATCCGGACGGCGTACAGCCCGAACGTCCGCGACCAACAGCAGGTGTTCGGCCGGATCCTCGTGATGGCCGACTCGACGCGACGCGTCGAGGCCGTTCAGGGACGCGTGTACAGCTACCTCGGCCAGAGCTCCGACGCCCGGAGCCACAAGCCCGACACCTACGAGTTCCGAGTCACGACACAGGACCAGATCATCAAGCAGGTCGAACAGCTCACCAGCACCTTCACCGCCTACATCACCGGGATCGCGCTCATTTCGCTGATCGTCGGCTCGATCGGGATCGCCAACATCATGCTGGTGAGCGTGACCGAGCGGACCCGCGAGATCGGGATCATGAAGGCGGTCGGCGCCCAGAAGCGCGACGTCCTCCAGCTGTTCTTGCTGGAGGCGGTGTTGCTCGGCGTGCTCGGGTCCGCGCTCGGGGCGGCGGTCGGCCTCCTCGGCGGGTATCTGGGCGCGCGCGCCATCGGACTGCCGCTGTCGTTCCAGCCGGTGTGGTTCGCGGCGGCCGTCCTCGTCGGCATCGTCGTCGGCGTGCTCGCCGGGCTCTACCCCGCGTGGGACGCCTCGAAAACAGACCCAATCGACGCGCTCCGCTACGAGTGACCCGACCCCGAACGGTCACCAACCGTTTACGACGCGACGCCGAACGGTCGGCGTAACCACTGGATAACAAAGACCGGCCGCGACCAATCGCCACCGAGAGCGCGCGTCCGACTCGGACGCAGGACCACCTCCCATGACCGAACAGAACCTCGCAGGCGAGACGACGGTGCGAGAGCGCGGCGTCGCGAGCGAGCTGTTCTGGCTCGCGCCCGCGGTGCTGTCGGCGGTCTGTCTCGTCGTCGTCTATCTGGAGACCCACCCGTACCCCTCGTTCGGGGCAGGGCTCTACATGCTCATCGCCGAACGGATCGCCGAGAACGGGTACGCACTGCCCGAGACCATCCCCTACTACACCGACGAGGGCGTCCCGTTCGCGTACCCGCCGCTGATGTTCTACGTGACCGCGGTGATCCGGGAGCTGTCGGGCGCCGGTCCGTTCGCGATCAGCCGGGTGATCCCGGGCGTGGTGACCGTCGCGTATCTCGTGCCGCTGTATCTGCTGGCCCGAGACCTGCTCGAGTCGCGGCCGCAGGCGGCGGTCACCACGCTGATCGTCGCGGTCAGCCCGCCGGTGCTCCGGTGGCACATCTCGGCGGGCGGCATCGTCCGCGCGCCCGCCTTCCTGTTCGCGCTGTCGGGACTCTACGCGGGACTGCGCCTCTACCGCGACCGCGACAGTCGGTGGGCGGTCCCGTCGCTGGCGCTGTTCGCGCTGACCGCGCTGACCCATCCCGTCTACACCGTGTTCTTCGCGCTGTCGTACGTCCTGCTGTACCTGCGGTTCGACCGGACCGCGTGGGGGCTCAAGCGCGGGCTAATCGTCGGAGTCGGCGGCGTCGCCCTCGCCGCCCCGTGGTGGACGCAGGTGATGGCCGCCCACGGCGTCGGGGTGTTCACCGGCGCGGCGGGCACCCACGGCGGCATCGGCGGCGGCCTGCCGACGGTGTCGGACTTCATGAGCGTCGACATATCGATGGTGGAGATGCTCTGGCAGGCGATTCCGCTCGCGGGGCTCTTCTACCTGCTCCGGGAGCGTCGGTACTTCCTGCCGGCGTGGTTCCTCGGGGTCACCGTGACGCTCGGTAAGCCCCGGTTCTCGTTACTCGTCGGCGCGTTCGTCGTGGCGGTGCTCCTGATCGAGGGCGTCGGCGGATGGCTGGCTCGCGGCTCCGGACCCGCGGTCGGGAGTCGGAGCGTCGTCACGGTCGCGCTCGTCGTGCTCGCGGCGGTCGGGGTCGCGTCCGGCGCGATGTACGTCTCCGGCGAGGTGAACGCTCACTCGGGCAGTCCCTCGCTCCCCCAGTTCGTCGACGGGACCGACGAGGCGGCGATGGCGTGGGTCGAGCGCTCGACCGCCCCCGACGCCACCTTCGTCGTGCAGGGCGACGCCGCCGAGTGGTTCCCCCAGCAGACACACCGGACGATGCTCGTCGGGCCGTGGGGCGTCGAGTGGAAGGGCGACGAGCCCTACACCCGACAGCTGGAGCTGTTTCGGGACGTCTCCTCGTGCAACAGCGCCCAGTGTATGACCGCGACGCTGTCGACCGCGGGGGTGAGCCCCGACTACGTCTACCTCCCGAAGGGCCGGTTTACGGTCCGTGGGATGGAGTTCCAGCGAACGAGCCAGCTGGCGATGTCGATGCATCTCTCGCCGCGCTACGAGATCGTCTTCGAGAACGACGGCGTCATCGTCTTCGAGACGCTGGACGACGCCGACGGCGGCGGCCCGGCGTGACGGCGGCGCGCGGCCGCGCTCAGAACAGCGGGTCGAGTTCGCCGTCCTCGTCTTCGATGAGGTCGGTCGTCTGCTCGTCGCTCTCGGCCCGGAGCTCGTCGATGTTGTCCTGGGCCTCGATCGCGACCGACTGGAGTTCGTCGACCCGCGGCACCTCCGAGACGCCCGACAGCAAGACGACGCCCGCGACGTGGTCGGCGTCTCCGACCGGGTAGTCGCCGCCCCGGACCTCCATCGACTCGGTCTCGCGTTCGAGCCACTTGCGGCTCTTCTCGATCCCCTTCCGATTGAGGTACCGAGAGGGGCCGCTGGCGACGAACAGCGACCGCTCGGCGCTCTCGATCTCGCAGGGTAGGGTGAGCCGACCGAGCGCCGCCTTCCGGACGAGGCTGGTGAGCCGGTTGGTGGCGTGGGTCGCGTCGACGCCGTCGTCGCTCGTGAACCGCGAGAGCAGGCCGGTGTCGTTGTCGACCGCCTCGGCGGCGTAGCCGACGGTCGAGACGCCGCCGGTCGAGAGCGTGTTGATGATCTCGCTCGAATCGACGACGCTCTCGCCGACCTCGCCGCCGTCGCCGACTTCGCCCGCGCCGAACAGGATGCCGAACCGTCGGACGATCTCCTCGTTGATCCGGTCGTAGCCCGACCCCATGCTCTCGCCGGACTCGCGCCACGCGTCGTTGTCGAACACCAGCAGATTGTCGACCTCGCGGGTGAACGTCTGGAACGACCGGGCGGCGTTCAGGGTGTAGATGCCGCCCTCGTCGCGGGCCGGCAGGACGCCCAGCCCGTACACAGGTTCGGTGTAGATCCGTTTGAGGTACTTCGCGAGGACGGGCGCGCCGCCCGACCCGGTGCCCCCGCCCATCCCCGCGACGATCAGGAACGCGTCGATGTCGTGGATCGGGACGTTGTCGATGGCGCTCTGGACCTCGTCGATGTCCTCTTCGGCCAGTTCGGCGCCGAGTTCGTTGTCGGCGCCGACGCCGTGGCCTTTCACCCGCGACTGGCCGATCAGGACCTGATTGTCCTCGGGGACGTACTCCAGTCCCATCAGGTCGGCCTTCGCGGTGTTGACCGCGACCGCCGAACGGACGGCCTGACTCCCGGTCCGTCGGTCGTACTCGATGAACTTGTCGACGATCTTCCCGCCGGCCTGCCCGAAGCCGATCATCGCGAGTTTCACGCCGACCACCCCCGCGCGGTCAACGGACTCCTGTCGATCGGGTGGACGCCGCCTGCGGTCGATACACGCGCCCCGTACTGAGTGATACTCATTCCGTAGCCCCCGAACTCCGGGACCACGCCCCGCGGTATAAATCCTCAGTACGGTTTTGCCCCGCGAGCCGGGGCGCCGTCTCACAGGTCCGACGTAACCCGAGTAGGGTCGGCCGACGGTCGACCGACGCCGCGGCTCGCCCCGGCCGCCCGACCGCCGGCTTCGCGTTGCGCCCGCCAGTGGGACCTCGGATCGGACGTAGGCGGGGCTTATCCGTCGCCGAGTCGGTACGCGTCGACTTCCTCGCCCGTCCCCGTGTCGCGCTCGGCCGCGGTGTCGAGCGCGTCCCGAAGGAGTCGTTCGCCCGCGTCGAGATCGACGTTCCGGTCCGCGCCGTCGAGGATGCCGACCGCGAACTGCGCGCCGCTCCCGAGCGCCGCCGTCGGATCGGTGCGGACGCCGCCGTCGGCGCCGATCGCCCGGATCCGGGGGACGCCGTCCTCGTCGCGGGCCGCGACGACCGCCTCGACGCCGAGTTCGCCGGCGAGGTCGGACGCGACGCTGGCGAGGCGGGTGAGAGCCATGGGGTCGCCGTCCCGGGTCTCGTGGTCGCGTACCTCCGACCGGAGCCGGCGCTCGAACTCCTCGACGTCACCGCCGTCGCCGACGGCCGCCGCCCCGACCTCGTCGAAGTCGAAGACGTAGCGCTCGTTTTCGGTCTCGACGGTGCCGCCCTCGCTCCGGAGCCGGTCGCCCGCGAGGACCGCGCCCCCGTCCACTTCGACGCCGAGAATCGTAGCCATACAGACCCGTTCGTCGGCGTCGGGCAAGTGCGTTGTTGCCGACCGTCCGGCTTGCGGGACCGTCGTCCGGATCGGGGACCTGCCGGACGGCGATCGATCCGACGCCTGCAGACCCGCAAAGCGGCCTCGCTTGCCGGAAGATACATATCTAAGTTGTAAATACAACTGGTGGGATACATGTC
Organism: Halorussus marinus; assembly: GCF_004765795.1. Taxonomy (GTDB): domain Archaea; phylum Halobacteriota; class Halobacteria; order Halobacteriales; family Haladaptataceae; genus Halorussus; species Halorussus marinus. The sequence continues at coordinate 198,316 of NZ_SBIV01000005.1, forward strand.
GACGGCGACGATCCGCGGTACCATCTCCGGGCTCGGCCGGCGGGCGAACCCCGCCTTTGCGGTGGCGGTGGTCTTCGTCCCGCTGGCGGCGCTCGGCTACGCCGTGACGGTCGCATCGATCCAACAACACACCTACGTCCACGTCATGACGGGCGTGCTCTGGACCGGCATCGACATCTTCATCGGCGCGGTGCTGGGTCCGGTCGTCGGCGGCCTCGACGACGAGCAAAGCGCCGCGGTGTTCCGGCGGCTCACTCCAAAGACCGCGTTCTTGCTCCCGTCGCTGGCGTTCGTCACCATCGCGGGCGGCATCACGCTGGCCCAGCGCATCGGAATGTTCCCCCACGCCGAGCCGTGGCTCGCGCTGTTCACCGCCGCGAACCTCCTCCCGATCCTGCTACTGCTCGGCCGGCGCCTCGACGCCTACGGCGACCGGCGGTGGCAGGCGGCGTTCGCGCTCGCGGCGGTCGGATCGCTCTCGTGGGTCGGGGTCACCGTCGGCGACCTCCAGATGACCACCCCGACGATCGCGGTCGCGCTCGGCATCGTGACGATCCTCTCGGTTCAGGGCTTTGGCTTCCTGATGCCGGGCGAACTCCGGATGTACCGGGAGATGAAGTCGGCGAACCCCGACCCCTCGATCATCGCCGCTATCGGCAAGCAAAACGCGATGCTCGGGGGTGTCCAGGGGCTCTTCCAGTTGCTTCTCATCCTCGATATGGTGTATCTCCGGTACGGCGGCTTCCCGTTCTGAGGGCGTTGGCGGGCGGGCTACAGCATCGCACCCGCGACGCCGAGCGCGAACGCGACCGCCGCGAGCGCGACGAGGCGGGCGTTCGCACCGTCGCGACTCGGCTCGCGGTCGCCGTCCGTCCCGAACGACCGCCACCCGAGCAGGATCCCCGCGCCGATCCCGATCGCGGCGAGCGACCCGACCGCGCCGGCGAGCGCCGCGAGGTCGGCGACCGATCCGACGCCGGTCCCGAGCGCGTCGAGCGCCGACTCGCCCGTCGTCCCGAGGAGCGCGAGGCCGGTGAGGAGGGGCGCGATCCCGACCGCATTTCGTGACTCCATGCTAACACGTTCCCGCCCCGGCGGGGAAAGCGTTGGGGTCGACCTTTCGACGCACGAACCAGAATCCCCTTTCACCTCCGGTCCCTAGGGTCGGGCGATGGACGACACCGGACGCCTCTCCCGGCGGCAGTTCGCCAAGGCCGCGGTCGCCATCGGCGGCGCGTCGGCGCTCTCGGCGTGTCTGAGCCGTTCGGACTCGCCCGACGTGCCGGCCGGCCCCGAGGACCTCTCGTCGGTGCCCGCCCGCCAGCACGCGTGGAGCGACGCGCTGGCGACCGACGACCACGGCAACGACCGCCCGCCGCGCCACCACGTCCTGCTGTTGCTGGACTACGCCGGCGACGGCGAGCCGACCGACGCCGACCGCGAGACGGCCGCGTCGGCGTTCGAGAGCCTCGAACGCGCCTACGCCCGGCGCCACGACGGCCTGCTTTTCACCGTCGGCTACTCGCCGTCGTACTTCGAGCGGTTCGACACCGACCTCCCCGAGTCGGTCGACCTCCCCGAACCGGGACCGCTCGCCCCGTTCGAGGACCCCGAACCAGACACCCGCGACGCCGCGGTCCACCTCGCCAGCGACCACCCGTCGGTCGTGCTGGCGGCCGAGGAGGCGCTGGTCGGCGAGGCGTCGTCGGCCAACGGCGTCGAGATGGCCGCCGACCTCTCGGGGGTGTTCGACCGGGGCGACCGCCGGACGGGGTTCGTCGGCGACGGCCTGCCCGCCGACAATCAGGACGTCCGGGGCGTCCCCGACTCCGAGCCGGTGCCCGAGGACTCGCCGCTCTACATGGGGTTCAAGTCGGGGTTCGAGAAGTCTCAGGCCTCCGAGGACCGGGTCACGATCGAGTCCGGGCCGTTCGCCGGCGGGACGACGATGCACGCCTCCCGGATCCGGCTCCAGCTCCAGCAGTGGTACGAGCAAGACAGCCGGGACCAGCGCGTGGGCAAGATGTTCTGCCCGGTCCACGCCGAGGAGGGCCTCGTGGAGGGGCCGGGCGACAACCTCGGTACCTCCGCCGGGATGGACGAGCGGGGCTGTCCCGCCCACGCCACCGACCACGCCCGCGAGAAGGGGATGGTCGGCCACTCCCAGAAGTCCGCCCGCGCCCGTGAGGACGGCGACCCGATCATCCTCCGGCGGGACTTCGACTCGACCGACGACGACGAGGCCGGTCTCCACTTCGTCTCGCTCCACCGCTCGATCGCCGACTTCGTGGACACCCGCGAGGCGATGAACGGCACCGACATCGCCGACGAGTCGGCGGTCGGCCAGAAGAACAACAACGGCATCCTCCAGTACATGGAGGTGCTCCGACGCGGGAACTACCTCGTCCCGCCCCGACAACTGCGTGCGTTGCCGCCGGCGCGACCGGCGTGAGCCGTCCGGCGTCCCCACCATCCGGACACATTGGCCGCACGCCGAACCTCTTTATCCCCGGACTTCCCACGCACCCTCATGCGCAAAGTGCGATTTCGCGACCCGGCCGGGAGCGTCCGGACCGGCGAGCGGACCGACGACGGCGTCGCGTTCGGAAGCCGAACGTACGACGAGAGCGAGGTCGAGATCCTCCCGCCCTGCGAGCCCTCGAAGATCGTCTGCGTCGGGCTGAACTACCACGACCACGCCGACGAGCGCGGCAAGGACGTGCCCGACCGGCCCCTGCTCTTTCTCAAGCCGCCGAGCGCGCTGTCGGGCCACGGCGACACCGTCTCGCTCCCCGACGGGAAAGAGCGCGTCGACCACGAGGCCGAGCTCGCGGTCGTCGTCGGCGAGCAGGCCCGGAACGTCGACGCCGACGAGGCGATGTCGTACGTCGAGGGGTTCACCTGCATGAACGACGTCTCGAACCGCGACGATCAGGACCGCGAGCAAAACTGGGTTCGCGGGAAGGCGTTCGACAACTCCGCGCCGCTCGGCCCCGTCCTCGCGACCCCCGACGAGGTGCCCGACGACGCGAGCGTCGAGCTCCGGGTGAACGGCGAGACCCGCCAGTCGTCCTCGCGGGCGGAGTTCATCTGGTCGGTCCCGGAACTCCTCGAAGAGATCACGACCTACCTCACGCTCGAACCCGGCGACGTGGTCTCGACCGGGACGCCCGCCGGGGTCGCGCCGCTGTCGGACGGCGACGAGGTCGAGGTCGAAGTCGAGGGCGTCGGGACCTTGCGCCACGGCGTGCGCTCGGAGTGAGCCGGCGACCCACGCCCGTCGGTCAGCGCCGACTCCCCGCGTAGGACACCTCGATTCGTCCCCAGAGCCGGTAGCTCAGAAGCAGGCCGACCAGCGGACCGAGCCACGAGAGCCCGGTCCGGAGCAGTCGCCCGAACGGGTTCGGCTCGGTCGTCCGCGCCCCGTAGACCCGATAGTAGCGCCCGTCGTCGACCCGGATCGGCGTCTGCGGGACTTCGATCTCACGGGGGGCGACGGCGCGTCCCTCCTGCGCGGCCTCGACCGCGACCGAGGGGGCGTCCGGGCGCTCGGTCGAGGCGTCGATCGAGACGCTCCGGAGCGCCTCCTCGGCTCCGACCGGTTCGAGCGCGAGGTCGAGCCGATACATCCCGTCCTCGTTGCGCGCCGACCGGTTGGCGACGTAGGCGGTCTCGTAGACGACGCCGTCGGCCTGCGCGTAGCCGTATGGCTCTATCGGGACCGAGTGGCTCGTCCCCGGATTGCTGGTGTAGATCTCGGAGGGGACCGTGTTGTTCGACGCGAGGTACTGCTCGAACACGCAGGGTCGGACCGCCCACGCGGTCGTGCAGGCGATCTCGTCGCTGACAGACGCCCCGAGCGGGACGCCCGTGTCGTTCGCGTACGCGATTCCACTTTCGTCGTCGATCACGACCTCGGCGCGCTCGTAGACGTACGTCTCCGCGCCGAGGCTCGTCGCGGTGAGCCACAGCGGCGCCGTCAGTAACGCGAGCGCGAGGATCGCGAGGAGCGCGTCTCGCTGGAGGGTCGAGAGGCGGCGTTCGGCGGGCACGTTCGAACGACGGTGGTCGGGCGCCCAAGTAACTTCCCGAACTCATCCGGTTTCGACGCGCGTACCAGAATCCGTATTTCCCCGAGGCCGCTACGCTCGGATGATGGACAGACGCGACCTACTGGCCGCCGGCGCGGCGCTCGGGACAGCGGGGCTCGCCGGCTGTGCCGGGCTCTTCGAGACCCAATCGGCCCGGCGCGGGCAGTTCACGACCGTCGAGGACCGCGGGCCGCAGGTGTATCATCCCACCCACAGCGACGGCATGACGATGATCGGATCGGGCACCAACGGCCGGTATCGGCTCGGGCTGATGTACAGCTACGCCCACGCCTTCTGGACGATTACCGGCTCGGACACCAACCGCGCCGACGTGGGCGACGAGGAGACCGTCCACCTGATGGCGACCGTCTGGGACGACGAGACCGGCACCGTCCTGCCGAGCGCGAACGTCTCCGCGGAGGTGCTGAAGGGGGGCGAGACCGTCGACTCGCGGAGCCTCTGGCCGATGCTCTCGCAGAACATGGGGTATCACTTCGGGGACAACATGGTCCTCGACGGCGACGGCACCTACACCGCCCGGATCGAGGTGGGCGCGATGCAGGCCCGCCGACTGGGCGCGCTCCGGGACGCTTTCGACGAGGGGGCGACGATCGAGGTCGAGTTCGACCACGAGCGCTCGACGATCGGCGACCTGCCCTACGAGGAGTTCCCCGACGAGAAGGGGAACGCCGGGGCGCTCGATCCCGCGGAGATGGACGCCCCGATCGCGCAGGTCCCCGAACCCGACGCGCTCCCCGGGACGGTGCTCGGATCGGCGACCAGCGGCGACGCCGAGTTCGTCGCGTTCCGCCCGGACGACGCCCCCGAGTTCGTCGACGGCGGGGCGTACCTCGCGGTGTCGCCCCGGACGCCGTACAACCGCTATCCGCTGCCGTTCATGGGGTTGGCGGGGACCCTCTCGCGGGGCGGCGAGACCCTGTTCGAGGACAGATTCGAACCCGCGGTCGGTCCCGAGATCGGCTATCACTACGGCGCGGGCGTCGAGGCCGTCGAGTCGGGCGACTCGCTCGCGCTGGCGGTCAACACCCCGCCGGGAGTCGCGCGCCACGAGGGCTACGAGACCGCGTTCATCGACATGCCCGAGATGGACCTGACGCTCGAAGCCTGATCGGTAGGCGTTCGGCGTAGTCGTCTCTGGATATGACCGCGTCTCGCGCCGGCGTCGATGGCCGAACCGACCCGGGCGCGGCGACGCCGGCGGTCTCGGCTCGGACGGGCGCCAATAAATAGGCAATATTTGCCTATAAGAAAAGAAGAAATTGCACATTCATTGCAACCCCGGTGGGGGTTCCGATGCCAAACGACACCACGCGCCGCGCGTTCCTCGTGGGGACGGGGACCGCGGCGACGGCGTTTCTGACGGGGCGTGCCGGGGCGACAACGAGCCAAGAGACTACCACCGCCGGGGGCCAAGAGACCACCACCGGCGACGGCGCCGACCAGCAGTTCGACTTCCCGGTGACGACAGACGTGCTTCTCGACGAGGGGTTCGAGACCGGGAACATCGAGGATCTCGAACGGATGGAAGAGCGCGAGGAGCCGCGATACGGCGGGCCGGTCGAGGAGACGCCCGAGTCCGAAGGCGATCTCATCGATCCCGACCGGCTGACGTTCTCGCTCGCGCCGACCGAGGACCCGGCGGTGTATCAGGACACGATGCAACCGCTGCTCGACAACATCGCCGAGGAGACCGGGAAGACCGTCGAGTTCTTCCCGCTGAACTCCTACGCCGCACAGGTGGAGGCGATGCGGTCCGAACGGCTCCACATCGGCGGGTTCTCGACCGGGACGGTGCCGTTCGCGGTGAACCTCGCGGGCGCGGTGCCGTTCTCGATCCAGGTGTCCGACGAGGGCGACTTCGGCTATCGGCTCTGGGCCATCACGCAGGCCGACAACGACGAGATAAACAGCGTCGAGGACTACGCGGGCAACACCATCGCCCACACCGAACCCACATCGAACTCGGGCAACCTCGCGCCGCGGGCGATCTTCGAGGACCAGTTCGGCGTCGTGCCGGGCGAGGACTACGAGGTCGAGTTCTCCGGGGGTCACCAGCAGAGCGCGCTCGGGGTCGCGAACGACGACTACGCCGGCGCGCCGGTGTGTAGCACCTGCTACGCCCGCGTGGTCGACGCCGACCAGATCGATCCGACCCAGATCAAGTGCGTGTTCGCGAGCCGGCCGTTCCCGACCACGGGGTTCTGTTACCGGTACAACCTCACGCCGGAGCTTCAGGAGGGGATCCGGGCGGCGTTCCTCGAGTACGACTACTCCGATACCTCGATCGCCGAGCAGTTCGAGGGCCGGGGCCAGTGGATCGACGTCGACTACGCCAGCGCGTGGGACGTGATCCTCACGATCCAGGAGGCCAACGAGGTCGAGTACGAGGAGGGCGAGATCGGCGAGTGACCGCCGGGCGGCCACCGCGGTCGGGGCCGAGGCCCGGCCGCGACGGATGCAACTTATTTATCATAGAAGAGCATTACGTTTCGGTAGCTGCCGAGAGCCGTATCGGGAGCGGGGGAGTGGACGCATGCTTACTGTCAGTGACTTACACAAGACCTACGAGACCGGCGACGAGGCGCTCGGGGGCGTCTCGATGGAGGTGTCGGGAAACGAGATCGTCGCCATCGTCGGCCCGAGCGGCGCCGGAAAGAGCACGCTCATCAGGTGTATCAACCGTTTGACCGAGCCGACCGCCGGGGAGGTGTGGCTCGACGACACCGAGATCACGGGCCTCGACACCGCCGAACTCCGGAAGGCACGGCGGGACATGGGGATGATCTTTCAGGAGTTCAACCTCGTCGAGCGGCTCACCGTGATGGAGAACGTCCTCTCGGGGCGACTCGGCTACACCAGCAACTGGAAGGCGCTCCGTCGGAAGTTCGCGGGCGAGGACGTCCAGCGCGCCTACGAGATCCTCGATCGAGTCGGGCTCGGGGGGTACGACAACAGCCGCGCCGACGAGCTGTCGGGGGGCCAGCGCCAGCGGGTCGGCATCGCGCGGGCGGTGATCCAGCGCCCCAAGATACTGCTGGTCGACGAGCCCACCAGCAGTCTCGACCCCGAGACCTCCCGGTCGGTGATGGAGCTACTGACCGACATCGCGACCGACGACGACATCCCCGTACTGATCAACATCCACGAGATCGATCTCGCGATCGACTACGCCGACCGGATCGTCGGGCTCTCGGACGGCGAGATCGTCTTCGAGGGGCCGCCCGAGGCGCTCGACGAGGAGGGTCGGGACGTGATCTACCGCGGCGGGGAGTCGCGAGTCGGCCGGGCGGCGCCCGACGAGACGACCGACTCGCTCACCACCGAGAAACGGGAGTGATGGGATGTCGCTCGAAGAGCAAACGTCGACCGAGTACGGCTCGTGGGAGCGTCCGAGCGCCTTCTACAACAAGTACATCAAGTGGGTCATCTACGGACTCATCGTGGTGTTCGTGGTCTGGAGCATGTGGGACATCCGGATCTCGTTCGCCCGGTTCGTCGCGGGGATCGACGCCGCGGTGGATCTGGTCCAGAACATGGTGCCGCCCGAGCTCACGCCCCGCAAGCGCGAACTCCTCGTCGAGGGGCTCGTCGAGAGCATCAACATGTCGATCGTGGCGACGGTCATCGGCATCCTAATCAGCCTCCCCGTGGGGTTTCTCGCGGCCGAGAACCTGATGCCGTCGTCGGTGTACTACGCTAGCCGCGGGGTGATCTCGATTTCGCGGTCGTTCCACGAGCTCATCGTCGCCATCGTCGCGGTCAAGGCGGTCGGGTTCGGCCCGCTGGCGGGCGTGATCGCGCTGTCGTTCAAGACCATCGGGTTCTTCGGGAAACTGCTCGCCGAGGAGCTCGAAGACATCGACAGTGGCCAACTCGACGCGATACGGGCGGTCGGCGGGAGCCGGTTTCAGGTGTTGCTGTACGGCGTCCTCCCGCAGGTGTTGCCGCGGATCGTCGGACTCAGCATCTACCGGTGGGACATCAACATCCGCCACAGCACCGTGGTCGGCATCGTCGGGGCGGGCGGGATCGGCGTGACCCTGCTCAACTCCTTCCAGAAGTACGATTACGACTTCAGCCTCACGATCATCCTCGCGATCGTCGCGATCGTCCTCGTTGGCGAGGCCGTCAGCGCGATCGTCCGCAGGAGGGTCCAGTGATGGCCGCAGAATCAGACGACCGCGAGTGGCGGCGGTTCTCGCCGACCCAGCGGGCGCTCCGCGCGCTCGGGGTCGGACTCGCCGTCGCCGCCTTCGTGGTCTCGTGGCGGGCGCTTGACATCAACTACGAGTACGCCGCGACCGCGCCGCGGGAGACCTACGATCTGCTCAGCCGGATGTACCCGCCCGACCTCGGGTACGTCACCGAGATCCTCCCGCCGCTGATCGAGACGATCCACATCTCGATCCTCGGGACCGCGTTCGCGGTCCTGATCTCGCTCCCGATCGCGTTCCTCGCGGCCGAGAACACCTCGCCGAACCGGGCGACCTACTACCTGGGGAAGTTCATCGTGTCGTTCACCCGGTCGGTGAACGTCATCATCTGGGCGCTCATCTTCGTGGTGCTGTTCGGGTCGGGCGCGCTCGCGGGCGTGCTGGCGATCGCGGTCCGGTCGATCGGGTTCACCGCGAAGCTCATCGCAGAGGGAATCGAGGAGATCGACCACGGGCAGGTCGAGGCGATCCGGGCCACCGGCGCGAGCCCGTTTCAGGTGCTGATGTACGCCATCGCGCCCCAGATCAAGCCCGCGTTCGTCGGCGTCTCGACCTACCGGTGGGACATCAACGTCCGGGCCTCGACCATCATCGGGTTCGTGGGCGCCGGCGGCATCGGAGTAGCGCTCACGACCAGCATCAACTCCTTCGCGTGGGACAACGTGCTGACGATCCTGATCGCGATCCTCGGCGTGGTCGTCTTCAGCGAGGTCTTCTCGGCGTACATGCGCCGGAAGGTCCGATAGCGAGACCGCCCCGGACTCGGTCCCCGGCCCCTCGCGGGCCGGCGGAACTCAGACCGCGCCCGCGCCGTATCGCTGAAGCCCGTCGTAGTCGGCGATGAGCCCGTCGACCCCGGCCTCCTGTAACTGCTCGGCCTGCCGCCACGTCTGGACCGTCCAGACGTTGACCGCCCGGCCGGCGTCGTGGGCCTCCGCGATCAGGTCGACGTCGGCGAACGTCTCGGGCTCCTGACCGTCGTAGTATTCGTTCCCGAAGAAGTCGGTACCCCGGATCATGTTGCGCGGCGGGTGAAGCGCCTCGCAGTCGTACTCCTCGGTGATCGCCAGCCCCTCCTCGATGGAGTCCCAGAACAGAAACGCGATCGGGACGCCGTCGTCGACCTCCCGGACCGCCGCCAGCGCGCCCTCCTGGAACGACGAGACGAGCACCTCGTTGTCGTGGTCCGCGGCGATCGCGAGCGCGTCCTCGGCGAGGTCCATCCACAGTTCCGTCTGGGTCTCGAGCGCCTCGCCGTCGAGGTTCTCCGCGAAGCGGATATCCGCAGAGCCGGGGTTCTTGAACTCGATGTTCACGCCCACCTCCGACGGGATCGCCCGCATCGCCTCCCCGAGTCTGGGGATGGGCTCGTCGGTTCCCAGTACCCGGAGCTCGCGGAGCCGATCGGTCGGGGTCTCCCAGACGTACTGGTCGGCCATCCTCTCGGGGGCATCGGTGAGCCGCCCGAGCGTGTCGTCGTGAAACACCATCACGTCGCCGTCGGCCGACGGCATGATGTCGATCTCGATCATGTCGGCCTTCACCCGGTCGGCGGTCGGCGGCGACTGGCCGGCGACCGACCCTCGGATCGCCCCGAGGGTGTTCTCCGGGTAGAGCCCGGCGAACCCGCGGTGGGCGACGAGCGACGCGGCGTCCGCGCCGCCTTGGGTCGGCGGCCGTCGCTCGGCGTCCGTCGACTCGTCGGCCCCGCTCGTAGCGCTCGCCGCTCCACCCACGAGAGATGCACCCGTCACTTTGAGGAACGTCCGTCGGGACAGTTCTTGTATTTTCCCCAGCATGACGCCCGAGCTACGCCGTCGCCGATAAAAGTAATTATTAATTCATAGTTTCGTGACCGGGCCGAATCTAACCCCGGACGCGGAGCGCGGTCGGGACCGGCGCGCCGAACGCTTATCCACTCGCGACCCGTACCGGTGGCCCAACGAATGAGCGACCACTCGGGGACGGACGGGAGTTCCCCATGACCTACGACGGTGCGGTGATCGACCTCGACGGCACGGTGTACCGGGGCGGCGACCTGCTCGCCGGGGCCGACATCGGTATCGAGGCGTTGCGGCGCCGGACCGCCGTCGCGTTCGTCTCGAACAAGGCGATCGAGCGGCGCGCGGACTACGCCCGGAAGCTCACCGACCTCGGCGTCCCGACCGAGCCCGGAGAGGTGCTCAACTCCGGCGCGATGACCGCCGACCTGCTCGCCCGGGAGTACCCCGACCGCGCGGCGCTGGTGGTCGGCGAGGCGCCGCTGGTCGCCGACCTCGAAGCCGCCGGCGTCCGGGTCACCGAGACGCCAGCCGACGCGGGGGTCGTGGTCGCCTCGATGGATCGGTCGTTCGACTACGAGACGCTGACCGCGGCGATGAACGCCCTCGACGGCGACGCCGCGTTCGTCGCGACCAACCCCGACCGGACCTGCCCGGTCGCGGACGGCGAGATCCCGGACGCCGCGGGCATGATCGGCGCGATCGAGGGCGTCACCGGCCGCGAACTCGACGCGGTCGCGGGCAAACCCTCGCCGACTGCGATGACCGCCGCGACGAACCTGCTCGAGGCCGACCCGGGCGACTGCCTGCTGGTGGGCGACCGGCTCGAAACCGACATCGAGATGGGCGAGCGCGCCGGCATGACGACGGTCCTCGTGCTGACCGGCGTGACCGACGAGGCCGACCTCCGGGAGGCGACGGTCGAACCGGACTACGTGCTCGACTCGCTCGCGTCGATCGAGACGGTGCTGTGAGCCCGGCCGACCGAACTCACTCGTCGGCCAGCGGCACCGTCAGGACGGGTACGTCGGCGGTCCGAACCACCTTCTCGGTCACGCTCCCGATGAGATACCGCTCGACCCCGCGGCGGCCGTGGGTCCCCATCACGACCAGATCGACGCCGTACTCCTCGATGTAGTCGAGGATCGTCTCGTAGGGGTCGCCCTGCAACACCACGTCCTCGACGTCGACGCCCCGTGCCTGGGCTCGCTCGACGACGTCGCCGACGATGTCCTCGCCTTCCTCGACCAGCACGTCGCGAGCACCGTCGTCGAGCGTGGTCGTGCTGTACTGGTTTGTGTCGGCGACGTACAGCGCGTGGACCGACGCGTCGTACGTCGACGCGATGTTGAGCGCGTTTTCGAGGGCGGCCTCGGTCCCCTCGCTACCGTCGGTCGGGAACAGAACTGTCTCGTACATGGAGGGTCATTCGGGTGATAGCCTTTTGACTGTTTCGCGCCGGTCGGTCCGGACGATCATTCCTCGACTTCCTCGGCGTCGACCAACTGGAACAGATCGTCGTAGTCGTCGGGGAGCTGGGCCCGGACCTGTTCGAGCTCGCTGCGGGCCACGAGCTCGCTCACCAGCCCGACCACCACGCGGCCGTAGTAAGCCGCGTCGGACTCGTCGACGTTCGCGCGGTCGGCGACCCGCTCGACGAACTCGCCGTAGTCGAAGCGCTGGCCCGAGTCGGCGGCTTCGAGGTAGTAGTCGACCTCCATCGGGAGCGGGCCCGCGAGGTCGGTGGCTTCGCCCGGTTGGAGGCGCTCGCCCAGCGTGGTCAGCACGGCTCGCGTCGCCCGAACGGCTCGGCTCTGCTCGGGCAGTTCGAGGCGGTTCTGGACCTGCCCCATGAACTCGTTGTACTGCATGCGTCCCGGTACCACTGTCGGGGTGAAAGGCGTGGCGGCAGGTCGAGGTCGGGACGGCGACGGTAAACCGGTATAAAGCCCGGTTACGGCTCTCGACGACCGAGAACGCCCGAATCGTTTTCCCGAGCGGGAGACGAACGATCTAGTATGTACGAACGCATACTCATTCCGACCGACGGAAGCGACGCGGTCGACCCCGCCGTCGAGCGAGCCATCGACCTCGCGTCGACGTACGACGCGGAGCTCCACGCGGTGAACGTCGTGAACCTCGCGTCGCTGTCGACCGAGATACACACGCCGGCGGTCATCGAGTCGTTCGAAGAACAGGGCGAAGTGGCGGTCGAGGCTATCGCCGAACGGGCGGCCGACGCCGGCGTCGAGGACGTGGCGACCGAAGTGATCCACGGCACGCCACACCGGACGATCCTCGACTACGCCGACGACCACGACGTCGACATGATCGTGATGGGGACTCACGGCCGGTCGGGGCTGAATCGCTACCTCCTCGGAAGCGTGACCGAGAAGGTGGTTCGGACCGCCGACGTGCCCGTCCTGACGGTGCGAACGAGCGAGTCGACCGAGGAGTAGCCCGCCGTCTCGGCGCCGGGGCCGACCCGCCGGCTCAGTCCTCGGCGGCCTCGGCGACCGCGGGCTCGCCGTGTTCGACGTCGGTGCCGAGCACGTCGAGGAACTGCGAGAGCCACTCGACGTGGTCGCTCCAGTCCCGGCCGGTGACGAGGTTACCGTCGGTGGTCACGCCGTCGTAGTACTCGCCGCCCGCGCCCTCCACGTCGGCTTCGAGCGCGGAGTACGCCGAGCAGGTCCGACCCTCGATCACGTCGGCCGCCGCGAGGATCTGGGCGGCGTGACAGATGGCCGCGACCGGCTTGTCGGCCTCGAAGAAGTGGCGGACGGTCCCCAGCACCTCGTCGTGGGTCCGGAGGTACTCGGGCGCGCGCCCGCCGGGCAACACCAGTCCGTCGTACGCCGCCGGGTCGATCTCGTCCATCGCGGCGGTCACCCGAAAGTCGTGACCCCGCGACTCGACATACGTCTGGTCGCCCCGGAAGTCGTGGACCGCGGTCTTGACCGTGTCGCCCGCGTCTTTCTGGGGGCAGACCGCCTCGACCTCGTGGCCGACCGCCTGAAGCGCCTGAAACGGCACCATTATCTCGTAGTCCTCGCCGTAGTCGCCGACGATCATCAGTAGCCGCTTGCCGGACATAGTGACAGGTACTACCACCCACAGGACATAATAGCTATCGCCGGTCACCGCCGCGTCCGGAGAGCCACCGCGCCAGCCGACCGATCCCCACCGAGAGCCGCCCGAACAGGAGCTTGAGCCGGTCCTCGATCGGATCGGGGAAGTACCGGGCCGAGGCGACGAAGCGCGCGATCGGACCCACGGGGTACCGGGCCCTCGGGTCGGCGTCGGTCGCCGCCCGGAGGATCTCGGCGGCGACCCGCTCGGGGGTCACCGCGAACCGCTCGCTACCGACCCCGACGCCGCGTTCGAGCACGGCGTACGTCCCGGCGTACTCCGCGGTGCGGTCGTCGGGGTCGGGGAGCCGGTCGCGGGCGGCCGCCGCGAAGTCGCTCGACACCCACGCCGGTTCGACCGCCGCCACGCCGACCGCGTCGGTCTCCATCCGGAGCGCGTCGGTCAGCCCCCGAAGCCCGAACTTGGCGGCGCTGTACGCGCCGAGCCCGGGGAACGCCGACCGCGAGACCACGCTGGAGACGTTCACGATCGTCCCGCCGGTCGCCCGGAGGTGGGGCAACGCCGCCCGGGCCATCCGGCGCGGGCCGTGGAGCACCACGTCGACCTGCCGGACGGCGGCGGCCTCCGGGACGTCCTCGATCGGCCCCGGCGCGGCGTAGCCCGCGTTGTTGACCAGACAGTCGAGCCGACCGGCGGCCTCGACCACGCGCTCGACGCCGTCGCGACACGCCTCGGGGTCGGAGACGTCGAGCCGGAACGTCTCGCAGTCCGGGAGGCCCGCCAGCCCCTCGGCGTCGACGTCGGTCGCGTACACCCGCCAGCCCGCCTCGCGGAACGCCCGCGCGGTCGCTCGCCCGATGCCCGACGCGGCGCCCGTGATGAGGACCACTCGCATACCCGCGATTCGGGCACGGTCGGTTAGGACCTTCCGGAACGGAGCGGTCGCTCGCGGACTATCGTTCGAAAAAAACGGACAGCGCCGCCGACCGCCGACCACCGTCGAGAGAACAGCTCAGGCCGCCGCGTAGGCGTCGTCGTCGGCTTCGAGCAGTTCGTGGTAGCGGTTTCGGATCGTGACCTCGCTGACCTGCGCGACCTCGCTGACCTCGGCCTGGGTGACCTTCTCGTTGGTCAGGAGCGGCCCCGCGTAGATGGCGGCCGCGGCGAGCCCGACCGGCGACTTCCCGCTGTGGAGCCCCTTTCGCTTCGCGTTGCGCAGGAGCTCGCGGGCCCGGCGCTCGCTCTCGTCGGAGATGCCGAGGTCGCTGGCGAACCGCGCGACGTAGTCTTCGGGGTCGGCCGGCTGGATCTGGAGGTTGAGTTCGCGGACGATGTAGCGGTAGGTCCGCTTGAACTCCATCTCGTCGATCCGGCTGACGTTCGCGACCTCGTCGATCGACCGAGGCGTCCCGGTCTGTCGGGCGGCGGCGTACAGCGACGCGGTGGCGACGCCCTCGATCGAGCGGCCGGGCAGGAGATCCTCGTCGAGCGCGCGCCGGTAGATGACCGAGGCGGTCTCCCGAACGTCCTCGGGAAGGCCGAGCGCGGAGGCCATCCGGTCGATCTCGCCGAGCGCCTGCTTGAGGTTGCGCTCTTTGGAGTCGCGGGTCCGGAACCGCTCGTTCCACTTGCGGAGCCGTTGCATCTTCTCGCGCTGGCGACTCCCCAGCGAGTTGCCGTAGGCGTCTTTGTCCTGCCAGCCGATGTTGGTCGACAGCCCCTTGTCGTGCATCATCTTCGTGGTCGGGGCGCCGACCCGGCTCTTCTGGTCTTTCTCGGCCGCGTCGAACGCCCGCCACTCGGGGCCGCGGTCGACGGAGTCCTCTTCGACGACGAGGCCGCAGGCCCCACAGACGGTCTCGCCGTGCTCGCTGTCGGCGACGAGATCGCCGCCACACTCCGGACAGGTGTCCTCGCGCTCGGGGGCCCGCTCCTCGTCGGTTCGTTCCTCGTTCGATACGTCGGTCTGCTCGCTGTAGCTCTGGATGCGTGTACTCGTCATGGTGGTGATGGGTGGGCGGGGACTACCGGGAGGAGGAGAAACCCTGAAGAATCTCCGGGAGTCCTGCTTCCTAACTCTCAGTAAGGGCGACAACTACTTAAAGATTTCGCCCATGTGTGTGAGTGGCGCACAGTATCGGACCCGCGAGACGCCGGCGTCGTGGCGGATTACTTCGGGATTTAGAGGCAGTTCAGGCCGGTATCTCTGAGTCGGCCGTCCTCGGAATCCCGAACGCAGTTGTGCAATATTTTTGCAAAACTACCCCTCGTCGCGGAGCGACGCCATCGCGGCCTCGTCCGAGACCTGCTCGAACGACCGGTAGAACCGACCGACGGCGTCGAACTCCGGCGGCGACTCGACGCAGACGACCTCGTCGGCTTCCGCCCGGACCGTCGCCAGCGAGCGCGGCGACGCGACCGGAACCGCGAGGGTCACGCGGTCGGCCCCCGCCGCCCGGACCTGCCCGAGCGCCGCGATCGCGGTCGCCCCCGTCGCGAGGCCGTCGTCGACCACGAGGACGCGCCGGCCGTCCAGATCCGGGAGTTCGTCGGTTCCCCGATAGCGAGAGAGCTTCTCGCGGGCGAGCTCGGCTTCCCGGCGGCGCTCGCGCTCGAAGTACGCGTCGGTCGCGCCGGCCGCCGCCACGAGATCGTCGTTGCGCCACGCGGTGCCGTCGCTCGCCACCGCGCCGAGCGCGACCTCGGGGTCGTCCGGGGCGCCGATCTTCGAGGCGACCACCACATCGAGGGGCGCCCCGAGCGCGTCGGCCACGGCGCGCGCGACCGGGACGCCGCCCCGCGGGATTCCGAGCACCACGTCAGCGGTCACGCCGCGGTCGGCGAGCGCGTCTGCGAGTCGCCGTCCAGCGTCGGTTCGGTTCTGGAACATCCTATCGTGTGTCGCGGTACCGATTCGCATAAATCTGAGCGTGCTGGCGACGCTGGTGGCCGTCGAGAGGACAAAACCCATATAACCTAATTCGATGTACACGAGTGCATGGCGTCTGACCAGACCGGGTTCTCGCGGGCGTGGTTGGTACGCGGCGTGGTGTTGGTTCTCATCGTGTCGCTGATCGCCCCCTCCGCGGTCTCCGCGTTCACCTACGAACCGACGAACCTCCAGAAAGGAACGATCGAATCGCCGGCCGACGGAACGACCGTCATCTCGATACAGGGATTCAAGTTCGCCGGGCAGTCGAACGGCAAGAAGCCCGCTCGCCTCGTCGGGGTGGGGCCGCAGGGCGACGTCGAGTGGATCCACAACGGGTCGAACAACGACGTGACGTGGTTCTACGACGTCGACCCGCTCGACAACGGGAACCTGCTGGTCACCGGCACCAGAAAAGGCGGAACCACCATCTACGAGTACAACCCCGAGACCGACGAGCGGGTCTGGGCCGAGCGCTTCGACGACGTTCACGACACCCACGACGCCGACCTCATCAACAACGGCACCGAGTTGCTGGTCGCGAACATGCGCAACTACAACACGACCAGCGAGACCAACGAGGATCGGATCTTCATCTACGACCGCGAGCAAGGAGAGATTACGTGGGAGTGGCAGTTCGACGACCACACCGACTGGACCGAAGATCAGGGCGGGACGTACGCCGCCGAGGCCCCGAACAACGACTGGACCCACGTCAACGACGTCGACAAGATCGACGACGGCCAGTATCTGATCTCGCCGCGCAACATGGATCAGGTGATGGTGATCAACCGCTCCACCAAGGCGATCGACATGCGCCTCGGGAGCGACGACGACTACGACGTGATGCACGAACAGCACAACCCCAAGTACCTCGAAAGCGAGAACGGGACGCCGACCATCACCGTCGCCGACAGCGAGAACGACCGGATCGTCGAGTACGCCAAGCGCGACGGCGAGTGGAAAGAGACCTGGAAGCTGGGGTCGAGTCAAGTGTTCAACTGGCCCCGCGACGCCGACCGGCTCCCGAACGGGAACACGCTGGTCGTCGACTCGAACAACCAACGCATCATCGAGGTCACGCCGACCGGCGAGGTCGTCTGGGAGTTCTACGCGCCGTGGGCCCCCTACGACGCCGAGCGCATGCATCTGGGCGACGAGCCCGACGGCCCGACCATCGCCGATCAGGACGCCGAAGGCGAGTACACCGTCAACGGGAGCGCGGGACTGACCCCCGGCACCGGCGACCGGCTGACCTTCTCACAGTGGATGAGCAGTTCGTTCGCCGGCACCGCCGTCAGCGGCCCGGTCGACGCGTTCGCGAACCGCTGGTCGAAGATCGCGCCGTGGATCCGGCCGGTCTGGATGGGACCGTGGGACTTCGTGGGCGTGGTCGGCGCGGCCCTCCTGCTGGTCGGCTGGGGGCTGGCCGAACTGCTCTACAACCGTAATCGCATCACGAACGGCGTTCGCGAGCGGCTCGCGTAGCCGCCCGCCGGCGGGTCGTTACTCCCCCGTATTTCGCTGTCGAAGCCACGAGTCGAGACAGCCGTCGCTACAGAAGTGGTACGTCGTCGCCGTCACGTCGCCGAACTCGTTCACCGCGTCCTCGCGGAACATCGGGTGGGCCTCGAACAGATCGGTGAGTTCGCCGCACCCCACGCAGGCGGCGTACTGCGAATCGGCCTCCCCGTCGAAGGCGCCGTACAGTTCTGGCATGCGACCGCTACGCCGGCCCCGGCCGTAGCTCTGTCGCCCGGGTCGGTCGCCGGCGGTCAGTCGGTCGCGGGCTCGGCCGGCTCCTCGGACGCCGGCTCGGACTGGCGCCGGTCGAGAAACTCCATCACGGGGTAAGCCGCGATGCCGTGGACGAACACCGACGTGAGCACGACGAACCCCAGAATCGCCCAGAGCTTCTCCTGGGCGATGAGGAGCTGAATCTCGCCGAACGACGCCTCGTTCAGCGCGTACGCGAGGTAGTAGAACGACCCGATCCCCCGGATGCCGAACGACGAGATGACCAGCCGTTCGCTCCACGGGACCGACGCGCCGAGCAGGCCCACGAGCCCCGCGAGCGGCCGGACCACGAACAGGATCGCCAGCCCGACCCCGGCGTCGGTGAGCGTCAGGGGGTCGAGCAGTCCGCCGACGATCGCCCCGCCGAACAGCACCAACACCACCGCCATCAGCAGTCGCTCGATCATCACGCCGAAGTCGTGGAGATCGACGTAGTAGTCGTGTTCCCACTCGTAGTGGCGCAGTTCGAGGGCCGCGACGAACACCGCGATGAAGCCGTATCCGCCGAGGATCTCGGTGACGCCGTAGGTCACCAGCGTCGCGGTGAGCGCCTCGGCGCCGGCCATCACGTCCGCGAGGTCGGTGGTCGTGGTGAGTTCGAGGTCCGTCTGGGTCCCGAAGACGACCCGGGCCAGTAGCTGTCCCAGCACGTAGCCCATCACGACGCCGACGAGGATCTCGTAGGCGACCGCCAGCACCGCCCAGTCGACCAGCCACCCCAGCGACGCGGTGCCCGATGCGCCCGCCATCGCGATGGCGAGGTAGGTGAACGGGAACGCGAGCCCGTCGTTGAGCCCCGCCTCCGAGGAGAGCGCGAACCGGACCTCGTCTTCTTGGTTCCCCGGATCGATCTCGTCGTCGGTCTCCTCGGTCGGCTCGGTCGCGCCCACGTCGGAGGCCAGCACGGGGTCGGTGGGTGCGACGATCGCCCCGAGCAGGACCGCGGTCGCGGGGAGAGTTCCGACGACCCACAGCCCGAGCGCGGCCGTGACGAAGATCGTCAGCGGCATCACGATCAGGAGGAGCCGCCAGGTCAGCCCCCACGACCGGAAGCTGAACGGCCGATCGAGCTTCAGCCCGGCCCCCATGAGCGCGACGATGACCACGAGTTCGGTGAGCCGCTCGGTCACCGCCGGGTTCGCGACCGGGTCGGGCGCCGGGACCCCGATCGGGAGCGCGAACAGCACCATCCCGGCGATCACGTAGAGGATCGGGAACGACAGCGGCTTGTCGGAGACGAGCCGCGGCAACACGACGGCGCCGAGGACCGCGAGCCCTACGAGTATCTGGACGATTGCGTAGGTGGCCATTTTTCTCTCAGTGTATTACAGATCCGGGTAAAGCTCCGTCGGCCGTTCGAGCCCCGAGCAGGAGGCCCACCGCGGCGAGCACTTTGGCACCCGGATCGCCAACCCCGACTTCCGGACGTTCGCCGAGAGCTTCGGCGTCGAGGTCTACCGCCCCGACGACTGGCCGGGGCTGACCGCGGCCCTCGGAGCCGGGGTCGAGGGCGACGAGACGACCCTGATCGAGGTGCCCCTCAAGTGAGTCAGCGGTCGGCGTCCAGCGCGGCCGCCCGCGACTCGGCGGTCGCGGCGATCGACGCCGGCGCCGTGAACGCGATCCGGACCTCGTCGCCGCGGTAGTCGACGTCGTCGACCGACGCCCGCTCGTAGAGCCACGACACGAGTCGCATCGCGTCGTCGCCGCTCGGCGCCGCGATCTCGACCGATCGGCGCTCGGAGAGCGCTTCGGAGATCCGGGCCCCGAGCGCGTCGAGGTTCTGGCCCTCGATTGCGCTCACCGCGACCGGGTCGGCCGGGAGCGGAGCGTCGGACGCGGCCGCCACCTCGGCGACCGCCTCGCGGCGCGCGGCCAGCTCGTCGGGATCGAGCAGGTCGGCCTTGTTCAGCACCGCGACGAGTTCGCCGTCGGCGTCGGCGAGGCGGTCGCAGGTCGTCGCTAATTTCGTGCGGAGCCGGGCGGGCGGGTCGCCGGCGTCGGCGACGACCGCGACGCACTCGGCGCTCGCGGTCACCGACAGCGTCCCGTGAAACGACTCGACCAGCTCGTGGCTCAGTCCCTCGACGAACCCCACGGTGTCGGTCACCAGCGTCGGGCGGCCGTCGATCGTCGCCCGCCGGGTCGTGGTGTCGAGCGTCTCGAACAGCCGGTCTTCGATCTCGGCCGTGGCGTCGAGGTCGGCGTGGTCGGGGTCGCGGGCCGAAAAATCGAGGTCGTCGGCGAGCCGGTGGAACAGCGTCGACTTGCCGGCGTTGGTGTAGCCCGCCAGCGCGACGTACTCGAACCCCGCCTCGCGGCGCCGGTCGCGGCGCGCGGCCGCCTCGTCTCCGAGCGCCTCGATCTTCCGGGTCAGTTCGTCGAGTCGGTCGAGCACGTCGTAGTACCGGGTGCCCGACTCGGTGCGTCGGTTCATCGCCTGTTCGTCGCTTCGCTCGCGGATGCGCGGGAGCCGCCACGCCAGTTTGGCGCGCTCGACCTGCAGGGTCGAACGCCTGTCGCCGGCCCGCGCCTCGAAGATGTCGAGCACGAGCCGATGGCGGTCGAGCACCCGCGTGCCCTCGGGGCACAGCGCGGCGAGTTCGACCGTCTGGGTCGGCGTGAGTTCGTTGTCGAAGACGACGGTGTCGGCGCCCGTCGCCGCGACCGTCTCGGCCAACCGCTCGGCCTTGCCGCGCCCGAACTCGTAGGTCGAGTCCGACCCGCGGCGCTGGGTCAGTTCGGCGACGACCGCGTAGCCCGCCGTCCGGGCGAGCCCGCGGATCTCGTCGGTGTCGATGGTGCCGGCGTCTGCGCGCTTCGCGACGACTGCGTCTCGTGATTGCATGGATGTGTGGTGTGCGGTGGCGTTCGCTCGTCGCTACCCCGACAGTTCGCTACGACCGACTGGACCTGCGGACTCAGACCGGGGTCCGCGAGGGGAGGCGACGGCGCCACGCGAGCGACTCGACGGAAGTCACGGACGCGGCGCTCGGGCCTCGGAGCCACGGATGCACCCGGTCACTGCGAGAGGAGAACGGTCTTCATACGACCTGTCACAGTGTTGTCGGGTGACCGGGATAAGCGTTGGGGCGACTGCCGGCCGATCGGGAACTGCGGCGGCGTCGGGACCGCGCTCGGTGGCCGACGTTTCTCCGCGGACTCGGGTGATAGGCACTCTTTGTCGGGTCGCAAGCCGTCACTACCGTCAAAAGATACTTAGCCGATTTCGCCGAACGTTCCCACGAGATTCCGCGCGGGGGGTCGCGCGGGGGAGTGGGGAATTTCATGACACGAACACGAACGAGTGTACTGTTGACGGTGCTTCTCGTCGGTGCGTCGCTGACGGCGGGAGTAACGAGTGCCGGAATCGGGTATCAGGCGCAGGACGACGACGCCGACGAGGTGGCCGTCGAATCCGACGAAGTGTTCTGGCAGGGCCAGTTCCTGGAGCTGAGCGCCGGGGAGGCGAACGCCAGCGAAGTGTGGTCCGTGCGGAACGTCGACGACGGCGAGGTCGGCGGACTCGTCACGCAGGTCTTGCTCGACGACTCGGGCTCGGCGACGTTCGGCACCAGCGGGCTCGACGGCCAGTACGTGGTCGTCGACGAGCAGGGCGAGCCCGTCGCCTTCAAGAACGGCACCGCCGTCGGACGGACGGACGTGAGCGGCGCCGACTGGGAGGTCGCGGTCCAGACGCTCAACGCCACCTTCGACGAGACGACGGTCCGCAACGACGACAGCGACGACGCCAGAGCCGACCTGCAGATCGAGTCCAACCGGGCGGAGTACCCGCTCCGGTTTTTCTCCGAGGACATGAGCGCCGAGGAGCTCGCTGACGTGTTCGCCAACGTCGAAGTGCGGGACGGACAGGCGGTCGCCACCCGGACGGTCGGCGACGACACCGCCTTCGACGCGAACTTCAGCGGCGTCGAGGCCGGCACGTACAACGTGACGGTGGCGGCGGCCGACGCCTCGGCGCGCGACACCGCCGGCATCGTCGTCTCCGAGCCGGTCGAGGGCTCGGCGTCGCTCGCGAACGCGACCGTCGTCGAACAGCGCGGCGACGTGGCCCGGTTCAACGTCACGCTCGACGGTACCGACGAGGCGACCGTCACGGTCGGCTCGCGCGACCTCGGTTACCTCGCTCGGTTCGGCGTCGTCGACGAGGACGACGACGGGGAGGTCGCGGTCGACCTCAACACCTATCTCGCGGGCCAGCAGAACCAGTCTGGCGTCTCGGCGGTCGGCGAAGACAACGTGACCGGCTACGAGCTTCAGACCGATCCGATCCCCGGCCGGCTCGACGCCGCGACGTATCCGATCCGGACGTACGTCGGCGGCCAGCAGACCGGTGTCGGGACGATGATCCTCGAAACCGCGTCGGTCGACGGCGTGCGGGTGTGGACCGCTCCGGACGTGGGCGAGATCGAGAGCGCCTCACAGCTGACCGACGTCGTGGCCGAAGACGACGACATCGCCTATCAGGACTTTGCGATCGTGGAGCTCCGGGCCTCCGGGATCGGGGGGTACGTCGAGAACGTCTCGGACCTCAACAACGAGGAGACGGGGCTCTCGATGGCGCTCACGCGCGGCGTCGAGATGAACGTCCCCGAGACCGAGGTGTCGCTCGATCGGGCGACCCTGATCCGGGACGAGGACACCGATCAGCTGTTCCTGGTGTTCGACACGACCCGGCTCGAAGAGGGCGCCAGCTACACGGCGAACTTCACGGTGACCGAGCGGAACCCGTACGTCTCCGCGGAGAACGCGAGTTCGTACACCGCCAACTTCAGCGTCGTCGAGCGGACCGCCTCGTTCGACGAGCCCGTCCGAGTGTCGGCGTCGAGCGACGCCGCCGTCACCGGTAGTAGCACGGTCGCACCGGGCACCGAGCTGACCGTCGCGGTCGAGAGCGTCGGCGCCGAGCCCTTCTTCGACCGCCAGACCGTCGAGGTCGGCCCGGACGGCGCGTGGGAGGCCGCCTTCGATCTCTCGGGGGTCGCGAACGCCACCGAGTTCACCGCGACGATCGACGAGCCGGCCGCAAACGCGACCGGTGTCGTCGTGACCGACGCTGACGCCGACGCCGAGGAGACGACCACCGAGGCCGAAGACGAAGACGCGACGGAGACGACCGCGGCCGACGGTGAGGAAGACGAGACGACCGAAGCAGAGGAAACGACCGAAGCAGAGGAAACGACCGAAGCAGAGGAAACGACCGAAGCAGAGGAAGCGGAAGACGAGACGACTGAAGCCGACGCCGAAGCTGAGGCGACGACCGAACCGGAAGACGAGACGACCGAAGCCGATGACGAAGCAGAAGAAACGACCGAAGCCGACGCCGCCGAGGAGACGACCACCGAGGAGGAGGTCGCCAGCGCGTCGACGCCCGGGTTCGGTCCCGTGGCCCTCGTGATCGCGGGCGCGCTCGCGCTCGTCGTCGCGGCGCTCGTCGGCCGGCGCTGACCGCCGCGTCTCCGAGCGCCCGATTCACGCCGGGGTCGGCTCGGTTGGCTCACCGAACGGTCTTGTAGGTCCGGGCCGAACCCCAATCCATGGGGAAGAGTACCACGAACGCGACGGTGTTCGAATGCCGCGAGTGCGGGTCGGTGTCGCTGGGCGACTCGGAGACGACCTGCTGTGGCGCCGAGATGGTCTCGGCCGACGCGACGCCGGTCGAGCACCCGGAGCTCGCGGTCGTGCTCCGGGAGGTGTTCGGCGTCTCGCGGACCGGCCTCACGATCTGTGTCTGCCTGATGGAGGCGGGCGACTCGACCGCCGCCGAACTGGCCGATCGGCTCGATCTCGATCGCAGTACCGTCGCGAGACAGCTCAACCACCTAGTCGAGATCGGCCTGTTGGACAAGCGCCAGCGACTGCTGACCGGCGGCGGCTACGTCCACGTCTACTCGCCGGTCGAGGTCGAGGAGGTGCGAGAACGCCTCACCGTCGGTCTCTACGCGTGGGTCGCGGAGGCGCTCGATCTGGTCGAGGAGATCGACCGCCGAAAGGTGAAGGCGCTTGCCCGGTCGGACGGCGGCGAGGAGGCCGCCGGCATCTACTGGGACGGGTAGCGCTTTCGCCGCCGGCGCGCCCGCGACCGACCGAACGTGTTCGGGCGTGTGCTTTCGGGGACGGCGCTCGTAGGGGACGTATGGGAACGACCGAGCACGACCACGACGGCGTCGAACCGATAACCCAGACGGTCCACGACAACTCGTGGTCGGCCAACTTGGAGCATCCCCGCCACGCCGAGAGCCGGGGCCTGCTCGTCGAGCAGGCGCTGTCGGCGATCGAGCACACCGCGCCGGGCCACCACGTCAACCTCGTGACCCACGGCGACCACGGCCACCCCGAGACGTACCTCTACGAGGCCCTCGACGCGGCCGAGGCCGATCTCGACTGGGAGTACGTCGAGCAGTGTGGCTGTGGCGGCCACGTCACGCGGGTCCACGTCGAGTAACGCTACTGGCGGACGTACAGGATCGCGATCCCGGCCACGAGGAAGAGGAGCCCCCAGTACAGCGAGTCGTACGGGAGCACCTTGAGCAGGAGGGTGACGATGCCCGAGGAGAGCAACGACCAGCCGACCGTCGTCTGATATGCCATACGAGGTAATCGGCCCGGAACACATTAGGCTTCACGGGCGCGCGAACGGATCTGACCGCCCTAGGCGGAGACCGACGAGGCGGTTTCGAGGTGGTCGTCTTCCCACTCGCGGCGGGCCTCGATCTCGCGGTGGCCGCGTTCGGTCAGCGCATAGTAGTTGGTGCGGCGGTCGCGCTGGCCCTTCTCGACCAGTCCCTTGTCGACTAACGTGTCGAGGTTGGGGTAGAGCCGGCCGTGGTGAATTTCTTTCTCGTAGTAGGTCTCGAGTTCCTCTTTGATCGCGAGCCCGTGCGGTTCGTCTTTGCCGACGACGGCGAACAACAGGTCGCGCTGGAAGCCCGTCAGGTCGTACATGATGTCTCAATTCGTATTAGTAATCGTATAATTATAAACCTGACGGCCGTTAAAATCTGTTGTTCGAGTCGGCTCGACGAAGGGGAGCGACGCCGACCGCGGCGCGCGCCCGACGGCCGCGACCGGGAGCGGGCCGAGCGTTCAGGCACCGTATAACAATACCCCGCTGTGGTGTCGTCGCTGGTAGGAACTGCCGGAGCCGGAACGTCCGGCGACCACTCACGAGTCCACCATGAAGTACCTGTTCTTCACGAACACGCCGGCGCAGGTCCACCAGTACCGCAACGCGGTCGCGGAGCTCCGGGACCGCGGCCACGAGGTGCTGGTCCTCGCGCGGGAGTACGGCTGTACCGAATCGCTTCTCGACTACTACGACGTGCCCTACGAGCGCTACGGGAGCGCCGAGACCGCGAAGTTCTCGCTGTTGCGCCAGCTCCCGAAACACTACGCCCGGATCGCGGTCGCGGCGCGGCGGTACGACCCCGACTGCGTCTTCGGTCGCGGGTCGTACGCCGCGCTGGCGGGGGCGGTCGCCCGCGCCCCGGTCGTCCTCGTCGACGACTCGGAGACGACCGACCTCGACCACGCCGTCTCGAAGCCGTTCACCGACGCCTTCCTCACGCCCCACACCTTCGAGAAGGACCTCGGCGAGAACCACTACGAGTTCCGCGGGTTCAAAGAGCTCGCCTACCTCCACCCCGAGACCTACGAGCCCCAGACCGACATCCGCGAGGCGCTCGGGGTCGGCGACGACGAGCCGTACGTCCTCGTCCGGCTCAACGCCTTCGGCTCGCACCACGACGTGGGCCGCGAGGGGTTCGGCCCCGACCAGCGCCGGCGACTCGTCGAGGCGCTCGCCGAGCGCGCGACGGTGTTCGTCTCCGACGAGGGCGGCGAGATGGACCTCGCCGAGACTCCGGCCCGCCCGTACGACCTCCACCCAGCCCTGCTCCACGACGCGCTCGCGGAGGCCGACCTGCTGGTCGCCGACACCCAGACGATGGTGACCGAGGCCGCCCTGCTCGGGACGCCGGCGATCCGATCGAACTCCTTCGTCGGCGACGACGACATGGGGAACTTCGTCGACCTCGAACGCCACGGGCTCGTCTACAACCTCCGGGAGTTCGACGCGGTGCTGGCGGCCGCCACCGACCTGCTCGACGACCCCGACACGGCCGCGCGCTGGCGGCGGATCCGCGACGACTACCTCGAAGACAAGGTGAACCTCACCGCGATCGTGGTCGGCGTCGCCGAGAACCTCGATCGGCTCGAGACGGCCGCGGTCGGCGGACTGGAGCGGGTCGGGGACCTGACCCACCGCGGCGGCGCCCGCGAGAGCCCGCTCCCGTTCGACCCCGAGCGGGTCCGAAGCGACGGTGGCGAGCGATGAACGTCCTCAACCTCGTCTCGAACGCCGACGCCCGGTTTTTCGAACAGCAGACCGCGGCGCTCGAAGCCCGGGGCGTCGACTGCGAGGTGACGACGCCGCCGGGCGACCACCGCGCACGCGAGGACGTGACCGAGCGGTCGCCGGCCGACTACCTCCGGTTCGTCCCGCTGGCGGTCCGGGAGTCGCTCGACGGCTACGACCTCGTCCACGCGAACTACGGGCTGACCGCGCCGATGGCGCTCGCGCAGGTCCGTCTCCCGGTGGTGCTCTCGCTGTGGGGCACGGACCTGATGGGCGAGTACGGCTGGCTCTCGAAGGCCTGTGCGCGGTTCTGCGACGCGGTCATCGTGATGACCGACGAGATGGCCCGGGAGCTCGAGGCGCCGTGCTACGTGATCCCCCACGGCGTCGACACCGACCGGTTCGCCCCCGAACCGACCGCGGCGGCGCGCGAGGCGGTCGGCTGGGACCGGGACGCCCGACACGTCCTCTTCCCGTACCCGCCCTCCGACGACGTGAAGGATCTGCCCCGCGCCGAGCGCGTCGTCGAGCGCGCGAGCGACCGGGTCGACGCCCCCGTGGAGTTGCAGGTGGTGTACGGCGTCCCCCACGCGGAGGTGGCGACCTACATGAACGCCGCCGACGCCCTGCTGTTGACCTCGAAGCGCGAGGGCTCGCCCAACGCGGTCAAGGAGGCGATGAGCTGTAACCTCCCGGTCGTCTCGACCGACGTGGGCGACGTGCGCGAGCGCCTCGACGGCGTCTCGCCGGCGACGGTCAGCGACGCAGACGAGGAACTGATCGCGGGACTGGCCGACGTCCTCGCGAACCCGCGGCCCTCCGACGGCCGAGCGGCGGCGCGCGAGATCAGCCTCGAACGCATGGGCGAGCGCATCGAGACCGTCTACGAGTCGGTGCTGTAGCCGGGCGGACGCCCCCCGGGCCTCGACGAGCGCCGCGGCGACGCCGCCGACCGTTCTACCGAACATATTTATACCGTAAATGGTATTCTTGGGACGACTGAAACGAAGCGAGACACGGACCGTTCGCCGACCGACACGCTGTTCGACCCACTATGACCGAGCTACTCGACGACTGGACTCCCGACGAAGCGGCCACGCGCATGGCCGATCAACTCTGTGCGGGGTTTCGGGCGCACGATCGCGGGGACCGCGAGGAGGCGATCGAGGCCTTCTGGACGGTCGACTCGCGACAGTTCCCGCACCTCGACAGAGAGACCGCCCGCCGCGCCGCGGTCGCGTACGTCGACGCCCTCTGGGCGAAAGACGAGATCGAACGCGCCCACTCAGACGGCGAAGCGATAGACCGGTCGTCGCTGGCCGACGCCGACTGGCAGCCGGTCTACTCGCGATTTCGCGATCGGGCCTCGATCGCCGGGATCGACCCGACGTACGCCGACGCGAGCACGCGCGCCTGGAAGAACCACAAGATCGGCGGCGACTACTGGACGCCGATCCAGCGCGCCCAGATGTACGAGCTCCGGGCGGCGATCGGAGACCCCGAGTACCCCCACAAGCCACGCCACGGCCAGTCGGGGTTCGGTCCAGAACCCAGCCGGTACGCGCTGGCTGTCGAACTCCACGACATGCACTCGGCGGACCGCTGGAGACAGGCAAAGCGGACGATGGTGCCGTACTTCGAGCGGATACTGAGGGGCCACGACGATGTCTGAGTTCACGTCCTCGCCGGGCGAGCGCGATACGGACGGCGCCGAGCCGTCGGCCCAGGACGACCCGATCGCGATCCTCGTGGTCGACGACGACGAAGACCTCGCGGAGCTGACCGCGACGTACCTCGAACGCGCCCGAGACGACTTCGACGTCGGGACCGAGACCGGGGTCGCTCCGGCGCTCGATCGACTCGAAGACGACCGGATCGACTGCGTGGTCAGCGACTACGACATGCCCGGGATGGACGGGCTGACGTTCCTCGACGCGGTCCGGGACCGATACCCCGACCTCCCGTTCGTGCTGTTCACGGGCAAGGGAAACGAGGAGATCGCCTCGGAAGCCATCTCGGCCGGCGTGACCGACTACCTCCAGAAGGGGTCGGACACCGGTCAGTACTCGGTGCTGGCGAACCGCATCGCCAACGCCGTCGAGCAGTACCGGGCGAAGCGGGCGGTCGAACACACCCGCAAGCGGTTCGACAAGCTGGTGCACAACTCCACCGACGTCATCTCGATCATCAGCGCCGACGCCCGGTTCGAGTACCTCTCGCCGTCGGCCGAGCGAATCCTGGGCTACGACCCCGAGGAGATGGTCGGCGAGTACATCTTCGACTACGCCCACCCGGAGGACCGCCAGCAGGCGATGGAGCGGTTCTTCGAGTCGGTCCAGGACCCCGACCAGCGCCCGGTGGTCCAGTTTCGGTTCAAACACCCCGACGGCTCGTGGCCGGTGCTCGAATCCCGGGGTCGGAACCTCCTCGACGACCCCCACATCGAGGGGTTCGTGGTCAACAGCCGGGACATCACCGAGCGCAAGCGACGCGAGGAGGAGCTCCAGCGCCACAACGAGCAGTTAGAGGAGATCACGAGCGTCATCTCCCACGACCTCCGCAACCCCCTGAACGTGGCCCAAGGGTCGCTCGACATGGCGCGCGAGACGGGCGACGACGACCACTTCGACCGGATCGACCGATCGCTCCGGCGGATCGACGAGATCATCGACGACGTGCTCACGCTGGCCCGCCAGAGCCGGGACGACCCCGAGACCGAGGCGGTGTCGCTCACGTCGGTCGCGGAGTCGGCGTGGGAGATGGTCGACACCGGCGACGCCGACCTCCGGATCGAGGAGTCGGCCGGCCTCGAAGCCGACGAGAGCCGGACCCAACAGCTACTCGAAAATCTCTTTTCGAACGCGATCGAGCACGCCGCCGACGACGGCG
The DNA here is from genome assembly GCF_004765795.1 of Halorussus marinus. Classification (GTDB taxonomy): domain Archaea; phylum Halobacteriota; class Halobacteria; order Halobacteriales; family Haladaptataceae; genus Halorussus; species Halorussus marinus. The sequence goes on from NZ_SBIV01000005.1 coordinate 227,508, forward strand.
ACGTGACGGTCCGAGTGGGACTGCTCGACGCCGGGACCGGGCGGTGCGACGACGCGCCCGCTCCGGTCGGTCGGGGGTTCTACGTCGCCGACGACGGCCGCGGAATCCCGGCCGACGACCGCGAGGCCGTGTTCGAGTCGGGGTACTCGACCGGCGAGTCAGGCACCGGGTTCGGGCTCGCGATCGTCAAGCAGATCGCCGCGGCTCACGGCTGGGACATCTCGCTGACCGACAGCACCGACGGCGGCGCGCGCTTCGAGTTCTCCGGGGTCGAACCCGCCGACGAGTAGCCGTTAGCCCGGGATTGTGGGCGGCGTACGCGCCACCAACCGCGGTCGACGAACCGACTCCTTTGCTCGACGAGCCGACGCTGTCCCCGTAGGGTGAGCCGCACCCAAGCCGCACGGTCGGCTTATACCGGCACAGACGCCGTCTACCCGACGTATAGGGGATGGAGAACAAAGGGACCGGAAACGGACCAATAACGCGAACAAATCATGAGTTTCCAGGTCCCGGAGGACGGGCGCGTGGCGCCGGCCGCCGACGCCGCCGACTCCCTCGCTACCGACCGAGTGGTCGTCGGCGTGCCGGCGTACAACGAGGAGAACGCGGTCGGAAGCACCGTCCTCGGCGTCCAGCGATACGCCGACGACGTGGTGGTCGTCGACGACGGAAGCACGGATCGGACGCCCGAACTTCTCGACCAGACCGACGCGACGGTGCTCCGCCACGACCGGAATCGCGGGAAGGGAGCCGCGATCCGGACGCTGTTCGAACACGTCGGGTCCCTCGAATGCGACGTGCTGGTCGTGCTCGACGCCGACGGCCAGCACGACCCCGCCGACATCCCGTCGCTCGCCGAGCCGGTGGTCGAGGGCGAGGCCGACATGGTGATCGGGAGCCGGTATCTCGCCCCGGAGGACGTCGACGAGACGCCGGTCTACCGCCGGGTCGGGCAGGTCGTCCTCGACTACTGTACCACGCAGGTGACCGGCACCGAGCTGACCGACACCCAGAGCGGCTTTCGAGCGTTCTCGCCCGAGGCCCTCGAGCGCCTCTCGCTGACGACCGACGGGATGGGCGTCGAGTCCGAGATGATCGACTCCGCGACCAGCGAGGGGCTGGCGATGACCGAGCGCGCAATCGACGCCCGCTACGAGGACCTCGAAGGACAGACGTACAACCCCGTCAAGCACGGCCTCGCCGTGATGGTGTTTCTCGCGCGCCTCGCGCGGCGACGCCGTCCCAGCGCCTCCCGCTCGGGGAGGAACTGATACCATGACTCTGGAACTCCCCACCGACATCAGCGACCGCTACGAACTGCTCGCCGACGACCTCGATGGCTTCGACGACGCCGAGTCGCTCGCCCGATACGTCCTTGACGGCGCGGCCGCCGAGCTCGAACGGGGCGACGGCGTCGGCGACGCCGCCGACAGCGCCGACGACGGCGTGGTCGAAGACCGCCTCGAACAGCTTGGCTACCTCGAAAAATGACCGGCTCGGTCTACGTCTTCGGGCTCGACGGCGTGCCCCCCGAACTGGTCGAGCGCGGCATCGACGCCGGCCGACTGCCGAGCTTCGCGCGGATGGCCGAGGAGGGCACCGACGGCACCACGCGCTCGACGGTGCCGCCGCTGTCGATGATCGCGTGGAGCTCGTTCGCCACCGGGCGCAACCCCGGCAACCACGGCGTCTACAACTTCATGCTCAAGGGCGAGGGCGAGTACGGCACCGAGTTCGTCAACGCCGACACCCTCCGCGAGCAGTCGGTCCCCGTCTGGGAGTACCTCGACGCCGAGGGCCGACGGTCGGGCGTGATGAACGTGATGCCGGGGTACCCGCCCTCCGAGACCGCCGGGTTCCACATCTCGGACAACATCACCACGCCCTCGACGGGGTCGTACGCGTTCCCCGAGGAGTTGCAGACCGACATCGAAGAGCGGGTCGGCGGCTACGACATCGACCCCTACGAGGGGTACGACGACGGCACCGACGAGGACAGCCTCCGGGGACTGCTCGACAACTTCTTCGAGATCGAGCGCAACCGGATCGAGGTGGCGAAGCTACTGGTCGCCGAGTACCCCTGTGAGTTCTACTCGCTGGTGTTTCAGGGCCCGGACAACGTCCTCCACGTCCTCGGCCACGTCCTCGACGAAACCCACCCCAAGCACGATCCCGAACTCGCCGAGCGCTACGGCGACAAGCCGATGGAACTGCTCGAGCTGTACGACGAGTTCGTCGGGTGGGTGATGGACCGGATCGACGAGGAGGACGCCCTGATGGTGCTTTCGGACCACGGTCACGGCCCGATCTACCGGACGATCAACCTCAACTCCTGGCTCTATCAGGCCGGCTACCTCGACCTCGAATCGCGGCCGTGGACCCGGCTCAAGCAGTTCGGCTACAACCACGTCTACGACGCGGTCGAGTCGGTGATGAGCGACCTCAACCTCTTCTCGAAGCTCAAGATGGGGGTCGCTCGGACCAGCGGCGACGGCGCCGGCCCGGACCTCGCCGAGTTGCTCACCATCTCTCGGAAGGACGTCGACTGGAGCCAGACGGCGGCGTTCACCGTCGCCAGCGGCGGCCAGATCTACCTCAACACCGACGACCACGACGAGGGCGCGATCCCGCCGGGACGGTACGAGGCGGTGCGCGAGCGTCTGCGGGAGGAACTGCTCGCGATCGAACACCCCGAGCGCGGCGACCGGGTGATCGACTCGGTGCTGTACGGCGAGGACGTCTACGGCGACGAGTACGACGCCACCCGGCCCGATCTGGTCTGCATGCCCGCGCCGGGCTACCAGATCCAGTATCCCCAGACGATGAAGACCGACCGGGTGTTCGGCGAGCCGCCAAAGACCGGCTCGCACACCTCGATGAACGAGATGCAGGGGATCTTCTACGCGTGGGGCGGGCCCGCCAGAGACGAGTCGGGCGTGACGGTCGAGCTCCCCGACTTCGCGCCGACGGCCTGTTCGCTACTCGACGTGCCGGTCCCCGAGGAGATGGACGGGAGCGTCCGGCGGGACGTCTTCGACGTGCGGGGCGAACGCGGGCGCCTCGACGGCAGAGTCGAGGCCAAGCGCGCGGTCCGGTCGGTCGTCGGCGACCTCTCGGCCGACTGAATCGGCCGCTTCCCGGGCGGTCGGAAACGTAATGGGCCTCCCCCACAGCCTGAGAGACGAACGACATGTCTGGGCTCTACCGCCGCCTCGACGAGTGGACCCGCGCCCGGTCGCGCCTCGAGTACGCCCTGCTGGCCGGCGTCATCACCGCGATGACGGCGCTGGCGGTCGGCGCGGTGCTCGGCGAACCGACGGCGGTCGAGGCCGTCACGCTGGGCGCGACGATGACCGTCGTCTACTACGCGTTCGATCCGAACCGGACGGGCTGAGCCCCGATCGCGGCCGAAATCGGGTCACTCCAGTTCGACCGCGACGCGTTCGCCCCTCCGCGCCGACTCGTAGGCGGCCTCGGTCAGCGCGGTCACCGCCAGCGCGTCCCGGGCGGTCGCGGGCGGCGTCTCGCCGGTCTCGACGCAGTCGACGAACGCCTCGGCCTTGTCGCGGCGCTGGTCGCGGTCGACGTACGGGAGCACCGTCGTGCTGTCGGACTCGACGCGGCTGATCTCGCGGGGCTCCCACTGGCGGCCTTCGAGGTACACCGCGCCCTCCTCGTCCCAGACGTGGACGTGCTCTCGGACGCAGGGCGCGTCGCTGTGGACCGCGATGGTGCCGTGGGCGCCGTTGTGAAACTCCACGGTCAGGATGGCCCGCTCGTCGATCCGCGAGGCCTCGTCGGCGAACACCATCTCGGCGCTGACCGCCTCGGGGACCAGCCCCGTCGTCCAGAGCACGCCGTCGACGAGGTGGCTTCCGGTGTCGTAGAGGTTCCCGCCGCCCGAGAGGTCCGGATCGGTCCGCCACTCGTCGGCGAACCGGGAGATCCAGTCCTGAGTGATCTCGGCGCTCACGTAGTCGGGGTCGAGATCGCCCGCCCACCGCTCGCGGGCCCGGATGAACGCGGGGTTGAGGTGGCGCTGGTAGCCGACCATCAGCACGCGGTCGCTCGACTCGGCGCGGTCGGCGAGTTCGCGGGCGTCGTCGAGGTCGGTCGCGAGCGGCTTGTCACAGAAGACGTGGAGTCCCCGGTCCATCGCCGCCGTGACCTGCTCGTAGTGGAGCGTGTGGGGCGTGCCGACGAGCACCGCGTCGAGGCGCTCGGTGTCGAGCATCTCGGCGTAGTCGTGGTACTGCGATCCCTCGCCGACGTGGAGGCTCTCGCCCGCGGTGTGGCGGGTCTCCGGGTCGATGTCGGCCAGCGCGGTCACCGCCGCGCGCGGATGCTGATTGAACTGCCGTCCCACCGTGGTGCCGATGTAGCCGCCGCCGATAGCGCCGACTCTGAGCACGTCCGAGTTCGACATGGGGACAGCGACAACAACCCGAGTGGTAACTGCTTCGGCGAGGCGGTTCGGCCGGCCGGTCGCCGGCGGGGCCCGCCTCGGGACTCACTCCTCGACGAAGCCGTCGACCAGACGGGTGAACCGATCGACCAGTCGCTCCGGTAGCGAGGGCGTGATCTCGGCGAGCAGGTCGGCGGTCGCCCCGGGCCGGGCGAGTTCGAGGAACACGCGGCCGTTCTCGCGGCGCTTCTCGACCAGATCGGCCGCGACGAGGTTGTCGAGGTGCCACTCGACGGTGCTCCGGGCGAGGTCGAGGTCGGCCGCGAGAGCCGCGGGCGTCGTCTCGCCCGCCGCGAGCAGGTGCGCGAGCACGTCCCGGGCGGTCTCCCGGCGGAACATCGCGAGCGCGGTCCGCTCCCAGTCGCCGTACCCCGGCGGGTAGTAGTGGGTCCGGCCGTTGATCTCCTCGGCGACGACCGACTCGGCGTCCCGGAGCCGGCGGAGGTGGTACTGGACCTGTCCCGGCGCGAGGTCGAGGCCGCGGACCACCGCGTTGAAGTGGACGCCGGGGTTGGCTCGGACGTGGTCGGCGATCGTCCGGCGGGTCGCGTTCACGACTCCCCACCCCGCGAGCCGTCGTCGCGGGCCGCCTTCCGGACGCTCCGGGCGTCGTACACCGCGGCGATCACGAGCGCGGCCATCGCGGCGTCGAGACCGTGTTCGAGGACGTGGTGGGACTCGGCGCCGACCGCGCCGGCGGCCGACAGCGCGGCCACCCCGGTCCGAGCGAGGAGCGTCGAGAGCGCGAGCGCGACCAGCAGGTACGACCGCGAGCGCCGCCGGACGAGCGCGGCCAGCGCCAGCGCGAGCACCAGCGTCGACCCGAGCGCCGCGAGGCCGAGCAGGACGATCAGTTCCGGCGACGGCCCGCCGCCGGCGTGGGCGACCACGAGCGTCCACTCGTCGGCGAACGTCATGCACGACCGTTCGGACCGCGATCGTTTACCCGTTCCGGGTCCGGGCGCGAGACAGCGGAAACGCCGGGGTCACGCGAGCCGCGGGTCCGGGGGCTCGATCTCGGTTCCACACCGGGGACAGACGTACCGACGGCCGTCGCCCGCCGCGAACCGCCGGGTCGGACCGACGTACCAGCAGTCGGGACACCGCCGGACTGGGAGTCTGAGCATCCGTCTCCGTCGACGCGGCCGACGCCCAAAACCCCGTCGCCGACCGGGGAAGACACCGGAAACGGCGGTGTGGCTGGAGACGGAAATCGGGGACGCCGGCCGGAGCCTGAGAGAAAGCGGCAGGACCGGCCGGCCCGGCGAACACTTACCTGACTGGTCGGCGAAAGCGGTGGTATGCCGAAAGTCGCAATCATCGGCGGCGGCCCCGCCGGACTGAGCGCCGGACTGTTCACCGCGAAAAACGACCTCGACACCGTCGTGTTCGACACCGACGAGACGTGGATGCACAAGGCCCACCTGTTCAACTACCTCGGGATCGAGTCGATCGACGGCACCGAGTTCACCGAACAGAGCCGCGAGCAGGTCGAGGGGTTCGGCGCGGACCTCCGGGTCGGCGAGGAAGTCACCGCCGTCGAGGCCGACGGCGAGGGCTTTGCGGTCACCACCGACGACGGCGAGTACGACGCCGAGTACGTGATCTTCGCCACCGGAACCGACGCCGACCTGCTCGAAGACCTCGGCGCGGCGTTCACCGACGAGGACCTCGTGGACGTCGACCTCTCGATGGAGACCAGCGTCGAGAACGCCTACGCCACCGGCGCGCTGATCCGGAATCAGGAGTGGCAGGCGGTCATCTCCGCCGGCGACGGTGGCGCGGCCGCGCTCGACATCCTGAGCAACGAGAAGGGCGAACACTACCACGACTTCGACACGCCCGCCGACGCGGAGTGAGAGCGGCCTCCGATCCCGGAACTCAGAGCTCTGACCCGATCGCCTCCGCGACCGTCGCGCTCGCGGCCGGAACTTCGCGGGCCCTCGCCTCGATGGCCACGTAGTAACTGAGGTCCGGGACGAGCCAGTCGACCGGCACTTGGTCCCTGTCGGCGTACTCTTCTATCTGGCGGTCCGCATACCCGAAGTCGCCGAGCGACGCCAACAGGCGGCGGTCGAGACGGGAGTGGCGCTCCGAGTCGGCGGCCGCCGCGACGGCGTCGACGGCCGCGTCCCGGATCGTTCGCACGTCCTCGATCGTCTCGACCCTGACGAACTCGCCGTCGGCGACCCGCTCGCGCAACCGTTCGAACGCGCGGACCTGCGCCAGCGTGTCGTGGACCGAGAGGACGACGCTCGCCCGCCGCCCGGTCGCCAGTTCGTCGTCGAGTCCGTCGGCGTACTCCGCGTCCCGGAGCCCCGTCAGCGCCTCGGCGATCGGCGTCCCCTCGACGTCTCGGTCGACCAGCGACGAGGCCTCGGCGTGGGGTTCGCCCGGTAGCGCCTCGCGGCGCTCGTCGAGCGTCTCGACCAGCGACTCGCCGACAGCCCGGAGCCCCTCGCCGATCGGCCGCGGGTCGCCCAGCGACGCCACGTACCGATCGTAGACGTACGCGGCGTCGTCGATCGCGGCCCGGGCGGACTCGACCTCGCCCGCGAACTCGCCGATCGCGAGCGGGTTGTCCGGACGCCGACGATACCGGCGGTGGTGTTCGCCGGCGCCCCGGAGCCGACGGCCCGCGAACCCCACCCGCTCTTCGATCTGGGCGTGGGCGAGCACCGCGCGCACCGGCGCCTGTCCCACGTAGCGCCACCGGAACTGGAACTCCTCGAGGGCCCGACGGACCGTCGGAATCGACGCCCGAACCGCCTCGCGATCGAGGTCGCCGTCGATGGCGGCCCACGCCGCCGCGGCCGCCCTGGCGTCCTCGCGGGCGTCCCGGAGCCGGCCCATCGCGTCGGCGGTCGTGGTCGCCTCGGCGGCGTCGGCGAGCGCCTCGGTCGCCTCCTCGTAGAGCCGACTCACCTCCTGTCGTATCACGCCGTTGGGCACGTCGCTCTCGTCGAGCGGCGCCGGCACCGCCGAGAGGTGCTCGCGGGCTGTCGCGGCCGCCTCGTCGAGGTACGACTGCTCGACCTCGACCGGGAACCGCTCGGTCACCGTCGGCGGGTCGGTCGAGGCCACCTCCGAGAGCGCCGCGCCCTCGACCGTCGGGCCCCTGTCGTCCGAGAAGTAGCCGAACCCGTTACAGCCCGCGAGCCCGGCGCTCGCCGCGAGCGCGAGGAATCCCCGCCTCGTCGTCCGGGCGCGAGCGCCTCGCCGGGTCCGGTCGGTGGCCTCGGGGCTCATCGCTCGGCCTCCGTCGTCTCGGTCGCGTTCGTCCGGGTCTTTGGCCCGTAGTCCGGCGCCTCGGTCGTCGTTCCGTCGCCGTCGGGCGGTCGCCGCCTCACACGACACGGCCCGGAGCCCCACGAGGAGCCGTAGCTGTTGACCTCGTCGGGGTCGAGGGCCTCGGGGATCCGGATCAGCACCGAGACGCCGTCGTGGGCGTCGGCGCGACACGACACGTCGGCGTCGCGGTGGCGGCTCCCGAAGTCGACTTCGACGTCGCGCTCGGACCACGAGACGTTACACAGTTCGAGCGTGAGACACTCCCGGACCGGCCGGGCGAGGACGTACACCGTCGCCTCGCCGAAGTCGGTGTCCGCGACGAACTGCCGGGCCGCCTCGGCGCCCTCCACGTCGGCGTATCGGAGTCGGTCGGCGTCCTCGGTGCCGGCGACGAAGCCGCGTCCGTCGCGGTGGGTCGGCGGGTCGTCGTCCGACGCGGTCTCGGTCGTAGCGTCCACGTCGCGAAACCAGACGGGCGGTCGGTTCTCGGCGTTGCGCACCGTGCGGTGGTCGGGGATCGTTCGATCGCCGTCCTCGGGCGGGACCGACGCGCTGTCGGTCGCGGTGTCGGTCACCGACTCGCCACAGCCGGCGAGTCCGGCCATCGCGGCCGTCGCTCCCTGGAGGAGGCGTCGTCGCGTCAGCGGGACCATGTTCGAGACAGGCGAACAACACTACGTTAATGCTTGGGTTCGGTCGCCGCCGAGTAGCCGGTCCCGATCGGGACGCGCTACACCAGCGTCGACGGCCGGTTCCCGAGGTAGTCGAACACCGCCCCGAGCGTGAACCCGTACGAGAAGTGCGCGCCCAGCGTCACCACGAGGTAAAGCACCAGCGCCAGTCCGGTGTAGCCCTCGTAGAAGGCGGGCGCGAACCCGGTCCAGAGGGCGAACCCGAACGGGACTCCCTTGGTGGCGTACTTCTCGCCCGGCAGGTACGACCCGATGGACGCGAACAACAGCGGCCACATCACCATCCCGGTCAGCAAAAACAGGATGTACCCGACGGCGGTCGGACTCAGCGGCAACAGGAAGTCCAGCCCCGTGAGTTCGGTCAGCGTCCCGAAACTGCTGAGCCGGAACGCGCCGAACGAGGTCGCGATGAGCAACCCCACGGTCAGCGCGCCCGTCCCGACGAGACCGCCCACCGCGCCGATGAGCCCGTCGGTGACGATCCCGCTCAGGTGGTCGAAGTCCGGTTCGGCCGGTTCGGCCCGCTCCTCGGGCATCTCGACTGTGACGTCCCGTTCCTCCCCATCCATGTTTATTGGTACCACTCAACGAGGTAAAAACGTTCGCCACAGCGCCCGGGTAATTCTGCACAACGGATAAGTGTGTGGGCGTTGTTGACGCGTAGCATGAATTGGGGGGTCGAGCAGTTCGCCCGCGCCGTCGGCCTCGCCCAGTCCGGGGGCGGGCTCGTCCCGCGGGGCACCCGCGTCGACGTGTTCGAGCAGATCTTCTGGCTGTTTCTCGCGTTGGGGACGCTGGTGGGCGCGGTCGTCATCGGGTACATGCTGTACAACGCCTACAAGTATCGCGACGGCGACGCGCGGGCCGATCCCGACCGGTCGACGCGAGTCGGCGAACTCCCCGGGGGCGGCGACGGCGGGCGGAAGCTGTTCTACTCGTTCGGCGCGAGTACCCTCATCGTGATCTCGCTTGTGGCGTGGTCGTACGGAACGCTGTTGTACGTCGAACAGGACGTTCCCTCCGAGGCGGAGGGCATCGAGGTCGAGGTCGTCGGCTACCGCTTCGGGTGGGACTTCGTCTACCCGAACGGCCACACCGCGAACGCGCTCCGTGTCCCGCGCAACGAGACCGTTCAGTTGTCCGTGACCTCACGGGACGTGTTCCACACGTTCGGGATCCCCGAGCTACGGGTGAAGACCGACAGCATCCCCGGCCAGTACACGAGTTCGTGGTTCCGGGCCGAGGAGACCGCCACCTACCGGGCGCGGTGTTTCGAACTCTGCGGGGCCGGCCACTCGTACATGACCGCCGAGGTGATCGTGATGGAGCCCGCCGAGTACGAGGCGTGGTACGCGAACACGACCGGAGAGGCCGGTAGCGAGGCGATCGGCGCCCGGGACGAAGACCGAATCGGCGCGCCCGCGACGCCCGGCGGGCCCGCGACGGTCGCCGCCCGAGGGGTGGTCGGATGAGCGCCGAAACCGACTCCGGCGGCGATCACGGCCTGCCGGACTCCTCGACGATAACGCGGTGGCTCGTCACGACCAACCACAAGGACGTCGGCATCCTCTATACGGTCACGGCCCTGTTTTTCCTCGTGTTCGGGGGCGTGCTGGCGCTGTTGATGCGGATCCAGCTCTGGACGCCGGGCGCGGGCTTTCTCGAAGCCGTCTCGTACAATCAGGCCGTCTCGGCCCACGGGCTCATCATGGTGTTCTGGTTCCTCTCGCCGTTCGCGTTCGGGTTCGCGAACTACGTCGTCCCGCTCCAGATCGGCGCCCGAGACCTCGCGTTCCCGCGACTCAACGCGCTGTCGTACTGGCTCTATCTCTTCTCGGGGCTGTTGTTCGCGGTGTCGTTCTTCCAGGGCGCCACCTTCGCGGGCGGGTGGACGATGTACGCGCCGCTGAACGTCCCGGTCTACACCCCCGACATCGGCGCGAGCACCGCGGTGCTGGCGCTGGTGCTTTTCGTCGTCTCCGTGACGGTGTCGTCGGTCAACTTCCTCACCTCGATGCACCGGATGCGCGCCGAGGGGCTGACGCTCCGGCGGATGCCGATCTTCTCGTGGACCATCCTGCTCACGGTGTGGATGATGCTGTTCGCGTTCGCGGCGCTGCTGGCCGCCCTGCTCATCCTCTCGTCGGACCGACTGCTCGGCACCCAGTACTTCGCCGCGACGGGCGCGGGCGGGTCGCTACTGTGGGCCCACCTGTTCTGGTTCTTCGGCCACCCGGAGGTGTACATCGTCTTCTTCCCGGCGCTTGGCGTGATGGCCGAGTGCTTCCAGACGTTCACCGGCCAGCGGCTCGTCGGCCGGAAGTGGTTCATCGCGGCGATGGTGCTGGTGGCCCTCCAGAGCTTCGTCGTCTGGATGCACCACATGTTCCTGACCTCGATCAACCTCGAGATCAAGACGCTGTTCATGGCGACCACCATCGGCATCTCCTTGCCGTTCGATCTGATGGTGTTCGCGCTCATCTACACCCTCATCAAGGGTCGGATCCGGTTCACCACTCCCTTCCTGTTTTCGTTCGGCGCGCTGGTGCTTTTCATCATCGGAGGGATCACCGGCGTCTTCCTCGGGGCGGTCGTCCTCGACTACGAGTTCCGGGGGACCTACTGGGTGGTCGCACACTTCCACTACGTGATGGTGGGGGGCGTGACCGCGCTGTTTGGCGGCCTCTACTACTGGTTCCCGAAGATGACCGGGAAGATGTACGACGAGTTTCTGGGCAAACTCCACTTCGGGCTCTACTTCGTCGGGTTCAATCTGCTGTACTTCCCGATGTTCCTCTCGTGGGAGACTCCTCGCCGGGACTTCGTCTACCCCGAGGCGTTCGTCTCGTGGCACCAGCTCTCGACGGTCGGCGGATTCGTGCTCGGGATCTCGTTTCTGGTGATGTTCTACAACCTCGCGAAGAGCCTGGTCGCGGGCGAGGCGGCCGACGACAACCCGTGGGCGTTCTCGACGACCACCGAGTGGGCGCTCCCCTCCCCGCCGCCGATCGAGAACTTCCCCGGCGTCCCGACGTTCGCCAGCGGCGCGTTGGAGTTCCGATCCGCGGAAGCGGGCGACCGGTCGGCCGTCGAGATCGCCGACGGCGGCGGGGAGCCCGCGCCCGACGGCGGGCCGGCCCACGCGGCCGGGACCGACGCCGCCGACCACGAGGAGGACCACGCCAGCCCGTGGCCCCTCGCGGTCGGCGTCGCGTCGTTCGTCCTGTTGCTCGGGCTCTCTGGGCTCCAGCGCGGCGGCTTCCCGTCGGGCGTCGAGGGCGGGTTCTACGTCGCGACGACCGGGGTCGGGCTCGCGGCGCTCGGGTGGACGCTGGTCCGGCTCGCCCGCGAGCGGTTCGTCGGCCCGTCGGGGCCGTTCGGCGAGAGCTGGCCGTTCGAGGCGGTCGAGAACACCAAGCTCGGCGTCTGGATCTTCCTCGCGTCCGACGTGGTGCTGTTCGGGGCGTTCATCGGCTCGTACGTGTTCATCCGGGTCGCCCACGGCTGGACCGACTGGCACGAGCTCGTCCCCGAAGCCCACGTCGTCACGCCCGGACTGGTCAACACCTACCTGCTTCTCACCAGTAGCTTCGCGGTCGTGGTCGCGCTGGTGGCCGCCGAGCGCGAGAGCCGATGGGGGCTTGTCGGGAGCCTCGGGCTCACGTTCGGGCTCGGGGTCGCGTTCCTCGTCAACAAGGCGATGGAGTGGCAACACCTGTTCCACGTCCACGGCGAGACGTTCGCGAACGGCTGGGTGCCCAGCACGAACGTCGCCGCCTCGACGTTCTACCTGACGACCGGGCTCCACGGCCTCCACGTAATCGGCGGGCTGTGTATCGCGCTGTACCTCGTCGCCCGGGCGTGGAACGGGGCGTACCTCGACGACGAGCGCTCCATCGAGTACTTCGGGCTGTACTGGCACTTCGTCGACATCGTGTGGCTGTTCCTGTTCCCGCTGTTCTACATCCTGTGACAATGAGCAAGCTCAGACTCTACACGGCGATCTACGTGGTGCTGTTCGGGCTCGCGACCGCCCAGACGCTCGTGGAGTTCGCGGGCCTCGACTACTGGGTCGGCCTCTGGACGATCGTCGGCCTGTCGTTCCTGAAGGCCGCGATCGTCGCGGGCTACTACCAGCACCTCCGGTGGGAACCCCGGTCGATCTCGTTCGTGTTGCTGGTCGGACTGCTGGCGGCGCTCGCGCTGACGGTCGCGTCGTCGTACTCGATCACGTAGCACGCGGGGCGCTCACCCCGGCGCCTGGACCGCGGCCACCGCCATGTACGAGAACACGAAAAAGGCGTACAGCCCCACCAGCGCGCCGACCACCTTGAGGTGGTAGACGAACAGGTCGTCGGCCTCGGCCTCGCGGGCGGTTTCGTACGCCGCCCGCTCGTCGGCCGAACAGCGTTCGGGATGGGACTCGCCGAGGTGGAGCGCCCGGAGGCGCTCGCTCCGGAAGGGTCGGCCGCAGTGGGGACATCTGGCGGGCGTCTCGGCGTCGGGAACCCGGAGGTCGCGTTCGGAGACGGCCACGCTCACCACCCCACTACGAGGTCGGCGACGATCGCCGCGAGGACGAGCGTCCCGAACAGCCACGCGCTCAGGAGCGCGGCCTGGGAACTCCGGAGCCCGCGGACCCGCGCCGACTGGTAGGTCCCCCACAGCAGGTAGCCGACCAGCAACGCGCCGAACAGGCCGACGAACGCGGCCGGACCGATCGCGGCGGGCACCGACACGTCGCTGACCGACGCCACCGCGACGCCGCCACCGGCGAGCAACAGCCCGAAGAATCCGGCCGCCCACGCCGCGATCGAGTCGCCGTCGGTCGCGTCGCGCTCGTAGTCGTGGTCGTCGCCCACCTCGTACCGGGGGCGTTCGCCCGTCCGTGCCAGCCCCACCCAGACCGCGACGAGGAGGGCGCCGGTCGCGAGCGCGCTCGCGACGTATGCGGATTCGACCATCTGAGCCACTCCGTGACGCAGTCGTGTTAGATATTAACAACCATAAAGGTTGGCTCGTCGAGAGTGTGACGAACGGTATCACTGCTCAACCAATTTTAATACTCAACCCGCTGAACGGACGGGTACGTCAGTCGCCCGGCACGACCGGGCGCGAGGTGAACCCCATGAAACGTCCACGCAACCGGTTCGACGCGGTCGGCGCCCAGTCCGACAGCGTCGGCTCCGGGAGTTCTGCTCGGTGTGCGCTCGCCGGGCGGGTGGACGCCATGGGTGAGAGTATCTATCACCTCACTCGGACCGCTCCGGCCGCGTAAGGCGTCCGCCGACGCCGACGGGGTTCGCCCCTCGGCGGACGCCGGGGCCGCTCGTTTCCTGCGTGTCACCACACCCGGAAGCCGGCGGCGTGTGCCGGTCGAGGCGGTCCGAGCGACCACTTCTCCGGCGCATCTCCCGGCGAGGCGCGGCGTCTCGCGGTTCGAACCGACCAGCAGACGCTCCGCTCCCGACGCGGGCACCGACCCGCGGGGGGCACCACAGCCACCAATGACGGACTCCACAATCGACGCGACCGCCGACCTCGAACTGCACGTTCCCCGCGGCGGCGACGGTACCTTACAGGAGGGCATCGCCGCCGTCCTCGCCCGAAGCGCCGCGGTCGACCGAACCGAAGTCGTGGCCATCTCGGGCGTTAGGCCCACGCTGAACGACCTCCGGGTCGACGCCTCGGTCCGACTGCGCGTCCGCGCCGACGCCGACGAGGACGCGCGGGCCGCGGTCCGGGACGCCGTCACCGACCAGTTCGGCGTCCGCGAGGTGACCGAGATCGAACCCGCGCGCTCGGCCTGAGACGGCCGCGACCCGAACGCACAGCCGACGACCGACGCGAACGGGCGACGACCCACCGTCGCCCACTGACACCAGACCATGCGACACACCGAATCCACGCGACGCCACGCATCGACCCGACTCACCGCCGAGACCACCCGACGACTGACCGCCAGCGCCGCGGCCGTCATCGGCGCGCTGGCCGGGACGGTCGCGGGTCTGGTCGCGTTCGCCGTCGGCGCCGCCGCGGCGCTCGCCGTCGCCTCCGCTCACCCGCTGGCGGTGGTCGTCCTGACGGCCGCCGGCGTCGTCGCGCCGTTCGCGCTCGCACTCGCCGCGGTTCGGGGTGCGAGCCGAGCGCTCGTCGCGGTCGAGTAAGTCGACCCGCGGCCCGCGGGGCGAGACGACTATAGGCGCTCCGTACGCGTCCGAAGGCCCGACATAACAATAGATAGGCCGACCGGACGGTACGGTGACGCATGGACTTCCTGAACGGCATCACCGAGGGACTGGGCGGTCGCGGCGACCGCGAGGCGCCGAACGACACCGACCGTCCGGCTCCCGAATCGGCACCCGACGACCAGCCCCCGACGAGAGACCCCGAACGCGATTCGCACGCGACCGACCGCGACGACGAACACGTCTGTGACTTCTGTGGCTCGGACTTCGAGGCGAGCCGCGGACGGTGTCCCGACTGTGGCGCCGAGATAATCGTCCGCGGCGCGCGGTAGCGCCGACCGCCGACCGCGGACTACTCCGAGGGCTCGCTCGGGTCCGCGATCGCGAGCACGCGCAGGTCGTTGACGTTCGTTCCGGTCGGGCCGGTCCGGACCGCGCAGTCGGCGGCGTCCAACGCCGCGAGCGCGTCGTTGTCCGCGAGCGCGTCGCGGGCGTCGTCGGCCGAGAGCCGGTCGCCGACCGTCTCGGCGTCGACGATGCCGCCCGCCGCGTCGGTCCCCCCGTCGCGGCCGTCGGTGTCGAGGCTGGCGATCGCGACCCCCGAGGCGTCTATCGACGCGGCGGCCGACAGCGCGAACTCGAGGTTCGGCCCGCCCTCGCCGTCGCCGGTGACTGTCACCGTCGTCTCGCCGCCCGAGAGCACGACCGCGGGCGGAGCGACGGGATCGCCGGTCAGGAGGCTCTCCTCGGCGACCGCGACGTGGGTCTTTGCGGCCTCTCGGGCCTCCCCGCGAACCCGCGAGGACAAGATCAGCGGCTCGTAGCCCGCCTCCCGGGCGGTCTCGGCCGCGGCGTCGAGTGCGGTCCGCGCGCTCGCGAGGAGGTGGACCGACACGCGCTCGAAGACCGGATCGCCCACGGAAGGCGTCTCGGCGACCTCGCCGCGCGCGCCCGCGGTCAGCCGATCGCGAACGCTCGCTGGGGCGTCGAGGTCGTACCGGTCCAGCACGCCGAGCGCGTCCTCGTACGTCGAGTCGTCGGCCACGACGGGACCGCTGGCGACGACGCCGAAGTCGTCGCCGACCACGTCGCTCAGGACCAGTCCGACGACGGTCGCCGGGGCCGCCCGGGCGGCGAGCCGGCCGCCCTTCAGCGCCGAGAGGTGTTTGCGGACGGCGTTTATCTCGCCGATGGCCGCGCCGCTGTCCAGCAGGGCGTCCGTGGTCGCTCGGAGGTCGGCGAGCGAGATTCCGTCGGCGGGCGCGGGCAACAGCGCGCTCGCGCCGCCGGTGATCGGCGCCAGCACGAGGGTCTCGTCGGCGGCGCCGTCGGCGAGTTCGAGCACGCGGCGCGCGCTCTCGACGCCGCGCTCGCTCGGCACGGGGTGGTCGCCGGCGAGCGCGTCGACGCGTTCTAGGGGGTCGGCGTCGTCGGCGCCGTCGGTCACCACCGCGCCCCGGTCGATCCGGTCGCCGAGGGCGGCTTCGAGGGCCGCCGCGACGCCCCGGGCGGCCTTCCCGCCGCCGAGGACGACGAGTTCCTCGTAGTCGCCCAGATCGTAGCGCGTCCCGGCGACCGTCAGGACATCGCCGTCGATCCCGACCGCCTCGCGGACGACTCGACGGGGGTCGGCCGCCGCGATCCCGGCGTCGAGGCACTCGAGCGCGAGCGCTCGGGCGGGCGTTCCCGCGAGCGCCGCCCGGTTCCGAATCGCGGACTCGTCGGTCATACGTCCGCGTTCGACCGAGAGGCTCCTAACTTCTGGGGATCAGTTCGCGAGCGTCGTGAACCTGTTTACCCCCTCGTCGGTGCCCGCCACCACGACGTCGTCGCCGTCCCGCAGACGGAAGTCCGGGTCGAGGTCGGTGATGACCGCGCCGTCGCGCTCGACGGCGACCACCGTACACCCGGTCCGGGCGCGCACGTCGGCCCCCGCGAGGGTCTGGCCGGCGAGCGCGGGCGCGGTGGTCCGGACGACCTCGATCTGTTTGTCCATCGAGATGACCTCCTCTTCTTCGAGGATGGTCGAGGCCAGCATCCGGCCAGAGATCCGCGAGAGCGCGAGGACGTAGTCGGCGCCCGCCCGATAGATCTTCCGGACGCTCTCGGTCTCCTCGGCGCGCGCGAGGATCTCGACGTCGGCGTCGAGGTCCCGGACCACCAGCGTGGCGAAGCTGGTGAGGGTGTCGTCGGCCAGCGACAGCACGACCGTCCGAGCGTTCTCGATGCCGGCCGCCCGAAGCGTCTCGGGGTCGGTCGCGTCGCCGACCACGTCGACGCCGGGGTTGTCCTCGACGTCGACGGTGGTGTAGGGCACGTCGGCGGCGGCCAGTTCGGCGGCGACCGTCGAGCCGACCTCGCCGTAGCCGACCACGAGCACGTTGCCCCGGCGGGACGGTCGGACCGACGAGCGCGTCAGCGCCTTGAGCCGTTCGAGCCTGTCCTCTCGGCCCGCGACCAGCAGGATGGTCCCGGCGTCGATCTCGGCGTCGGGCGGCGGGGGCGTCTCGAACTCCCCGCGGACCCACGCGCCGATCACGTTCGCGCCCGCCCGCTCGCGGATCCCGCTCTCGGCGAGCGTCCGGCCCACGAGGTCGCTACCGCGCTGGACCGGGAGTTCGGCCACCTCGAAGTCCTCGCCGATCTCGACGCCGCCGTCGATCTCCGCGTTGACTCCGGTCGTCACCTTGTCGGCGAGGCTCTCGCCGAGGAGTTCGCGGGGCGACAGCACCGCGTCGACGCCGGCGAGTTCGTGGTACGCCGAGAGGTCGGGGTCCTCGACCACGCTGACCACCCGGACGTCGGCGGACGCCTCGCGGGCCGTGAGCACGATCCCGACGTCCTCCTCGTCGCTCGCGTCGGCGACCACCGCGGTCGCCTCCCCGACGCCGGCCGCCCGTAGCGTCTCGACCGATTGGGGGTCGCCGTAGATCACCTCGTAGCCCGACTCGTAGAGGTCGATCGCGCGCTCGCGGTCGGCCTCGATCACGACGTAGTCGACGCCCCACGAGCGAAACTCCTCGACGAGGGTCTCGACTCGCGGGGAGAACGTGCAGACGACGACGTGGTCTTCGAGGTCCTCGACGGCGGTCGGGACCGTTGTCGAGACGGCTTCCTCGAACAGCGGCACGACGAAGACGGGCAACGCCATGAAGATGAGCACGACGCCGGTGAGGTCCATCACCACCACGAGCGCGGTCATCTCCGGGCTCGTCCACGGCGCGTTCGAGCCGTAGCCGGTCGTCGTGAACGTCTCGACGACGACCTGAAGCGAGTGATAGAACGGCTGGGGCCGCCCCTCGAAGGCGGCCATCCCGTAGTCGTACACGACAGCGAAGCTCAGGATGATCACCACGAGCGTGGCGAGATAAGAGGCGGTTCTGCGCTGCCACGAGTTCATCGGGTTTGGGTTTTCAGTCCCCCGTTAAACGTGTTCGGGACGAGACTCGACGCCCACAGAGTTATTACCAAGTAGTATTACTAGGTAATTGATGACGCAACTACGTGCCGCCAGACGCGGAACAGTGACCGAAGCCATGGAGCGGATCGCCGAGCGCGAACGAGTGAGCCCCGAGTTCGTCCGCGAGGCGGTCGCGGACGGGCGGGCCGTGATCCCGGCCAACGTCAACCACGACCGGCTCGATCCGATGGTGATCGGCCGGGAGTTCGCCACGAAGGTCAACGCCAACATCGGCAACAGCGAGACCGACAGCGGAGTCGACGAGGAGGTAGAGAAGCTCCACACCGCGGTCCACTACGGCGCCGACACCGTGATGGACCTCTCGACCGGCGGCGACCTCGATCGCATCCGGACGGCCAACGTCGACCGGTCGCCGGTACCGATCGGCACCGTCCCGATCTACGAGGCGGTCAAGCGCGCCGAGAGCGTCGCCGACATCACCCCGGAGTTGCTCCTCGACGTGATCGAAAAGCAGGCCAAACAGGGCGTCGACTATCAGACGATCCACGCCGGCGTGCTGGCCGAACACCTCCCGCTGACCGACGGCCGCAAGACCGGCATCGTCTCGCGGGGCGGGTCGATCCTCGCGGAGTGGATGGAGGAGAACGGCGAGCAGAACCCGCTGTACGTCCACTTCGAGGACATCTGCGAGATTTTCGCGGAGTACGACGTGACGTTCTCGCTCGGCGACGGGCTCCGGCCCGGCTGTCTGGCCGACGCCAGCGACGAGGCGCAGTTCGCCGAACTGGAGACGCTGGGCGAACTCACTCGGGTCGCACAGGACCGCGGCGTGCAGGTGATGGTCGAGGGGCCGGGCCACGTCCCGATGGACCAGATCGCGGCGAACGTCGAGCGCCAACAGGAGGTCTGTGACGGCGCGCCGTTCTACGTGCTCGGGCCGCTGGTGACCGACGTCGCGCCCGGCTACGACCACATCACCAGCGCCATCGGCGCGACCGAAGCCGCCCGGGCGGGCGCGGCGATGCTCTGTTACGTCACGCCGAAAGAACATCTCGGGCTTCCGGACGCCGAGGACGTTCGGGAGGGGCTTGCCGCCTACCGCATCGCGGCCCACGCCGCCGACGTGGCGAACGACCGGCCGGGCGCACGCGACTGGGACGACGCCCTCTCGGAGGCCCGGTACGACTTCGACTGGGAGCGCCAGTTCGAGTTGGCGCTCGACCCCGAGCGCGCCCGGTCGTACCACGACCAGACGCTCCCGGGCGACAACTACAAGGAGGCCCGCTTTTGCTCGATGTGCGGCGCCGAGTTCTGCTCGATGCGCATCGATCAGGACGCCCGCGAGGCCGACGGCGAGATGAACGCGATCAGCGACGAGACCGACCTCGATGGCTCCGGGGCGGCCGAGGCGAACCGGCCGCCGACCGGCGCCCACGAGGTCGATCTGGATCTCGACGTGGAGTACCCCTCGGCCGACGACTGATCGACGGGGCGACCGCGGCGCCGACGGTCGGCCGCGATCAGACCGCTTCGACGCCCTCGACGCCGGCCTCGCCGGCCTGCAGGCACTCCTCGACCGATTCGGAGAGGAGATAGAGCTGTTTGCGCGCGTCGGGGATGTAGACGCGCTCCTCGATCACGTCGTCGTCTTTGAGTCGCTTGATCGAACTCCGGACCGTTCGCGGAGAGAGCCGCGTCCGATCGGCGATCTGTTGCTGTGTCAGCGGATCGTCGGCGTACTCCAGTACCTTGACGATGAGCTTTGCGCTGGGCGGCGCTTCGGGATCGAGACACTCAGTCATTCGTCTCCAACGTGACGCGCCACCCAATTATACGTTTGCTAACCCTGGTGAAACGAGGTTACCGCGAGGTAACCCCGTGACGGCAGTGGCGGGCGAGTTCGCGACGCCGCCGAATCGAAGGCAGTTCCGGCTTGAGAAGAACTAAGCGGGTTCGTCCCGGTTATCCGATATGTACCTTGCCGACCAGACGTGGCCCGAGTTGGGCGACTACGTCGCCGAGGAGTCGCTCGCGATCGTCCCGCTTGGCTCGACCGAACAGCACGGCCCGCACCTCCCGCTGTCGACCGACCACCGCATCGCCGAGTCGCTGGCCCGCGAGGCCGCCGACCGGACGGGCTATCTCTGCACCCCGACGGTCGACGTCGGAGTCAGCCCCCACCACAAGCAGTTCCACGGCACGATGTGGGCCGACCCGCCAGAGTTCCGCGACTACGTCGAGAGCTTCTCGCGGAACCTCGCGTACCACGGGATCGACCGCATCGTCTACGTCAACGCCCACGGCGGCAACCAGACCCACCTCCGGGAGGTGGGCCGGCGCCTCCGGCGCGAGGAGGTCGCCTACGCGATCGAGTGGATGTGGGACGAGTCGATTCCGGACCTCGTCGACGAGGTCTTCGAGACCAACGGCCCCCACGGCGGCCCGAAGGAGACCGCGATGATGATGCACATCGACCCCGACCTCGTGCGCGAGGAGAAACTGACCGACGCCCGCGACGGCGGGGCCGCCGACTGGCCCGACTCCGAGACGTACGTCCACGGCGCGCGCAACTTCTACGACTCGATCGACAACACCGACAACGGCGTGCTCGGCGACCAGACCGACGCCACTCCCGAGAAGGGCGAGCGCCTCTTCGAGGCCGCCAGCGACCAGTTGGCCCAGTTGCTGGCGTGGATCGACGACCGGCAGTTCGAGGACCTGATGGCCAAGCCCCACGTCGACCCCCAGCCCGGGAGCCGGCGGTAGCGCCGGCCTCGGCCCCAACGCATACCCTCTCCGCCGTCGATCGGGTGGGCATGAGCCACGATCCGAACCGCGACCGCGCCGGCGCCGCCGACCGACGGCGCGACGACGAGTTCGACGGGGGCGTGTACGGCGAGGCGGGAACCGCCGACGCCGACGAGAGCTGGTGGGAACGAGAGCTGGCCTCGCTGGCGCTCGTCGTCGGTCTCGTCCTCTTTCTGTTCCCCGAGCCCGCCACCTCGGCGATCGGCATCTTCCTGATGGGCGCGGGCGTCGTGGCGTGGCTGGTCGAGTGGGCGCGGTGAGCAAGACGGACGAATCGCACGCCTAGGCGGGCCACACAGCGGGGCTCCGATACCGGCCCAACGGCTCACTCGAACCAGAGGTCGCCGAAGGAGTCGAAGACGGGCGCGTCGGTGTCGACGCGCTCGTAGCGCGCCCGGCGGTCTCGGGCGACCTCCTCGACGGCGTCGGCGTGGTCGTCGAATCGTTCCCGGTAGCCGCGCTCGAACCGCTCCCCGACGTACGCACGGAGAGACTCCTCGGACTCGAGTGCCTCGAACAGCGTGTCGCCTGCGGTCGGCAGGTCGCGCTCGCCGGGCGCGACGACGCGGGCGACCACGAGCTGGTTCGACGCGAGCGCTTCCAGCCCCGCCCCGACGGCGTCGGCGTCCTCAAGGAAGTCGCTGCAGACGACTACCAAAGCCTTCGAGTCGATTGTTGCGGCGTAGTCAGTCAGCGCGGTTTCGAACGCGGCCACGCCGTCGGGATCGACCGCGTTGCACTCCTCGACCAGCCCGAGCACCTCACCGCGATTCGAGCGCCCGCGGTCGAGCCGACGAACCGCCGAGTCGAACACCGCGAACCGGAAGTCGTTGTGCTCGCGAGCGGTGAGATAGGCGAACCCGAGTCCGAGTTTGGCGGCGTACTCGAACTTGTGGGCGTCGCCGTTGCCGAAGTCCATCGACGCGCTGGCGTCGATCAGGACATGGACGGTGAAGTTGCGCTCGGCCTCGAACTGCTTGACGTAGAGCTCGTCGGTCCGGGCGTAGAGATTCCAGTCGATGAACCGGGGCTCGTCGCCGGGCTCGTACCGGCGGTAGTCCGCGAACGTCAGTCCCTCGCCGACCGCCTCGGTCGTGCGCTCGCCGGGGCGTTCGGACCGGGGCCGCCGGTCTCGTCCCGCCTCGAACCGGTCGAGTTCGGCGAGAAACTCCGGTGTGATCATCTCTCTGTGACGAGTCGCTCGATCACGTCGTCGGGAGTCGCTCCCTCGCGCTCGGCCCGGAAGTCGACCACGATCCGGTGGCGCAACACCGGCTTCGCCATCGCGGTCACGTCGGCGGCGTCGACGTGAGTCCGACCCTCCATGAGCGCCCGAGCCTTCGCCGCTCGCACCAGTGACATGCTCGCGCGCGGGCTGGCGCCGTATTCGAGATCCTCGTGAGCCCGGGTCGCTCGAACGAGGCCGACAGCCAGATCCCGAACGTCGTCCGCGATCGGGACCCTATGGGTGAGCCGCTGCATCCGGCGGAGCTCGCGGGCCGAGACCTGCTCGTCGACCGAGACCGAGGCGTCGACGTCGCCGGTGTACCGGTCGACGATCTCGCGCTCGGCGTCGGCCGACGGGTAGTCGACGACGACTTTCAGAAGAAAGCGATCCGACTGGGCCTCCGGGAGCGGGTAGGTCCCCTCCTGGTCGATCGGGTTCTGGGTCGCGAGCACGAAGAACGGCTCGGGCAGGTCGTATGTCTCGTTGCCGGCGGTCACCTGTCCCTCCTCCATAGCTTCGAGTAGAGCCGACTGGGTCTTCGGGGTCGCGCGGTTGATCTCGTCGGAGAGCACGAGGTTGGCGAACACCGGCCCCTTCTCGAAGCTGAATCGCCGGCCGGAATCAGTCTCACGGACCATCTCGGTCCCGATAACGTCCGAGGGCATCAGATCGGGGGTGTTCTGGATACGGGAGAACGAAAGGCCCGTCGCCTCCGCCAGCGTCCGGACCAGCAGGGTCTTGCCGAGCCCGGGCGTACTCTCCAACAGGGCGTTGCCGTCACAGAGCATGCAAGCGAGCACGTCGTCGACCACCCGCTCCTGACCGACGATCCGGCGTCGGACCGCCGAGCGAATCGCCTGCACGCGGTTCGTCACGTCGTCGATGGAAGGTGTTCTATCAGACATCGGTATCGTTGCCTCCGAGTTCGCGAGCGTAGCGGCGCACGAGCTCCGCCTCCTCGACGCGCTCGGGCGCGGCGTAGTCGGCGCGTACAGCGTCGACCGAGCCGGCGTCGGGATCGGCTCCAGCGTCGCGGTCGTAGTCGCGGACCGACTCGCCCTCACCGCCAGGGCTGGAACCGACGGAGGCCGTCAGGTTCTCCGACCCGGCCTCGACGTCGGTCGGCTCCCCGAGCAGTTCGTCGCCGTCACGGAGCACCGTCGACGACGGGTCGTCGACGGCCGTCCGGTCGGTCACCGAGCCGTCACCGACGCCGGTCGCGTCCGACGGCGGACCCGCGAGGTCAAGACCGACGACCGCGGTCTGGACCGACGCGAGGCTGAGCGCGAACGCGACCGCCACCGCCGCGACGATCCGGGTGCGGTCCAACAGTCTGACACTGGAAGTCTCGGTCAGGGAGTCGAGCACGTCGCCGTACAGCGCCCGTGCCATCGGATCGTCCCGGTCGTCGCCGACGGCGTCGCGGGCGGTTCGGAGCGCCGTCGCGACCTCGGGGTTGGCGGTCTCGAAGGCCTCTGCGGCGGGGCGGCGCGCCCGGATTCCGAACCCCGTGAGGGCGGTGATGAGCCCCGCGACCACCGCAAGCACCGCGCCGACGTCCGGTGCCGGAATCTGGGTCGGCTTGAACGCCGCGGTGAACACCTCAGCGTCCAGAGTCGGGAGCCCGGCGACGCCGGCGAGCAGGTGGACCCCGAGCGCGACGGTCACGGCTTCGAGGCTCGCGTGGACGAACGCGGCCTTGTACTGCTCGCGACGGACGGCCGCGAGCGCCCGTCGAACCTCGTCGGGACTCTCTTGGCTCATTGGACCTCCGAGTCGCCTTCGAGTGCCGCGATCCGCTCGCGGAGCCGTTCGATCGTCCGGTTCTTCTTGTCGAGCAGTCGCTTCCGGTCGGCCAGCGTCTCGTTTTTCCGTTCCAGCAACTCCGCCCGACGGTCGAGGGTCTCGTTGAGTTCGTCACCGAGCTCGCGGGCGCGTTCGAGCTCGGCTTCCAGTTCCGTCTTACGGGCTTCGAGCTCGTCGCGACGGGTTTCGAGTTCGGCAACCCGCTCGCGCAGCGCTTCGACCCGGTCGTTCGCGCGCCCGAGTTCTCGCTCGGTCTCGTTTAGCTCGCGGCGCGTAGCGTTGAGTTCGCGCTCGGTCTTCCGGAGCCGGTCGGAGACCGCCGCGACGTCCGAGCGTCGGGTCTGGAGCGACTCGTTGAGCGCCGCGAGCGTCTCGTTGAGCTCCTCGATCCGGCGGTCGCGGTCGGCGAGCTCCGATTCCAGTCGCTCGCCGCGGTCGGCGAGCGCCTGGTTTTGCGAGCGCAACTCCTCCACGGACTCCTGATAGTACAGCGTCGTGCCGACGAGGCCGATCCCCGACAGTCCGACGAACAGGGCCAGCGCGACGTTGATCGTGGTTCCGATCTGGCTCATGGTATCACTCCCTGACCGCGGTGGCGACGGAGCCGCCGGGCACAGACCTCGGCGACGTAGACGACCAGCGCCGCGAAGACGAACGCCCAGTCCCACGGCCGCTGGATTTCCCGGCGATGGGTCGTCTGGCGCGCGACCGCCGACGCGACGGCGGCTGGCTGGTCGGGTTGGAACGTCCGGCCGCCCGTTCGTTCGACCGCCCGTTCCAGTTCCGGAGAAACACCGAGGGCGGTGTACTCCGCGCGGTAGTCGACCGCGTACGAACTGCCGAGCACCTCCCGGAAGCCCGGCTCGGTGGGGACCGTCCGGGCCTCGTACCGTGCGTCGCCGACCGCCGAGAACGACAAACCGTCGACGGTGGGCCGGCGCTCGCCCGCGTAGACGATCGTGGTGGGCTCGCCGACTCGGGTGTCGGGCGCCGCCACGATCCCGGTCTCTTTCCGGCGGGGATCTCCGATCGCCCAGTTCACCGACTGCGAGATCAACCGCGAGTCCGGGCGAGTCAGGAGGTCCCCGAGTCCCCCATCAGCGCCGTAGGCGGTGATCGTGGCGACTCGTCCGAGGCCAAACCGCCACGTCGCGAGCGCGGGCGCGCCGGATCCGGTGGCGACCAGCAGGTCGGCGCCGGACTTGACGCCGACGTCGTTGGCACCCGGAAGCGAGGCCGCGAGGTCGATCCCGCGGGTGACGAAGTGACCGTCGTCGACGACGACCGCGCCGTCGCCGCTGTACTGGCGATCGGGGCCGCCAAACCGGACCCGGAGCCGGTCGGTCTCGTCGGCCGGAAGGTACGACCCGCCGGTCCGCTCGGCGATTCCCCGGAGCACCTCGGCGTTCAGGCTCCCGACCCCGACCGTCACGACCCGAACGTCGCGCTCGGCGAGGCGGTCGGCCGCGGCGAGCGACGACTGAGGGTCGTCCCGGCCGTCGCTGAGCAGGACCACGGTGCCGCCCCCCTCGCCCAGCGTCTCAGCCGCCCCGAGCAGACCGGCCGAGAGGTCGGTGCCGCCGCCACTTTCGAGGCGCCGGATTTTGGTCTTCAGGTCACCCCGCGAGTCGCCGAGCGCCGCGAGGTCGGCCACCCGGTAGGCGTTTTCGTTGAACCCGACTAGCCCGACCCGGTTGCGGTCCCCGAGCTGGGCGAGCACGTCGAGCGCCAGTGCCTTCTGGACGGACATCCCGGACTCGGCGCTCCCCGAGACGTCGACCGCGAGCGCGACGTTCGACTTCCGGCCGGTCGAGCCGCCGACCCGCACCGGGAGCAGCGACGAGAGCCGAGAGTTCTCGTAGCCCCCCTTCTCGAAGGCGTTCTCGCCGCCGGCGACCACCAGACCGCCGCCGTCGATGACGTGGTCCTGGAGCGCACTGACCGCCCCGAGATCGTCGGCCGCCACGTCCTGAACGACGACTGCGTAGTAGTCGTCGAGATCCTCTGGCACCGATTCAGCGCGAGTCACGTCGTACAGCTCCCGAAGCGACGATTCGAGAGCGTAGTCCCCGCGAGCAACGTAGAGCACCTCCGGCTGTTCGACCGCCCGGACGGTCCGGCGAGAGACGTCGTTGACCGCGAACGCGTCCTCCCCCGAGAGCTGGGCGGTCACCCGGTGGGGGCCGACCGACGAGAAGGTGTGCGAGACCGCGACCGTCCCGTCGTCGGGGACCGCCCGACTCGCGACCGTCGAGCCGTCGACGGTCACTGTCACCTCGACGCCGTCGGGCACCGATTCGACGCCCGCGACCCGGACGCCGAACTCGGTTTCGACCCCGACGCTCGCCTTCGCGGGTCCCGAAACCGAGATTCTGGCGTCGCTCCGGGCGGACGAGAGCGAGACCCGGTTGACAGTCGCGTTCAGTGACCGGGCGAGGTCGGCCGCCCGGCCGATCGACGCGCCGCCGGTCACCTGCCCGTCCGAGACAACGAGGACGCTTCCGTTCGATCGGAGGTTGGCGAGCAGTCCGTCGCCGAGCCGCGATCGGTTCCCGGCGCCGACCGCCACCCGCTCGACAGCGACGCCTTCCGCTTCGATACCGGCCGCGAGGTCGTCGGCGACCGACTCGTAGACCTCCATGCTGATCGACTCGTCCTCGATCAGCGTGACCCGCGGGTCGCTTGGCGTGCGCGCGGTCGTGACCGCCACCGGTCCGGCGGCGGCGACCACGAGGCACGCGACGACCGCGAACCGGGTCGCAAACAGGACGGCGCGAGCGCGCCGGCCGGCGTCGCCGTCTCGCCGGTGAAAGATCAGGATCCAGAGGGCGGCCACCGCGATCGGCAGCCCCGCCAGGACGGCGGGACGGGCAAACGAGACCGATGCGTCGGTTCCTGGAAGCATCACAGATCACCTCGATAGCGTAGGAACGCGAGCTCGGCGAGCGCCGCCAGCGCGGCGATTCCGGCCGCGACCGGCGTGAGTTCGAGCGGTACGGTCCGGGACTCGGTTTCCGTACCCGCGCCCGGCGAGCCGCCCGAAACCGGCGGCGCACTCACATTCGACTCCGCGCGGCTCGCCAGCGATGCGGCGTAGCGCTCCCCGCCGGCCGCGTAGACGCCGACCCGCCGGAGCGTGACCGACTCGGCCTCGATCGTTCCGGTGGGCGTCCCGACGGTCGTCACCGATTCGAACTGGAGCCTGTCGCCGGTTTCGCGGTTCAGGTCGGCGAGGGGCCGTCGGCCGGTGAGATCGAAGAGCGCGCGCTTCCAGAACACCGGATACCGGTAGTTGTGCGCGAACGCCGAGCCGTTTGCGGGATAGCCGTAGTAGAGCACCCGTCCGCCGTCGATACTCGCGGTTGCGAGCAGCGGCGTACCGTTAGCCGTCCGGAGGAGCGCCCGCCCGGCCCGGAGGTCGGCCGTCACGTACGATTCGGGGGCAGGGAACGTCACGCCCTCGGTGAGGCGACTCTCGGCGGCCCGACCGACCGCGGGGTCGGTCGCGGTTCCATTCGGTTCGATCGGGAGCAGATCGCCGTAACCGACGGCCGAGAGGTTCGGCTGAGCCTGTATTACGACGCCGCCGCCCCGCGAGAGCGTCTCGCGAGCGACCCGGAGCGTGCCGTCGAGGAGCCGGCCCGGTTCGACCACGCTGAACACCACCGCGTCGTACTCGCCCGACACCGATGCCGGCGGGCGCGTGACCGTCACGTCGGTGCCACGGATCACCGAGAGCGCGGCCACCAGCGGACGGCGCTCGCGGTTGGTCACGACCAGTACGTCGATCTCGGGATCGTCTGGCGCCGCGATCGGAACCGAGTCGTCGAGCGCGAAGTCGTCACTCGGCGCGAGCCGGAGTCGTCCGCCGCCCACCGGAACCGGGAGCGCGATCTCGGCCGCGTCACCGGGCGCGAGGGTCAGCGAGCGCGAGGCGTCGCCGAGTTCGATGCGGCGCTCGGTCCGCGAGTCGCCGAAGTTCCGGATTCGCACCGACATCGCCCCGTCGGCAAACGACCGGTCGACGACACCGACGTTGGTCGACCCGCCGCCGTCGAACTGGCGGAGGTCGACCGAGTAACCCCGAGCGCGGGCCGCCGACACCGCGGTCCGCCAGCCCGCGTCGGCGAAGTCGCTCACGACCACGATGCGGGCGTCCTCGCCCGCGACCGCGACCGCGCGTTCGATCGCTTCCGAGAGGTCGCCGGGCGCGCCCGTGACGGCGAGGTCGCCAAGCGCTTCTCGAGCCGCTGTGGCGGGCGCCCGCCGGACGGTGATCTCGGTCGCGGCCCCCGAGAGGACTACTGAGGTCTCCGCCGAGACGTCGTCTCTCGCGGCGTCGACCGCCCGGTCGAATCTGGTCGCGCCCTCGGACTGGGTCGCCATGCTCGCGCTCCGGTCGACGACGAGGACGGTCTCTTCGACGGTCCGTTGCTCCGAGACCGGGACGTACGGCGCCGCGAGCGTCACCGCGAGCGCGCCGATCGCGAACAGTTGAATGACTAGCACCGCGTTGCGACGGAAGCGGCGGAACGCCGGCCGCGACCGCCGCTCCTCGCGGTCGCCCAGCAGGAATTCGACGGCGGGAAACGCGACTCTGGTGGGGTCGGGCTTGCGGAGATACAAGAGCAAGAGGGGAACAGCGGCGGCCAGCGCGGCGAGGCCAAGCGGCCGCAAGAACGCCGACGAGAGCATGCCGCCGAGGCTCATCGCGCCAGGATCCCCTCCGAACTGGCGTCGATCGAGGGCGTGAGATCGGGATGGCCGGACGGTCTGGAGGGCGTGTGAGACATCTTTGAGGCGGTCGCCCGCAGCGGAGGAACGGCGGGGACCGTTCATCACGCCGTTGCGCCGAGTACCCCAAATATCTTATTGTGCCGAACTGCTCGGACATCTGTCTCGTTTCCGAGCGTCACGCCCGCTTGTAGCTGACCGTCAGTCCCTGTCCGAGCGGGACCGCCGCGGTCTCGAAGTCGTCGCTGTCCCGCACCTCGAGGAGGTAGTCGGCGACCCCGCGGGTATCGGCGTCGAGGGCCGCTTGGTCGGCGCCTTCGACGGCGTCGAGGATCGCCTCGAAGTCCTGCGCGCCGCTCTCCATCGCGTTGTCGGCGATCACCACGCCGCCGTCGGCGACTTTCTCCCGGACCGCGTCGAGGGCGTCGGGGTAGCCGCTCTTGTGGCAGTCGATCAGCACCACGTCGAACGGGCCGTCGTAGCGCTCGACGGTGTCGAGGGCGTCGCCCGACTCGAAGGCCGCGCGGTCGGCGTAGCCGCCGCGTTCGAGGTACTCGCGGGCCGATTCGAGCTCGTCGTCGTCGTGTTCGGTCAGCACGATCTCGCCGTCGGCGGGCAGGGCCTCGGCGAACCAGTACGCCGAGTAGCCGAACCCCGAGCCGAACTCGAAGATCCGTCGGGCGTCGACCATCTGGGCCGCGAGCCGGAGGAACGCGCCCACCTCCGGTCCCACGGTCGGGAAGCCGATCTCGTCGCCGTGGGCCGCCATCTCGGCGAGGGTCTCGTCGCGGTCGCCGACCATCGCGGTCACGAACCGCTCGGTCTCGTCGGGCAGTAGCTCGAACATGGCGAATCGAACGCACGAGAGGCAGTTAACCGTTGGCGTC
Organism: Halorussus marinus; assembly: GCF_004765795.1. Classification (GTDB taxonomy): domain Archaea; phylum Halobacteriota; class Halobacteria; order Halobacteriales; family Haladaptataceae; genus Halorussus; species Halorussus marinus. The sequence goes on from NZ_SBIV01000005.1 coordinate 257,031, forward strand.
GGGGCGGACTCGTCCGAGCCGGCTACGGCCGGACCGCCGACCGATCGGCGGCCGTGGTCTCGGTGGCGTCGGCCTCGACGGTGACGAACGCGATGGCGCTCACCGGGAGATCGTTCTGGGTGTACGGAGCGTCGGTGACGTTGGTCACCGAGACGTCTCCGCCCTCCTCGATCGTGGTGGCGGCCTCCTGGGCGGCGCTCGTGTTGAAGTCGAACGTCTCGTTTTCGTTGGTGTCCATGTGCGGGACCGCGACGACGACCTGCGAGCCGTTCAGCGGCTCGGAGAGGTCGACCGTCACGTTCTGGCTCGTCCCGGGATCGAGGTACGAGGAGTTGCCCAGCACGGTGCCCCCCTGCGAGTAGAGCACGACGAATCCGCCCGAAGAGAGGTTCGCCTCGTCGACGACTACCGTCGATCCGTTCGAGGTCTGATCGCCGAACGCGACCGACGCGGTCCCGGTGGGAGAATCGTCGGACGCGTCGGTCGTCGTTCCGGCGGTCGTCGTCTCCTGGGCGAGCGGCGCTCCGTCGTTCGATTCTGCGACGCCGTCGGCCCCGACGGCGAGCCCGGCCAGCCCGGCCAGCGCGACGAGCAGTGCGACCGCGACGGCGCCGAGCGTCTCGTTTCGTGACATTCTCGGCCGGACAGTCGGTGCGACGCCGGATAAACGAACCAAACCGTTCTGAGCGTTTCACCCGCGTAACGCCCGACAACTGCGGACGTAAGCCCGGCTTATCGGCCCCGTCCTCACCGAGCGCCCGCCAGATCGGCGAGCGCGCCCGCCATCACCCGCGTCGCGGCGGCGCAGTCGTCCCAGTCGGTCCACTCTCGGGGGTTGTGCGAGATACCGTCCCGGGAGGGCGCAAAGAGGAGCGACGCGTCGGTCACGCCCGCGATGCGCTGGGTGTCGTGGGCCGCCCCGGAGTGGAGGTCCATCGTCTCGATACCCGCCCGGTCGCCGGCCTCGTGGGCCGCCCGCCGGGTGCGCTCGGTCATCGGCGAGGGTTCGAGGTCGAACGGCCGGTCGAAGTCGGTCTCGACCCCGCGTTCGCGTTCGAGGCGCGCGAGGCTCCGGCGCGCGCGGGCGACGATCTCCTCCATCGACTCGTACTCGACGTCCCGGACGTCGACGCCCGTCTCGACCCGTCCGGGGACGACGTTGGTCGCGTTCGGCCGGACGTCGAGCTTGCCGACCGTTCCGACCGCGGTGTCGCTGGCGTCGGCGACGACCTCGTTGGCGGCCCGCTCTACGTCGAGGACGAACTCGCTCGCGGCTGCCAGCGCGTCGGTCCGGTCGTCCATCGGGGTCGCGCCGGCGTGGTCGGCCTCGCCCCGGATCGTCACCTCGCAGTGGGTGATGCCCGTGATGGCGGTCACGACGCCCGCCGGGACGCCGGCGTCTTCGAGGCGCTCGCTCTGCTCGACGTGGAGTTCGAACCACGCGTCCCACTCGCGGGCGTCGAGGCGGCCCTCGCCCCGAAAGCCCATCGAGTCCAGCGCAGACTCAAGCGTGGTCCCCGCGTCGTTTTCGAGCGCGAGCGCTTCCTCGACCGACCGGTCGCCGACCGCGACCGACGAGCCGAGCAGTCCGCCCGCGAACTGCTGGCCCTCCTCCTCGGTGAACGAGACGACCTCGATCGGTCGCTCGGGGTCGAGGCCGGCGTCCTGCATCGCCCGGACCGATTCGAGCGCGGCGTACACGCCGAGCGGCCCGTCGAAGATGCCGCCTTCGGGCACCGAGTCGAGGTGGCTCCCGGCCGCGACCGGCGCGGCGTCGGGGTCGGCGCTGTCGGGGGTCCACCGCCCCGAGACGTTTCCGACCGCGTCGATCCGGACGTCCAGCCCGGCGTCTTCGAGTCGCTCGACGAAGTGCTCGCGGGCCCGGCGGTTCGGTTCGGTCCCCGTCAGGACCGTCCGGCCCCGGCCCTCCTCGGCGTCGATGTCGCCGAACTCGGCGTTGGCTTCGATGTCGGCGCGGAGTCGCTCGCTGTCGACGTTCATGCGCAGGCCCACGGAGCCACGGGTAATCAGTGTCGCGGGACCGGCAAGCCGGCGCCGCGTCGATCCGACGGCCGCGACCTGTCGGCCCGACAGCTATTAGTCGGCCGCGGGAGACCCCCGACTCGATGACCGACAACGCCGTGCGCGCCGAGTGGGAGCCCCTAGAGTCCGTCCGGGTCCACACTCCCGGCATCGAACTGTGGAGCGGGAGCCTCGACCCGGGACCGAACCTCTTCGAGAACCACGTCCCGCCGGATCAGGCCCGGGCCGAGCACGAGCGCATCGTCGCCACGCTGGAGGACGCCGGCGTGGAGGTCCACCAGCTCGCGGACGACCTCGCGGCCGCCGACGCGCTCGAGGACCTCGTCCGCGAGTCGGTGTCGGTCCGGACCGACGACGGCGAGGAGCCGGGCGACGTCGAGGGCGTCCTGTCGTCGTTCGACGCCCGCGAGAAGCTCCAGCTCGCGCTCGCGCGGGTCACGATGGAGCCCCACGCCGAGACCGGCGCGTCCGGCGACGGCGTGCCGGGCGGCGCCGCCGACCGCGACCGCAGTCCCGCGACCTCACTGCGGATCGACCGGCCGATCTCGAACGTCTACTTCCAGCGCGACACCACCATCCTCGGCGACCGCGGCCCGATACTCTGTGAGATGTACGAGCCGGTCCGCCGGCCCGAGATCCCCATCGTCCGGGAGGCGTGGGACGGCGTCGGCGCCGACATCCACTACGAGATGACGGGCGAGCCCGTCGAGGGCGGGGAGTTCATGCCCGCCGGCGAGTTCGCGTTGCTCGGCGTCTCCGCGGAGGTCGACGGCGAGGAGAAGGTGATTCGAACGAGCTACGGCGCGGGCGAGCGCCTCATGGCGGACGGCGCCGTGGGCTACGAGGAGTTCGGGCTGGTGCGGGCGCCACTAGAGGCCGACCGCCGGCTCCGCGAAAAGCACGACGCCGGCTCGCGGGTAATGCACCTGCTCGGGTGGTTCAACATCGCCGCCGAGGGGCTGGCGATCCTCGACGAGGACCTCGCGCGGGCGGCCGAGGTCGACGTGTACGCGAGACGCGGCGACGGCTACGAGTTCGACCACTCGACGAACACCCTCGAATACGTCCGCGACGAGAAGGGGTTCGACGTGATCGACGTCTCGTGGGGCGAACGCTGGCCGACCAACTTCCTCGCGGTCGACGACGGCGTCGTCGTCCCGCTGTACGAACCCGACGAGGACGGCGCGTACCGCCCGGAGGACAACCCCACGATCGAGGCGATGAAGGAGGTGGGCGTGACGGTGTTGCCCGACGGCGAGGGCCTGCCCCGGGACGCGCTCACCAACGGCGCCGGCGGCATCCACTGCATGACGACCCCGATCCGGCGGGGGTAGAGCCGCGCCGATCCGGCGAAGCCGGCGTGGCTGGACCACCCATTTTCGTTTACGTAAACGCAAACGGCGTTCCGAGCGGCCCGCCGACAGCCTCGTCCGTCGCTGTGCAGTTCCGTCCCGAATCCCCCGCGAGCGGCCACCATCCCCCCGAACTGTCGCGACAGCGATATGTCGCGGGGCGCCGACGGTCCGACCATGCGAGCCTACAAGTCGAAAGTCGTCGCGCCGATCCGACTCCCCGACCGCGAGGAGCGGGCGGCCAACCTCGAACGAGCAGGGTACAACGCCTTCGAACTCGACTCGGCCGACGTGTTCGTCGACCTGCTGACCGACAGCGGGACGGGAACGATGAGCCAGGACCAGTGGGCCGCGATGATGCGGGGCGACGAGGCGTACGCCGGCTCCGAGAGCTTCGACGAACTGGAAGCGGCGGTCTCGGACGTGATGGGCTTCGATCGCATCCTCCCCGCCCATCAGGGCCGGGGCGCCGAGAACGTCCTCTACGGCGCGCTGGTCTCGGAGGGCGACTACGTCCCGAACAACACCCACTTCGACACCACGCGGGCCCACATCGCGAACGCGGGCGCCGAGCCAGTCGACTGTCCGGTCGAGGGCGCGCTCTCGGGCGACCGAACGTTCGCGGGGAACCTCGACGTGGGGAAGGTCCGGGATCTCGCCGACGACGTCGGCGCCGACCGGATCCCCGCGATCGTCGTGACGATCACCAACAACTCGCTGGCGGGCCAGCCGGTGAGCGTCGAGAACCTCCGGGCGGCCCGCGACGCGGCCGACGACCTCGACGCGACGCTCGTCGTCGACGCCTGCCGGTTCGCCGAGAACGCCTACTTCGTCCGAGAGCGCGAACCCGAGTTCGCCGACGCCTCGATCGCCGAGATCGCGCGCGAGCAACTCTCGTACGCCGACGCTGTCGTCATGAGCGGCAAGAAAGACGGACTGGTCAACGTCGGCGGGTTCGTCGGCCTGCGACCGGGCGACGACGACCTCTTCGAACGCGCCCGCGAGCGGGCGATCCTCTACGAGGGCTTTACCACCTACGGCGGGATGGCTGGCCGGGACGTGGCCGCGATGGCGGTCGGGCTCCGAGAGGCCGTCGAATCGTCGTACCTCGACGACCGCATCGGGCAGGTCCGGCGGCTGGGCGACATGCTGGCCGACAGGGACGTGCCGGTCGTCCGACCGACCGGCGGCCACGCGGTGTACGTCGACGCCGGGGCCTTCCTGCCCGAGATTCCCGCCGAGCGGTTCCCCGGGCAGGCGCTGGTCTGTGAACTCTACCGGGAGGGCGGCGTACGCGCGGTCGAACTCGGGAGCCTCGCGTTCCCCGACACCGACCGCCCCGAACTCGTCCGGCTGGCCCTGCCCCGGCGGACCTACGGCGCCGACCACCTCGAACACGTCGCCGAGACGTTCGGGGCGGTCGCCGAGCGCCGCGACGCCGGCGAGATCTCCGGCCTCGAAATCGTCGACGAGCCCGAGATGGCCGAGCTCCGCCACTTCAGCGCGTCGCTCCGGCCGGTCGCGTAGCCGTCACCGACTGCTACGACGGCCGCACGCGACGGCGGTCGACGCTCACACCGCGCCGGGTTGCTTCTCGACCGGCGTCTCGTAACACTCGACCTCGAACCGGGCGCCGCCCTCGTCGCTTTCCGCGACCGAGAGCCGCCAGCCGTGGGCTCTGACGATGTCTTCGACGATGGCGAGACCGAAACCTGTCCCTTCCTGATTGGTGGTGTACCCCTGTTCGAGCACCTTCTCGCGCTCGTCTTCGGGGATCCCCTCGCCGGTGTCGACGCTCTCCCAGGCGTCGCGGGCGACGGTTTCGAGCCTGATTTCGGTGGTCTCGGTGATCGTCTCGCCCGACCGGGCCAGCGTGAGGGCGTCCTCGATGATCGCCTCCATCCGTTCGAGCTGGTGGCTGACGTTTTCGACCGACTCCGCGTGCTCGTCGTCGATGCTCGCCTCGAGGAGGTCGGCCCGGCCGATCGCGACGTTCAGGGGGTTCCGGAGGTCGTGGGCGACGATGCCGGCGAACCGGTCGAGGCGCTCGTTCTGGTGTTCCAGTCGGCGTTCGCGCCGCCGGCGCTCGGTCACGTCTCGGGAGTTGAGGACGATCCCCTCGACGTACGGGTCGTCGAGCAAGTTCGCCGCGCGGGCCTCCATGATCCGCCAGTCGCCGGCCGCGTCGAGGATCCTCGCGGCGTGGCTCCCCGCGTAGCTGTAGTCGTCGACGTGCTCGGACAGTTCGGCGAGGATGTCCTCCCGGTCGTCGGGGTGGACGTGCTCGACGAGGTTCACGCCGATCAGCTCCTCGGGCTCGTAGCCGAGCACCTTCTCGACCGACGGACTGACGTACGTGATGGTGCCGTCTTCGTCCAGCACGGTCACGAGGTCCGAGGACCGCTCGATGAGTCGCTGGAACCGCTCCTCGACGATGTGGCGGTCGGTCACGTCGCGATAGATGAGCAGCGATCCGACCGCCGACCCGGCCCGGTCGGTCAGCGTGGTTCGGCTGGAGTCGAAGTAGCGTTCGCCGTCGTCGGTCTCGACGACCACGTCCGAGCCCGACCCGCTCCCGTCGTCCGCGACCGAGCCGTACGACGGGACGACCTCCGAAGCGGGCCGGCCGATCGCGGCCTCCTCGGCGTCGAGCAGGTCGGTCGCGGCCGGGTTCACGTCGACGAGCCGTCCGTCGAGATCGACGACGAAGATCGGGTCTGTGATTTCGTCGACGAGCGTGTGTCTCGCGACGGGCATCAGATCGAGGAGGTCGAACCGGAACAGCGCGATCACGAAGACGATGCCGGAGACCGTAAACGCGAACGACGTCGGGTCCGCCGACCCCCGGGGTGCGACGTCGAGCATCCAGAGGTCGAGCGCATCGAGCGGCGCGAACCCGAACACGAGGAGCAGGCTCGACACCAGCGGCACGAGCCCGCCGATCAGCATCAGCCCGACCTGGACCCGATACCGGCGGTGGCGTCTGATCCCGACGAGCGCGAGGAGGAAGTAGCTCGCGAGTATCATCCCGTACGTGTACGCGAGGTTGAGCCAGAACACCGGGCCGTTCGTGCGGTCGGCGATCGCGAGCGGCGCCGCTCGCGTGAACCCGTCGAGGGTCCACATCAGGTCGTGGGCCGGCGCGGTCAGGACGACCGCGAAGACGACGAGCGGTTCGACGAGCAGGAGGGCGGCGAACCGCCGGTCGAGAAGCGAGTCGCGCCCCGAATACCCGAGCACGAACCACAACTGCGTCGGCGGGAGCCCGAGAAAGCCGACGTAGTTGATGAGAGAGCCGATCCGGTAGGTCGCGAGAGTCGTGCTGCCCGCCCGGACGGCGTTGCCCAGCGCGTACAGCGAGACGCAGACGAGGATCGCCGCGAACGGGATCGCCCCCCGGACCTCGCGACGCCGAACGGCGATGGTCGCGAGTCCCAGATTCAGCACCGAGACCGCGAGCAGGACCCAGGTCGGGACGCCGGGTACGAAAGACACACCGACAGGTTGTCATAATGGATAATGAAACCTTCGAAGCCGGGGGTAGTTTCCGTGACGGCGCCGCCCCGCCGCGTGGTTCTCGATTGTAGCGAATCTGATAGTTCGGCCTCGGGCAGTCGCCGCCCCGGGGCCGGACGACCCCGGACCGCTATACGCCCTCGACGGTCTCGCGGTACGCCCTGACGCGCGCGAGTGCCTCGTCGACCAGCGACGCCGCCTCGGCGTCGAGGCCCTCGCGAACGTCGTGCAGGCCGTGCTCGAAGCGCGCCAGTCGGCCGTGGTCCGGGCCCCGGGCGGCCGCGGCCATCGACTCGACCTGCTCGGCGTAGGTCGCCAACCGCTCGCTCGCCGCCGGGTCGTCGGTCGTCTCGCGGGCCTCGGTGAGCGCGTCGCTCGCTCGCTGGAGAGCGGTGTCGTCGTCGGACATGCGTGCGAGTACGGGAGAGGCTCCCAAATGGTTTCGGTCGCACGCGCGGGTCGGCCGAATCGGTGTCCTCATTTGCCCGTAGCGCGTAGATTCGAGTATGGCCTCCACGCTCAAACGCGGCCTGTACGGTCTCGTCGGACTGCTCGCGGTCGGGTTCGCGGTCCACTACGCCCTGTTCGGATCGCTCCCGCTCGGGAAGCCAGAACTGCTGAAAGACGACGACGCGTCCGAGTGGGACGAGGTCGAAGCGTAGCCGGCCGCCCGCCCGACGCCCGATTCTGCGAGTCGGCGATCCCCGGAGCCGACGGTGCGACCGCCGGCGACTCAGACCATCGCCTCGGCCGAGACCGACGGGTGTTCGCGGAAGTACGCCACCAGTTCCTCGACGTAGCTCTCGAACGGCGGGCACGCGACCCCCGATCCCCGGAGGTCCCGGATCGCGTTCGCGGCGGTGTAGCTCGTCGGGTGGACGAAGTAATCGAGCACCGCGGGTTCGACGCCCAGCGCGTCGGCGACCCCCGGGAGCGAGTCGAGCGCCCGGCGGGCGACCCGCCGGGAAGCCGGCACCGTGAGGACGCGTTTGTCGAGCGCCGAGCCGAACGCCCGGAGCATCCCGCCGGCCGTCGGCGGATTCGGGTCACAGAGCTGGTACACCTCGCCCGCCGAGTCCTCGCGGGCGCTCAGGTGGTCGATCGCGTCGATCACGAAGTCTCGCGGGACGACGTTCACCTCCGCGGCGTCGAGGTCGCCGAACCGCGGCACCACCGCGAGGCGGGGCTGGCGCGCTAGCAGTCTCAAGACGTTGTACGGCCCGTCGTACTTTTGGGTCGCGCCGGTCCGGCTGTCGCCGACGGTGATCGCCGGGCGGTAGACCGTCGCCGGGAGCCCCTCGTCCATCCGGCGCTGGACCTCGACCTCCGCGAGGTACTTGGTCTCCTCGTAGCGGTTGTTGAACGACTGGCCCACGTCGAGGTCCTCGTGGGTGAACACGCCGTCGTGGCGGCCGCTGACGTAGCAGGTGCTGACGTAGTGGAACCCATCCAGATCCGGAACGCCCTCGGCGAAGTCGAGGACGTGCCGGGTCCCCGCGACGTTGACCGCCATCCCGACCTCGCGGGCGACCCCGAGGTCGTACACCGCCGCGAGGTGGTACACCTCGGTCGCGTCGGCTCGGAGGTCCTCGTAGTCGTCGCCGAGCCCGAGGTCCGGGTCGGTAACGTCGCCCTCGTGGAGGTCGATCCGGTCGACGTCGTCGCCGGCGATCTCGACCGCCCGGGACTCGGCGGCGGCGCGGTACTTCGGCTGGACCAGACACCGAATCCGGGCGTCCGCGGGGAACCGATCGAGGAGGCGCTCGACTAGCGCCGAGCCCAGAAACCCCGGGAAGCCCGTGAGGAAAACCGACCCCATCACCGGACCCCCGGCAGGCGCGCCATCGCCCGGAGCGCCAGCGTCATCCCCTTGGCGTACCACCCCTTGGGGACGCCCTCGGGCGGGTGGAGCGACCCGGCGCGCTGTTCGGCGACCGTCTGGGACTCGGTGTACCGGAGCAGGCCCTGCCGACCGTGGCGTCGACCGAGTCCCGAGTCCTTCATCCCGCCCATCGGGGCGTCGGTCGAGGCCCACGCCGCGGCGTAGGCGTCGTTGACGTTGACCGTCCCGCAGTCGATCCGGCGGGCCAGCCGCCGGCCGCGCTCGGCGTCCTCGGTCCAGACGCTCGCGTTGAGCCCGTACTCGGAGTCGTTGGCGCGCTCGATCGCCTCGTCGGCCGAGTCGACCGCCGTGACCGCGACCACCGGCCCGAACGTCTCCTCGCGGGCGAGGGCCATCTCCTCGGTCACCCCGGTCAGCACCGTCGGCTCGTAGAAGTACGGCCCGATATCGGGGCGCGCCCGGCCGCCGGTGACCACGTCGGCGCCCTTCTCGACGGCGTCGTCGACGTGGGCCTCGACTTTTTCCAGCTGATCCGACCCGACGAGACTGCCCACGTCCGGCGTCCAGTCGTAGCCCGCCGCGAGGTCGAGCGCGCGGGTCCGCCGGACGAACCGATCGAGGAACGGGTCGCGCACGTCGCGGTGGACGTAGAGGCGCTCCATGGAGAGACAGAGCTGGCCGGCGTTCGCGAAACACCCCCTGACCGCCCCCGCCGCGGCCGCGTCGAGGTCGGCGTCGCCGAGCACGAGGAGGGGGTTCTTGCCGCCGAGTTCGAGCGAGCAGTCGACGAGGTTCTCGCCCGCCCGGCGCGCGACCGCCCTGCCGGTCTCGGTGCTACCGGTGAAACAGACGTAGTCGACCGCGTCGACGAGCGCCCCGCCGGCCTCGCTCCCGGTGCCGGTCACCACCTCGAAGGCGGCCTCGGGGACGCCCGCCGTCCGGAGCAGATCGCGGATCGACAGCGCGGCGAACGGCGTCTCGCTCGCGGGCTTGAGGACGACCGCGTTGCCCGCGAGCAGTGCGGGGATCGCGTCCGACACCGCGAGCGTGAGGGGGTAGTTCCACGGCGAGACGACGCCGACCACCCCGACCGGACGGCGGTGCTCGACGGTGCGAGTCATCAGCGGAAAGGCGCCCTTCCGGCGCTCGGACGCGAGGTACTCGGGCGCCCGGTCGGCGTAGTGGCGCGCGGTCGAGGCCACGTCAGCGACCTCCTCGAAGGCGTCGATCCGGGCCTTGGCGCTTTCGAGTTGGATCACGTCGAGCAGTTCGTCCCGGCGATCCAGCACGAGGTCGTGGAACCGCGAGACGACCTCGGCGCGCTCGGCCGCCGAGCGGTCGGCCCACGACGGCTGGGCGTCGCGAGCGCGCTCGACCGCCGCGTCGACGTCCGCGCGCGAGCAGGCCGGGATCTCGCCGATCGGCGCGCCCGAGTAGGGGGCCTCGACCTCGATTCCGGGCCGGTCGTCGCCGGCGGGGACGGTCGCCGACAGCGCCGAGAGCGAATCCGGGCCGACTCGCGCCGGAAACGCGTCCGCGTGTGGCTTCATGCCGAGGCGTTGGGGCGCCCGACGTATCAGGATTCGCCAACGCGGTCGACCCGATCGGTCGGCGTCGCTACTCGTGGCCCGACACCCGAACGGGCTCGTAGGGCTCTTCGAGGTACGCGAGATCGCCCGACGTGAGGTCGATGTCGAGCGCCTCGACCGCGTCTTCGAGGTGCTCGACGCTGGTGGTGCCGACGATCGGCGCGTCGACCCAGTCCTTGTGGAGGAGCCACGACAGCGCGATCTGGGCCATCGTGACCCCCTTGTCGGCCGCGAGCTCCTGGACCCGCTCGTTGATCTCCGTGCCGCCGCCCTCCCGGTAGGGGTGTTCGTACATGTGTTCCTCGGTGTCTCCCCGGGTGGTCGCGTCGATCTCCTCGTGGGGCCGGGTGAGGTACCCCCGCGCGAGCGGGCTCCACGGGATCACCCCGATCCCCTCGTTCTCACAGAGCGGGAGCATCTCGCGTTCTTCCTCGCGGTACGCGAGGTTGTAGTGGTTCTGCATGGTGGCGAACCGTTCGAGCCCGAGCCGATCGCTGGCGTGCAACGCGTCGGCGAACTCGTGGGCCCACATCGACGACGCCCCGACGTACCGGGTCTTGCCGCGGCGGACGGCGTCGTCTAACGCCTTCAACGTCTCCTCGATGGGCGTCTCGTGGTCGAGCCGGTGGATCTGGAGCAGGTCGACGGCGTCCATCCCGAGCCGGTCGAGGGAGTTGTCGAGTTCCTGTTCGATCGCCTTCCGCGAGAGCCCGCCGGAGTTGGGGTCGTCGTCGTCCATCTGGAAGTACACCTTGGTGGCGACGACGTTCTCCTCGCGGCGCCCCTCCAGCGCGTCGCCGAGCACGCGCTCGCTCTCGCCGTTCGAGTACATGTTGGCGGTGTCGAAGAAGTTGATCCCCAGTTCGATCGCGCGGTCGATGATCTCTTCGCCCTCCTCGGGGTCGAGCACCCACGGCCGCCAGTCGCTCGATCCGAAGCTCATACAGCCCAGACAGAGCCGGCTCACCGTCGTCCCCGTGTCGCCGAGCGTGGTGTACTCCATGCGCGAACGGTCGCTCGCGGGGCGTATAAAGGTGGGTTCGCCGGCAGGCCGTCGGCGGGCCCCGTCCGCTCGCGGCGTACCGAAAGGAATAACCCATTGTTTAGGTTTGCCTAAAACATGGACGGAGCGAGATTGGATCCGGCGACGCGGCGCGAGTACCTGAAAGGCGGCGCCACGCTCCTCGGGACGGGACTGCTCGCCGGCTGTACGGGCGAGACGGACGCTGAGTCGACCGCGACCGAGTCGGAGGCGACCGAGACGACGACCGACGAGACGACCACGACCGCGGACGAATCTCACTCGGTGACGATGGCGCCGATGGGCGAGGTGACGTTCGACGCGCCGCCCGAGAGCGCGTTCGTCGCGTTCCCTCAGTACGCCGACATGGCGGTGGCGCTCGGCCACGGCGACGCCGTCAACACGGTCTACGTCCCGGAGATGTCCGGGACGACGATGAACCACTACTACCACCACCTCGACGGCGTCTCCTTCGAGTGGGAGGGGCTCGTCGACCCGCTGGCGGACGGGCTGAACAAAGAGGAGCTCTACGACCTCGACAGCGACGTCCACTTCCTCGACCCCGCCTACGCCGTCAGCGACTCGAACTGGGCAGAGAGCGACGTCGAGGACGTCGCCGAGGACGTTGGGCCGTGGTTCGGGAACTTCTACAGCGGGACCCGGGCCGAGCCGCCGGGCTATCGGGACGTCTACGAGTACTACGACCTGTGGGACCTGTTCGAGAAGGTCGCCGCGGTGTTCCGAGAAGGAGAGCGCTATCGGGCGCTCGAATCGGTCCACGCCGACCTGCTGGCGACGATCGAAGAGCGGCTCCCGCCCGAGGACGACCGGCCGACCGCCGTGCGGGTGACGGTGAGCGAGGACCAGTTTTACACCTATCACCTCAACGAGCCGGGGTACTGGCTCGCGGACACCCGGCCGCTCGGCGCGACCGACGCCTTCGCCGACGAGGAGTGGTCGAATCTCTGGGGTACGGTCGGCCACGAGGCGATGGCCGAGGCCGACCCGGACGTCATCCTCCACCTCTGGGGGATGACCCCGCGGTACGCGACCAGCGAGGCCCGCCGGACCTTGCGAGACCACCCTGTGGGGAGCCAGCTCTCGGCGGTCAGGAACGACCGCGTGTACGCCCACGGAATGCGGTATCAGGGCCCGATCATGAACCTCTTCCAGTTGGAGATGACCGCCAAACAGCTCTACCCCGAGGCGTTCGGCGAGTGGCCCGGGTACACCGACGGCGAGCCCTACCCCGAAATCCCCGCCGACGAGCAGTTGTTCGACCGCGACCGCGTCGCCGCCGCGGTAAACGGCGAGGTCTGAGCGCCCACCCGAGCGACCGCCCCGCCGACCGCCCTCGACACCTCCGAGCCGGCGGGCCAGCGACCTTTTGGCCGCCGACGTGCTACGTCGTCGTATGGGTACAGACATCGACGGAGAGCCGGTCGACGTATCGGTCGCGGCCGAACCGCCGGGGATGGAGCGAGTCCGAGCGATCAGCGACCTGCTCGACGAGGCGTTCGAGATCCCGGGGATCGGGTACGAGATCGGACTCGACCCGATTCTGGGGATCCTGCCGGTCGGCGGTGACAGCGTCTCGGCGGCCATCTCGCTGTACATCGTCGCCGAGGCCGCCCAGATGGGCGCCTCCCGGGAGACGCTCGCGAAGATGCTCGTCAACATCGGCGTCGACGCGGCCGTCGGCTCGATCCCGGCGATCGGCACGATCTTCGACGCGGTGTTCAAGGCCAACAAGCGAAACGTCTCGATTCTCGAAGAGGAATTCGGCGCCAGCGAGTGACGCTCAGTCGGGGCGCACCCAGCAGTAACCGTAGCCGTCGAGGTCGAACCGCCACGCGCGCGCTCGTTCGCTCCCGTCGGTCGCGTCGTCGGCCGGCCGGACCGACGCTCCGTCCCGACCGAACGCCACGGTCGGGTCGCCGTCGAGCGCGATCGAGACCGCCGTCGGCGAGTCGTCGAGGTTGTGGACCGCGACGACCGCGCCGTCGTCGCCGGCGATCCGGTGGGCGAACACCGCGGGATCGTCGACGTCGAGCACCTCGCAGGCGCCGGTGCCGATCGCCGGACACGCGTGGCGGGTCCGGATCAGCCGGCCGAACCACCGGAGCAACGAGTCGGGGTCCTCACGTTGGTCGGCGACGTTGACCGCCTCGTAGCCGTACCCGCCGCCGGCGATCACCGGCCGGACGAGGTCGTCGGCGTCGGCCGGCGAGAAGCCGCCGTTGGGCTCGTCGGCCCACTGCATCGGCGTCCGGACGGCGTCTCGCCCGGGCAACGAGAGGTCCTCTCCCATCCCGATCTCGTCGCCGTACACCAACAGGGGCGCGCCGGGGAGCGAGAACAGCAGGCTGTACGCGAGTTCGATCCGGTCGCGGTCGCCGAGCATCGGCGCGAGCCGCCGCCGAATCCCCCGGCCGTAGATGCCCATCGCCTCGTCGGGCGCGAACGCCTCGAAGACGGCCTCCCGATCGGCCGTCGGCAGGCGCCCGAGGTTGAGTTCGTCGTAGTTGCGCAGGAAGTTCGCCCACTGGCCCTCCTCGGGGATCGCCGGGAGGAGGTCGAGGACCCGCCGGAGGGGGTCGGCCCGGCGCTCGGCCAGCGCGGCCACGAGGTACGCGTCGAGCAGGAAGTTCAGCAGGACGTTGCACTCGTCGCCGTCGCCGAAGTAGTCGGCGAGCCGATCGGGCTCGTCGTCGGCCTCCGCGAGGAGCACGGCGTCGTCGCCCCGGCGCGCGACGAACCGCCGCAGGTCCCGGATGACGCCGTGAGGGTCGTCGAGCCGCGTCGATTCGAGCCCGCCCTTGTTGTCGATCATGAGCGTGGCGGCGTCGACCCGGAAGCCGTCGACGCCGAGCCGGAGCCAGAAGTCCATGACGTTGCGGATCTCCGCGCGCACGTCGGGGTTGGCGACGTTGAGGTCGGGCTGGAAGTGGTAGAACCGGTGGTAGTAGAACGCCTCGGCCGCCTCGTCGTAGCTCCAGACGGTGTCCTCCTCGCCGGGGAACACCGGGCCGCGGTCGGGGTCGGGCCACTCGGGCGGGTCGTCGACCCAGACGTAGTAGTCTCGGTACGGCGAGTCTGGGTCCTCGCGGGCGCGCCGAAACCACGGGTGCTGGTCGGAGGTGTGGTTGACCACGAGGTCGACGAGGACCCGGATCCCCAGACGGTCGGCCGCGCGAACGAACGCCACGAAGTCCCCGAGCGTGCCGTGGCGGTCGTCGACGCCGTAGTAGTCGGCCACGTCGTAGCCGTTGTCCCGGTTCGGCGACGGGTAGAACGGGAGGAGCCACACGCAGTCGACCCCGAGGGCGTCGAGGTGGTCGAGTCGGTCGATCAGTCCCGGGAAGTCGCCGACGCCGTCACCGTTCCCGTCTGCGAACGCCTCGACGTCGACGGCGTAGAACACCGCGTCGTCGTACCACCGTTCGTCGGTCGCCATGCGCGGTTGCCCGGGACGACGCCGACGCGGAAAACTCCTCGGGCGGCGGCGCTCGCGGGCCGATGATCGTCGCGCGCTACTCGGGCACGGTGTCAGCGTACCGCCGGAGGCTCGCGTTCGTTCGGTCGGCCAGATAGCGCCGGATCCGGCGCTCGCGCCAGCCGACCGGCGAGAGCACGCTCTCGGCCGCCCGGATGAGTTCGTCGGCCAACGCCACCCGGTCGCGCGAGCGCGACGGGGTCGACCTCGCCGGCTCGGAGTCGGTCGAGCGCCCGCCCGAGCCGATCGCAGACCGCCTCGGGCGAGCGAGCCTCGTCGAACGTCGCGATCAGCGCGCGCTGGACGTCGGTCACGAACGCCGGGGTGGGTCGCTGGCGACACTCGATGGCGCGGTACTTGTACGCGTCCTCGCCGGCGACCGCGCCGAAGTACTTCGTCAGCGCGCCGGCCCGACTGTCCGGACGGCGACGGTAGCTGTGTTTTTACGCGTCAAACCCCTACGGCGAGTGATGACTGCCCAGCGACATCGGGAGGGGTCGGGTCGAGCCGACGCGGCCGGCGGCGCGACCGACGACGACGCGCCGCCGGCCGCGATCGCGGTCGACGGGCTGGTCAAGCGGTTCGGGACCGGCCCCGACGCGGTCACCGCGGTCGACGGCCTCTCGTTCGAGATCGAGCCGGGATCTGTCGTCGGACTGCTCGGGCCGAACGGCGCGGGCAAGACGACGACCATCAAGTCGATTCTCGGGATGGTGCTCCCCGACGCGGGCACGGTCCGGATTCACGGCCACGACGTGGCCGAGGCCCCGCGCGAGGCCTACGCCCGCGTCGACGCGATGCTGGAGGGCGCACGCAACGACTACTGGCGGCTCACCGTCCGGGAGAACCTCCGGTACTTCGCGACGATCGGCGGGGTCGATCCCGACTCGGTCGCCGACCGCCACGACCGACTGCTTGAGAAGCTCGACCTCGCGGCGAAGGCCGACGAGCCGGTCCGGAGCCTCTCGCGGGGGATGAAACAGAAGGTCTCGCTCGCCAGCGTGCTCGCGAGCGACGCCGACGTGGTCTTTCTCGACGAGCCGACGCTTGGCCTCGACGTCGAGAGCTCCCGGACGCTCCGGCGCGAACTCCGCCGGATCGTCGACGAGCGTGACCTGACCGCGGTCGTCAGCAGTCACGACATGGACGTCATCGAGGCGGTCTGTGACCGAGTGATCATCATGAGCGAGGGCCGGATCGTCGCCGACGACACCGTCCCGGCGCTCCTCGACGGCTTCGAGACGCGGGGCTACCGGCTCGCGAGCCCGGATCTCACCGACGAGGTGGTGGCCGGCGTCCGCGAGCGGTTCGAGGTGACCGACCGCGAGCGCGTCGGCGAGAAGACCGAGATCGAGGTCGCGACCGACAGCGACGGTTTCTACGCGCTGGCCGCCCACCTCCGGGAGCGCGACGTGGCGCTGGATTCGGTCGAGACGGTCGAGCCCGATCTGGAGGAGGCGTTCGTCGAGATGACGGGCGACGCCGGGGCGGCCGGCGGAGGTGAGCCGTGACCGCCCGCCGATCGGACCCGGTCGCCACCGACCCGGGCGAGGCCGGCGACGCGACCGATCGGCGACGCGCGGGCTACCGCCAGCTCGCGAAGGCGGTCCTCTACCGAGAGTATCTGATCTTCGTGCGCTACCCCGCGAACGCGATCGGCGGCATCGTGGTCTCGCTGTTTTTCTTCGGGCTGTTGTTCTACGGCGGCCGGATGCTCGCGGGCCGGGCGCTGACCGACTCGATCGAGGGGATCGTGGTCGGATACTTCCTCTGGACGCTGTCGGTCGGCGCCTACAGCGCCATCTCCAACGACATCGGGAGCGAAGTCCAGTGGGGGACCCTCGAACGCCACGTCATGACGCCGTTCGGGTTCGCGCCCGTCGCCTTCCTCAAGGGCGTCGCGAAGGTGATCCGGACCTTCGTTACCTCCGCGATCATTCTGGCGGTCATGCTCGTGCTCACCGGGACCACCCTCGAACTGAACGTCCTCACCGTCGTCCCGGTCACGGTGCTCAGCATCGCCTCGGTGCTGGGGCTCGGCTTTGCGGCCGGCGGGATCACCGTCCTCTACAAGCGGGTGGGCAACTGGCTCAATCTGCTCCAGTTCGGGTTCATCGTGCTCATCTCGGCGCCGGCGTTCGACCTCGGGTGGACGAAGTACCTCCCGCTCGCGCAGGGTAGCGCGCTCCTCCAGCGCGCGATGATCGACGGAACCCGGCTGTGGGAGTTCCCCGCGGCCGATCTGGCGGTGCTGGTCGGGGTCGCGGTCGGCTACGTGGCGCTTGGCTATCTGGTGTTCGAGTACGCGACCCGGCGGGCCCGGCGGCTCGGGGTCCTCGGCGACTACTGATCGGGCGACAGTCGGGGGCTCACCGCTCGCGGACGCGCATCGGCATCCCGTTTCGCGGGTGCATCGTCAGCGACGGCAGGAGGTCGAGACCCTCCTCGCCGGTGTACTCGAGGCTGTACCGCTGGGCGGTGCGTGCGAGGATGAGCTTGGCCTCGAGTTTGGCGAGGTGCTTGCCGATGCAGTGGCGGGGACCGCCCCCGAACGGGAAGTACGCGAACCGCGGGCGGTCGACGTCGCGGTCCCACCGGTCGGGGTCGAACGCGTCCGGTTCGTCCCAGTAGCGCTCCGAGCGGTGCATCGCCCACTGAGAGAGCATGATCGCGGCGTCCTCGGGGACGCGATACCCGCCCAGTTCGACGGCCGACTTCGGCTCGCGGAACATGGTGTACACCGGCGGGTACAGCCGCATCGACTCGTCGACCACCTGCTCGACGAACGCGAGGTCGCCCACGTCGTCTATCGTGGGCCGGTCGTCGCCGAGCACCTCGTCGACCTCGGCGTGGACCCGGCGCTCGGCCTCGGGGTGTTGGGAGAGGAGATACCACGCGTAGGTCAGGGTCAGCGCGGTGGTGTCGTGGCCCGCCAACAGCATCGTCATCACCTCGTCGCGGATCTGGCGGCTCGACTGCTCGCCCCGATCCTGCGCGCGCAGGAGGATCGACAGCAGGTCGTCGGGGCCCTCGTCGGCGGCGGCGTCGCCGTGGGTCCCGCGTCGCTCGGTCACGATGTCGTCGATGACCGACTCCATCGTCCCGACGGCGGCGTCGTACTCGCCGTCGCCGGGCATCGGTAGCCACCGCGGGGCGGCGAACCGGACGGGGTCGGGCTCGAACCGCGCGCCCAGCGGTACCAGCGACTCCCGGATGGTCCGGACCCGCTCGTCGTCGAGGTCGGTGCCGAGCATCAGGTCGACGATGACCGCGAGGGTCACCTGCGTCATCTCCTGTTCGACGTCGACGCCGGCGCCGTCGGCCCAGTCGGCGAGCAGGTCGTCGTGGTGGTCGACGATCCGGTCGGCGAACCCCATCAGCCGACCCATGTCGAACGCGGGGTTGGCGAGCTGGCGCTGTTTCCGCCACGTCTGGCCCTCGCTGAGCAACAGCCCCTTCCCGAGCAGGTCGCCGAGCGCGTCGCTCTGGAAGTCGGGCTTGCGGAACTGGTCGGCCTCCGAGACCAGCACCCGCTCGACGTCGGCGGGGTCGGTCAGGAGGTAGGTGTTCAGCGGCCCGAGGTCGAACTGCACGACGCTCCCGTAGGCCCGTTCGCACGCCGAGAGGAAGCGAAACGGATCGCGGGCGTATCGGCGGCTACTGCCGAACAGCGGTTCTCCGCTCGGCCCCGGCGGTGAGGAGCTCATTAGCGGTGCTTAGGAGTCGAACGTCATGAATCCGGCGGCGATCGGGGCGTGCTATTATATCCCGCGAGGCGGAGTGGTCCCACATGGACCACGTCACGGCGCTCGAATGTACGCTGTGCGGCGAGACCTACGACCCCGAACGGGTCGTCTACACCTGCCCGAACCACGAGGGAGTCCGCGGGATCCTCGAAGTGACCTACGACTACGACGTCGTCCGCGAGCGGTTCGACGCCGACCTCGACGGCGCGATTCCCGACCAGTGGAAGTATCGCGCGTTCTTGCCGGTCGCCGACGACGTCGACCCGGTGTCGCTCGGCGAGGGCGGCACCGACCTGCTCGAGGCACCCCGGCTGGGCGCGGAACTGAGCGTCGACCTGCGGATCAAAGACGACGGGCGCAACCCCACGGGCGTGCTGAAAGACCGCGCGACCAGCGTCGCGGTCACGAAGGCGAAGGCCGCCGGCCGCGAGGTCGTCACCTGCGCGTCGACCGGGAACGCGGCGGCGTCGCTCGGCGGGTACGCCGCCCGGGCGGGGCTCGACTGTCGGATCTTCGTCCCCGAGGACGCCCCGGAGGGAAAGCTCGCCCAGCCGCTCGTCTACGGCGCCGACGTGCTCGGGGTCGCGGGAAGCTACGACGAGGCCTACGACCTCTCGCTCGACGCGACCGAGGAGTTCGGGTGGTACAACCGCAACGCCGCGATCAATCCGTTTCAGGTCGAGGGCAAGCGGACGGTCGGCCACGAACTCGCCGAGCAGACTCGGGGCGACTGTCCCGACTGGCTCGTCTTCTCGATGGGCGACGGCTGTACGATCGCCGGCGGCTGGAAGGGGTTCCGGGAGTTCGCGGAGCTCGATCTGGTGGCCGAGACGCCGAAAATGCTCGGCGTCCAGGCCGAGGGCGCAAGCGCCATCCACGACGCGTTCCGCGAGACCGACGACGCCGACGAAGTCGCCGACACGGTGGCCGACAGCATCGCGGTCGGGCGCCCCCGGAACACGGTCAAGGCGTGCCGGGCGCTCGAAGACAGCGGCGGTGACTCGGTGCTCGTGACCGACGAGGAGATACTGGCGGCCGAAGCGACGCTCGGTCGGACCGAGGGCCTGTACGCCGAGCCCGCGGGAGCGGCCCCGATCGCGGGGCTTCGGAAGGCCCGCCGGAAGGGTATCGTCGAGGCCGGCGAGTCGGTGGTGGCGGTCCTCACCGGCAACGGGCTGAAAGACGCCGCGAGCGCGATGCGGGCGGCCGGCGAGATCGAGCGGATCGACGCCGACCTCGACGACGTGATCGCGCGGTACGGCGCGTGACCGCCGGCCGCATCCGACGAGGGCCGGGGCCGAACGCGGTCAGTGCTGGTGGGTGAACAGCAACACGTCGTCGTCGGCGGTCGTCACGCAGAGGTCGAGCACCTGACTCAGTTCGAGGCTGTCGTACTCGCCCTCGCAGACGACCAGATCGTCGAACGGCTCCTCGCAGGCCGGACACGCGATGCTGACCGTGTTCCGGTACGTGTTCACGGTGTCGGCCGACTCGTGGGGCGTCAGCGACGAGAGCAACTCGTCGAGCTCGCTCCGGTTCATGGCTCGCGATTGCGATTGGGCGGCGTCCGGATAACTGTATCGCTCGAACACCCCGAGCCCGGCCCCGCGGTCGGCCGTCCGGCGCGCGACGGCGCCGGTCGCGGAGTCACTCCGCGACGGCCTCGGCGACCTTCTCGATCGGGTGGGGCGGCTCGGGGGCGTCGCCATCCCGGTCGCCGAGCTGGGTCCGACACGACGCGCCGGGCGCGACCACCACGTCGCCGTCGCTGTCCTCGACCTGCTCGAACAGGATCTCGCCGATGGCCTCGCTCATCGAGAAGTGTTCGGCCTCGTAGCCGAAGCTCCCGGCCATCCCGCAACACCCCGAGTCCAGCGGGTCCACCTCGTAGCCCGCCCGCCGGAGGACCCCGACCGCGTGGTGGTCTTTCTTGGTCGCCTTCTGGTGGCAGTGACCGTGGTAGGAAAGCGACTCGCCGGGGGCCTCGAACGCGGCGTTCTCGTCGAGCCCGAACGCGTCGAGATACTCACAGACGCCGTACGCGCTGGCGGCGACGGCGTCGAGGTCCGACCCCGAGACCGCGGGGTCGTCGCCGAGCAGGTCGAAGTAGTCCGACTGGAACATCACGGCGTCGGAGGGCTCGGCGACGACCACGTCCCAGCCGTCCGCGACGCGGGGCGCGAGCGCGGCGACGTTCTCGCGGGCGGTCTCGCGCGCCCGGTCGAGGAGGCTCTTCGAGAACGCGGGGCGACCGCTATCGGTGACGTCGTCGGGGACGCGGACGTGGACGTTCGCGGCTTCGAGCGCCCTGACCGCCGCCTTCCCGACCTCGGGGTGGCTGTAGTTGGTGTAGGGGTCGGCGACGAGCAGCGCCTTCCGGTCGGCCGCCTCGGGGTCGACCCGCGGGCCGCGGTCGGCGAACCACTCGCGGAACGTCTCGCGCTCGAACGACGGGAGCGTCCGGTCGCGCGCGATGCCCACCGTCTTCTCGACGAGCGTCCGGGCGCCCGGGAGCTTCGTCGCCCAGTTCGAGAGGGGCGCGAACGCGCTCCCCAGCGACAGCAGCGTCTCGGGGTCGCCGAACAGCCGGTCGCGGATCGAGACGCCGTCCCGGCGGTGGTTCTCGTGTTCGATCTCGGCTTTGAGCTTCGCCATGTCGACCCCGCTCGGACAGTCGTGTTTACAGCCCTTACAGCCGATGCAGAGGTCCAGCACCTCGTCGGCGAACTCCTCGGAGAACAGTTCCTCGTCGGGCAGGTCGCCGGTCATCGCGCGCCGGAGCATGTTCGCCCGGCCCCGGGTCGAGGTGATCTCCTCGTCGGCGGCCCGGTAAGTCGGACACATCACGCCGCCGGTGGTCTCCTGCTCGCCCCGACAGCCCGCACAGCCGTGACAGAGCTCGACCATCCCCTGAAAGCCGTTCTCGTTGTCCCAGTCGAGCGCCGGGTCGAACGGCGCGTCGAACTCGTAGTCGGGGTCGAATCGCAGATTCTCGGTCATGTCGACGTCGCCACACACCTGCCCGGGGTTGAGAAGCCAGTCGGGGTCGAACGCGGTCTTGAGATCGCGGAACGACTGCCAGAGGCGCTCGCCGTAGAGCTTGCGGTTCCACTGGGTCCGGGCGCGGCCGTCGCCGTGCTCGCCCGAGACGCTCCCGTCGTATTTCACCACGAGGTCGGTCACCGCGTCGGCGATCGAGCGCATCGTCTCGACCCCGTCGTCGGTCTTGGTGTTGACCAGCGGTCGGATGTGGAGCACGCCCGGCCCGGCGTGGGCGTAGTAGCTCGCGAACGTGTCGTGGTCGTCGAGGATTCCCTGAAACTCCGCGACGTACTCCGGGAGGTTCTCGGGCGGGATCGCGGTGTCTTCGAGGAACGCGAAGTGCTTCTCGTCGCCGGTCCGGGACAGCAGGATGGGGAGCCCGGACTTGCGCATCTTCCAGAAGCGGGCGCGCTCGTCGTCGGCGTGGGCCTCCATCGCCGCGACCGCCCGCCGGGCCGCGTCGGTGGTCGCCGCCGCGCCGTCGCTCGGGGCGGCCGCGGTGGTCGCGTCCGGCACCCGATCGGCGACGAGGTCCGCGACCTGCTCGCGGCCGTGGGCGTCGTCCTCGGCGTAGAACTCCACGAGCAACACCGAGTCGGTCCCGTCGGGGAGCATCGCGACCACGTCCGCGAACTCGTCGGTCTCGGCCGCGAGGTCGAGCAACACGTCGTCCATCACCTCGACGGCCGCCGGGTCGTGTTCGAGGATCGGGGCGACGTCCTCCATCGCGTCGATCACGTCGTCGTAGGCGAGGAGCGCGACCGCCTTGGTCTCGGGGACGGGTTCGAGCGAGACCGTCGCCTCGGTGACGATTCCGAGGGTGCCCTCGCTCCCGGCGAGCAGTTTGGCGAGGTTGATCGAGCCACCGTCGCTCGCGGCGCCACCGCTCGCACGTTCCGAGCCGCGCTGGGCCTCGCGGGCCTCCTCGACGAGCACGTCGAGGTTGTACCCCGAGACGTTGCGCTTCATGTCGGGGAACCGGGCCTCGATCTCGTCGGCCTCCTCGTCGATGAGACGGACGAGTTCGGCGTAGATGCGGGCTTCGAGGTCCACGGCCTCCGGGTCGGCCCGGGCTCGGAGTTCGTCGAGCGAGACCTCGCCGAACGTCGTCACGGTGCCGTCCGCCAAGACGACCTCGCACGACTCGACGTACGCGTCGGTCTTGCCGTACTTCAGCGAGTGAGCCCCCGTCGAGTTGTTCCCGATCGCGCCGCCGAGGACGCTCTTGTCGCCCCACGCCGGGTCGGGCGCGAACTTCAGGCCGTCGGGTGCGAGCGCGGCGTTGAGTTCGCCGAGCGTGATGCCCGGCTGGGCGACCGCGAGCGCCTCGTCGGGGTCGAACGAGACCAGCCCGTCCATGTGGCGGGTGAAATCGAGCACGACCGCCTCGTTGACGGTCTGGCCCGCGAGGCTGGTGCCCCCGCCCCGCGGGAGGACCGGTATCTCCCGCTCGGCGCAGTAGGTCATCACCGCGGCCACGTCGTCGGTCGAGGTCGGGAACACGACGCCGATCGGAGTCTGCTCGTAGATGCTGGCGTCGGTCGCGTACAGCTGGCGGGTGTACGAATCGAAGCGCACGTCGCCCGCCACGCGGGCGTCGAGATCCGAGACCAAGCCGGGGCGATCGACGTCGTCGCTACGGTAGTCGTAGTCCCCGCCGTCTGCGGGGTCGCGGGAGCCGGTCGGTCTGCTGGCCATGTCGGAGTATTGGGAGTTGAGAGGGATAAAACGCCGCGATCCCGAACCGGTTTGCCGGCTCGGGGCCGGCGACGAGGGCCGGCGGGCTCAGAACAGCCCCGGAACGAGCACGTAGGCGAACGCCATCCCGAGCAGGCCGGCGACCACCGCGAAGATCGCGGTCGGGACGACGGTCTTGCGGAGCATGTCGCCCTCCCGGCCCGTGATACCGACGACCCCGCAGATCGCGGCGACGTTCAGCACCGACACCATGTTACCGATGCCGCCGCCGACGTTCTGGAGCGCGACGACGACGACCCGCGAGATGCCCACGTCGCCCGCGGCGTCGAACTGGAGCGCGCTGAACAGGATGTCCGAGGAGGTGTTGCTCCCGGTCATGAACGATCCGAGCGCGCCGATCCACGGCGAGACCATCGGCAGGAGTTCGCCCGCGCCCAGCGCGAGCACCCGCGAGAGCGCCTCCATCATCCCGATCACGCCCTTGGGGTTGGTCGCCGACTGAATCATGACCTGGCTCATCGACACCGCGACCACGAGCGTGACCGCCGCCGAGGAGACCTGCGAGATGGAGTCGCGCCACGCGTCGACCATCTCGTCGGCGTCCATCCGGTGAAGCGCCCCGGTCAGGATCGCGACCGGGATGAACGGCATCGTCCCCGGCAGGTAGAGATACCGGATCGAGAACGAGAGCTCGGTGCCGAGGATGCTGTCGATCCCGACCGTGTACTGCTGGATGGCGTCGAGCAGGCCGAGGCCGGGCCACCGCGTGACGAGCAGGACCCCCGCCACGAGCAGGTAGGGCGTCCACGCGAGCACCACCGACATCTCCTTGCGCGGGCTGTCGGTCTGTATCTCGTCGAGGTCGAGGCCGCCGCGCCACGAGTCGGTCCACGACTCCTCGTCGGGGAACTCCCAGTCGTCGTCGGGCACCAGCACTCCGCGGTTGGCCATGAGCACCCCGACGCCGAGCGCGACGAACCCGGAGGCGATGTCGGGCAGTGCCGGGCCGAGGAACCACGCGACCGCGGCCTGCGAGACGCCCGCGACGACGCCGAGCACGAGCGCGAACGGCACCGCCGGGAGCGCGACTCGGAGCGCGCCCGCGAACGAGCGCTCGTCCTCGTCGCCGAACCAGTAGCCGAGCAACACGACCGCGAGAACGCCCCAGAACGCGAAGGTGAGCCCGGTGACGACGCCGGTCCACGCAGACACCAGATTCAGAAACTCGATCTGGGACATCCCGGCCGGGAGCGACTCCGCGCCGATGACCGACCCGACGCCGCCGAGGACGGGGGTCCCCGCGGCGCCGAACGGCGGACTCGGGGCGTTGAACAGCAGGCCGAACACCGCGGCGGCCAGCGGCGGGAAGCCCAGACCGATGAACAGCGGCGCGGCCAGCGCGCCGGGCGTCCCGAAGCCCGCCGCGCCCTCGATGATCGTCTCGAAGCCGATCCCGATCAGGAGCAACTGGATGCGGCGGTCCTCGGCGATCTGGGTGAAGTACCACCTGATCGTCGAGATGGCCCCGCTCCCGTCGAGGTAGTTCATCAGGAGTATCGCCCCGAAGACGATGAGGATGATGCTGACCGCCTGGAGCGCGCCGTAGATCGCCGACGCGGCCCACCACGTCGGCTCCATCCCCCAGAGGGTCAGACCCAGTACCGTCGCGAGCACCCATCCGACGCCCATCGCCCGGGCCGCCGACCACCTGAGGCCGACGAGCAGGGCGAACGCGGCACCGATGGGCACTGCTCCAGCGAGCGCGAGCACAGCGACGCTTACCATTGGCGTGCCTCCATGTTTTAACCGATCGATAATGTCGGTAAGTAACTTTCTACATAAAGCTAATTAAAAATAATTATTTTCCCGGAGCGTTCCTGCCGTTCGAGCCGTCGAGCCGCCGACGAGGGGCGGTCGGTGACACAATACCTAATTGGATCCCCTCACAAGATCCGGCCATGAGCGCGAAGGCGACCGACGAGTTCGAGGAATCGCTGGAGGGACTCGGGGTGACGTGGTCGCGGACGACGGCCGCGGCCTTCGAGGCGACGCTCGCGGACGCCGTCACCGGGCCGGCGGTCGGTGTCGGCCTCCCGTTCGAGGGCGTCTCGCTGGCCGGGACCGACGTGACCAGCGACCCGACGCCGGCCGAACTCGACGCGGCCGCGACGGGCGTGACCGCCGCCGAGTTCGCCATCGCCGACTACGGGTCGGTCGTCCTGCGACCGGACGCGCCCGGCACCGAGCCGGTCGCACTCTACCCCGAGCGCCACGTCGCGGTGCTCGCCGAGAGCGACGTAGTGCCCGACATGGAGACCGCCTTCGGGCGGCTCGCCGACGCGATGACCGACGAGGCCGGCGACGCCATCATCGCGACCGGGCCGAGCGCGACCGCCGACATGGGCTCGCTCGTGAAGGGCGCCCACGGGCCGAAAGACGTCCACGTCGTCGTGCTGGAGGACCGATGAGCTCCGAGTCACGGGCGGCCAAGGCCGCGAAGATCCGCCAGACCCTCGCCGCGGAGGGCGAGGCGGTCGCCGCGAACACCAAGGGGTTCAACGAGGGCCGGTACGAGTCGGTCGGGGGCCTCGACGACTACGAGGGGCTGAAAGAGCGAGCGCGGGCGATCAAGGAGGACGCCATCGAACGGCTCCCGGAGCTGATCGAGCAGGTCCGAGCGAGCGTCGAGGCCAACGGCGGGACGGTCTACCTCGCCGACGACGCCGCGGACGCCAACCGCTACATCGCGGAGGTCGTCGCGGACCGCGACGCCGACACGCTGGTCAAGAGCAAGTCGATGACCACCGAGGAGATCGAGGTCAACGACCACCTCGAGGCGAGGGGGACCGACGTCTGGGAGACCGACCTCGGGGAGTTCGTCCTTCAAGTCGCCGACGAGGCCCCGAGCCACATCGTCGCGCCCGCCATCCACAAGTCCCGGGAGGGGATCGCCGAGCTGTTCAACGCCCACTTCGAGCCCGACGAGCCCCTCGAAACCGCCGAGGAGCTGACCCAGTTCGCCCGCGAGTACCTCGGCGAGCGCATCGAGGAGGCCGAGGTCGGGATGACCGGCGCGAACTTCGTCGCGGCCGACACCGGCACCCTCGCGCTCGTCACGAGCGAGGGCAACGCCCGCAAGACCGTTCAGGCGACCGACACCCACGTCGCGGTCGCGGGCGTCGAGAAGCTGGTGCCGAACCTCCGGGACCTCCACCCGTTCGTCGAACTCATCGGCCGGTCGGGGACCGGCCAGGACATCACCTCCTACATCTCGCTGTTCTCGCCGCCCGGCGAGTCGCCGACCGTCGAGTTCGACGGCGAGGCGCCCCTCTCCGAGCAGGACGCCGACCGGGAGTTCCACCTCGTGTTGCTCGACAACGGCCGGATGGCGATGCGCGAGGACGACCAGCTCCGCGAGACGCTGTACTGCATCCGGTGTAGCGCCTGTGCGAACTCGTGTGCGAACTTCCAGCAGGTCGGCGGCCACGCCTTCGGCGGCGAGACCTACTCGGGCGGCATCGCCACCGGGTGGGAGGCCGGCGTCCACGGCGAGGACAGCGCCAGCGAGTTCAACGACCTCTGTACGGGCTGTTCGCGCTGTGTGAACCAGTGTCCGGTGAAGATCGACATCCCGTGGATCAACACGGTGGTGCGCGACCGGCTCAACCGCGAGGGCGCCCCCAGCGAGTTCGAGTTCCTCGTCGACGGGCTCTCGCCCGACGCGGAGCCGTCGGGGCTGGACATCCAGAAGCGCTTTTTCGGCAACTTCGGCACCCTCGCGAAGCTCGGGAGCGCGACCGCGCCGCTCTCGAACTGGCTGGCGAGCGCCGACGCCTCGCGTCGGCTGTTAGAGCGGTTCGTCGGGATCGACAGCCGGCGCGAGCTCCCGTCGTTCGAGCGCGAGACGCTCGTCGAGTGGTTCGCCGACCGCGGCCCGCGGGTCGGCCCCGAGGCGGCCGACCGGGAGGCGGTGCTGTACCCCGACGTGTACACCAACCACATCCAGACCGAGCGCGGGAAGGCCGCGGTCCGGACCCTGGAGGCGCTGGGCGTCCGGGTCCGGGTGCCAGAAGCCCCCGAGAGCGGGCGCGCACCGCTCTCGCAGGGGATGGTCGCGACCGCCGACGAGCTGGCGAGCGAGACCTACGCGGCGCTTGCCGAGCACGTCGACGCGGGTCGGGACGTCGTGGTGATCGAGCCGAGCGACCTCGCGATGTTCCACCGCGAGTACGAGCGACTGCTCCCCGAGGCCGCCCACGAGCGACTCGCCGACGCCAGCTACGAGGTGATGGAGTACGTCTACGGCCTGCTGGAGAACGGCGCGCCCGGCGACGCGCTGGCGGGCGGGGACGGCGAGCGAGTCGCCTACCACAGCCACTGCCAGCAGCGCACCCTCGGGCTGGCGGGCCACACCGAAGCGGTGCTGGAGGCGCTCGACTACGACGTGCTCACCTCCGACGTGGAGTGTTGCGGGATGGCCGGGAGCTTCGGCTACAAGTCCGAATACTACGATCTGAGCCGGGCGGTCGGCGAGGACCTCGGCGAGCAGTTCCGCGAGCCAGACGCCCGCGACCGGACGGTGGTCGCCAGCGGCACCTCGTGTCTCGAACAGCTCGACTCGCTGCTCTCGCGACCGTCGCGCCACCCCGTCCAGCTCGTCGACCCCGGACGGTGAGCGGCCCCGGGTCGGAGGAGTTCGGCGCGCTCACTCGGAGGCCCACGCGTCGCGAGGTCGACGAACGACCAGCACCTCGACGAGCGCGTCCGGAACGCTCTCGCCTTCGAGAACCGCAACCGGAACGACCGCTTTGAGGGGCGGTCTCATTACTCACAGTCCGCTCACATCTCCGGAGGCGAGCCGTATACGTAGTACCACGCGGTTCCGAAGCCGGTGACGGCGAGGCCGACGACCTGCGAGAGGGGCTGCATGAACGCCAGCAGTCCGGCGCTCGCGACCGCACCGCCGATCGAAACCCACGGGGTCGCCGGACACCGAAACGTCGGCTCGTACCACGCCGGGTCCGAGCGCCGCAGGCGGATCTGGGTCACGCACATCAGCCCGTACATCAGGAGGTGGAGAAAGGACGCCACCTCCGCGAGCGTCTCGATGGGGCCGACGACGACCAGCGCGACGGCGAGCCCGCCGACGAGCGACAGCGCGAAGTGGGGCGTGCCGTACCGCTGGCTCACGCGGGCGGTTCGCTCGGGCGCGAGTCCGTCCCGGCTGAGCGCGTGGACGGTCCGCGAACCGCTCAACAGCGAGGCGTTCGCGCTCGAAAGCGTCGCGAGAAACCCCGCGACCAGCGCCGCGATCGCGCCGACCGGCCCCAGATACGCGCGGGCGATCTCGGCGGTCGCGGTCTCGCCCAGTTCGACGAGCGCGGCCGGTTCGAAGGTGCTGGCCGCGACGAACACGGTGACGACGTACAGCGCCCCTACGAACAGGACCGAACCCACCAGCGCCACCGGGAGGGTCCGGTCGGGCTCGACGATTTCGCCCGCGACCGTGGCGATCTGCGCGAACCCGAGATACGAGGTGAACACCAGCGCGGCCGTCGAGAACACCGCCCCGTAGCCGTACGGGACGAACTCCTCCGGAACCCGGGAGCCGCCCAGGAGTCCGAACACGTCGAGCGCGCTCCGAGCCAGAACGACGAGCAGGATCGCCACCAGTAGTCCGACGAGGGCGTTCTGGAGCGATTCGGCGTTCTCGGTTCCCACGATCCCCAGCGCCGTGAGCGCGAGTCCGGCCCCGATGGCGAGCGCGTAGACGTCCGAGAGCGGTCCGATCGCCGCCGGGATCGCCACCCGAAGGCCAGCCTCCGCGAGCGCCGCCACCGCGTACTCGCCGAACCCGACTAGATAGAACGCCGCGGCGAACACGAGTCCGAAAGTCAGCGAGACGCCGACCGTCCCCCCGAAGACGCCGCCGAGCCCGCGGGAGACGAAGTAGTAGCCGCCGCCGCTCTCGGGCATCGCGGTCGCCAACTCGGCCGTCGGGAGCGCGACGAGGAGCGCGACGCCCGCCCCGATGGCGAACGAGACGGTCGCCGCGGGGCCGGCCCGACCGGCGGCCAGCCCCGGGAAGACGAAGATTCCCGCCCCGATCATCGTCCCGACGCCGATGGTGATCGCGCCGGGGAGACCGATGGTGCGTTCGAGCTCCGACGCGCCGTCGACCGCCTCTGGGTCGTCGCTACCGCTCATCCAGCACACGTATCGGGAGAGCGGGGCTTAGAATCCCCGGTCGTGGGAGCCGGCGGCCCCGCCGCGGCTCGGCTCGCGGTGGCTTTTTTTCGGCCGCCGGACAAGCCCGGGCCATGCCGGGACCCGTCTTTCTGGAGGCCGACGCGGTGACGCTTCGGCCCGTCGAGGCCGCGGACGTCGAGTTCGTCCAGCGTTGCATGAACGACCCCCGCGTCTGGCGGCCCGCGCTCGACGCGACCCCGATGAACCGCGAACAGGGAACGGAGTTCTTCGAGGACGTGCTCTCGGACGAGGATCACGTCCACTGTCTGATCTGGGACGACGACGCGCCGGTCGGGGTCGTCTCGCTGACCGGCACCGAGTACGGGCCGGGCGCGACCGATCGGTCGCGGGCCGCCGAGATCGGCTACTACGTCGCCCCGGAACACCACGGAAACGGGTACGGCTCGGACGCGGTCGCCGAACTGGTCCGGTACGCGTTCGAGGATCTGAACCTCCGGCGGGCGAGCGCGCGGGTCGGGGCGTTCAACGACGCCTCGATCGGCCTGCTGGAGTCGCTCGGCTTCGAGCGCGAGGGCCGGTTGCGCGAGGCCGCGTGGTTCCGCGGGGAGTACCGCGATATGCTGTGGTACGGGCTGTTGCGCGCCGACTGGCGGGCCGAGTAGAGCAATTTACTTTGGGACGGCCACCCAAACGCCGCGCATGGTGATGAAAGAGTCCGAGACGGAACTGGAGCGCGAGGATCCGGTGCCGAACTTCGAACTGGAGGGGACCGACGGCGAGACGTACACGCTGGAGTCGTTCGCCGACTACGAGGCGGTCTTGCTGGTGTTCACCTGCAACCACTGCCCGTACGCGCAGGCGAAGTTCGAACTGCTCAACGACGTGGCCGCCGAGTACGACGACGCCGCGGTCGTCGGGGTCAACCCCAACGACGCCGAGGAGTACCCCGACGACTCGTTCGAGAAGATGGTCGAATACGTCGAGGACGGTACGATCCGGTACGACGCCTACCTCCGCGACGAGACACAGGCGGTCGCCGACGCCTACGGCGCGGTCTGTACTCCCGATCCGTTCGTCCTGCGCAACGAGGGCGACACCTTCACGCTAGCGTACCACGGCCGGCTCGACGACGCGCTCAACCCCGACGACGAGGCGACCGAAGTGTACGTCCGGGACGCCATCGACGCGGTGCTGGCGGGCGGGGACGTGGACCTGGAGTTCATGCCCTCGCGGGGCTGTTCGATCAAGTGGAAGTGAGACCAAGCGTTCGGAGTCGGGCGCGGGCGAGTCCCGGCGCCGCCCGCCGACGCCGCGGCGGCCAGCGAGAACGTCCCGCGAGGAGCCGACCCCGCCAGCGAGGGCGGCTGTCACGCCGGATACCCGACGCGGGGGGACAACGCTTTCCTCACCGGCCGTCGAACGCCTCGTCGTGTCAGCGCTCGAAGACCCCCTCGAAATCGGGGGACTCCGCCTGCCGAACCGGCTCTACCGCGCGCCACTGCTCGAATGTGCGGGCAACGGTCCGGACGCGGTCGACACCCTGATCCGGGAGCTCGAACCCGCCGCGGCGGCCGGCGCCGGCCTCGTCTGTCAGGGCGCGACCATCGTCCGCGAGGAGGGCGGCTGTGCCGCCCCGGGGATGACCAGCGTCGCCGATCCCGAGTTCGTCGCCCGGCTCGCCCGGCTGACCGACGCGATCCACGACCACGGCGGCCGGATCTTCGTCCAGCTCGAACACGGCGGGCTCCGGAGCATGGAGACGTGGCACGCCGAGTACCGCCGCGAACACCCCGAACTGCGCCAGCTCGCGGTCTCGCGGCCGCCCCGAGTCCTCCGGGCGCTCGACCGGCTCGGGTTTCTCAGCTACGACCCGGAAGTGCTCACCACGGAGGCGGTGTACGACCTCGCCGCCGACTTCGGGCGCGCGGCGGCGTCCGCGGTCGAGGCGGGCTACGACGGGGTCCACATCGCGGGCGCGAACATGGGGCTGGTCCAGCAGTTCCTCTCGCCGTTCTACAACCGTCGGGACGACGAGTTCGCCGACGGCGTCCGGTTCCTGTCGGTCGTCCACGACGAGATCCGGGCGCGGGCCGGCGACGTGGCGCTGATGGCGAAGGTGCCCGCCGAGACCGAGGCGCCGCCGTTCGTCCGCAGGCGACTCGGCGCCGACGACGCGGTCGAGATCTGCGCCCGCCTCGACGAGATCGGCTACGACGCCGTGGTGCCCGTGACGGCCTCGACGTTCTGGGACATGAGCATCGTCCGCGGGGAGTTCCCCGAGCGAGCGTGGCGCGACGACCGCTTCCGGTCGGGGTACGCCGCGGCGTTCGGCGGCCGGTGGCGGGCCGCGGCGGTGGCCGCGGCAAACCGGCTCGAAGCGCTCGCCTACGACTTCGAGCCCGGGTGGAACGCCGACCTCGCTCGACGGGTGCGCGAGCGCGTCTCGATCCCGGTGTTGCTCGAAGGCGGGATCCGCGACCGCGAGCAGATCGACCGGCTGGTGGGCGAGGCCTGCGACGCGGTCGGGATGGGCCGGCCCTTCTACGCCGAGCCGCGACTCCCCGCCCGCATCCTCGACAGCGACGACGCCGGCGCGGTCTGCGAGAACTGCAACAACTGCACCGTCCCGCAGGCGACCGGCGCCCGCGGCGTCTGTCGGACCCCCGCGGTGCTGGCCGAGCGGGGCGAACTCGATCGGGCGGGCGCGTACGAACTGCCGGGCGACGCCGAGACCGGCGCGCGCGAGGAGTGAGCGCACGAACCGGTCGGCGGTCGAGGCCGACGGGAGCGACGCGCTCGCCCCGGAGGCGACCCGTAGGCGAGAGGACGCCAGCGTTAGGTGACGGGCGGTCCAATCGCCGCCATGGCCCGCGAGATCACCCACGAGGCGACCGGCCCGCTCAAGCTCGACGAGAGCGACCTCGACGAGGAGAAAGGAGACGTCGCGGTCTGTCTGTGCGGCCTGTCGGGGGAGTACCCCTTCTGTGACGGCTCGCACCGCGCGACCGACGACGAGGCGGCCGAGACCGTCTACAAGTACGACGGCGACGACGCCGACGGCGAGCGCCGCGAGATCGAGGAGATCGTCTTCGCCGACGAGTGAGGAGAAGCGGCCGACTCGTCTCCGGGCGAGCTACCCCGCGAGCGCCCGGAGGCGCTCGGGGAGGGCCCCGAGATCGACCGCCGCGGGCGTCTCGCCGTCGGCGTCGAGCTCCCTGAACCCGGTCCCGGTCAGCACCGCGACCACCGCGTCGTCGGCCGCGAGTTCGCCCGCCGCCGAGAGCCGCCGGATCCCCGCGAGCGTCGTCGCGGAGGCGACCTCCGCGCAGAAGCCGGCCTCGGCCGCGAGCGTCGACTGAGCGTCGAGTATCTCCTCGTCGGGGACCGAGACGACCGCCCCGCCCGTCGCGCGGACCGCGGCGAGCGCCCGAGTTCCGCTCGGGGGGTCGGCGTTGGCAATCGAGTAGGCGACCGTCTCGCCGGCGTCGACGGCGGTCACTTCCTCGCGGCCCTCGCGGTAGGCTTCGGCGATGGGGTCGCAGGCCGCCGCCTGCACGAGACAGAGCCGCGGGAGCGAGTCG
Organism: Halorussus marinus; assembly: GCF_004765795.1. Lineage (GTDB taxonomy): Archaea > Halobacteriota > Halobacteria > Halobacteriales > Haladaptataceae > Halorussus > Halorussus marinus. Next base: position 290,168 of record NZ_SBIV01000005.1, read on the forward strand.
GCGTCGAGCAGGCCCGCGGCTTCGAGCTCCCGAAGCGCTTTCCACGACGCGCTGGCGTGGCCGCCACTGCTGGTCGGTAACACGATCGCGTCGGGCGCCGTCCGGTCGGGGTCGCCCGCGCCGGCCGCGAACGCCGCACAAATTTCGAGCGCGGTTGTCTTCTGGCCCGCAACCCGGAGCGGGGTGTCGGAGTTGACGAACTCGACCGGGACGTCGGCGTCGAGCGCGTCGTAGTAGAGCCGGCCGTAGTCGCCCGAGACCCGCAGGATTCGGGGGTCGTACTGCGCGATCGCGGCGAGTCGCTCGGCCGAGATGTCGTCGGGGACCAACACGACGCAGTCGGCGTCGGTGCCCGCGGCGTGGGCCGCGGTGCTGATCGCCATGTTGCCGTGCGAGACCGTGCCGACCCACGGGCGGTCGTTCGCGGCGGCCCACGCGACCCCGACAGCGCTCCCGCGGTCCTTGAAGCTCCCCGTCGGATTCTGGCTCTCGTCTTTCAGCCAGAGCCGACAGCCCGCGTCGTCGTCGAGGCCGGCGGCCCGGACCAGCGGGGTGTCGCCCGCGCCGGCGCCGACGCCGTCGCGGCGCTCGACCGGTAGCAGGTCTGCGTAGCGCCACGGCCCGCCGGTCCGTCCCGGGGCGTCCTCGTCTGGCCACGCGAAGCCCGCGGCCGCGCCGTCGGTGTCGAACCACAGCGGTTCGCCACACCCACACCGCTTGCGCTCGGGGAACGCGGCGGTCTCGCCGCAGCGATAGCAGACGAGCCGCGTCATTCACCCATCGCGTCTTCGTACGCGTCGGTCGCGCGTTCGACGCCCGCCGCGACGTAACCGGCGTCGACGCCCACGAGCTGGTAGTCGTAGCCGTAGTCGGCCCATAGGTCGATCTCCTCGACGGTCGTCGCGAGCGTCCCGACCGGGGTGTCGACGCCGTGGGCCGCATCGAGCACCTCGGTCACCGCCTCGCGGAACCGGGCGGACTCGTAGGCCCCGAACACGTCGAGCGACGCCGAGAGGTCCGCCGGACCCACGAGCAGGGCGTCGATCCCCTCGACCGCCGCGATGTCGCGGGCGTTCCCGACCGCGCGCTCGGTCTCGACCTGCACCACCGTCACCAGTTCCTCGCCGCCGTCCTCGACCGCCGCGGCGAGGTCTCGGCCGTAGTCGTTCGCGCGCGAGCCGGCGATTCCCCGGACGCCCTCGGGTGGATACCGGACCGCCTCGACGGCCTCGCGAGCCTCCTCTGCGGTCTCGACCATCGGGACGAGGACACCGGAAACGCCGGTGTCTAGCACGCGCTTGACCCGGACCGGGTCGTTCCACGCCACGCGGGCGAGCGTCGCGGCCGCGCCGTCGCTGGCGGCCTCGACCGCGCGGGCCGCGTCGGCGACGGCTTCGACGTCGGTCTGGGCGTGTTCGGTGTCGATCACGACGAAGTCGGCGTCCCGACCGCAGAGCTCCGCGACGGTGGGATCGCCGATCGAGAGCCACTGGCCCGTGACGGGGTCGCCCCGCCGGAGCCGGCGTTTGAACTCTGTCACGGACCTATCGTCGCGGGCCCGCGGCAAGTAGGTTTGCGAGCCGGCAGGCGACAGCGGTCAGTCGGCCCGGACGCTGGCGACGATGAACAGGTACCCGACCGTAGTGACCGCGTAGTTGACCGTCAGCAGGATTTTGCTGTTCGAGAAGTCCGTGAGAAACGCGCTGAACGTGGTGGCGGCCGCGGCGGCGACGACGAGCGAGAAGCCGACCATCAGCAGCAACATCGACCGGCGCTCGGTCTCGACGTACGCGCGGGCCGCCTTCGCGACGAGCGTGAGCCCGACGACGACGAGGGCGGCGCTGAGAGCGACGTAGACGATTTCCATCGGTTGCATTCGGTCCCCTGAGCCTACTCAACACAGCCTGTTAAAGCTATCCGGCGGTATCAGCGAGGATAATCAGCGATCGAGCGCGGTCGCCAGCCGCTCGATCGGGTGGGCCGGCCGCCGGTCGGCGAGCTGAGTCCGACACGACGCGCCGGGCGCGACCACCGCGTCGGCGTCGGCGTCCCGGAGCTGATCGCTCAATAGTCCCGCGATCGACTGCGAGAGGTCGTAGTGCTCGGCGCGGTAGCCGAAGCTCCCGGCCATCCCGCAACACCCCGAGTCGACGGCCTCGACCTCGTAGCCCGCCCGCCGGAGGACCTCGGCGGCGTGGCCGTCGGTGCCGAGCGCCTTCTGGTTGCAGTGGCCGTGGTAGGCCAGCCGGTCGTCGGGCGCCTCGAAATCGAGTCGGTCGAGGGCCGACTCGCGATCGAGGTACTCACAGACCCCGTAGGCGTTCCGGGCGAGCCGGTCCGCGTCCGGGTCGTCGATCAGATCGAGGTACTCGTCGCGGGTCATCGCGGCGTCGGAGGGCTCGACGTAACAGACCGACCAGCCCTCCCGGACACGAGGTGCGAGCGCCCCCACGTTGGCCTCGGCGCGCTCGCGAGCGAGGTCCAGAAACCCCTCCGAGTAGGCCGCCCGACCGCTCGGGGCGAGGTCTGGGACCGCGACTCGGACGCCGGCGGCTTCGAGGACCGCGACCGCGGCCCGCCCGGTCTCGGGGTAGACGTAATTGGTGAACGTGTCGGGGACGAGCACCACCCGGTCGACGGCGTCCTCGGGCGCGATTCGGGGGCCGCCCCGGGACCCGAACCACGACGCGAACGACTGGTCGGCGAACTCGGGGAGGTCGCGCTCGCGGGCCACCCCGGCGACCTTCTCGGCGATCAGCCCCGTCCCCGGCGCGTTCGCCAGCCAGTTCGAGACGGGCGCGAGCGCCGACCCGACCCGCAACAGCCGGTCGGCCTCGGCGAACAGCCGCTCGCGGAGCCCCGCGCCCTCCCGCTCGTGGTAGCGGTGTTTGACCTCGGCCTTGAGCTTCGCGAGGTCGACGCCAGTCGGGCAGTCGCTCTGACACCCCTTACAGCCAAGGCAGAGGTCTAACACCTCCCGCTGGAAGCGCTCGGTGAAGATCTCCTCGGGCGGGAGTTCTCCCGAGATGGCCGCCCGAAGCATGTTCGCCCGGCCCCGGGTGGTCGCGATCTCCTCGTCCATCCCCCGGTAGGAGGGACACATCACGTCCGAATCGGTCTGGCGACAGGTGCCACAGCCGTTACACAGCTCCACGAGGTGCGAGAAGCCGCCCTCCTCGGAGAACTCCTGCTCGGTCGACGGTTCGAGCGAGGCGTAGGCGGGCCCGTACCGGAGGTGTTCGCGCATATCGGCCCCGACCCCGCGGTCGGCGTCCGGGCCGACGTCCGCCGGCGACTCGCGGAACACCACCTTGCCGGGGTTGAGCCGCCAGTCGGGGTCGAACGCGGTCTTGAGCTCCTTGAACGCCGTCCAGAGCTCCGGGCCGTACAGCTTCGGGTTGAACTGGGTCCGGGCGAGGCCGTCGCCGTGCTCGCCCGAAAAGGATCCGCGGTGGTCGAGCACGAGCGAGGTCACGTCCTCGGCGATCGACTGCATCTTCTGGATCCCCTCGTCGTCTTTGAGGTTCAACACGGGGCGGATGTGGAGGGTGCCGCTCCCGGCGTGGGCGAAGTACGCCGCCGAGGTGTCGTGGGCCTCCAGCACGCCCATAAAGCCCTGCACGTACTCGGCGAGTTCCTCTGGCGGGACCGACGCGTCCTCGATGAACGGGTAGGGTTTTGGGTCGCCCTCCATGCTCATCAACAGCGGGATGGCGGCCTTCCGGAGCTTCCAGAGCCGGGCCTGCTGGGCGTCGTCGTGGGCCGCCAGCGCGTCGAACGCCGCCCCGGAGTCGACGAACTCGGCGGCGGCGTCCGCGACCGCGGCCTCGAGGTCGTCGTGGCCCTCCGAGTCGAACTCCACCATCAGCGCCGCGGCCGCGTCCGCCGGGATCGGCTCGGCGTACGCGGCGTACTCGCTCGACTCGCGGGCGAGCCGGAACACCGCCTCGTCCATGAGTTCGACCGCGCTGGGGTCGAGATCGAGCGCGTCGGGCACCGCCGCCATCGCCTCGACCAGATCCGAGAAGCAGTAGAGCCCGAGGGCGGTCTCCTCGGGCACCGACACCAGCGAGAGGGTCGCTTCGACGACCACGCCCAGCGTCCCCTCCGCGCCGACGAACAGCTTCGCGAGGTTCAGACACCGCTCGCCCGCGTCGTTCTCGTAGACGCACTTGTGGAGGTTGTACCCCGACACCGACCGCTTGAGTTCGGGATAGCGGGCGTCGATCTCCTCGGCGTTGTCCTCGACGAGCCCCCGGACGGTGCGGTAGACGCGGGCCTCCCGGTCGTCGCGGGCGACGATCGCCTCCCACTCGGGGCCGTCGAGGACCACCTCGCGGGCCCGGATCCGGGTGCCGTCGGCCAGCACCGCCTCGCAGGACTCGACGTACGCGTCGGTGATGCCGTACCGGACCGAGTGAGCGCCGGTGGAGTTGTTGCCGATTCCGCCGCCGACCGTGGCGCGGTTCGAGGAGGCTGGGTCGGGCGCGAACTTCAGTCCGTGCTCGGCGAGGCGGGCGTCGAGGTCGTCCTGAACGACTCCGGGCTGGACCGTCGCGCGCTCGGCGTCTGGATCGACGTCGAGGATCGCGTCCATGTGCCGCGAGCAGTCGAGTACCACACAGCCCGGACCGACCGACTGGCCCGCGAGCGACGACCCCGCGCCGCGGGGCAGGACCGGCGCTCCGTGGTCGGCCGCGACCGACATCGCGGCCCGCACGTCGCCGGCGTCGGTCGGAAAGACGACGCCGGCGGGCCGGGCCTGATAGACGCTCCCGTCGGTCGCGTAGAGGATCTGGGTGTACTCGTCGAAGCGGACCGCGCCGTCGCAGGCCGCCCGCAGGTCGTCGGCCAGCGCGGCGTTGACGGGGTCGTCGGGCGCGTCGATCCCGAGCGACTCCCGGTAGTCGTCGAGGCCGACCGGTCCGACGTCGGTGGGGGATGACATGCTACCAGATGGCACTCCGGACGGCTTAAATCCGGCGCGCGACCGACTCGGCGGCCCCACGGGCGCGGCCGGCGACTCCCACCGGTCGGCGCGCCGACCTGTCACCCGTCGGTTGCGCCGGCTTTATGCGGTGGCCTCGGCGTTTCCCGCCATGGGACGATGGGGTGCGCTCGCCGGACGGGCGGGCGACGACGACCGCGACGCCGACCGAGGACCGCCGTCGCTGGAGGCGTTCATCGAGTCGAACCACCAGTTGTTCACCATCATCGGGATGTTCGGGGCGCTCTCGGTGTACCTGATGGAGTTTCAGGCGTCGGCGTCGACCGCCCGCGGCTCGGTCGGCGCGGTGCTGTTGCTCTTTTTGGTCTCGTCGGGCCTCGCCGTCAGGAACTCCTATCGGTGCACCGAGCGGGCCCGCGAGCACGGCGAGTACCTGCTCGTGTTCGGCTACGCGGTGTTCATGTACTCGTTCGTCACGCTGACCGTCTCGGTGGTGCTCGTCATCGCCAGCCGGTACGCCGAGGGGGCCGAACACGTCCTCGGGTCGAGTTTCGTGTACGCGCTGGTGTTCATCTACGTGCCCTTCGTGTTCGGCGCCGAGGCGTTCGCCGACTTCGACGGATCGACGCGACTGGCGGCCGCGGTCCGGCACGCGCCCCACGTCGGCGCGCTCGCGATGGCGGCGTGGTACGGCCGCAAGTGGGCGCTCGGGGCGTTGCCGAGCCCCGAACTGGTGAGCGCGGCCCGCGGAATCGGGTTCGTGACGAGCCTGCTCGGCAACCACCTCGTCGTCACCGGCGCGGTGTTCGGCGCGCTGTGGACCCTCGACCGGGTCGCCGGTCACCTGCTGCGGTGAGCCGGCAGGACGCGGTTGCCCCTCTGTTTCTGGGCCCGACGCCGCGATCGCGGTCGAACCGACGGCCCGATCAGTCGGCCGCCCACACCGTAGATGCTTTCGTCGTCGACCCCGTACGGTCGACCACGGAGTTCAACGCCGTTCGAGTCGACATCGCATCCCCGCGCACCGACACGTAGAGCCGGCGATCGCCGGGGCGACATGCAGATTTAAATAACTTCGAATATATGTTAATCAAAACATCATTCGCACGCCGGGCCGATCCGAGCGTTCCGACCCGCGGGACCTCTGCGGGATGACCGCCAGCCCGGACCCAGAGCGTACCGCGGGCCGCGAAGAGTCAGTCGACCGAGACCGCCGCCGCACAACACGACACGAAGGTATGACCGACGAGCTACGCGACGAAAACCGGAAGATAGAGGAGCTACACGAGGTCGCCTCCCGGATGCAGGCCTGCGACTCCAAGCCCGAGGCGTACCGCCTCGGCGTCGAGGCCGCCGAGGAGATCCTGGAGTTCGACATCTGCGGGATCGACGAGGTCGAAGACGGCTCGCTCGTCCCGCAGGCGACGTCGACCGAGATGCCGGCCGACGGGTACGACACGATCGATACCGATACCGGGCTGGCCGGCCGGACGTACCGGCGCGGCGAGTCGTTTTCCATCCCCGACGTGCGAGCCATGGACGCGGCCGAGCCGATCCAAGACGAGTACCGCTCGATCCTGAGCGTCCCGGTCGGCGACCGCGGGGTCTTTCAGGCCGGGTCCCGGGAGACCGACGCGTTCGACGAGGACGACGTAAGGCTCGCGGAACTGCTGATGTCCCACGTCGGCGAAGGGGTCGACCGGATCGAGTCTCAGGCGGCGTTACGCGAGAGCGAACAGAAGTACCGGACGCTAGTCGAGGGGAGCCACGACGCGATCTTCATCCACGGCGACGGGTCGTTCGAGTTCGTCAACGACCGGGTGGCCGAGCTCACCGGCTACGACCGCGAGGAACTGCTCGGGCTGTCGGTCTGGGAGCTCGTCCACGAGGACGACCGCGAGCGGGCCCGCGAGTTCTTCGAGGGCACCGAGAGCGAGGACGGGGCGCCCCACGAGGAGATTCGGATCCGAACCGACCGCGGCGAGGTCCGACACCTCGACGTGAGCGTTCAGACGATCAGCTACGGCGACGACACGGCGTACCTCGGATCGGCTCGGGACGTGACCGACCGCCGCGAGCGCGAGCGAACCGTCAAGCGCCAAAACGAACAGCTCCGGGAGTTCACCAGCGTCGTCAGCCACGACCTCCGGAACCCGCTCAACGTCGCGCAGGGCTACCTCGACCTCGCGCGCGAGACCGGCGACCCCGAGCACTTCGAGAAGGCCGAGCGGGCGCTCGACCGGATGGAGTCGCTCACCGGGGAGCTGTTGGAACTCGCCCGACAGGGCCACGACGTCGACGAGACCGAGCGCCTCGACCTCGAATCGGTGGTTCGGCGCGCGTGGGCGGTAGTCTCGACCGGCGAGGCCGACCTCGTCGTGGCGGACGGACTCGGCCGGCTCGACGCCGACGAGAACCGCCTCCGCGAGCTGTTCGAGAACCTGTTTCGCAACTCGATCGACCACGCCGGCCGCGACGTCACCGTCGAGGTCGGACCGCTCTGCGGGCCCGCGGCCGCCGACCGGCCGGCCGAGGGCTTCTACGTCGTCGACGACGGGCCGGGGATCACCGAGTCCGAGCGCGAACTGGTGTTCGAGCGGGGCTACACCACCGCCGAGGACGGCTCGGGGTTCGGGCTCGCCATCGTCGACGACATCGTCAACGCCCACGGCTGGGACGTCGCGGTCCGCGACGGCGACGCCGGCGGCGTCCGGTTCGAGATAACGACGGGGTAGCTACCGGAAGCCCTCGACGTCCGAGATCGAGAGCGGGCTGGTCGGCAGGTCGGCGGGCGGCTCGGGGTCGTTGTAGCCGCCGGGGGCGACGTCGTTCGGCGCGTCGGGGTAGAACACCGACGCGATCAGTTGGATCTGTCGCCGACCCGCGTCGAGTTCGAACTGACCCCCGCCGTACATCCGAACGTCGCGCTCCTCGCAGTGCTCGACGACCGCGAGCAGCGACTCGATCGACCCGAACCGCGAGGGCTTGACGTTGAGCCACGCGGGCTCGAACGGGAGGTCCCGGACGCTCGCGAGGTCGGTGATCGGGTAATCCCACGAGACGCGATCGCGGGCGGCGTCGAGCGCGGCGCTGGTCTCGTCGGTCCACGCCGGATCTTCGAGGACGGCGTCCGGGAACGCCTCGGCCACCCGTCGGTATCGGTCGGGGTCGACGCTCCCCGCGACCTCGCTGTCCTCGTAGTGGGCCTTGAAGTCGACGGTCCGCACGCCCGCGTCGGCCAGCGCCGCCAGCAGTTCGTCGGTCCAGTCGTCGCCGACGTCGAGTTTGAACGCCGCGTCGGGGTCGCGCTCGCGGAACCGATCGAGCGCGTCGGCGCTCGGCGGGTCGCCAAGCGAGGGGCTGATCACGAACCGAACCGGGTCGTAGCTCCGGTCGAGCGCGGCCCCGAGGTGGGTGTCGGCCTGCCGGAGCGCCAGATCGAGCGCGGCGCTCTCGAACGCCCACCGGCGGTAGTTTCGAAACACCGCGTGGTCGGGGTCGCTATCCGGAAACAGATCGCGGTCGGCCAGCGTCTCCGAGAAGGAGTCGACGGTGTACTCGCCCACGAGGTCGAATCGGTCGGAGATCGGGTGCTCGTCGGCGTCGTACGTCACGTCTTCGCCCCGGCCGACCTCGCCGTCGCCCGACAGCGAGACCGCGGTGGTCGCCCGGGTGAACGCCGGCGTCTCGCGCTCGCGACGCTCGTAGTCGACGGCGTCGACGGTCACCGGCAGGTCCGCGAGTCGATCGTAGTAACTCATGGCCGATCGTTCGCGGGCGGGGGACGAAAAGGTACCGCGCGCTCACTCGGTGACGACCGTCACCGGCCCGTCGAAGTTGAGGATGACCGACTGGGTGAGGTCGCCAAACAGCGCCTTCCCGGTTGGCGAGCGCTTCTCGCCCGCGATGAACAGGTGATCGCAGTCGTGTCGGTCGGCCGTCTTGAGGATCTGCTCTTGCTCGTCGCCGAGCGCGCCGACCGCTTCGTAGGAGACGTCGATCCCGTCGAGGGCCTCCCGACCCACGTCGGCCGCGAACTGCTCGGCGCCGCCCTCGACCTGCTGGGCGGAGTACTGGACCCCGCTCTCGGGGATCTGTTCCATCGCCTGGCGCTTGCTCTCGTACTCCTCGTCGGTGGTGACGTGCAACAGTACGAGCTCCCCGCCGACTGCGGCGACGAGTTCGCCCGCCTCTCGAACGAGTGCTTTGGTGGACTCTTTGGCGTCGACGACCGCGAGTGCTCGGTCCATGTGCCGGCCAAGACCCGTCTCGGACTTAAATAAACCGGTTATTGTATCAATATTCGTTTCGTTTCTCGGCGGTCGGCGACCACCGGGAAAAAAGGATGCGATCGCGTACCGACGCGCGCTATTCGAGCCGAGCGCCGTTGTACATCTGTCGGCTCGGGCCGGCCGCACCGTACGCCGGGATGTCGAGACCCTGGTACCAGAACCGCTCGTCGAGTTCGTGGTACGTGTTGAGGAACACTACGTCCTCCCAGTTCGCCTCCTCGATCTCGACGTACGCCTCGTTGCGGGCCTGCTCGGCCTCGTCGGTCGGCGCGGCGTTCTGTTCGACGGTCTGCCACGCTTCCTCGGCCCGGTTGGCCGCGTCGGTCTCGGACCAGTTCACGTACGAGATCGGCGCGGGCTGGGACGTGTCGGTCTGGGGCGGATTGAGCAACTGGAGGAAGTTGTCCGGTGCGGGCCAGTCCATCACCCACCCGAGGGTGTAGGCTTCGAGGTTGCCGTTCCGGCCGCGCTGGAGCAGCGTCGAGAACGGCGCGCGCTCTATGTTCATGTCGATGTGCGCGCTCGCGAGCTGGTCGCGCAGGAGTCGTCCGACGCTCGCCCAAGTGTCAGATGACTGGTAGGCAGTGAACGTGAACTCGTAGCGGTTGTTCGGCCCGTAGCCGGCTTCTTCCATCACCTGTCGGGCCTGATCCAGGCGAGTCTCGTTGTAACCGTACGGGTAGTTCTCCTCGGCGTGTTGCTGGTAGGCGTCGGGGCCGCCGGGGTAGATGGCGGGCGGCGTGAAGTGGTAGGCGGCCTCGCCGCGCTCCTTGAAGATCTGCTCGACGACCTGCTGTTGGTTCATCGCGTACGCGGCGGCCTGCCGGACGGCCTTCTCGACCTGATCGGTGTTGAATCCGACGTAGAAGGCGTTGATCGTCGGGACCCCGACGTAGTTGAGCGTCTCGCCGTTCCGGACCGGACCGTACGTCCCGGTCTGGACCCCGCTGTCGTCGGTGTTCTCGACGCTGAGGTTGGCCGGGTCGTAGAACTGCGTCGGGATGCTGAAGTAGTCGGCGTTCTGGTTCATCGCGTACGTCCAGTGGGCGTTTGGGTCCGAGATGATGGCCCAGTGGACCCGCTCGACGTTCGCGGTCTCACCGTAGTAGTCGTCGTACCGGGTGACGGCGGCCTCGTCGTTGGTCGTCCAGAGTTCGAACTCGAACGGGCCGGCGCCGACGGGGTCGTTCGTCCCGAACTCCTGTTGAGTGATCTCGCCGTCGTAGCCCTCGATGTCGCCGACCAGCCCCTCGGGGACCGCGGCGAACGACGTGTACGCGAGCATCGGGAGCGTCGCGTGGAACGGCTCCGAGAGCGTCATCTCGATGGTGTAGTCGTCGACGGCCTCGACCGCCATGCTCCCGGGGACGTAGTTGCCCTCGTCGTCGGTCTCGTGTTCGATGCCGATCGAATCGAGGATGAAGTACGCGCGCCGGGAGCTCTCGGAGGCCGCGAGCCGCTCCCACGCGTACACGAAGTCCTGTGCGGTGACCTCCTCGCCGTTGTGGAAGGTCGCGCCCTCCCGAACGGTAAACGTGTACGTCGTGAAGTCCTCGGACTGCTGATAGTCGGCCGCGAGTAGCGGTTCGACTTCGAGCGCGGCGTCCGGATAGTTCATCAGCGGGTCGAAGACCTGCTGGATCACCGTCCCCGAGGCGGTGTCGGTCGCGGCGACCGGGTCCATCGTCGTCATCGATCGGTTGATGAGATCGAGCTGGCCGCCGTCCCCACCCCCGTCTTGCCCGTCGCCCCCTTCGGTCGTGGTCTCTTGGCCCGCGGCGGTGCCCGTGAGCGCTGTCGCCGTCGCGACCCCGCCCGTCGCTTCGAGGAAGCGACGGCGGGACATGTTGGATTTCTCTGACATCCCAACGAAGAGACGACGAACGCACATTTGTATCTAATTATTTATCGTGTAGGACATGGTGATTGGTAAAACTAGACAGCACTCGTGCGTGTTTGGCGTACACCGCTCGAATACAAGTGGGTTCTGGCGGCCTGCGGGCGATGTCGTCGACGTTCGAACGCCGGGCGTCGGGCGCCGAATAATTGTGGGGTTCGTTATCGTCTCACAGTGATAGTAGGTCGCTGTTACCGTCGCGTAGTCGGCCCGAGAATCGGGACAGTCGCGGGCTGAGCCGAGACATTCCGCGTATAACAAAGTGGAAATCCGACGTTCCGGCCGAGTAATGAGACGACTCGCGGCCGCCCTCCCCGACGAGCGCGCCACGTCCCCGGCGATCGGCGCGACGCTACTGGTCGGCGTCACGGTCCTGCTGGCGACCGCCGCCGGCACCGGCATGTTCAGCCTCGCCGACAGCGCGACCCAGGGCGCGTTCGCCAGCGCCTCGGTCAGCCACGAACCCGCCGAAGACAGAGTGAGCGCGACCTGGATGGCGAACGCGAACGCCGATCGCCTCCGGGTGACGGTCCGGGTCGGCGACGACCGCCGGACGGTGAGTCTGCAGGCGGTCGGCGACAGCGTCGTCGTCGACCACGGCGGCGTGACCGTGAACTCGGGGGCGGTCCGCGCGTGGGACGATCCGAACCTCGACGACGGCGACCGGGTGGCGGTCACCGTCGTCGCGGTCAAAGGCGGCGAGACGCTCGTCGTCGCCGAGCGGAGCGCCACGATATAAAGAGCGCGCGGGACGGGCCGCTCAGTCGACGTACATCGAGTAGGTGATGACCGCGAACCCGACCGCGGTCAGCCCGCTCTCGATGACCAAGACGAAACTCCGGTCGAGTCCGACCGCCTGATCCGCGAGGCCGGCGAGGAACGCCCCGAGGGTCACGACGGCGAACCCGATCGAGAGAGCCCGGAGCGCGGGCGACGCCGTCCGGCGGTAGGCTTTGAACGCGAAGTAGCTGATGAGGCCGCCCAGCATGAGCGTGACGGTCTTGAGGACGACGACGAGCGTGGCGACGAGTGGAGTAGCCTCGTGAGTCATGTCTGTTTGCGCACCTCCGACCACATGTCCGCGAGTCGCTCTTCGGCCGACCGAGAGGGTCTGGAGACCGTGACGTCGAACTCCCGGGCGTCGGTGACCGCCAGCGTCACGTCCTCGAAATCGAGGTCGTACCGGGTGGTATGGTGACCGTCGCTCCGGACCTCGGTGAGCTCTCTGAGAAGCGAGGCGTCGCTCAGCAGGTCCAGCTTCCGGTACACCGTCGAGAGCGGGATGTCGGTCGCCTCCGCGAGTTCGCTGGCTGTCATGGGTTCGTCTAGCTGTTTGACGATGGCCCGGCAGTCCGGGTCGTCGAGTGCGTCGAGGACCGCCTGGAGATCCGGGTCCTCCTCGGCTCCCACCGGGTCTCGTACCATCCAAGTTGACCTTGCCCCACCCGACACATAATACGTTCGACCTGGGCCGACCCCGGAGCGAGGCGCTAACGACCGAACCGGTTCGGGTCCGGAGCGCGGGCGAACCCGTTCGGATCCGTTTTCATTTCGTGGGAATCGCTTCGCCAACGTTTAAGTGGTGGTGTCCAAGGTTCAATTGCATCATGACCACTTTCGGCGCCCCCGGAAACGGACCGTCTCGACGCGACTTTCTGAAGGCGACCGGTGCTGGCGGCCTCGCGGCGACCGCAGGCTGTGCAGCCCCGAGTCAGAACGAACAGACCGCACAGACGACCCGACAGGAAGCGATGCAGAGCGACGACTCGCTTCCGACCACGAGCCCGCCCCAGATCGTCAACGTCGACGAACAGGGCGGACAGGTGACGATGAAGACCCTCCCCGCGCGCCACGACGTCCACCCCGGCGAGTCGATGGGCGGTCCCGTCGAACTGCCGCGAGTGTGGGCGTTCCAGGCCGACGATCTGGACCCGAGCGTCCCCGGTCCCATCCTCCGAACCACGAAGGGCGAGGACATGGAGGTAACGCTCGACAACACCGAGGGCAAGCGGGCCCACACCATCCACTTCCACGGCGTCACGAAGACGTGGAAGAACGATGGCGTCCCGACCACGACCGGGATCACCGTCAAGCCCGGCGAGAAACACACCTACGACATCCCCGCCAACGTGGCCGGCACGCACCTCTATCACTGCCACTTCCAGACCCAGCGTCACATCGACATGGGGATGTACGGCATCCTCCGAGTCGACCCCGAAGGCTACGAGGAGGCCGACAAAGAGCACTTCCTGACGTTCAAAGACTGGGACTCGCGACTCCCCCGCCAGATGGCCGGCGAGGACGTCAACTACAACCCGCGGAACCGCCGCCCCGACGTGTTCACGGTCAACGGCAAGAGCGCGCCCCGCACGCTCCACCCCGAGAAGGGCTCGCCGATCATCGTCCAGGAGGGCGACGACGTCCGGCTCCACCTCGTGAACGCCGGCTACATGTCCCACCCGATGCACATCCACAACCACCGGTTCCAGCTGACCGCGAAGGACGGGGGGACGATCCCCGAGGCGGCCCGCTACCCCGAGGACGTGACCAACATCGCGCCCGCCGAGCGCCACACCATCGAGTTCACGGCCGACGCCGACCCCGGCGCCTACCTGATGCACTGCCACAAGGTCAATCACGTCATGAACGGCCGGTCGTACCCCGGCGGGATGCTCACCGGCATCGTCTACGAGTCGGTGATGGACACCGACATCTTCGCACAGCTGATGGACTACGCCGGCTACGAGGGCTAATCGACGATGTCAGACACCACGAGACGCGACTTCCTGAAAGGCGCGGCGACGGCGACCGCGGCGACCGTCGGCGCCGGCGCGGCCGCGGGCGGAGCGACCGCCCAGTCGGACGCCGACCTCTCGGCGTGGTTCGAGGACGTCGGCAACTACGACGGCGTCGTCGACGAGACCGGCTCCGACGAGGTGACGATTTCGGTCGGCGCGCAGGGCAACGGCGGCGGGTTCGCGTTCGGCCCCGCGGCGGTTCGGGTCGACCCCGGAACGACGGTCGTCTGGGAGTGGACCGGCGACGGCGGTAGCCACAACGTCGTCGCCGAGAACGGCGACTTCGAGAGCGAGCTGACCGACGAGACGGGCCACACCTTCGAGCATACGCCCGAAGAGTCGGGGATCGTCACGTACGCCTGTTCGCCCCACAAGACCATGGGGATGAAGGGCGCGCTCGTGGTCGGTGACGTCGAGATCGGCGGCGCGTCGGAGTCGGGCGGACTCCTCGGCTCGGTGCTCGGCGACCCGTGGACGGCGGCCGCGGGCGGTAGCATCCTGCTCGGACTGCTGTCGCCCATCGCGTTCGCGGCGTTACTGTTCGGCCGCGATCCCGACCGCCCGACGCCGAAGTGATCGAGCGCCGCTCCGAACCGACTCACGAACGCTGATACGCCGCTTCTCCTCGCGCCGCTACGTCTCGGAGTCGAGCCACTCGCTCCTCGGTCGGCGGATGGGTCCCCACGGCCAGCGGTAGTTCCGCCAGCGGGTCGCCCGCGCCGAGGCCGCCGCCGTCGTCGGCTTCCCGCCGGCGGTCGCCGAGGCCGTGGGGCAGAAAGCAGAGCTCGCGGATCCCCGCGGCCCGGAGATCGACCGACGGCCGACCGTCCGCCCCGGCGTCGAGTCGCTCCAGCGCCGACGCCATCGCCGCGGGCTCGCCCGAGATGAGCGCCCCCGCCCGGTCGGCGGCGAACTCCCGCTCGCGCGAGAGCCGACCGCTCAGGACGACCGCGGGGATCGCGAGCACCCCGAGCGCGACGCCGCCGAACAGCGCGGTGAACGCGACCAGTCCGCCGAACGCGAGCACCGAGGCGGGGCTGAACGGCGGCGCCGACGCGAGCGAACTGCTGACCGCGTAGCCGACGACCAGCGCGAGACCGACCGCCAGCCGGCGCTCGACCGGCCCGCCGAGGGCCGAGAGCGTCGAGCGGTCCTCGCTGGCGAGCGCCGGCAGGAAGGTCGCAAGCGTCATCACGGTCGCGTCGCGGTTCCGGAGGTGGGCGATCTCGTGGGCCAACACCGCGTCGAGTTCGTCGCCGTCGAGCCGATCGAGCAGGCCGGTGGAGACGACCACCGTGGCCCGCCCGAGGCCGCCGACGGTGAGGCTGTTCGGCGCGTCGGTCTCGGCGATCGCGAGCTCGGGCACCCGGGCGTCGGCTGTCCGGGCCAGTCGAGCCAGTCGCGCGCGAAGCTCCGGGCGCTCGCCGTCGTCGAGCGGTCTGGCGTCCGCGGCGGCCAGCGTCTCGCGTCTGGCGTACCGGAGCTGACCCGCCGCGAGCGCGGCCGTCGCGGGAACGACCGCCGCGGCGGCGACGAGGCCGGCCCGATCGCCGACGACGGGCCCGAGCCACGGTCGGAGGAGGTACGCGAGGACCGCGACAAGGGCGGCGTCGGCGGCGAGCAACCCCGCGAGCGTGAGAGCGACGCGCCGAGACCGAGCGGAGGTTCGTATCATAGTCGCGGAGACGTGGCGGGCTACGTGGAGAGCCAAGATATATTTGGTGAACGGTTTATCATGTTAGGCGTGAAACGCGCACGCCGCCGCGCCGCCCTCGCCACCCTCTGCGTGTTCGCGGTCGCCCTCGCCGCCTCGCTGTTCCCCGCGGGCGGGTTCGGAAGCCAGCCCGCGGGCGTCGGAGTCGGCGAGAGCCCCGACGCGCCCGCCGGCGGGCCGGCCCCCGACCCCGCGAGTGATTCGCCGACCGCGAGCGCCCCGGCCGATTCGACGACGACCACCGCCGACTCGGAGCCCGCGACGACGGCCGAACCGACCGCGACCGAGACGACGACCGCCGCGGCCGCCACCGACCCCGCGAACGGAGCCAGCGGTCCCGGTGCGGGCGCCCTCTTCGGCGCGGTGTTCGCGCTTTTCGGCGCGATCACCGCGGTCGGGCTCTGGACCGGCGCGCTCGCGGTCACCGCGACGACCGCGGGCGCGATCCCGATCACGATCACCGTCGGCGACACTCCGATCGGCTCGCTGATCGGCGCGATCCCCGCTCGGACGATGGCGCTCGTGGTCGGTTTCTCGGCGTCGGTGCCCCGAATCGTCGACGACGCCGCCGCGCTGAGCCGCGAGGTCGCCCGCGGCCTCTCGACCGCGACGGGCGCGCTCGCTCGCACGACCGCCGGCGCGCTCCGGGTCGGCGCCGCGGGGCTAGCCGCGATCGCCGTCGCCGTCCCGCGTGCGCTCGCGGGCCTCGGGGGCGGCGCGAGCCTCCTCTCGCGGATCGGCGGATCGGGGCTGGGGAGCCTCGGTCTCGACCGCCGCGAGCGCGACGACACCGCACGGACGGTCGCCAGTTCCGAGGCCGACGGCGGGGACGCCGGCCCGCCGTCGGTAGAGGAGGCGTGGCTCGCCATGGCCGAGCGAGTCCGACTTCGGAACCCGGACGCCCGGACGCCCGGCGAGTTCGCCCGCGCCGCGGTCGAGCGGGGCTACCCCGACGACGCGGTCGGGCGACTGACCGACGCCTTCCGCGAGGTGCGGTACGGCGACCTGGCGCGGACCGACCGCACGTCCATCGCCCGATCGGCGCTCGACCGCATCCGGAGCCACCGGGAGGGCGACGACGAATGATTCCGCGACTGCTCGGGCGCGCGAGCGCTCGTCTCGGCCGACCGCGGACGCTCTCGCTGGTCGGGGGTCTCGCGCTGGCGCTGGCGCTCGGGGTGGTCTTTCTCCCCGGACTGTTCGTCGCGTCGGTGTTCCGGCCGGTCGCGGACGTCGCGGCCGCCCCGGCGCTCGTCGCCCTGTTCGGCCTCGCCGCCGGAGGGCTGGGCGCGCTCGCGCTCGGGCGGGAGGCGACCGGCGAGAGCCGCGCCGAGACGTGGGTCCCCGAACGCGTTCCCGAGCGCGCCCACTACGACGACCACCGGACCACCGGCAGTGCGATCGATTCGGCGCTGGCGGTCGACCCGGAGGCAGACGCCGACGAGCGAGAGCGACTCGCCCACCAGCGGACCGTCGCGCGCGGACGCATCCGCGAGCGAGCCATCGAAGCGATCGCGGCCGCCGAGCGGTGTGATCGCGAGCGAGCCGCCGAACGGGTCGACGCCGGGACGTGGACAGACGACCCGCGAGCCGCGGCGTTCCTCGGGGGGGCGACACACGCCCCGCTCGGGCTCCGAATCCGGGACTGGGCGAGCGGCGAGCGCTTCGAGCGGTG
Source organism: Halorussus marinus (assembly GCF_004765795.1). Lineage (GTDB taxonomy): Archaea > Halobacteriota > Halobacteria > Halobacteriales > Haladaptataceae > Halorussus > Halorussus marinus. The sequence goes on from NZ_SBIV01000005.1 coordinate 307,492, forward strand.
GGCGACCCGGGCGGTCGCGGAGACCGAGTCGCTGGCCGACGGGGAGGGTCGCCGATGAGCGACCGGATCGTCGACTTCGAGCCGGCGCTGGGCCGGAACCGATCGGCCGACGGCCCGGACCGCGAGTCAGATCGCGAGTCGGCTCCCGACGCGGCCGACGCCGACCGCGCCGCGTCCGGCGAGGACGAAAGCGTCGCCGCCGGGTCGCGGTGGGACCCGGGGGTCACCGTGGCGCTGCTCGCGGGCGCGGTCGGCGTGCTCACCGGAACCACCGCGGCGTTTCTCGCCGGCGCGGTCGGGTTCACCTACGCCGCGTACCGGTACGCCTCGCGTGCGCCCGACACCGCGCTGGCCGTCGACCGCGAGATCGACGACCGCTCGCCGCTCCCGAGTCGGACGGCGACCGTGACCGTCACGATCCACAACGAGGGCGAGGAGTCGCTGCCCGACCTCCGGATCGTCGACGGCGTCCCCGAGCGCCTCGCGGTCGTGTCGGGGTCGCCGCGCCACTGTACGAGCGTCCGACCCGGCGAGACGGTCTCGTTCTCCTACGCCGTCCGCGCCCGGCGCGGAAGCCACGAGTTCGGGCCGACGACGCTCGTCGTCCGGTCGCTCGCGGGCGCCACAGAGCGTCGCTTCGAGGTCCGCGTCGACGACTCGATCGCGTGCGAGACTCTGACCGAGACGCTCGCGCTCCCGGCCGACACGTCGTCGTATCCGGGCCACGTCACCACCGACTCGGGCGGCGAGGGCGTGGAGTTCTACGCCACCCGTGAGTTCCACCCCTCGGACCCGCTGAGCCGGATCGACTGGAAGCGCTACGCACGTACCCGCGAACTCAGTACCGTGGAGTTCCGCGAGACGCGGGCGGCGACGGTCGTGCTCGTGGTCGATGCCCGGACCGCGGCCCACGTCGCGCGGCGGGACGGCGAGCCCGACGCGGTGATCCTGAGCGAGTACGCCGCCGAGCGACTCGCCGCCGCGCTGTTGGATCGGAACGACCGGGTCGGACTCGGGTTCTACGGCCCGTCAGAGCGGTACCTCCGGCCGGCCGGCGGCGACGAGCAGGCCGCCCGAATCCGGGCGGCGCTCGACTCGACCCCCGAGTCCCGCGAACGCGAGGTCGGCCTGTTCAGCGAACAGCGGCGCGAACGCGCCAACGACGCGCGGTTCGACGCCCTGCGCAGGCGCCTCCCCGACTCGGCACAGATCGTCTTCCTCTCGCCGCTGGCCGACGATCGGGCCGCCGACGTCGCGAGGCGGTTCCGGGCGTACGGCCACGCGGTGACCGTCGTCAGCCCCGACGTGACGGAGACCGACACCCCCGGCGGCGCGGTCGAGCGCATCGAGCGCGACGACCGCGTCGCAACCGTCCGGGGCGGCGACGTCCGGGTCGTTAGCTGGTCGCCCGACGAGCCGATCCGGACGGCCGTCTCGACTGCGACCGCGAGGTGGTCACGGTGAGCGCTCCGGCGCGGCGCGCGACCGCGTTCAGCGCGACGGTCGCCGTCCTCGTCGCGGCGCTCGCGGGCCTCGGGGTCGGAGCGGCCGCCGGCGCCCGGTGGGCGACGGTCGCGAGCCTGCTCGGCGCCGGGATCGCCGCGCTCGGCGTCCGGGCATCTCAGGCCCGATCGAACGACCGGCGGGCGGCCGGGAGCGCGGGCATCGTCGCCGGCGCGCTCGTCGTCGCCGGGGTCGCGGCGGTCGGCGAGAGCGCGGTCGCGCTCCTCGCGGGCCTCGCCGTCGGAGCGGCCGCGGTCAACGCGACGGTCTCGCTCGACGCCGACGTCGCCCGTCCCATCGGTCGAACGGTCGCGCGATCGGCGTCCGTGCTCGTGGCGGGGTCGATGCTCGCGGCCGGCCTCTCGACCGGAGCGTTCGGCGCGTTCGGGCGGATGCTCGCCGGACACGTCTGGGCGCTCACCACCGCTCACGACCTCGCGCGTCTGCTCGCCTTCCAGATCGAGTTGCTGGTCGGTCTCGGACTCCTCCACTGGGCGGTGCCGGTGCTCGACGACTGGCTCCCCGACCGGCGCGAACACCGAGCGGCGACCCTCGGGCGCCTCGAGTACCGGATCGCCGACCTGCCGCGAGGCTACTGGCTGTTTCTCGGACTCCAGTTCGCGCTCGCGCTCACCGCGTGGGGACCGCGGTGGTTCGACCGCTTTCTCGAATCGCTGTCGACGCTCGGGGCGGGCGTCCGACTGGTGCTCCGGTCGGGCGTCCTGCACGGGGCGGCCGGCGTGCTGGTGGCGCTCTCGGCCGCGGTGCTGGTCGGGCGGGGGCTCCAGCGGCTGTTCGTCGCGTGGGCGGGTCGCGATCCGCCCCGGGCGCTCTCGCACGCCGCCGGCGGCGTCGGTGCGCTCGTCGGGGCCGCGATCGTGGGCGCGTCTCCGCTCGCGGACGTCGTCGCCGCGGCCGCAGGCCCGGCATGGAGCGAGCCAATCGCCGCCGTCGGCGTCACGCCGATTTTGACCGGCGGGGTCGCGGTCACGCTGTTCGCCGTCGCGGTCGGACAGGCCGTCATCGGCCGACTCGTCCGGCCGTGGATCGAGAGCGACGCGGCCGCCGGGTTTGCGGCCGCCGCGGCCGCGCTCGTCGTCGCCGCGCTCCTCGCGGCGCACGGCGGTGCGTCCGCGCTCGCAGTGTTCACGGCGGTAGCCGGCGCGCTCGCAGTGCTCGACGTCGGCTCGAACGCGGTCGCGCTCGGTACCCAGATCGGGCCCGTCGCCGAGACGCGGGCGGGCGAGGCGACCCACGCCGTCGGAAGCCTGCTGGTCGGTGCGGCCGGCGTCGCGGTCGCGACGCTGACCGGGTTCGTCATGGGATCGGTGTCGATCTCGGTACCGGCGTGGCGGGCACGCCTCGCGGTCGCGCTGTTGCTCGTGAGCGTGCTGTGTTTCGCGATCCGACTGGGTCGTGAGTGATTCCCGGCCGGAAATTCGCGATTGAAACGTCGTACGATCTGCTTGTGTGACGGCTGCTGTGGCTCGCGATCGATATGAAAAAAGCCCGCACGGACACCGTGTCCGTGCGGGCTTAACACCTATGAATGGCAGGCGGCGAATCGAATTTCCCAGAGGGTCGCCCACTCCAGTACTCCTCGATACGCAGGCGGGCTTAACTTCCGTGTTCGGGATGGGTACGGGTGTCGCCCCGCCGCTCTGGCCGCCTTAACGCCGACTCGCGGAATCGAACCGCGACCAACTGACCACAGTCGGTGATTCGACGATTCCTAACAACCGTATGGTACGTGCAATCCAGTTTACGCCTGGATCCGAGTAATCCGGATCCCAGTGCGAGTCAAATGAGTGTGTGGCTTCGACCTGTTAGTGCTCGCGGACTCAACGCCTCGTTGCCTCGGCGCGTACATCCCGAGTCTATCGAACT
>NZ_SBIV01000006.1 GCF_004765795.1 Halorussus marinus
CTTTGAGCAACCGGTACAACCTCCCCGATGAAGCGGGAGATTTGCGTCATGGTCAACGGAACTCTCCCGCTTCAACTCCTTTGATTTAGCGGCCTACCTCTCTGCCGTATGGCGATTCAACACAGCCCCGTGAAGGGGTTAAGGTCTACGATACCACGAACGCGGCAAAGTATTGGTTCGTAAACGGCAGTTGGGTATAGATTCACGGCGTGGCGTCAGCAGGCCGCGTGTTCAATCTGGCGGGAGATACGCCAGTCAAACTCCAGAACGTCCGCATCAAGAATATCGACTTGTCAAACCAGACGGGGCAACGCGGTACCTTCGACATAAACGCGGCAATCTCCCGTCTTGAACTCCAGAACGTCGAGTTCGCCTTTGAGACAGTCACCGGTATGGGATCGAACAAATACAAGGCTGTTAACGGAGGGGGAAGCAACACCGTTGGCGTATTCCGAGCAGAATCGTGCGATGTGACCGGAGCGATAACGACCAACCGAGCGACTCGCGAGTTTTTCAACGCCTTCTCGGTGGACGTGGCGAGTTTCGGCGTTGTCACGGACTGCACTTTTGACCGGCTCGACCAGTACTGCACGTTCCTGAACGCGAACGGTGAGGGGGCAACGGTCATCGTGAGCGACAACGCGTCGCTGCGGTGCGGGAACGGCGACCAGTTCAGGGCCGGGTCGAAGGGCAATGGCGAGATTGTCAAAATCGAGGGCAACACCGTCAGCGGGACGGCAAACACCGCCGATGTTGGAGCGGATGCGGACATTCACGGCGACCGTGGCATCATTATCCAAGGGACCGGGACGACCGATGCCGTGACGGTTGCGGACAACACCGTCCGGGGCGTTCTGGTCGGGTTTGACATTCAGCGGGGCGTGCGGTCGCTCATCGTCGAAGGAAACCACATTTACAACTGTGGTCACTACGACACGGCGAACCAGTCCCGTCCCGGTATTCTCTCCCGGACGAACGTGCGGAATAACGGGTTCGTGAAGGTCAACGGGAACCACGTCATCAACGAGACGGTAGACCGAGCGATGGAGCCGGGTATCGAGGTGCGAGAGACGGACGGGAACAGCACTGAGGACGCCACCGTGACGGAGAATTCCGTGAAGGGCTACGAGACGAACGGCGTGGTCGTTGCGGCGACTACGCAGGACGTGCGGGACAACACGACGTGACCGTTCCGATACACTAATAGACGGTTCGTGGGTTAACAGGCAAATAATGGGCTACCAGTTACGGAACATCTGCACAGACAGTACCGAAAAATTCTGGTACTTGGTCTGGATTCTCCCGGCAAGTGCCGTTCTCCCACTCCTCTTTGCACCTTTACTCATCCAGTACCGTGCAACCCGGGAAGTCGCAGGCTACTACCAAGCTCTCGCGTTTGCCCACGACGGACTCCAGTCATTCTCCTACCTCACCCCAAGAGAGAGCTTTAGTTCCCTCCACCTCTCAAGCCTCCTCACTGCACCATTCGCACACCTGGGTTTCGGCATACGGCTCGTCAGCATCACTGCCGCAATCGCCGCAACAATTCTCATCGGCCAGCTCGCATGGCACCGGTTCGGACGAACCGCAGGACTTCTCGCCCCACTATTCCTCTGGGCGCACCCGCTGTTCCTCCGCTTCTCGTATGGCGTCTTCCCGGAGGCACTCAGCATCGTACTCACGACGGGCGCAGTTGCCGCTATGTGGCGGTTCGTCGAGACTGATCATGACTGGTTATTCGGCCTTTCAGTTGCACTCCTCGTTCTCGCAATGGCGAATCACTTCTGGGAAGCCGTCATCGGCTTGCCGCTCTTCGTGATTCTCATCACCCGGCGGTACTACCTGCACGCACTCCTCCTGTCGCTTGTTACTGCCGGGACGGCCGGAACAATCTGGATGATTCGTCGCGTCCTCGGTCCCGTTGAATCCGGGAAACTCCTCGAACGCGGAACCATCGTGACTGACCCGGGGCTTCTTGTGTCTAGCGACTACTGGCTCGCCCACCTCCAGTCGATTCACCCGGTCGACCTCATGTTTACGCTGACCCTTCCCACCGCACTTCTCGCGCTCGCGGGCAGCCTCCGCTGGTGGCTGGTATCGCGTGAGGAGCGCGCTCTTGTCCTCGCGGCATGGTTGACGAGCGGCCTCGTCATTCCGATTGGAATCCCGCCCGGGTATCTCACCCACGATTACTATCTGTGGGGCGTCCTCGCACCGCTCGCGCTCGCAGGCGGCGTTTTCGTGCAATACACTACAGGACGACTACGAGATCGGGGGCATCCACGGCTGGCAGGCCACACGGTCCAGGCCGTAATCGTGCTACTCGTGTGTTCGGCATTCGGCTTCGGCCTCATTGTTGATGGGGGACTGCTCTCCGGCACGGGCGTCCCGGTTGCGGGCGAGTTCGACGGTCAATTAAGCGACCGGGATGGAATCGCGGTCAGTGAGCTGGCCGTCGCCGGGGAGGAAGTTGACCGCGCGGACGTGTCGGCAGCGAACGAGATCGTGTTTGTCGGAGACTGGAAACGCGGGTATTCTGGGCCAGTCGGAGTTGTTCTCGCGCAGACGGACGTATTAGTGAAGGGGTGGGAAGATCCACGGTACGAGCATCGGGGACGCCACGGTGCGTTTTCGCCACGGTTCGCTGATACTCCAGCGGCGGTTGAGGACTGCGGCGTGCAAGTCGTTCTCCATAATGACGATAGTGTTGTGGTCCAGAGTTGTTGAGTTCGGCGCTCTACATACCGCGGCGTCCATTCTCTTCAGACCCTAATTGAACTATTCGTTCTTGTACAAGATATAACTGAGTCCGACCAGTCTCAGCCTTGAGCATCGTCCCGTCGAACCAACTTCTGACATCCAGAGAGATCCATGCCTGAACTCGGTACCAAAGACCTCGGCACGACCGAACTCGGAACGCCTAGTTCCCAGACCACCAGAACGCTCACCGCAACCGGCGCGCTCACTACCGCGTCTGGCGCCGGCGCAACCCTCACTACCACCGGGACGCTCACCGCGACCGGCGCGATCGCGTCGACATCGCCCAGTGGCGCTGTCCTGAACATCGTCGACGAAACCACGTCCGAGCTCGGCGCTGGAACGCTCGGCACCGGCGAGCTCGGCGTTGCCCCTAACCCCAACACCGTCACGCTGACGGCGCAGAGCACGACCGCGGACGCTCGCGGCGCGACCACGGATCTGCTCACCTCGACGACGCTGCTCGCGACCGGCGCGACCGCCAGGGTATCTACTCCTGGTGCGACGCTCAACACGATCTCGGGCGGCATCCTCGGCACCGGCGAACTCGGCGGTGGCGAGCTCGGCGTCGAGACTGGCACCTCGGGCGTGTTCATGTCCGCCGACGGAACGACCGCAGACGCATCGGGCGGTGGAAATGCGAAACTCATCTCGCTCGATCTGCCCGAGGTCGCGACCGGCAGTCGTGGCTGGCACGTCGAAATCGATCATCCATCCGGCCGCACGCTCTCGCCCGAGCTGCTCGACGACCCCCAGTTCACGCCCGTGCTGAACGGCCGACCGAGAGTGACGATCCCCGTCCCGCGCGACGAGAAGTGGCTGTCCGAGGCGTTCGACGAAGCACGCCTCTCCGTCTGGAAGGACGGCCGGATCCTCCCGATCGACGAACTCATCTCGGTCCGCATGGAGCCTGGCCGGACGGTGCTCGTCGGACGGGGTGGACGGGCGCTCGCTGGCCGGGTTCAGGCCGAGTACGACAACAAGCAAGCCCACGAGGCCGTCCGGGAGCTTGGCGAGGCGAACACTCCGTACGTGATGAACGTCGACGATCCCGCGACCTCGCTCCAGTCAGACCAGCTGATGCAGTCCGGCGACGACAGTAGCGAACTTCGCGGAGTACTTGTCGAGCCGATCGCGCCGACAGACCCCGTCGAAATCGTTGATGGCCAGCTGCAACTCCAGCAGTCGGCGGTCGTGAAAGAAGGCGAATCCGTCGCAGGGTTCTCGGTGAGTGGAGGAGAGTATTCAGGTGGGGCTGCTGTCCAACACGAACTGCTCCCGAACACCTATACGTGGGATATCTCGTTCCTATACGACGTGGAGGCCGAACACGTCGGTATCGCCGTCCGGAACAAGATCGAAGATGGCTCCGACATCGAGGGCGTGAACTGGTACTTTAACGGCGAGCAGTTGGACTCCGTGACTGGCGGCTTCCTCCCGATCGAGTGGTCTGATTTCAGCGACGGCCCTCGATTCCAGGGCAGCGGATATAACGGCTACACTGGTGAAACATTAGAGGCAGGCGAGACGTACGAACTAGAACTGGAGGTTGTCGACGACGGCTCTCCCGGCGGGTATCATGTGGATCTAGTTTCCGTCTACGACACCCGATTTAACTACACATGGGACAACGATAACGGCGGGAACGGCGGCTACCTTGATGGCCCCGAGTTGAAACCGGACGCGTTCGAGGTCGTGTTCGACGATGTCGCCTCTGCGTTCAACGTCGACACCGGACAGATCGATATCGGGATCGACGACACGTCCGGCGGGCAAGCGCTCGCCCTCTCAAACGACCGCGGAGGGTCGTACACCACGGCGTCAAACACCGACACGCTCGACGTCGACTTCCAGGACGCCGGGAGTACACTCCGCTGGAAAGTAACCCTCTCCCGGTACGGCAGTCGGACCGGCGAGACACCAAAACAGGGATTCAACAGCCAGTCACTAGATTCGTTCGAGCTCCGAGCAGACCTCGAGGACACGCCGGTGCTTACTCAGCAGACGTACGACGGTGCGCTCGTCGACGTCCTGAACCAGATCGCGGACTACGGTGACTTCATCTGGGAGTTCCGCCGTGAATCGCGCGACGAGTGGAGTCTCGAGTGGACGAAGCCCGGCCAGCGGACCGCGGACATCGACGACGATATCGCGGACTATCAGGTGGAGAAGACAACTGAGCGCCGGTACGACCGCGCAATCATCAAGGGCGCGAACCAGCCCGTTCGCGGCGAGCGCTTCACTGCCGTCGAAGGCTCGTGGGTGGACCTCAACCAGTCCTCTCTGGTGTCGGCGACGGAGACTGTGCGCGACCCGTCGAGCGGTGAGACGTTTGAACTCAACCGCGATTTCGACCTCGACCGCCAGGAGGGCCGCATCCGAGTGCGGCCGGGTGGCGCGATGGCCGACGGCTCGGTCTATGAGATCGACTACGAATTCAAGACCCGTGGATCGTACACTGCTGAGGACGCCGATGACGATCCGGACGAGATGGTGCGGACGATCTCGTCGATCACGTCGAACCGTGGCTGTGAGCAGGCGGCGCTCTACTTGATCCGCAACATCAAGGATCCGCTCTGGGAGGCGGAGGTAACCGTGTCGACAGCTGACGCAGGTCGGTCGCTGGTAGACGACCTCGCACTCGAAGGACTGCCGACGCGCGGTGAGCGGATGGAGATTCAGGAGATCCAGCAGACGCCCCAGGAGGTCGTGTTGCGGCTCGGGAGCCGGCAATCGGTTGGTGAGGTCGTCAACGATATTCAGTCCTGGATCAGCACGGTCAGCGAACGGGTCTAGAGTTTAACCTACAGACTGGCCGGATCACGTCGCGGTGGTGGTTAAGATCACGGACTCGCCGGTCGACATGTCCGACAAGGAGAGATAGAAAGATTATTTTCGCTAGAAAGCACTCCACTAAATCGCGTGACAGCGGCGCATCCGATTAGCAGCTCACGTTCAATCTCTCTCAGCACGACTACGAATCGACATCGTAACCTCACTCGCGCAACTGCGCCGCGACCTCGTCGATGCGCCGTAGTCCCACAAGCAGTGCGGCCTCCCGTAGGTCTGCCTTCCGAACTGACTTGTCGAGTTGCTTCTTGACCGACCTGAGCATCTCGCTTGGCGTCTAGTGCATGGATTACGTGGGTTGACGGCCGAGGCTCTGATTGAGGTGTGGGAAGTATCCACAACCTATAGAAGATCACGATTGAGGCTAGATCGTGAGAGTGTTAGAGGTATCATCCACCAGCACTAACGGGGTTGTACAGTCGTCTCAATCGTCGTAATATTAGATCCGCTGGTAATTAGAGTATAGCGTTTGGGAAAAACCATGGCTTCGCGCCGGATGACGGCGCGAAGTCCCTACCCATGGCAGGCACGCCGTCTGCAGTTTGAAACCAACCAAACCTGTTCAGGGCGTGCGATTGATGATAATAATACAACATTTATAGTGTTTCTCATTTGTCTTGTATTATAGTTAATGAGTATTTCTTACTGACTTGAAAACACAAAGCATTTAATACGATAGGATAATTGACGTGATGTACCCCTACCCGACAGGCGTTGAGTAATGTTGCAGCCCTCCACGGGTATTCGCAACACAAAGGCCCTGTCACCCGAAACAAACGCAAACAATGACAACGACAAACGACAAGATCCGCAGTGTGGTGCTGTCTGCGCTAATGGTCATGTCCGTATTCGCGGGCGCGACCGCCTTCGCAGGCTCAGCCGCAGCGAATCACGGCGCAGACTCAGCAGAGTCGCTGACGACTCCCAATTCATATTGGGATGGTGAAGAGCTTACAATTGACATTACTAACATTTACGACGACGCTGTCGCCAACGACGACACTCTCGAACTGCGCGAGTGGGACGGTAGTGACGACGGCGTCGGCTCCCGCGTCACGCAGATCCCGCTCTCCGAAGGGACCGCCACTCTCGAAGAGGACGGTCTCGACGGCCAGTACGTCATCACGACCACTGGCCGGGAGCCGATCGTCTTCGACTCCGAAGAGGGTCCTTTCCTCTATGAGGACGCCGGAGACGTGACCGGAACTTACTCGGAAAGCGACGCTGTGTTCTCGTTCTCCGAGCAGGAGTTCAACGTGACTCCCGACAGTGTCAACGTGAGCTCTGGCAGTAACTCGATCACGGATGTCGAGATCGACTCGAACCGTGGCCGCTACAAAATCAACGTTTCCGCCGACGGCGACCTGAGCGCAAACGAACTCTACGATGCGTTCTATGGCGAACTCCCAGGTGACGCAGACGATCCTGTGAGTGAAGACAACATCGAAAAGCACAGCGCCGACGACGGTAGTCACAGTGAGGCCGGCACGCAAAGTTCAATCATCATCTCCGGCGCGTCGACCGATTCAGTTTACAGCGCCGACTTCAGTGAGTTCGAAACCGACGAGTACGAACTCACGTACCAGGTCGTCGACGCAGCGGGCGAAGACACGATGGACGTCAACGTCTCGGAAGCCGGCGACGCCGATGTCCGACTCCCGAACGACGTTGTCTCGAACGAGCGCGGTGACGACATCGAGTTCAACGTCTCGTTCGAAAACACCGAGACTGCCGACTTCCAGTTCGGTGACACCGAAGCCAACTTCGTGACTCGGTTCCGGGTCACGCAGGGTGATGACTTCGAGACAGACAACGTCACGCTGACCATCGAAACGGACGAAATCACCGACCAGAACGATCCGACTGAGTTCATCAATGCCGAGTACGGCTCGGTCACTGCGCCCGGCTACGACAGCAGTGGTGACGGCGATTACTACGGTGTCTGGACGGGCGGCAACATCGAGCTGGAGAACGATGACGGATCTGCCGTCACGGACGACAAGAGCACGCTTGGGTCCGCGATCGCGAAAGGGAACTACGATCTGAGCGCGTACCTCACGGACACGGCTGACGCGTATCAGGATCGGGCCGACAAGACGAGCATCAATATCGCGCAGCGCTCGACTGACGCTGTCGATACGTGGGTTATCCCTGACTCCGGGTCGCCGGACGACCTCGATGCGCTCCTCGATAAAGTTAACAACAGCGACACGATCACGTCCAGCGGTATGCTCGTTGTCGAGGTCCAGGCATCGGGAATCTACGGCTACATCGACGATACGGGCGACTTCACTGGCTCGGATAACAACGAGGTCGGCCACGATGCAGACGACTACCTCGAAAACAACGGTAAGAACGGCGTCTTCGTGAACGTCACGCAAGACGACGCGGGTCCGAACGCGGTGTCGTCCCAGTACTACGCGACCGCCGCTCAGCAGTACTACGAGGATGCGGAGAACAACACGTTCTACCTCACCTTCGATACCTCCAGCATGGGTAACGGCGACGGTCTCGTGACTGGCAACTCCTACACCGCGAACTTCTCGGTGCTCGAGGAGTACAACGCGTTCACCGACGATAATGAGGAAGTGTCCTCGGAGTTCAACTACGAAGAGCAGGATGTTGAGCTCAGCAATCTGAACGACGATGACGAGCTCATGCTCCCGAACTCGGAGAACGCGACGATCGAGGGCACGAGCAACCTCCCGCCGGGTACCGAGGTCGATGTTGAGGTCGAATCCTCGGGTAACTACTGGTCGGACAACCCCGAACTCGACGCTGATGGCGAGTTCTCGACGAACTTCGACCTCACTGAGCTTGAGAACGGGACTGAAGTCGACGTAACTGCGTCCGCTGGTAGTGCCGAGCACGAAGTGAGTGCGACTATCATGTCCGACTACGAGCAGGACGGCGGCGAGGACGAGACGACGACCGAAGAGACGACCGAAGAGACGACCGAGGAGACGACCGAAGAGACGACCGAGGAGACGACCGAGGAGACGACCGAAGAGACGACCGAAGAGACGACCGAGGAGACGACCGAAGCGACCGAAACCACGGAAGGTGACGGTGGCGACGGTGGCATCCCCGGCTTCGGCATGGCTGTCTCGCTGGTCGCGCTCATCGCGGCCGCGCTGCTGGCAGTCCGCCGTAGCAACTAACGTCCGCTAACCATCGAACCCTCACCGGGTTCGATTTGACGTGCCCCTCGCAGCTTCCATTTTTGCGGTAATTACCTTGCGATCCGAATTATTGAATCCTTTACTCCAATTTTAATACGGATGTGGTGTACTCTAAACGTCCTGGCAGGTCCAGTGTCCCACATATATACTTATGAAACTACTATATGCTATTAATATCTACATCTAACTTTAGATATGATATATATAATAGAAGGTGCGGGACACCGGTGCTCGTTGGCGTTGTCGAAGACGGCGATGTAGCGAGCGACGATACTGCTCCCACGCGTCCAGCCGTGATGGTCTTCGAGATGTCGGCGCGGTCGCGACCTCCTTCAGGATGTCTCGGACGCGGTTGTTCGAGATAGAGTCCGGAGAAGTCAGCTTGCAGAACCGGGGATCGCTGTCGTCGCCGGGATGGTCGTCGAGCTACTTCCGGGCGTAGAGGACCGCGAGGACGAGCACGGGCGATCGACGGCCAGTCTTCCCGTCGAGGGTGCCGTGGAGGCCGTACTGGTGGTCGGTGGCTGCGCCAGCGGTTCGGTCGAAGAGATCGCCCGGCCGGGAGCCGAGGTCCCAGGCGAGCGCGACGAGTGTGCGGTCGCGGGAGTTGAGACAGGCATCGAGCATCGGCGGGGTGTCTTCGTCCCAGTGCAGCATGTCGGTCGGGTCCGGCGCGGGATCGTATTTGTATCGGGCGTGTAAAGATCGGATGTAAAGCCCTTCCCAAGCGTTTCTGGCGATCCGCCGAACGCTTACTCTCTAGTCCCGCGCCTTCGAGTCGGTATGCGACCCGTACGATGTGCCGCCTCGGACCGCTCGGACCGATCGGCATCGGATACACGCGGCCTGAACTGACGAAGGCAACGCCTGATTACCTCGCGAACCGAGAGCGTAACCCCGCCGTACCGACTCGTCGATCGGCTCGCCGAAACCGGCGCAGAGTCGGTTCTAAATTTTATCGCGGCGCCTCGGACGGTTATGAAACGTTTCGGTTCCGGAGCGGTCGCGCTGAACTGATCTGAAATCGCGCTAACGCTCGTCGGCTTATAAGGTCTCGCTCGTGGTACGTGTCATCGCGGTCGAGGTGACCCCACGATGCCCGAATCGTCCCTCCAACAGGAAAACGGCTCCGCCGTGAGTTCCCCTGCCGACGCTGGCGAAGCGACCGCAGGGCGTCACAAGCTCTCAGCGCTGTTCGAGCGGTACCACGAGCACGCGCTCACCACGCCGTTCGAGGTGCTCGGTTTCTGGGCGGCGGTCGCGCTCCCGTTTCTCTACCTGCCGCTCTTGCTCACCGGGCTCTCTACGGACGCCGAACTGATCACGTTCCTCGGACTCCTCGCGCTCAACGTCGCGGCCCTCCTCGCCGGCCACGACCACAAGCGGTGACGAGGCCGCCCGGGCCCCGTTTTCGTCGTCGACTCGCGGAGATAGACGCGTTTAACCGCCGGCCGGACGACGGTGTACGCATGGGTCTGGACACGGTGTCGCTCGGGCGGACCGGCACGAAGGTCAGCGAACTCGCCTTTGGGACGTGGCGCTTCGGCCGCGAGAACGACGAGGACGACGTCGAGATCGGTAAAGAGCGCGCCCACGAACTCCTCGACGCCTACGCCGCGGCGGGCGGCAACTTCATCGACACCGCCGACATGTACGGCGACGGCCGGAGCGAGGAGTACATCGGCGACTGGCTCGCCGACCGCGACCGCGAGGAGTTCGTGATCGCCTCGAAGATCTACTGGCCGACCCGCGAGGACCCGAACGGCTGGGGGCTCTCGCGCAAGCACCTCCGAAACAGCATCGAGGGGATCCTCGACCGGCTCGGCACCGACTACGTCGACCTGCTCTACGTCCACCGGTGGGACGACGACACGCCGGTCGAGGAGTTCATGCGGACCCTCGACGGCTTCGTTCGCGACGGCAAGGTCAACTACCTCGGCGCCTCGACGCTCGAACCAAACGCCTGGAAAGTCGCCAAGGCGAACGAGATCGCCGACCGGCGCGGCTACGAGCCGTTCAAACTCGCCCAACCCCGCTACAATCTCGCCAACCGCGAGATCGAGGGCAACTACCTCGAGATGTGTACGGACTACGACATCGGCGTGGTGCCCTGGAGCCCGCTGGCCGGCGGCTTCCTGACCGGCAAGTACGAGCGCGACGCCGAGCCGCCGGAGGGGACCCGGGGTGCGACCGACCAGCAGTTCCGTGAGTCGTATCTCACTCCGGAGAACTTCGACGCGCTGGAGGCGGCCGAAGCGATCGCCGACGCGGTCGACGCCACGCCCGCGCAGGTCAGTCTGGCGTGGCTCGTCCACCACGGGCGGGTCACCGCGCCCATCGTCGGCGCTCGCACGGTCGACCAGCTAGAGGAGAACCTCGCGGCCGCCGAGATCGACCTCACCGCCGACCAGTTCGACCGACTGGCGAACGCGAAGTGAGCGGCTCGGCCGACTCGTTTTCCCCGCTATCGGCTCACGACGTACGCCACCACCAGCACCGCGACGGCGAGCACCGAGATCGCGGGATGGGAAAGCGTCTCGACGCTCAAGAAGTACAGTGCGGCGTTGGCGACCGCGACGCCCGCACCGGCGGCGAACAGCGCCTCGGTTCGGGCGTCGGCGCCGGTCGCCGGCGGGTCGCCGACCGTCCAGTCGTTCATCCCGGAGTGGTGGCGACGGCGCCATCATAGTCCTTCCGGACTACCGTCGAGTGATCGCGGCCCGGATTCGGGGGAGTTCGCGGGCGAGCGCCCGGCGCTTCAGCAGGCAGAACCCCGCGAAGATGACGAGGAAGCCGACCGCCGTCGCGGGGGTGACCTGCTCGTCGAGGAACCACCACCCCGAGAGCGCGGCGAAGACGGGCGCGACGTACGACACCAGATTGATCTCGATCGGGCCGAGTCGGTCGAGGAGATCGAAGTACACCAGAAAGCCGAGCGCGCTCGCCGCGACCGAGAGGTACGCCATCGCGGCGATCGACTCGGGGGTCCACGCGACCGCCGACAGCGACTCGGTCGGCAGGGCGGCGCTGGCGGCGTGCATCAGCCCCGCGCCGAGGAGCATCGACCACGCCTCCATCGTCTCGATCGGGAGTTCGGCCTCGATCCGCCGGGTCAGCACGCTCCCGAGCGCGAACGCCAGAGCGGCCGCGAACACCAGCCCCTTCCCGACCACGTCGGCGGCGAGCAGGTTGTTGGGATCCGGTCGGCTTAGGACGACGACCCCGACCAGCCCGAGCGCGAGCCCCGCCGTCCCGGCGGCCGTCAGGCGTTCGCTCGGTAGCAGTAGCCGCGCGAAGCCCGTCGTCAACACCGGGCTGAGGCTCACGATGACCGAGGCCGTTGCGCTCGTGGTGTGTTGCTCGCCCACGAAGAGGAAGGCGTGATAGCCCGCGATCAACAGCGCCCCGCCGACCGCGACCAGCGACCACTCGCCGCGGGTCCGGGGCCGCCAGCGCTCGGTCGCGTACACCGCGTAGCCGAGCATGATGACTCCCGCGATGTCGTAGCGGATCGCGGCGAACAACACCGGCGGAAAGTACTCGAGTCCGGCCTTGATGGCCATGAACGCCGACCCCCAGACGGCCGCCAACACGACGAACAGCGCGACGTTACGGTATCTGCTCACGCCGACACATCACGGGCCGGGTGGGGTCAACGTTTCGAAGCGCGCTCTGCTTGCCGGTTAGTCGGCGCGTCGTTCGTCCCGGATCGCTCGCAGTACGTCTTGGCGCGCGACGATGCCGACGAGTTCGCCCTCGCTGACGACCGGCAGTCGGTTGATGTCCCGGTCGTCGTCGGCGAGCAGGTCGAGGATCGCGTCGAGGTCGGCGTCCGGGTCGACGGTCACCACGTCGTCGGTCATGATCGTCCGGACGGGCTTGCCCGCGTGTTTCAGCAGGTCGAGTTCGGCGTCGAGTTCGTCCCACGAGAGGTCGATCGCGTATTCGATGGTCTCTAAGAACGGCGGGAGCCCGACCGGGATCCAGAGGGTGCGGTCGCTCGGCTGGAACAGGTGGACGAGGTCGTGTTGGGTCACCATGCCGACGACCTCGCCGTCGTCCACGACCGGAAAGCCGTTGAAGTCGACTCGGGCGAGCCGGGTCAGGACCTCGCCGATCTCGTCGTCGGGACTGACCGTCTCCACGTCGGTCGTCATCAGATCGCGGGCGTTCATGTCGGTGCCGAGGGCCGCCCGGCCCGTATGCGTTCCGATGGCGGGCTCGGGCGGCGAGAGGAGTTACGGTCCGCGAGCCCGTCTCGGTTCCCATGGCGGATCAGGACGGCTACGTCTGTGAGGCCTGTGGCGACGAGTTCGAGTCCGAACGGGCGCTCCGCGACCACGTCGACAGGGTGGGGCTGGTGAGCTGACCGGGAGCCGCCCGCGGTCAGTCGCTGGCTCGGCGGTCGGCTCTGGAGGGCGGCGGGATCTGGGCCTCGCTCGATCCGATGTCTTCGGGGAGCAGACACCGCTCGGAGCCCGCGTTGACGTGTGCGTACTCGCTCGGCGCGTTCGCGAGCGCGTGGGCGGGGTTCGTGTCGCTCCCGACCACGGCGGCCCGTAGCTCCTCGAACCCGCAGATGCGCGCACGGATCCCGCGCCAGTGGTTCCGGTCGGCGGTCGGGATCCGCAGCTCTCTTGGGGGCGATCGGTCGCTCCGGCGGGTCGCCAGCGACGCGCTGTTGACGTTCGCCGCGAGGTCGTCGTGGTCGACCACGACGCCGACCCGGGCGTCGGCGGGCGCCCGCTCGGCCAGCACGTCGAGCCCGAGGTGGAGCGCCCGGTACTCGGCGGCGTTGTTGTCCGCGACGGTGTCGTCCGGGAGCGCGATCCGTTCGACCCGTCGGCCGTCGCGCGTCTCGATGATCGCGCCGAGCCCGCCGCCGCCGCTGTCGAGGTCGTAGGAGCCGTCGGTGGCGACGTAGAAGTCCCGGTGGTGGGTTCGGGGCGGGTGGGCGATGTGGGGCGTGGGCGATTCGTCGAACAGTGCCCGGAGGGGAGCAGACCGGCCGTGAACGGCCATACGCTCGCTTCGGTGTCCGATCCCTTAAGTGTACGGCCGCGAGCCCCATCGCCGCGTCGAACGCCGCCGTCCGATGCGGACCCGTCCGCCCGCCGACACACGGTTTCGATCGTCCGTCTCCGGGCGAGTCGGGCGGTACCCTTATGTCGATCACCGTGGTCGTAATCGGACGGAACGGCGCCCGGCCGGATCGGTTCCGGGCGCTCGGTCACCTCCACTATGAGCCACGACCACTCCGGGGAGACGGACGTCTCGGCTCCCCACGCTCCGATGCAGGACGTACTGCCGATGACCGGCGAGAGCGAGCGCCTCGACGCGGTGTTCCGGGCGCTCGCGGACCACCGCCGCCGATGGGTGTGTCACTACCTCGCCCGCCGGGACGGCCCCGCCTCGGTCGACGAGCTCGCCGAACTGCTCGCGGCCTCGACGACCGAGAAGCGCCGGGCGGTGCTCACCGCCGCCGAAATCGAGAAGACCCGAGCCGAGCTCCTCCAGATCCACCTCCCGAAGCTCTCGGAGGCCGGCGTCCTCGACCACGACACTGAGGCGAGTCGGGTCCGGTTCGCGGCAGACGACGACGTCGAGGACGTTCTGGGGGTCGCCTCGGAGACGGACTTCGAGTGAATCGCGGGCTCGCGAACGCTACTCGTTTTGCTGGGCGTCGACGACCGCCACGCCCGCCAGATTTACGATGTCTTTGACCTCGTCGCCGCGCTGGATGACGTGGACCGGCTTGTCCATCCCGACCAGCATCGGGCCGATGGCCTCCGCGCCGCCGAGGCGCTGGAGGAGCTTGTAGCCGATGTTGCCCGCTTCGAGGTTCGGGAACACGAGCACGTTCGCGGGGTCGTCGAGATCGGAGAACTCGTAGGTTCCCTGCAGGATCTCCTCGACGACCGCGGTGTCGGCCTGCATCTCGCCGTCGACCGGGAAGTCGACCGCGGAGTCCTCCCGGAGGCGTTCGGCGGCCCGGCGGGGCTTGCGTGTGCCCTCGTTGTCGACGCTCCCGAAGTTCGAGTACGACAGCATCGCCGCGCGGGGCTCGACGTTGAACCGGCGGGCGAGCTCGGCGGTGTGGCGAGTGATCTCGGCGAGCACGTCCTCGTCGGGGTCCTGATTGACCGTGGCGTCCGCACAGAAGATGACGCGGTTCTTGAACGTGAGCATGTAGACGCCGGCGGCGTACTCGGCGTCGTCGGCGGTGCCCACGACCTGCAGGGGCGGTCGGAGCGCCGACGGGTAGTGGTGTGAGAGCCCGGTCAGCATCGCGTCGGCGTCGCCCTGCTCGACCATCACGCTCCCGAAGTAGTTGCCGTCCTTCCGGACGAGGTCCGCGGCCTCGCTCTCGGTGATGCCCTTCCGGCGTCGGATCTCGTAGAGGCGCTCGGCGTACTCCTCGTAGTCGCCGGCCGCCGGATCGGCTATCTCCGGGTCGAAGTCGAGGCCGAGGTCGGCGGCGGTCGCCTCGATCCGATCGGCGTCGCCGATGAGCACGGGCTTGGCGATCCCCTCCTCGGCCATCTGGTAGGCGGCCCGGACCATCTTCTCGTCGTCGCCCTCCGCCAGCGCGACCCGCTTGGGATCGGACTTGGCCTTGTTGAGCACGACCCGCATCATCTCGCGGGACTTGCCGAGTCGGGCTTCGAGGGTCTCGACGTAGTCGTCGGTGTCGAGTTCCCCTCGGGCGACGCCGCTCTCCATCGCGGCGTCGGCGACCGCGGGCGCGACCTCGAACAGCACGCGGGGGTCGAGGGGCTTCGGGATGATGTAGTCGGGGCCGAACTGGAGCGGCTGGTCGCCGTAGGCCTTCACGACCGCGTCGGGCACGTCCTGCTTTGCGAGGTCCGCGAGCGCCTCGGCCGCCGCGACCTTCATCTCCTCGTTGATCTCGGTCGCGCGCACGTCGAGGGCGCCCCGGAAGATGAACGGGAACCCGAGCACGTTGTTGACCATGTTGGGGTAGTCCGAGCGGCCGGTCGCCATGATGACCGTGTCCTCGCGGGCGGCCTTGGCCTCCTCGTAGCCGATCTCGGGGTCGGGGTTCGCCATCGCGAAGATGACGGGGTCGTCGGCCATCGACCGGACCATCTCGGGGGAGACGATGTCGGCGACCGAGAGGCCGACGAACACGTCCGCGCCCTCCATCGCGTCGGCGAGGTCGCCCTCGGGCACGTCGCGGGCGAACTGGGCCTTGTACTCGTTGACGTCGCCGTGCTCGGCGCGCGTCTCGGTGATGATCCCCGAGGAGTCACACATCGTGATGTTCTGTTTGCGCGCGCCGAGCGACTCGTAGAACCGGGCGGTCGCGATCGCCGACGCGCCGGCGCCCGAGAAGACGATGTCGAGGTCGGCGAGGTCCTTGCCGTTGATGTCGACGGCGTTCAACAGCGCGGCGCCCGAAATGATCGCGGTGCCGTGCTGGTCGTCGTGGAACACCGGGATGTCCATCTCCTCGCGGAGCGTCTCCTCGATCTCGAAGCACTCGGGCGCTTTGATGTCTTCGAGGTTGATCCCCCCGAAGGTGGGCTCCATCGCCTCGACGGTCGTGATGATGTCCTCGGCGTCGGTCTGGTCGAGTTCGATGTCGAACACGTCGATGTCGGCGAACCGCTTGAACAGCACGCCTTTCCCCTCCATGACGGGCTTGGACGCTTGGGCGCCGATGTCGCCGAGTCCGAGTACGGCCGACCCGTTCGAGACGACCCCGACCATGTTGCCCTTCGCGGTGTACTGGTAGGCGTCGTCGGGGTTCTGGTCGATGTGGCGACACGGCGCGGCCACGCCCGGCGAGTACGCGAGGCTCAGGTCGCGCTGTGTGTTGGTGGGTTTCGTCGTCGAAATCTCGATCTTTCCCGGCGGTTCCTCTCGGTGATACTCCAGTGAGTCCTCGTCGAGTCCCATGGCGCGACAAATCGCGCCCGTCCCTAAAAAACTATGCGAACCCGTCGAAATTGATTTCGACGAACGACGAACTCACGGGGTCGACTCGCTCACTCCTCGACGACCAGCACGTCCGGGCGCGAGACCGCGGCGTCGACGCCCTCGGCCGACACCTCGGTCGTCGGCCACCGGCCGGTGTCGGTCAGCACCTCGAAGCCGCCGTCGGCCACCACCACCGTGTCCTCGCTCTTCGCGCCCGCGACCGTGGGGTTCCACGCGTAGGCCATCGGCGCGGTCACCGCGTGGTCGGCGTCGGGCCTCGCGATCCACTCGCGGCCGGCGAACCCGGCCGCCCCGCCCTGATGGTGTCGCCGCCACTCCCCGGGGTGGCCCGCCCGGTCGTAGGCGTCCCGAATCGCGTCGAAGACGTCGCCGGCGGTCCCGCCCCGCTCGGCCGCGTCCCGGGTCGCGCCGAGCGCCGCGACCTCGACCGCCCGGGCGGCCTCGTGGCGGTCTCGCAGGTCCGCGAGCGCCCCGTCGGCCAGCGCCGACTCGAAGGCGACCGTCCGGGTCGCGCTCGCGTGCAACCCGCCGCGCTCGGCGGTCACCGACACCAGCGCGTACCCGCCGAGTTCGGCGTCGGTCGGGGTGTAGTGGCGGTAGGTACGGGCGCGCTCGGCGCCGCCGACCAGCGCGACCGGCGCCTCGATGTCGCGGGCCGACAGCGCGACCCGGAGCGCGGAGGCGACCTCGGTCTCGGCGTCGCCGGGCCGGAGCTCGCGGCAGACCGCCTCCAGCGCGCTCGCGGTCTCGCGGCCGAGTTCGCGGTAGCGCGCGACGTCGTCGTCGGTCAGCGGCTGGCGAACCCGGCGGGGCTCGATCGACTCGAACCCCGGCACCTCGAAGTCGGCCGCGGCGGGCTCGGGCGCGCGGTCGGCCACCGCGGCCGCGAGCGACGTCTCGTGCCACGCGAACGACGACACCGAGACGCCCGCGTCGAGTTCCTCCTCGCGGAGCCGGTCGGCCTCGATGTTGCTGGTCACGACCTCGAGGCCGTCGCCGTCGTAGCCGACCGCGGCGACGCCGACTTCTGCCTCGCGGTCGACGACGTTGCTCGCGCCGGTCAGCCACGCGAACGCGTTCGGCCGGCCGAACCACACCGATTCGAGGTCCCGGTCGTCGAGGGCGGCGTCGAGGCGCTCGTGTTTGGTCATGCGTGGTCGGTCGCCGGCGACCGCCTTGAAGGGCGCGGCTTCGACGGCCGCGGGCGGCGTCCGCCTCCGAGCCGCGGTCGGACAACTCTAAGTGCGACCGGCCGAAACGTCCGATGAGGGGAGTTCAAACCGTGCAACTCAACACACGATTCGCGTCGACGGGAGGGCCGCGCTGATGGTTCGATTCCGACACCTCGCGGCGGTCACCACCGGGCTGACGTTCTCGCTCATCCTGCTTGGGGTCTACACCGCCGCGATGGGCGCGGGACTGTCGTGCTCGGCCCAGTGGCCGCTCTGTGACGGCGGCGTGCTCCCGCAGACGTTCCCGAGCTTCGTCGAGTGGTTCCACCGCCTCGTCGCGATGATCACCGGCTTCTTCATCATCGCCACGACGGTCGGCGCGTGGAAGTACCACGCCGAGCGCCGGATCCGCGGGGCCGCGACCCTCGCGCTCGCGGTCACGCCGCTCCAGATGGTGCTGGGCGGGGCGACGGTCTTCGTCTACACCCCGGTCGTGCAGGTGGCCCACCACGCCGCCGCGCTCACCATCTTCGGGTCGCTTATGGCGACCACGCTGTGGTCCTACGAGAGCGAGCGCGCCCCCGAGAGCCGGTCGACCGACGCGGCCGCGGGCTATCCGAGCGACGACTGACCCTGATTTTAGCGGCTCTCCCGTCCGAATTTCGACCTTTCAGGCCAACGGTTATGTGTGACCGTACTGCACGTAGTACCGGGGGAAACAAATGAACGTAAACAGACGGACGTTCGTTCGGGGGAGCGCAGGCATCGTCGGCGGACTCACGCTCGGGGGCGTGGCCGCCGGACAGGACGACGAGACGATCCGGATCGGCTCGGACATCCCGTACAATCCGTTCGAGTACCGCACCGAGGACGGGACGCTGGTGGGGTTCGACGTCGACGTAGCCGAGGCCGTCTTCGCCGAGCAGATGGACAGGGAGTACGAGTTCGTCCAGACCGGCTTCGACACGATCATCCCGAGTCTCAACAACGGGAACTTCCGGATCATCATGTCGGCGATGACGATCAACGAACAGCGCGCCGAGCAGGTCGACTTCTCGGACCCGTACTTCATCGCGTTTCAGACGGTGGCGGTGCTCGAAAGCGGGGACGTCCAGAGCCTCGAAGACCTCCGGGGCCGGACGGTCGCCGTCCAGAAGGGGACGACCGGAGAGGCGGCCGCCCAGGACCTCCAAGAGCAGTTCGACGGCGAACTCACGATCGACAGCTACGACCAGATCACCGGCGCGTTCAACGCCCTACGCAACGCCCAGGCGGTCGCGGTCATCAACGACAACGCGGTCAACCTCCAGTACGTCGACGAACGCGACTCCGTCGTGATGCTGGAGGGCGAGGGCCAGGCCGCCGAGGAGTTCGACGACGCGCCGCCGTACCTCACGCTCACCGTCGAGCGCTACGGCATCGCGTTCAGGCAGGACGACGACGAGTTCCGCGAGCAGGTCAACGAGGCGCTCGCCGCGGTGATCGAGAGCGGCCGGTACGCCGAAATTTACCGCGAGTACTTCCCGGGCGACCCGCCGGCGGGCATCGTCGGCGACGCCGGGACGACGACGGCCGACGGCGAGACGACCGACGAGGCGCCGACCGAGACCACCGCCGACGGCGGGTAGCTCGCGATGGGGGAGACGTACGCCGACGACGCGTCGGTCGAGGAGACCGCCGGAGACGGCCTGCTGACCGACGAACGCGTCAGGATCGCGGGGCTCGCGGTCGCGGTCGTGTTCACCCTGGCCGTCGCGGGCTTCGTCGGGCTCGTGTTGGTCGACTACGTCGACTACGACCTGCTGGCCGCGGTCTTTCCGCGATTCGTGTTCGCGTTTCTCCGGGTGCTGATGGTCGTGGTCATCTCCAGCGTGCTCGCGGTCACGGCCGGGGTGTTCGTCGGCCTCGGTCGGGTCTCCCGGACGTCGCTGACCTACTCGATCGCCACCGCGTACGTCCAGTTCTTCCGGGGGACGCCGCTCCTGTTCCAGCTTTTCATCATCTATCTGGGCATCCCGTCGCTGTGGCCGCCGGGCCAGTTCCCGATCAGCCAGAGCTGGACGGTCGTCCCGGGCGTCCTCTCGATCGACTGGAGTTTCATCACGGCGGTCGTCGCGCTCACGCTGAACCACGCCGCCTACGTCGGCGAGGCGGTCAAGGGCGGCATCAACGCCGTCCCGGAAGGCCAGATGGAGGCCGCCCGATCGCTCGGGATGTCGTACGTCGACTCGATGCGCGAGATCGTCCTGCCACAGGCGTGGCGCAACGCGCTTGCGGCCATCGGCAACGATCAGGTGATCCTGGTGAAAGACACCTCGCTTCTGACCGTCATCGCGTTCCCAGAGATACTCACCGTCTTCCGGGAGGTCAACTCGAACCAGTTCGACGCGTGGACGCCGATCGTGCTGGTCGCGGTGACGTACCTCGCCATCACGCTCCCGCTGATGTGGCTCGTCCAGTACCTCGAAGACCGCGCCGAATGGGGGGCCGACCGTGCGTGACTCGGCCCCGGCGGTCGCCTTCGACGGCGTGAACAAGTACTTCGGCGAGACCCACGTCCTGAAAGACGTCGACCTCGCGGTCGAGGACGGCGCGGTCGTCGTGATCGTCGGCCCGAGCGGCTCGGGCAAGTCGACGCTCCTGCGGTGCGTGAACCGGCTGGAGGAGGTCCAGTCGGGCGAGGTCCGGATTCAGGGGGAGTCGATCACCGACCCCGACGTGGACGTCAATCGGCTCCGCCAGCGGGTCGGGATGGTGTTCCAGCACTTCAACCTCTTCCCGCACAAGACCGCTCTGGAGAACGTCACGCTCGCGCCGATCCGCGTTCGCGGGCTCCCGGCCGAGCAAGCGATCCGGCGTGGCCGAGACCTGCTCGCGGAGGTCGGGCTGGCCGAGCAGGCCGACTCGTACCCCGCCGAGCTGTCGGGCGGCCAGCAACAGCGGGTCGCCATCGCCCGGGCGCTGGCGATGGACCCGAGCGTGATGCTGTTCGACGAGGTCACCTCCGCGCTCGACCCCGAGCTCGTCGGGGAAGTGCTCGAAGTGATGCGGGCGCTCGCCGACGAGGGGATGACGATGCTGGTCGTGACCCACGAGATGGGGTTCGCCCGCGAGGTGGGCGACCGCGTCGTGTTGATGTCCGACGGCCGGATCGTGGAGTCGGCGCCGCCCCCGGAGTTCTTCGAGCGCCCCGAGACCGACCGGGCCCAGCGGTTCCTCTCGCGGGTTCGGTGACGCCCGACGCTGTCAGCGCCGCCGTCGCGGGCGGGCTGTTCCGGAGTCGCGCTCGGGCAGAGGTTCGGTCAGGCCTCGCTGACCGTGCGTCGCTCGCCCGCCGGAAGCGTCGGCTCGTCGCGCCCGTCGTCGAGCGTCTCGTTGGCCACCTCGCGGCCGACCCGGTCGTCGAACCGATAGAGGTCGCGGGCCCGCGTCGAGAGGTTCCGAGCGCGTTCGAGGTCGACGTCGTAGGTGTCGCGCATCACTTCCGGGAGCGTCTCGGCGGCGCGGACGGTCCGATTGGCCCGGACCTCGACGCCGCGGGCCCGGATCACGAGCTCGGAGACCGACGACCGGTACTCGCCCGCCGACAGCTCGTGTGCGTCCCGAGCCTCGGTCAGGTTGGCTCGGATCGCCTCGAGACGCTCGACGTACGCCTCGATGGTCCCGACCTCGTCGGCGAGGACCCGCGCGCGATCGGCGTCGCCGGTCGCGTTCGCCAACCGCTCGGAGAGGCTCCGGTTCCAGAGTTCGCCCTCGACGGTCGCGCCCTGCGCGCCGACCGCGCCGGCGAGATGCTGGCCCGGCGCGACGGTGGTGTTGTTCTCGCTGGTCGTCTCCTGGCCCGGCCACTCGGGGTCGGCCCACGGCTCGTCGCCGTCGGGCTCGGTCGGTCGGTCGGCGGCCGCGACCGGGGCGATCGACGCCATGACCATCACGCCCGCAATCGCGATTACCGCGGCTTTCATCGATCGTTTCCACGGCCCCAACCGCCAATAAGCCGCCGTTACTGAACCCGGATTAACCCGAATTAAGCGGCGTTCACCCCTCAAAGCTCCTCCTGCGGGAGCGCGAGGACGTTCTCGCGGCCGAGCCGGAAGCTCTCTATTTTCCCCTGCTCGCGGAGGCTTCCAACCACCTGACTCGTCTTGGCCTCGGTCCACCCGAGCTCTTCGACGATCGCCTTCTGTTTGACGCGCCCGCCGCGGCGTTCGAGCAGTCGCAACACCCGCTCTTCGTTGCTCAACAGTTCCTCGGGCATGTCGTCGTCGGGGTCGCCGACCTCCTCGCGGCGGTAGAGCCACCAGCCGCCGGCGACCGCGGCCCCGAGAACACCGAGCGCGCCGACCGCGGCGCCGACCGCCCGCCACGGCACCTGCGGGCCGGTCGCGGGCGGCGCGACCACGATCCGGGGCTCGTCGCGGCCGAAGGTCAGTTCGCCGATCCACACCGCGGTCCCGTTTCGCTCCTCGTCGGGCGGCGGTCGAATCGCCGTCGCCTCGTAGCTCTGGGGCCACGAGATCAGCAGTCGGGTCTTGTCGTCGAGCGGGAGCCCGCCGATCGCGTCGCCGATCCGGAGCCGGTCGCCCGCCGTATCGGCGAACTGGTGCCACTGGAACGAGTAGGTGACGACGCCGTACCGCTGGGGGAACTGGCGGATCTCGGCGTCGACGGTGTAGTTCTCGCCGGTCATGTTGCGACCGGTGGCGCGCTCGGCGCTCGCGATCGTGCTCGCCATCCGATCGGTGAACTGGTCGGTGTACTCTGTCGAGTTGTTCTCGACGTCGTCTCTGAGACTCTCGAACGCGGCGGCGGTCTCGCCGTCGTCGAGTCGCGTCCGGTAGGCGACCGCCCACGTCGCGGTCCCGTTCTCGTGGACCTGCACGTCGAGGATGATGGTGTCGGCGGTGACGTCCGGCGTCGCGGTCTGGGACGCGGCGGCCGTCACGCCGGGTCCACCGACGGCGGCCGTCAGGCAGACGACGACCGCCAGCACCGCCCCGAACTGTCGAGCCCCCATTCGTCGTGAGTCTCCGACGCGCACGAAAAAATGGGTTGCGCTAATTAGGATCGACTTATCGAGCGCGTGTCTGTTCCACGCCCCGTTTCTCGATAGTATCGGCTCCTTACTCGGAGTATGGGATCGATACGACGCTAAATTCGCGGTGAATTCGGCACAACCCGGACCCACCTCCGCCAATCGGCTTTCAGGGTTTCGGGGGTTGAAACCGCTGTCAGTCCAAGGCGAAATCGGCGAGACACAATGTCGAAGACCGAAACGCAGCCGACGAACGCGACAGAGTACGACCGCGAGACACGACAGGCGCCCCTCCGGGTGCAGGCCGACTGGTCGGGTACCGAGACCCTCGACTCGGCGATCACCTGCGCGATCTCTCGGGCGACCGGCGACGCGGTCACCGAGCTGGCGCCCCTCTACGAGTACATGGACCCCGACGCGCTCCACGCGTTCGTCGCGTCCATGCGCGACCGGGAGACGGAGACGAGCATCACCTTCGAGTACGAGCGCCACGACGTCACCGTCCGCGGGGACGGCGAGATTCTGGTGTGGCCCCGGAGCTAGCCGAAGTCGGTCAGCCCCGCCTGGGTGTCGTCGGTCCCCCCGTCGTCGCCCGCCGACTCCTCGGCCCCAGACTCGGCGTCGTCGGACGCCTCGCTCTCGTCCGCGCCGTCGCCCCCGTTCGACTGTGAACCGAAGCTCCCCTCGAACGCGCCGCCCGAGTGTTCGACCGCCCGCTCCTCGCGGAGCGTCTCGGCGTCGGCCACGACGTCCTGTACCTTGTTCGTGTCTTCGCCGCTCCCCGTCACGAACGAGACGTGTTCGGCGTCGAGGTCGTACTTCGCGGTCATCGCCACGGTCAGCTCGCGGTTCTTGCAGTGGTGGGTCATCGCCGCCAGGAACGGGAGCATCTCCCGGCGGGCGGTCGACATGCTCACGCCGTCGGCCGCCGCGATCTTCCGGGCGACGTAGTCGCGCTTCTTGCGGTTGCCCTTCGAACTCCCGAGTTTCCGCCAGTAGCTCGGCGGGCCGTAGCGGGTCCACCCGCCCTTCTCCCCGCGGCGGGCGGCGGCGACCCCGCCCGCGATGTTGTCGCCGGCGTAGCGCCAGTACGAGTAGTCCTGGGAGGCCCGGACTCGGCCGAGCCACTTGTCGGCGTTCGCGAGAAAGTCGTACGCGACCGCGAGCTCCTCGCCCTCGTAGTCTTTCGGGACGTTGTCCTCGACCCAGTTCAGCATGTCGTCGGGCGTCTCGTCGACGTCGTAGGACTGCCTGAGCGCCCCTCGGGCGTCCTCTTCTTTGAACAGCGCGTCGAGGAAATCGAAGATGCCGCTGGTGTCGTCGCGCTCGCCGGTGACCTCCACGTCGGCCTCGGTCAGGCGCTCGCTTGTCTCGGCGACCGCCTGGAGGTCGTTGACCGCCGAGCGCAGGTCGCCGCTGTTCTTGTCCGCGATCGCCCGGAGCGCGTCGTCGTCGAACTCGACGCCCTCCTGCCGGCAGATGTCCCGGAGGACGGGCACGATCGACCGGGCGGACACGTCCCGGAACTCGATCGTCTCGCAGGCGTTTCGAAGCGATTTCGACATGTCGTAGAACTCGTTTGCGATGAGCACCATCGGCTGGCCCGCCGCCCGGACCACGTCGCCGATCGCCCGCGAGCCGCCCCGGTCGACGTTGCCGTGGAGGTTGTCGGCCTCGTCCATGACGATGAGCTGGCGGCCGTCGGCGCCGCCGGTCAGCGCCCGATTCTGTGAGGCCCCGCCCGCGAGCTTCTCGACCACGTCGGCGGTGCGCTGGTCGCTGGCGTTGAGTTCGATGGTCGGCCACCCCATGTCGGCCGCCAGTGCGTGGGCCGCCGAGGTCTTGCCGACGCCGGGACGCCCGTGGACGATGACGGCGTCCCGGTGGTCGTCCCACGTCTCGGCCCACTCCTTTAGCTGGTCGCGGGCCTTGTTGTTCCCGCGGACCTCCGAGAGGGTCGAGGGCCGGTACTTCTCGGTCCAGTCGGTCATTGGGCGTCGGTAGGGGCGAGCGGCGTTTAGTGGTTGCGGAGCGTTACTCCTCGTTCTCCGCTTTCAGGTCGAGTCGCGGAGAGAAGTCTTCGTACGTACGGTCGCTGGAGACGATAGTGTCGCCATCAGATTCGACGAGGTGGAGCGCGTCGAACGGGGCGAATCCGTGATCTTCGACGTACGTGGCCGCCGCGACGACCGTATCCAAATCGCCACGAACTTCGACGAGGTTTGCGGCGTTCGTGACTACCCGTTCTGTGTCGCGGTCCTCGCGGTAAGCCACGAAGAGAAGTTCGATGAGCGTGAACTGCGACGTCCACAGCTCGTCTCTGTGGTCGCGGTAAACCGCTTCGGCGGTGTCTCCGAGCCAGTCTTCGTCTTTGATGAGGGCCAGCAAGAAATCTGTTTCAGCGTACATTTAGCGCCCAGCTTCGTCCAGTGTCGCTTCACGTGCTTCCGCTCTGAGTTCCTCTGGCGTCTTCTCGACCTCGGAAAACTCGTCTCGCAGCGCGTCAAGAGGGTCGTCTGCGACCGGAATCAGTTTGATTCCGTCGTGGAGGTCGACGACGTGGTAGTGGTCTCCGTATCGTTCTCGAATCTCCTTCGGGAGCGTCAGCCGTCCCCGGTCGTCGAGCGTCGCATCGGACATACGCTCTCCTACGATGGGTAAGCGTAAAATATTTCCCCAAAATCGCTCGTTCACCCACCAAACCACCCACCGGGGGTGTACCGCATAGAGTGGTGATACTGGTTGCGGACTGCGAGACGCTCTCCGTTGCAGCGACGCCCGATGGCCTGCCACGCGCTCGCACGCACGGACAACGCTTTTCTCCGGGCGCTCCGACGCTCCGGACATGTTCCCCGAGCGCATCGAGACCGAGCGGCTCGTCCTCGAACCGCTCACGACCGAAAACGTCGACGTACTGGCGCTCTACCGGCACTGCTCGCACCACAATCCCCACATCGAGGAGATCACCGAGCACATCTCGTGGGAGCCCCACGAGACGCCCAAAGAGACCCTCGAGTTCGTCGAAGCCCAAGAGACCGCGCGCGCGAACGGCGAGGACGCGACGTACGTCATCCGCCCGAAAGCGGGCGAGGACGGCGCGGGCGAGATCGCGGGAGCGACCGGGCTCCACCCCGAGTGGGACCGCCGGACCGGGGTGCTCGGCGCGTGGCTCCGCAAGCCCTTCTGGGGTCGGGGGTACTCCGGCGAGCGCGCCGCCGCGCTGATGGAGGTCGCGTTCGACCGACTCGACCTCGAACTCGTGGCGGTGACCCACCACGCGGGCAACGAGAAGTCCCGGCGGGCGATCGAGAAGTACGTCGAGGCCCACGGCGGCCAACACGAGGGACGGCTCAGAAACTACCACCCCGACCCCGACGGGCCGGCCGACGCCCACCGCTACACCGTCACCCGCGAGCAGTGGGCGCAAAACCGGGGTGACGAGGAGTGACCGGCGAGGTCTTCGACGTTCACGACCACCGCCACGCGCTCAAGCTCCACCGCGACACCGGCGAGCGCGAGCTCTGGGAGAACCGCAAGGGGCTCGACTGTCCGGCCTGCGAGGAGCCGTTCGCCGACCTCCTCGTCTCCGAGCGTCGGCACAACAGCTTCGAGCGCCCCGACGGGCGGTTCTGCGTGGTTCGCGAACCCGACCGACTGTTGGTGTTCTCCCACTGACCGAGCCACAAACTATTCACCGGACCGGTCGGTGGCCCCGACTATGTCGGTAACTGAGGACCGTTCGGCCGTTCGCGGCGTGTTCACGCGCGGGCGACTCGCCTGCGGCGCGATGGCGGGCGTCACGGCGTGGCTCGCCGGGTATCTGGTGGCGTACGTCTGGAAGGCCGCCGAGGTCTCGGAGGCGTTGCGGGGCGTGGGATTCGTCTCCCAACTGCTCGGCGGCGGGAGCGTCCCGGTCTGGAAGGGGGTCTCGTGGCTCTTTCTGAACGCCCACTTCGTCGACGTGCGCTTTCCGACCGTGGCGGGCGGGAGCCGGATGGTCAACTTCGTGACCGGCGGCGACGGGCCGATCGCGCTCGTCGCGGCCCCCGCGCTGGCGCTCGCGGTCGCCGGCGCGTTGGTGGCTTACGACCGGCGGGGGAGCCTCCTCGACCGCGCGACCGCCGGCGCGACCGTCGTCGCGGGCTACCTCCCGGCGTCGGTCGCGGTCGCGTTCCTCGCGACCCACGCCCTCGGCGACACCGGCGCCGCGATCGCGCCCGATCCGGTGACCGGCGTCCTGCTCGCGGGACTGGTCTACCCCGTCGCATTCGGCGCGCTCGGCGGCGCCGCGACCGCCGCGCTGGACTGAGACGAGCGTTTTTCTCACGACGCGTTCGAGGCCGCCAGCCGTCGCCGGACGACTCGATACACCGCGTCCGCCCGGCAGTAGTCGGGATCCGAACGCTCGAACAACGCCTCTCCGAGCGCCCGCCGGCGGGTCGCGTCGGGGTCCGCGTCGGGTCCGGCCGCCGCGGCGTCGAGCGTCCGGTCGAGCGCCGCCAGCAGTTCCGGGAACGTCCGGGCGACCGGTCCCGGCGTGACCGCCTCGTAGTCGAAGTAGAACCCCCGTTCGGCGCGGTACCGATCGAGGTCGAAGGCGTAGAACGCCACCGGCCGGTTCCGGAGGAGGAAGTCGAAGTACACCGACGAGTAGTCGGTGACCAGCGCGTCGACCGCCCGGAGCAGGGGGTAGACGTCCGTCGGTTCGGGGAGCGCCACCACCCGCGAGAGTCCCTCCGGGAGGTCGAGGCTCTCTTTCGGGTGGGGCTTGACGACGAGGTAGGCCTCGCGCTCGGCGAGGAACTCTTCGAGCGCCTCGAAGTCGACGTTCGCGGCGATCGCCCCGGGGTCCCACTCCCGATACGTCGGGAGGTAACAGACCACTCGATGGTCGGCCGCGATCGACCGGACCCGCGCGAGCGCCGCCGCGTCGGTGCCCAGATCCTCGCCCGGGATCGACCCCAGTAGCGCGTCGTTGCGGGGGTAGCCCGTCGCGACCATCTTCGGGCGGGCGACCCCGAGTCCGGACTCGAAGGGTCGGATCGTGCCGTCGCCGGGGACGGTCAGGAGGTCGAACGCCCGAGCCATCGCGGCGTGGCCGGCCCGGACCGGCGCGGGCGCGTCGGCGAACCCCGCGTCCCACGAGACGTGTTTCAGGGGAATGCCGTGCCACAGCAGTACCGTCAGTGCCCCGGCACAGCAGGGCATGGCGAGGTCGCGGTGGCCCTGCGTGAGGAACACGGCGCCGGCCCGGAGGTTGACCGCCAGCCCGCGAAGCGAGTAACAGTGGTACGCCTCGTAGCCGGCCCGCCGGAGCTCCGCGACGACCGCCCGGTCCTTCGAGAGCCAGACCGGCCGGATATCGGGGTGATCGGCCGCGACGCGGAGAAAGAGGTACTTGCTGTTGTCCGCGAACGCCTCCCCGCCGCGCGCGCCGAACGCCCACAGCCGGTCGTCGCGCTCCCAGAGGGGCGAGAGGGCGCTCACCGCGACGTAGAGCATCCACTGCGCGAGAAACGAGAGGTGGTCGGCGACCGCGAGCGCTCGCTCGCGGAGCGCTCTCACGTCCATCGCTCGGGACTCCCGGCGCTTCGTTGGTCCGTCCGACGCGGCCTCGACAGCGAGGTCACCGATGCGTACAGCATCCGCCGATCCGACGACGGGGGCCGGCAAAAAGGTCCTGCCAGAGAGTGGGGGTTGGTACCGACCATCGTGAGGACTGTTCGCGATCGCTCTGGGCTTTAGCAGGGGTTTTACCCCGCCGCCGCCACTCACGGCCTAATGAGCTACAAGATCGGACTGGTCGGGAAACCGTCCGTCGGAAAGTCCACGTTCTTCAACGCCGCGACGATGAACGACGTGCCCGAGGGCGCCTACCCCTTCACGACCATCGACCCCGCGGTCGGCGAGGCGTACGTCCGGGTCGACTGCGCCGCCCCGGAGTTCGACGAGGAGTGCACCCCGAACGTGGGGTTCTGCGAGGACGGCACCCGGTTCGTCCCGACGAAGCTCGTCGACGTGGCCGGGCTGGTCCCCGGCGCCCACGAGGGCCGCGGGCTCGGCAACCAGTTTCTGACCGACCTCAACGAGGCCGACGTGCTGGTCCACGTCGTCGACTTCTCGGGGACGACCGACCTCGAAGGCGAGCCGGTCGAGGACCACGACCCCCGCGAGGACATCGACTTCCTCGAAGGCGAACTCGACATGTGGTATCTCGAAGTGCTCGAGAAGGGGATCGAGCGCTACGAGTCGGGCTACGACGGCGAGGACGACGAGATCGAGGTCGAACTCGCCGAGCAGATGAGCGCGTTCCGGATCAACAAAGACGAGATCAAACGCGAGATCCTCTCGCTCGACCTCGAACTCGACCCGGCGACGTGGGACGAGACCGATCGGGAGGACCTCGCCCGCGCGATCCGCACGGAGACGAAGCCGATGGTGATCGCGGCGAACAAGATGGACACCCCCGAGGCCCAGGAAAACTACGAGGCGATCACCTCCGACCCCGACTACGAGCACCTGACGGTGGTCCCGGTCAGCGCCCACGCCGAGAAGGCGCTCAAGAAAGCCGACGAGCAGGGCGCGGTCGACTACCGGCCGGGCGACGGGGAGTTCGACATCGTGGGCGACGTCTCGGGCGACCAGCGCGAGGGGCTCGAAGCCATCGAGGGGTTCGTCGCCGAGTACGACGGCACCGGCGTCCAGCGCGCGCTCGAAACCGCGCTGTTCGACGAGCTCGGGATGGTGCCGGTGTTCCCGGGCGGCGCGAACGGGCTCGGCAACGAGCGCGGCGAGGTGTTGCCCGACTGCTTTCTCCTGCCTGAGGGGTCGACCGCCGAGGACTTCGCCTACCACATCCACTCGGACCTCGGGGAGGGCTTTCTCCACGGCATCGACTGTCGGAGCAACCGCCAGGTTGGCGCGAACACCCGGCTCGACGCCCGGGACGTCATCGACATCGTCTCGACGAACTGAAATTTAAGTGGAGTGGGGCCGTCGGGTCGCGTATGGCGACCGACCCGCGCTGTCCCGACTGCGGCGTGACGATGGAAGGCGTCGACGTTCGAACTGGCGGCGGCTACGAACTCAGCGTCCAGACCGACGAGAAGCGCGAGGGCCTGCTGGGGTCGCTCGGGATGAACGAGTCTCTCGACGTCTCGCCGCGGCTCTGTCCGGAGTGTGGCCTCGTGCGGCTCTACGCCGACCTCTGAGCCGGACCGTTCCGAACACCGACACGTTTTTCGCGCCGCGTCGACGACCAAAGCGTATGGCAGGCGACCCGCGCTGTCCGGACTGCGACGTCGCGCTGGAGGACGCCGAACTGTTCACGGGGCAGGGCGAACTGCGGGTCAGGACCGAGGCGGACGGCGACGACGTGCTCGCGGCGGTTGGGCTCAAGGAGGCGCTCGACGTGACGCCCCGGCGGTGTCCGGACTGCGGGCTGGTGCGGTTCTACGCGATCGAGTGAGGACCGACAGACCCCGCCGTCGGAACCGAACCGGCGGGATTTAAGCGACCGGCGGACGCCGTTTCGAGTGCATGAAGCTCCACGATTTTCATTCATAGGTTGCACGGAACTTTTTTGATTCAGCAGACCGTGTGTGACTTAGCGTCATGACAGCCACGCCCCAAAGCGAACTGAAAAGCCGACTTACCACGCTCGCGGAGAGCGCAGAAGACGGCGAAATCGACACTGACGACCACGACGCCATCAAGTCATTCATCGCCGCCTACAACCCAAACGACCTGCTGGAAACGCCGCCCGGCAACGACTCGACTCTGAAAACCGGAACCTGCAACGTCTACATCTCCCGTCTCACCGAAGCAGCCCGACGAATCACGCTCACTGACGCTACCGCTGACGACGTGAACGGGATTCTTCAATCGCTCAGCGACGCTGACCGCTCCGAGTGGACCGTTCACGGCTATTCAACGGCCTTCCGCAAATTCTACACTTATTACGAGGGCGGACCTGACCCTGACGAGATTACTATGATAGACACGCCGAACGAAAGTGCGTTTAGCCCTGACGATATGCTTACGCCCGACGAAATCCACGAGTTACTCAACAGCGCCGATAATCCGCGCGACCGCGCCGTATTCGCGCTGCTCATATACACCGGAATGCGGAACAACGCCCTCCGTACACTCCGCATTGGCGACGTTTATCCACAGGAAGGCGAATGGCAGGTCAACACCGACCGAACAGACGGCCTGAAAGGCGTTGAAAAGTACGGACAGCGGCGGCCGCTGTTAGCTGCTGTCAAACCCGTCCGCGACTGGCTTTCCTACCATCCGGAGAGCGACAACCCCGACGCCTACCTCATCACGGGCCGACCAAAGTACGGGAAGTCTGACCCCTCCAGCCCGGTCGCCGGGTCAACTATTCGGCGCGTCGTTGACCGCCTTGTTGACGCCGCCGACAATCCGTCCATCAACCGCAAGCCGACGCACCCACACATGATGCGGCACAATTTCGTCACCATATGTAAGAGAGATTATGGTCTGCCCGACGAAACAGTCAAACATTTTATCGGTCATTCGCCCAGCTCGCGGGTCATGGAAACGACCTACTCCCACCTGTCGGATGAAGACCACATCGAGCGCGCCGAGGTGGCGGCAGGACTCCGCGAGCCGTCCGAGGACGACTCGCCGCTCACGCCCAAAGGTCCGTGCCCGACCTGCGACGAGCCACTTGCTCCCGGCGCGAAGGCGTGTCCCAACTGTGGGCAGGTGTTCACTCCCGATGCGAAGGCTATTGAAGACAAAATCGATACCGACCTGAAACAGTCCTACGCCCGAGTGGACCCAGACGACGAAAGCACACAGGAAGCGCTTAACGCCCTCGACACACTCACTCAACACCCTGACATCCTTAAGAAGCTCACACAAAACTCTGAAACAATAGAAAAACTCCGTGATAAATAGAATGGGAGAAGAGTGACGGGCTCAGTCGTCCGCTGCCGTCTCGGCGAGGTACCAACACCTCCAGCAGGCCAGCAGCGCGTCGTGGTCCGACTCGGCCAGCGCGTCCCCGTCGTTGCGGTCACACCGCGCGCCGTGGTTGAGCCCGAGCGCGTCCGCCCGCTCGACCGCGTCGAACGCCGCCGCGCCGGGCTCCGTCTCGTCGGCCCGCCTGCCGTCGTCGCGCGGCTCGGGCGCCGCGTCGCGCGCCATTGCCGCCCGCTCACGCCGGTACCCGCGCCGGAGCTCCGCGAGCTCTCGGTCCATCTCAGTCGTCCCCCTCGACGGTCACACGCCCGCCGTCAGTCGCCACAGCGCCCGTCTCAGCCGTCGCCGCGACCGCCGCCTCGACCCGCGCCCGCCGCTCGTCAAACCGAGCGATGAGGCGCTCGTCAAACGCGCGCTCGTCGTCCGCCGCATCGAGCACGGCGCCGAGCTGCGCGTCGCGGGCGCCGGTCCAGAATTGGACCCGTCGGACGTGCTTGCAGCCGCCCTCGGGCGAGCGGTGCTGGTAATCGGGGCAGGTGCAGCGCCCCTCAATGTGGTCGACCTCGTACCGCGTGCCCTCCTCACTGTAGATTTCGTACACGCCGCCGCCGACCGCGTGGGGCAGCAGGTGCTCGGTGAGAGCGCGCACGTCGCGGGCGTCGAGATTTTCGAGCGTTTCAAGTTCGTCGGTGGTTTTCTCGCACATGGGTTCTCAGCTCCGTGAGAAGCCCACCCGGCCGGGCGTGCCAGCGCCCGGGCGTTTTCCGTACCGCCACGCCCCGAGGGCCGTGTGTTCTCCTCATTTAATTCGTACGTGCGTATTTACCTTAAACCCTGATATCGGCTTCGAAGGATGTTCTTGTGCAATTAGTACGTTTGTGCGAACAAAGTAATAGGGCGTACATACGAACATTTTTCTGTTTATCGCTCATTCGTGTAAGCATGGGAAACGGGGACCCCGAGAGTAGTAGCGGCCGCCCGCGCCGCGTCAGCGACGACGACATTCTCCACGCCGTCCGCGAGGTCGCCCGAGAGGACCGCGTCGCCACAACCAGCGAGGTCGAGGACCGCGTCGCTCTCTCCCGCCGCGGCGTCCAAAAACGCCTACGCGACCTCCACGAGCGCGGCAAAATCCAGAGCAAAGAGGTTGGCGCACGAGGGCGCGTTTGGTGGGTTGAAGATAGTCACTTGCCCGACAACGAGGATAACACTGAGTGAGAAGTTAGTCGGGTCGAA
Source organism: Halorussus marinus (assembly GCF_004765795.1). GTDB lineage: Archaea > Halobacteriota > Halobacteria > Halobacteriales > Haladaptataceae > Halorussus > Halorussus marinus. The sequence goes on from NZ_SBIV01000006.1 coordinate 33,150, forward strand.
AAGGGTCTACCGTCGTCTTCTTACGATTTAATTCTCAGACGTAGCTGATTCGGGCTCGTGGAGTGTAATTGTTCCATCAGTCTCAACCTGAACAGTGTAACTGTCGTATTTAAACTGGACTTGACCATCTGTGGTACGGGGTATTCCGCTTGACCGAGGGCCGAAAAGCGCGTCGAGAGCCTCTGGGTCAATGAAATTCGAAAGAACCGCCAACTCGGCCGGTTCAGCATCATTCAATGCGGCAACAGCGGAGATGAGTTCCTCGCTTACGGATTCTTCTTCGGGATTGCACGTTGTCTGATACGTCGTTGAATTTTCTGTGTTCGAGTCGTTAGTCATGGGGGCTGATACTCACAGACATAAGTACGTGAAGACATCTGGAACTTCGATCCGATTGAGTGCAGAGAGCGCAGCATCACGAAGATCGTCGAGTGTGTCGAACAGACGGTTTCCAAGTTCTTGATCGAGTTGTCGCCAGCACTCTTCCGCGGGGTTCAGCTCTGGTGAACCCCGCGGAAGGTAACACAGTTCGATCGGCGTGTCTTCGACGAATTCCTGCACTGCGTTGGCCGTAAAATACGAGGCGTTGTCCAAGACAACGCAGATTTTCTCGCCGAACTCGGTTTGGAGGGCGTCTAGCAAGCGAATCGTCGTGTCGCTGTTGAAGTTCTCGGCACAGGGGAGAAAGAACGTTTCTCCGGAATCGCTGACCGCACCGAGCAGCTTGATGCTGTCCCACGCGCCCGTCACCGGCAGTGACGGGCGCTCTCCTTCTGGAAACCACGCATAGATCAGCGTCGAGAGTACCTGGCGCGTCTGATCGATGGTCAGGATCGTGTATTCATCGTCCAAGTTGTCGCGCTTTTTTTGAACCCTTCCTGCCAGGCTTCTTGGGCCCTTTCGTCGGATTTGTAGAACTCCGGCCGGGCTGTCTTCCAGGACAGCCCGGCCTCAGACATCAATCGTCGGACGTGGCGTTCACAGTACTCAACATCGAATTCTTCGGCAAGGTAGTGACGAGCTAGTGGAACAGACCACGCGGGCGCATCTAGCCCAGCTTCCTCGGGTGATTCGTGGAGTGCCTCAACGAACTTGTCGTGCTGTTGGCCAGAGAGCTCAGACGGTCTCCCGGAACGGTGTTCGTCGTAGACAACCTCCTCGAACGGCTCGTCGGCGAGCCGTTCGAGTCGGTCAAGCCAGCGTGAGAGCCAGCCAGCAGTGTATCCGTAGCGTTCAGCAACATCTTCCATCGTCGCTTCGTCTTCTTCGAGGGAGTTGATCGCCGCCATAACCCGCTGTGTCGGCTTTTTCCCCTCGACCTCTGCCAAGACCTGGCGGAGGTCGTCGGTAGATACGTCGTTGAGGGAAGCCATATCAGAACAACGTCTTCCTATTTGAAAAAGATTCAGCCGTCAGTATGATTACGAGATAGTTAGTTGGCTAATACAAATCCATCGGTGATTTTCGCTCAGAATTCTTTTTGATAAAGTGAACGATTTCCTCAAACGCTCACGGTGCGGCATTACTCATCCTCGGCAGCACCCAGCGGCCACTCCCCGCGGGCCTTCAGTGTTCACGCGCGGCTCGACCCCGGCGCGGCCCGGTCTGCTCACGCTCAACCCCCGGGGTCCGGCCGCCCGTCACGGGGCTCGCGCCGCCGCAGTCAGCCGAGTATCCGTCTCGGCGTCCCCGCGGTCGGCGTCGGCGCACCACCGCCGACGCCACCGCCACCACACCACCGCCGCCCCCCGCCCGAGAGCCGCGCTCACGCGCCCGAGGCGTGGTCGCCGAGCGTTGTCTGCCGTTCGAACCGTTCAAGAATATTATACCGCTCACCGCGCGTCACGCTCGTCGTGTCGACGCTCTCGACCCCGAGCGCCTCAGCCCACGCCAGCGCGTCCGCGAACCCCGCCGCCGGCGGCCGCCCGATATGTACCGACAGCCCCGCGTCGTGGGCCGCCTCGGTCAGCTCCTCGGCGTGCGACAGCTTCCAGCGGTCCGACCCGCCGATGAACACGGTCGCCGCGTTCACGGCCTCCGCGAGCGCCAGCACCCGCGCCGGCGTCATCCCGTCCTGTGCCGCGACCGCTCGGGGCAGCGTCGAGCTCCCGAGCCCCCGCGCGTCGAGCCGCTTCGCGAACGTTCGGGTTCGCAGCTCCGACGCGTCGGCGTCGCCGACCACGTCCGGCAGCACCACAAACTCCGGCTCGCGCCCGTTCGCGCGCTCCGGTATCTCCTCAACCCGCGACAGCCACGCGTCCGCCGACCACTCCTCGGGGCGCTCACGCGCCGCGAAACACCCGTTGTCGAGCGCGTAGGGCACGTTCACGCCCGCCGTGAATCGCTCCGGCAGCCACATCGCGCCGTGACAGTGCGAGGGCGCCGCCGCTCGACACTTCCGCAGCTTCTCGACCGTCGGCACGCCGTGTAAAATCAGCATGGGGCGCCGGGTTATCGTCGGTCGCCCTCGTCGTCGTCGTCACCCGGCGGCCATTTCCCCCGGCGCTTGAGCCGCTTGCGCTCGCTCTCGTACGCCGGTCGACCGCGCCGAACCATCCGCCCGTTCACGTTCAGACGGTCCGGCCCCTCGGGCTCGTCGCCGTCGCCGTCGTCGGCGTTCGCCGAGAGGTTCTCGCTGTATTGCTCCATCGTCCCATTAATCGCCGCGTCCGAGCCCGAGGCGTCGGCGTTCGCCGAGAGCGCGCCCGGGCCGTCGACGTTGGTCGCGCCGCGTTCACGCGCCGTCCCGGCGGGCATCCCGCCCGAGTCGTCGTCGCGGTCGAGCTCCTTGACGGCGTCGCGCGACGCCTTCGCGTGGGGGGTTCCGAACCCCGGGCCGGGGATGTCGTGGCCCGCGACCGCGTTCGCCGCCAGCGTGTTCACGTCGCCGCTCACGGGGCTCGCGCCGGTCATATCCGCCACGATGAGCGCCATATCCCGCAGCACGTCGGTATCGAACGTGCGGAGGGCGGCCTCGTCGCGGTCGGTGTTCGCCGCGATAGTCTTGATGAACGTCGCTCGCGTCGCGTCGTCGTCGTGGTCGTCGTCGTTCGTCATGGTAGTGTCGTGGTGTCGAGGCGCCGCCGGTGCCCGCCGCTCTCGTCGTCGCGCTCGTCGCTGCTCGCGGCTCGGCTCGTCGTCGCTCAACCGCTGGAGGGCACGCCGTCGCACTCTATCGGGGTGTTACCGCGCCTCAACCATCAGTGTTCCCCACAGAGCCCCGCAGAAACGCCTACTTGCGTTATAACCGCGTTAAATCCCTTCGTTCAGCTCAGCTCAGACCGACAGTAACTCCTCAATATCCTCCTGGTCGAGCTCACCGTCCCGAATCCGCTCCCCAATCGCCTCCGGGTCGTGTCCACGCGCCCGCAGCTCGCCCCGCACCTCCCGCGGCGCGAACGGCAGTGACTCCGCCAGCACCCGCCACGGCGCGCTCCGCAGCCGCGCCGCACGCCGCTCCGACTCGTCCGACGGGTCGAACGCCAGCCGCCCCTCATCGTCTAACAGCGCGCTCCCACTCCCGCTCTCGTCGCCGCTGTCACGGTTACTCATACCCGCCGCTCACACCTCGACCCCATTGATTCTTCCCCACCGCCGCGAACGTCCGAGCGCCACGCTCACGCCCTTCTCACGCGCCCTCGCTCTCACTCTCGCTCCCGTCCTCGACCTCGGCCTCACCCGCCTCAGCGTCGAGTTCCACGTCGTCGTCGCTCGCCGCCGGCGGGTCCAGCAGCGTCGCCCGGTCGCCCTCGTTCACATCATCGTCTGACAACCACAACGCGAGCTGCCCGCGCGCTACGTCGTCCTCAATCACATCTGCCGGCGCCTCACCCCGCTGCGCCCACTCCGGCGGCTCGTCCGGAATCTCCACGTCCGACTGGTCCTCCACGATGGTTTTCCGCGACCGCCACCGGCTAATCTCCCCCACGCGCTCCAGCGCCGCGTCCAGCTCCTCCGCGTCCCACTCTCCCGACCCCAGCCCACTGTGCTCACGGTCCCCGCTCCCGCCGTGTTCACGCGCCCCTCGGCCCCCGACGCTGTCGCCGCCCCCGTCGAGGTCGGCGTCGAGCCCGAGCACGTCAGCCCACGCCCGCGCCTCTTTCCCCGCCTTCTCCAACGCCCGCCAATCCTCCTCGCCCGCGTCGAGCAGGCCACGAACCACTCGGTTCCGTACCACCGACAGGTCCGCCACGAAGTCCTCACGGTCTACGTTCTCCGCGAGATACGTCCGGAGCCGCTTCTTGTCCTTACAGATGGTTGCCGCCGACACGTCACACTCCTCTGCCCATCGTGACGGGCTCACGTCGTCCACCGTCGTCGGCCCCGACTCCGACAGCACCAACTCCAGCAGGTACGCCCGGCGCTCACGCCACCCCATCTCCGCCGGCGCCTTGTCGCCCGGCACGCTCACCTCCATGTAGTCCACACGCGGTCCCTCACCGCCGTCGTCGTCATCGTCGCTATCGCTCCCGCTCGCCGTGTTCGTGGTCGTGTTCTTCGCCGTCATACTAAACCGATATTTACCGTTTACCGCTCCCGCTCCTTGGGGTTTCCGCCGCGAGCGGAGCCCACACGCTAAAATTCAGGCATCCCAACGCCGACGAAAGGAGCTCACGATTCCCGCGAATCTATCGTATCCTGCGGCTATTGGCAGCTTAGGCCCTCATCGACCACTTCAAACTCCAGAGAAAGACATTCAGTGCAGGCAGGGTCGAAAGGTAGCACTTCACCGCTCTTTAAGCGTGCTCTCCGAGTTTCCCCGCATTGGACACATTCAATCGTAATGACCGTCACTGTTAGACCGTGAATCGCTCGGGAATTATAAATCCGCAGTTGTATTGCGACAGTTGCACGGGCAATTCTGACTAATGAAGCCGTGCTACCAATTACGTTTAGTCACACGCTGCGCCCCCGAGCCGCGCGACCGCCTCGACCGCGACCACCACCCACCCGGAGCGCGAGCAGGAGTGGGGCCAAAGCGCGCTGGCAGGGTAAGATAACCCCGCAGATTTCTCAGCGAGCGCGAGCGGCCCTGAAACGCCGCTCCAAGTAAGTACAGCACCCCATGCGAAGAACCCATAACTGGCTCCCGCCTCGACCGCTCTCGACCCGGACGCAACCGCCGCGAGAACGGCCACACGCCGCCAGAGAGCGGCGTGAACACGCCGCGACCCCCGGCGTCTCAAACACGCCACCACCACATTAAGAGAGCTAAGCGGCCCATGCGAAGAACCCCTTACTGGCCTCGGTACCCGGCCCGCTCGACGCCGTCGACTCGTCGAAACACCCCACACAGAATATGGAATCTCACCGAGCATCTCACTCGACAAACGTGAATCGGCCGAGCAGTTCGAGCACCCGACACTCTCGACGTGTTCACACGCCGCGCCGAACAGCGCCGCCGCTCGCGACCGCACCGCGTCGAGCCCGGCCGGGGTCACGCGCCCCCGGCGTCAATCCGCCGGCGGTGACTCGACCGGCGGCGGGTCTTCCGGTATCTGCGCCGGCCGCGGCCGCCCGAGCTCCTCCCACTCCTCGCGGGCCTCCCGCAGCGCGTCGAGCGTCGCGTCGTCACGCGCCTCGACCCACGACTCGTCGCCGAGGTACTCGTCGGCCTCCCACATCGGCCGCAACTGGCCGCGACAGCGGGGCGCCGAGGTCGAGGTCGACTCAGCGTCGGCCTCGCTCTCGTCGCCACTGCTCGCCCCTGTGGGGTCGTCAACGAACGCCGGCCGATGGTCGCTTCCCGCCGGCACGTCCCACGCTCTGGACTGCGCCGAGGCGTCCCACGCCTCGGCCTCGGTCGCGTCGAGCTCGCCCGCCGGCGCGGGTGCGTCGTCGCTCCCGTTCCACGTCGCCCGCGGCCCGAGGTCGTCGGGCGCCCGCCCGGTGGCAGTCACACCCGACCCCGACGCGACCCGGACCGCCGCCGGCGTCTCGGGTGTCGCGGGGTCGCGCGGCTCGGCGTCGGCGTCGGCGTGGTCGTGCGCGTCGGCGTCGGCGTCCTCGACCGGCGCCGAGCAGCGGGGTTCGGGAAACTCGACGCCGAGCACGTCGGGCGCCGCGGACCGCAGCGCCGCCGTCGCCTCGGCGCGCACGTCGTCGTACGCCTCGAAATTCGCCACCTCACCGAATTGCCGGATTGCCGACCGAAACGCGCCGTCGTCGCCGAGCCGCAGCCCGGTGTGACTCACCGCGTACAGCGTCGCCCGCGCCAGCGCGACGAGGTCGCGGATAGACGTCGAGGAGTCCGGGTCGGCCTCGGTGATTCGCTCGACCACCACGCCGGTCTGCTCCTCTATCTCACGCGTCACAGCGCCGCCCTCAACCCAGTCCGAGACGGCGATAACGTGGAAGTGGGGCGCGTAGACCAGAAACTCGTCGCGGACGGCCTCCCACGTCCAGTCGTCGCTCTCGACCTTCCCGAGCACGTCCGCCCACGTCATATCGCCGTCGCCCGACTCGTGACCCTTCACCTCGCCGCGATACTCCTCGGTGATTCGCCACGGGTGATAGATTATCGTCCCCGTATCTACACTGATTTGCCGCATCAGACGCTTTACGACCTGAAACCCGCGGTCGAGCGGGTCTTTGGCGTTCACGCGGAACCCGATTCCGGCGAGCGAAACCGTGAGGTGGTGTTTCTTGACGCTCCGGCCGGATTGGGCGCCCCACGTCTTCGCGAGCGACTGGGTTTTGGCGACCGGCTCGACCGCCCGCTGGAACGCCCACGACTGCCAGCAGCGCGGACACCGCGAGCGCCGGCATGTCCGGCCGACCGAGACGGGCTCCCCGCAGTCGCCACAGAACAGCGCCGATATCTCGTCGCCGCAGTCGTCGCCCTTCGCGCCCGAGCCCGGCGAGACGCCCTCGGTCAGCTCGTCGTCGTACGCTCGACCGTCCGGCTCGCTCACCTCAATCGCGTTCCACGTCTCCCGGTCCGGGTGGAGGGTCACGCGCCGCCGGTCGTGGTCGGCGTCCTCGGGCGCGTCCGTCTCGAAACACACTGCCGACGCGGTCGAGCTGTCGGCCGCGCGGCTCGACCCCGGCGTGTCCGGTACGCCCGCCGGCGTCCCCGGTGGGCTCATCTGCTCACCTCCCGGTCGCCTTGGTCACCGCGGTTGTGGTCGCTGTCGTCGCGGTCAACGTGGTTGTTGTCGTCCGTCTCGAAATAAATCGCGCTTCGCGTTGTCGGTCGCCTCCTCGTTATCGTGTCCGGCATCGACGCGCGCGGGGGGTTGCTCCAACTCACTCGTCCGCGACCTCCAATAGCACCTCGGCCACGTCAGAAGCTGGGAGGTCACTTTCGGCGAGGGCTTCGAGGTCTTCTCGGTGCTCGTTGATTCGTTCGGTGGCGTCGTTCGAGTCGTAGGCGTCGCTGGTCGTGTGCATCTTAGTCGATAGACTGCTTGATAATCACATGACCCGACAGACGGAGGTCGCCCAAATGCTCAAGAAGCCGGAGATACGACTAACGAACGAACCTCAACCGGTGTCGGTTGTGGGTTCGTTGTCGTCTCCGACGAGCATTCCGCCCGTCTGGGGTCATCACGGTGCTGAGCGTCGGGGTGAGGGTTAATCACCGCCACTACCCCGGCGCTTTCTTCCGTTCTGGCGTGTCCTGTTTTGAGAGACGGGTGGGCTCGCGTCAACTAAAGCACTGCGCAAGATTCATGGCTCTCAAGGCCTGAGAACGCAGAAATCGCAACTTCGTTGCTAACGCCGTTATCGTATATGTGTCATTACTCTCCGATAGATTTCAGGAATCTCCATCCAGCAAAAGGACCGAAATGCTAACTTTGTTTGATTCCGGTTGTGGAGACGCCGAGGTAGGCTCGCTTTTGGGGCGTGGCCTCCTCGGCGGATTCCGATACTACTAACTCTCGTCCGAGGAAAATACCGTGCGAGCCACTAATGAAACTCCACGAATATCAGGCGAAGAGCGTCTTCGCCGACGCGGGAATCCCGACCCCCGCGTCGACGTTGGCGTCGTCCGTCGACGAGGTCGTCGAGGCCGCCGAGGAGATCGGCTACCCCGTCGCGGTCAAGGCACAGGTCCACGTCGGCGGCCGCGGGAAGGCCGGCGGGATCAAGCTCGTCGAGGACCGCGAGGAGGCCGAGGCGGCGGCCGAGGACATCCTCGGGATGGACCTCAAAGGCTACACCGTCGAGGAGGTCCTCGTCGAGGCCGCGGTCGACTTCAAAAACGAGCTCTACGTCGGGGTCACGATGGACCGCGGCGAGGGCAAGCCCGTCGCGATGGTCTCGACCAAGGGCGGGGTCAACATCGAGGAGGTCGCCGAGGAAGACCCCGACGCCATCGCCCGCGAACACGTCGATCCCGCGTTCGGGATGCACCCCTATCAGGCCCGGAAGGTCGTCTACGACGCCGGCGTCCCGGCGGCGGTCGCCTCCGACGTCGCGTCGGTCCTGCGGACGCTCTTCCAGCTGTGGGACGATCGGGACGCCAGCGACATCGAGGTCAACCCCCTGATGGTGACCGAGGACGACGAGATCGTCGCCGCCGACGCGGTCATGAACATCGACGACGACGCCCTCTTCCGCCAGCAGGAGCTCGCGGAGATGGAAGAAGAGACCTACGAGGACGACCTCGAGCGCAAGGCCGGCGAGTACGGCTTCGACTACGTCCGGCTCGACGGCAACACGGGCATCATCGGCAACGGCGCGGGGCTCGTGATGACGACCCTCGACCTCGTCGACTACTACGGCGGCTCGCCCGCCAACTTCCTCGACATCGGGGGCGGCGCGAAGGCCGAGCGCGTGGCAAACGCCCTCGATATGGTGTTCTCCGACGAGAACGTCGACGCCGTCGTGTTCAACATCTTCGGCGGCATCACCCGGGGCGACGAGGTGGCGAAAGGCATCAACGACGCCCTCGAACAGTTCGACGAGATCCCCAAGCGCGTGGTCGTCCGGCTCGCGGGCACCAACGCCGAGGAGGGCCGCGAGATCCTCAACGACGACCTCGTGACGGTCGAGGAGACCCTCGAAGACGCGGTCCAGCGTGCGGTCGAGTACGCCGAGGAGGTAGAAGCATGAGTGTGCTAGTCGACGAAGACACCCGAGTTATCGTGCAGGGCATCACCGGTGGGGAAGGCAAGTTCCACACCCAGCAGATGATGGAGTACGGCACCAACGTCGTCGCCGGCGCGGTGCCGGGCAAGGGCGGCCAGGAGGTCGCGGGCGTGCCCGTCTACGACACGGTCGAGCGCGCCGCAATCGAGGAGGACGCCGACGCATCGGTCATCTTCGTCCCGCCGGCGTTCGCGGGCGACGCCGTCTTCGAGGCGCTCGACGCCCCGATCGACCTCGCGGTCGCCATCACCGAGGGCATCCCCACTCAGGACATGGCGAAGGTGAAAAAGCGCCTCTCGGAGGTCGACACCCGTCTTCTCGGGCCGAACTGCCCGGGCATCATCACCCCCGGCGAGTCGAAACTCGGCATCCTGCCGGGCAACATCTTCGAGTCCGGTAACGTCGGACTGGTCTCGCGGTCGGGCACCCTCACCTACCAGGTCGTCGACAACCTCACCTCGCGGGGCATCGGCCAGACCACCGCGGTCGGCATCGGCGGCGACCCCATCATCGGGACGGACTTCATCGACGCGCTCGAACTGTTCGAGAGCGACCCCGACACCGACGCGGTCGTGATGTGCGGAGAGATCGGCGGCGAGGACGAGGAGGACGCCGCCGCCTACATCGCCGAGCACATGGACACGCCGGTCGCCGGCTTCATCGCGGGCCGGACCGCGCCGCCGGGCAAGCGCATGGGCCACGCGGGCGCCATCGTCTCCGGTAGCGGCACCGGCACCGCCGAGAGCAAGATCGAGGCGCTCAACGACGCGGGCGTCCCCGTCGGCGACACCCCGAACGAAGTCGCCGACCACGTCGAGGACTTCCTGTAGCTACGCCGGCGAGTCGGCGGCGCCGTCGTCCCCCGAGGGGACGGCCGACCCGTCCGGTTCGACTCTCTTGGTCCATTTTTTCTCGACGGCGCTGTTGGCGACGACGACGACGTCGCCCGACTCGGTCTCGAATCGGCTCTTCCGGAGTTCGATGGTCCGGACGGTCCCGGTCACGTCGCCGGCGACCACCCTGTCGCCGGGAGCGAAATCGGGGTCTCGAAGGAGGTAGACGCCCGCGACGGTGTCGGCGAGCATGTTCGATAGCGCGTAGCTCACTCCGAGCGCGACGAACCCCGTCGCGGTGCCGAGGCTGGCGGCGATCTCGCCCATCCCGAGAATCTTCAGGAGCGCGAGCACGACGCCGAACCACAGGAAGACGCTCACGACGGTCCGAACAGCCCGGCGACGAGCTCGTCGTCGCCCGAGTACAGCCGATCGAGCGATCCCCTGACCAGCCCCATGACGAGCTTGATGGCGACGTACGCGGCCACGAGAAACAGTACCGCGGTCGCGAGCCTCGGAATCGCCTCGACGAACGTCGATCTGAGCTCCCGTATCGACGCCGCGAGGACGCCGGATAGGTCCGCCTGTCGGGGTCCCATAGCCGTGACACAAACGCGGAGGTGCCAAGAAGCTTCGGTCGGGTCGCGTCAGCGGGCGTCTTCGAGACCGACGAAGGCGTCGTCGCTCGCGGTGAGCCACGTCGACATGCGATCGACGCCCGAGAGGCCGCGGGGAAAGACCGTTCGTCGGTCCGGGCGGTCGTCGTACGAAACGACCACGGAGTCGAGGGCGGGATCGAGGCGATCGCCGGCGGCGGATCGCGACTCGTCGGGGCGGTCCGATTCGGTTCGGATATCGGGTTCGTTGCTCATGGTAGTCCGACCGCATCTATCGGTACCGCCCCGAGTGATTAAGCGTTTTCTATGAGAAATATATAGCGGTACCCGTCTCTCGGGACGGCTCCCCGTTCGCTCGCGGGCGAGTCCCCTCACCTCACAGCCACTCGTCGGCCCACTCCTCGATCTCGTCGAAGACGGGACACAGCGACCGGCCCTTCTCGGTGAGACTGTAGTAGGTCGCGACCGGAGCGTCTTCCTCCAGTCGCCGGGTCACGAAGCCCGTCTCCTGGAGGTCGTCGAGCACCCGCGAGAGGGTCCGGGAACTCGCGTCGGTCGAACGCTTGAGTTCGTTGAACCGCTTTTCGCCGTCCTGGAGGTCGTGGAGCACGATGAGCCGCCACGTCGAGCCGATCTGCTCGATCGAGTCGATAACCGAACACGCGCTCTCGCTGTACTCGTCGTCGGAGTCGAGATCGTTAGACTGCTGGTCGCCTACTGCCATGATCGAGTCGAGGCGCTCGCGGCCCATATAGGTTCCTCTTCGAATCAGGTAACACGGTGAAACTGGCGACCGGCGCGGGCGACGGCCGGATAACACGGGTGCCACCCGGTGACGCGGGCGTCCGCGAGCGCCTAAGTGGTTCAAGACCGAAGCAGGTATCACAGAGACACTGGCACCGCGTCACGCCGGCGCCAGTCTCCCCACGCACCATGACCCACAACGTCAACGGCATCCACCACGTCACGGCGATCGCGAGCGATCCGCGAGCCAACGCACAGTTCTACACCGAGGTCCTCGGCCTCCGCCTCGTCAAGCGGACGGTGAACTTCGACGACACCTCGACGTACCACCTCTACTACGGCGACGAGACCGGGACGCCCGGCACCGTCCTGACGTTCTTCCCGTTCGGCGGCGGCCGGCGCGGCCGGCCCGGACGCGGGCAGGCGACCGCGACCGCGTTCGTCGTGCCCGAGGGGTCGCTCGACTACTGGGCCGACCGACTCGACGCCGAGGGCCTCGACGTCGGGGCGCCCACCGAGCGGTTCGGCGAGGCGGTCCTGCCGTTCGCCGACCCCGACGGCCAGCCCCTCGAACTCGTCGCGGGCGAGTCCGACGTCGCGCCGTGGAGCGGCGGGCCGATCCCGGACGAGCACGCGATCCGGGGCTTCCACGGGGTGACGCTCCACTCGGCCGACCCGGAAGTGACCGGGTCGGTGCTCGAAGCGATGGGCTACGAGTCCGACGGCGAGGACGGCGACCGGCGTCGGTACCGGACGGCGGGCGAGCGCGCGACAGTCGTCGACCTCCGGACCGACGACCGCGGCCCCCGCGGCGAGCCCGGCGTCGGCACGGTCCACCACGTCGCCTTCCGGACGCCGGACGAGGAGTCCCAGTCGGCGTGGCGCGATCGCCTCTCGGAGATCGGGCTGTCGGTGACCTCCCAGAAGGATCGTCGGTACTTCCGGTCGATCTACGTCCGCGAGCCCGGCGGCGTGCTGTTCGAGATCGCCACCGACGGCCCGGGGTTCACCCGCGACGAGTCGGTCGCGGAGCTCGGTAGCGACCTCAAGCTCCCCGAGTGGCTCGAAGCCGACCGTGAGCGCATCGAGGCCGGGCTCGCCGACCTCGACGCCGCCGACCCGCAGGAGGCCGACTGAGATGGCGGGACCCCATCAGGGCCAGCCGGTCGCGGCGGCCGGTCCCGACCCCGAGGACGCCGCGGCGGGCGCCGTGCTGGTCCACGGTCGCGGCGCGCGCGCTCGGAGCATCCTCGGGATGGCCGGGGAGTTCGGCGTCGAGGACGTCGCCTACCTCGCGCCACAGGCCCGGCGCGGAAGCTGGTACCCCAACTCGTTCATGGAGCCGATGGACTCGAACGAGCCGGGACTCTCCTCTGCGCTCCGGGCGGTCGCCGACGCCCTCGAAACGCTCACCGACGCCGGCATCCCTCGCGAGCGCATCCTCCTGCTCGGCTTCTCGCAGGGGGCCTGTCTCGCCAGCGAGTTCGTCGCGCGCAACGCCGGGCGGTACGGCGGACTCGCGGCGTACAGCGGCGGCGTCATCGGCCCGGAGGGGACGCCCCGGGATTACGACGGCTCGCTCGACGGGACGCCCGTCTTCCTGGGATGTAGCGATCGGGACCCCCACATCCCGCTCGAACGCGTCCACGAGACAGCCGACGTGTTCGAGGAGCTGGACGGCGACGTGACCGAGCGCATCTACGAGGGGATGGGCCACACGGTCAACGACGAGGAGATCGCGTTCGTCGCCGACCTGCTCGCGGATCTGGTCGCCGAATAGCGCCGGTCCGGTTCCGACGGTCACAGCACCGCGTCGAGAACGTCGCTCGCGCCGGCCCGCCGGACCACGGCCCGGACGACGTCCTGTGCGCCCGCGAGGTTGTCCGAGTCGCCGTCCAGCACGAGGAGCTTCGCGGGCCGGCCCTCCTCGATCAGCCCGGCGTCGAGGCCCGCGATCTCCGCGCCGTTGCGCGTCGCCATCCTGAGCACCTCGCGGGCGCTCAAGTCGGCGAGCTTGGCGGCGAACTCCATCTCGCGGAACATCGACGGGCTGTTCAGCATCACGTTGTCGGTCCCCAGCGCGACGGTCGTCCGCTCGGCGAGGTCGCGGATCGGCGGGACGCCGACGCCGGTGACGAGGTTCGAGCGCGGACAGACCACCACCGGGATCTCGCTGTCGGCGACTCGGTCGAGGTGGAGCGACTCGGGGTGGACCATGTGGACGAGGAAGTCGGGGGCGAGGTCGAGCGCGGGGTTGATGTCGGTGGCGTCGCGCTCGCCGGCGTGGATGCCAAACAGCTTGCCTGCCCGGTCGGTCGCGGTGCGCTCGCGGCCGAACTCGGCGTCGCGGGCGCCGCTCGCGCCGAAGCCGTCGGCGGCCTCCATCGCCTCGACGGTCTCCCGGCCCAGGATGACGGGGTCGACGGCCAGCCGCTCGGCGGCCTCCCGGAGCGCGTAGACGCCCTCGACGCCGCCCTCCCGGAACTCGAGGAACGAGGCGGTGCCGGTCTGCTCCATGAACCGGATCGACCGCCGCATCGCCGCGACCTTCTCCTCGCGGGAGGCCTGCCGGAGCAGTCGGTGTTTCAGTCCGTCGGGCGGCGCGACCAGTTCGTCGAGGTCCAGCCCGCCGCCGGCCTCCTTGGCGATCGAGTCGCCGATGTGAGTGTGGGCGTTGACGAACGCCGGGAGGATCACCTTCGAGGACTCGACCGACTCTTCTTCGACCGCGACGATCTCGCCGTCCTCGGCGACGACCCGTCCCTCGACGGGCTCGAACTCGGGGCCGCGCAGGACGGTACCCTCCACGATCATAGTCGAGGATTATCGGGCGGGGCCTTCAATTCCGCTATTCGTTCACGGGGCTCTCGCCGTGCGATGTTCCCGACGAAGCGGACTACAGGTCGCGCCTGCGCTCGGCGACACAAACCACGGAACACACCGCATTCCGCCGCGACCGACCGAAGGGAGAGCGGACCGAGGAGCCGTCGAACGAGCACCGAAGGTGCTCGTGAGGCGGTGACGACGTGTTTTTCATCGACGTTTTGCAAGGGCGCGCCGCTCGGGGCGCGCCCGCTGCAAAAGGTCGTCTCAGAACTCGTCCAGCGTCGTCGGCGTCCCCCGGGTCCGGATCTCGCTGACGAGCGCGCCGTCGGTCTCCAGTTCGAGCACCGACTCGGCGGCCCGTCCGACCGACTCGGTCGCATCGGCGGGGGCGTACACGCCGAGGCGCCACTGCTCGCGCTGGACCCGTCGGAGCGCCGAGACCAGCGCCGACTGCCGGCCGAGCCCCCGGGTCTCGCCGTTGACGATGACCCGGGTCGAGGACTCGGTCATGCTCGGTCGGTCGAGCACGTCGACGATGACCTCGCGGTCGTCGACGCCGGCCTCGGCCGCGATCTCGGCCTCGTAGTCGCGGATGTCGTCGTGGCCGGCGTCGACGACCGACTCGGGCACGTCGCGCATCTCGGCCCACACCGCCCGCTTGTAGAGGTCCCGATGGCCGAGCCGCCGGGCGAACTCCCGGGTGCCGTCGGCGCGCCGGAGCGCGGCGAACAGGTCGTGGTCGTCCATCCGGCGGAGCTCGGCGGGGGTCGTCTCGCCGTCGGCGAGCAGGCGCTGGCTGGCCCGCTGGAGCATCCCGCGACAGATCCGGGTGACGTGGTGGTTGTAGACGGTCGGGTTCATCAGCGCCCGCGCCAAAAGCAGGCTCTCGGCGGTCGGGACGTTGCCCTCGTCGAGCACGAGCTCGCCGTCGATGAGCGTGAGCTCCCGGACCAGCCGGGCGTGGTCGATGGTGCCGTAGGGGACGCCGGTGTGGTGGGCGTCCCGGACGAGGTAGTCCATCCGGTCGACGTCGAGTTCGCCGGCGACGATCTGGCCCAGCTTTCGCTCGCCTGCGACGAGGTCCGCGACCGCCCCGGGGTCGAGGTCGTGGTCGCGGAGCACCTCGCCGACCGCGTTCTCCGCGAGCAGATCGTGGACGTCGTCGTGGTACTTCCCGGTGTGGCGGTGGATGACCGCCTCGATGGTGTGGCTGTACGGCCCGTGGCCGACGTCGTGGAGGATGGCGGCCGCTTTCACCCGCTCGGCACGCGCGCCCTCGATGCCGAGGTGGTCGAGCGCCTCGCAGGCCAGATAGTAGACGCCGAGGCTGTGCTCGAACCGGGTGTGGTTCGCAGAGGGGTAGACGAGGTGGGCGGGACCCAGCTGCTTGATGCGCCGGAGCCGCTGGACTGCGGGCGTGTCGAGCAACGCCCGGGCCACGCCCTCGACCTCGATGTGGTCGTGGACGCTGTCCTTGATCGTCTTCATGCCCCCGGATTCGGCGGCTTCGTATAAAAACAGACGGACGCGGGCGCCGACAGCGCAAGCATTTACCCGTCCGAAGACGCACGTCGGGGTATGACGACGTTTCTCTCCGGGGGCACCGGGACCCCGAAGCTCCTCGCCGGCGCCGAGTCGGTGTTCGACCCGGCGGCGGTCACCGTGGTCGCCAACACCGGCGACGACGTGGAGCTCGGGGGCCACCTGGTCTCTCCCGACGTCGACACCGTCCTGTTCGAGCAGGGCGACGTGCTCGACCGCGATCGGTGGTGGGGCATCGCAGACGACACGACCGAGACCCACGAGGAACTGGCCACCCTCGCGGAGGCGGCCGGCCTCGAATCGGGGCCGCGCTACCTGCCCGACGAGGCCCAGACCGCGGGCCGGGAGATCGCGCGCTGGCGGCGCTTCTCCGGGGTCGCGGAGTTCATGGAGATCGGCGACCGCGACCGGGCGGTCCACCTCACCCGGACGGGGTTGCTCGACGAGGGCCACACGCTGACCGAGGCCACTCGGCGGCTCTGCGAGGCGTTCGACGTGCCCGTGGACGTGGTGCCGATGAGCGACGATCCGGTCGCGAGCATCGTCCACACCACCGACGCGAGCGACTACCCCGACGAACTCCACTTCCAGTCGTTCTGGGTCGCCCACCGAGCGGCCCCGCCGGTCGACGACGTGGAGTTCCGCGGGGCCGACCGGGCCGAGCCGTCGCCGGCCGCGCTCGGGGCGATCGAGGAAGGCCCGGTCGTCGTCGGCCCCTCGAACCCCGTGACGAGCATCGGCCCGATGGTCGCCATCGACCGCCTGCGCGAGGCGCTCGACGAGACCACCGTCGTGGCCGTCTCGCCGTTCGTCGAGGACGAGGTGTTCTCCGGCCCGGCCGCGAAGCTGATGGAGGCCGTCGGCTACGAGCCCTCGACGCGGGGCGTCGCGGCGGCCTACCCGTTCGCGGACGCGTTCGTGCTCGACGAGGCCGACGGCACCGACCTCGACCGGCCGGTCGTCAGGACCGACACCGAGATGAACGACGAGGCCGACGCCGAGCGGGTCGCCCGCGCCGTCGCCGACGCGCTGGAGGTGGCCTGATGTTCGAGCCCCGCGTCGCGCTCGCCAGCCTCAGCGGGCGGTCGGACGCCGCGTGGGCTCGCGCCGGCGAGTCGTTCGCTGGCGCGGCTTTCCTCGGCGGGATCGCGCTCGACGACCCGACCCGCGAGGCGGCCCGCCGGCTGGTCGCCCGGGACCGCGAGGAGTTTCTGCCCGACGATCCGGTGGCGTTCGTCGCCGACCAGCTCGACGACCTCGCGGACGCCGACCTCCGGCCCGGCGTCAACGTCCGGACGAGTTCGCTCGGCCCGCTTCGGGCGGTCGCCCGCGCCTGCGCCGACCGCGGGGCCGTCCTCGAACTCAACGCCCACTGTCGACAGGACGAGATGTGCGCCGCGGGCGCCGGCGAGGCGCTCCTCCGCGACCCCGACCGGCTGGCCGAGCAGGTTCGCGCCGCGGCCGCGGAGGGCGCCGCCGTGAGCGTGAAGGTCCGGGCCGAACTCCCGGACGTGGCCCTCCCGGCGGTCGCCCGGACGATCGCCGACGCCGGCGCCGACGCGGTCCACGTCGACGCGATGGACTCCGAGGGCGTGGTCGCCGAGGTCGCCGACGCCGCCGACCTGTTCGTGATCGCGAACAACGGCGTCCGCGACGAGGCCACCGTCCGGGAGTATCTGGCCTGCGGCGCCGACGCGGTGAGTGTCGGGCGACCGAGCGACGATCCCCGCGTCCTCCGGCGCGTGCGGGCGGCGACCGCGTCGTGGTTCGCCGACGAACGCCCCGTCGACCGCGAGGGGGTGGCGCCGTGACCCCCTCCGAGCACGCCCAGCTCGCGCTCTTGCTGGAGGTGGCGGGCACGCCCAAGCCCGGCAACGTCGACCGGGAGCGCGACCTCCCGGACCTCCGGTTCGAGCACTTCCTCGCCGGGACCGTGGGCGCCGGCGAGGGACTCCGGTCGGCCGCCGACGGCGCGCCGGTCGGCGAGGCGTTCGAGCGGGCGGTCGAGGGGATGAGCCGCCAGTCTGGGGGCAACACGCAGTTCGGCGCACTACTGTTGCTCGTCCCGCTCGTCAGGGCCGCGGCGGCCGACGATCTCTCGCCGGACGGCGCGACTCGCGTCGTCGAGGACACGACGGTCGAGGACGCCGCGAACTTCTACCGGGCGTTCGACCACGTCGACGTGTTCGTCGGCGACCCGCCCGAGGACGCCGACGCGCTCGACGTGCGCCGGGGGTCCGATGCGGTGCCGGCGGTCCGCGAGCGTGAGCTGTCACTGTACGACGTGCTCGCGCTGGGGGACGACGACGATGACGTGGCGGCCGAGTGGACCGGCGGCTTCGAGCGCACCTTCTGGGCGGCCGACCGGCTCGCGGACTTCGAGGGGCCGGCGTCGGGCCGGGCCGCGCGGGTCTACCTCGAACTCCTCGCGCGCGAACCCGACACCCTCGTCGCGACCAAGCACGGCCGGAAAGCCGCAGAGAGCGTCCGGGTTCGGGCGCAGGAGGCGCTCGAAGGCGGGCCGGCGGTCGTCGAGGCGTTCGCCGAGTCGCTGGTCGCCGACGGGATCAATCCGGGCACGACCGCAGACGTCACCGCGGCGGCGCTGTTCGTCGCGCTCGCGCGCGGAGAGGTGTCGGTGTGACCGACGCCGACCGCGCGCCCGACGCGGACGCCGGCGCCGACGCGTGGCCGATCGAGTTCCGGGGCGTCACCGAGTCGGTCGTGACGACGCTCGGCCCGAACGACCGGTGGAACGTCGCGGCGCTGGGGCTCCATCCGCCCGCGTCGCCCGGCGAGCCGGTGACGGCCCGGACGTGGGGCGACACCCGGACGCGACGGAACTTCCGGCGGCAGGGCGGCGGCTACGTCCAGTTCGTCCGGGACCCCGTGGCGTTCGTTGACGCCGCGCTCTCGATCTGGGAGGTAGACGAGCCGGTGCTCGACGCGGCGGACGCGTGGGCCGAGATCGGCGCCGAGCGCGTCGCCGTCGGCGAGTCGGGCGACACCGAGTGGGCCGAGTGGCGGCTCTCGCCCCGCGATACCGGGATCGAACGCGAGGTCGTCCCGACGACGAACCGCGGGTTCAGCGCGGTCGTCGAGGCGACGGTCGCGGCCTCGCGGCTGGGCGTCGAGGCGTACGACGAGGAGACGCTCCGCGAGCGGTTAGACTACTTCGAGGACGTCGGGCGGACGTGCGGGGGCGACCGGGTGCGCGAGGCGTTCGACCGACTCGTCGACCGACTCGACTGAGGGTCGAGACCGAATCACTTCACTGCTCTCGGAACGCCGACCCGGGAGTCGGCTCTCCGTGGCGACGCCTCGATCGAAAAGCGCCCCGGCGACGCTCCGGGGCGGATCAAAACTCGTCTTTGCGGTCGATGGTGACCGTCCAGTCGGGGATCTCGTCGGGGACGTATTCGAGCTCCCAGACGCCCTCTACCTCCTTTCCCTCCCCGAAGGATCGGAGGACGAGCGCTTCGAGCTCTTCTTTGAACGTCGGGTCCGCTGTGTCGTTGTGATCCATGGCTCTCAGAACGGCGCTCTGTGTCCGTACGATGAGGTCCGAAACCAAGTGTATTTATAGTTACGAAACGCCCGAGTCGGCGCTCGGACCCGAGGCTCCGTCGCGCGACGACCGCGAACGAATGGGTTTAAGGTTCCCAACGGAAAAGTTGCTGGCATGCCAATCAAGCCGGACTACGTCAAGAAGACGGGTACCATCCTGCTCGACCGATATCCCGAAGCGTTCACCGACGACTTCGACCAGAACAAAGAGAGCGTCACGAAGCTCACCAACATCGAGTCGAAGGGCGTCCGCAACCGGATCGCGGGCTACGTCACCCGCAAGCAGTAACACGACCTTTTACTGCGGTCGGCGCACGAACGCGCCTCCCTCCTAAAACGTCGGTGAAAAACCACCGGGAGAACAGCGCTCTCCCGGCGGTTTTGATCGAGCGTTTGCAAGGGCGCCACCCGCAACAAACCGTCGAACCCAAACCGTTTTCCTACCGTAGCGCTCACCCACGACAATGACAGTACGTGTCGGCGTTCTCGGTGCGACGGGCGCGGTCGGCCAGCGATTCATTCAGTTGCTCGACGGCCACCCCGAGTTCGAACTGGCGGCGGTAACCGCGAGCGAGTCGAGCGCGGGACGGACCTACCGCGACGCGGCCAAGTGGCGCATCGACGCCCCCATCCCCGAGGCGGCCGCCGAACTCACCGTACGATCGACCGACCCCGAGTCGGTGCCAGACGACGTCGACCTCCTCTTCTCGTCGCTCCCGTCGGGCGTGGCCGCCGAGGTCGAACCGGCGTTCGCCGAGGCGGGCTACGTGCTCTCGTCGAACTCCTCGAACGAGCGGATGGCCGACGACGTGCCCCTCGTGATCCCCGAGATCAACCCGGGCCACCTCGACCTGCTCGAAGTCCAGCGCGACGAGCGCGGCTGGGACGGCGCGGTGCTCAAGAACCCCAACTGCTCGACCATCACGATGGTTCCGACGCTCGCGGCGCTCGCGCCGTCCGGGCTCGAACGAGTCCACGTCTCGACGCTTCAGGCGGTCTCCGGGGCGGGCTACTCGGGCGTCTCCTCGATGGAGATCCTCGACAACGTGCTCCCCCACATCGGCGGCGAGGAGGACAAGATGGAGACCGAATCCCGGAAACTGCTGGGTTCGTTCGACGGCGCGACCCTCTCTCACCACGACGTGTCGGTCTCGGCGTCGTGCAACCGCGTGCCGACCATCGACGGACATATCGAGAACGTCTGGGCCGAGACCGACGAGGCCGTCTCGCCGACCGACGTCGAGGACGCGTTCCGGGGCGTCGAGAGCCTCGACCTGCCGAGTTCGCCCGAGCCGCTGATCCACGTCTTCGAGGACCCCGAGCGGCCCCAGCCCCGCCTCGACCGCCACGTCGGCGACGGGATGGCGATCGCGGCCGGCGGCGTCCAGGAGACCGACAGCGGCGTCCAGTACAACTGTCTGGCGCACAACACGATCCGCGGGGCGGCCGGCGCGGCGGTGCTGAACGGCGAACTCCTCGCGAGCGAGGGGTGGCTGTAGGCGCGCCCGAGACGGCGTCGGTCTCCGGGGCGGGCAATCAGACGACGCGGTTTTCCAGCGGCTCGCCCGCCGCCAGCCGATCCAGATTCGTCGCCACGATGTCGGCCTGCCGGGCGTAGTACTCGGGGGTGTGTCCGGAGCAGTGAGGGGTGATCAGGCAGTTCTCGAAGTTCCAGAGCGGGTGGTCTTCGGGCAGGGGTTCGGGGTCGGTCACGTCGAGGGCCGCCCCGCGGACGTACTCGCTCCGGAGCGCGTCGACCAGCGCGTCGGTGTCGACGACCGGGCCGCGGGCGACGTTGACGACGACCGACTCGGGCGGCAGGGTGGTGAACTCCGGGGCGCCGACGAGCCCGCGCGTGGTCTCGGTCAGCGGACACGCCAACACGAGGTAGTCGGTCCGGGCGAGCGCGTCGTGGAACTCGTCGGGGTCGAAGCCGACGACCTCGTCGGTCGGCCCGCCCTTCGAGGGGGTGTACCGGACGCCGATCGTGTCGACGCCGAACCCTTCGAGGCGCTCGACGACGGCCCGCCCGATGGCCCCTAACCCGACCACGGTGACGGTGCTATCCTGGAGTTCGTACGCCTGGAAGTGGCGCCACTCGCGGTTCCGCTGGCGGCGCCACCCCTCGTGGAGGCGCCGGGCGAACACGAGGAGGTTGCCGACGACGTGCTCGCCGATGTTCGGGCCGTGCACGCCCGAGGCGTTGGTGACCGCCACGCCCCGGTCTTCGAACGCGTCGAGGGGCAGGTGGCCTGTCCCGGCGTACGCGCAGGCGAACAGTTCGATCTCCGCTGCGTGCGCGAGCAGTTCCTCGTCGATCTCCATCCCGGTGACCACCGGCGCGCGCTCGATGAACTCGCGCTCCTCGGCCGGCGTTCGGGCGACCCGCACGTCGGCCTCGGGCAGGCGCTCGCGGAGCGCCGCGGCGTAGTCGCTCAGGGCCATTCCGTGGGTCGGCTTCCGCAGAACGAGCACGTCTGGCGTGTCGGCGTCGGACATGTGGGGCGGTTCGGGAGCGAGTCCCAAAATAGCACTCCAATCGGCGAGGCGTCGGCTGAAGAATTAACGGCCTTAGAATGCTCGCTAGGGGATTTGAACCCCTGTCATTGGCTCGAAAGGCCAATATGATTGGCCGGGCTACACCAAGCGAGCTAGCTTTCGTTCGGGGACCGCCTCCGAACGTACTCTGACCGATGGCCTGCATACTTATAAACGCAACTAATTCGAGCTGTCCCCGTCCCCGATTCACCGAGTGGCCGTTCGTCGCTACCGCTTCGCCTCGAACAGAATCTCGACCGGCTCCTCGAACTCGATCGCGCCGTGATCTGCCCGCGGGTGACATCGGTTACAGAGCAACACCAGGTTTTCCGCTCGATGTGCGTCCTCTATCGCGAGTTCGTCGGCGCTACGAAAGACGCGAACTGGGACGATGTGATGCACTTCGAGCCGACGGTCTGAGCCGCCGTGGCCGCAGTGCTGACACTCTTTGTCTCGCTCCCGGATACGCTCTCGCATCACTGACCAGCCCGAGCCGTATCGGTTGCTGTAGCCGCCGCGCCAGTTGGGGTTCGCATCACCGGCCGTCGATTCGCTCATTTTCCGGCGCGTCTCCTCGGATCGAACAGTCCCCGTGAGCGACTCGGAGATCTTCCCGCGAACTTCGGACGGAAGCTCGGTTCCTCGCTGAGACTCGGAAATCCGTCGGCGAGTTCGTTCGGAGACCGAGCGGTTTTCTAGCGACTTCGAAATCCGTTTTTTCACGTTCTCTGCTCGTTCTCGTCCGTACATCGGGTGATTCTCTCCGCGCATCTCGCGCGTCGGGATGTCGAACCGGTTCATGTACCGACGCACTTGTCTGACCGAGATCCCACACTCCTCGGCGATTTCCCGCTGTGTCAGGTTCTCCTCCCAGTACTTGATTTCGAGCCACCAGCCGTTCCGGTATCGCTTCACGCGTTAGTTTAGGAGATATACCGATATAAATTTTAGATGGGGTGTTCTTGTTCCTGCTAATTGCGACCGAAAAGGAGACGGTCGAAATCGCGCCGCCCGAACCCGGGGTCCCTTACCGTCGACGGCGAGCCCCGACGGCGGTCGCTTCGCTCACTTCCCTTGGAAGTCGGGCTCGCCGTCGCCCATGAACGCCGTGACGCCCTCCATCAGGTCGTCGGTGTTCATCAGGTGGCCGAACGCCTGGGACTCGACTTCGAGGCCCGCGTCGGTGTCGTCCCGGCCCGCGAGCATCGCCCGCTTGGTGTACTTCTGGGCGATGGGCGGCCCCGCCGCGAGGTCGGCCGCGAGCTCGAACGCCCGGTCGCCGAACTCGTCGGGAGCGACGACCTCGTTGACGAAGCCGTACGACGCCATCGTCTCGGCGTCGAAGCGGTCTGCGGTGAAGATGATCTCTTTCGCGCGACCTTCACCGACGATGTGCTTGAGCCGCTGGGTGCCGCCCCAGCCCGGCAACAGACCCAGATCGTGTTCGGGCTGGCCCAGCTCCGAGCGGTCGGTCGCGATGCGCATGTCCGCGCAGGTCGCCAGCTCCATCCCGCCGCCGAGACAGTAGCCGTCGATGGCGGCGACGACGGGCATCGGACACGCCTCCAGCTTGCCGAACGTCTCTTGGCCCTTCTTCGAGAGCTCGACCGCAGTGAGCGGGTCTCCGCCGCCAGCGGCCATGCTCTGGACGTCCGCGCCCGCGGAGAACGCCTTGTCGCCGGCTCCGACGACCAGGAGCGCACGCACGTCCTCGTCGGCTTCGAGCGCGTCGACGGCGTCGGCGAGGTCGTCGAGCAGTTCCTCGCTGACCGTGTTCATCCGGTGGGGTCGATCGAGAACGACCTTCCCGACCATCTCGCCGGGCTTCTCGACCCGGATCGTGTCGAACTCGTAGGCGTCGCCGCCGTCGCCGTCGGCCTCGTCGCCGTAGAAGCCGCCCTCGTCGGCGGCCGTCCGGAGCGCGTCGCTCGGCTCGTAGCGGGCCGCGCCGGTCTCCTCGTGGAGTTTTTCGAGCGTCTCGACGAGGGCGTCGAGTCCGGCGTCGTCGGCCAGCTTCGCGGGGCCGTCGGGGAAGCCCGCCCCGAGCATGACCGCCTCGTCGATCGCCGCCGGGTCCGCCACGTCGTTGCCGACGAGCTTGGCGACCTCGTTGGCCATCACCGCCTGAAGTCGACGGACCGCGGCCTCGCTCCCGGCGTCGGTCGGGATCTCGACGCCGCCGTCCTCGTAGTCGTAGAACCCCTCGCCGGTCTTCTTGCCCAGCGTCTCGGCCTCGACCTTCTCGACCAGCAGGGGACACGGCTCGTAGGCGTCGCCCAGCACGTCGTGCATGTAGTCGAGGACGTGGTAGCCGACGTCGATGCCGACCTGATCGGCGAGTTCGAAGCTCCCCATCGGCAGGCCCATGTCGAACTTGGTGGCGCTGTCGACTTCGGCGACGGTGTACTCGCCGGATTCGACCATCCACGCCGCCTCGTTCATCAGGGGCACGAGGATCCGGTTCACGATGAATCCGGGGCTGTCCTTCCGGACCCGGACCGGGGTCTTGCCCATCTCCTCGGCGAGGGCCTCGGTCAGTTCGAGCACCTCGTCGTCGGTGTGGGCTCCGGAGATGACCTCTACGAGCTGCATCCGGACCGGCGGATTGAAAAAGTGCATCCCGCAGAACCGCTCGGGGCGCTCGGTGACCTCCGAGAGCTCGGTGATCGAGAGGCTGGAGGTGTTGGTGGCGAACACCGCGCTGTCGGGCGCGTACTCCTCCAGTTCGCCGTAGACGTCCTTTTTGATCTCCATCTTCTCGGGCACCGCCTCGATCACGAAGTCGGCGTCTTCGACCGCCTGCTCGAAGTCCACCAGCGCCGTCACCCGATCGAGCGCCGCGTCGGCCTCCTCGTCGGTGATCCGGTCGTTCTCCGCGAGCTTGCCGAGGCTCCACTCGATCTGGTCGTAGCCGTTCTGGACGAACTCCTCTTTGATGTCCCGGAGGTTCACGTCGAACCCCGCGAGGGCCGCGACCTCCGCGATGCCGTGGCCCATGTTTCCGGCGCCGAGAACTGCGACGGTGTTGATATCTTCGACTTCCATACCCGTACGCTCACTTGCCGGCCGTTTCAACGTTTCCCTCTCGGAATAAGAAACTCTGAGTGAGTTTATTTACGGTTACAAAGGAATTTACGGTCGGGTGTGCAATCGGCGCACATGGACTTTGGACTATCCGACGAGCAGATCGCGATCCGCGACGAAGTGCGGAAGTTCGCCGAAAACGAGATCGAACCGGTCGCCGGCGAGTACGATCAGGCCGAAAAGTACCCCTGGGACGTGATGGACAAGGCCGCCGAGATGGGCCTGACCGGCTCGAACATCCCCGTCGAGTACGGCGGCGCGGGCTACACGCCCCTCGAAACCGCCATCATCGTCGAGGAGTTGTTCGCGGTCGACCCCGGCATCGGGCTGTGTATCACCTCCGCGGCGTTCGGCGCGGACGCCATCCGGGAGTTCGGCACCGAAGAGCAAAAAGAGCAGTACCTCCGCCCGGTCGCGGAGGGCGAGGCCGTGATGGGCGCCGCCATCTCCGAACCCGACACCGGCTCGGACGTCTCGTCGGTCTCGACCAGCGCCGAGAAGGACGGCGACGAGTGGGTGCTCAACGGCAACAAGATGTGGATCACGAACGGCTCGGTCGGCGACTACTTCGTCGTGATGTGCGAGACCGACCCCGAGATCGAAGACCGGTACGCCGGCTTCTCCCAGATCGTCGTCGAGTCCGACCGCGACGGCTTCGAGGCCGACAAGATCACGGGCAAACTCGGCATCCGGGCGAGCGACACCGCCGAGCTCATCTTCGACGACGTCCGGGTCCCCGAGGAGAACCTCGTGGGCCAGCGCGGGATGGGCTTCCCCCAGCTCATGCAGTTTTTCGACGAGACCCGCACGATGGTCGCCGCCCAGGGCGTCGGCATCGCCAAGGGCGCCTGCGAGCGCGCCCTGGAGTACGCCCAGGAGCGCGACCAGTTCGGCCAGCCGATCTCCGAGTTCCAGGCCATCCAGCACAAGCTCGCCGAGATCCACACCAAGACCGAGGCCGCGCGCAACCTCACCTACAAGTCGGCGTGGAGCATCAACAACGAGGACGACCAGCTCACCCAGCTCGCGTCGATGGCCAAGGAGTTCTCCTCGCGGGTCGCGGTCGAAGCCGCCGACGAGGCGGTCCAGATCCACGGCGGGTCGGGCTACGTCAACGACTTCGACGTCGAGCGGCTCTATCGGGACGCGAAGATCACCCAGATCTACGAGGGAACCACCGAGATCCAGAAGAACATCATCGCCCGCGAGCTACTGGGCAAAGGGTTCTAGACGACCGACGACCCTTTCGAAGGGCGGCGCATAAACGCGCCGCCCTTGCAAACGCTCCATCAAAACCGCCGGAAGAGGGAAGCTCTCCCGAGCCTGCGTTCGCTCCGTTCACGCAGACACGGCGTTCCTCCCGCCGTTCGCTTCGCTCACTCTGGTCGTCGCTTGGTCCGCTCGCTCGTCGTGGTCCGAGAGAGCGACGCTCTCTCCTCATCACGAAAGGCGATGGCGTTCGAACGACGACGCTCCTCGCTCGCGGTGCGATTGCTGGTGCTCACAGCATCGCACGACTACGGCATCGCGCCTACGCCCACGTCTCCCCAAGCACTCGAAGCCAGTTGTCGCGGGCGATCTTCTCCACTTCGTCCTCGTCGAACCCCCTGTCTCGAATTGCGGCGAGCACGTCGGAGAGCCCGGTCGCGTCGCCGATCGGGTCGGGGATGGTCGCGCCGTCGAAGTCCGACCCGAGCGCGACGTGGTCGACGCCGACGCGGTCGGCGACGTACTCGACGTGATCGACCAGCGTCGCGATCGGCGTGTCGGGGTCGCTCTCGCCGTCCGGGCGGAGAAACCCCACCGCAAAGGTGATTCCGACGAGCCCGCCCGAGGCGGCGATCGCGTCGAGCTGTTCGTCGGTCAGGTTTCGGCTCGACGGACAGATGGCGTGGACCGCGCCGTGGCTCACCACGAGCGGATCGGTCGACAGCGCCGCGACGTCTTCGAACCCGGCGGCGTTGAGGTGCGCGAGGTCGACGACGATCCCCCGGTCGTTGCAGGCCGCGACGAGGTCCCGACCGGCGTCGGTGAGTCCGGGACCCGCGTCGGGCGTCCCGGGGTACTCGAACCGGACGCCGTGGCCGAAGGCGTTCGGGCGGCTCCACACCGGTCCGATCGAGCGCACGCCCGCGGCGTAGAGGAGATCGAGGTTCGAGAGGTCGGGGGCGACCGCCTCGGCGCCTTCGAGGTGCGGGATCGCGGCGAGCGCGTCCGAGTCGAGCGCGGCGTCGAGGGCCTCGGCGTCGCCGACGATCCGGACCGCGCCGTCCGAGTCGGCCCGGATGCGGTGGAGTCGCGCCAGCGCGTCGTAGGTGAACGCCCTCGCTCGCTCGCGGTCGACCGCCGGCGGGAGGTCCATCTCGTAGCCCTCGGCGGTCGGCTCGCGGTCGTACTCGTGGTCGTCGTTCGGGACGAACACCGCGAACAGGCCGCCGGCGAGGCCGCCGTCGCGGGCCCGCGGGAGGTCGAGGTGGCCCGCCTCGCGTCGCTCGAAGAACGAGCGACCGCCCTCCCGGCCGTCCGCTCGGACGTCGAGGAGGGTGTCGTTGTGCCCGTCGAACACCGCGACCGGAGCGTTCGTCATACCGGGTCGGCGTCCCGGAGACCTGTCAATCTGTCGACCGGGATCAGGCCGAGTACTCGTCCTCGCGGAACTGGACGTACTTGCCGCCCCGGTACTTTCGCTTGGTGGTCTTGTACTTGGTGACCAGCTTCGCGCCGGTCAGCCCCGAGGAGAGCTTCCAGTCGAGGAGTTTGCCCTCGCTCTCGTCGGCGAGGATGTCGCTGGCGACCGCGAACGTCCGGTCCCAGTCGTCGGGGCCGTAGTCGGCGACGATGTCGGCGAACGCGACGTTCCGGAGTATCTCGTCGCCGATCGCGTCCTTCCAGCGGTCGTTGTAGCCGTCGAGTCGGCCCTTGCCGGCGAGTTCGCCCGCGATGGCGCCGGTGCGGGCCGCGACGTGGTACCCGCCCTCGTGAAACGCCGAGGTGGTCCCCATCGCGCCGCCGACCACCGCGACGTTGGCGTCGACCGGCGAGTCGATCGGCCGGGTCGAGGAGATCGGGTAAGTCTCGGTGCCGCCGGTCTTGCCCCGGTCCTCGACGCGAGGGAACTCCGAGAGGTCGTACTCGTCGCCGTACTCGCGTTCGAGCAGGCGGTCGATGTACTCGTTCGGTCGCGGGAGCGCCTCGTCGTCGTCCCGGAGCAGGTCGTACCCCGCCGGGTCGTCGACGTCGTCGAGGCGCATCCCGATCGGCATCGTGAGCCCGACACGGGCGACCGTCCCGTCGTTCGGGAACACCCACGGGTAGGCGGTCTCGCCGGGCATCACGCCCCACCAGAACTTGAGCGCGTCGGGGTCGAACAGCTCCTCGGGGAACTCCCGGTACTCCTGGTAGGCGATGTGGTTGGCGGTGTCGGGCGACAGCACCTCCGAGATCGGGCGGTCGGCCGGGCTGAACCGGTCGAGGACCCGCATCGTGACCTGTCGCTGGGGGCCGTCTGCGAGCACGAGGTAGTCGGCCTCGATCGCCTCGCCCGACGAGAGCGCCAGTGTGTGGGTCGGCGCGCCGGTCAGGTCGGTCTCGACGTCGGTCACGCTGGTCCCGACCCGGTACTCGGCGCCAGCGGCCTCGGCGCGGTCGCGGAACCAGTCGTCCATCCGGGCGCGGTGGAAGGTGAACCCGAAGCCGTCGTACGAGGACTCGATGCCGGTGGCCCCGAGGACACACGACTCGGTCGGGCCGTAGAACTCCGTCCGGTCGAGTTCCCGGAGCACCACGTCGTCTGGGATCTCCTCGAAGGGGACGTCGAGGATGTCCACCCAGTAGTCGAGCATGCCGGCGGCGTCGGTCGAGTCCGGTCCCAGCGCCTCGCGGTCGGCGCGCGGGACGCCCTTCTCGACGAGGAGGGTCTGGGCCCCCTGTTCGGCGGCACAGCGGGCGGCGGAGGTCCCCGCGGGACCGCCGCCGACGATGGCGACGTCGACTCGCTTCATACGACTACGGTTCCGCGCGGGGTATTAAATGCTTGACCTTCCCAATCCGTGAGACCTTCCGGCGCCGCGTTCGGCGACCGGCGCCGGAGTCGGCGGGGCGTTCCCGTTCGCGACCGCTCTCCGTCCGGACACGTCGCGGCGTCTCGGGTCCGACTGTTTCGAACCGAAATACTGATACTTCGATCGTCGCTGGTACGAGCCGTGAAAGCAATTGTCAACGGAACGGTCCACACTCTCACGGAGGCAGGGACCGTCGAGGACGGTGCGGTCCTGTTCGAGGACGGCGAGATCGTCGCGGCCGGCGCAGACGTGGACGTGCCCGACGACGCCGAGGTCGTAGACGCCGGCGGGCGCCACGTCACGCCCGGCCTCGTCGAGGCCCACAGCCACGCCGGGATGGGCGAGTGGGGCGAACCCGAGGACGGCGACGTCAACGAGGGGACCGACCCGATCACGCCCCACGTCAACGCGCTGGACGGCTTCCACCCCCGCGACGAGGAACTCCAGCACGCGTTTCAGGGCGGGGTGACGACCGTCAGCGCCCGGATGGGGAGCGGGAACGTCGTCGGCGGGATCATCTGCTCGATGAAGACCTACGGCGACGTGGCCGACGAGATGCTCGTTCGCGAGGACGGGATGAAGGCCGCGATGGGCGAGAACCCAAAGCGGTTCCACGGCGAGCAAAAAGACCGGGAACCGGTCACCCGGCCGGGCATCGCCGCCAAGCTCCGTCAGGCGCTGATGGACGCCGAAGACTACGTCGAGCGCCGCGCGAACGCCCGCGAGGAAGGCGAGCCGTTCGACCGCGACCTCGGGATGGAGAACCTCGCCCGCGTCGTCGAGGGCGACCTCCCGCTTCGGGTCCACGCCCACCGCGCCGACGACATCGCCACCGTGTTCCGGATCGCCGACGAGTTCGGCATCGAGGACCTCTCGATCGAACACGCCACCGAGGGCCACGTCCTCGCCGAGGAGTTCGCCGCTCGGGACGTGCCCGCGGTCGTCGGGCCGTCGATCTCGTCGGCGAGCAAGTACGAACTCCGAAACATCACCTTCGAGACGCCCGGCATCCTCCACGAGGCCGGCGTGAAAGTCGCGATCCAGACCGACGCGCCGGTGCTCCCCCAGGAGCACCTCGACGTCTGCGTCGGGCTGGCGGTCCGCGAGGGGCTCCCCGCCGAGGACGCGCTGGCGACCGTCACTCGCAACCCCGCCGAGATTCTGGGCATCGACGACCGAGTCGGCACGCTCGAAGCCGGCACCGACGCCGACGTCGTCGTCTGGGACGGCCCGATGTTCGATCTCGACTCGGACGCCCGACAGGTGTTCCTCGAAGGCGACCTGATCTACGACAGCGAGCGCGACGACGTCGACCCGCGCGAAGAGTACGCCTGGTAGCCGCCGGGTCACTCGACGCCGGTGATTTCGAACCGCGCGCCGCCGTCGGCCCCCTCGGTCACGCTGACGCTCCAGCCGTGGGCCTCGGCGACGTCCTCGACGATCGCGAGCCCGAAGCCCGTTCCGTCTCGGGCGGTCGAGAACCCGAACTCGAACGCGGCCTCGCGGTCGTCGGCCGGGATGCCCTCGCCGTCGTCTTCGACGTAGAAGCCGTCGCCGAGGTCGCCGATCGTGATCGCCACGCCGTCACCGCCCCGCTCGGGGGCGTCCTCGGGGCCCTCCGGGCGCCGTTCGTCCGTACCCCCGTGCTCGACCGCGTTCCGGACGAGGTTTTCGAGCAGTTGCTTGAGCCGGCCCCGGTCGGCCCGGACGGTCCGGTCGGTCTCGATCGAGAGCGTCGCGTCGGCCGTGTCGACGGTCCGCCAGCTCGCCTCGGCGAGGTCGGCGACCTCGATCGGCTCGGGGTCGGTCGCCGCCTCGCCCTCCCGGGCCAGCGTCAACAGATCCTCGACGAGCGACTCCATCCGGTCGAGCGACCGCGCGACCGCGTCGAGGTGGTCGCTGTCACAGCTCTCGGTCGCGACTTCGAGTCGCCCCTGCGCGACGTTCAGGGGGTTGCGGAGGTCGTGGGAGACGACGCTCGCGAACTCGTTGAGCCGCTCGTTCTGGCGTTCGAGTCGCTCGCGAGCGCGCTGGCGGGTGAGCTCGTAGCCCACCCACTGGCTCATCAGGTCGACGAGCGTCACGTCCCACTCGGAGAACTCCGTCTCGCGGGGCTGGTCGTCGTAGAAACAGAACGTCCCGTACACCTCGCCGTCGACGCTGACCGGCGCGCCGAGGTAGCACGAGATTCCCTGCTCCGTGTACCCCGCCCGATCGGTCAGTTCGGGGGCGTCCTCAGCGACGTTCGAGAGCACGAGCGTCTGCTCGGTCGCGACCGACCGCTCGCAGTTCGTCGACGACAGCGGGACCGTGTCGCCGGCCCGGACGCTATCGTCGGGCGATCGCACGACCTCGTAGACGTACTCGTCGCCCCGGACGTCCGAGAGCGTGCCGTACGACGTTCCGAGGGCGTCGCGCCCGATATCGAGCAGCGCCCCGACCTGCTCGTCGAACGACCGGTCGGTGTCGGCGATGACGTCGTGGATCCGCCGGAGGTGTCGCTCGTACTCGGTCCGCTCGCTGACGTCCCGGCCGGCGGCGACGATGGCGGTCGGCTCCCCGTCGGCGTCGGTCACGGGGTAGAGCGTCCCGTCGATGGTGAGCCGGTTGCCGTCGGCGTCGTAGTGGTCGGCCTCGTAGCGGACGAACTCCCCGTCTGCGGCCCGGTCGATCCACTCCCGGAGGTCGGCCTGCATCGCCTCGGAGTGGTTCCACCACGGCGTCTCGGCGAACGGTTCGCCCTCGACTTCCGCGGCGGTCACGTCGCCGAACGCCCGGGCGGTCTCGTTCGCGCGCTGGACGGTGCCGTCGAGGTCGAGGATGCCCATGAACGAGACGGGGTTGTCGAACACCGCGTCGAACCGCCTGCTCGTTCGCTCCAGTCGGTGCTCGCGCTCGCCCCGCTCGACGGCGTCCAGAACACGCTTCGCGAGTAGCGTGTAGCCGGCGCTCCCGGCGGGTCGGTGTACGAAGTCGTCGACGCCGGCCGCGAGCGCGTCGGCGACCGCCTGCTCGCTCCCGGCGTCGGCGAACACGACGAACGGGAGGTCCGGGAACACGGACCGGACGGCGTCGCGGAGCCCGAGGGCGTCACCGTCCGGCAGTTCGAGCCCGCTGACGACGCAGTCGAACGACGCCGCCCCGAGCCGGTCGAGCGCCTCGCTCGCGCCGGCCGCGGACTCGACGCTGAACCGGTCGGTCTCGCGTTCGAGGGCCCTCGCGGTCTCGGCCGCGCGGTCGGCGTCGACACAGAGGACACGAATTCGGTCGGCGTACGATTCCATCGGCGTACTCGCTAATTTATCGCGAGTCCGTACATATGTATCGCTGTGGACTCTGCCCGGCTTGTCACGCCACGGCGACGAGCCTGTCGGTTCGGTCCGTCGCTTCTGGCGGCCCTGCCGCGTCGCTCCGAACGAGAAAAGTCCCGCCGATCAGGCCAGCCACTCCTCGGGCTTGGTATCGTAGTCGACCTCGGTCGCCGCGATCTCCTCGACCTCGCTCCACGGCAGGTCCTCCATCGTGAACTGCTCGCCGTCGTAGCGCAGGAGCTTGCCCTG
Organism: Halorussus marinus; assembly: GCF_004765795.1. Classification (GTDB taxonomy): domain Archaea; phylum Halobacteriota; class Halobacteria; order Halobacteriales; family Haladaptataceae; genus Halorussus; species Halorussus marinus. Next base: position 65,618 of record NZ_SBIV01000006.1, read on the forward strand.
CTCTTCGGGCTCTGGCTCGCGGTCCCGGCGCCGGGCGATCTCGGCGTCCCGGTCGTCGATCTCTTTCACGATGGTCTTGAGGTTCACCGGCCGGCCCCACAGGTCGAACACCCGTTCGAGGGTGCGTTTTGCCTGCTCCACGTCGAGCATCACGCCGTTGTAGTGGTGGCCCAACAGGAGCTCGTTGCGGTTGTTGTAGTTGCCGTCGTACACCGCGATGGTGGGCTTGCCGAAGTTGGTGAACTGCAACATCAGCTTCTTCTTGACGTCCTCGTAGTCGGTGCTCGCGACCCGGTAGTCGCCGGTGGTCTGGCTGAACTCGTAGGTGAAATACTCGTTGTCCGTGACGAACTCCTGGGTGAGATAGCCGTCGAGGAACGTCACGTCGTTGTGGCTCTCGCGGATCTCCCGGAGCTTGTCCCAGCCGGCGGCGTAGTCGACGGCCGCGATCGCCGCCTCGATCGAGTCGTATCTGGCGTCGTCGAGCAGGTAGCGCGCGAACTGTTCGAGGTCCTGCTGGGAGACCGACCTGAGGAACCCCCGATTCTGGGGCTTGCAAAGCGAGAAGTGTCGCTCGGCCAGCCCCTCGTAGTCGAGCACCTTCCAGGGGTACTCCGCGACGTCTAGGTCGCCGGCCGCCGCGCGGTCGAGGGCCGCCTCGTCGATCTTCTCGGCCGGCAGGTCGCGCAGGTCCGCGAGCGTCTCGGGCGTGATTCGGTCGAGCGCGGGATCGGGCGCCAGAAGCTCCTGAACCCGATCGAAGTCGACGGTGTCGTGGAAGTTCCGCCAGGTGATCCCCTCGACCCGCAGGAGCTTCCGACACACCTCCCGGCGGTTCTCGGTGTTCTCGATGTACTCCCACAGCTCCTTGCCGAGCTTGTAGGGGTTGAGCCCGGGGGAGTTGAGCACCCGGGCCTGGTGGTCGGCGTAGCTGAGAAACTCGTCGTCGCCCGCGAACGTCTCCTCGCCCATCATCATCGACTCCCAGTAGGCGGCCCACCCCTCGTTCATCACCTTCGTGAGCTTCTGGGCCGCGAAGTAGTACGACTCTGCCCGGAGCATCTCTAAGATCTCGCGTTGCCACTCCTCCATCTCGACGGCCTTGCCCGTCTCGCCGTCGAAGGCCTTGCCGTGGTCTCGGAGGAAGGCAAGCACGTCCATCTCGGGTTCGTCGAGGTCGGCGTCCTCCGACTGGGCTTTGACCCATTCCTCGTCGAACACCTGGCGTTTGACCTCCTCGCTCAGGTCCATCTCATCGAGCCGCTCGGCGAGCTCGTCGTCCTCGAACTCCTCGTCGTCGGCGCGCTCGAACTGGCGCTTGAACGGCTGGTGCTGGTCGATGTTGTCCTCCAGACAGAGCACGCTGTCGATCCAGCGCTCGACGGCCTCCCGATCGATCTCGGGGTCGGTCATGTACGACTCGATGCGCCGGGCGTGGCGTTCGAGCATCGCGGCGGCGTCGAGGTCCTCTGCGAACATGCCGTACCACTCGTTGTTCGCGAAGAAGTCCGAGTGGGCCTCGACGTGGGTGATGACCGCCTTCTGGTCGGCCAGCGCGTTCGACTCCTGGAGGAAGGCGTGAGAGGGGTCGTCGTTGATGACGATCTCGAACGCCTTCCCGCCGGTGTACTGGCCCTGCTTTTGCTGGCGGTCGTACTGCATCCCCCACCGCCAGTGGGGGTATCGCTCCTGGAAGCCGTTGTAGGCGATGAGCTCGTTCATCTCGTCGTAGTCGACCACCCAGTAGTTGACGTCGTAGGGGTCGAGCCCGAGCTTCATCGCGAGATTCCGGGCCTCCGCGGCGGGTTCGTCGAGCTGTTCGGCTGCCGTCCGGGTGCGGGGTCGGTCCCTCATGAGTCTGTCTCCGTGGTGGTCACGATTCGGCCTCCGTGCTGAGTATCTCGTAGATGGCGTCGGTCACGTCCTCGGGGCTGTTGACGTAGCTGACCGCCACCTCGTCCGAGTCCCCGAAGTGCTCGTCGACCTCCTCGGCGTGAGTCGCGTTGATCGCCTTCCCGTCGGGCTGGGTCTCGACGTAGGCGTGGAGGTTCGCCGGGATCTCCTCCATCATCGGGATGACGTTCTCGCTCGTGTCGTTCCGGGAGTTCTCGCTGTCGCCGGCCGCGAACACGTAGCGGTTCCACTCGGCCCACGGGTACCGCTCGTCGAGGATCGCCGCCGCGAGCTCGTAGGCCGAGGAGATCTTGGTGCCCCCGCCCGACCGGATGCCGAAGAAGTCGTCGCGCTCTACCTCCCACGCGTCGGCGTCGTGGGCGATGTAGACGAACTCCGCGTTGTCGTACTTGCCTGTCAGGTACCAGTCCAGCGGCGTGAAGGTGCGCTCGACCAACTCGCGTTTCTTCTCGCGCATCGACCCCGACACGTCCCGGATGTTGACCACCACGACGTTCTTCTCGCGCTCCTCGACGATCTCGGGGTAGCGGTAGCGCTCGTCCTCCTTGCGGAACGGGACGTGCCGTATCCCCTCCTCGCGGATCTTCTGGGCGGCGCTCCGCCGGGGCGTGTTTGCCTCCATTTCCTCGAGGCTCGCCCACGTCGTGCGCTCCTCGGCCGAGAGGGCGCCGTACTGCTCGTCGAGCCAGTGGCGCGAGACGGTGATGCTCTCCTCGCGGGCCCACTCGAACGCCCGGTCGGGCCCCCAGCCCTCGATCTTCAGCGCCTCCCGGACGTAGTCGGGGTCGAAGTCCATCGCGAGCTTCCGCTTGAGCCCCTCCTTGAACATTCGCTCGAAGTCGAGCGTCGAGTCGGGCCCCGTCCGGGTCATGTCGGTGAAGTCGCCTTCTTTCTCCTCGATCACCTCCTTGCCCTTCGGTTCGAGATCGAGCCCGAGCTCGTCGTCGAGCTCCTCGGCGAACTCCTCGGGGTCCATCTCGTAGTAGTCGTGCTCGCCGCCCTCCTCGCCGGGCTCGTCGCCCTCCTCGCCGTCGTCGCCGGGCTGGGGCTGGGGTTGGCCCACTGGGTCGCCCACGTCGGGCTCGCCCTGTCCGACGCCGCCCTGATCGAGTTGGTCGTAGGCGAACTCGGGCAGGTCGACGATCTTGATCGGGATCTGTATCTCGTCGGGCAGGCTCTGGCCGAGATCGCCGTACTGGATGAACTCCGCCAGATCCTCGCGCTTTGCCTCCCCGACCTCCCGGTAGCGTTCGAGGTCCTCTCTCAGTCCCATTTGTAGCTCACCTGGCTCATGACGTGTTGGCTGGTCAGTTCGGCCGACGCCGGCGAGTAGCCGAACAGCTCGACCATGTTGTCGATGGTCTCGGCTTTCAGCGCCGCGGTCTCGGTGTCGCTCGGCGGGTCGGCCCACTGGTCGGGGTCGAAGTCCTCGTACACCCGGCGGACGTCGTCCCAGTCGTAGTTCGCCAGCACGGTCTTGATGATCGGTATCTCCTTGGGGTCGATGTCGCCGACCTCGAAGTCCTCGTCGCGGCTCTGCCACGCGTGGCGGTTCAGCGCGGTGATCACCTTGTTGCGCCGGAACTCCTCGACCGCCGGCGAGGCGGCGTGGTCGGCGGCGTAGCTCTCGGGACCGAACCGGCCCAGATGCTCGGTCTCGAACACCTTCATCTTCAGGGCGTCGGGGCCGACGCGCTCGCCGCGGTCGTTCTCGACGGTCTCGTCGGTCGCCCACGCGTAGACGTGCTCGACGTACTCCTCGACGGTCTCCTCGTCGACGCGCTTCTCGCGCATCATCGCGTCGAGGACGTCCGCCTCCTGGCGCTGGAAGATGTGGTTTTTGACGGGCACGAGCCGGTTCTCGTACTCGGTGCGCTCGGCGGTCGAGAAGACGGGGGCGTCCGAGAGCCCCTCGGCCATCGCGTTGAGGATGTCCCGGGGCATGATGACTTCCTCGACCGAGTACTCGGCGTGGGCCCGGTCGCTCTCGTCGTTGAGCAGGTCGGCGATGCCGTCCCGGGTGTAGGTCACCGGGATCCCCTCCTCGCCGTCCGCGGCGTCGTCGTCGAACTCGAAGTCGTCTTTGTCGAGCCGGTCGTCGCCGTCGAGCAGGTACCCCCGATCGAACAGCGTCGCCTTGTCCACGAGGTCGAGCCCCGCGGGCACGTCGTCGCCGTCGAGCCGAGTCACCACGCTGTAGAGCGCGGCGGCCTCGACGGCGTGTGGCGCGAGTTCGCGCTCGGCGACGCCGTCGCCGTCGCTCCGGACCCGGACCCGGAGGGGCTCGCGGATCAGCCCCTCGAGCTCGTCGTAGCTTTCGGCCCGCCAGACGTCGGTCTCGTTGGTCAGCTCCCGGCGGATGAGCTCGGCTTCGAGGCTCAGGTTGGTGAGGTACTTGAACCGCCGGCGGTCGAGCCGGCGCTTCAGCGCCTTCAGCGGGTCGGCGCCGCCGGCGTCGGCGTGCTGATTGAGCTGGGCCTCCAGATCGGGGTTCGAGATGATGACGAGCTGGGTGTCGATGTCCATCTGGATGCCCTTGTCGAGTTTCACCGTCTGCTCGTCGGGGACGTTCAACAGCTTCTGGAGCAGGTCGGCGTGCTGGGCGGCGTCCTCGACGATGGTCAGCAGGCCGTTGCCCTGCGAGAGCACGCCGTCGTAGCTGAACGCCTGGGGGTTCTTGCGTCCCCGGGAGTCGAGCTCCTGCAACATCCCGCGCATCCACGAGCCGACGAGGCGCTCTTTGGGCGGACCCGAGTCCTCCGAGTGGAGCACCCCGATCCCCTGACCGACGTCTACGACGTAGTTTTTGACCCGGAGGTGGCTGGGGTCGGTGATCGCCGAGAACAGGTCGTCCTCGCCGGTCCGGCGGTACTGCTCTTCGAGGAACTCGTAGGCCTCGCGGCTGAACGGATCGAGGTCGCTGTCGACTCGCACGTCGATGTGGTCGTCGACCCGCGCGTTGATCTCGGCGAGGATCTCCTCGCGGACCGCCGGCGGGAACACGGTCAGGGGGTTCGACTGGACCGGGCTGGCGTACCAGTTCTCCTCGTCGGTGGCGGCCCCGCCCTCGCCGTACGAGAGGCTCCGGCCGCCGCTGGCGCTTGCGACGTTCCACTCCATGGTGTAACGCCGGCCGGCCTCGGTCTTCGAGAACTCCCGGAGACCGTTGACCAGACACCGCTTGAGCTCGGACTTGCCGGTCGCGGTCGGGCCATCGAACCAGATGATCTTCTCGGCTTTGCCCCGCTCGGCCGCGATCGACCGGAGGTCGTCGACGAAAGCGTTGAGCACTTCCGTGTTGCCGAGGATGGCGTGCTCGCCGTCGTTGGCGGGATCGTCGAAGAACCGGTAGCGCTCTTTTTCCTCGCCCTCCTCGATCACGGTCCGGGTGCCCATCGACTCGATGGCTTCGAGGAGGTACTTGCTCGCGTGGGCGGCGACCGTCGGGTTTTCGAAGGCCTCCTCGACGAACGTCGCGAGCCCCTTGGGCTCCTCGTAGGTCTCTCTGAGCTCCCGATCGGCGTCCTCGATGAACGTCTCGCCGTCGACGGGGTCTCGGTCCCCGGTTCGGGCGGCGTCCTCGCGGTGCGGGCGGTCGTCGTGGCCGGTCGCCACGGTCAGTCCTCCATCTCCGCGCGGGCGACCTCGGCGCCGGCGAACTCCAGCACCTCCTTGGCCCCCTCCCGCGAGTACCCCTGGTCGATCAGGGCGTCTATCCAGGCGTTCTGTTCGTCGTCGTCCATCTCGTTGGCCGACACCAGCGCCGAGAAGTTGATGTTGTGCTTCTTGTCCTCCCAGAGCTTGCGTTCGAGGGCGCGGCGCAGTCGGTCGTTGTCCTGGGGGTCGAACGGCGACCCCTCGCGTGCGCGCCGGGAGACCCAGTTGCTCACTTCCTGGCGGAAGTCGTTCTTGCGGTCGCGGGGGATGTCGAGCTTCTCCTCGACCGCCCGGAGGAAGCTCTCGTCGGGCTCTTGCTCGCGGCCGGTGAGCTCGTCTTCGACGGTGTCGTCGTCGATGTACGCCATGACGTGGTCCATGTACTTCTCGCCCTGGCGCTGGATCTCCTCGATGTCGTAGGCCAGCGCGTGACGGACGTCCTCGATGGCCCGGTCCTTGTACTCCTCGCGGACCATCTCGAGGTAGCGGTAGTACGTCTGGAAGTTCTCCTCGGGGATCGAGCCGTGGTTCTCGAGGTTCTCCTCGAAGTGGTTGAACACCGACAGCGGGCTCAGAAAGCCCTTCTCGCGGTGGGTGGAGTTCATGATGGCCTCGGCGATCTCGTCGCCGATGAACCGGGCCGAGACGCCCTCCATCCCCTCGCCGATGTCGGCGCTCTCCTCGCCCTCCTCGCGGAGCTTCTTCACGTCGACCTCGTCGCTCTCCTCGCTCTCGCCGTTGTACGCTTTGGTCTTCTGGAGTAAGTCGACCGTCTCGGAGTCTGGCTCCTCGACGCGGGTGAGCACGCCGAACAGCCCGGCCATCTCCAAGGTGTGGGGCTCGATGTGGACGTCGGGCACGTCGGCGTTGCCAAGCATCTTCCGGTAGATGTTGGCCTCCTCCTCGAACTCCAGGACGTACGGGAAGTCGATCCGCTTGGTGCGGTCGTTGAACGCCTCCATCTTCTCGTCGCCTTTCTTGTCGCGGTACTCGGGCATGTTCGTCCGGCCGACGATCACCTGATCGATGTCGATCCGGGGGTTGTTCTTGGGTTTGATCGTCTGCTCTTGGGTCGCGTGGAGGAAGTCGTAGAGGAACTCCCGCTGGAGCTTCAACAGTTCCTCGCCGCTGAAGATGCCGCGGTTGGCGTTACAGAACGCCCCCGAGTAGTCGAACGCCCGGGGGTCGGACTCGCCGTAGATGGCGATCTTGCTGTAGTTGACGTCGCCGGTCAGCTCGGTCTCGTCCTGATTTTTCTTGTCTTTGGGCTCGAACGTCTCGACCGCCTGTCGTTTGTTCTCGTCGGCGGTCAGCCGGATCACCTCGACGTGGTTCTCGAGCACCTGCTGGATGTCGTCGTCGTAGTGGGCGAGCAACTCGTCCATGTAGAACGCCGAGGCGGGGTCGAGCGACTGCTCGTTCTGGATGGTGTAGGGCGCATCGAGGTTCTCGTTGAGGTCCTCGACCACCCGCTGGCGCTGTTCGACCGGGAGGAGCACGAGCGGGTCTTGGTTCATCGGCGACCGGACCACGTCGTCGGCGGGGTCCTGATCGTGGATCACGTCACAGAGGTTGGTCCACCGGTAGGTGTACATCCGGCCCTCCTCGCGGAGGGTGTAGTCCTCGAAGTAGGTCCGGACCTGTCGGTCGAAGTCGGACTTCCCGGAGCCGACCGGGCCGAGCAGGAGCTTGATGCGCTTTTCGGGACCGAGCCCGCGTGCGCCCGACTTGACCTTGTTGACGAACTCGTGGATGGCGCGGTGGATCTCGTGGCCGTAGAAGGTGTTCTCGCCGTCGTGGAGGGGGTCCTCCGAGGCGAGCAGGTACTCGACCACGCCGGCCTCCTCGTCGTACTCGGTGCCGTAGTAGTCGAACATGTCCGCGACCCGCTGGTGGGCGTTGCGGGCGACTTTCGGGTCGGCGTACACCTCTTCGAGGTACCAGTCGAACGACTTGGTCTCGCGGAGGTCTTCGGGCATCGATTCCTGGTATCGCTGGCTGAGTTCTTCCAGTGTTTCCGTCATTGTATCACGTTTTGTTCGGTGGGAGAGGCGAGAGAGAAGCGACCGACTGCGCTTCGGTCGGAGTATGTGGTAGGCACACGCCTACTAAGCTCTGGCGGCCCGCTCGGGCCGCGTTCGTGCGCCCAGATGGACGGCCCGCTCCAGTCGGCGTCGTGAGCGTGCGCGCCGTCCCGCGAGAGTCCGGGCCGATCCCGTGCTGGCAGTTCATGTGCGTGCCATCCCCACACCCCTCTCACGGCGGCCGGGCGTCGGAGGGCGACTGAATCGAGCGAACGTGAAGGGGGATTGTGTGCTACCGTGTACCGCGTGGATCGATACCACCGATACTATTTAATGGATGGGGCGAGAGAACATATAACTGTTGCCTCTAAACGAGACTGTAGAGGGTTAATTCAAGCAGTAGATAAAAGAAGAACTAGCGTGTGTCGTCGGCGTCGCTCGCGCGCGCCGTCGGGCTCGGAGCCGTGGCGATTCTCCCGTTTAAGTACGGGCCGCTCCCGGGCGACCGCCAACGACTTACCGACTTGCACCCAACGACTCGCCATGACCGACGACGAGTTGCCCGAGGGGTGGACCGTCTGGAACGACGAGCCCGGCGGGCGGCGGATCCTCGCCTACCGGCCCGACGTGTTCGACGCCGAGCGGTTCCCGGCGGCCTGCCTCCCCACGCTGTACGTCGCGGCGGGCGCCCCGAACCGCCCGCCGGGGGAAGCCGAGGTCGGCTCGACCGACGTCTGGCGCGTCCAGTTCTTCCTCGAACCCGACGTGGAACTCACGAGTGCCCGGACGTACGACTCCCGAGCGGACGCCCGGGCGGCCGCTCGCGAACTGGCCGCCGCGTTCGCCGCCGGCGAGCTCGACTACCGCGGCGCCTACCAACTGCCTCGCGAGGCGTACCTCGACCGACTCGACGAGCTCACGGGACGGGAGCCTTAACCGCCCGGCCTTCGTACCCACGCTCATGTCGTCCATCACGCTCGTCGGGACTCGCCTCGCCGAGCCCGACCGGGAGTTCGTCTACCGCGGGGAGTCGACGGCCTGCGAGGGCTGTCCGTACCGGAGCCAGTGTCTCAACCTCTCGGAGGGCGTCCGCTATCGGATCACCGACGTCCGGGAGGGCGCCCAGACGCTCGACTGTGCCGTCCACGACGCCGGCGTCACCGCGGTCGAAGTCGAGCCCGTCGGGATGAAGGCAAACGTCCCCTCGAAGAACGCCTACGCCGGGAGCAAGGCCGAACTCGCCGGCCCCTGTCCCCACACCGACTGTCCGAGCCACGAGTACTGCGAGCCCGTGGGCGCGGCGTTCGACGAGGAGTACCAGATCGCCGAGAAGCTCGGCGATCCGCCCCACGACTACTGCATGCTGGACCGCGAGCTGACGCTTGTGGAGTTCGCGCCGAAAAGCGACAGTTAGTCCGGGCTCGCGGCGCTGGCGTAGACGAACTCCCGGAGGAGCTTGCCCGCCAGCGCCGCGGCCTGCCCGTCGTCGCGGTCGTTGACCTCCACGACGTCGAAGCCGTCGGCCAGCGGCGCGACCGACCGCACCACCCCGCGCATCTCTCGGGGCGCGAGCCCGAACGGCTCGGTCGTCCCGGTCCCGGGTGCGAACCCGGGGTCGGCCGCGTCGATGTCGACGCTGAGATACACCGACTCCCCCTCGAAGTCGGGCGTCCAGTCGGCGACCGCCTCGGGTTCGACGACGGTCACGTCGGGCTCGCTCGCCCGGTCGTACTCGGCTTCGCTCCCGGTCCGGGCGCCCAGAATCACCGCCTCATCGGCGACCGCGAGCGCGCGGCGGGTCGCGGTCGCGTGGCTGAGCTCGTTGCCGTCGTACTCCTCGCGGAGGTCGAGATGGGCGTCGAGACAGACGAAGACGTCGGGGTCGACCGCCCGCACGCCCGCGACCGAGACGGTGTGTTCGCCCCCGAGCAGAACGGGGACGGCGCCGTCTCGGACCGCGTCGGTCGCGACCCCGCCGAGGTACTCCAGATACTCGGCGGCGTCGTCCCACGCGCGGACGTCGCCGTGGTCGTGGACTGCGAGATCCGAGAAGTGTCGGTCGGTTCTGGCGTCGTAGTCGTCGAAGGCCCGGGCGTACTTGCGGATCCGATCGGGGCCGAACCGCGTCCCGGGCTGGAACGTGGTCGAGACGTCGAGAGGCGCGCCCACGACCACGTAGTCGGCTCGATCGCGGTCGGCGGACGCGCCGGGGAACATCTACTCGAGGATCTTGCGCTGCTCGTCCATCTCGAGGTACTCGATCTCGTCGTCGGGCGAGAGGTCGACGTCCGAGGGGGTCTTGATGGTGATGGTCTCGTACGTTTCGAGGTCCATGACCTGTGCGATCTCGTCGCTCTCGACCGCGACGACCTGCCCCTGTTTGCGGTGGATGATGGGGACCCAGATCTTCGCGTCGACGGGCTGAGAGAGGCTTCGCTTCTTACCGTCGAAGACGCCTTCGGCGTCGATCCGGGCCTTCGCGCTACCGTGCTTGCCCGGCTTTGCGGTGCTGTAGGAGTTGATCTCGCACGCCGCGTCCTCGATCATCACGTAGTTGCCTTCCTGGAGGTCCCGCACTTCCTTCTGCTCTCTTGCCATACCGCCGGATAGCGTTCGCGGGGGTATAAACGGTTTGGAATGCGGTTCGGGCGCGTACGGGTGCCACGGGGCGCGGTACGGCCGTCGAGAGAACCGGGATGGGTCGCGTCGGGGACCTCGGGGAGGGCGTCGAGAGAATGAGAATCAGTCGCGGCGGTAGTCGTGGCCGGCGAGGAGCGCGAGCGCGTGGACCGCGACCAGCACCGCGAGCGTCGACCGACCGCTCGGGACCGCGCCCGAGAGCACCGGGACGTACGCCAGCGGGAGCGCGACCGCCGACCAGAACCCGACGAACTCGAACGGGGCCGCGATCGACCCGAGCGCGTCGGCCGGCGACGCCGGCAGATCGACCGCCGAATCGTCCGGTAGATCGGGGAACTGTTCGCCGTCGAGGGTGGAGGGAGCGTTGGACATCGTGGGGAACCTCTTACTCGTCCCGTGGAGCGCCACCGTCATATAAGGGGCCGAGCCTTCGTGGAGATTCGCGTGATTTCGCGCTCAGGCGTCGAGTTCCGACGTTTTACGACGCGGTCGACGACGTTTTACGACGGTTTTAGAAGCGCCGAGACGTTTTACGATCCGTTCTCGTGGCGTCCCGATGTTTTCGACGGGCGGGGCGACTGCGGCGGCTTCGGTCGCCCGATCCGGCCATCTGACCCGGGGTGCGGTCGGGTCGCCGGGGCCCGCGCGCTCGGCCCGCGGTTCAGGCGCGGTGGCGCTCGATGCAGTCGCCGACCCGCGCCAGCCCCTCCTCCAGTTCGTCGGTCGGCAGGCCGAACCCGATCCGGAAGTAGTCGTCGTACCCGAACATCGACCCGGGCGCGAGCACGACGCTCTCCTCCTCGACGACCGTCCGACAGAACGCCTCGCTGTCGTCGAACCCGTCTGGAACCGAGACGAAGCCGTTGACGCCGACGGGGTCGTGCCACGAGAGGCCGTGGTCCTCGACGAACGCCCGGACCCGGTCGCGGTGGTCGGCCGCGAGTTCTCGGTTCTCGGTCAGGATCTCGTCTTCGTCCGCACCGAGCGCCTGCCGAGCGACGTGCTGGCCCACGATGCCCGGCGAGATCGTGGTGTAGTCTTTCCACTGGAGCGCGCCCTCGATCACGTCCTCGGGCCCGGCGATCCATCCGAACCGGAGGCCGGCGAGCCCGTAGGCCTTCGTCAGGCTCGTCGTGCTGATCCCGTGCTCGCCCAGCGACGCGACCGGCGGGAGCGGCTCCGCCGCGAGCAGTCGGTACACCTCGTCGCACAGCAGGTAGGCGTCGGCGTCCGCCGCGAGGTCGTAGATCGCTTCGACCTTCTCTTGGGAGTGGTACCGTCCGGTCGGGTTGTTCGGGTTGTTGAGGACCACGATCTCGGTCTCCGGGCGGATCGCGTCGGCGACCGCGTCGACGTCGAGTTCCCACTCTGGGGGTTCGAGCGAGACTCGCGTCACCGATCCGACCGCCTCGGGGACGGCGTGGAGCGCCTGATAGGTCGGCGTGACGACGACCGCGTGGCTGTCCTCGTCCATCAGCGACGTGAACGCGAGGAAGTTGGCCTCCTGCGTGCCGCAGGTGAACGCGACCTCCTCGGCGCTCCGGTCGTAGCGCTCGCCGACTTCCGCTCGGAACTCCGGATCGCCGTTCGTCGGGATGACGTACCCGAGCGTTCCGGGATCGAGGTCGAACCGGCTCGCGTCGAGGCTCCGGATGCCGCTCTCGGCGAGCATGATGTCGGCGTCGTGTTCGTACTTGTCGAACCACCGTTCGAGCCCGAATTCGGCGACGTTCATACCGGTAGATTGGCGGCCGAGAGCGTAAAGCTACGGGAAGGGGTAGTCTCGACGCCAGTCGTCTCCGCTTGGCCGGGCGTGAGCCAGAACGCTATCGCGTCCGGCGTCTCGCGGGTCGGCCTCCGGTCGAGTCGACCCGCACCGCCTCGTCGCTTCGCGAGGGCTCGCTGTCCGACGTCCGACCGCCGGGATCACACCGCCAGTAGGGGCACCATCGCCGCGGCGCCCGCGAGCGCGCCGACGAGGAGTTCGCGTCGGCCCTCGCCCGGCAGGTCCGCGCCGGTTTCGAGCGCCTCGGGCACGAACTCGGTGACGACCAGATACACCATCGCGCCGGCCGCGAACCCGAAGCCGAACGGGAGAAACTCTTGGGCCCACCGGACGAACGCGAACGCGATCACCGCGCCGATCGGCTGGGGGAGACTGGAGAAGACCGCCGCCCCGACCATCCGCCAGTTCGAGAGCCCCATCGCTCGCATCGGAATGGAGATCGCCAGCCCCTCCGGGACGTTGTGGATGGAGATGGCGACGGTCATAAACACCGCGAGCACCGGGACCGAGAAGCCGAGCACTCCCACGCCGCCCTCCAGTCCCAGTTCTGCGAACGACACCCCGACCGCGACCCCCTCGGGGAAGCTGTGGACGGTCAGGATGCCGAGGATGAGCACGAGCTTCTTGAGGTCGCCCTCGGCGAACGCTTCGACCTCCAGCGCGTGCTCGTCGTGTGCGTGCTCCGGGTCGACGCCCGCGTTCGACTCGTCTGTCTCCTCGGGGTGGTCGTCGGTCCGACCGCTCACGTCGATCCGGTCGAGCAGCCAGTCGGAGACCTCGACGAGCACCACCCCGACGAGCAGGCCGGCGACCATCAGCGTGGGCAGTCCCTCCGAGTACGCCAGCCCCTCGTTGACGAGGCCGAACAGCGACGCAGAGACCATGATGCCCGAGGCGACGCCCCAGAGCGCGACGTTCCAGCGGTCGCTGAAGTCGTCGACCACGAAGAACGGGAGCGCGCCGAGACCGGTCGCGAGCGCGGTCATCAGCCCGGCGACGAACACGAGCACGAGGTTCTCGACGAGTCCCATGGTCGAACCGAGTCGCCGCCCGGTGAAAAGATTTCTGATAAACGGAAAATATTTTTGGCTATCCTAAACCTCAGTCGCCGCCGCGTCGCTGGCGCATCTCGTGGCGGGTGAACTGCGGGGTGACCCGGGTCCCCTTGCGCTTGCGGAACGTCCGGAAGAGCGCGAACGCGACCCCGAGCGACAGCACCGCCGCGACGGCCGCGGCCTCCACCTCGGTGGTGGCGTAGAGGAACGCGGTCGAGAACGCGCCCGCGGCCACCATCATCCCGTAGACGAGCCGCTTTGCGAGCAACGCGAAGACGTCGTTGCCGTCCTCGATGTCCGCCCGGACGTAGAAGTCGTCGCGGTCGATCCGATCGAGCGTCCGTTCGAGCTTCGGCGGGACCCGGACCGACGACAGCACCGACTGCTGGAGCTGGTCGCTCGCCTCGCCGGCGTACCGCTTGATCGACTCCTCGCGGTAGCCCTGCTCGGAGAGGTAGTCGGTCGCGACCGTGATGAAGTCGAACTCGGGGTCGAGCGTGACACAGACGCCCTCGACCACGGTCGCGACCCGGAGGACCAGCGCGAGGTTCGACGGGAGCCGGAGCGGGAACTCGTAGATGGTGTCTTCGACCTGCTCGACGATCTGCTGGACCCGGTAGGTCTCGATGTCCTCTCCGCGGGCGTCCTCGATGGCCAGCTCCATCACGTTGCCCATCGTGGCGCGGTCGGCCTCCGGGCTCAGCGTCCCCATCTCGATGAGCGCGTCGAGGATCCCGTCGATGTCCTGGTTCGCGACCGCGACGTAGAACTCGATGATCTTGTTCTGGATGAACTCGTCGACCCGCCCGGACATCCCGAAGTCGTAGAAGACGATGGTGCCGTCCGGCCGGACCGCGAGGTTCCCCGGGTGGGGGTCGGCGTGGAACACGCCGTCTTCGAGCATCATCTGGAGGTACGCCTCCTGGAGGTTGACCGCGAGCTGGTGGCGGTCGATCCCCAGTTCGTCGAGCTCCGCGACGTCGTTTATCTTCGTCCCCTCGATGTACTCCATCGTCAGGACCCTCGGCCCCGAGTGGGAGTCGAGGACCGCCGGGATCACCACGGCGTCGTCGCCCTCGAAGTTCGACCGGATCTCAGCGAGCATCCGGGCCTCCCGGTCGTAGTTCATCTCCTGGCGGATGGTGCGGTCGAACTCGTCGGCGAGGTTCTCGAGCGAGAACGCCCGGGCCTGCCCGATGAACCGCAGGAGGATCGGGAGCGACCACCGGATGACCCGGAGATCGGCCTCCACCAGTTCCTCGATGTCCGGGCGCCGCACCTTGACCGCGACCTCTCGCCCGTCGACCTCGGCGGTGTACACCTGCCCGAGGCTCGCGCCGCTGATGGCGTCGGTGTCGAAGTCGTCGAAGTACTCCTCGACCGGTCCGACCTCGTCTTCGAGCACGACCCGGGCCTCGGCCCACGGCGCCGGCGGGACCTCGTCTTGGAGCTTCGAGAGGACGTCGACGTACTCGGTCGGGAGCACGTCGGGGCGGGTCGAGAGGAGTTGGCCGAGCTTGATGAACGTCGGCCCGAGCGTCAACAGCGACTCCAGCAGGGTGTTGGCTCGCTCGATGCGCGTCTGGCTGTCGACGCGACGCGACCGACCGAACAGCAGGAAGCGTCGGCGATCGCGGGCGTAGCTCACCAACAGCGGGAGGAAGTGGTACGCGACCACGAAGAACCGTCGGTACGCACGGAGGTTGACCAGTGTGATCACCCCGGCGTCTCAGCGACCTTCGATGGGGATTTCGCGGCTCGGCGTGGCCTCGCGCTTCGGCAGGCGAAGCTCCAGCACGCCCCGGTCGACGGTCGCCGACGCGTCCGCACCCGTCGCGTCCGGCGGCAGTGGGAGGTCGGCGTCGAGAAACAGCGATCGCTCCTCGCGGAGGTACGAAAACTCCATGGGCGCGTCTTTCTCCCGGCGGGCCTCGATCTCCAGTCGCCCGTCATCGACGCTCAGCTCCACCGTCTCGGCGGTGGCGCCCGGGAGGTCGACGACCAGCAGGTAGGCGTCGTCGCTCTCTAGCAGGTCGGCGAACACCGCGTCGGGCAACTCGCGCACCGCCTCACGAAGCGCTGACATACCCGGGACTTGGGACGCGGGGGCGAAAAAGGGTGGGGTACCGTCCCGGCTCGCCGTCCCACACGCTTTTGGCCGCGGGCGGTAGATTTTCAGGCATGAGCGACGACCAGCCGGACCGCAAGCGGTCCGGGTTCAAGGACAAGACGCGGCTCGCCGCGGCCCGCGAGCGCCTCCTCGACGCGGTCGAGCCCCACGACCGAACCGCGACCGTCGGCCTCTCGTCGGCGGACGGCCGGGCGCTCGCCGAGTCGGTCGAGGCCGCCCGCGACGTGCCCCACTACCCCCGGGCCGCGATGGACGGCTACGCGGTCCGGGCGGCCGACACGTTCGGGGCGAGCGACCGGTCGCCGGAGGTGCTCCGGCGCGTCGGCGAGGCCGGCGAGGTCGAGACGGTCCCGCCGGACGGGGCCGTCCGCGTCCACACGGGTAGCGAACTCCCCGACGGCGCCGACGGCGTGGTGATGATCGAGCAGACCGACGAGCGCGAGGCGCCCGGCGCCTCGGACGGCGCGAGCGCCGAAGTCACCCGCGACGTGGAGGTCTTCGACGCCGTCGCCGAGGGCGAGAACGTCGCGCCCGTCGGCGAGGACGTCGCCGCCGGCCAGCACCTCTACGACGCCGGCCACCGGCTCCGGCCCTCCGACCTCGGGCTGTTGAAGTCGGTCGGGATCGAGTCGGTCGCGGTCCGCGAGCGCCCCTCGGTCGCGGTCGTCCCGACGGGCGAGGAGTTGGTCCAGTCCGACCCCGACCCCGGCGAGGTGATCGAGACCAACGGCCTGACGGTCTCGCGGTACGTCGAGCGGTGGGGCGGGTCGGCGACCTACCGCGACGTGGTGACCGACGACGCCGAGGCGCTCCGGGTCGCGATCCAGCGGGACCTGACCGAGGACGTGGTCGTCACGACCGGCGGCTCCTCGGTCGGCGAACGCGACCTGCTCCCGGAGGTGGTCGCGGACCTCGGCGAGATCGTCTTCCACGGGGTCGCGCTGAAGCCCGGCCACCCGGTCGCGGCGGGCGTGATCGAGGGGACGCCGATCGTGATGCTCCCGGGCTACCCGGTGGCGTGCATCGTCAACGCCGTCCAGTTCCTTCGGCCCCTGCTGAAGTACGTGGGCGGGCTCCCCGACGAGCCGTTCCCGACCACCGAGGCCCGACTCGACCGCAAGATCCGGAGCGAGCCCGGAATCCGGACGTTCGCGCGGGTCGAGGTCGAGGCCGACGGCGACAAGCGAGTGGCGACCCCGACCAGAGCCTCCGGGTCGGGCGTGCTGTCGAGCGTCGCGCTCGCGGACGGCTGGGTCGTCGTGCCCGAAGGCCGGGAGGGGATTCCGGCGGGCGAGACCGTCGCGGTTCAGGACTGGGAGTGGTCGGCGTGACGGGACCGACGACCCGCGGCGCGACCACGGGGGGTGAGACGCGATGACCGATCGAAAGGAGTTCCGGGACCTCTCGACCCCCGCGCAAGCCCGCGACGCGATCGACGGCCTCGACCTCGCGCCCGACGCCGAACGCGTCCCGCTCGACGAGGCCCGTGGTCGGGTCCTCGCCGAGCGCGTCGACGCCGGCCTCGACGTGCCGGGGTTCGATCGGGCCGCGATGGACGGCTACGCGGTCGGGGGCCGGGACACCTTCGGCGCCGACGAGGCCGACCCCGTCGTCCTCGATCTCGTCGGCACCGTCCACGCTGGCGTAGAGCCCGACGTCGAGGTCGCGGAAGGCGAAGCCGCAGAGATATCGACCGGCGCGGTGATGCCGCCCGGCGCGGACGCGGTGGTGATGGTCGAGCGCACCACCGAGACCGAGGCCGGCGTCGAGATCCGAACCGCGGTCGCGCCGGGCGACCATGTGATGTTGGCGGGCGCGGACGTGGCCGCCGGCGAGCGCGCGCTGGGCCCCGGGACGCGGCTCACGGCCCGCGAGATCGGCCTGTTGTCGGCGCTCGGCGTCGAGTCGGTCCCGGTTCGGGGCGAGCCGGTCGTCGGCATCGTCTCGACCGGCGACGAACTCGTCCGACCCGGCGAGGACCTCGACAGCGCGGCGGGCCAGATCTACGACGTCAACAGCTACACGATCGCGGCGGCGGTCGCCGAAGCCGGCGGCGACCCGGTGCTCTACCCCCACGCGGGCGACGACTACGACGAGATGGAGCGGCTCCTCCGGAAGGCGGCCGCCGAGTGCGATCTCGTGCTGTCGTCTGGCTCGACCAGCGCGAGCGCGGTCGACGTCATCTATCAGGTCATCGAAGAACGGGGCGAACTCCTGTTGCACGGCGTGGCTGTCAAGCCCGGCAAGCCGATGCTGGTCGGCCGGCTCGACGGCCGCCCCGACGAGTCGGCCGACGACCCCGCCGAACCGTCGGGCGGCTCCGCGTACGTGGGCCTGCCGGGCTACCCCGTCTCGGCGCTCACGATCTTCCGCACCTTCGTCGCGCCCGCGATCCGGGAGGCCGCGGGACTGCCCGAGCCCGCGACCGCCACCGTCACCGCGCGGATGGCGGCCGAGGAGCGCTACGGCGAGGGGCGGACCCGGATGCTCCCCGTGGGACTCGTCGAGGCGCCCGAGGCGGTCGGCGAGGAGGGCGACGCGACCGGCGCCGCCGGCGGCGACCGCGACCTGCTGGCCTACACCGTCGACAAGGGCAGCGGCGCGACCACCAGCCTCGTCGAGGCCGACGGCGTGGTCGAGGTCGACGCCGACACCGCCTACGTCGGCGCCGGCGAGTCGGTCGAAGTCGAGTTGTTCTCGCCGGACGTGCGCCCGCCGTCGGTCCTCGGCGTCGGCGAGGACGATCCCGCGCTCGCCCGATTGCTCGACGCGCTCGACCGGCCGCGATACCTCGCGGTCGGCTCCCGGGAGGGTCTGCGTCGGTTCCGGGACGGCGTGCCCGACGTCGTCGCGACGACCGCGGGATCGCCCGCGGGCGACCCCGAGCCGCTCGGCGCCTACGACCGCGAGTGGGGACTGGTCGTCTCGGCCGGTAATCCCGAGGGTATCGCGGGACTCGGGGACCTCGTCGACCGCGAACTGCGGTTCGTCAACCGCGGGACGGACTCGGGGCTCCGGACCAACCTCGCCGACGCGCTCGCCGACCTCGCCGACGAGCGGGCGACGACCCGCCACGAGCTGGTCGAGGCGATCGACGGCTTCGAACTCGCGGCCCGGGCCCACGAGAGTCCCGCACGGAAGGTCGCGGCCGGCGACGCCGACGCGGGGCTCGGGCTCCGGGCGACGGCCGAGAAGCTGGGGCTCGGGTTCGTGTCGGTCGGCACCGAGCGCGTCCGGCTGTTTGCCAACCCCGACCGCGCCGAGAAGCCGGGCGTCGAGGCGCTCGCGACCGCCCTCGACGAGCGACTGGCCGCGATCCTCGACGAGCTACCGGGGTTCGGCCAGTAGCTCGTCGAAGCTCTCGATCCGGTAGTCGCCGAGCACGCACTGGCGGCGCCGGTCGTGGCCGTGGCGCTCGACGTGGACCGCGTCGAGGCCGGCGTTCCACGCCGCGCCCACGTCGTTGGCGCCGTCGCCGGCGAAGACCCCCCGCCGGTCGGTCGCTCCGACGCCGAGGTCGGCCATCGCGTGCTCGACGGGGCCGGGGTCGGGCTTCCAGCCGAGGTCGGCGTCACAGCAGACCACGGTGTCGAACCAGTCGCGGATGTCGAGTTCGTCGAGCACCGGCCCGGTCAGGAACGGCTGGCAGTGGGTCACCAGCCCGACCGGACAGTCGAGCTCAGCCACGAACCGGGCGTCGTCGTAGAGGTAGGTCTTCTCGGCCCGCCGCTGTGGGTCCTCGACGCCGTGGAACGCGTCCCAGAACCGCTCGGGGTCGATTCCCCACGCCCGGAGCTGGTCGTCGCGGCTCCCGCCGAGCCCGTGCCACAGGAGCTCTGCCTCCCGGTCGGTGAACTCCCGGCCCAGCCGGTCGCCGACCTCGTCGAACACCGACCGGGGGTACGACCAGTCGATGTCGATGAGCGTGCCGTCGAGGTCGAGCAGCCAGAAGTCGTACTCGCGGGCGACCATGGGACCACTCGTAGGGACGGCGGAAAGATAAGTATTCTGCCCTATCGGAGTTCGACAGAGCTCCCGAGGTACTTCGTGAGCACCGCCGGGACCGAGTCGGCGTTGAACGTCGCCAGCTCCGTCCGGATCGCGTCTTTCAGCGCCTCGAAGTACTCCTCGTCGGTCTCGAACGCGCGGTACTCCACCGACCGGACGTCCACGCCCAGCGCCTCCTCGGTGAGCCGCCGGAAGTGCTCGTCGTCGTTGACCTCGCCGCGCCAGAGGTTGTCCCGGAAAAACAGCCACCCCTCCTCGCCCGGCGGGTCGGCCGCCCGGGCGAGGCGGGTCTCGAACTCGCCGGGGTCGACGCTCACGCCCTCGGCCGCGGGATCGAGCCGGAACCGCACCGCGAAGACGTAGCGGGCGTCCATCAGCGCACGTCGTTCACCAACTCGGCCATCTCGACGTCGGCGTCGGTGATGCCGCCGGCCTCGTGGTTGGTGAACCGCACCTCGACCTCCTTGTACCCGATCCGCATCTCGGGGTGGTGAAACTCCTCTTCGGCGAGTTCGCCGACCTCCGAGGCGAACGCCACGCCCTCTAGGTAGTCGTCGAACTCGAACGTTCGGACGATCTCCTCGCCCTCGCGCTCCCAGCCTTCGGGCGCCTTCTCGCTGATCTCCTCGTCGGATAGCAGGTCACTCATACCGTCGAATTCGTCGCGCTCGTAAATAAAGGTCCGTGGCGGCCCCCGAGTTTCACTGAGCAGCGGGCATCCACGAACGCTCGACGGTCCATCGAGGATCCGCGAACGCTCGACAACCCACCGGACCCACAAGCAGTTGGACCGCGAGCGACCGGAGGGAGCGAGCGGACCAAGGAACCCCCGAAGGGGGTGAGGCAGTGTTTTTGATCGAGCGTTTGCAAGGGAAGCGCGTTTATGCGCCGACCGAACAAAAGGTCGCGGTTAGTCGTCGTCGCCGGCGATCCGCTGGCGAACGTGGTCGGGCATGCCCGGGGCGGCCTCGTCGGGGAGTTCGTCGGCGTGATCCGCCGGTCGCTCGTCGTCGCCGAACTCGGGGTTGAACAGTTGGAGCGCGGTGTTGATCGTCGCCCAGTCGTCCTCGGCGGCGGCGTCGCGCAGGCTCTTGGTCGGGGGCGCGAGCAGCTGGGAGACCAGCGAGTCGGCCATCGCGTCGACGACCTCGCGCTGGTCGTCGGTCAGGTCGCCGTCGGCTTCGAGCTGGGAGATCGCCTGCGAGATCTCCCGCTCTTTGATGCGTTCGGCGCTCTCGTACATCGTGGCGATGACCTCGTCGGCGCGCTTGCGCTTGTACCCTTCCAGCAGGTGCTCGAACTCCCGGTCGATCATCGCCTCGACAGACTCGGCGGCCGCCCGACGGCGGCGCTCGGTCTCGCCGGTGACCGATTCGAGGGCGGACATGTCGTAGACGGTGACGCCGTCGAGCGCGTCCGCGGCCGGCGAGACGTCCCGGGGCTGGGCGATGTCCACGACCAGCGCGCCGGTGTCGGCGAGGTCGGCGGCGTCGAGGACGTGGCCCTGACTTCCGGTGGCCGAGACCACCACGTCGGCGGCCGAGAGCGCGGCGTCGAGCGCGTCGAGCCCGAGTCCGCGAGCGTCGTCGTGGTCGGTCTCGGTCGCGAGCTTGACCGCCCGCTCGGGCGAGCGGTTGACCACGTACAGCGTCTCGACGGGGGCGTCCGCGAGTGCGTGGGCTGCGATGGCGCCCATCTCGCCCGCGCCGACGACCAGTCCGGCGGCGTCGCCGAGGTCCCGGCGCTCGCCGAGCAGTTCGACCGCCGCGCTCCCGACCGACACCGCGCCCTCGTTGATCGCGGTCTCGGTGCGGGCGCGCTCGCCGACGTGGATCGCCTTGGTGACCGCGTCGTCGAGCATCGGCCCCATCGCGTCGGCCTCGACGGCGGTCTGGTAGGCGTCCCGGACCTGTCCGAGGATCTGGTCTTCGCCGAGTACCAGCGATTCGAGCCCGGCCGCGACCCGGAGCAGGTGGCGCAGGCTCTCCTCGTGGCCCATCTCGACGGCGGCGTGGCCCGCCGCGTCGGGCGCGAAGTCGCCGAGCACCGCTCGGCCCGTCGACTTCTCGTCTGTGACGACGTACGCCTCGAAGCGGTTGCACGTCTGGAGCGCGAACGCCTCCTCGACGCGCGGGATGGCGACCAGTCGCTCGACGACCGCTTCGGTGTCCGCGTGACAGGCCGCTTCGACGTCGTCGAGGCTCGCGTTCTCGTGAGTCACCCGAAGCCCCGAGACGACGCCGGTCGCTGCGGTCACGGGAACCGACCCCCCGAGACGACGCCGGCAGTAGATGTTCCGAGAGTCATGATTGTCTGAATGAACTCACCGCACTCGTCTTGTTCGGGGGTTTGAACCGCCGCTACGTAAAGCCTTCCAAACGCGACAGTTCGTGCCACGCCGTGTCGCGGTCACTCGCCCTCGACGCCGGTCACGTCGAACCCGAGCTCGCGGACGTCGTCGAGGATCGCCGCCTGATCGGCGTCGGCCTCGTAGTAAAACACCACGTCGAAGGTGCCCTCCCGCAGGAGCTGTTGGCACTCCCAGACGAACTCCTCGTCGTCGAGGGTGAGCCCCTGGTGTTGATTCGACGCGAAGTCGGTGTCGTCGGTGCCCGAGTAGACGAACGTGTCCTTGGGTTCGTAGCCGGCGTGCTCGGCGATGACCTCGCCCACGTCGACGGTGAGCTGGTGCATCTCGATGTCGTCGCTCCCGTCGAGGTCGGTGTGGACGATCGCGCCGTTGAGCCGGATCTCGCCGGGTTCGAGCAGCTGTTTCGTCCGGCGATACAGGTCCTCGTCGAGCGTCTCGGTCATGTCTCGACCAACGCGCTCCGGGCGTTAAACGCCCTACGATTCGGAGGACACCCGTCGCTACGCGGTCGGCGCCAAGAAAATACAGCTACGGGCGGAACCGTTACAGACGCGTGAGGTTCGTCGCCCGCGGCCCTTTGTCTGCCTGTTCGATGTCGAACTCGACTTCCTGTCCTTCCTCGAGGTCCGGGCCGCCGACGTCTTCCATGTGGAAGAAAACGTCCTCGTCCGCGTCCTCAGTGTCGATGAAACCGTAACCGCCAGTGTCGTTGAAGAAGTCGACCGTACCTTTCGCCATTGCAGTCGTACCAACTCGTTCCATCCTTAAAAAGCTATGCAAACGGGCGGAGCTGACCCGGATGTGAGTGACTCTCTTAGCGCGCCACAGGTCACAAAACTAATTGCTCTCGGCGGCGTCTGCTCGACAAAGCGATGTTACCGTGGGTACAGCGCCGAGCGCGGGCCGCCTACGAGCGTCTCCTCAAACGCGAAATTTCCGGCGGGCCGACACACGTCGCGGTCATTCAGGACGGCAACCGCCGGTACGCCGACCGGAACGGCGGCGAGGCCCCCGACGGCCATCGCGCGGGCGCCCAGACGACCGAGCGGATGCTCGATTGGTGCCGGGACCTCGGCGTCGAGGAGCTGACGCTGTACGCGTTCTCGACCGAGAACTTCGACCGACCCGACCACGAGCGCGAGGCCCTCTTCGACCTGCTCGAACGGAAGCTCTACCAGTTCGCCGACGACGACCGGGTCCACGACGGCGAGGTCCGGATCCGGGCCATCGGCGACGAGACGATGTTGCCCGAGAGCGTCCGAGAGGCGATCCGGTACGCCGAGCGCCGGACCGACGACTACGACCGGTTCACGCTCAACGTCGCGCTGGCGTACGGCGGTCGAAACGAGCTACTGGGGGCCGCCCGCGACGTGGCCCGCGCGGTCGAGGACGGCGACCTCGACCCCGACGATATCGACGTCGGCGAGATCGACAACAGGCTCTACGACGACCCGCTCCGGGACGTCGATCTCATCATCCGGACCGGGGGCGACGAGCGCACGTCGAACTTCCTGCCGTGGCACGCCAACGGCAACGAGGCCGCGGTGTTTTTCTGTACGCCCTACTGGCCGGAGTTCTCGAAGGTGGACTTCCTCCGGGGAATCCGGACCTACGAGTCCCGCGAGGAGTCCTGGCGCCGGACCAAAGTCAAGCGCGCGGCCGCGCTCGTGCGGGCGGTCGGCGGCGTCGAACTCCGGGAGGCCCGCGAGGTCATCGACCGGTTCCGGGACACGCTCCCGGAGGGGACGACCGTCGACGAACTCGACGCGGAGGGCGAGAGCTCGTCGGCCGATTGAGGTCAGAGGGCCCCGCCCGGCTCAGCGTCCGAACTTCCGTCGCCGTGCTTCGCTCGCGACGCCGTTCGGCCTACCGGCCGAACCGCCGCTGGCGGTTCTCGTAGTCGAGTAGCGCGCGGAGGTAGTCGCGCTTCCGGAAGTCCCGCCAGTTCACGTCGGTGAAGTAAAGCTCCGAGTAGACCGACTGCCAGATCATGAAGTCCGAGAGGCGCTCGGCGCCGGTCTTGATAACCAGATCGGGGTTTTCGGGGAACACGAGGTGTTGCTCGACGTCGGTCTCGTCGATCTCCTCGGGGGCGAGTTCGCCCGCCTCGACGTCCTCGGCGATCCGGGCGACCGCGCCCGCGAACTCGTGTTTGCCGCCGAGTCCGACCGATACCTGGATCGGCGCGTCGGCCCGCTGGACGTCCTCGGGACTGCGGACCGCCAGCGGGCGGGGCGCGCTCACGCGTTCGAGTTCGCGTTCGAGCGTCGGGACCGCGCCCTCGTCGAGGACGCTGACGTACACGGTTACCCGGTCGGCGTCGTACTCGAAGGCCCACTCGAAAAACTCCTCCAGCGTCCGGTAGGCGCCCTGTTCGAGCAGGTCGCGCTCGGTGATGACGACGGCGACGTGGCTGGGCGGGGTCGCCTCGTGGCGACGCAGGCGGGCGGCCAGATACCGGTCGTACAGCCCCACTGAGTGGGAGTTGATCGGGGAGCGCCCTAAACGTCACGGACCGCGACGGGGCTCTCGGCGGGTCGTCCGTCCGCCGTCCGTCAGACGGCGCCGGGGAGCAGAGCCGGCGCTTCGGGAGGATTAAGTAGGCGTCGGCGGAAACGGGGAAGCAACGTGACCACGAGAGTTCGTCGCGCGGCGGCGTACGCCGCGGTCTCGACGCTGTCGCTTGGGGCCCTCGCCGTCGGTCCGGCGACCGCCATCGCGTTCGGTCTCGTCGCGGTGGCGGCCCTCTCGATCACCGACGGCCCGGTGTTCGAGCTGTTCGCCCGGCCCGCCGACAGACAGGTGGGTCGGCTCGACGGGCTGGCGGGATTCGCCTTCGCCGCGACGGGGCTGGCTCTGCTGTCGTCGCTGCTCGGACTCCCGACGCGGGCGTTCGTCGCCAGCCTCCTCGTGGTCGGATTCGGCAACCTCGCCCAGCAGGCGGCCCGGGAGTACGGCGCCGACGAGCTTCAGCGCACCGGCGCGTTCGTGCTCGGCGGCCTGCTCGCGGCCGCGGTCGGACAGGCTCTGGTGCTCGAAATCGACGGACCCGGGATCGCGGGCGCCCTGCCGAAAGTGGTGTTTCTGGCGGCCAGCGGCGCGCTCGCGGCCGCGCTCCTCCGGTCGGTGCTGTTCGCCCGCGACGACCCGCTGGTGTTGCTGTCGGTGGCGTTCCTGCTCTGGCTGTTCGCGGATCTCGCGGTCGCGGTGACCGTCGAGAACGTCGCGATCGCGGTTGCGGTGACCGCGCTCTTTGGCTACGTCTCGTGGGCGCTCGACGCCGCCTCGATCCCGGGGATGCTGACGGGCATGCTACTGGCGGTGCTCACCGTCGTGCTCGGCGGGTACGCGTGGTTCGCGGTGCTCATCGCGTTCTTCGGCATCGGGAGCCTCTCGACGAAGTTCCGGTACGAGGACAAGCAGGCCCGCGGCGTCGCCGAGGACAACGAGGGCGCCCGCGGGAGCGGCAACGTGCTCGGGAACGCCGCGGTCGCGCTCCTGGCGGTGCTCGCGTATGCGGCCCACGGGAAGCTCCCGGTCGACGGCTCGCTGTTCCTGTTCGCGTTCACCGGTAGCATGGCCGCGGCGATGAGCGACACCCTCTCCTCGGAGATCGGCGGGGTGTTCGACGAGCCACGGCTCATCACCACGTTCGAGCGGGTCGAACCCGGCACCGACGGCGGCGTGACCTGGCAGGGCGAACTCGCGGGGCTCGCGGGCGCGTCGGTCGTCGCGGCGCTCGCGGTCGCGCTGTTCGGGGACATCGGGCTCGTCGGCGGCGCCGTGATCGTCCTCGCCGGAGTCGGCGGGATGACGATGGACAGCGTGCTCGGGGCGACCGTCGAGGGCGACCGACTCGGCAATCAGGGCGTGAACTTCCTCGCCACGCTGACCGGCGCGATCGTCGGCGCGGCGCTGGCGGCGCTCGTGGTCGCGTGATCCGGACCGCCGTCGCCGCCGACGAACCCCGGCTCCGCGAACTTCAGGGTCACCTCCGGGAGCCGAACCCGCCGCTGTTGAGCTACGCGATCGACGGTCCGCCGATCACCCTCGTGTCGGTCGCCGACGGCGAGCCCGCCGGCTACCTCGTCGCGTTCCACGACGGAGAGGCCGGCTACGTCGCGGAGCTGGTCGTCGCGCCGGCCCGCAGGCGGGAGGGCCGAGCGCGGCGATTGCTCGCCGGCGCCTTCGACGCGCTCCGGGCGGCCGGCTGTTCGCGAGTCCGCCTCGCGGTCCACCCGGAGAACGACGCCGGGAGCGCCCTCTACGAGTCGATGGGGTTCGAGGAAGTCGGTCGCGACCCGGCCTTCTACGCCGACGGTAGCGACGCCCGAGTGCTCGGCCGACGGCTCTAGAACTGGTCTGCGGTCCGGATCCGGACGCCGGCCGGCTGCTTGACGAACTCCCCGAGGTCGGCGGCGACGAGTTGCCCGACGCCGCGCTGGGCCGCCACGTCGAGGAGTCGCTGTTCGAGCGTCCCGTCGAGCACGACGGCGTACGGCGTCTCGTCGGCGTCCCGAACCGCCTCGAAGGCGTTTTCGGCCGCCACCTCGCCGAGCGTCTCGTAGGACTCGCCCAGCAGTCGGGCCGTCCCGGTCTCGGCGTCGACGACGTCCTCGACGTGGCCCTCGAGGGTCGCCGGCGCTGGCTCGGCGTCGGTCGGGGCGTCGGCGTCGTCGCCCTCACGGGTCGACTCCGCGTTGGACGCGTCGGTCGCGTCCGGGTCGGGTTCGGCGCCGGGCGAGACCGGTTCGGCGTCGGCCGAAGCCGGCTCCTCGGGGCCGGCGTCGCCGTCGGGTGCGGGCGCGGGCCGGGCGCTCCCGTCGGTCGCCGCGGTCCCGGGCTCGCTCGCGTCCGAGTCGACGCTCGCGTCCGCGCCGTTCGGTGTCGCGTCCCCGTCGTCGGAGCGCTCGTCGTCCTCGCCGACCATCGACTTCTCGAACGGGCGCTTGCTCCGGAGCGCGGACATGACCTCGTGGCGTTCGAGGTCCTCGACGGACTTGCCGCCGGGCGCGAACGCCACGTAGTCGATGTCCCCGACCTGCGAGAGCTCTTTCCGGATGAGGTCGCCCCCGCGGTCGCCGTCGAGGAACGCGGTGACGGTCCGACCCTGCGTGAGGTCGGCGACGGCGTCGGGGACGTTGGTGCCCTCGACGGCGACGGCGTTTTTGACGCCGTACCGCAGGAGGTTCAGCACGTCCGACCGGCCCTCGACCACGACGATGGCGTCGCTGTCCTCGACCCGCGGTCCCGCGGGCAGGCCCTCGTACTCGGCGATGTCCTCGACGCGGACGCTCTGGCGGACCTCCTCCATGATCTCTCTGGAGGACATCACGTCCTCGTCGAACGAGTCGGCGAGCAACTCCTTGGCGCGGTCGACGACCTTCCGGCGCTTGGCGGCCCGCACGTCCTCGATCTTGGAGACCGAGACGCTCGCGCGACACGGACCGACGCGGCTGATCGTTTCGAGCGCCGCCGCGAGGATAGAGGTCTCTACCTTGTCGAGACTCGACGCGATGGTGACGGTTCCGAACGACTGTCCGTTCTGGCTGTCGACGCTGACGTCGATGCGACCGAGTTTCGACGACTGCTGGAGGTCGCGGAGATCGAGGTCGTCGCCGAGCAGGCCTTCGGTCTGCCCGAAGACCGCGCCGACGACGTCACTCCGCTCTACCACCCCGTCGGCGGTGATGTCCGCGTGAATGACGTATTTTGCTGTATCGTCCATGAGTGATGAACTGCCCGTGTGAGGGGCGTGATTGTGATGTGTCCATGTGCGGAAACGCGGCCATGGATGTTTTAAAATGACACACCGAAACTGAAATACCTGTCGTCACCGTGGGGAGCCGGGTGCCACCTTTTTTGAACTGTCGCCGAAATCGTCGGTCGTGAACCGCACCGTTCGGTACGCCGTCGGGGTCGCGGTCGGTCTCGCCGTGCCCGCGGCGGTCGCGGCCGCCGCGCCAACCTCTCGCGTCCCGATACTGCTCGTCGCCATCGCACAGGTGTACGCCGTCGGAACCGCCATCGCGCTCCGATTTCCCGACCGGCTCCGCCGCACCGACGCGCCCAACTGGACGAGCGGCGCGTTCGCCGGCGTCCTCACGTTCGGGACCACGGCGCTCTTGCAGGGCGTCGACGCCGGCCCGACGCTCGCCGCGACGGTTCTGGGGTGGGGGCTGGCCGGGTTCGGTTTCGTGACGGGAATCGCGTACGAACGGGGCGAGTCCGGCTCTCAGTAGTCAGTCGCGGGCTCGCCGCCCGGCGTGCGGGCGACCGCTCACCTCCCCGAATCGCAAAAAAGTCGCTGTCGGTCGATCAGTCGTCGGACGGCGCGGCGTCCCGGCTCGACCGCTGGGCTCGCGCCGTGAGGTTCTTGCGGTTGGCGTCCCACTCCGAGAGGCCGTAGACCAGCCCGTAGAGCAGGCCGACGCCGACCGGGAGCAACACGAGCGGCGTGACCCGAGTCGCGCCCCAGATGGTCAGCATCGCCGCCGCGACGAGGACGACGGTCACCGCGTAGTACATCTGGGTCCGGACGTGGTCGATGTGGTCCGCCCCCGTGAACGTCGACGACAGGATCGTCGTGTCCGAGATGGGCGAACAGTGGTCGCCGAAGATCGCACCGCTGAACACGGTCCCGATCGCGACCGGTAGTAGCTCCGGCGTCGAGTTGCCGATGTTCCACGCCAGCGGGACCGCGATCGGCGTGACGATCGCCATCGTCCCCCACGAGGTCCCCGTGGAGAACGCGATCAGCGCCGACGCGAACAGGATGATGACGGGCAACAGCATCGGACTGATCAGCGACTCGGCGACGTTAGTCACGTAGACGCCCGTCCCGAGCGAACTGGTGACGCCGCCGATGGTCCACGCCATGACGAGGATCGACGCCGCGGTCAGCATCATGCTGAAGCCGTCGATAACCGTCTCCATGGCCTCTTCGAGGTCCATCAGGCCCCCGACGGTCCCGGAGATGATCCCCATCGCGGCCATCGAGAACGCCCCCCAGAGGAGCGCGTCGACGAACTGGGCGTTGCTGACGACGTCGATGAACGCCGCGCCGCTCTCGGATCCCGCGAAGCCGGTGTAGGCCGCGCCCGCGAAGACCACGGCGATGAGCGTTCCGACCGGCAGGAGGAAGTACCGGAGCTGGGGCGAGTCGGTGAACATGTCGCCCAGACTGTCCTCGGCGCTTTGCATCGGCACCGCGTCGTCCCGAAGCACCTTCCCCTCCTTCCACGAGCGGTGCTCGGCGTCGAGCATCTCGCCGAAGTCACGCTGGGTGAGGATGATGATCCCGACCATCGCCAGCGCGAAGATGCAGTACATGTTGAACGGGATGCTCTGGAGGAAGAGGCCGAACGACTCGGGGGCCTGACCGGTGATCCCCGCGGCCTCGTAGCCCTGTTCGATCATGCTCAGTTGGTAGACGACCCAACTGGAGATGCCGAACGTCGCCACCGGCGCGGCGGTGGAGTCGACGATGTACGAGAGCTTCTCCCGGGACATCCGCATCTCGTCGGCCATGTCACGCATCGTCGTGCCGACGATGGCGGTGTTCGAGTAGTCTCCGAAGAACCACAGCATCCCGAAGATCCACGTCGCCAGCCCGACTTTCCGCTGGGAGTCCAACCGGGAGGTGGCGGCGTTCGCGATGGCGAGCGCCCCGCCCAGCCGCCATATCAGGGCGACTCCGGCCCCGAGGAACATCACGATCATCAGGATCTTCGCGTGGAAGAGGCTCTCGCCGATCGACTGGGCGGTCCACGTCAGCGTCTGGACGACGCCGTGGCCACCCGTGTAGATGACCCCGCCCGACCAGATTCCGAGGAACAGCGAGAGGATGGCGCGGCGCGTGACCATCGCCAGTACGATCGCCAGCAGCGGCGGTACCAGCGAGAGCGCACCGAACGTCTCAGTCGCCATCGAGTCCCTCCGCGACGGCGCTCCGTTCGACGCGAACTGCGTTCGGCGTTCCGTCCCGCGTCGGTCCGGCCTCCGTTTTGGCTCCGTCGAAAACGCTTTTTGTGTATGACATATGTTGTGTTTTGGCGTAACCCAGTACTGGGTGGACAGTTGACGCAAATAAACCCTCCGGATTCACAGGTAGCTTGTCATTATCGGATTTTTCTCTGACTATCGTAGCGTAATACTTGAGCGGTTCGATAAACCATCAATTCGCTCGGCTCCAGTCCGAATCTCCGGGTGTCTCGCCGAGACCCTGTCGGCCGGTTCACACGAAAAAAGAGGCGTGAACGCGTCGCCCGCGACCTCTACGCGAGGAGGTCGGCCACGCCGGCCGCGCCGCGGGCCAGCGACGCCTCGGGGTCGTCGGGGTCGTCGTGCTCGTACACGAGCCACTCGGTCCCGGCCTCGCGGGCCGCTCGGACACACCGCTCGGCGTCGAGGTCGCCGTCGCCGAGTTCGACCGGCCGGTCGCCCGCCACGTCCTTGAGGTGGACGAGCGGCGCGCGGTCCCGGAGCCGACCCAGCAGTTCGGCCGGCTCTCGTCCCGCCGCGGTCGCCCACCCCGCGTCGAGTTCGAGATCGAGGTCGGTCTCGCCGACCAACAGATCGTACGCCGTGGCGTCGCCGACCGCGACGAACTCGTGGTCGTGGTTGTGGTACGCGAGTCCGAGCCCGCGCTCGCCGAGGCGGGCGTCGATCTCCGCGAGGAGTCGGGCGGTCTCGGTCGCGCGGTCGCGGCTCGTGAAGTGTGGCTCGTCGAGATACGGGACGACGAGCCGATCGCACTCGAGTCGCCGGTAGGTCTCGACGGTCGCCTCGAAGTCGTTTTCGAGCGCCTCGATCCCGACGTGGGCGGCGGCCGCGTCGAGGCCGGCGTCGTCGAGCGCGCGCCGGACCTCGCGGGGGTCCGCGCCGCCGAGCCCGGCGAACTCGACGCCGTCGAAGGCGGTCTCGCCGACCCGGGAAAGCAGTGCGGGGACGGGCTCGTCCAGTTCGCGGAGCGTGTACAGCTGAATCGCGGATCGCATACCGCCGGTACGCCGGACGGACCTAAATCGGTTGTTGCGCCCGACCCCCGGTCGGCGAGCGGGCCAGCAACAGCTATTACTCGGTGTCGGCCGACGCCGTAGACATGCCCAACGATCCGACCGTTCTGATCCCCCACTACCTCTCGGACGACGCCAGAGCGAGCCTCCGGAGCGCGCTCGCCGACCGACTGCCCGGCGCCGATCTCGCGGTGACCGCGACGCCGCCCGAGACCGACGACCGACTCCCCGACGCCGAGATCGTGGCGACGGTCCGGCTCCCCGACGACCGGCTCGACCGCGCCGAGCGCCTCCGATGGGTGCAGTCGCTGAGCGCCGGCGTCGACCACTTCGACGCCGACGCGCTCGAATCCCGGGACGTCGCGCTCACCAACGCCTCGGGGGTCCACGCCGAACCCATCGGCGAGCAGGTGCTCGGGTACATGCTGGTGTTCGAGCGCAACATCCACAAGGGGATCGCCCAGCAACACCGCGGCGTCTGGGAGTCGTACGGCGGGCGCGAACTCCGCGACGAGACGGTCGGTATCGTCGGCGTCGGCGCCATCGGCGCCCGCGTGGCCGAACTGGCGTCCGCGTTCGGGATGGAAGTGCTCGGCACCAAGCGGACCCCCGAGACAGCCCCCGAGGCGGTCGACGAGGCGTTCGGCCCCGACGGGCTCTTCGAGGTGCTCTCGCGGTCCGACTACGTCGTCGTCGCCTGTCCGCTCACCGACCAGACCCGGGGACTGCTCGGCGAGGAGGCGTTCCGGACGATGCCCTCGACCGGCGTGGTCGTCAACGTCGCCCGCGGGGAGATCGTCGATCAGGACGCGCTCACCGCGGCGCTCCAGCAGGACCGGATCCGCGGGGCGGCCCTCGACGTGTTCGACGAGGAGCCCCTGCCGGCCGACTCGCCGCTCTGGGACCTCTCGAACGCGGTCCTCACGCCCCACATGGCGGGGTCGACGCCCCACTACTGGGAGCGGTGTGCGGACCTGTTCGCGGACAACTACGAGCGGTACGTCGCCGGCGACCTCGACGGGATGACGAACAGGGTGCTCTGAGCGCCGGTCGAGCGGTCGATTCCCGAGCGGGCCCGGTGGCCCGATCGCGGACTCCCCCGAGGACGACGAACGACGATCGTACCGGAACCGCGCAATTGAATAAAATTTTGATTCAAAGAACTACCTTGGGTACTTTCAGCAATACTTATGCCGGCGTGGTGGCAATCGGCTGATATGGTCTCGAAACTGGAAGCGGTCGGGTGGGCGATCGCCGGCTTCGTCGTCGTCGCACTGGCGATCCCGTGGTTCATGTGGCGTGACGCGACCGTGATCGCGGGACTGCCGGCGTGGCTCTGGTGGCACATCGGGTGGATGGCGCTCGCGGCCGCGACGTTCTGGGCGTTCGCCCGCCGCGCGTGGGGCCTCGGCATCGAGGCGGAGGTGCGACCGTGAGCGACCTCCCGCTCCAACTCGGCATCATCGGCGGCTATCTGGTGCTCGCGCTCGCCATCGGCCTGTTCGCCTACCGGCTGACCGACCGCTCGGCCGAGGACTACTACCTCGCGGGCCGGACGCTCGGGACGGTCGTGCTCCTGTTTACCACCTTCGCCACCCTGCTGTCGGCGTTTACCTTCTTCGGCGGGCCGAACCTGGCGTACGGCGCCGGCCCCGAGTGGATCCTCGTGATGGGGCTGATGGACGGGATCATCTTCGCGGTGCTGTGGTACGTGGTCGGCTACAAGCAGTGGCTGGTCGGCCGCGAGCACGGCTACGTCACCCTCGGCGAGATGCTCGGGGACCGCTTTGGCTCCCAGTGGCTCCGCGGACTCGTCGCCGCGGTCAGCCTCTTTTGGCTGTTCCCGTACGTGATGCTCCAGCAGGTCGGTGCCGGCACCGCGCTCGAAGCGCTCACCGGCGGGACCATCCCCTACTGGGCCGGCGCGGGGCTCATCACGGCGTTCATGATCGCCTACGTCGTGCTCGCGGGGATGCGGGGCATCGCGTGGACCGACACCCTCCAGGGGGCGTTCATGCTCGTTATGGTGTGGGCCGCCCTCGCGTGGGTGCTCTCGGCCGTCGGCGGGGCGGGCGCGGCCACCGACCGGCTCGCGGCCTCGAACCCCGAGTTCCTCGCGCTCGGCGGCGGGCTCTACACCGTCCCGTGGATGCTCTCGCAGGCGATCTCGATCGCGTTCGGGGTGGCGATGTTCCCGCAGGTGAACCAGCGGTTCTTCGTCGCGAAGTCCAAGACGGTGCTCAAGCGCACCTTCGCGCTGTGGCCGATTCTGGTCGTGTTGCTGTTCGTCCCGGCGTTCCTGCTCGGGGCGTGGGCCCAGGGGCTCGGGCTGGCGGTGCCCGACGGCGGGAACGTCCTGCCGGTCCTGCTGAACGAGTACACGCCGGCGTGGTTCGCCGCGCTGGTCGTCGCGGGCGCGATGGCCGCGATGATGAGCTCCTCGGACTCGATGTTGCTCTCGGGGTCGTCGTACTTCACTCGGGACCTCTACCGGCCGTTCGTCAACCCCGACGCGAGCGACCGGCGCGAGGACGTCCTCGCGCGGATCGGTGTCGCCGTCTTCGCGATTCTGGCGTTCGTCGCCAGCCTGTTCCGGCCGGGCTCGCTCATCGAGATCGGCGACACCGCCTTCGGCGGGTTCGCCCAGCTCGCGCTCCCGGTCATCGCCGCCCTCTACTGGCGCGAGACTACGCGGGCGGGCATGTTCGCGGGCGTCGGCGGGAGTCAGGCGTTCTACCTCGCCAGCGTCTTCACCGGGTTCGTTCCCGACGCCTTCTGGGGCTGGAGCGCCTCGGTCGTCGGGATGCTGATCGGGCTCGCGCTCACGGTCGGCGTCTCGGCGTTCACCGCGCCCGCGGCCGACGAGCGCCCCGCCACCTACGAGGGGCTCGGCGCCGACTAGCCAAACCTTTTCTCGCGCTCGGAACAACCCACGCGCATGCAGACACACGTCGTCCCGGTCGGGTTCGACTACGACCGGCTCATCGCCCCGCTCGTCCGCGACCAGCTCGACGTCGACAGGGTCATCCTGCTCGAAGGTGCGGTGGGGAGCGAGGCGAACGTCGAATACTCCCGGCATATCTCACAGAAGCTCGAACAGGACTTCCGGAACCTCTTAGGCGCGACTACCGAGCGGGTCGTGGTCGCGGACGTCTACGACTACGACGCCGCGTTCGAGCAGGCCTACGACCTCATCAACGCCGAGCTCGACGCCGGACGCGAGATCTGGGTCAACATCTCCTCGATGCCCCGCACGGTCAGCTTCGCGTACGCCACCGCGGCCCACTCGGTGATGGTCGAGCGCGAGGACGAGCGCGCGAAGATCCACACCTACTACACCGCCCCGGAGAAGTACCTCGAAACCGAACTCGCCGAGGAGCTTCGCCGGCAGGCCGACCTGCTGGCGGACCTCGACGACGGGGTCGACGACGACCGGGTCGCCGAGCGCCTCGACAGCGCCCGGGACCTCCTCGCGGAGTTCGACGAGCGCGGGACCACCATCGGCGCAAAGGAGTTCGGCGACGGCCACATCGTCGAGCTTCCGGTCGCCTCGTTCTCGAACGTCAAGCCGTTCGAGGAGGTCATCCTGTTCAAGCTCGGCGAGGACGGGGAGTTCGCGTCGGTCTCGGAGCTGGCGGAGGCGCTCGCCAGCGAACTCGACGAGGAGTACACCGACAGCTTCCGGTCGAAGGTCATCTACAACGTCGACCGGCTCGGGCCGGGCGGCAAGGGGTACATCGAGCAGGAAGAACACGGGAAGTCCTACCGGACCAAACTCTCGCGAATCGGCGAGCTGTGGGTTCGGGCCCACGCGAACGGGGAGTGACGTCGTCCGATAGCTGACCTCGCCTGCTGGCGACCGCGTCGTCTTCTCGACTCGTTCGGCGCTATCACTCCAGCCCGTACAGCAGTCCGTCCCCGGTCCCCACGTACAGCATCCCGTCGGCGGGCACCGGCGACCCGCTGACCGGCGGGTCGATCCGGACCCGCCACCGCTCGGCGCCGTTCCGGGTCCACGAAACCACCTCGCCGTCGGCGCCGACCGCGTAGACGCCACGATCGCCGACGGTCGGGCCGCCGTAGTACTTCTCGCCCGCCCCGGTCCACTCGGGGTCGCCCGTCGCGGCGTCGACGGCCCGGAGCGTCCCGTCGAGGCCGGCGACGTAGAGGACGCCGTCGGCCAGCGCGGGCGAGGCCTGTACGCCGTCTGGCGGGGCGAGTCGCCACGCCTCGTCGCCGGTGTCGGCGTCGAGCGCGACCAGCGGGCCGGTTCCGGTGGGCACGTAGACGAGGCCGTCGCCGACGACGGGCGCCCCGACGGGGTTGAACCGCGGCGACTCGCCGAGCCGTTTGGACCACACCGCCGCGCCGTCGGCGAGGTCGATCGCGTGGACGGTGCCCCGCGTGTCGGGGTCGGCCTCGTCGTCGTCGCGGGCCGCGGCGTAGGCGACGCCGTCGGCGAGCGCTGGCGCGCCCCAGACGGAGGTCTCGACGGAGTACTCCCACCGGACCGAGCCGTCGGCGCGCTCGACGGCCGCGACCCGGCCGCCGTCCGGGCCGTGACCTGCCGTTCCGACGCAGAGGACGAACGCCTCGTCGGCGACCGACGGCGACGACTCGGGGTTGGTGAGGTCGGTCCGCCATCGCCCGAAGCCGACCGCCCGGCCGAACGCCCGGAGCCCGCCGTCGGCGGCGACTCCCCGGAGGCCGTCGCGGTGGGGAACCGCGAGCGTCCCGTCGGCCAGCGCGGGCGTGAGCTGGGCGTAGTCGCCCGCGTCGTGCCACCGGACCGCGCCGTCGGCGGGGGCGAGCCCGAACACCCCGTCGAACCACGCGTTGGCGTAGACCGCGTCGCCCACGAGGGGCTGGGTCGAGTTGCGGTAGTAGCTACCGGCGGCGTGGACCCACGCCACCGTCGGCTCCTCGGACGGGCCGACGGCGTCGGGGTTGGCGGCGGCGTTGGTCGCGTCGAACCCGAACTGGGGCCAGCGCTGGTCGTCGGGGACGCCGTCCGAGCCGGTACAGCCGGCCGTCGCGGCCGCGCCCGCGGTCGCCGCCGAGGCGAGTAGCTCGCGACGAGAGAGCGTCGTGGAGGGCATCGGTTCCGAGATTACGGGCTCGGCTCAAAAGGATTTCGTCGCCGACGGGCGGCTCAGGCCTCGCGGCGGTCGGCTTCGAGCTTCTTCACCCGGGTCGACAGCGCCAGAAACGTCGCCCCGAGCGTGAGCGCGACCGCCCCGGCGGCCGCCACGTCGTGAGCGGCGAGCGCGTGGTCGTACGTCGAGCCGACCCACTCGGCCGGAACGGTCGTGTGGTGGGGCTCGCCGACGATCGGGACGAAGTAATCGACGAGGTCGTTGAACCCGTACCACGCGACCGCGACCGCGACCGCCCGGACCGAGAAGTCGGCGTATCGGTGGAGCACGAACGCCTCGGCGACCATCCCGAGGTGGCTCCAGAACAGGAAGTTGTACATCGCCCAGTGGAGATACGAGAACTCCGCGTTGAACGCGAGCAGGACGTACGGCGTCCAGAGCCCGAGCTTGATACAGCCGAAGAACGCGAGGGCGTCGAGCCACTCCCGGGAGCGCCCGAGCTTCCAGAGCGCCAGACTCCCCGCGATGAACAGGGTCGCGACGGGGCTGTCCGGGACGAACGGCCACATCACGACCGGCTCGAACGAGAACTGCCCCTGATAGTACCAGAACCCGAACGCGGTGCCGACGAGGTTGATCGCGACGATGACCCACGCGTA
This sequence comes from Halorussus marinus, assembly GCF_004765795.1. Lineage (GTDB taxonomy): Archaea > Halobacteriota > Halobacteria > Halobacteriales > Haladaptataceae > Halorussus > Halorussus marinus. Next base: position 101,976 of record NZ_SBIV01000006.1, read on the forward strand.
CCGGAGCGCGAACTCCTCCAGCCGCCCGGGCAGGGGCGCGACGTACCGCGGGAGGTCCTCCCGACTCGGCAGCGACATATCGGGACGGTCGCACGACCGGCGCAAAGCTCTGGCGGTCTCGGCGAGCCGCCTTACGGCCGCCCGAACAGCCGGCGCCGGAGGCTCCTGTCGGTCGCCCGTTCGGCGAGCACCACCGAGTTGTTCACCTCGTTGACGATGTCGAAGTGGAGCGAGTCGGTCATGAGTCGCGCGAGCAGGCCCTGCTCGGTCGCCCCGACCAGCAGCAGCGACCGATCGGCGGCCTCGCGGGCGATCGCGCCCTCGACGTCGCCCGAGTCGTCGACCACCAGCTCGGCGTCTCCGAGGTCGTGGGCGTCGGCCCAGTCGGCGAGGAACCGCTCGCCCGCCTCGCGCTCGTCGGGGTCGTCGACGACACGCAACAGCGTCACTTCCGAGCCGGCCGTCTCGCCCAGCGCCCGGGCGACCTCGGCGTTCAGGTCCGCGTGGGCGTTGTCGGCCACCGGCAGGAGGATCCGGGAGGCGTCGAGCCCGCGGTCTTTGAACACGAGGAAGTCGGCCGGGAGCCGGCTCGTGAGCTCGTCGAGCGCGCGCTCGGCCCGCCCCGCCGACCACAGCCGGTCGTCACCCCAGCCCATCACCACGAGGTCGGCGCGGTTGCGCTCGGCGATGTCGAAGATCTCCTCGAACGACCGGTGGGAGACGACCGTCGAGGTCCGCGAGTCGACGTCGTAGTGGTCGGCGATCTCCCGGATGTCGGCCATCAGCGCGTCGGACTCTTCGATGATGCGGTCGCGCTGGTCGACGTTGTACCCTTTCGGCGTCCGGTCGGGCGTCTGGACGATGTGGACGACGTGGACGCTGGCGTCGGGCTTCCGGGTCGCGAGCGCGCACGCCAGTTCCACGAGCGCGGTCTCGGTCCGCGGGTTCGAGATCGGGACGACGATGCGATAGCCCTCCCGGCCCTCGCCGCCGTGCTCGGCGGTGTCGATCAGCGGGACGTACGATCGGCCCGCGACCCCGCCCAACAGCCACTCCCGGAGCGAGAGCTGGCGGTCGATCCCGTCGAACCGGGCGGATTCGAGGCGGTGGTCGGTGGTCTGGAAGTAGTTGACGATGGTGACCAGCACCACCCCGCCGATCGTGTTGCCGAGCAACACCGGCAACACGAACTCGACGATGCCGACCCAGAACGCGAGGTCGCCGTGAAGCACCAGATACACCATCTCGGTGAACGAGACCACAGAGTGGTACAGCCCTCCGAGCGGGATCGCGAGAAAGGCGATGTACACCACCGCGAGCCGCGAGATGGTGTCGCGGGCGGCGTACTCCACCCAGACGACCCCGGCGACGATGAGCCCCGCGAACGCGGCCTTCGAGAACAGGCTCCACCACGCGGTGTCGACGCCGGTCTGGCCGAGGTCCGCGGCGACCGCGGCCGCCTCCGGCGAGATGACCCCGCCGAACGCGAGCGCGGTCGCCCCGAGCGCCCCGCCGACGAAGTTGCCGGCCAGCACGACCGTCCAGTTTCGCAACAGCGCCGGGATGCTCGCCAGCCGTTCGAGCGCCAGCGCCACCGGCGGGAGCGTGTTCTCGGTGTAGAGCTGGTAGCCCCCGATGATGATGTAGATGAACCCGAGCGGGTACAACAGCGCGCTCACCACCGGATCACCGCCGGTGGAGGCCTTCAGCGAGACGTACAGCATGAAGGTGATGGTGATCGCGAACCCGGCCGCCAGCGCGCTGAAGAACAACTCGCGGCTCCCCGAGGTGATCTCCTCGTCGGCGGCCGCGATGATCCGCTGGAAGATCTCGTCCGAGGAGAACCGGTCGCGGACGACCGACCCGACCGCCGGCGCGCCGCTCCGCGAGCGCTCGACCGCCTCCCGCACCGACTCCTCGGGGTCGGGCGGCGCGCCCGAGTCGGGTGTAGTTCGACTCGACTCCGCAGGGCCGGTATCGGCGTCCGTCATCGTCGGAACTGTCTCGCACAAAAAACTAAGCGTTTGGCATCTGCGTTCGGCTCGGCTCCGGGCGCGACCGGACCGCCCGACGCGGCAACCTCGTGGCCAACCGGTACGCATTAACCGTTCCCGTCGTAACCAACCACCATGGCCGACCCAACCGATATCGAGGAACTCAAGCGCGGTAGCGAACTCGTCAAGCGCGGGTTCGCCCAGATGCAGAAAGGCGGCGTCATCATGGACGTGGTGAACCGCGAGCAGGCCCGGATCGCCGAGGACGCGGGCGCGGTCGCGGTGATGGCGCTCGAAGCCGTCCCCGCCGACATCCGCAAGCGCGGCGGCGTCGCGCGGATGGCCGACCCCGCCGACGTCGAGGAGATCATCGACGAGGTCTCGATCCCGGTGATGGGCAAGTCCCGGATCGGCCACACCAAGGAGGCCCAGATCCTCGAAGCGATCGGGGTCGACATGATCGACGAGTCGGAGGTCCTCACGCCCGCCGACGACGCCTACCACATCGACAAGCGGGAGTTCACCTCGCCGTTCGTCTGTGGCGCCCGGAACCTCGGCGAGGCGCTCCGGCGCATCGAGGAGGGCGCGGCGATGATCCGGACCAAAGGCGAGGCCGGCACCGGCGACGTGAATCAGGCGGTCCACCACCAGCGCACCATCAAGGGCGCGATCCGGAAGATCGTGGGCATGAACCACGAGGAACGCGAGGCGTTCGCCCGCGAGATCGAGGCGCCCGCCCATCTGGTCCACGAGACCGCCGACGCGGGGCGGCTCCCGGTCGTCAACTTCGCGGCCGGCGGCATCGCCACCCCCGCCGACGCCGCGCTGATGATGCACCACGGCTGTGACGGCATCTTCGTCGGCTCGGGCATCTTCGGTGCGGAGGACCCCGAGGCGATGGCCGACGCCATCGTGGCGGCGACCAACAACTACGACGACCCCGAGCGCCTCGCGGAGATCAGCAAGGACATCGGCTCGGGCATGAAGGGCGAGGCCAACGCCGACCTCCCCGAGGAAGAGAAGTTGCAGGGCCGCGGCAACTGAACGGCGACCCGCCGACTTTTTATCGATAGATCTCCGCGCCCGATCCGACCTCGGTCGGGTAGGCGCGGGCGTCGACGCCCGCCTCCGAGAACCCCTCGACCATCGCGGCCGCCACCTCGCGGCGGTCGCCGGGCCGACACACCGCCAGCACCGACGGCCCCGAGCCCGAGACCGCGATCCCGGTCGCGCCCGCCTCGCGGGCCGCCGACTCGACCGCCTCGTAGCCGTCGATGAGTTCGGCGCGGGCGGGCGTGACGACCGGGTCGGCCATCCCCCGCCCGACGAGGTCGGGGTCGTCGCGGGCCATCCCGGCGACCAGCGTCGCGGCGTTGCCCACCGTCTCGACCGACTGATCCATCGTCACCGAGTCGGGGACGACCCCGCGGGCATCCCGGGTCGAGACGACGGTCTCGGGGAGACAGACCACCAGCGAGAGGTCGGCCTCGAGCGTCGTGATCCCGTCGTCGGTGACGATCGTGAACCCGCCGAGGATCGCGGGCGCGACGTTGTCGGCGTGGGCCTCGCCCGAGACGGCGGCCTCTCCCTCGGCGGCGACCCGGACCAACTCCTCGTCGGAGAGTCCGCGGTCGTAGAGTTCGTCTAGCGCGACAGCGGTCGCGGCCGCGCTCGCCGCCGACGAGCCCAGCCCCGAGGAGGGTCTGATCCCCTTGTCGATCTGGATGCGGGCCGGCGCGTCGAGCTCTCGGGCGACCACGCCCGCGGTGTTGTCGGCCGGGTCGGTCGGGATGAACTCCGCGCCAGCGCCCGTGATCTCGATCGTCGTCTCGCGGGCTCGCTCGACCCGCACCACGTCGCCCGGTCGGACGAGCGCGACCCCGAACACGTCGAAGCCGCTCCCGAGGTTCGCGCTCGTCGCCGGTGCCCGCACCGTTAGCATGTCCGACCGTTACGGGGGCCCCCGCAAAAACCTGCCGGGAGCCGGTGGCCCCGGCGATCCGCGCCGGCGGCCGGCGAGCTTCAACAAGACCTTTGGCCGCCCGCGGCGAACCCGGTGGCATGAAAGGTGTCGTCGGTGGGGGAATCGCGGGCCTCGCGGCCGCCTACCGCCTCCAGAAGCACGGTCACGACGTGCAGGTGTTCGAAGCCAGCGACCAGATCGGCGGCCTCGCGGCGACGTACCAGACCCGGGGCGACCAGATCGAGAAGTTCTACCACCACCTCTCGGCGACCGAAGAGACCATCGTCGACCTCATCGAGGAGCTCGGACTGGCCGACGATCTGGTGTGGCCGATCGGCAAGAACGCCTACTACATGGAGGGGACCGTCTACCCCCTCGACAAGCCGTGGGAGATCGCGGCGTACCCGTACATGAGCGTCTACGACAAGTTCCGGCTCACGATGCTCACCCAGGAGATCGACGTCCGGGGCGGGGTCCCGAAGTTCGACACCTACGACGACCTCGAAGCGTTCGAGGACGTTCCGATCAAGGAGTTCCTGCTTGAGCACACCTCCCGTGGGGTGTACGAGAACTTCTTCGAGCCGCTGCTCGACGCGAAGTTCGGCGACCGCAAGGAGGACGTGAGCGCGGCGTGGCTCCTCGGGCGCATCAAGTTCCGGGGCGAGCGCGACCTCCTCCGGGGCGAGCCGCTCGGGTACCTCGAAGGCGGGTTCGGCCGCTTACTCGACGCGCTCGTCGCGGCGGTCGGCCGAGAGAACATCACCACCAACGCCCGCGTCGAGGGGCTCGGCATCGAGGACGGCGCGGTCGGCGAGCTCACCGTGGCGGTCGAGGACGGCGCCGGCGCCGACGGTCCGGACGCGGCGGCCCACGCGGAGGCCGACGGCGGGACGACGACTCGGACGCACGCGGTCGACGACGTGGTGGTCGCGGCGATGCCCAACGTCCTCGAAGACCTCACCGGCTACGAGTGCGACATCGACTTTCAGGGGGCGGTCTGTGCGCTCGTGACGATGGAGGAGTCGCTCACCGACACGTACTGGCTCAACATCGGCCACGACGCCCCGTTCGGCGCGCTCATCGAGCACACCAACTACGTCCCGCCCGAGCGCTACGGCGGCGATCGACTGCTGTACGTCGCGAGCTACATTCAGGACTACGAGGAGGACCTCTGGCAGATGGACGACGACGAGATCGAGGCGCTGTGGCTCGACCACATCGAGGAGATGTTCCCCGACTGGGACCGCGACAGCGTCTCGCAGTTCCGGCTCGCCCGGAACCCGCGGGCCGCGCCGATCTACGAGCGCGGGTATCTCGACACGGTCGTCCCCTACGACCTCGCCGAGGAGGTCGCCGACGGCGTCTACTACGCCGGGATGGCGAGCCGAGCCCAGTACCCCGAACGGAGCCTGAACGGCGGCATCCTCGCGGGCTACGAGTGCGCCGACCGGATCGTCGACCGGAAGGAAGTCGTCCGGACCGAGTAGATCCGATCCGTCCGGAACGCGCGACGATCGGTCACTCGGTCGGCTCTTCTCCGGGGGGCTCTTCGGACTCGGCTTCCCGCACGAGCACCTTCGAGACACGGGCGCCCTCGACCCGCACGACCTCGAACGCGTAGCCGCCGGCCTCGATCCGGTCGCCGACCTCCGGGGCGCGCCCGAGCCGGTCGAGCACGAGCCCGCCGACCGTCCCGAAGTCGTCGATCTCGACGTCGGCGTCGAGTTCGTCGTTGACTTCCGAGATGGTGACGGTGCCGTCGACGGCGTAGCTCCCGTCTTCGCGGGCCTCGATCGACGGCTCGCGGGCGTCGACGTCGAAGTCGTCCCGGAGATCTCCGACGATCTGCTCGACGAGGTCTTCGACCGTGACGATTCCCTCGAACGATCCCCACTCGTCGATGATCGCCGCCATCTGGTTGCGCTCGCTCTGGAACTCGGCCAGCAGGTCGTCGATCCGGCCGGTCTCTGGCACCACCGGGAGCTCGCGAGCGAGGTCGCCGGCGGTCGCGTCCGACGGGCCGTCGCTCGACTCGCCGGCCCGCAACACGTCTTTCACGTCGACGAAGCCGACGACCTGATCGTCGTCGGCCTCCAGCACGGGGTAGCGGGTGTGGCCCTCGTCGATGATGACCTTGCGGAGGTCGGCCAGCGAGAGGTCGGCTCGGACGCTCACCACGTCCGGCTGGGCCACCATGACCTCCCGCACCGAGGTGTCGTCGAGCTCGAACACCTGTTCGATCATCTCGACCTCCGCCTTGTCGATGTTGCCCTGACTCCCCGACCGCGACAGCACCATCAGGATCTCCTCTTCTTCGAGGGTCTCTTCGGTCTCGGAGGCCGGCGGGATGCCGAGCAGTCGGGTGAACGCGTTCGCCGTGCCGTTGAACACGACGAGCCCCGGCAGGAACACGTAGTAGAAAAAGCGCATCGGGGGCGCGACGAACAGCGAGAGCTGTTCGGCGCGCGCGATCGCGATGGTCTTGGGCGCCAGCTCCCCGAAGACGACGTGGAGGAACGTGATGGTCCCGAACCCGATCGCGAACGCCGCGAGGTGGATCAGGTCCGGCGGGAGGATCGAGCCAAGAACCGGCTCGATCAGCGCCGCGACCGCGGGCTCGCCGACCCACCCGAGCCCGAGCGACGCGATCGTGATCCCGAGTTGCGTGACCGCCAGATAGTCGTCGAGGTGTTTGAGCTCTTCCTGAAGCAGTTTCGCGCCCGACCGGCCCTCCTCGACGAGGCTGTCGACCGACGTCGACCGGACCCTGACGAACGCGAACTCCGCCGCGACGAAAAAGCCGTTGAGGACGACCAGAAACAGGGCGAACAGAACGCGACCGACCGAGAACGCGACGTCTACCATCCGGGTTACGCCTCGGCGTTCTCGTCACTGACGCCCGGCGCCTGACTCACGTCCACGTCCTCGGGCTCCTCGCCGCCGCCGACGCGGACCTCGCCGTCGGGACCTTCGACGTACACGTCGTCGGCGAAGCCGCCCTCGGCGTAGGGGTGTTCGGGCTCGGCGAGCTTCTCGGGAGTCGAGGGGGCCTCGGGGATGTCGCTCGGGGGCGCGAACTCCCCGAGCGGGTCGTCGATGGCGATGCCGTGTCGTTCGAAGAACGTCTCGTAGCGCTCGTAGTGGTCGCCCAGTTCGTCGACCGGGAACTCCATCATCTCGGTCCAGCCGTGGTTGTAGAAGTCGAAGTTGGCCTGGATGTGGGTGATCTCGCGGGCCTCGGCCTCGGGCGCGCCGTCCTGGAGCGCGGCGAGGTAGGTGTCCATCGTCGCGTCGAAGAAGGCGTCGAGGTGCTCGCGGCGCTCCTCGCGGCGCTCGGCGTCGGCCTTCCCGAGGAAGATGTCGGTGTGCATGTCGACGAGCTTCCCCTTCACGAGGTCCGAGACCATCGGGAGTTCGAGTGCCTTCTTCGATGCGAAGTGGCGGACGTTCTGGTTTATCTTCATCACCCGAGAGTTAGGGCCGAACTCCTAAAAGATCGTTTGTTCGTGACTGTCTGTCACGATAGACAGATAGCAATCCACTTTAACCCCGACACTGAACGTTCGGCTATGAGCGATTCGTACGTGATAATCGGCGACGGCATCGCGGGGAGTTCCGCTGCCGAGACCCTCCGAGAGGAGGCCCCCGACGCCGATGTGACAGTCATCACCGACGAAGGTGAGGCCCTCTACAACCGCATCCTCATCAAGGAGTTCGCCAAGGGGAAGCTTCCGGAGGCTCCCATCTCGATCCACGAGCCCGACTGGTACGAAGAGCGGGACATCGACCTCGAACTGAACACGTTCGTCACCGAGGTCGACCCCGACGCCCGCGAGGTCCACACCCACGACAGCGGCACCTACGAGTACGACAAACTGCTCGTGGCGACCGGCGGCACCCCGACTCAGCTCCCGGTCGAGAACAGCGACGCCGAGGGTATCCACCACTTCTGGACGTTCCAGGACGCCCGGAAGATTCAGCAGGACGCCGCGGTGGCCGACACCGGCGTCGTCGTCGGGGCGGGACTGCTCGGGATCGACCTCGCGGCGGTGTGTGCCGCCCAGGACGTCGACGCCAAGTACATCATGCGGGGCAACCGCTGGTGGCGCTACGGGCTGAGCCTCGACGGCGCCGAGATCATCCACGACGCCCTCGAAGAGAAAGGCGTCGACCTCGTGCTGGAGAGCGGCGTCGAGCGCTTCGAGACCGACGACGACGGCGCGGTCGTCTCGACCGTCGACGCGAACGGCGAGACGTTCGACAGCGAGTTCGTCGGCGTCGCCATCGGGCTGAACTTCAACACCGAGTATCTCCAGGGCGCCGGCATCGAGGAGGACAACGGCATCGTCGTCGACGAGTACATGCAGACGAACGTCGACGACATCTACGCCGCCGGGGACATCACCCGCTACTACGACACCATCCTCGACGAGCACGCCCAGAACGGCTCGTGGGGCTCGGCGAAAGAGCAGGGCCAGATCGCGGCCAAGAACATGGCCGCCGACGAGGAAGTCGAGTCGTTCCGGTGGGTCTCCTCGTACTCGATCACCCACTTCGACTTCCCGTTCCTCTCGTTTGGCTTCCCGACGCTGGGCGACGACGAGTGCGAGCGCAAGTACAGCGACACCGAGTGGCGCCGCCTCGCGTTCAAGGACGGCAAGCTGGTCGGCGGCGTCCTCATCGGCGACATCGCCCCGCAGGGCAAGTACAAGGACCTCATCCGCCAGGAGGCCGAGGTGGCCGACCAGAAGGAGGTCCTCCTCGAAAAGGAGTTCGACCCCGAGAACCTCGCGATCCGCCAAGAGCAGTAACCCGACCCGTTTTTTCGAATCCGATCGCCCCGGCCCTGTTGGCCGGCGTCCTTATCAGCGTCCGCGCCGAACGTCGCGCCGATGGGGGAGTTCTCTCCGGCCGAGGAGCGCGACGAATCCGACGCCGACGACCCGCGACTGTCGGGCGCGGCGCTCCTCGACGCGGTCGCCGACGGCGTCTACCAACTCGACCGCGAGGGCCGGTTCGTGGCGGTCAACGACTCGCTCGCAGACCTGACTGGCCACTCGCGGTCGTCGCTGGTGGGCAGTCACGTCTCGCGGGTTCTCGACGTGCAGGACGTCGTCGGAGCCGAGACCGCCATTCGAGAGCTGTTGGTCGGCGAGTCCCGCGACGAGATCCGGCTCACCTGCCCGGTGTTCACCGCAGGCGGCGACACCGTGGCGTGTGAGGTGCGGGCGAGTCCGATCCGGCTCAAGGGGGAGTTCCGCGGGACCGTCGGGGTCGTTCGCGAGGTCGACGACGCCGACGCCCCGGGAATCGATGACGTCGGCGAGCACCGGCAGGCGTTCGACGCGCTCGCGGAGGCGTCGGCCGACGGCATCATCATGCTCGACGACGACAGCACGGTCCGGTACGCCAACCCCGCGGTCGAGCGCATCCTCGGCTACGAGCCCGACGAGCTCGTCGGCGCCTCGAAGATGACGATCATCCCCGAGCGGCTCCGGGAGGTCCACGCCGAGGCGCTCCAGCGGTACCTCGAAACCGGCCGCAAGCACATCGACTGGACCTACGTCGAACTCCCGGGGCGCCACGCCGATGGCCACGAGGTGCCGCTCGCGGTCTCGCTCAACGACTTCGAACACGCCGGCGAGCACTACTTCGTCGGCACCTTCCGGGACATCTCCGATCGCAAGGCGGCCGAGCGCGAACTCGAACGCCAGAACGACCGGCTCGAACGGTTCGCCAGCATGCTGGCTCACGAGCTCCGCAACCCCCTCGAGATCGCACGGGTGTCGGTCGAACTCCTCGACGGCGGCGACGAGGCGACCCGCGAGGAGATCGCGGACGCGCTCGGACGCATCGACGAGATCATCGACGTGTTGCTGGCGATCGCCCGCGACCGCGAGCTGATCGAGGGCGTCGAGGCGGTCGCGCTCGCCGGCGTCGCCGCCGACGCGTGGGCCGACATCGAGACCGGCGCGGCCACGCTGGAGAACGACGCCGAGGCGGTGGTCCGGGCGAACCCCAGCCACCTCCGCCATCTGCTGGAGAACCTGTTTCGGAACGCGATCGAGCACGGCTCGACCAGCGACGGTCCTTCGGACGACGGCGACTCGGAACCCGACTCCGCCGACTCCGACGACGCTCCGGTGACGGTGCGGATCGGCGACCTGTCGGACCCCGACCCGAGATCGGACGCGCCCGTCGGGGGCTTCTACGTCGAGGACACCGGCTCGGGCATCCCCGAGTCTCAGCGCGCCGCCGTCGCGGAGCCGGGTTTCACCACCGACGAGGCCGGAATCGGTCTCGGGCTCACCTTCGTCGCCGAACTCGCGGCGGCCTACGGCTGGGAGTGGTCGATCACCGAGAGCGAGGCGGGCGGCGCCCGCTTCGAGTTCGTCGGCGTCGGGCTCGCGTGAGCCACCGCCCGATCCACGAGTCGGGCCACTACTCTCTGGTCGCCGCGGGCGGCGGCGGAATCGAGACCCAACCCAACGTTGTTGTGGCTGGGGACAGAAGGTGGGCGGTATGCCCCAACTCGAAATCGACCTCACGGACGACATGGACATGCAGATCGACCAGCTCGTCTCCCAGGAGGAGTTCGTGGATCGACAGGAGGCCCTCGAAGAGATGCTCTCGCTCGGGATCAAGGAGTATCAGACGACCATGGGCACCGACACGCGCGACGAGATGGAGTTCGCCGACGAGATGATGGAGACGACCGAGCGGTCGCTCGGCGAAGACGACGACGGCTATCGGTTCTGAACGCGCCCGTTCTCGGCGCCGAGTCGCTCCGTCGCTGTCCCGTTTTTTGTCCGGTCGATTGCTGTTAGGAGAAGATTTAAGTGTTTCCATGGTGTTTGTTACCTTGTAGCACGATGGCAACGAACACGACATCCGGTTCGGACGCTCGAACGCTCCGCGTCCGTCCCATCGACGACGTGCCGCCGGACCGCCCGGTGTGGCACTTCGACGAACTGCCCGAGCGCGCACAGCAGTTGCTCGCCGAACGAGACGACCGCGGCTGCGTCGCGGTCACGCCCGACCTCGCGTCGGCGTTCGCCGACGAGCCGGTCGTCGTGTTCTCCGAGTACCTCCTGATCGAGTCGGCCTGACCCGGACCGAAGGCGTTTTGCCCGCCACGCGCCCAACGGGGAGTATGAACGGAAGCGGCGAGATGACCCTGGCCTTCGAGCTCTCCGCGCTGAAGGAGCTGGCCGAGCCCGGGACGGTGTTCGAGGACGCCCGGCGGTGGAGCGAGTACGTCGGGGTCATCTCCGAGCAACCCACCTACGTGGTGACCAACTTCACTCGGAAGAACCGCATCCGACAGGACTTCTTCTCGGGGCCGAAAGGCCGGGGCGAGAGCCTCGACAGCGTCGGCGAGCAGTTCGACACCGACCGCCACGTCTTCGTCGGCGTCGACGACGAGGACCGCGCGCTCGCCGAGGAGTACGACTGGGAGTACCTCGACGTGACCGAGGCCGCCGAGGCCGCCGAGTGGCGACTCGCCGACGACGCCGACGACGAGCCCGACGCGGCCGACGACGACCAGCGCGACGACTGGCCCTGAGCCGGCGCCCCCGATTTCGCGGGCGTTCCCCGCCGGTTTCGCGGGCCGCCCGACCGCAGTCGCGGCGTTTAAACGCCCGAATCTCTAAGTGCGTCCCATGGCAGAACCGCGCGTTCCGGGCGGCCGCGGGGCCGAACTCGATCTCCCCTGCGGCGAGTCGGTCCACGTTCACGACCTCGACATGGGCATGCGAGAGTACGATTGTGCGTGCGGGGCGTCCCACGCGGTCGTCACCGACATCCACCCGCCGTCACGTTTCTTCCCCGAGTTCCTCGTCGACATCCTCAGAGAGACAATCGAGACCGACGACGACATGGGAGAGTTCGGTACCACCCACCTCATGGGGATCGTCTTAGAGGAGTTCCCGGGCGAGGTCGCCACCGAGAACGTCGAGGAGGATCAGGACGTCGGCTACGCGCTGGTGTGGGTGTCCGACTTCGACTCGCGGCGCCTCCACGAGATCGTGGTCGAACTCGTGGTCGAACTGATGGAGCACGCGCTGAGCCACGCCGACAGCGACGAGGCGATGACCCAGTTCGAGGCCGACATGCTCGATTTCGACGTGACCGAGTTCGTCGACGAGTACCGCCGCGAGCGCGACTTCTCGGGCCCCCACGACACCCCGGCCTGACGCGGTCGGGCCGATCGATCGACACCTCGGCGCCGGGACCGCCGTCAGACGCCCGACTGACTGAACACTAAGTGCGATTCGACCGAACCTCGCGGTATGGTCGAGCGCGCGAGAGAGTACGATCGGATCCGCGCCGTTCTCGCCGAGGCCGACCCGGACGAACCGCTGACCGCCAACGAGATCCTCCAGTTGCTCGACGCCTCCGACGGGGCGTTCGACAGCCCCCACCGGGTCGCCACCGTGCTGGGACGGCGCGCCCGCGAGGGCGAGGTGACGGTCATCCGGTCGTCGCCGTACCGCTATCGGCTCGACCCCGCGTCGGGGTCTGGCTCGTAGGCGTCGCCGACACACAGCTCCAGGGCCTTCGGTCTGGTCCGGAGCGCGAGCGACTCGTAGTCGCGGATTTCGCCGTCGAAGCTGAAGCTGACCGGGCTGTCGCGCCTGACGGTCACGTCCAGTTCCGCGGCGAGCAGGCGAGTCACGTTGTCGGTCTCGTCGCCGAACAGCCGCTTGATAGCGGCCTCCTCGAGCAGTTCGACGGTCGGGACCTGCTCGACGATGGTCACGTCGAGCAGTCCGTCCTCGACGTCGGCCTGCGTCCGGCCCTCGTCGGGGAACCGCCGGGCGTTACCGACGAGGACGGCGACGGCCTCGCCGCCCCATGTCCGGTCGCTCTCGGACCCGGTCGCCTCGACCCCCAGCGGGAGGCCGTCGAACTCCCGGGCGGTTCGCAGGCCGCTGATGACGTAGGCGAGCATCCCGAACCGGGCCTTCATCTCGGCGGAGGCCGAGGCGCTGGCGTCGGCGGTCACACCCGCGATACAGGAGTTCAGGAAGATCCGGTCGTTGCCGGTCCCGAGGTCGATCCGCCGGCGCTCGCCGTGCTCGGCGACCTCGAAGGCGTGAGGCGCGTCCTCGACGCCGACGTTCTGGGCGAAATTGTTGCCGGTCCCGGTCGGGACCACCCCGAAGGTCGTCTCCTCAAGCGCGTCGGCGGCGTCGAGCCCGCGGACGGCTTCGTTGAGCGTCCCGTCGCCGCCCGCCGCGAGCAGGAGGTCGGCGCCGGCCGCGCCGGCGATCCGACCGAACGCGAGCCCCTCGCCCTCGGCCTGGGTCTCCAGTACCGTGTAGCCGTAACTGTCGGCGAGTTCGCGCACGCGCTCGCGGTGGTCGGCGTCCCCGCTCTCGGGGTTCAACACCACCACGCGGTCGAGCGGCTCGGTCCCTGCGGTCGCGGCGTCGTCCCCGTCCCCCGACATGTAGCCCCGTTCGGGGCAGAAAGACAAAGGTCTACCGGCGCGTCACCCAGTGCGTGCTCGCAGTCGACCTACACGCTCACACGCGGTTTTTCCACGGCCACGAGGACGCCGCGGCGGCCTTCGATCCGCTCGGCGTCCGCCTGCTCGCGGGCGTCGCGCGGGCCCGCGGGCTGGACGGCGTCGCGCTGACCAACCACGACTACTACCGCGAGTTCGACCTCGGGGGATCGGAGGCGTTCGCGACCACGATCCCGGGCGTCGAAGTCACGACCACCCACGGACACGTCCTCGTCGTCGGCCCGGACCCGCCGCGCCGGACCGCTCCCGGCGAGCTCACGCCCGAGGAGACCGTCGAACTGGCCCACGACCGGGGCTGTGTGGCCATCATCGCCCACCCGTACCGCAACAGCACCGTCCGGAACGTCGAGGCCGACTTCGACGCCATCGAGGTCAACGGCAAGCATCCCCGGACCGAGGAGTGGGTCCGACGGCTGGCCGAGACCCACGACCTCCCGATCGTCGGGGGGAGCGACGCCCACTACCCCGTCGAGGTCGGCCGGGCGTACACGAAGCTCGACCTCGGGACGAGCGGCCGGCCAGGCGCCGCCGAGCTCACGCCCGAAGCGGTCGTCGACGCGATCCGGGACGGCCGGGTCGAGTCGCGGGTGAGCCGCGGGCCGATCAACCGAGGCGTCCGGTGGCTCTACCGGGAGATCCACGAGGACAAGGGGTACCTCCAGCGCCCCGAGTGGGCCGAGTCGCCGGGCGTGGGCGAACCGCCGAAGTAGCCCGGCGAGCGCCCTGTGTATTGGGGCGGCGCGTCGCCGGGCGATTCGGGGGCGGCGCGGCGCGCTGTCTCTCACCCCAGTTTTTCGTCGAGAATCAGTCGCGTCTTGGTGTTGACGACCTCCTCCAGTTCGCGGGCCTTCGTGATGAGTTGGTTCACGCTCTGGGTGTCGGCGGCGTCGACGACCAACACGATGTCCTCCTCGCCCGAGACCTGCCAGACGAAGTCGACCTGCTCCCAGTCGGCGACCCGCTCGCCGAGGTCGGCGGTGTTGACGTCGACCGCCACGTCGAGTTCGATCATCGCCTTCACGTTCCCGGTCCGGGTCGAGACGGTGAACCGTTCGATGACCCCCTCCTCGGTCAGCCGATCGACGCGGTTGCGCACCGTCCCCTCGGACGTCCCGACTTCGTCGGCGATCTCGGTGTAGGGCTTTCGGGCGTCTCGGCGCAGTATGGTCAGAATCTCGCGGTCCAGTTCGTCCATCGAGGTGCGAACGTAGACGGCGGGAACACTTGACGATTACGAAATTCGTAATCTCGCTACGAAAGCAAGGTTTATGACGCCGGGTTTCGTATGAATCTCGTAATGCCGGACGCATACGTAGCGCTGGAGGGCGGCAGCGTCGTGGCGGCGCGCTGTCGCGCTCCGGGCACGTCCCACGGAGAACTGGTGTTCACGACAGCCTACACCGGGTACGAAGAGAGCCTGACCGATCCTTCCTACGAGGAGCAGGTCCTGACGTTCTCGTACCCCCTGATCGGGAACTACGGCGTCCGATCCGAGCGGTTCGAGAGCGAGCGCGTCCACCCCCGCGCGGTCGTCGCTCGCGAACTCACCGAGGACGTGGCCGAGTGGCTCGCCGAGGAGGGCGTGCCCGCGGTCGATCGCCTCGACACCCGCGATCTGGTTGGCCAGATACGGGAGGGCGGCGCGATGAAGTGTGGCATCTCGGCCGGCCCCGACGCCTCCGAGCAGAAGGCCCGCGAGGCGCTCGCGGACTGTCCCGGGATGAGCGACCACACCGACATCGGCGCGCAGGTCAGCGTCGCCGAGGCCCAGACTCGCGGCGACGGGTCGACCGACGTCGCGCTCGTCGACTGCGGCGCGAAGGGGAGCATCGCCCAGTCGCTGGTCGAGCGCGACGCCACGGTCCACGTCCTGCCGTACGACACCGCGCCCGGGGAGGTCGCCGACCTCGACCCCGACGTGCTGTTCATCTCGAACGGCCCCGGCGACCCGGCGAACTTCGAGGCCGCCCAGTCGCTGGTCGAGGAGTTCGCGGGCGAGATTCCGCTGGCTGGAATCTGTCTCGGCCAGCAGATCATCGCTCGCGCGCTCGGCGGGTCGACCGAGAAGATGGACTTTGGCCACCGCGGCGTGAACCAGCCCGTTCGGGACCTCCGGACCGACCGGGTCGTGATGACCACTCAGAACCACGGCTACACGGTCGCCGATCCCGGCGAGCTCGAAGTCACGCAGGTCAACGTCAACGACGACACGCCCGAGGGGCTCGAAAGCGACGCCCTCGACGTGTTGACCCGCCAGTACCACCCCGAGGCCAACCCCGGCCCGAACGACTCGCTGGGCTTTTTCGACGACGTGCTGGAGCTGGCCGACTGTCGAACGCCCGTGGCCGCCGACTGATCCGGCTACCCCTTCTGTTCTCCCGATCTATCGCTCGTCGACCAGCGGTAGGTCCGCCAGTTGGGCCTCGACCATCTCGCAGACGTCCGCGCTCCGGGTCGAGTGATCCCGCGCGAGCTCGCGGGCCTCGGCGAGTCCCGCCTCGTCGGCGACCGGGACCTGTCGGAGCGTCGTCCCTCCGGGACCGATCTCCGCGAGCACGTAGGCCTGCGGGAACGACGACAGCGGCGGGCAGATCAGCCCCCGGAAGTCGCCCGACATCGCCGCCGGGAGGTGGACGTGTCCCGAGACGTGCAGCGCGTCGTGGCCCGCGAGCGCGTCGGCGAACGCGGTCGCGTCCCCGACCGGCGGGTGAGGCGCGTAGCCGTCGGCGCCCACCCGCGCGTCCAGCCCCGGGAGGTTGTGGTGCGAGACGACGAGCGGGGCCTCGGCGTCGGCGAGTGCGCCGTCGAGCCACTCGCGCTGGCCGGCCGAGATCTCGCCGTCGTGGGTCGCGTCGAGTTCGCCGTCAGGCGCCGTCGCACTGTCGAGTCCCAGCACGTCGACGCCGCCGAGCCGCGCCCGGAACGGGAGCCCGTCGGGCGTGAACCGGGCCTCGAACGAAGCCACGGGCGGCGTCTCGTGCTCGTCGAACGCCTTGGGAACGTCGTGGTTGCCCGGCACCGCGACGAACGGCGCGTCCAGCGCTCCGAGGAGGTCGGCGACTCGCTCGACGTCGTCCGGCCGGCCGTCCTCGGTGAGGTCGCCCGTGAGAACGACGCCGTCGACCCCGCGCGCGTCGGCGTCGGCCAGCGCGGCCCGGAGTCGGGCCTCTGTCCGGTGGAACGCTTTCCAAGTCCCCGTCTTCGCGGTCGAGACGTGCGGGTCCGAGACGACCGCCAGCGCCGTCTCGGTGTCGGCTCGCGGGCGGGCGAAGCGAGCGAGCGTTCGGGCGCCCGCGGACTCGCACGTCGTCGAGGTCTCGGCGCCGTCGGCGTTCGTCCCGTACTCCGTTTCGGGTCGCCCCCGGTCTTCGGTTCGCATCTCGATCGGGACTACCGGGCAGAGAGATATAAGGATGACGCACATAATATATATTCAATACCATATGATATATAGATAATAGCGCCCGAGAGCCGATGTCCGGCGACACCGACACCACCCGAGAGTCGCGGGCCGGCGACGCCCCCGGCGCAAGCAGAAACTACAAGGCGCCCGCGTGCGCCCTTTCGGCGAATGCTCGACCGACTGCTCGGGCGCGCACGGCTCAAAGAGCGCATCGAGGAACTCGAAGAGGAAAAGCGCCACCTCGAACGCCGCGCGGAGGCCGAGGAGGAGCGCCGGGCGGAGGCCGCCACCGCGCGGCAGGCGGCCGAGGAGCGGGTCAACCGCCTCGAAGACCGCATCGCCGAGCTCGAAGACCGGGTCGAGCGCACCGAGAGCGACGCCCCCGATCTGGAGTTCCGCGGCGTCGAGACGGTGCGGGGCGACCGACTCGACGAGGTCCTCTCGCGGCTCGAATCGGTCGAGACCGACCCGGAGGGCGCGCTGACCGCGATGGTCGGTGCGGGCGGCTCCCGCCCCGACGCGGTCGAGGAGGCCTTTGGCGATCGGGCCGCGCTGGTCGACCGGGCCCGGCCCTGTCTCGCGGTGGCCGACGACGCCGGCCTCGTGAGCGCGGCGCTCGCGCCCCCGGTCGCGCCCGCCCCGTTCGCCGAGTGGGACGCGGGCTTCCGACTCGAACGGAAGTGGTTCCTCCCGACCGGTCGGTTCGCGCTCGCGCTCGTGCGCTCGGATCTGTTCGCGGTCGGCACCTACCAGGGCCGCGAGCGGGTCGACTTCGAGGGGTTCGAGAGCGACGTGAAAGCCGACCACTCGAAGGGCGGCTTCTCGCAGGGCCGATTCGAGCGCCGCCGGGACGCCCAGATCGACGAGCACCTCGAACAGGCCGAGGCGGCGCTGGCGGCGGTCGACGCCGACCGCCTGTTCGTCGTGGGCGAGTCGACGCTCTTGGGGGAGTTCGACGACCGCGCGGACGCGACCGCGGCCGTGGACGCGACCGGCGACCCGGAGGCGGCGCTCGACGACGCGTTCGGCGCGTTCTGGACGACGCGGCTCTACCGGATCTGAGAGCCCCGCCGGCTCACGAGCCGCCGATAGAGAGCGGTTCGGCCGCCTCCCATCGGGGGGCGAACTCCTCGCGGACGTCCGCGGCGAACTCGGGGTCCTTGAGGTCGATCATCGCGAACGGCTCGCCCGGGTTCAGGGGGTTGACGACCTCGATACAGACCTCCACGCTGTCGATGAGGTTGAACGTCCCCCGGAGCCCGTCGACGGTGCGGACCGCGAACGTCGAGCGGTCGGCGAGGCGCTCGGTGTAGCGCCTGCCGACGCTCGGCGGGAGGGTGTCGACGAGATCCGGCGCCATCAACAGCGAGATCTCGACCCCCCGGTCGAGCGCGGCTTCGAGGTGTTCGGCCACCCGGTCGCCCACGCTCCCGAGGTCGAACTGGGCCGACGACCGCCCGACCACCATCACGATCCGGCGGTCCGCGGCGTCGAGGCGCTCGATCAGCAGGTCGACCGACTCCTCGGCGCCCACCGACGCGGTCCAGAACTGCTCTTCGAGGGGCTCGGCGGCCTCGAGCTCGTCGGTGAGGGTGTCGACGATCTCCTCGTACTGCTCGGCCTGCTCCTCTAACTCCGCGAGCTTGTCCTCCAGTAGTCGGTTGAGCGCGGTCTCGGGCTCGACCGCGACGTACTTTTTCGGGCGGCTCGCGCTCTGGGACCGCACCAGGCTGTGGGTTTCGAGGCTGGAGAGGACGTCGTAGATGCGTCCCATCGGGACGTCGCTCGCGCGTGACAACTCTTTTGCAGTTGTCGGCCCCGCGTCGAGAAGCGATCGGTAGGACCGAGATTCGTACTCGGAGAGGCCGAGGTCTCGTAGACTCGCCATACGCCTCGACATTACGCTCCCGACATATAAACTCCCGGCCCGTTTGTTGATCCGGGGCTACTGGGTCGCCTCGCCGACGAGTTGGCTCAGTTGCGCGGGGTCGCTCGCGGTCCCCGCTCGCTCGCCGTCGACGACGACGTGAGCGGTCCCGGCCTCGTACTCGCGGTCCCGGAGCTCTCCGACCGCCGGGATCACGACCTTCTCGTGGTCGGCGACCCGGAGCGCGGCCCGGTGGAGGTCCGACCCCGCCGGGTCGGCGACCTCGATCACGAGCGGCTCTCGGCAGAGCCGGGCGGCCGCGGTCGCGTAGCTCGCGACCTGCACCCCGAAGCGGTCGGCCGCGCCCGCGAACGCCGCGACCGCTTCGGCGGCGGCCTCGCGGTAGCGGTCCTCGCCCGACAGGATCGCGAGGTCGATCAGCGCGTCCGCGAGTTCGGCGTTGCCGTCGAGCGGTCGGAGCGGTCGGTCGAGCAGTCCCGGCCCCGACCGGGGACCGTCGACGAACGCCCCGGTGTCCTCGTCCCGGAGCGCCTCGAGCGCGCGGTCGGCAACCTCGCGGGCGGCCCCGAGGGACGCCGCGTCGCCGGTCACCTGTCGGGCGGTCGTCAGCGCGCCGAGGAGGTGGGCGTGGTCGGCGAGCAGGTCGGTCTCGCCGGTCCGACCGTCGGCCCGAAAGTGGGTGATCGCGCCGTCCGCGACCAGTTCGTCGAGGACGTGATCGAGCGCGCGCTCGGCGTACGTCCGGGCGCGCTCGTCGTCGGTGTACGCGTGGAGGGTCAACAGCGCGTCGGCGGCCATCGCGTTCCAGTCCGCGAACGCGGTGGCGTCGACCGCCGGCGGGTCGGCGGCCTCGCGGTCGCTCGCCGGCCGGTCGTAGTAGCCCGGCTCGTCGGCCTCGCTCTCGGAGTCGTCCGGGGCGTCTGGCTCGTCGCCGGGCGCCTGACTCCCGGCGAACGACTCGCCCGTCCAGAGCGTCGTCGTGAGGTACTCGACCGTCCGGTCGGCGGGCTCGCGGTACTCCGCCTCGCCGGTGTAGAGGTACGCCTCGGCGAACGCCCGGACGAGCGCGGCGTTGGTCGACAGCAGTTTCTCGTGGTGGACGTCGGTCCAGTCTCGCCCCTCGGCGAACCGGAAGAACCCACCGTCGTAGTCGTCGAAGAGGTGCTCGCGGACCGCCGTGAGGCTCGCCAGCGCCTGCTCGCGCTCGCGCTTCAGGGCGAACTCCGCGGTGCGGGCGAGCGGGAACTTCTCGCTGTCGCCCCACCCGCCGAACTGGTCGTCGAACTTCTCGCCGAGCTGGCCCGCGACCAGCCGCTCGATCTCCGGCGACAGCTCGCCGGCGGGCGGGTCCTCGCGCAGGCTTCGCGGGACCCGGGCGGCGTCCCGACCCTTGTGGGTCCAGAGGTCCCGGACGCGCTCGACGACCTGCCGCATGCCGTCGACTCCGAGGTAGGTCGCGCCGGTCAGCGTCTCGCCCTCGGGGGTGAGAAACACGTTCGAGGGGAACCCGCCGACGTTGTACCGCTCGCGGACCCGCGGCTGGCGGTCGATGTCGACCCGAATCGGGACGAACGAATCGTTGACGTTGGCCGCGACCATGGGGTTGCTGTAGGCCTCCCGGTCCATCCGGTGACACCACGAACACCACGTCGCAGACAGCGAGAGCAGGACGGGCTTGTCGGCCGCTCGGGCCTCCTCGAAGGCGTCGGCGCCCCACTCGCGCCACTCGACTTTGGTTCGCTCGGCGCTCTCGTTCATCGGTACCCCACGGTTCGTGTCTGTCTGGGATGGGTCTTGCTATACTCGCGCGGCTCGGCGGGCGGTCGGACTCGGGGCAAGAGAGCAGAAGGACCGGCGCCCCGCGGCCGGTCGGGCCGCGAGGAGTCGAACGGGCGCGGTCCTCCTGCGAGTCGCGTTCGAGCGCCCTCCGCCGGACGGCATCATCGGGCGACTCCGGCCGGTCACCTGCTCGGAGCCGGTTCGCAAAACGCCGTGCGTCCGAGTCGACGCCGCGCCCACTTAAATTCCGCGCCGGCAGACCGTCGGCCCGACCGCCGGTAGCGAGACGCTTACGGGGATGGGCGCCAACGTCGAACTGTGAACCGAACGCGGTTCCTGTTCGGACTGGCGGCGGTGCTCGCGGGCATCGCCACGCTCCAGTTCGTGCTGGCGTTCGTCTACTCGCCGGCCCTGCTGGGGGTGGCGCTCCCGTTCGGCGCGGCCGCGTATCTGGTGTGGTACCAGGCGAGCGGTCGACTCCGCGAGCGCGTCGAGCGCGGGCGGGCAGGCCAATATCGTGACCGCGGGACCGAGGCCGGGGGGTTCGGCGCCGGCCCGCGAGAGTCGTTCTCGGGACGCCGGGGCGGGTTCGGCGACCGCGAGGCCGGGGGCGGCCGTCGCCGCCGGACTCGCGGGGCGGCCGGCCCCCGGACCGACGCCGGCCCGACCGCGGCCGAGGCGTACCGAACGCTCGGCCTCGACGCCGACGCCGACGAGGAGGCGGTCCGGGAGGCGTACCGCGAGCGCGTGAAGTCGGTCCACCCGGACCGCGAGGGCGGCGACGAGGAGGCGTTCAAACGGGTCAACGACGCCTACGAGCGCCTCCGGGAGTAGACGATCCGGGGTCGGCGGGCCGACCGCGGGGACGTGCTAAATATCAGTGTCTCGGCAGTTCCGAGATGGGACCTCTCAGTTCCTGCAAAACGACTACTGCTCTCTTGGCGATCCAAATCCTCCGCGACTGTCGGTTGTCTCGCTTTCGTATTCGGTCGCAGGGGTGATGTTTTTTATACGGGGCCTGCGGATGTGAGATCGAACGCAGTCCCCGCGGTGACTACCATGTTGCAGGAAATGGACCAGTCGGAGTTCGGGCAGTTCGTGGCGGCCCTCTGGGACCAGCAGGGCTGGGAGACGCAGGTCAAGACCGACGACGGTCGGACGTTCGTCGCGGTCCAGCGCCCCGAGACCGGCGACGAGGGACTGCTCTGGGCGATCCCGGCCTCGGCCGGCGAGGTCGGCGGCAAGCAGGTCCAGCAGTTCGTCAAACTCTGTCGGGAGTACGGTGTCGACGAGGCCGCCATCGTCTCGGCGGGGTCGGCCTCCGACCACGCCGAGAAGGCCGCCCAGGGGACCCAGATCAAACTGCTCGACGGTGAGGGCGTGATGACGTTCCTAGAGCGTCGCGACATGACCGATCTGCTCGAACGCCACGCCGGGGGCGCGACCGGAGGCGGATCGGACGGCGGGTCGCCGGTCGACCGAGTCCGGGCGATCGCCGAGACCGCGGTCGGGCGCGTCTCGGGCCTCGCCGGCGGGGTCGACTCGCGGGGGCTCGCACTCGCGGTGGTCGTCGCGGTCGCGATCGTCGCGGCCGGGGTGCTCGGCGTACCGTCGATCCCGTTCATCGGCGGGGGCGGCGACGACATCACCGCCGAGTCGGTCTCCCCCGAGGGGGCGAACGCCAGCCTCTACGTCGCGTGGAACGCCGCGACGACCGACACGATCGACCCCAACGAGTCCGACGAGTTGGCCTACCGGGCGCCCGAGGGGACCCGGTTCGTCGTGGTTCGGATGTCGGTCAACAACACCGGCGAAACACAGACGCCGTTACGACAGGCCGCGTTCCGGTTCCGAGCCAACGGCACGACCTACGACAACCAGACGCTGGCCGACCACGACGGCTTCGTCGACCTCCCGATGGGGCCGACATCGAACCGCGTGGTCTGGACCGTGTTCGTGGTTCCCGAGGGGGTTTCGGGCGGCACGCTCGTGTACGACCAGAACGCGACCGACGCGACGGTGGCCGTCGAGTTCGAGCGCGACACCGCCATCTCGACGAACGTGACCGCGCGGTGACTCCCCGAACCCGTGGTACTGCGCCTCACACTCCGGGCAAGGCTTTTGCCGACTCCGGCCTAATCGCGCGGTATGTGCCCTAACCGGGCCACGTTGCAACGCGCTCTCGATCGCGGCGAGCGAGAGGGCGGCAGCGTCGAGTTCAAGGAGCGACTCACCAGAGACCTCCACCTCGGGGACGGTCGGATGGAGAGTCTGGCGGCACAGCTCAGACACCGCGTGCTGTCGGGCGACGGCGAGGCCACTTACGTGGTCGGCGTCACCGACGACGGCGGGATCGCGGGAATCAGCCACGACGCCTTCTCGGAGTCGATGGACGTGCTGAGCCTGCTCGCCGAGGAGGCGGGCGCCCACATCGAGGACGTCCAGACGTGGGGGATCGACGACGACGGGTCGGTGGCGACCAACCGCGACGGCGGGGCCGACGGCCTCGTCGGCGTGGCGACGATCCGGGAGGGCGCGATGCTCGACACCGACAGCGACCACATCGTCGTCGGGACCGCGGGCCACGTCGACCACGGCAAGTCCACGCTGGTCGGGTCGCTGGTGACCGGGCAGGCCGACGACGGCGAGGGCGGCACCCGGGGCTACCTCGACGTCCAGCCCCACGAGGTCGAGCGGGGGCTCTCGGCCGACCTCTCGTACGGCGTCTACGGCTTCGACGGCGAGGGGCCGGTCCGGATGGACAACCCCCACCGGAAGTCCGACCGCGCCCGGGTGGTCGAGGAGTCCGATCGGCTGGTGTCGTTCGTCGACACCGTCGGCCACGAGCCGTGGCTCCGGACCACGATCCGGGGGCTGGTGGGTCAGAAGCTCGACTACGGCCTGCTGACCGTGGCGGCCGACGACGGCCCCACGAAGACGACCCGCGAGCACCTCGGGGTGTTGCTCGCGACCGAACTCCCGACCATCGTCGCGATCACCAAGGCCGACGCGGTCACCGACGACCGCCTCGCCGAGGTCGAGCGGGCGGTCGAGCGCCTGCTCCGGGACGCGGGCAAGACCCCGCTCCGGATCGAGCGCTACGGCGTCGACGCCGCGGTCGAGGAGATCGACGAGAGCGTGGTCCCGGTGCTCACTACCAGCGCGGTCACGATGACGGGGCTCGACACCCTCGACGAGCTGTTCGAGCGCCTCCCCAAAACCACCGCCGACGCCGGGGAGTTCCGGATGTACATCGACCGGAGCTACTCGGTCACCGGCGTGGGAGCGGTCGCGTCGGGCACCATCATGGCCGGAGAGGTCGAGGCGGGCGACGAACTCCTGCTCGGGCCGATGGCCGACGGCGAGTTCCGGGAAGTCGAGGTGCGGTCGATCGAGATGCACTACCACCGGGTCGATCGGGCGACGGCCGGCCGGATCGTCGGCATCGCGCTGAAGGGCGTCCAAGAGGCCGACATCGAGCGCGGGATGGTGCTCGTGCCGGCCGGCTCCGAGCCCGAGCCCGTCCGGGAGTTCGAGGCCGAGGTCGTGGTGCTCAACCACCCCACCCGGATCCGCGACGGCTACGAGCCGGTGGTCCACCTCGAAACGATCAGCGAGGCCGCGCAGTTCCACCCCGAGGGCGGCCAACTGCTTCCCGGCGACTCGGGTAAAACGCGCGTCCGATTCAAGTTCCGGTCGTACCTCTTCGAGGAGGGCCAGCGGTTCGTGTTCCGCGAGGGCCAGAGCAAGGGCGTCGGCACCGTCACCGACCTCGACCCCTCCTGATCGCGTGGTTTTTGTAGGGCGAGCGAGCACTACGTTTGTGAACCGCGACAGAGCCGTCGAGATCGCCGTCGGCGTGTTCGTCACCGCGCTGTTCGTCCTGAGCGCCTTCGGGGTCTACGGCGCGGTGCTCGAGGGCGAGGGAGTGCTCTCGGCGCTGTTCGGGGTCTACCTCACAGGGCTGTTGTTGTTCGCGGTCCTTCGGGACTCGATGGGGACCCGCGGCTGGCGGCTCGCGTTCTTTTCGGGGGTCGCGGTCTGGGGTACCTACGAGTACTTCGCGGCCGACGGCGGCGTCCTCTCGCTAGCGCTGGCGGCGATCGGCGTCGTGATGGTCGCCGCGAACGCGATCGACCGGTAGTCCCGCGGTGAGCCGCCGGGCTCACCACGGCGCGTCGCGCAACTCCGCCAGCGACACGAGCGAGTAGTGGGGCGCCGGGTCGGGGTCCGCGTCCGACTCGGCCGGCACCCAGACCGACCGCAGTCCCGCGGCGTGGGCGCCCGCGACGTCCGAGGACAGGGAGTTGCCGACGTGGACGGCGCGGCCGGCCGGGATTCCCAGCGCGTCGAGCGCGCGGTCGAACGGCTCGGGGTCGGGTTTGGGCGGAGCGTCGTGGCCCGCGAACACGATCGTCTCGAAGCGGTCGGCGAGCCCCGCGGCTTCTAGCTTCGTCGTCTGCATCTCCGGCGGCCCGTTGGTCACCACGCCGAGCGCGTGGTCCGCCCCGAGCGCGTCGAGGGCCTCGACCGCGCCCGGTAGCGTCGACACCCGGGTCTGGTCGCGCTCGGCCGCGTAGGCCGCGGCGACCCGCCGGCCGAGGGCGGGGTCGCGCCCGCGGCGCTCGGCGAGGTCGGCAAAGCAGGCCGCCCGGCCCTCCGCGATCGAGACGCCCGGTCCGAGGTGGTCGCCGAACCGTTCGAGGTACGCTTCGGCGCCGAAGAAGGGCTCGACGCCCGCCGCCTCGAAGGCGACTTCGAGCAGTTCGGTCGGCGAGCGGTCGTACTCGACGAGGGTGCCGTCGAGGTCGAACAGGACCGCGTCGGCGGGCGAGTCGGAAGTCGACGCCGCGCGGTCGTCGTTCGGATGCGGGTCGTCGTTCGGGTGTGGGTCGTCGCTCGTCATACTGATGGGTTCGTCGTCGCCGCGGGTTACGGCCCGCGGTAGCCGCCGTCGGCGCGCTCGGCCAGTCCGAGGAGCACGCACCACTCCAGGATGTGCCCGACTCGCTCGCGCCAGAGCTGTTCCCACGAGTTCGGGTTCTTGTGGTGTTCCCACGTCGGCACCTCGTCGCGGAACCGCTCGAAAGCCGCCTCCACGGAGAGGGGCTCGTCGGCGTCGTCTAACGCCGCGAGGATCGCTGGCGCGCCGAAGACGTGGTCGCGGAACCGCTCGCGGAGGTACTCGGGGTCGGGGTCCCGGCGGAGCCGTACGAACCCCGAGTCGGTCTCCTCGGCCAACCCGAGCGCCCGGAGGAAGGTGAGCCACGTCCGGGCCTCGTCTCGCATCTGGAGGTCGGTCCGGTCGAGCAGTCGGGCACAGCAGTCGTCCTCGGTGCCGGGAACGAGCGGGACCGCCCGCTGGGCCTCGGCCACGGAGTCGAGATCGGCGGGCGGTTCGGGGACGAGCTTGAAACGCATCAGTCCCCGAGGCCGAAGCTCTCGGCCAGCAGTCGTTCGTCGCGCCCGCCGACGACGTGGGTGTCGCCGCCGATCACGTTGACCGTCGCCCGCGCGGGCGCGAAGACGCTCTCGTCGACCTCGTAGAAGTCCCAGTCGACCGACTCGAAGATGTCGGCGAACCGCGTGCCGTACTCGTCGGTCGCGGTCGAGACGATCTCGTCGAACCGGTCGAACTCCTCGCGGACGGTGAGGTGGACCCGACCGCCGTACGCCAGCGCGTCGTTGGTGCGAGCGATGGCGGTCTGCTCGTCGTCCGCGACCGGCGCGACCGGCGCCGACCCCGTCGCGTTCACCACGTCGAGGGGGTCGTAGCCCAACTCCGAGAGCCGGAACACCGCCATCTCGGCTGCGCGGGCCGCGACGCTGACGCTCCCGGCGAGGCTCGCGGTCGGCGCCGTCGGGAGGAAGACGCTCGACGGCTCGACGCCGGTCAGGTCCGCGACGTGGTCGGCGACCGACGCCGTCGGGTAGTCGTCGCTCTCGACCGCCAGCACCGCGAACTCGAACTCGTCGCGGTAGCCCACCCGGGCGAACTCCTCTTCGTCGGCGACCAGCGCGCGGGCCGGCCCGCTCCCGAGGCCTTCGAAGTCGTCGGTCGCGACCTCCCAGCCGGCCTTCTGGGCGCACAGCAACGCCAGCGCGGGATGGTCGGTCGAGAGCTCGACGTGGGGCAACGGGGCGTCGGCCACGTCGTCGAGCCGGCTCTGGACCGTGGCGAGCCCGCCGGTCTGGAGCTCCGCGAGCAGGAGGCCGGCCTCGACGCCGGCGTCGAACTCGTGGCCGAAGTCGAGCACCGTCGCGCCGTTGTCGAGTTCGTGGGCGCCGATGTCGAGTTCCTCGGCGAAATCGAGCGCTTCGTCGGCGAGTTCGAGCGCGTTGCGATTGAGACTGTCCATGGACGTGGGTTGGGCGCGATCCGGTAAACAGTTTTCAGTCTGGCTCGCGCGGGCGTTCGGCGCCCGCGAGGTGTTATCGGTCGCGTCTCGCCTCGCGGCCCAGCGCGTCCTCGACGGCGTCGACCTTCTCGCCGGCGCGCTGGTCGCGCACTCGCTTGTCGTCGATCTTGAGGAACGTGCTCACCCGGTCGCCGTCGACCGCCTCGTGGGCGGCCTGTGCGGCCGCGAACAGCTCGTCGACCGAGTCTGCCTCGATCGTGGTCCCCATCGGCGTCGTCTCGTAGGAGACCTCGAAGTCATCGAGCGCGGCGACCGCCTTGGCGACCTCCCCGGCCATGCTACCTTCGGTGACTGGTGCGACGCTCAGGAAACCGATCGTCGTCATACCGGACTACGCGCGCCCGAGCCAGTTCAAGATACCGCCGCGCGACCGCTCCGGGGTCGCCTCGCGTCCGGGGCGGCGACCGCCCGGCGGTAAGTCAGGTTTCATATCAGAATTTAGTTTCTAATTGAAGGAAAGTATTTAAATATACGTAGTGGGACCTGCCGTCGATCACTCGAATGAGCGACCGGCCCCGTCCGCGGGCGCGACGGCTCGCGGCGACGCTCGCGTTCGTCGCGGTACTCGTGACCAGCGCCGCGGTTCCGGCGTTCGCGGCGCCGGCCCCGACCGGTGGCGCGCCGGCCGCCGCCGACCGCGCGGCGACGGCTGTCACCGCCCCGCCGGCCGGACTCGGACCGGACGCGACCGCCTCCGAGGGCATTCCGCGCCCGCCGGGGGTCAACGAGACCGCCGACGTCGAGATCATCGGCGCGAACGACTCGGAGTCCCCGACGGGCGCGAACCGGACCGACGTGACCCTCGTCACCGGCCAGACCGTGACCGCGGTCGAGACCGCGAACGGGACCCGATACCGGGTCGCCAGCGACGACCGAATGCGGAAGGTGACGACCGGCGACGCCACCTACGTCTACCCCGCGGGAGTCGACTTCGAGACGTTCGGCCGCCGGCTGTTCGACGTCGATCTCCTCGTTCGACAGAACCTGACCGACGCCGAGACCGACGCTATCCCGGTCATCGTCAGCGGCCCCGACCGGCCGGGCCCGACGGCCGAGGAGCGAACTCCGGCCGACACGCTCGAGGCGGTCGAGGGCGTCCGACCGCGGGCGACCCTCGACAGCATCGGGGCCGCGGCCGCGACCGTCGGGAAGGCGCGGGCCCGACGGGCCGCCCGGCGGTTCGCGGCCGACGACGCCGTCGCTCGCGTGACCCTCGACGCGAAACACCGCCTCGACCTGCGCGACGCCGACGAAGCGGTCGGCGCGACGCGGGCCCGCCGGACCTACGGCGCGACCGGCGACGGGGTCACGGTGGCGGTCGTCGACAGCGGCATCGACGACGATCACCCCGCGATCGACCGGGTGGTCGCCGAGCGCGATTTCACCTACGAGGGCCGGACCGACGATCCCAACGGTCACGGCACGCACGTCGCCGGCATCGTCGCCAGCGACGACGAGACCTACACCGGGATGGCGCCCGACGCCAGCCTGATCGACGCCCGGGTGCTGACCGAGGACGGGTGGGGGTACACCTCGTGGATCCTCGCTGGGATGGAGTACGCCGTCGACAGCGGCGCCGACGTCGTCAGCGTGAGCCTCGGCGGGAGCGTCGGCTCCGAGCGGTCCGACGACCGTTACACTGAGGCGGTCGACAGCGCGACCGATCGCGGCGCCGTGGTGGTCACGTCCGCGGGTAACGGCGGCGACGCGTACGGCACCGTCACTACGCCCGGCATCCAGTCGCGGGCGCTCACGGTCGGCGCGAGCGTCGACGACGACGGGATTCCGGGCTTCTCCTCGCGCGGGCCCACCAAGTACGGCTACTACCTCAAGCCCGATCTGGTCGCCCCGGGCTGGGGCGTCGTCAGCGCGGCGGCCGGCACCGACGGCTTCGCGCGCAAGACGGGCACGAGCATGGCCGCCCCGGCGGTCAGCGGGGTCGCCGCGCTCCTCCTCGAGGACAACCCCGACTGGTCGCCCGCCCGGATCCGGGGCGTCCTGACGGCGACGGCCGACCCACTCTCCGGGCCAGACGTCTACACGCAGGGGGCGGGCGTCCTGAACGCCACCGAGGCGCTCGGCTCTGAACTGGCGGTCGCGCCCGCCACCGTCGACTTCGGCACCCTTCGGCGCGGCGACGACGCCGCCCGGACCGTGAAGCTCACCAACACCGGCGACGAGACGACGACCGTCGACGCCGACGCCGCCGCGACCGACGTCCGAGACGGCGACGCGGCGCCGGTTTCGGTGAACCGCTCGACCGTCTCGGTCGACCCCGGCGAGACCGCACACCTCCGTCTCGCGGTCGACGCCGGCGACGCGTCGCCGGGCACCTACTCCGGGCGGCTCTCGGTCGGAAACCACACCGTCGTCTTCGGGTTCGTCCGCGAACACGCGATCACCGTCGAGAAGGCGCCGGTCCCGAACACCTCGACGGCGGGCGACCGCGTCTGGCTGTTCGCCGACCGACCGGGCCGGTCGAAGCTCACCGGCCGGGACGGGCTCGTCCGGCTGAACGGCTCGTCGACCACCTACCACGCGGTCGGCGGCGGGACCTACCGGCTCCTCTCGTCGGGCCGCGACGAGCGGACCGGCGAACCGATCGTGTTCGAGCGGACGCTGACCGTCGACGGCGACGAGCGGGTCGTCCTGAACGAGACCGAGACGGTCCGCCACGACCTCGACACCGGCGAAATCGGCCCGGTCGCGACCCGGAACGTGACCGTCGACTACGCCGCGACCACCGCGTCGGGCCGGACGTACGGCGGCTCCATCACCGCCCCGAACCCGGACGCGCCGGCGGTCCGGTTCGGGCCGGACTCGGCGCTGAACGCCACCGTGGGCCGCCTGTTGGTCTCGAACGGCTCCGGGGACGGGGCCGCGTTCGACGCGGCCGCGGTCTACCACCTACTCCACGAGGTCGACGGCGTCGACGGGGGTCGGACGACGACCGTCGACCCCGACGCGCTCGCGGCGAAGAACGTGACCTACCGGCGGGCGAGCCGGGACGGCTCGTACGAGGCGACGATGCGGGCGACTGCGGGCGAGTTCACCCACGCCGTCGTCGGGGGCGTCGGCGACCGCCGGACCCAGACGGTGTATCTCACCGACGGCGTCGACGACCACGCGATCGGCGCGTCCGGCGACGAGTGGCGGCTGACCCCGTCGGCGACCGGCTTCCACGGGCCGAACGCGACCAGCGAGGTCGCGTTCAACCGCCACCCGTTCCTCGGGAGCCTCCGGTGGACCGTCGACGACGGCGACCTCCGATATCGCGCGGCCGGCCAGACCGACGGGGACGGCCACCGGTTCGCGGACGGTCGCGCGGACTCGATCCGGGTCCGGGTCGACGGCCGCGAGAGGCTCTCCCGAGAGCTCGGGGGCGCGCCGGCGTGGCGAGACCCGGGCGTCGAGATCGCCCCCGGCGCCGATCTCGAACTCACGGTCGTCGGCCGGAACGGCGCGACCCCGCTCTCGACCCGGACCGTGACCACCCACCGCGCGACCTACGCGCCGGGCGACGACGACACGCCGCCGGGGCTCCGCTCGCTCGCGGTCCGCGAGCTGTCGGCGAACAACACCGCCGGCCGAGACCTCCGGGTGCGGTTCGCGGTCGACGGCGACGCAGAGCGCGCGGAGGCGTGGCTGGCGACCGACGCCGAGGCGGTCCCGTTCGGCGGCGACTCGGCCCCGGCGGGCGACGATCCGACGGGCTGGACCGCGGGGTCGGTCGAGCGCGTCGACGCGCCGGGCGACGCCGCGGTCTACGAGGCGACCTTCCGAGTGGCGGCGGGGCATCTCGGCCGGGTTGACCTCGCGGTCGCCGCGACCGACGACCGGGGCAACGCGATGGAGTCGACCGTCTTCGACGCCGTCCGGGTCGACGCTCGGGGACCGGCCGTCGCGGTCGCGTCGCTCGGGGCCGACGGGTCGACCGCGACCGACGGCTCGATCCACACCAACGGCACGGTGTCGGCGAACGTCACGGCCGACGACGCCGCCGGGGCGGTCGGGAACGTCTCGCTCGGGCTGTCGGCGGCGTTCGCGAACTACCGGACCGAACTCCCCGCCGCCCGGACGCCCGACGGCGACTGGGCGGTCGACGGCGACCTGACCGACCTGCCCGACGACGGCACCTACTCGGTCCGGGCGCTCGCCCGCGACCGGTTCGGCAACGAGAACCGCACCGCCCCGGCGGGAACGGTCGCGCTCGATCGCGAGCCCCCGGCGCTCGGCGCGACGCTGACCCGGGTCGACGACGCGACCGGCCGGGTGACCGTCTCGGCCGACGAGCCGCTGGCGTCGACGCCCGAGGCGACGGTCGAACGTCCGAACGGCACGGCGACCGACGTGGCGCTGAACGCGACCGGCGACCGCGAGTGGGCCGGGACCGTCTCGCTCGCGGACGGCGACGCCGGCTACGGCGTGACCGCGACCGCCACCGACCGCGCCGGCAACCCCGGTCGCGCGGTCTCGAACGCGAGCGTCGCGGCGGTCGACGCCAGCCCCGGTCGCCCGGCGACGGTCTCGCCGGCGGGGTCGGACGCGTTCGTCCGACTCCGGACCGACCGGGGTACGAACGGCTCGGTGACTCTGACCCAGAGCGGGTCGGCGCTCGCGCCGCTCGAACCCGGACTGACCGGGCTGGGCTTTCTGAACGGCGATCTCGACTCGGCGGTGTCCGGCGCGCTCGCGAACGCAACCGTCGGAATCCCCGTCGACGAGTCCCGACTCCCGCCCGGCGTCGCACCCGGCGACGTCGAGGTACGCTACCGCGACCCGGCGACCGGCGGCTGGGACCGGCGTGCGACCGCGGTCCGGAACGTGACGGTGGACGGCGCCACGGACGCCTACTGGGTCGCGAACGTCACCCGCTTCTCGACGTACGGCGCGGTCGCGCCCGACGAGACCCCGCCGACGATCGACGGTCGGGCGCCCGACGGCGGCGAGTACCGGCGCGACGGTGGGGTGCCGGCCGTCGCGTTCGAGTACGGCGACGACCGCTCGGCCGTCAACGCCAGCGCGGTCGAACTGTTCGTCGACGGCGAGCGCGTGACCGACGCTCCCGCGACCAGCGTCACGAGCGAGGCCGTCCGGTACGGCGGGGCGTTCGACTACGGGACCCACGCCGCGACCGTCCGCGTGGTCGACGAGGCGGGCAACGCGGCGAACGCGACGACCACGTTCGCGGTCGTCGGCGACGAGACGCCCCCGCGCGTGGTCGAGGCCTCGCCCGCCGACGGCGCCGAACTCCCGGCGGGCACCGACAGCCGCCGGTTCGAGTTCGCGCTCGCCGACGACGCGACCGGCGTGAACCCCGACGCCGTGCGAGTCCGGTACGACGGCGCGGATGTGACCGCCGACGCGACCGTCTCCGCCGACGCGGTCGCGTACACCGTCGACTCGCTGGCCGACGGGTCCGACCACGCGATCGAACTGGTCCTCGAAGACGAGGCCGGCAACGGCGCGACCTACACCCACGCGTTCGGCGTCGCCGACTCGGAGCCCGAGCAGACCGGCGGTGGCGCCGGCGGCGGAGGCGGGTCTGGCGGCGGGTCCGTCCCGCCTCCGTCAGTCCGGGCCGAGGTCACCGAGCGCGACGCCGCCAGCGCCACGATAAAGATAGTAAGCGCCCGCGCGGACGCGCCCGGTCGCGTGACGCTCGACGACGGCCTCCGCGGGGGCGAGGTCGCGTTCCGGACGGTCGGACTCACGCCGGCGAGCTCGGAGCCCGAGCCGCGATTCTTCCTCGGTCTCGACGCCTCCGCGGGGGCGCCGACCGGCGTTCCCGCGCTCGCGGACGCGAGCCGGACGCTCGGCTACCTGAACGCGACGCCGACGTACATCGCGGACGGCGAACTCGACGCGGTGTGGGTAAGCTTTGGGGTGGACACCGCGACCACGGACGCCCCGGCCGGCGTCTCGCTGTACCGGTACGCCGACGGCGACTGGCGGCGACTCGACACCGATCTCGTCGGGACGCGGGACGGCGCCCACCGATTCACCGCGAGCGCCGCCGGCACCGGCGCCTTCGCTGTCGGGCTCGACGAGCCAGTCTTCGAGGTGCGGAGCGCCGGCCTGAACGCCTCGTCGGTGCGGGTCGGCGAGGCGGTCGCGGTGACAGCGAGCGTCGAGAACGCGGGGACGGCGGCCGGTATCGAACGCGTCGGGCTCGCGGTCGACGGCGAGACCGTTGTGACGGCGAACGTGACGCTCGCGCCCGGCGAAACCGAGGCCGTTCGGTTCGATCGGGCGTTCGAGACGCCCGGAGAGCGCTCGATCGCGGTGGGCGGGGCCACGGCGGGGACGCTCGCGGTGACCGCAGACCGGGCCGAGACGCCGGAACCGACGACCGCCGAAACCGACGCGACCGACGACCCGACCCGCGACGGCGGAACCACCACTGGGGCGCCGGGATTCGGACTCCTCGCGACGGTCGTCGCGTTGGTCGGCGCCGTGGTGGCCGCCCGGCGCGAGTCCTCGTGAACCGCCACGGGCTCTCGGGCGTCTGTCGAAGCGGGAGAGAACGGTGGGGCTGTCGGAGACGTAACTCGGCGAAAAGCGGATCGGAGAGAAGTGCGCCGGCTGGGATTTGAACCCAGGTTGCGACCATGGCAAGGTCACGTGATACCACTACACTACCGGCGCCCTGCGGGCCTTCGTCTGCATTCACACATAACCGGAGGATACTAAATAAGGCTTCCGAATCGCGGGCAGAGCGAGGCCCGGTACCACGGTTCAATCGCCGAGTTCCGCCGCGAGCGACTTTGTGAGCGCCTCCCATCGCCGGGCGAGAAGCGGCACCCTTTTACGACCCAAGCCGGTACGATTCGCTACAGTCTAGTGACCAGCCGTCGAAGCGTCACGGTATGACCGTCAGCGTACTCGTTCCGTCGTCCCTCGTCCGGGAAGCCGAGGACAAACGCGAGGCAACTCGCAAGCTCGGCTACGTCGCCCGCGCGGCGATGGTGTTCCGGGCCGATCGCCTCGGGGTCTTTCCGGACCCCGACGGCGAACGCCACTGGGGCGGCGGGTTCGTAAGCACCGTGCTGGAATACGCCGCGACGCCGCCCTACCTCCGAAAGGAGGTATTCGGCAAGCGCGACGAACTGGAGTACGCGGGCGTCCTACCGCCGCTCCGCGGCCCGTCGCTGACCGGCTCCGAATCCGAGGGTTCGGGGTCGTTAAGACAGGGAATCGTGACCGAGGTCGGACCTGAAGGGCGCGTTCGGGTCAATTGCGGACTGCAACACCCGATCTCCCTCGTCGCACCGCCGAAAATGGCGGTCGAAGAGGGGGAGCGCGTCACCGTCAGGATCTCTTCGCGAAGTCCGGTCCGTGCGAAGCTCGTCGACGAACCCCTCCCGGGGTTCGGAGTGACGCGCACGGACCTCCCGGCGGCCCTCGACCGCGACGACGCGGGCGTTCGCATCGCGACGTCCCGCCACGGGGTCGAACTGACGACCGGGCGGCTGACCGAACTGGTCGGCCGCACAGCCGACGACGGGATGACCGTCGCTTTCGGCTCGCCCGGTCGCGGCCTGCCGGAGATACTCGACCTCTCGGTCGACTCGCTCGGCGACCCGGGCGACGGCCGCGAGGACGAGGCGGACGCGGAGTCCGGAGTCGAATCGGGCGCACCCGGCCGGTTCGACCTCTGGGTCAACGCGGTTCCGAATCAAGGCAGCGAGGTCGTGCGAACTGAAGAAGCGATGTTCGCCGCCCTCGCCTGCCTGAACCTCAAAGAGAAGTGATACGATGCCAGAAACAAGCAGACCACGAAAAGGTTCGCTAGGGTTCGGCCCCCGCACGCGTGCGGCCAGCGAGGTTCCGCGCTTCAACTCGTGGCCCGACGGCGACGGCAGTCCGTCGCTCCAGGGCTTCGCGGGTTACAAGGCCGGCATGACCCATGTGGTGATGGTCAACGACGAGTCCGACTCCCCGCGCGAGGGGATGGAGGAGACCGTGCCCGTCACCATCGTGGAGACGCCGCCGATGCGAGCGGTCGCACTGCGAGCCTACGAGCAGACGCCGTACGGCAAGAAGCCGCTGACGGAAGTGTGGGGCGGAGAGTTCCACGAGGAACTCGACCGCACCCTCGACATCCCGAAGGAGTACGACACCGACGCCGCCGCCGACGAACTGCGCGAAGCAGTCGCGGACGGCGACGTCGCGGACCTCCGGGTCGTCACCCACACCGTCCCGAGCGAGATCGCCAGCGTCCCCAAGAAGAAGCCCGACGTGATGGAGACTCGCGTCGGCGGCGGGTCGCTGGACGAGCGCGTCGACTTCGCGCTCGATCTCCTCGACGACGGCGGGGAACACGCGATGAACGACGTGTTCCGCGCGGGCGAGTACATGGACGTCAGCGGCGTGACCAAAGGGAAAGGAACGCAGGGCCCCGTCAAGCGGTGGGGCGTCCAGAAGCGCAAGGGCAAGCACGCCCGGCAGGGCTGGCGGCGCCGGATCGGTAACCTCGGCCCGTGGAACCCCTCCCGCGTGCGCTCGACCGTCCCCCAGCAGGGCCAGACCGGCTACCACCAGCGCACCGAACTCAACAAGCGCCTCGTCGACCTCGGCGAGGGCGACGACATCAACGTCGACGGCGGCTTCGTCAACTACGGCGAGGTCGACGGCGAGTACGCGCTGGTCAAAGGCTCGGTGCCCGGCCCGGACAAGCGCCTCCTGCGCTTCCGTCCCGCCGTCCGACCGAACGACCAACCGCGCCTCGACCCCGAGGTGCGGTACGTGAGCACCGAATCCAACCAGGGATAAACCATGCAAGCAACTATCCGAAACCTCGACGGCGAGGAAGACGGCAGTGTGGACCTGCCGGACGTGTTCGAGACGACCGTCCGGACGGACCTCATCGAGCGCGCCGTCCTCGCCGCTCAGGCAAACCGAAAGCAGGACTACGGCGCCGACGATTACGCCGGGATGCGGACCTCGGCGGAGTCGCCCGGCAGCGGCCGGGGCATGGCCCACGTTCCCCGAACGAACGGCGAGGCCGCCCGGGTCCCGCAGGCCGTCGGGGGTCGCAAGGCCCACCCGCCGAAAGAAGAGAAGGATCGCTCGCTCGACATCAACACCAAAGAGCGCAAGCAGGCGGTGCGGAGTGCGGTCGCCGCGACCGCCGACGCCGACCGCGTGGCCGAGCGCGGCCATCAGTTCGACGACGACCTCGACCTGCCGCTCGTGGTGAGCGACGACTTCGAGGACCTCGTGAAGACCAAGGAAGTCGTCTCGTTCCTCGAAGCGGTCGGCGCAGACGCCGACGTCGAGCGCGCCGAGGAGAACCGCTCGATCCGGGCCGGTCAGGGGACGACCCGCGGCCGGAAGTACAACACGCCCCGGTCGGTCCTGTTCGTGACCAGTAGCGAGCCCTCGAAGGCCGCCCGCAACCTCGCAGGCGCCGACGTGGCGACCGCCCGCGAGGTCAACACCGAGGACCTCGCGCCCGGCGCCGACGCCGGCCGACTCACCGTCTGGACCGAGAGCGCGATCGAGGAGGTGGCCGACCGATGAGCGGTATCATCGAGTACCCGTGGGTCACCGAGAAGGCGATGAACGAGATGGACTTCAAGAACAAGCTCCAGTTCATCGTCCACCTCGACGCCGACAAGCCCGAGATCCGCGAGGAGATCGAGGACCAGTACGAGGTCACCGTCGAGAAGATCAACACGCAGGTCACCATGAACGGCGACAAGAAGGCCACGGTGACACTCTCGGAGGACGACGACGCGCAGGAAGTCGCCTCGAGAATCGGGGTGTTCTGACACATGGGACGACGAATTCAAGGACAGCGACGCGGTCGCGGGACCTCCACGTTCCGAGCCCCGTCGCACCGGTACAAGGCGGACCTCACGCACAAAAAGCCCGAAGAGCGAGACGTGGTCTCGGGGACGGTCGTGGACATCGAACACGACCCGGCCCGGAGCGCGCCGGTCGCGGCCGTCGAGTTCGACGACGGCGACCAGCGGCTCATCCTCGTGCCCGAGGGCGTCGGGATCGGCGAGCAACTCCAGATCGGCGTCAGCGCCGAGATCAAGCAGGGCAACACGCTCCCGCTCGCCGAGATTCCGGAAGGCGTCCCGGTGTGTAACGTCGAGAGCAGTCCGGGCGACGGCGGGAAGTTCGCCCGCGCGTCCGGCGTGAGCGCGAGCCTCATCACCCACGACCGCGACGCCGCGGTCGTCGAACTCCCGAGCGGCGAGGTCAAGCGGCTCTCGCCCGACTGCCGGGCCACCATCGGCGTGGTCGCCGGCGGCGGCCGGACCGAGAAGCCGATGGTCAAGGCCGGGAACAAGCACCACAAGATGAAAGCGCGGGGCACCAAGTGGCCGAACGTGCGCGGCGTCGCGATGAACGCCGTCGACCACCCGTTCGGCGGCGGTGGCCGCCAGCACCCCGGCCGACCGAAGTCGGTCTCGCGGAACGCGCCGCCGGGCCGCAAGGTCGGAGACATCTCGTCTCGACGAACGGGACGAGGAGGGAACTAACATGAGCGAAGGCGAGTACAGAACCGGCCGCGAGGGTGAGTTCACCTTCCGCGGTCACACGCTAGACGAGTTGCAGGAGATGGACATCGACGAAGTCGCGGAACTGCTTCCCGCACGCCAGCGGCGAACTATCGAGCGGGGCCTGTCCACCGAGCAGCAGAAACTGCTCGAAGAGGCCCGCGAGGCCGGCGAGGAGGAGACGGCCAACGACCCGATCCGCACTCACCTGCGGAACATGCCGATCCTCCCGGAGTTCGTCGACAAGACGTTCGCGGTGTACACCGGTCAGAGCTTCGAGCGCGTGCGCGTCGAGCCCGAGATGCTCGGCCACTACCTCGGCGAGTTCCAGCTGACCCGAACCTCGGTCGAACACGGACAGGCCGGTATCGGGGCGACCCGCTCCTCGA
The DNA here is from genome assembly GCF_004765795.1 of Halorussus marinus. Lineage (GTDB taxonomy): Archaea > Halobacteriota > Halobacteria > Halobacteriales > Haladaptataceae > Halorussus > Halorussus marinus. The sequence goes on from NZ_SBIV01000006.1 coordinate 139,863, forward strand.
AGTTCGTGCCACTCAAGTAAATCATGGGAATCAGCTACAGCGTCGAGGCCGACCCGGACACCACCGCCAAGGGGATGCTCCGGGAGCGGCACATGAGTCACAAGCATAGCAAGGCCATCGCCCGCGAGATCAAGGGCATGACCGCCGCCGACGCCGTCGACTACCTCCAGCAGGTCATCGACGGCGAGCGGTCGGTGCCGTTCAAGTCCCACAACAGCGGCGTGGGCCACCGAAGCGACATCGACGGCTGGGACGCCGGTCGCTACCCCGAGAAGGCCAGTTCGGCGTTTCTCGACCTCATCGAGAACGTGGTCAACAACGCCGACGAGCAGGGCTTCGACGGCGAGGAGATGGAGATCATGCACGTCGCCGCCCACAAGGTCGGCGAGGTCCAGGGCCGCAAGCCCCGCGCGATGGGTCGCGCGAGCGCGTGGAACACCATGGAAGTAGACGTCGAACTCATCCTCGAGGAGGCTGACGAGTAATGGCGGACGAACACCAGTTCATCGAAGACGGGCTCCAGCGCTCCCAGATCGACGAGTTCTTCAGCGACGAACTCGGGCGCGCCGGCTACGGCGGCATGGACGTCGCCAAGACCCCGATGGGAACCCAGATCGTGCTGAAGGCCGAGAAGCCCGGCATGGTCATCGGCAAGGGCGGCAAGAACATCCGGAAGATCACCACCCAGCTCGAGGAGCGGTTCGACCTCGACGACCCGCAGATCGACGTTCAGGAGGTCGACGAGCCCGACCTGAACGCCCGGATCGTCGCCGACCGGCTCGCAAACGCCCTCGAACGCGGCTGGTACTTCCGGAAGGCCGGCCACACCACCATCGACCGAATCATGGACGCGGGCGCGCTCGGCGCCGAGATCGTCCTCTCGGGCAAGGTGTCCGGGGCGCGTTCGCGCGTCGAGAAGTTCAACCGCGGCTACATCAAGCACAACGGCGAACCCGCCGAGGACATCGTCGACCACGGCCAGGGCGTCGCGGTGATGAAGCTCGGCACTATCGGCGTGGACGTCAAGATCATCCCGCCGGGCGCCGACCTCCCCGACGACTTCGAGATCCACGAGGGCGCGAGCCCCGAAGAGGTCGTCCCGGAGGCCGTCGAGGCCAACGAGTCGGTCGAGGAACTGCTCGACGAGCCGACCGACGAAGAACTCGAAGAGCTCGGCGCCGACGAGGCGGCCGAAGACGCCGACGAGTCCGACGAGCAGGCAGTCGACGAAGAGGTCGTCGAGGAGGTCCTCGAAGAGGAGACCGCGACAGACGAGGAGTCCGACGCGGACGCCGAGGCCGACGAGTCGGTCGAAGAGGAGCTCGACGAACTCGAAGAAGAGGTCGAACAGGAAGCCGAGGAGCTCATGGACGAGATGGACTCCGACGAGGAGGGTGACGAATAATGGCGATCGTTCACGTCGAGGAGATCCGCGACATGACCCCGGCAGAGCGCGAATCCGAGCTCGAAGAGCTCGAGACCGAACTGCTCAACGCGAAGGCCGTGAAGGCCGCGGGTGGCGCGCCCGAGGACCCCGGCCGATTCCAGGAACTGCGCCGGACCATCGCGCGCATCAAGACGGTCCAGCGCGAGAAAGGCGACCTGGACGAAGACGACGAATAACATGCCACTCACACCCGAAACGCTGACGCGACACGAGCTCAACGGGCTGTCGGTCCGCGTCGTGGACGCGGCCAATCCGGACCTCGTCGGAATCGAGGGCCGGGTGGTCGCCGAGACGCGGGCCACGCTGAGCGTCGCGTCGGCCGATCGGGTGCGGCAGGTGCAAAAGCAGGGCTCGACGTTCGAGTTCGCGCTCACAGATGAACCCGCCGACTGCTCCGGGCCGCGCTCGGAGCCCCGTCCCGTCTCGCGTGACGGCGCCGCCAAGGAGTCGGGGACCGCGTCCAAACGGGGATCGGAAACTGCCGGAGGTCGCTCCGGTCAGTCTGGTCACTGCGAGGGCGTGGCCTACGTTACGGTGGATGGCGCGCGACTGCTCTCACGACCCGAACTACGCACCGAGAAGGCAGGTGAATCCAGATGGCAATAGGACTGAACGTAACAGAACCGGAGGAGACCTGCTCCGACGAGAACTGTCCCTTCCACGGAACGCTTTCCGTGCGCGGACAGACCCTCGAAGGAGAGGTCGCCTCCACAGACATGGACAAGACCGTGATCGTCGAGCGAGAGTACGACGTTCCGGTGCCGAAGTACGACCGGTACATGAAACGCCGGTCCCGCGTTCCGGCTCACGCGCCGGAGTGCCTCGGCCTGGAAGTCGGCGACACGGTTCGTATCGCAGAGACCCGACCGCTTTCGAAGACGAAGTCCCACGTCGTCGTCGAGACCCTCGACACGACCGAGGACTTCGGAGCGGGCGGCACCGAACACGCCGAAACCGACGAGGAGGGCGAAGACTGATGGAGGCACTGAAGGCTGACGTCACGCAGGGCCTCGCGAAGGGCTCGCTGCTGACCTGCGCCGACAACACCGGCGCGCGCGAAGTCAAGGTCATCAGCGTCTCCGGCTACTCGGGCACCAAGAGCCGACACCCCAAGGCGGGGATCGGCGACAAGGTGACCGTCTCGGTCACCAAGGGTACCCCCGAGATGCGCCGGCAGGTGCTGGAGGCGGTCGTCGTCCGCCAGCGCAAGCCCATCCGTCGCCCCGACGGCACCCGCGTCAAGTTCGAAGACAACGCGGCCGTCATCATCGACGACGTCGAAGAGCCCCGCGGGACCGAGATCAAGGGTCCGATCGCGCGGGAAGTCGCCGAACGGTTCGGCTCGATCGCGAGCACGGCTACGATGATAGTATGACTGAACAACCACGCAAACAGCGAAACCAGACCGAAAGCGCCTCGCTCCACGAGCGTCACAAGCAGGTCAACGCCACGCTGTCCGACGACCTCCGCGAGGAGTTCGACACCCGGCGCGTCCGGGTCAACGCGGGCGACACCGTCGAGGTGATGCGCGGTGACTACGCCGGCGAAGAAGGCGAAGTCATCGACGTCGACCTCCGCGACGCGGTCGTTCGCGTCGAGGACGTGACGACCGAGAAGGCAGACGGGGAGGAAGTGCCCCGGGCGCTCGACGCGAGCAACCTCCGCGTGACCGACCTCGACCTCGAGGACGACGTGCGCGAGGCGCGCCTCCGAGGTGACGACGAATGAGCAACCACCAGAAACGACTCTCCGTTCCGAAGTCCTGGCCGGTCGAGCGCAAGACCGAGACGTTCACCGTGAAGGCCCAAGGCCCCCACGGCGAGGACGGCGTCCCGCTGCTGATCGTGCTGCGGGACGTGCTGGGCTACGTCGCGTCGCGGAAGGAAGCCCGCTACGCGCTCGAACAGGGCACGGTGCTGGTCAACGGCGACGCGAACGTCGCCGAGGACCGTCCCATCGGGATGTTCGACATCCTGGCGTTCACCGAGCGCGACGAGTACTACCGGGTGTTCCCCGACGAGGGCGGTCGGCTCGCGCTGACCCCCATCGACGCCGCGGACGCCGACAGCAAGCTCTCGAAGATCGAGGACAAGACGAAGGTCGCCGGCGGCCGGACGCAGCTCAACCTCCACGACGGGCAGAACCTGCTCGTCGAGGACGACGAGTACGCCGCCAAAGACTCGATCGTCATCGACAACGACGACGGCGAGATCGTCGCCCACTTCCCCTACGAAGAGGGGAGCCTCGTGACCGCGGTTCGGGGGTCCCACGCCGGCGACATCGGCGAGGTCGACGAGATCCAGACCACTCCCGGCAGCGGTTCGAACAACGTCGTGGTCGACGCTGGCGACGACTCGTTCGAGACGGTCGAGGAGTACGTCGTCGTCATCGACGAGAACTTCGTCGGCGACGAGGCGGACGCCGCCTCTGACGACGAGAGCTCCGAGGACGGAGGTGACGACGAATGAGCGAGTCGCAGGCCGACTTCCACGAGATGCGGGAGCCGACCATCGAGAAGATCGTCGTCCACATGGGCGTCGGCGAGGGCGGCCGCGCGCTCGCGGACGCCGAGGAGATCATCGAGGACGTCACCGGCCAGCAGAGCGTTCGGACGCAGGCGAAGGCCACCAAGCCCGAGTTCGGCATCCGGCAGGGCGACCCGATCGGCGCGAAGGTCACCCTGCGCGACGACGAGGCCGAGGAGTTCCTCGAGACGGCACTCCCCATCGCGGACGTTTCGGCCGGGCAGTTCGACGACACCGGGAACTTCAGCTTCGGCATCGAGGAGCACACCGAGTTCCCGAGCCAGGAGTACGACCCCAACGTCGGCATCTACGGGCTCGACGTGACGGTCAATCTCGTCCGTCCCGGCTACCGTGTCTCGAAGCGAGACAAGGTGACCCGTTCGATTCCGTCGGGTCATCGACTGAGCGCAGAGGACGCCATCGCGTACCTCGAAGCCAACTTCGACGTGGAGATAGAGCAATGAGCGAAAGCGAAACCGAATCCGACGCGACGGGAGAGCACGCGGCCAAACGCACTGGCCAGATCGAGGAGTGCCAGCGCTGTGGCCGCAAGCAGGGACTGGTCGGCAAGTACGACATCAATCTGTGTCGCCAGTGCTTCCGCGAGATCGCCCGAAGCATGGGATTCAAGAAGTACCGATAACCATGGCAGGAAACGATCCGCTGGCCAACGCACTCTCGGGCGTGGACAACGCCGAGAGCGTCGGGCATCTGAGCCACACGGTACAGCCCGCCTCGAACGAGATCGGCAGCGTACTCGAAGTCCTCTACGACCGAGGGTACATCGACGGCTTCGAGTTCGTCGACGACGGTAAAGCCGGAGAGTTCGAGGTCGAACTGAAAGGCGCAATCAACGAGTGCGGCGCGGTCAAGCCCCGGTACTCGGCCGGGGCCGACGAGTTCGAGAAGTGGGAGAAGCGGTTCCTCCCCGCCCGGGACTACGGGGCGCTCGTCGTCACGACCAGCCGCGGCGTCATGAGCCACTACGAGGCCCGCGAGCGCGGCGTCGGTGGCCAGATCATCGCCTACGTGTACTAACAATGGCACGAGTAGAACTGGAAATTCCGGACGAGGTAACCGCCGAGATGGACCACCTCGAACTCACCGTCGAGGGTCCGAACGGCGCCGTCACCCGACGCCTCTGGTACCCCGACGTGACCGTCGAAACGGACGACGGCTCGGTGGTCATCGAGAGCGAGGAGAACGACGCGAAGACGAACGCGACCGTCGGCACGTTCGAGAGCCACGTTCGCAACATGTTCCACGGCGTGACCGAGGGCTGGGAGTACACCATGGAGGTGTTTTACTCTCACTTCCCGATGCAGGTCCGCGCCGAGGGCGACGAGGTCGTCATCGAGAACTTCCTCGGAGAGAAAGCCCCGCGACGGACCGACGTTCACGGCGACACGACCGTCGACGTGGACGACGAGGTCGTCCGTCTCAGCGGCCCGAGCATCGAGGACGTCGGCCAGACCGCCGCGGACATCGAGCAGTTGACCCGCGTGCAGGACAAGGACACCCGCGTGTTCCAGGACGGCGTCTACATCACCGAGAAGCCCCAGACTGGAGGTGTCTAACGAATGGCAGACGAACCCCAAGAGCTTGAAGACATCAGCGGCGTCGGCCCGAGCAAGGCCGACTCGCTGCGCGAGGCCGGCTTCGACGCCGTCGAGGACGTCAAGGCGGCCAGTCAGGACGAGCTCGCCGAGGTCGAAGGCATCGGGAACGCCCTCGCGGCCCGCATCAAGGCGGACGTGGGCGGGCTCGAAGTCGAGGACGAGACCGAGGCAGAGATCGAAGAAGACGAGACCGAAGCCGACGAGGCCGAGGCCGAGGAGGTCGAGACCGAACTCCAGCCCCGCGGGCTGGTCGACAAGACGCCCGACCTCACCGAGCGCGAGGAGGAACTGCTCGCCCAGCGCAAGCGCGTGGGCAAACCGCAGTTCAACCGTCAGGACTACCACAAGAAAAAGCGCACCCCGACCTCGTGGCGGCGTCCGAAGGGGACGCTGTCGAAACAGCGCCGCGGCATCAAGGGCAAGGGCCCGAAGGTCGAGGCGGGCTACCGCACGCCGAAGGCGGTGCGCGGCAAGCACCCCAGCGGCTTCGAGGAAGTCCGCGTCCACAACGTCGACGACCTCGAGGGCGTCGACGGCGACCGCGAGGCGGTCCGCATCGCCTCGAAGGTCGGCGCCCGCAAGCGCGAGCGCATCGAAGAACAGGCAGAAGACCAGGGCGTCCGCGTCCTGAACCCGACCTACGAGGAAGTGGAGGTCGACGAATGACTGACCTGAACGCACAGAAGCGACTCGCCTCGGACGTGCTCGACGTCGGCGAGAACCGCGTCTGGTTCGACCCCGACGCGCAGGGCGACATCGCGGAGGCGATCACCCGCGAGGACATCCGCGAACTCGTCGAAGACGGCACGATTCGGGCCAAGGACAAGAAGGGCAACTCCCGCGGTCGCGCCCGCAAGCGCAAGCAAAAGCGCGACTACGGGCACCAGACCGGCCCCGGCACCCGCAAGGGGAAGGCGGGCGGTCGCCAGAACGAGAAAGAACAGTGGCAGAAGACGATCCGCGCACAGCGCCGGAAGCTCAAGGAACTCCGCGCCGAGGGTGAGATCACCCAGTCGCAGTACCGCGACCTCTACGACAAGGCGAAAGGCGGCGAGTTCCGGAGCGTCCGGTATCTGCTGAACTACATCGAGAGTAACTACTAACCATGGCAACAGGACCACGATACACGGTGCCGATGCGCCGTCGCCGCGAGGTCCGGACCAACTACCATCAGCGGTTGCGCCTGCTGAAATCCGGTAAGCCCCGGCTGGTCGCTCGCAAGAGCAACAAGCACGTCAGGGCGCAGCTGGTCACGATGGGTCCGGACGGCGACGAGACAGTCGCGAGCGCCTTCTCGGGCGACCTCGAGGAGTACGGCTGGGAGGCCCCCACGGGCAATCTCCCGAGCGCGTACCTCACGGGGTACCTGCTCGGAAAGCGTGCGCTCGACGCGGGGTACGAGGAGGCGGTGCTCGACATCGGCCTCAACACCGCGACGCCCGGCAACAAGGCCTTCGCGGTGCAGGAGGGCGCTATCGACGCCGGCCTCGAGATCCCCCACAACGAGTCGGTGCTCGCCGACTGGTCGCGTAACCGCGGCGAACACATCGCCGAGTACGCCCAACAGCGCGACGAGCCCCTCTACAGCGGGGAGTTCGACGCGACGGAACTGCCCGAGCACTTCGACGACGTGCTCGAAACGCTACAGGAGGACTAACACATGTGTGCAAACCACGACGGCTGGGAACCCCAGACCCGTCTCGGCCGCAAAGTCGCCGAGGGCGAGATCGACACGATGGAGGACGCCCTCAACTCCGGCCTCCCGCTGAAGGAGTCCGAACTCGTCGACCAGCTCCTGCCGGGGCTCGAAGACGAGGTACTGGACATCAACATGGTCCAGCGGATGACCGACTCCGGTCGCCGCGTGAAGTTCCGATGCGTCGTCGCGATCGGTAACCGCGACGGCTACGTCGGCTACGCGGAGGGCCGCGACGATCAGGTCGGCGGGGCCATCCAGAAGGCGATCGACATCGCGAAGCTCAACCTCATCAAGGTCAACCGCGGCGCCGGGTCGTGGGAGGACCGAAGCGACCGACCCCACTCGCTGGCCCGCCGGACGACCGGCAAGGCCGGCTCGGTCGAGGTCGAACTGATCCCCGCCCCGACCGGGCTGGGACTCGCGGCGACCGACACCGTCCGGAAGATTCTGGAACTGGGCGGCGTCGAGAACGCCTGGACCAAGAGCCACGGCAACACCCGCACCACGCTCAACCTCGCCAAGGCGACCTACAACGCCCTGGAGAACGCCGCCGAGTCGCGCGGCCCGCGAGGTCAGGTGGACTTCGAAGAGGAGGTAGCCGACTCATGAAGGCGGTCGTCCAGATTCGGGGCGAAGTCGACATGAGCGGGGACATCCAGGACACCCTGGAGATGCTCAACATCCACCGCGTGAACCACTGCGCGCTGGTCCCCGACGGCGACGCCTACCGCGGGATGATCACGAAGGTCAACGACTACACCGCGTACGGCGAACCGAGCCAGGACGTGCTCGAAACCCTGCTCGAGAAGCGCGCCGAGCCCGCCGAGGGTTCGGCCGACGTCGACGACGAGTGGGTCGCGGACAACACCGACTACGACGGCGTCAGCGACCTTGCGTCGGCACTGCTCGACGACGAGACGACCCTGCGCGAGCAGGGACTCGCACCGGTCCTTCGCCTCCACCCGCCGCGGGGCGGCCACGAGGGGCTCAAACACCCCGTCGTGGAGGGCGGCGAACTCGGCAAGCACGACACCGAGGAGATCGACGCGCTCCTCAAGGCGATGCGATAACCATGACGGACAAGAAACGACGACAGCGCGGCTCTCGCACCCACGGCGGCGGCACGCACAAGAACCGGCGCGGCGCCGGCAACCGCGGCGGCCGCGGGCGCGCGGGACGCGACAAACACGAGTTCCACAACTACGAACCGCTCGGCAAGCACGGCTTCTCCCGGCCGGAGAAGGTCAAAGAGGAGGTCCTGACCGTCACCGTCCAGAAGCTCGACGAGGACGCGGCCCTGCTGGCCGCCGACGGCGACGCCGAGGAGACCGACTCGGGCTACCGACTCGACGCTCGCGACATCGTCGACGACGGCTGGGACGTCGACGCCGTCAAGGTGCTCGGCGACGGCCAGGTCCGCAACGAGCTCGAAGTCACCGCCGACGCCTTCTCGGCGAGCGCGGTCGAGCTCATCGAGGAGGAGGGCGGCGAGGCGGTCCTCAGCGAGCGCGCCGAGGACGAAGACGACGAAGACGCCGACGACGAGTAACGTCTCGGAGTTTTTCCGTTCTTTTTCGGCGGCGAGCGCCAGCCGTAGTCGTCTTGCGGCGGCGAGCTCGACCGGCGCGTGCGCCGCTTTCCTACCGGGTTCGTGGCGAATAGACGCGGCGCTTCGCCGCGGTCGAACGTGATCCAAAGCGAAGCACATACAAGCCCCCGTCCGATGTATTGCGATATATGAGTTGGAAAGAGACGGCCGAACCAGTCCTCAGCCGGATGCCCTCCGTGAGACGGCCGGAGGGCCACGTCCCGTTCAAGCGAAAGCTTGGCTGGACCGCGGGCGTGCTGGTTCTGTACTTCTTCCTCACGAACATCTTCCTGTACGGTGCCAACGAGACTGCCGACGTGTTCGGCCAGTTCCGGTCGATCCTGGCCGGCGGGCAGGGGACCATCCTCCAGCTCGGTATCGGACCGATCGTCACCGCGAGCATCGTGTTGCAGCTGCTCGGCGGTGCCGACCTGCTCGGGCTCGACACCGACGACCCCCGCGATCAGATCCTCTATCAGGGCCTCCAGAAGCTGCTGGTGGTCGTGATGATCTTCCTGACCGGCCTGCCGATGGTGTTCGCCGGCAACTTCCTGCCCGCGGACCCGCAGGTCGCCCAGAGCCTCGGGATCGGCCTCGGGGGCGTCAAGTGGCTCATCTTCGCCCAGATCGCCGTCGGGGGGATCCTCATCCTGTTCATGGACGAGATCGTGAGCAAGTGGGGCGTCGGCTCCGGGATCGGGCTGTTCATCATCGCCGGCGTGAGCCAGCGGCTCATCGGCGGCCTGTTCGCGTGGCCCGGGCTCGGCGAGCGGACAGGTCTGCTCGCGACCTGGTGGGGGATCGTCTCGGGGAGCGCCCAGAACATGCCCTCGCTGCTGACCGGCGACGGCATCCAGTACCTCCTGACCGGGCCGGGTGGCATCCTCGCCATCTTCACGACGGTGTTCATCTTCGCGGTCGTCGTGTACGCCGAGAGCGTCCGGGTCGAGATCCCGCTCAGCCACGCCCGCGTGAAGGGCGCGCGGGGTCGGTTCCCGGTGAAGCTCATCTACGCGAGCGTCCTGCCGATGATCCTCGTCCGGGCGCTCCAGATGAACATCCAGTTCCTCGGGCGCATCCTCAACAGCCAGCTCGGGGCTATGCCCGCGTGGCTCGGCCAGTACAGCCAGGGCCAGCCGACCGGCGGGCTGTTCTACTACCTCGCGCCGGTACAGTCGCCCCAGCAGTGGATGTGGTGGGCGGCGGGCGCGACCCAGGAGCCGTGGCAGATCATGATCCGGGTCGCGGTAGACCTCACCTTCATGGTGATCGGCGGCGCCATCTTCGCCATCTTCTGGGTCGAGACCACCGACATGGGCCCGGAGGCCACCGCCAAGCAGATCCAGAACTCCGGGATGCAGATCCCCGGCTTCCGCCAGAACACCGGCGTCATCGAGAAGGTGATGGAGCGGTACATCCCGCAGGTCACCGTCATCGGCGGCGCGCTGGTCGGCCTGCTCGCGGTGATGGCGAACATGCTCGGCACCATCGGCGACGTCTCGGGGACGGGGCTGTTGCTGACGGTCTCGATCACGTACAAGATCTACGAGGAGATCGCCGAGGAGCAGCTGATGGAGATGCACCCGATGATGCGGGACATGTTCGGCTCGGACTGACCCCGATCCCGTCTCGCCCCGTCGCACCCAAACGTTTCTGTCGGTCGCCTCCGATTGCTGAGGCGTGAGCTCACTCGACGAACGCGATCACGAACCGCACGTCCGGCGAGCGATTCGGCTCGCCAGACGGGCCGGCGACCGGGGCGACGGCCCGTACGGGTCGGTGCTCGTCCGGGACGGCGACGTGGTGATGGAAGATACAAACCGCGAGCACACCGACGACGACATCGCGCTCCATCCGGAACTCACGCTGGCGCGTCGCGCCGCTCGCGAACTCGACGCCGGCGAGCGGGCGGAGGCGGTGATGTACACTAGCACCGAGCCCTGCCCCATGTGCGCGGGCGCGATCGCCATCGCGGGACTGGGCGGCGTCGTGTACAGCGTCTCGGCCGCCGCCCTCGCCGAGGCGTTCGGCGGGCCCGAGAGCGTCCCCTGCGGCGAAATCTTCGAGCGCCGCGGCCGGGAGATCCCGGTCGTCGGGGGCGTCCTCGACGAGGAGGGGCTGGCGCTCCACCGGGAGTTCCGGTAGCCGGCGCAGGTCACAGTCGTTAACCCCTGCGAGTGCGTTCGGTCGACGATGACCGAACCCACCGACCGCGACCCCGCATCGACCGAGGCGGTCGCCGAGCGCCGCGACGAGGTCGTCGCGCGCGTGGCCGACCACGCCGGGACGATCGCGCGCGAACTCGCGCTGTTGCACGGCGGCGACTACGGCAAGCGGAGCTTCGAGACCGAGCGCGGCGAGTGGACGGTCAAGTACGAAGCCGGGGCGCTCCAGTTTCTCCTGTTCGACGGCGGTCGGACCGAGACGTACGTGGTCTCGACCAAGCATCCGCCCGACCCCGACCCACTCGCGACCGCCATGGAGGACTACGACGCGTTCGTGGCGGCGTACAACGACTACGTCGGGTCGCTCTCCGGGGTCCTCGACGACGTGGCCGACGAGTTCCCCGAGGTGGCCTCGACCGAATCGGTCGTCGCCGAGCGCGACCGGGTGCTCGGCGCGATCCGGGACGCGGCCGATCGGATGGCGCTCGAACTCTCCCGGTACGAGGCCGACGAGTACGGCACGTTCGCGGCGCGGGTCGATGGGACCCGGTGGGAACTCAAGTGGGACGTCGACGGCGCGAGCTACCTCCGGGTCGGCGGCGAGGGCGGGATCTATCTCCTCTCGCAGTACGAACAGCCCTCGGCCCGCGACGTGCGCCGGCTCGCGGGGGACGTCTCGGGGTTCGTGGCGGCGTTCAACGACCACGTCGAGGACCTCGATGCCGGCCTCTCGACGGTGTCGCTCGATCCGTAGTTACTCTCGACCGGCGGTCGCTCGGTCGGGTGCCGCCGCCCCGCCGGTTCGACCGACCCGGTAGCTGAGTCCCGCGATGAACGCCGCCGCGAGCGCGAACCCACCGATCGACTGGAGCCAGGTGTGAGCCCCCGCCAGCGGTCGGGCCGCCACCATTCCGATCGCCACCGCGAGCAGCGGCCAGAACCGGCGGTCCGCAGAGACGAGGTAGCCGGCGGGCGCGACGGCGTACGCGACGTGACTCGAAACGTCCCAGAACGGCGTGATCGCGACGTGGACGACGGTGACCCCGAGCAGGAGCGCCGCGAACCGCGGGACGTGTCGGCCCCACTCTCGGAGGCGCCAGACGATCCCGATCAGCAGGATCCCGACCCCGAGCCCGACGCTCCCCGTGAAGTCCTCGCCCCACGACGGCACCGACTCGAAAACCGCGCCGGTCGACTCGTAGATGGCGAACGCGACCGCCCATCCCGCGACGACGGCGAGCGCGCGTCCGGCGAGTCCGGCGGGACCGAACCGCCGCCGTCGCCACTCGTGTCCGACGAGCGCGATCGTACAGAGGAGGACGAAGTACTCCGGAGCGAACGCCTCGGAGTACAGCCGTGCGAGCTCCGTTACCATATCCGACAGGAGCCGACCGCCGTCCCATCATAGTTGTGGTTTCTCCGGGTTCGGCGTCGACCTGCTGGCGTCGGTCCCCGGCTAGGACTCCGACAAAACCTCTCTCGTCGCGGTTTTCAGGATTTCGAGCCCGGTCGCGGCGTCCGCGAGGTCGATGCACTCGTCGACCGCGTGGGCCTTCGAGAGGTCGCCCGGCCCCCAGATGACGGCGTCGATGCCTCGCTCGACGAACTCCCGGGCGTCGGTCGCGGCCGCCATCCCCCACGGCTCGGTCGGGGCGTCGGCCCGGTCGGCCGAGAGCCGGCGCAACCGCTCGGCCAGCGGGCTGTCGTCGGCGATCCCGGCCGAGGCGTAGTGCATCACGAGTTCGCGATCGGTCTCGACGCCCGCCTCGCGCTCGACGCCCGCGAACAGGTCGTCGAGCTCCGCCTCCACGTCCTCGAAGCGCTCGTCCGGGAGGATTCGCCGATCGAGCAACAGTTCCGCGCGCTCGGGGAGCACGGCCATGTTCGAATCGGTGCCGGCCGACAGCTCCGTGACCGTGGCGTAGGCCCGCCCGACGAGGTCGTCGACGCGCTCGCGGAGTCGGGCGTCGTACTCGTCGATCGCGACGAGCACCGGCCGGGCGGCGTCGATCGCGTTCGCGCCTTCGTCGGGGTGGCTGGCGTGGGCGGCGGCCCCGGCGACGCCGACCCGGAAGGTGGCGACCCCCTTCGCGCGCGTGCCGACCCGGAAGCCGGTGGGTTCGAGCACGACCGCGGCGTCCCCGCCGTAACCCGCATCGAGGAGGCTCGCGGTGCCGGGGTCGCCGGTCTCCTCGCCCATCGCGGCGTGGACCACCAGAGAGCCGTCGAGGTCGCCCGACTCGATCTCTGGCGCGAGGTCCCGGGCGGTCACCATCGCGAGCGCGATCCCCGTCTTCATGTCGGCGCTCCCCCGACCGTGGAGGCGGCCGTCGGCGATCGCGCCGGCGTAGGGGTCGTGGGTCCACGCCTCGCGGTCGCCGGCGGGTACCACGTCGGTGTGGCCGTTCAGCACGAGCGTGGGCCCGTCCTCGCGGTCGCCGACCTCGGCGACCGCCTGTGGGCGCTGGGCGCTTGGCTCCTCGAACAGCGTCGCGTCGATCCCCCGGTGGTCGAACCACTCGACGACGAACTCCGCGCAGGGCCGCTCGTTGCCCGGCGGGTTCTCCGTCTCGATGCGGACCAGTTCGGCGGCCAGCCCCGGCAGATCGTTGAGGTCGCTCGCAGTCGGGTCGGCGCCGGCCTCGCCGCTCATGGGTCGCCCTCCGGGCCGGTCCGTCCCGGCGCGCCGCGTTCGTCTCCGCTCGCCGCGTTCGCCGTCGACTCGATTTGCCGCTCGTCTCCGGTCATGGCTACCAGTGTGAATGGGGCCCGTATAAGTGCAGGCGGTTCGACTGGGGACGGTTCGCACGATCCGGGTCGCGCAGGCACCGCGGGACCGCCCCCAGACGACGCCTATCGGAGCGTAGGCTCGGCCTGCGCCGCCGAACCGGAGTTAACGGTTCCCTATCTTAATGAGCGTCTACGCCGACCCGAGGGTATGGCGACGACCGAGAACCGAAACGCCGTCCTCCTGCCGACGGGGTACGATCCGGCGACGTACGCGTGTCTGCGGTCGCTCTCGGACCGCGGGCTCCGCGTGATCGTCGCGTCCCACCACGACGACGTCCCGGAGTTCGCCTCGCGGTTCTGCGACGAGGCGCTGACGATTCCCTCGCCCCACGACGACCTGCTCGCGTACAAGGACGCGCTGGTCGGCATCGCCGCCCGCTCCGACGTCCGCACGGTGGTCCCGATCCGCGAGGAGGACAGCTACGTCCTCACGAAGTACCGCGAGGAGTTCGAGGCGTACGTCTCGCTCCTCGTGCCGGACCTCGAGACGCTCCGGAACGTCCACGACCGAAAGCGACTGTTCGAGATCGCGGCGCAGGCGGGCCTGGCGGTGCCCGAAACCCGGCTCCTGAGCGAGGTCGACGACTGGAGCGAGGAGATGATCGTGAAGTCGCGGTACAACCTCCTGACCGACGAGTACCTCGACGCCTACGCCCCCGACGAGGCCGAGGAGGTCAAGACCGTCACCCACCTGCGCCCCGGCGAGCGCCCCGACAGCGAGGCGCTCGTCGCGCAGATGCACCACGAGCCGCTCGTCCAAGAGTACGTCGAGTCGAGCGACGAGTACCTCTTTGGGGCGGTGTGTGATCGGGGCGAACTCCTCTCGACGTTCCAGCACCGCCAGATCCGGGGCAACTCCTACACCGGCGGGGGCGGCGTCTACCGCGAGTCGGTCGACGTGCCCGCGCTCGAACGGGCCGGCCGGACCCTGCTGGAGGCCCTCGACTGGCACGGGGTCGCCTGCATCGAGTACATGCGCGACGCCGAGACCGGCGAGTTCGTACTCACCGAGATCAACCCCCGGATGTACCAGTCGCTTCCGTTGACGGTCCGGGCGGGCGCGGACTTCCCGCTCCACTACTGGCTGGCGGCGACTGACCGTCCCGACCGGGTCGAGTCGGGCTACGAGGTCGGCGCCGGGAGCCACCTCCTGTACGGCGAACTCGGCTACCTGCTGAGCGTGCTCCGGGACGACTCCCCGCACGTCGAGCGGCCCTCGCTCGCCGCCACCGCGTGGGAGATCCTCGCGTCGTGCTACGACCACCCGAACTTCGACTACCTCCGGCTCGACGACCCCGGCCCGTTCGTTCAGGGGGTCCGTCACATGCTCTCGGCGCGCGGGTGAGCCCGACGCGTTTGCCCCACTTTCATAACGGGTCGCCGGCCAGAACACGGTAGTCAGGATGATCCGGGGACTCGCGGCGGCCGACGCGCACGCCCGTTCGACCGACGGTGGTATCGATGGCTGAGTCGCTGGTCGCGGTCTGTGGCCTGCCGGGCGTCGGGAAGACGACGGTGGCCGAGACCGTCGCCGACCGGCTCGACGGCCGGCTCCTCCGGACCGACGTGGTCCGCAAGGAACTCCTCACCGACCCCGACTACACCGAGGAGGAGTCCCGGCTGGTGTACGACGAACTGTTCGATCGGGCCCGCGAGACCGTCGGGTCCGGCCGGAGCGTCGTGCTCGACGGCACCTTCCAGGACGCCGACCGCCGGGACCGACTCGCGACGCTCGCCGCGGACCTCGGCGCCGAGTTCCGGCTGGTGAAAGTCGAGTGTGCGGAGTCGGTGGTCCGCGACCGGATCGAGCGCCGGGAGGGCGACGAGAGCGACGCCGACTTCGAGGTCCACCGGCTCTACCGCGAGACGTTCGACCCGCTCGCGCGCGATCACGTCACCGTGGACAACTCCGAGGGGCTCGAAGCGACCCGCCGGCAGGTCGCCGAGCAGTTCCCCGAGCGCGCCGGGGACCCGCCGAACGCAGAGCCCTGAGTCGAGGCGTCGGGCGGGCGCTACGAGCGCAGGCGGTCGGCGACCCGAACCCCTCGCCGGCCGAACACCGACGCGAGACACTCCCCGACGTAGTCGACCCGGTCGTCGGGGGTGTAGTAGGCCGCGCGGGCGAACGCCACGGTCGCGGCCGGCGACCAGCCCTGTTCGTCGAGTAATTTCCGGCCGATCTGGGAGTAGGTCTCCCGGACCGCGCGCCGGCGGACCTCCCGCGGGAACCGGCGGTAGATATCGTCGAAGTCGGCGATCACTCGCTTGCGACCCTCCAGATACGCCCACGACGCCGACAGCGAGGTGTCGGTCCGCCCCCGGACGATCAGGGGCTCGGCCACGAAGTCGAACCGGGTCCGGAGCGCGAGATCGATCTTGGTCGCGGTGTCGTCGGCGCCGTGGCGGTGTCCGAGCGGGAGCAGGTCCTCGACCACGTCGGCGTCGACGAGCATCGTGGAGTAGATGCAGGGAAACGTCCGCATCTCCAGGGCGTACGCCAGCACGTCGCCCCGGACCGCGGGGTTCGGCAGGACCTCGCCGCGGTCCTCGTCGTCCATCCCGCAGTAAACGACGCCGACTGGCGGGTCGAGGAGCGCGACCTGCTTGCGGAGCTTGTCGGGCGCGAGCCGGTCGTCGTCGTCGAGAAACTGGACGTACTCGCCCGAGGCGCGCTCCGCACCGAGGCTCCGGGCGGCCTGCGGTCCCTCGTCGCGGTCGGTGGACGCGTACTCGACCGCCGGGAACTCCGCGGCGACCGGCCGGGCGTGGCCGTCCTCGGCGCTGTCGACCACGATCGTCTCGACGGGCTCGTACTCCTGGGCCGCCACGCTTTCGAGGGCTTCTCGGAGCCGATCGTTCCGGTAGTAGGTCGGAACGACGACCGAGACCAGTCCCGACCCGTCTCCGTCCCTGCTCATGGGTGGGTCAGGTACGACGCGGGGGCCCAAATCCCCACCGGCTGTCTCGGCGCGGGCGTCCGCCGCGACGGCGGCCGCCTCGCGGACGCTCTCGGCGTCGAATCGGCCACCTTTTTATCACCGACGCGACCACCGGGCAACGAGCATGGCGGTCGAGCAACTCGACGCGCCCGACCCCGACGACGTGGCGGCGGCGGTGACGGCCGCGGTCCGGGACGGCGCGGTGTTGACGGTGGCGGCGAACTGCGAGGTAACGTACGAGGGCCGCACGAGCGGCTCGCTGGGGCCGGGCGATCGGGTGCTGGTCGCCAAGCCCGACGGCACCTTCCTCGTCCACCAGCCGACCGGCCACGAACCGGTCAACTGGATGCCCGGCGGCGGGCGCGTCTCCGCGCGGGTGAGCGACGGCGATGCGGTGGTGCTCGCGCGTCGCACCAACCCCAACGAGCGCGTTGAGGCCCGCATCCACGACGCGTACGGGCTCACGCGGTTCGACGCCACCGACGGCGCGACCTACGAGGAGTCGGGCACCGAGGCCGAGATGCACGAGTACATCGAGGCCAACCCCGAGGCGCTCGAAGCGGGACTCCGGATCGTCGAACACGAACGCGAGACAAAGTACGGCTACGTCGACTTCTTCGCCCGCGACGCTCAGGGCGACCCCGTCGTGGTGGAGGTAAAGCGCATTCAGGCGACGCTCGACCACTTCGACCAGCTACGACGGTACGTCTCGCTGTACGAGGAGACCAACGAGGACGTTCGCGGGATGCTGGTCGCGCCCTCGGCGTCCGACCGGGTGAAGCGCGCACTCCGGGACGACGGGCTGGAGTTCGTCGGCCTCTCGGCGTTCGATACCGACGCGAAGGGGTCGGTCGAGGCGAAGCTGACCGACTTCTGAGCGGCCCGCTCGCGGTCACATCACTCATGACGGAGGCGCGCGTACGGCAGGGGGATGCGAACCGTTCGACCGACGACCGCGCCTCGACGATCACATGCCTAGCAACTGGGCCGACCTGTTTCGAGACGTCGACGGACCGATCCCGGGACTGACCCGGCGCCAGCGGCTCGTGATCGCCTACGCCGGGGTCGTCCTCGCGGTCATCGTGGCGTACAGCGTCCTCTACAACTACGGCATGCGGACCCTGGAGGGGCGAAACCACTCGCTTTTCCGGTCGTTCCAGACCGTCGTGGAGACGATGACCACGACGGGGTACGGCGCCGACTCGCCGTGGTCGTCGCCGATCATGAACGTCTACGTCGCGTTCATGCAGTTGACGGGCGTCGCGATCGGGTTCGCGACCCTCCGGGTGCTCGTCATCCCGCTGTTCGAGCGCGCGCCCCTCGACCTCAGCGACCGGCTGACCGCGAAAGACGATCACGTCGTGATCTGCGAGTACCGCCGGGACACCGGCGTGTTGCTCGAGGAGTTTCGCCGGCTCGGCGTCGACTACGTCCTGATCGAGTCCGACCCCGAGGAGGCCAAACGCCTCTCGGACGACGGCTATCAGGTGATCCACGGCGACCCGGAGACCCCCGAGTCGCTCGATCGCGCGATGATCGGCGACGCGAGCGCCCTCGTCGCCGACGCGGGCGACCGGAACGCGAGCGTGATCCTGACGGCTCGCAGACACGCAGACGACCTGAAAGTCGTCGCGGTCACCGACACGCCCGACCACGAGCCGGCGCTCCGGGAGGTCGGTGCCGACACGGTCCTGTCGCCCCACGCGCTCATCGGCCGGCGGCTGGGCCAGAAGGCCGGCGTGTGGGCCGAGTCGCCCGAGGCCGCCGGCGACGCCGCCGTGGGCGACCTCCGGATCCGGGAGGTGCTCGTCCGGCGCAACGGGGCGCTCGCCGGGGTCGCCATCGAGGACGTCGGGTTCGCCGGGGACTCGGATCGCTCGCTCGTCGGGGCCTGGGTCGACGGCGAGCTCGAACTCCCCGTCGAACCCGGGACCGAGCTCACGCCGAACTCGGTGTTGATCGTGGCCGGCACCGAGGACGCGCTCGACGACCTTCAGGAGGTCGCGGCCGGCATCCGGCCGTCCCGCCGCCACTCGGCGGTGATCGTCGCGGGCGTGGGGACCGGCGGCCGGGCGGCTCGCGAGGCGCTGGCCGACGAGACGGACGTGACGACCGTCGACCGGCGGGAGGCCCGCGGCGTCGACGTCGTCGGCGACGTCTCGGACCCGCGGACGCTCGAACTCGCCGATATCGAGACGGCGAGCGCGCTCGTCGTGACCGTCGACGACGACTCGACCGCGCTCCTCGCGGTCGCGATCGCGCGCACGCTCACCGACGACCTCGAGATCCTGGTCCGGGTCGACGACACCGCGAAGTCGCCGACCGCGTTCGACGCGGGCGCCGACTACGCGCTGTCGACCCAGCGGGTCAGCGCCCGACTGCTCGCCAGGGAGGTCCGCGGCGAGGACGTGCTCACGCCGGTCGAACAGCTCCGGCTCGTCCGGATCGACGCCGCGCCGTTCGCGGGCCGGACCCTCGGGGCGGCCCAGCCCGACCCGGCGAGCGGCTACGTCCTCGTGGGCGTCGAGCGCGGCGGCGAGCTACTGCTCGACGACGGGACGGGGATCGCCGACGGCGACGCCGTGATCGTGGCCGGCACCGACGTGACCATCCGGGAGTTCGAGCGCGAACTCGCGTAGCCGCCTCGGTCCGCACCAACGGCCTTAACGCCGCGACACGCGTAGGCCGGGTCGAATGACTGCTGCCATCGACGTCGAGAACCTTCAAAAGCGCTACGAGGACGTCCGGGCGCTGGACGGCGTCTCGCTGACGGTCCCCGAGGGGAGCTTCTTCGGACTGCTGGGTCCGAACGGCGCGGGCAAGACCACGTTCATCAACATCCTCGTCGGGCTCGTCCGCCGGACCGGCGGTCGGGCCGAGGTGTTCGGCCACGACGTCGAGGACGACTACCGGCGGGCCCGGGACGCGATCGGGCTCGCGCCCCAGGAGTTCAACGTCGATCGGTTCTTCCCGATCCGGGAGGTGCTCCAGCACAAGGCGGGCTACCACGGCATCCCGGAGTCGACCGCGGGCGAGCGCGCCGACGAGGTGCTCAGGCGGGTGGGGATCTACGACAAGCGCGACACCCGGTTCGACTGGCTGTCCGGCGGGATGAAACGGCGATTCATGCTCGCACGCGCGCTGATCACCGACCCCGACCTGCTGATCCTCGACGAGCCGACCGCGGGCGTCGACGTGCAGTTGCGCCACGACCTCTGGGACCTCATCACCGAGCTCAACGAGGGCGGGACCACCATCCTGCTCACCACCCACTACATCGAGGAGGCCGAGCGGCTCTGTGACGAGGTCGCGATCCTCGACTCGGGGCGTCTGCTCACCGTGGCGACCCCCGAGGAGCTGATGGACCGGGGTCCCGACCGGATCACCGTCACGCTCCGGGACGCGCCCGCGACGGTCCCCGACCTGCCGACGCTCGCGGCGGGCGAGCGCGAGGGCCGGATCGAGGCGGTCGAACTCGACGGCGACAAACTGGTCGTCACCGCCACGCGGGGCGGGCTGGTCGCGCCCGATCTGGTCCGGGCGCTCGACCGGGCGGGCCACGAGATCGTCGACTTCGACATCTCCCGGACCTCCCTCGAAGAGGTGTTCGTGGAGATGACCCGCGAGGGCGGTGGCGACCGGACCGCAGAGCCGGTCGCGGCCGACGGGGGTGAACTGCCGTGAGTCTGGTCTCCGGGCTGACGGGGTTCAAGACGCTCACCAAGCGCGAGATCCTGCGATTCCTCCGGCGGCCCCGCAACACGTTCGTGCCGCCGTTCGTGACCAACGTGCTCTACTTCGCGGTGTTCGGCGTCATCCTCGGCGACCGGGTGGGCGAGATCAGCCTCGCGGACGGCGACCCCGTCCCGTACATCCTGTTCATCCTGCCCGGGCTGGTGGTGCTGGGCGCCATCTCGAACGCCTTCGAGAACGCCTCGTTTTCGATCTTTCACGGCCGGTGGAACGAGTACATCGAGGAGACGCTGACGTCGCCGATGCCCTACTCCCGGATGGTCGCGGCGTACATCGTCGCGGGCGCGACCCGCGGGATCCTGGTGGGGTCGCTCATCGCGGTCATCGGCGCCTTTTTCACCTCGGTCGGGGTCGCCCGACCGCTCTACCTGCTCGCGTTCGGGCTGGTGGTGAGCCTGTTGTTTGCGAGCTTCGGCGTGGTCGTCGGGCTCTGGGCCGACGACTGGGACAACCTCACCATGATGAATCAGTTCATCGTCCGGCCGCTGGTGTTTTTCGGCGGCGTGTTCTACGCGGTCCGCGAGCTCCCGTCGCCGTACCAAGAGCTGTCGTTCCTGAACCCGATGGTGTACATGGTCAACGGCGTCCGGTACGGCTTTCTGGGCGTCTCGGAGGTCGACCCCGTCTGGTCGCTCGCGGTGCTGACGGGGCTGACCGCCGCGGTCGCCGGCCTCGACGTGGCGCTGTTCGAGCGCGGGTACGGCCTGACCGACTGAGGGGCCGTCGTCGGCAAGCGGTGGCTCTTTGCCGGCCCGCCACGACCTCTCGGGCATGTCCGACGACGAACGCGACGCTCGGGGCACCGACGGCGACGACCGCGATAGCGCCGACGCCGCCGACCCGCTCGCGTGGGAGAGCCTCGACGCCGAGGTGGCCTACAGCTGTCCGGGGTTCGACGTCCGGCGCGAGCGAGTCAGGCTCCCCGACGGCACCGAGACCAACTACGACTACCTCGCCGAACCGCCGAGCGTAGTCGTGCTTCCGTTCACGCCCGACGGGGAGGTCGTCGTCATCGAGGAGTGGCGACAGGCGGTCGGTCGGGTGAACCGCGGGCTCCCGGTCGGGGGCACCGAGCCCGACGACGACGATCTGTCGGCGGCGGCCCGCCGGGAACTCCGCGAGGAGACCGGCCACGAGGCCGAGGCCGTCGAGCGCCTCACCACCGTCGAGCCCGCGAACGGGGTCGCCAACAGCGTCCTCCACTTTTTCGTCGCCCGGGGCTGTACGCCGACCGCCCAACAGGACCTCGACGCCGACGAGTCGATTCGGGTCGCGACCACGACGATGGCCGACCTCCGCGAGCACGTCGCCGCCGACGAGGTCCGGGACGGTCGGACCACGTTAGGCGTCCTCTACTACGACGCGTTCGGTGAGTGAGGGTCGCGGCGCCGACCGCCCGACATCTCGGGGGTGTGACCGGTTCGGGCGGGTAATCAACGCCTGAACTACTTAGTCGTTAAACATATATGGGCGGGACGAATTGTTTCGAACGAGCAACTCCGCCGACGAGACCGCCCTCCACCCCGAGAGCGTCCGCGAGCGGAGTTGCAACCAACAGATATGAGATTCCGAGTACTTGCCATGATCGTGCTGGTCGTCGGCGCGGTGCCCGCCGCCACGGCGTCCGCCCCGTCGCCAGCCGACGCGACCGCCCTGAGCGACCGAGACGTATCGTCAGTCCAGGAGACCGCCTCCGAGGAGACAACGACAAACGACTCCGAGTCGGACTCCTCGGACTACCGCAACCTCTACGTCGAGAGCGACTACGACTACCCCGACCTCAAGCCCGGCGAGTCCACCGAGTTCACCGTCACGGTGAAGAACGGCGAGGACTCCGAGGTCGACCTCGACCCGCACGTCGTCGTGCCGCCGGTCGGCGAGAACCTCCTCAACGAGTCGTGGGTCACCATCGAGGGCGACTCGACGGTCGCGGCGGGCGGCGAGCAGGAGTTCAGCGTCACCGTCTCGGTGCCCGAGGACGCGGAGATCGGCCACTACCGCGGCCAGATCGCGTTCACCGACGAGACCGTGACCTACCCCGGTCGCCCCGAGCGTCCGGTCCACGCCGCGAGCCTCAGCGTCCGCGTCTGGCAGGAGCCGACCGTCGAGATCGTCTCCTCGACGTACCTCCGCGGACAGGTCGAAGCCGGCGACAGCGCGACCAAGCAGATCGTGATCGAGAACACCGGCGAGCAGGCGGTCCCGCTCAGCCCGCAGTTCGGCGACGAGCGCAACCGACGCTACGGCGGTAGCTCCTCGAAGATCGACCCCGCGTGGGTCGACATCGAGGCGCCGTCGAGCATCGACCCCGGCGAAACCGCGACGGTGAGCGTCACCGTCTCGCCGCCCGAGGACGCCGAGAGCATGCGCTACCGCGGCAACCTCGACCTCGGTCTGAAGGACCCGAACCGCGCCGACGACCGCGGCTACTGGCAGGAGATCAGCATGAACTTCGAGGTCTGGAACCAGCCCGAGCAGGCGTTCGAGACCTCCTTCGACGTGAGCGAGGACGCCGAGAACGTCACGCTCACGCTCTCTCCGCGCACCGCGATGTACGGGTCGAGCTCCGACGACCCCGCGAACTTCGAGGTCACCTTCGTCAAGCCCGACGGCACGACCGTCACGGCCGAGCGCGTGCAGGTGACCGACCGCGGGTCGGTCGACCTGAGCGAGACCAACAACCCCGACGTCGAACAGCAGGGCGAGTACGGCGTCCGGAGCGGCGCACAGGAGTTCGTCTACCGGATCGACGATCCCGAAGCCGGTAGCTGGGACCTGCAGGTCATGCCCGAGAACGTGATCGGGTTCGGCTACGAGATCGTCCGCAACGAGAGCGCAGAATAGCGGCTCCGCGGTCTTTTCTCTTCGGTGGGGCTACTCGCCGGTCTCGACGGTTAGCTCGTAGTCCGCGACCGCGCGGGCGTCCTCGCCGGTCGCCGGGTAGACGAGCTCGAACGACCACGAGCCGCCGGGCGAGAGCTCCGAGACGCTCGCGTTCGCGGCGTCGAGCGCCTCGCCGTCCTCGTCTTCGAACGTCGCGGTGACGGTCGCCTCCGCCACCGTCTCCTCGGTCGGATTGTGGAGGGTCCCGACCACCCTCGCGAGCTCGCTCTCCGAGCCCTCGTTCGAGCGGACGAGGTCGTCGTTCTCCAGTTCGAGCGCCGGCTCCGGGGCGGCGGTGGTGGTCGAAGCCGTCGTCTGGGTGTCTGTCTCGGTCTCGACTTCGGTCGCGTCGCCGTCGTCGCCGAGGCGGCCGCCACAGCCGGCGAGCGCGCTCGCGCCGACGGCGCACAGGAGGGCACGGCGTCGCATAGGCGATCCAATACATCCGTCCCTCATAAGGGTTGTCGAGACGGACCGGCGGCGAACGGAACCCTTACCCGCCCGCTCGGGCTACCCGAAGCCGATGACCAGAGAGCACTTCGAGATCCGCGACCAGGACGGGCTGGGTCGCATCGGCGAGCTCGCGGTCCCGCGGGCGGACGTGACCGTCGAGACGCCGGCGCTGTTGCCCGTCATCAACCCCCACCTGCGGACGGTCGAGCCCTCGCGGCTCCGGTCGGAGTTCGGCGCGGAGATACTCATCACCAACTCCTACATCTTCTACGGGAGCGACGACTACCGCCAGCGGGCGCTCGACGAGGGGCTCCACGAGGTGCTCGGATTCGACGGCGCGATCATGACCGACTCGGGGTCGTTCCAGCTGGCCGAGTACGGCGAGATCGACGTGACGACCCCCGAGATACTCCGATTCCAGCGCGAGGTCGGGAGCGACATCGGAACCCCGGTCGACGTCCCCACGCCGCCCGACGCCCCTCGCGAGCAGGCCGACGAGGAGCTGGCGACCACTCAGGAGCGGCTCGAAGTCGCCGAGGGGGTCGACGTCGGCGAGATGCTCGTCAACGCGCCGGTTCAGGGGTCGACCTACCCCGACCTCCGCGAGCGGGCCGGTCGCCACGCCGCGGCCACCGACCTCGACGTGTTCCCGGTCGGCGCGGTGGTCCCGCTGATGAACGACTACCGGTACGCCGACATGGTCGACGTGATCGCGGGCGCCAAGCGCGGACTGGGTCGGGACGCGCCGGTCCACCTGTTCGGCGCCGGCCACCCGATGATGTTCGCGCTCGCGGTCGCGATGGGGTGTGACCTGTTCGATTCGGCCGCCTACGCGCTGTACGCCCGCGACGACCGGTATCTCACCGTCCGGGGGACCGAGCATCTCGACGACCTCGAGTACTTCCCGTGTTCGTGTCCGGTCTGTGCCGACCACGAACCGGCGGACCTCCGGGCGCTCGGGGACCGCGACCGCGAGCGACTGCTGGCCGAGCACAACCTCCACGTCACCTTCGAGGAGATCCGCACCATCAAGCAGGCCCTGCGGGCGGGCGATCTCCTCGAACTGGTCGAGACCCGCGCTCGGGCCCACCCCGCGATGCTCGACGGCTACCGGGCGCTGACCGACCACGCCGACCTCCTCGAACGCGAGGACTCGGCGTCGAAGGGCGCCTTTTTCTACCTCTCGGGCGAGAGCGCCCGCCGGCCCGAAGTCCTGCGCCACCGCGAGCGACTCGCGCGCCTCTCGCTCGACCCCGGCGACAGCGTCCTCCTCACGGAGGGCGGACCGAGCGACCGCTACGACGAGTCGTGGCGGGTGCTCGCACCGTTCGGACCGTTCCCGCGCCACCTCTCGGAGACCTACCCCCTGACCGCGGAGGTGCCCGAACGGATGGACGCCGAGGGACACCGGTCGGCCGCGAAGGGAGTCGCCCGACTCGCCGAGGCCAACCCCGAGACGGAGTTCACGCTCGCACACCACGACTGGCCCGAGCGCGCGCTGGCGGCCGTTCCCGACCGCGTGGCGACCGTCGACCTCGCGGAGTGAGGCGGTCAGGACCGCCGACGGCGTCGTCGAAGGATCGTCGTTACTCCCCCGCAGAGCCCCCCAGAACGAAGCTGTCGATCGGCACGGCCGGCGGCTCGAAGGTGACGACGACCCCCGTCCACGCGCCCGCGACCCCGAGGATGACGATCGCCCGGCCGAGCGCGCCGATCCCGCGGAACCACGCTCCGACGCGCCGGCCGAATCGGCTGGCCGCGACCGGTCCCGTCGCGGCCGCCCACGAGACGACCCCGATACCGAACCACACAAGCGAGACTCGTCCGGCCTCGTAGAGGTCGAAGGCTGGCGAGAGCGCGACGAGCGCCACCGTCCACGACGGCGCCAGGCGGCGGGACTCGCCGGACCCGGCGTCGGGGCGGTTGTCGGCCATCAGATCGACCGTCGCACGTCACCGACCTAACTGTTTTGCCACGTCCCACCGGCCGTTCGACGCGCGGCGTGTCTCGCAAGATAGTTGCGTCTCGCCCCCCGACCGGACGGTATGACCGACTACTTCGAGATTCACCGTCGGGACGGCCCGGCGCGGATCGCCGAGTTGCGCCTCGCCGAGCCGGTGACGACGCCGGCGATCGCGGAGGCGGAGCCCCGCTCGGCCGACGGGCCGCCCGGCGGTCGCCGGGGAACCGTCGCCGTCGCCGACGCCGGCAGTCTCTGGACCGCCGACCGCGACCTGCCGGAGGGCAACGACGACGCACTGACCGTCCTCCCGCACCGGGGGTTCCCGAGCGGGACCGACGAGGCCGTGATGGACTCGTTCGCGGTCGAGTACCCCGACGTCGACTACCCGAGCGCGGCGGTCGTCGCGCCCGAGACTGCCGGCGACTACGGGACCGACGCCTACGTCGCCTCGGGCGCACAGGGCTTTGTCGGCCACGGCGCGGGGTTCAAAGACGCCGTCGTCGAACTCCGCGAGTCGATCCCCGCCGACAGCGCGCTCTACCTGCCCGGCGTGGCGACGCCTGCGAACGTGGCGACGCTGGTCTACGCGGGCGTCGATCTGGTCGACGCCGACCGGGCGGTCGTCGCGGGGACACAGGGCAAGTACCTCACCACCGAGGGGACCCACTACCTCGAGGACCTCTCGGAACTGCCCTGCGCGTGTCCGGCCTGCCGGACGCCCGTCTCGGAGTTCACCCGCGCCGACTGCGCCGAGCACAACGAGAACGCGCTCCGGGCCGAACTCGGCGTCGTCCGCGAGCGCATCCGGGCGGGCCGACTCCGCGACTACGTCGAGGGGCAGGCCCGTCACGACCAGTGGCTCACCGCCGCGCTCCGGGAGTTCGACCAGCAGTGGTCGTACCTCGAACAGCGCGCGCCGGTGGTCCGGGACGCCGAACTCGCGGTTGCGACCGAAGACACCCTGCGGCGGGTCGAGATCCAGCGGTTCGCCGAGCGCGTGACGACCCGGTATCGCAACCGCTTCGACAACCCCCTCGTGTTGGTGCCCTGTTCGGCGACCAAGCCGTACAGCGACTCCCAGAGCCACGGCCAGTTCCACGACGCGATCCAGTTCCGGGGCCACACCGTCTCGATGACCTCGCCGATCGGCGTCGTCCCCCAGGAACTCGAACTCACCTACCCGGCCCAGCACTACGACGCGGTGGTGACCGGCCGGTGGTCCGAAGACGAAACGGCGTTCGTGGCGTCGGTACTCCGGCGGTACCTCGAACGAAACGACTACCCGCGGGTGATCGCCCACGTCCCGCCGGAGGGGTACCGTGAGGTCTGTGAGCGCGTCGAGGCCGACCTCGGCGTGGAGTTCGAGTACACGGTCGAAGACCACCCCACGACGACCGAGTCGCTCGGCAACCTGATGCGGACTCTCGACGGCGAACTCAAGTACGGCAAGCGCGAGCGCCAGCACAACACGGTGAAGGCGATCGCCGACTACCAGTTCGGACCGGGCGCGGGCGACGCGCTCTTCGAGGAGATCCGGACCGAGAGCCGCTACCCCAAGCTCCGGGTGCAGGATCGGGACGGCGTCCAGCTCGCGGCGATGGTGCCCCAGTACGGCGTGCTCTCGTTCACCCTCGCGGGCGCGCGCCGGTGGGTCGACTCGGAGGCGCCCACCAAGCGGGTCGAGATCGACGCGTTCGCGCCCCACGGGAGCGTGCTCGCGCCGGGAGTCGTGGACGCCGACGACGACGTCAGGGTCGGCGACGAGGTCGTCATCGAGGGCCCCGAAGCGTTCGCTGTCGGGCGCGCCGAGATGTCCGGCCCGGAGATGTCCGAGAGCACCCGCGGGATCGCCGCCAACGTCCGCCACGTCGAGGAGAAGTAGCCCGCGAAGCGGGCCCGTGCTCGGGCGTATCGCCCCAATACCCATGCCGATCGGCGGCGTAGCCACCGGCGACATGGGAACGACGCAACTGGAGTTCGACAGCGACGTGGAACGTCGCGTCTACGAGTACGTCGAGGTCCGCGGGGCGGCCGCCCGCGAGGAGGTCCGGGACGCGGTCCGGGTCGCGGAGACGCCGGGCGCGAAGCCGCCCCGGTCGGGAATCGAGTCGGCGACCCGGCTCTCGGTGCCGGCGTGCAACGAGCACATCGACGAACTGCTCGACGACGGGGCGCTGGCCGAGCGCGACGGGACCCTCTACGTCTCGCCCGACGCCGGGACCGACCGCCACGAGACCGACGAGTTCGAGTACGTCGTCCGCCCCGCCGACGAGCGCGACCGGGCGGCGGTCGCCGACCTCATCCGATCGGTCGCCGCCGAGGGGGCCATCGTCGTCGACGAGCGCGTGGCCGACGCCGTCGAGCCCCGCTCGACGAACCGCCGGACGCGGTCCGACGCCCCGACCGACCGCGAGGGCGCGCTGATCCGGCTGAACGACCGGGAGTCGCGGATGTTCTTCGTCGCCGAGATCCCGGGCGAGGAGGACGCGGCCGACGAGACGATCGGGTGGGTCAACGTCCACGGGTTCGAGCTTCCGGCCCGAGAACACACCGCCGAGCTCACCGTCGGCGTCGCCCCCGAGTACCGCGAGCAGGGGGTCGGCGGGGCGCTCCTCGAACGCGGGATCGCGTGGGCCGACGACGCCGGCTGTCTCAAGGTGTACCAGAGCATCCCGGCGACCAACGAGGAGGCCCTCGACCTGCTCGAAACCCACGGCTGGGAGCGGGAGGCGACCCGGGCGGACCACTACCGGATCGACGGCGAACTCGTCGACGAGGTCCAGCTCGCGACCCGCCTCGACGAGTCGGATTAGCGCTCGGCGAACACGCCGCCGATCAGAGACGCGAACAGGAGCGCACCGGCCAGCGCGCTCGCCCGGCCGGCGGTCACCGCGCCGGTCGACCCCGCTATCGCCCCCGAAAGCTCGGCGGCCAGTCCCGCGCCGACCAGCCCGATCGACGCCAGCGCGGTCCGGTCGGACGCCCCGGGAAACGAGCCCACCGTCGGCGGGTAGAACTGGTAGGTCGCCCCGACGATCGTCAGCCCGAGAAACCCAAGCGCGTTGAGCCGGAAGTGGACCGCCGTCAGCCCGCCCGCGACCCCGGCGAACGCGAAGTGAACCCCCAGCCCGACCCCCGCGAGCCCGCAGACGCCCCCCGCGAGCGGGCCGTACAGCCCGACCCGCCGGCGCTCGGATCGGGCGAACAGCCCGGCGTAGGCGGCCCCGAACCCGATCACGGCGACCGCTTCGAGCACCGCGCCGACCCGGAACCACGCCCCGCCGTAGAAGTGCCACGCGAGCACTCCGGGGCCGAGCGCGCCCGCGGGGAGGACGACCGCGACCAGCGCGCGCGGGGGCGCGGCCACCAGAAACCGCGGGAACAGCCGGAAGCCGACCGCGAACACCAGCAGGGCGGCGACGCCGGCCGCGAGCAGGTGGGCGGTCGGCGCGGCCCCGAGCGCCATCGGCCGCGGGCCGCCGACGCGGGTCGCCAGCGTGGCGTAGCTCCCCGCCAGCAGGTACGCGAGCGCGACCGGCACGAACGCGTTGGCGTACCGGTCGACCGACTCGCGGTGGGCGTTCGGGCCGCCGGTCCCCGTCTCGCGGCCCGTGGGGTTGTCCCGGAGCGTCCACGCGAGCGCGCCGACGAACACCGCGACCCCGCCGGCCCACAGGACCGCGCCCGCGACCCCGACCCAGTCGGGGACGCCGGCGAGCGGTTCGACCGCGAGACAGCCGGCGGCGAGCGCCGCGAGCGGGAGGTGGATCGCGGGCGCGGCCGGGGTCGCGAGCGTCCGGTCGAAGTACGACGGCACCAGCGAGTAGGCCTTCCCGAACACCGCGTGGAGGACGAACCCGTAGACCGCGAGTACGACGCAACTCCGACGGGGCAGGCCGGCGAGCGCGGCCGCCTGCCACGCGACCAGATAGCCGGCGCTCGCCGCGAGGAACCGCCGGGCCCGTCGGGACACCGCGTCGGCGGCCATCCTAGCAGCAGAAGATGAACGGGTACATCAGCGAGACCCGGTCACCGTCCGAGAGCTCGGTGTCGAGCCCCGCGAGGTGTTCGTTGAAGGTGCCGTCGATCGCCACCCGGGCGTACTGGCGGGTCTGCTCGCCCTCGGGGTTCTTGTGCCACGTCCCCGGGAGCTCGTCGGGCGGGTCGGCCCAGCCGTCGGTGGTCGCTTCGTCCTCGGTCTCGGCGATGAGCAGGTCTTTCACGTCGTACGCCTCGAAGAACGCCTCGAGGAGCGCCCGGAGGGTCGTCCCCTCGAAGGTGAACTCCAGTCCGGCCGCCCCGACCGCCTCGCGGACGTGGCCGGTACAGCGCACCTCGACGGTGGTCGTCTCGTGGGTCTCGCCGGTCGGCCGCTCGGCGCCGCGCTCGGTCGTAGTGGTCATAGTTGTGGCTACGTGAGCCACGGGGGAATAGGACCTTCCGAACATGTTCGGACGGATCCGGAGCGATCTGCCGTACCTATTTCAGCGACCAGCCACAACCACCGGACATGGACGAGATCTCGCTCACGCTACCCGAGGCGATCGTCGAATCGCTCCCGTCCGACGGCGACGACGCGGCCCGTGACATGGAGGAGGCGGTCGCCGGGTGGGAACGCCGGCTCAACCGCGCCATCGCGGCCGCCGACGCCGACGACGACGCCGCGGCCGCGGTCGTCGACGCCCTCGAACGGTTCGAGAACCGCTTCGAGCAGTACGACGACTTCGTGGCCGAACTCCGGGCGTGGGGCCAGTCGCCGATCTACGCGATGGCGTGGCGCGACCTGATGGGAGCGCTCGCCCGACAGCTCTACGACCACGAGGACCTCGGCGAGCGCATCGACCGCGAGCGCCACGCGCGGCTGGTCAGCGACGGCATCCGGTTCGGCGACTGAGGATGGGCGACCCCGACGGCGACGCCCCGAAACCGCTGGATCGGGTCCGGCGCGCGAAGGCCCGCCCGAGCGCCGACCGGTGGCTCGACGGCGGCGCCGTCGCGGCCGGGATGGTCGCCGCGCTCGGCCCGCAGGTGGTTCCCTCGATTCTGTTCGCCGCGAGCGTCCCCGAGACCGTCCTCACCGCGACGGCCGGGCTGACGGCGCTTTGCGTCCCGCTCGGGGGCGTCGTCGCGGGACGGCTCGGCGGCCCGGGTCGGGAACGGGGCGCCCGCCACGGGGCGGTCGCGCTGGTCGCGTCGACGCTCGCGGCGGCCGGGACCGCGGTCCTGCTGGTCGGCCCCTCGGTGCTTTCGATTCCGTTCGCGGGGCTCGCGCTCGCCGACTGGCTGGCGCCGGGCGTCGCGGCCGCCGGCCTCGCGGGCGGGGCGGTCGGCGCGCTCGGGGCGGGCCGGCGTCGTCCCGACGACTGAGGGTTTATGTCCGGGGCGGCGCAACCGTTCCCCATGGACGTGGAACTGCGGTTTTTCGCCACCTTTCGGGAGGCCGTCGGACAGAAAGTGCTCGAACGCGAGGTCGAGCCGGGAACCACGGTCGGGGAGGTGCTCGACGACCTCGTGGCCGAGTACGACCTCGACGTCTACGAGGACGGCGACATCAGATCGCAGGTGTCGGTGATGAAAAACGGGACGGACGTCTACCACCTCGACGGGATCGACACCGCGCTGGCCGACGGCGACGCGGTGAGCGTCTTCCCGCCGGTCGCGGGGGGATAGATGCGGGTCGAGAAGTCGTTTCGCGGCATCTCCGAGCGACTCGCGCGCCGGTACCTCTCGAACCTCGGCGGCGAGATCGAGGGCGGGGACCCCGAAGGCGACGGCGACGTGATCGCCGACGAGTGGCGCGCGAGCCTCTCCTCGGAGAAGGTCTCGATCGGCCCGTCGGTCAAACTGACCGAGGTGACGGTCGTCTTCGAGGGCGACGCGGAGCGCCTCGACGACCTCGTCGAGGCCTTCTCCCAGAAGGCGATGCGCGCGGGGGGATGACCGAGGACAACCCCGTCGAGGGGCAAGTGCTGGTCCTCACGGCCGCGAAGGCCAGCGTCGACGGCCGGCGGTTGCCCGAGCTGGTCGCGGCGGGCCGGCGGGCGGTCGAGCCGCGGGTCGACGAGTTCCGGCGCCGGTTCGAGTGCGTCCACGAGGACGACGTCCGGGCGGTCTTTCTCGCGCCCGAGGGGTTCTGGGCGGAGGTCGGCGAGGCGCTCGGGTGGTCGCGGCGCGAACACGAGGCGGTCGCGCGCGCCCACGCCGAGCAACTGCTCAGGGTCGGCGGTCGCGAGGACCGCCGCGAGGAGTTCGAGACCGCCCTCGACCTGCGGGCGGCGGTCGTGGTCGGCGCCGACGCGTAGGCGGCGTCAGTCCATCGACGCCGAGGCCTCGGAGGGGTCGGCGTCCCGGGGGTCGGTTTCCGCGGCGTCGATCGCCTCGAAGCCGCGTTCGAGGTCCGCGAGCAGGTCTTTCGGGTGTTCGACTCCGACCGAGACCCGCAACAGCGTGTCCGTGATACCCAGTTCGGCGCGCTCCTCGGCGGGGAGCGGCGAGTGGGTCATGCTCGCGGGGTGTTCGATCAGGCTCTCGACGCCGCCGAGGCTCACCGCGAGGGTGAACGCCTCTAGGGCGGCGACGAACCGCTCGACGTCGGCGAGGTCGCCGTCGATCTCGAACGACAGCACCCCGCCGTAGCCGTCCATCTGGTCGGTCGCGAGGTCGTGTTGGGGGTGGGCGTCGAGTCCGGGGTAGTGGACGGCCCCGACCCGTTCGTGGGAGTCGAGGTACGCCGCGACCTCCGCGGCGTTGGCCTCGTGCTGGCGCATCCGCATCGGGAGCGTCTTCAGCCCGCGCAACACCATGTAGGCGTCGAACGGCGCCATCACGTTGCCCATCCCGACCTGCTGGAGGAACCCGATCTCCTCGGCGTAGGCGTCGTCCGAGAGGACCGCGACGCCGCCGAGCGAGTCGCTGTGGCCGTTGATGTACTTGGTGGTGCTGTGGACGACCACGTCGGCGCCGAGTTCGAGCGGCCGCTGGAAGTACGGCCCCATGAAGGTGTTGTCGACCCCGAGCAGGGCGTCGTGGTCGTCGGCGACCGCGGCCATCTCCTCGATGTCACAGAGCCGCAACAGGGGGTTCGTCGGCGACTCCATCCAGAGCAACGCGGTGTCGTCGGTGGTCGCCGCCCGCACCGCCTCGGGGTCGGTCGCGTCCACGAACTCCACCGCGACGTTCAGCCTGTCGCGAAACAGCTCTTTCAGCATCGTGTTGGTGCCGCCGTAGAGGTCCTCGAACGCGACGATCCGGTCGCCGGGTTCGACCGCGGCCATCACGCTCGCGACGACCGCGCTGGTGCCCGAGGCGAACGCCATCGCGTGGTCGCCGCCTTCGAGGGCCGCGACGCGCTTCTCGACGGCGTGGCGGGTCGGGTTCGACAGCCGGGTGTAGAGAAACTCGTCGGCGTCGGGGTCGAGGTCCTCGAGCGCGGTGTCCATGTCGATGCCGTCGACCGCGTACGTCGACGCGAGGTGGATCGGCGACGTGACGTCGCCGACGCCGTTCGAGAGGTCGGGCTCCTCGCCGTGGGTCACCGCGAGCGTTTCGAACCGCCGGCCGTCCTCGCCCGAGAAGTTGTCAGGGCTCATGCGTAACACTCTCACGGTATCACGACCCGCCATATTATTCCTTCGACTATTTAATGCACTGAAAGAATGTGTGCGAGCCAGAGATAACCGTGGAGAATACCGGCGGTTTTCGCCGGGACGAGCGGGGAAATTTCAGCGGTCAGCGCGGTCGGATGGAACTCGCGCGCGGTCACCGCGCCTTCGCGTAGACGTTTTCGGTTCGGGTCGTCCCGTCGAGTCTGGTCTCTGCCTCGTCGGTCTTCTCGAAGCCGCGTGACTCGTAGAAGGCCTTGCCGATCTCGTTGTCGGCCAGCACCATCGCCTGCAGGCGCTCCATCCCCATCTCGGTCAGCCGCTCCTCCATCGCCTCCAGCAGGGCGGTGCCGATCCCCTCGTTCCACCGGCCGGGACGGACGTACAGACGCAGGATGTCGCCCTCGGTGTCCCGGGTCGCGCCGTGACAGAATCCGACCACCTCACGGTCTTCGACCGCCACCAGACACACCTGCTCGTCGTCGCCGATGAGTCGGGTCATAGTCTCGTCGGCGTACCACGCCGAGACCGCGTCGTCGACGACCGACTCCGGGACCGCGTCGGCGTACGCCTCGGTCCACGCCTCCCGGGCGACCGACCGGACGGTCGAGACGTCTCGTTCGCTCGCTTCGCGAATGTCCATGCGAAAAGATAGCACGCAAGGTGGATTAGCAGTAGCGGTCGGTTTCGCGGGTGGACGTGACCGAGCGAAGACGAATCGCGAATCCGACAGCGAGCGACGCGACCACACGGGCAACTGTACCGCGAGCGGCCCAAGCGAGGACCGTCGGGAAGAGCGCCGTGTCTGCGTGAACGGAGTGAACGCAGGCTCGGGAAAGCGAAACTCTCCCGGCGTTTTTGGTCGAGCGTTTGCAACGGCGCGGCGCTCGTGTCCTGCCCTTGCAAACGGTCGCTAGTCGTCGCTCGGAGCGGCCGCGCCGCCGGAGCTCACGCCGGTGCCCGGGCCGACCTCGATGCCGAGCTCGTCGAGCTTCTCGTCGGGGACGACGCCGTCCTCCCAGTCACGCACCTCGTAGTACTCCGCTTTGAGCTGGTCGAGTTCGACGAGCGCGCCCTCGGAGCCGCCCTGTCCTGGGATCGCCTTGGGATCGCCCTCGACGAACCGGGCGGGCAGGTCGTCGTCGCTCCCGTCGAAGCCGACGAGGTTGTTGTAGTAGCGTTCGAGGTTGTAGATGCGCTCGCCGGCTTCCAGCAGGTCGTCCTCGGTCACGTCGAGGCCGGTCATCCCGCTGTACTGGAGCACGTACTCCTCGATGCCCTCCGCGAAGGCGTTGAACTTACAGATGTCGAACGAGTCGCTGATCGCGTGGAGGTCCTGGAAGGTCGCACAGAGTTCGCCCTTCCCCTCGGGCTCGCTCGGGTCGACCTTTTCGGGGATGCCGAGGATCTCGGCCGCCGGGGTGTACCCCCGGAGGTGGCAGGCGCCGCGGTTCGAGGTGGCGTAGCCGATCGCCATCCCCTTCATCGCTCGCGGGTCGTAGGCCGCCATCGTCTGGCCCTTCACGTCGAGGGACATGTCCGGGTCGCCGAACTCGGCGGCGGCCCGACCGGCGCCCTCCGCCAGCGTGTCCGGGAGGCCGTCCTCGCGGTGGGCGATGCGCTCGATCATCTCGATCATGGTGTCGGCGTCGCCCCAGTCGAGGCCCTCCTCGATGTGGCCTTCCTCGGTCGCCTCCATCGCCATCGCCATCGTGTTGCCCACGTCGATGGTGTCGACGCCCATGTCGTTACACCGGTCGATCATCATCGCGACCTTGTCGCGGTCGTCGCTCATCGAGTTCGGGCCGAGCGCCCACGCCGACTCGTACTCGTAGGACTCCATCCGGACGTTGTGGTCCTCGCCCTTGTGGTGGACGTCGACCTCGACCTCCTTCTTGCACGCGACCGGACACGAGTGGCAGGTCGGTTCGTCGACCAGGATGTTCTCCCGGACGTTCTCGCCCGAGACGTTCTCGGCGTCGATGTTCGGCGCCGAGTCGTCGCCCTCCTGCTCGCTGTGGGTCGAGGTGTACTGGGCGTTCCGCGTCGGCAGTCCGTCCATCTCCTCGGTGAGGTTCATCAGGACGTTGGTGCCGTACATCGACAGTCCGCCCTCGTTCGGGGCCGTGACGTCCGACTCCTGGATCACCTGCATCGCCTGCTTGTGGCCCTCCTGGAACGTCTCCTTGTCGGCGGGCTTGGGCATCTTGGTGCCGGACTTGACCACGACCGCCTTGAGGTTCTTCGAGCCCATCACCGCGCCGGTGCCCCCGCGGCCCGACGCTCGGTCGTCCTCGTTGATGATACAGCCGTACCGGACCTGATTCTCGCCGCCGGGGCCGATCGCCATCACCGAGACGTTCTTGCCGACCTCGCCGTCAACCTCCTCGCCGAGGTGGTCGATCGTGTCGTGGATACCGGTCCCCCAGAGGTGCGAGGCGTCCCGGAGCTCTACCTCGCCGTCTTCGACGTAGGCGTACACCGGCTCGTCGGCCTTCCCCTCGAAGAGGAGGCCGTCGAAGCCGGCCCACTTGAGTCGCGCGCCCGACCAGCCGCCGTGGTGGGAGTCGGTGACGGTGTTGGTGAGCGGGGACTTGGTGACGATCGCGATCCGTCCGCTCATCACGGTCTGGGTCCCCGTGAGCGGCCCGTTCATGAACGCGAGCAGGTTGTCGGGTCCGAGCGGGTCTACGTCCGGCCCCTTGTCGAAGAGGTACTTCACGCCGAGGCCTCGCGCGCCGATGTACTTGCGCGCGTCCTCGTCGTCGATGCTCTCGTAGTCGACGCCGGCCTCGGTCAGATCGACTCTCGCAACGTTGTCTTGGAATCCGCCTAAATCAGTCATAAGTAACGTCGTACGCTTATATTGGGCCGCAAGTGAGTTAGTCATTGCCGTGTGGCCGTAACTGGAACCGGTTACGCCGGGGTGGGGTCGTCGACCGCCGTCTTTTACTTGCGGTCCCGAGAACGTCTCGCCGATGCGATTCGAATCACTGGGACCGCCCGGGTGGGTTCGCTGGCTCGGTGTCGCGGTCGTCGCCGGCGTCCTGTTCTACGGGTCGGTACTCGACGCGCCCGGTTCGGGGCTGTCGCCGCTCGGTCCGTTCGGCACGTTCGGCCTCGACAAGTGGCTCCACGGTCTCGGGTACGCGGCGCTGGCGGCCGCGCTGGCGTCGGCGCTGGCGGCCGACCGGAGCGCGCTCGTCGCGGCCCTGCTGGCGGCCGCCATCGCGGTCGCGTACGGCGTCGGCATCGAGTTCGTTCAAGCGTCGATCCCCGAGCGGTCCTTTTCGGTCGGCGACATGGCGGCCGACGCCGTCGGCGCGGTGCTCGCGGTCGTCTGCTGGCGCCTCGCGGTCGGCGGCCTGCGGCGCTTCGAGTCACCCCCATCGGAGGGCTGAGGAGACGACTCGGACGCGCTGAACCGTCGACGAGTCGCGGTCCCGACGGCCGTTCGGGGTTTCGGGGTTGCGAGGCCGTCGGGGACCCGAAGCCGATTTACGCCCCCGACGACTACTCGTGGCCAATGAGCGAACCGAGTCCGGAGGTCTACGAGCAGGGCCGGGGGATGGACGCCCACAACGAGGTGATGCGCTCCATTCGCGCCCAGAAGGACAAAACGTACGACCCGCACGAGCCGACCCGGGTCTGGATCGACGAGGACCGGACGCCCGGCGGCGTCTACCAGAGTCTCACCATCATCCTCAACACCGGGGGCTGTCGGTGGGCGCGGGCGGGCGGTTGCACCATGTGTGGCTACGTCGCCGAGTCGGTCGAGGGCGGGTCGGTCGCCCACGACGCGCTGATGGACCAGATCGACGCCTGTCTGGCCCACGAGCGCGACCAGATCGAGGCCGGGGAGGCCGACGGCGAGTCGGGGCTCGTCAAGATCTACACCTCCGGGTCGTTTCTCGACGAGCGGGAGGTCGGAGCCCAGACCCGGCGGGCCATCGCCGAGACGTTCGCCGACCGCGAGCGCATCGTGGTCGAGAGCCTCCCGGACTTCGTCGACCGGGCGAAGATCGAGGACTTCACCGAACGGGGCCTCGACACCGACGTCGCGATCGGACTCGAAACCGCGACCGATCGGGTGCGCCACGACTGCGTGAACAAGTACTTCGACTTCGAGGACTTCGTCGAGGCGAGCGAACACGCCGAGGCGGCCGGCGCGGGGATCAAGGCCTACCTCCTGATGAAACCGCCGTTCCTCTCCGAATCCGAGGCCGTCGCGGACATGAAATCGTCGGTCCGGCGGTGTGGCGAGTACGCCCACACCGTCTCGATGAACCCCACGAACGTCCAGCGCTACACCATGGTCGACGAACTGTACTTCCGGGACGGCTACCGCCCGCCGTGGCTCTGGTCGGTCGCCGAGGTGCTCGAAGACACCGCCGACGCCGACGCCATCGTGGTCTCGGACCCGGTGGGCCACGGCTCGGATCGCGGCCCGCACAACTGCGGGGACTGTGACGACCGGGTCCAGAAGGCGATCAAGGACTTCGACCTCCGGCAGGACCCCTCGGTGTTCTCGGAGGTCTCCTGCGAGTGCGAGGCGACGTGGGAGGCGGTTATGGAGCGCGAGACGAGCTACAGCCTGCCGCTGGCGCGGTAGCGCGCCGCTCGACCCCGGTTCAATCTACAATTCTGCATCCTAAGACGACCGTACCGCCCGGATACGCTCCGGATAACAAAGGTGGCGTCGCTCCTTGGAGACGCCCGGGGGTGGCACATCCGGGGCGTCCCGGCGACCGACCGGTCGCCGGTCCGATGTGCGGACGACTATGTCACATGGACGGAGCGACTACGAGACGATCTTCTGCTCGAACGGCTGGATAGAGATACGAAACCGCGAGGAGACCGACGACCAGTGGATCGCGAGCGACGCGCCGATCGAGATAGAGCGATGACGGTCACGGCCGGGCCAATCTCGTCGTGGTCGCTCGTCGTGCTCGTCGGCTGGGTGCTGGTCGTGGCGTTCGTCTGGCTGTTGCTCTTCGCGCACGGCCGCCAGTCGCCGGGCTAGGCCTCGAACCCGCGGAGGACGCCCTGTCCGTCGGTCTTCCCGACGTCGGGGAGCGTGATGCGCTCGGGGTGGGGCATCAGCACGGCCACGTTCTCGCGCTCGCCGAGCACGCCCGCCACGTTCTCTTTCGACCCGTTGGGGTTGGCCGCGGGCGTCACCGCGCCGTCGGCCTCGCAGTATCGGAAGAGCACGCGGTCCTCGTCGTTCAGCGTCGCGAGCCGGTCGTCGGTGACCTCGAACCGGCCCTCGCCGTGGGCGATGGGAAGTTCGATGACTTCCCCTTCCTCGTAGGCGGCGGTCCACGGCGTGTCGGCGTTCTCGACCCGGACGGTGACCCGCTCGCACTGGAACCGCGCGGAGGCGTTCGTGGTGAACGCCCCGGGCGTGAGCCGCGACTCGGAGCCGATCTGGGCGCCGTTGCAGACCCCGAG
The DNA here is from genome assembly GCF_004765795.1 of Halorussus marinus. Taxonomy (GTDB): domain Archaea; phylum Halobacteriota; class Halobacteria; order Halobacteriales; family Haladaptataceae; genus Halorussus; species Halorussus marinus. Next base: position 178,742 of record NZ_SBIV01000006.1, read on the forward strand.
CACCGGCGTCCCGTCGGCGGCCGCTTCGCGGACTTCGGCCATCACGGGGCTGTTCGCGGCGATCGCGCCAGCCCGGAGGTAGTCGCCGTACGAAAAGCCCCCGGGGAGCAGAATGCCCGAGGCGTCGTCGGGGATGCCGTCCTCGTGCCAGACGAGTTCGGCGTCGATTCCGAGATGGTCCAGCGCGCGCTCGGCGTCGCGGTCGCAGTTACTGCCCCCGAACTGGACGATGGCGACCGTCACGCGGATCGCCTCCCGTGGCATCCGCAGACGGTCGGCGTCGGATGGGTCGGGACAGTCATTCGCGGGGCTCGACCTCCACGGCGTAGTCGTGGATGGTCGGGTTCGCCAGCAGGCGCTCGGCCATCTCGTCGGCGCGGTCGGCCGCGTCGTCGGCCGACTCGGCGTCGAGGTCGAGTTCGAACCGGTCGGCCGAACGCAGGCTCTCTAACTCGAAGCCGAGTCGCTCTAAGGCCTGCTTTGTGGTCTCGGCCTCGGGGTCGAGGACGCCCTGCTTGAGGCGCACGGTGACCGTGGCGGTGTAGCCAGTCATCGTCGGAAAGTGGTCGTCCATGCTCAAAAGCTCTTTTGGAATCCGTGTTCGTTCCACGAACGTGGATACCTCCCGGCCAGTGTTGCGTCGAGCCGCCGGCTTTTATCTCCGAGACGCCTACGCCACCCACCAATGGCTGTCCAGTCGGTGGTACGATGACCGAGACCGAACTGACCGAAATCACCGTCGTCGGCGACGACGACACCGGGCTGATCGCCCGCGTCACGACCCTCCTGTTCGAGCGCGGGATCAACATCGAGGACCTCGATCAGGCGGTTCGCGACGACCTGTTCCGGATGACGATGCGGGTCGACGCCTCGGACGCCGAAGTCGACCGCGAGCGCCTCCGAGCCGACCTCCGCGAACTGGGACGGGACCTCGAGGTGGACGTGCGGGTCCGGTACCCCTCCGAGCGGGAGGCCCGCCGGCTGGCGGTGCTGGTCACGAAGGAGTCTCACTGTCTCGAACGCATCTGTGAGGCGGTCGCGTCGGGCGAACTCGACGCCGAGATCGGCGTCGTCGTCGGCAATCATCCGGACCTCCGGCCGGTCGCCGAGGCGTACGACGTCCCGTTCCACGACGTGGGCGACGCCGACGGCAACCCCGACGAGGACGAACTGCTCGACCTGCTCGCGGAGTACGACGCCGATCTCGTGGTGCTGGCCCGCTACATGCGCATCCTCGGGCCGAACGTCGTCTTCCGGTACGAGGGTCGGATCATCAACGTCCACCCGAGCCTACTGCCGGCGTTCCCCGGCGCGAAGGCCTACCGGCAGGCCAAGGAGGCCGGCGTCCGGGTCGCCGGCGTGACCGCCCACTACGTGACGACCGACCTCGATCAGGGGCCGATCGTCGCCCAGCGCGCGTTCGACGCGCCCGACGATGCGACCGTCGAGACGCTCAAGCGCCGCGGTCAGCCCCTCGAAGCCGACGTGTTGCTCGAAGCGGTCCGGCTCCACCTCAACGACGACGTGGCGATCCACCGCGGGCGGACCGAACTGCGCGGCGACGCCGACGACTACCAGCTCGGGATGGGGCCGGCGCTCGACCGGGCGACCCCCGACGCGCCGACCGACGACGGGCTGGCCGACCCCGACCCCGCCGACGACTGAGCGTTCGGACTCAGAGTTCGCGCACCGCGGCGACCGCCTCGTCGAGCGGCGGCGCGTCGAACAGTTCTCGGCCGACGTAGGCGTTCGTCCCCGCGGCGTACAGATCGCTGGCGGCCGCGATGATTTCCTCGGCGAGAGGCTCGGGGCCGTTCTCGCACAGCGACTTCCAGTCGGCGAGCCCCCGGGACTTGGCGGTCGCCTTCGCCTCCTCGACCGCCTCGACCCACTCGAGCTGGGTCCGCTTGTGGTACTGGCGGAGAAACTCCTTGCTGACCTGCTGGCCGTGGAAGGTAAAGCGGTTCTCGTCGAACGTCCCCACGACGTCGGCGACCCGGATCTCGCCGTCGAAGTAGAGACACTCGATCTTGCCGTCCTCGTGGGTCAGCTCTGCGGTCGCCGCTCGCTCGGTTACGACGCGGTTGACCTCGCGGGCGACCGATTCGAGCTCCTCGACGTCGGCCTTGCCCGCGAGCCGGTCGGCCTCCCGCCGGGAGAGGTAGCGGTCGCTCTCCTCGTACTTGGTCGAAAACTCCACGAGCGGCTCTTCGAGCTGGACGACGCCGTCGGGCCACTCCTCGAAGTCGAGGCCCACGTCGCTCGGCTCGGCCCGCCGGCGCAGGCTCGACCCCACCGGAACGCTGTTCCGGAAGACGACCTCCAGCGGGACGAGGTAGTTGTCCCCCGCCGCGGCGTGGTAGGCGTCGTAGTCGTACTCCCGGCCGGTCCGGGGCAGGTCGGGCACCTGCGTGAGGTCGATCGCCATCTCTGTCGGCGGCTCGTCTGTCTCGTCGAGGGCGACGACCTCGCGGTCGTCTCGCGGGTCGTCGCTCCCCGCTCGGTCGTCCGAGGCGCGTCGCGCCTCGCTGACGACGCCCCGGTAGTGGGTCGGGACGCCCTCGGCTTCGAGCAGTTCGAAGTTGCGCGCTCCCATCGAACAGAGGCTCGCGCCCTTCCGGGGGATCTCGTCGGGCATCTTGCCCCAGTCGAACACCGAGTAGTCGTCGGTGAAGACGAACGCGCCCGTCCCGAGCGCGTTCGGCGAGGGTTCGTCCTCGACGCGGAACTCCTTGACGCTCGTCACGCCGACCGCCTCCGCGGCTCTTGCATACGGTCCAGATGCCGGCGGTCGGACTAAGGCGTTTCCATTTTTGTGCGTATATTTTGCCGGAACGCCGCGAGGAGTATGCGCGTCCGTGCATTGGACCGACGGCGGCCCTGCCGTAACCCGGCGGTTTTTACTGCTCGGTCCCGTCGTTTCCGACGATGGCAGCCGATGCCCGGACCAACGTCCCGCGCGAGCAGTTCGACTTCGAGTGCGTCCCCGAGACCGACCGGTCGTTCGAGTCGGCGCTGGCGGCGGCTCGCGACGGCGACCGGCTCACCGTGGCCGACGCCGTGGAGTTGCTGACCACCGGGACCGACAGTCCGGGCGTCGACCTCGCGCGCAAAGAGCGCGTGCTCGAGGCGGCCGACCGCCGCCGGGCCGAGGTCGTGGGCGACGAGGTCACGTTCGTCGCGAACCTCAACAACAACGTCACGACCGCCTGCAACACCGGGTGTCTGTTCTGCAACTTCAAGGATACGGCTCGGGACTTCGAAGCCGACAGCGACGCCGACCACGGCGGGTTCACCAAGACGCCCGCCGAATCTCGCGAGATCGTGACCGCCGCCCGGGAACTGGGGGTCTACGAGGTCACGTCGGTCAGCGGCCTCCACCCCGCGCTTGCGCTCGACGACGAGCACCGCGAAATTCTGGAGGCCAGCGACCGCGGCGACCTCAACTACAAGCCGCCCGCCGCCTACGAGACCGATCCCGGGACCTACGTCGACCAGCTGGCGGCGATGAGCGTCGACGGCGTCCACCTCCATTCGATGACGCCCGAGGAGGCCTACCACGCCCGCCGGGGCACCGACTGGTCCTACGAGGAGGTGTACGGCCGGCTCGCCGACGCCGGCCTCGACAGCGTGCCCGGTACCGCCGCCGAGATCCTCGTCGACGAAGTCCGGGGCGTCATCTGTCCGGGAAAGATCGGGAGCGACGAGTGGGTCGAGGCGATGGAGGCGGCCGCCGCGGTCGGACTCGACACCACCGCGACGATCATGTACGGTCACGTCGAGAACGAGGCCCACCGCGCGCGACACCTGAAACGGATCCGGGACCTCCAGGATCGGACCGGCGCGATCACGGAGTTCGTCCCCCTCTCGTTCGTCCACGCGAACACGCCGCTTGCCGACCGGGGGATGATCGACGCCGGCGCGACCGTCCACGAGGACGAACTCATGATCGCGGTCTCGCGGCTCTTTCTCGACAACGTCGAGAACGTCCAGTCGTCGTGGGTCAAGTACGGCGACGAGCAGGGGCTGAAGATGCTCTCGTGTGGCGCGAACGACTTCATGGGCACCATCCTGAGCGAGGAGATCACCAAGCGCGCCGGCGGGGAGTTCGGGGAGTTTCGATCGTTCGCCGAGTACGTCGAGATGATCACCGCGATCGGGCGGACGCCAGTCGAGCGCTCGACAGACTACCGGACGCGGCGGGTCATCGACCCCGAGGACCCGCCGTTCGGCCCGGAGCTCGCGCCCGCGGCCGACGGGACGCCGCTGGCGGCCGACGCCGACGCGGCCCCCGAGACGGTCGCGGACGATTGACCCATGATGAACACGACCCACGCCGCGATGGGCGTGACCCTCGCCGCACCGCTGACCGCCCTCGCGCCCGAGTTCGCCCCGATCGGCGCGCTGGCGGGCTTTCTCGGCGGCGCGTTCCCGGACCTCGATCTCCTGTCGGGCCAGCACCGCCAGACGCTCCACTTCCCGGCGTACTACTCGGCGGCGGCGATCGCCGCGGTGACGGCGGCGCTGTTGGCGCCCGGTCTCGGGACGGTCGGCGTCGCGCTGTTTTTCGTCTCGGCGGCGGTCCACTGCATCTCCGACGCGGCGGGCGGCGGACTCGAACTCCGACCGTGGAAGGCGACCGACGACCGAGGGGTGTACGTCCACCCCGCGGGCCACTGGGTTCGGGCGCGGCGCTGGATCCGCTACGACGGCGCACCCGAAGACCTCCTGCTCGCGAGCGCGTTCTCGCTTCCGGGGCTGGTGCTTTTCGACGGCGTCGTCCGCCAGTTGACGATCGGCGCGCTCGCGGTGTCGGTGGTGTACGTCGCGGTCCGCAAGCGTCTCCCCGACTTAGAGACCCGCTATCTCCGGTGACGCGCCCCCCGATCCCGCGAAGTTTTGCCCCCGGGGCTCGTACCGTCGGTCGATGGCAGACGGACTCGTCGACGCCCTCCGCGACCGGATCGGGTTCCGCTCGGCGCTCGTCGGCGTCGGCGTTCTCGTGGTGCTCCGGACGGTCCTCGACGTCTCGATCGCACAGTTGGCGACCACGGCCGCGACCGGGGCGATTCTCGCGCTCTCGAAGGTGGTCGAGGACGCCTACGACCTCCGATCGAGCGTTCGGGGGCTCGGCCTCGGCGTCGCGGCGATCGTCTACGGCGGCGCGCTCCTCGCGTTCGACGACGGCGACGCGTGGCTGTCCGTGGTGTTCCTGCTGGCGGGGACGTGGCTGGTCGCGGACGCGATCCAGACGCTCCGCCACGACGGTCTCGTCGAGCCCGAGACGCCCCGCGACGGCACCGAGGTGTACCGGACGTACGTGACGCGTCGGGTTCACGAGACGCTCGACGAGCGCCCGCGGACCCGACGCGAACTGTCGGAGGCCCTCGACGCCGACGAGCGCGACATCGACCGGGCGCTCGACGCACTCGGCGAGCGGGGCGTCCTCGAACGCACCGGTAGCGAGCTACGAATCGTCTCCACAGATCCCACGACGTTCGAAACCGCCCGCGACGGGGTCCGGTCGGGCGTCGACCGACTGGCGCGACCGATCGCGCTGGAACTGGAGACCGACGAGGAGTGAGCCGGCGGGGCCGTGCCCGCGCGATCAGCCCCCGAGGACGGCCCGGTAGCGCTCGCCGGCGGGGGTCTCGGCCTCGATCGCTCGTCGGATTCGCTCGGGCACCCACTCCTCGCCGCCGTCCCCGCCGAGCGACTCCGGGAGGTACCGCCGGTAGACGGGGAGGCGCTCGCGCAGGAGCACGCCCGCCTCGTCGGCGATGGCTTCGAGTTCCCGGAGGGCGGGCCACTCGTAGTCGGGGTTGATGTGGTCGTCGGTGATCGGCGAGACCCCGCCCAGATCGTCGACGCCGCAGTCGAGCAGTTCGCGGGTCGGCGAGAGGTTCGGCGGCACCTGCACCGAGACCTCCGCCGGGAGGCAGTGGCGGGCCATCGCAACCGTCCGTCGCATCGTCTCGACCGACGGCCGCTCGAAGGTCGACCGCTCGTTGGGGACGACGTTCTGGACGATGACCTCCTGTACGTGGCCGTACCGCTCGTGGAGGTCGCGGATCGCGAGCAGGCTCTCGGCCCGGTCGCGCCACGCCTCGCCGATGCCGACGAGCAGTCCCGTCGTGAACGGGACGCCGAGTTCGCCCGCCGTCCGGAGCGTGTCGAGGCGCTGGCCCGGCGACTTCCTGCGGGGGCCGGCGTGGGCGTCTACGTCCGCGGTCGTCTCCAGCATCACCCCCATCGAGGCGTTGACGTCCGCGACGGCCGCCATCTGCTCGCGGGTCTGGTCGCCGGGGTTGCTGTGGGGCAACAGCCCCACGTCGAGCGCGATCTCACAGACCTCCCGGAGGTAGGTGTGGATCGAGTCGTGGCCCCACTCCTCGAGCTGGCCGTGGATCCGGTCGTAGCGGTCGTCGGGGTCGTCGCCGAACGTGAAAAGCGCCTCGGTACAGCCCGCGTCCGCGCCGGTTTCGAGGATCTCTCGGACCTCCTCGGGCGACAGTAGCGAGGCCTCGCCCGGCGGATCGAAGTACGTGCAGTAGGTGCAGGTGTACCGGCAGGCCGTCGTCAGCGGGACGAAGACGTTCTTCGCGAACGTGAGTTCGTCGGCCGGTTCGACGTCTTCGGGGCCGACCTCGAGCAGTTCGGCCACCGTCGGTTCGTCGAACGCGAGGTCGATGTCGTACTCGTCGGCCCCGGGAATCATCGTCCCGTCGTTGCGCGCCGGCCCGGAAAACGGTTGCTACTCCCGGACGACGCCGACCCGGCTCTCGTCGCCCGCGAGTTCGAACCCCGCGGCGTCGAGCCACTCGTACGACCGCCTCTCCGTCGGAGCCCCGTCGGCGTTCGGCGGCTCGCTCGCGCCGTGGATCAGCACCTCCGCAAGGTCCTCGCGCTCGTCGACGTCGGTCGCGAGCCGGTGGGAGTCCACGACGTCTACGCTCGCCCCGACCTCGCGTGCGATCCGGCGGTGATCGAGATACGACGTGCCGTGGTAGTCGACCCTGAACCCGGGGTGGCGGGCCACCAGCGCGTTCGTGCCGCCGCCGCGTCCGGGGACGAGCGCGACCCCCGCGTCGGCCTCGAACAGGTCGGCCAGCGCCTCGGGCGTCGCCAGCGCGAGGTCGGCCATGACGACCGCGACCGCGCCGTCGGTCCCGGCCAGCGCGGCGTTGACCGCCGGGGTGAGCGGCCGCTCGTCGACCGTGACCGGCGCGTCGACGTCGACCGGCGCGGTCGCGAGCACCTCGGGCTCGCGGCCCGCCCCGCGGACCGCCGCCAGCACGTCTTCGAGCATCGCCGCCGCGAACGACGCCCGCTCGGCCGGCGAGAGGACGCCCTCCAGACGGGTCTTTGGCTCGCGGGCGGCGTACGGCACCACGACTCTCATGCGTTCGGACTGCGTCGGCCGTCGCTTAAGAGACTACGGAAACGGATCGGAGAGCGGGTCGGAAAACGAAGCTCGCGTCGGTCAGCCCAGTTTGTCGTAGCTGTCCTGCTGGGAGCGGTACCACAGCGCGCCGCCGATGATCGCGACCAGCACGACGAGGCCGATCCCGCCGTACAGCAGCATCTGGGTCTGTTGGTTCGACTCGGCCGCGGAGTTTGCGGTCTCCTCGGCGTCGCCCGCGAGGTCGGTCGCCAGTTCGAAGTTCTCGCCGTCGAACGCCGAGACCGCGCTGTCGAACTGGTCTCGGGCCTCCGAGACGTCGGCGCCCGAGTCCTCGGCGTCCGCGATCGCGGCGTCGGCGTCGTCGAGCGCCGAGCGGGCCTCGTCGCTTTCGGTCGTGTACGGCCGGAACTGCCAGCTCTCGATCGCCTGCGAGGCGCCGCCGTCGCGGGCCTGGTCCAGCTCCGCGAGCAGGGCCTGCTGTGGCGGGGCGTAGCTGAAGTTACCCGGGTTGGCGACGGTTCCCTCGACGGTGACCTCGACTTCGTTGGCGTTCGAGTCGGTCGACAGCGAGTGGTTGAACGACTGACCGTCGTAGGACTCCTGTCCGACCTTGTCGTCGGCCTGATCATAGAGTTTGACCGTCCAGGTCACGCCTTCGAGTTCGGTCGCGCCGTTGAGCGTCCACTCCTCGTACTCGCTGAACGGCTGTTCGAGCGTGAAGGTCGCGGTCACGTCCTCGCCGACCTCCGCCTCGCTCGGGGCGTCGCTGGACGCGACCGACACGACGGCCGCGGCCGGCGCGACTGCCGAGACGACCAGCGTGGTCGCCAGCAGGAGCGTCAGGAGCTTAGAAGAGTGGTTCGAGTTCATCATCATCGTCCTCGACGAGTTCTTCGAGGTTCTCTTCGCTCTCCTGGCGGATGTCGTCGATGTTGTCTTGGGCCTCGATGGCGACCTCCTGAAGCTCCTTGATGCGCGGGACGTTGTTCACGCCCGACAGGAGGATGACGCTCGCGACGTAGTCGGAATCGGCGACCGGGTAGTCGCCACCCCGAACCTCCATCGACCCGGTCTGGTCCTCGAGCCACTTCCGCCCGCGCTCTATGCCTTTCCGATTGAGGTGCTGGGGCGGACCGCTCATCACGAGCAGGGCGCGCTCGGTGCCCTCGATCTCGCATGGGAGGGTGAGTCGGCCGAGCGCGGCCTTCCGGACGAGGCTGGTGATCCGGTTGGTGGTGTTTGCGGTGTCGGTCGGCTCCTCGTCGCCGCCGGTGAACCGCGACAGCAGGCCGCTGCCCGAACTGTTGGTCTCGACTTCCTCGGCGGCGTAGCCGATGGTCGAGACGCCGCCGCCGGCCAGCGTGTTGATGATCTCGCTGGAGTCGACGACGCTCTCGGCGACTTCGTCGTTGCCGCCGATTTCGCCCGCCCCGAACAGGATGCCGAACCGCCGGACGATCTCCTCGTTGATCTCTGCGTAGCCGCTCTCGATGGACTCGCCCGACTGGCGCCACGCGTCGTTGTCGAACACCATCAGGTTGTCCACTTCGCGGACGAACGTCTGGAACGACCGGGCGGCGTTCAGCGTGTAGATGCCCCCCTCGTCGCTGCCGGGCAGGATGCCCAGCCCGTACACCGGTTCGGTGTAGATGCGCTTGAGGTGCTTGGCCAGCACCGGGGCACCCCCGGAACCGGTCCCCCCGCCCATCCCTGCGATAATGAGGAACGCGTCGACTTCGTGGACAGGGATGTTGTCGACCGCACCCTGCACTTCGTCGATGTCCTCCTCGGCGATTTCCGCGCCGAGTTCGTTGTCAGCGCCGACGCCGTGACCCTTGACGCGGGACTGGCCGATCAGGACGCGGTTGTCCTGTGGCACGTTATCGAGTCCCATCAGGTCGGCCTTCGCGGAGTTGACCGCGACGGCCGACCTGACGATGTCACTTCCGGTTCGCTGGTCGTGCTCCAGGAACCTGTCGACTATTTTCCCACCTGCCTGCCCGAAACCAATCATTGCGAGCTTCATTTTCCGTACCGTGCTCCGTTGGGAGAAACACAGCGTTGATGGGCGGATAAGTTTTTTGGTCCGACTCCCGGCGCGCCGAAACGGCGTATTACGAAAAATCGCAAGACGGTAATCGGTCGTTACGCGGAATTTCCGTTCGATACCATCTTGTGGACATGTCCTTTTAACTTTATCGGAAATAAGACCTATTGTCGGCGACAAAAGTCCGACGCGCGTCTGACGCCCCTATTCGACACCGAGATACGACGCCAGCGTCGTCAGCTCCGACTCCTCGACGCCGAACGACCCGATATCGTTGTCCGCGACGGTGTTGTCGAAGTTAAGCGACCGATACTGGTCGCGGCCGAACGGGACGACCGGCACCGGCTCGGCCGCGGTCATGCCGACCTTCGCCAACGCCATCGGGATCGAGAGCACCGTCACCGACTTGCCCTCCGCGCGGTAGACGAGTCGGGTCACGTCCGCGAGCGTCAACACCTCGGGCCCGCCGAGTTCGTAGGTCTCGCCGTCGCGGTCCTCGTCGACGCACTCGGCGAGCATCGGCGCGAGGTCGCCGACCCAGATCGGCTGGAAGCGAGTGCGACCGCCGCCCGGAAGGGCGGTGACGTACGGCGTCGTCAACTGCTTGGTGAAGCTCACGAACTCCCCGCCCTCGCCGAAGACTACGGACGGCCGGACGATGGTGTACGCGAGGTCCGAGTCCTCGACGACCTGCTCGGCCTGTCCTTTCGTGCGGATGTACTCGGTCGGTCCCGAGGGGTCCGCGCCGAGCGCGCTCATCTGGACGATCTTTCGGACGTCGTGGCTCTCGGCGGCCTCGACCACGTTCTGGGTCCCGCCGAGGTGGACGTCCGTGTGGGAGGTGGCGCCGGTCGGCTTGAACAGCGGCGAGAGCGCCACCAGATTCACCACCGCGTCCTGTCCCTCGAAGGCGGCCTCGATGGAGTCGTAGGCGGTCACGTCGCCCCGAACGCGCTCGACGTCCGACGGGAGGTCCGCCCCGTCGGGATCGCGTGCGAGGACCGTCACGTCGTGGTCGCGGTCGAGCAGTTCCTCAACGAGGGCCGTGCCGATGAACCCGGTTCCTCCGGCAACGAGAATGTTCATACCCGAGATAGGTATCCCCGGAAAGTAAATGTACGGGCCACGGCCGCGTTCGCGTTCGGGCGCCGACCCGTCCCGACTCGCAGGTCTTTATACCGAGCCGCGACCACAACCGCGTATGCTCATCACGCTGGAGGGGCTCGACGGGAGCGGCAAGACGACGGTGTGGGAGGTCCTGCGCGAGGAGTTTCCGGAGTTCGTCTACACCCGCGAACCGACCGACACCTGGTACGGCGAGGCGGTCGACCGGTCGGTCGCCGCCGACGACGCCGACCCCGTGGCCGAGCTGTTCCTCTACACCGCCGACCACGCCGCCCACCTCTCGGAGACGGTCCGGCCCGCGCTCGCCGACGGCGAGGTCGTCGTCTCCGATCGGTACTCCGACTCGCGGTACGCCTATCAGGCCGTCAGCATCGAGGGCGAAGTCCGCCGTCCGCTGGAGTACATCCGGGGCGTACACAAGCCGTGGACCCGACCGCCCGACGCCACCATCTACCTCGACGTCGACCCCGAGACGGGCGCGGCCCGGAGCGGCGCGACGAACAAGTTCGAGCAGGCGGCGTTCCTGAGCCGAGTGCAGGACAACTACGAGCGGCTCATCGACGCCGAGCCCGATCGGTTCGTCAGGGTCGACGCGACGCGGCCGCCCGAGGACGTGCTCGACGGCGTCGTCGACGTGATCGAACGCCTCCGCGAGGAGGCGGCGACCGGCGACGAGTAGCTCTTTTGGGCTCGGGGCCGTACCGACCGGCATGGCCGACGAGGACGCCGGCCGACCCCGCGAGGACGACGAGGGGCTCAGCCTCTCGCTCCCGCCGATCTCGCTCCCGGCGGTCCGGCTCCCCGACCGGATCCGGCTCGTCTTCCCGGTGCCGGACCCGCCCGAGCCGATCGCGCGGCCCCGGCGCGTGCGGACCTCGTGGGTGTTCGTCGCCGTCGCGCTCGCGGACGCGCTAGACGCCGCGGCGGTGCTGGTCGGCGGTCCGACGGCGCTCCCGTGGGTGCGGGCGACGGCCGGAACGGTGCTGTCGATCCTGTTCGCTGGCTTGCCGGGCCTGCTCTACTCGTGGGAGCTGTTCGCGGCGCTCGGCGGCCGCGGCTGTCTGTCGGTCGCGCCGACCGCGACGCTGTTGGTGGTCGCGGGGCTGTTCGTCGGCGACTGAGCCGCCCGCCGACTCACCCCGCCTTCTCGGGCATCTCGATCTCGTCGGGCGACGGGAGCCAGAACACGTCAAGCGACACCGCCAGCGTGAACGGCAACACCCACACGAGGATGAGCGCGGTGGCGCGGTCGCCGACGCCGCCCCCGCCGAAGCCGACGAACCCCGACAGCAGGATCGTCGTCACGAAGTAGATCAGGGGGACGAACAGCGCGGTGTACAGCGCCGCGCCCCAGGTGGTCGCGAGCCGCAGGCGGAAAAACCGGATCGCGACCGCCGCGACGACGGTGTTGACGCCGATGATGAGCAGGAATCCGATCGCGGTCGCGGCCGATGACATCTCTGGGCGGAGCTTGGGACCGCGCGCTCTTGTGCGTACCGGATGGCGACGGGCTCAGAACCGGTCGATCCCGAACGCAGAGACGTCGGTGGCGGGCTCGTCGCCGACCGCCGCCTGCGCGACGAGCTTCCCGCTGTAGGGGCCCAGCTGGAGTCCGGTCGCGCCGTGGCCGGTCGCGAGGTACGCGCCCTCGACGTCGGGGACCGCGCCCAGAACCGGGAGCCGGTCGGCCGAGACCGGCCGGAGGCCGACCCGGATCTCGTCGAGCGCGGCGTTGGCCAGCTCCGGCGCCACCCGGAGACACTCCTCGAGGACCTCCCGGACCCCGCCCGCGGTCCGCCGGGGTGCGAACCCGGAGTCGCTCTCGCGGGTCGCGCCCGCGACGACCCGTTCGTCCCCCCACGGTACCACGTAGTGGCCCCGGAACGGACTCACGATCGGCCAGTCGGCCGTCTCGCGGTCGCCGGCGTCGAGGTGAGCGATCTGCCCGCGGTGGGGTTCGACCGGAATCTCGACCCCGAGCTGGTCGCCGAACGCGCTCGACCACGCGCCGCCCGCGACGACGACGCGCTCGGCGTCGAGCCGGCCGTCGGCGGTGTCGAGACCGGCCACCGAGTCCTCGTCGAGCCGGATCCGTCGGGCGTCTGTGTGCTCGATCGCGAGCCCGTGGTTCTCGCCGGCCTGCCGGAGCGCCCGCGTCAGGAGCCGACCGTCCACCCGTCCGGCGTTCTCGTAGTGGGCCGCGCGTCGGACCGAGTCGGCAAGCGGCGGGAACCGCTCGCGCGCCTCCTCGACGGGGATCTCGGCGAACGCGTCGGGATCGGGTCGACCCAGCTCCGCCTGCCGGCGCTCGATCCGGTCCAGCCCCGCCTCGAAGTCCTCGACCTCGGCGTCGGTCGCCGCGACGCTGAGCAGTCCGGGCCGGGCGTAGCCGGGGTCGCCGTCCTGTTCGGCTTCGAGCGCGTCGACGAGTTCGGGGTAGTAGTCGACCGCCTCCACAGCGAACTCGAACCACGCGTCGTCGGCGGTGCGACTGCTGGTCGCGGGCGAGAGGATGCCCGCGCCCGCGGCGGTGGCCCGCCCGTCGTCCTCCCGATCAACGAGGACCGCGTCGACGCCGTCGCGCGCCAGATGGTAAGCGACCGACGAGCCGACGATGCCCCCGCCGACGACTGCGACTTCGTACATGTGTCGGTCTGTCGTTGGTCGGGACGGCCCTAAGAGGTGGGGTTCGCGGCGATCCGGACGCGTCCGCGTCAGGTCGATCGGGGGCCCGTCCCGCCGGCGCTCGCGCCCGTCGTCGACTCCCCGGCGGCTCCGGCCGCGGTCTCGACGGTTCGGAGCCGATCGGGGCGAGCGAGGACGTAGAGCACGTCGCCCGCCCCGAGGAGTCGGTCGCCGGTCGGGAGGGTCTCGACGCTCCCCTCGCGTTCGACCGCGACGACGCTCGCGTCCAGCGCCGACACCGGCGTCCCGTCGAGCGGGCTCCCGGCCGCGACCGTGACCGCGCCGACCGTCTCGTCTGCGGCTCTGAGCCGCGCGCCGAACTCCCGGTCGGCCTGCGGTTCGGTCGGGAGCGTCGCGAGCCGGTACTCGGCGTCCGGGTCGAGGTCGGCGGCGTTATCGGCGCCGACCGCGAGGGTCGCCACGTCGCCGACCGCCGCCCGGAGTTCGGCGGTGGCGATCCGCTCGGGGCCACTCGCGGCGGCGCCCGCGTCGGTCGCTTCGCCCGCCTCCCGGGTGCGCCACACCTGTACGAGGTCGCCGGGGCTCGCGCCGAACGACGGGTCGGCCCGGACCGCCACCGCCACCGTCCCGGCGGGGAGCGTCGGCCCGACGCCCGCGACTCGGCCCCCGAGCGCGAGGTACGACACCGAGCCCGTCTCGTCGACGTCGGCGTCGACGCGCCCCACGCCGTAGTCGTCCCGGAGCCGATCGGCGAGGCGCTCGCTGAGCTGGGCGACGGTCAGCCCCCGGGGAAACCGGAGCGTCTTGCCCGCGAGCGCCGCCTTGGTCTCGGCGGCGACCGGCTCGTAGCCGTCGATGTCGTCGACAGTCTCGGGGAGTTCGACCGTCGTGAACCGCCCGACGGTCCTGACCAGCCGGCTCACCTCGCCGTCGAGCGCGCTCGCGCCCGAGAGGGCGGCCGCGTCGACGGCGAGCCGTCCGCCGACTCGCGCACCCGCGACCGCCGCCACGCTCCCGAGGCAGAACGCCGCGACGTTGACGAACGCGACCGCCGGCGAGGGGATCGGGTCGCCGCTCCCGAGGTACTGCTGGAGCGCGGTCGCGGTGTTGAGCCACAGCCCGACGGTCCCCAGTCCCACGAGCACCGCCAGCCCCGCGGGCATCCGCTGGCGGGCGTACGACTCGTAGAGGAAATCGACGATCGCGGCGACCGCGCCCGCGAGCAACGCGAGTCCGAACACGCGGACCGCCGACCCCGCGAGGTCGGCGAGCGCGACGAGGAGGCTCACGCGACCACCGCCTCGAACCGGTCGAGCGCGCCCGGCGACCCGACCGCGTACAGTTGGTCGCCCGCGTCGAGGCCGGTCGTCCCCCGCGGCGCGAACGTCCACGAGTCGCCGCGCCGGATCGCCAGCACCGCGACCTCGTGGGGCGGCTCTTCCGTCTCCTCGGGGGCCGTCTCGCCCGCCCCGCCGAACCCGGCCGCCGGACGCATGCCGTCGAGCGATCCCGGGCGCCCGACCCGGACCTCGCGGAGCCGCTTGCCGTCGCGTCTGAGGAGCGCGAGGAGTTCGAACTCGCCGCGAGTCCCCCGGGCGTGGACCCGGACCGCCGCCCGGTCGGCGGCCAGCAGGGCGGGGGCGTCCCGGGCCGGCACGCCGAGGGTGATCCGCCCGTCGCCGCCCGTCGTTCGGGGCGCGGCCCCCGCGGTCGGGAGCGGGCGGTCCGCGCTCCCCTCGGCGTCGTCGGCGTCGGCGGGCGCGGCGCTCGCGGGCGGCGACCCGTCGGCGTCGGTCCGGGCGCTCAGGACGGTCCCGGTCACCGCCTCGTCGCCGGTCGCGACCGTCGCCTCGTCGCCGCGTGCGACCCCGGTCGGGACGAGGGCCTCGACCGACACCGCGCGCTCGCCGGTCGGCACGCGCCGCGAGAGCGCGCCCACCGGGGGCGCGGCGCTGATCGTCGCCCGCCCGCGGTCGTCGATCGAGGCGGCGACCGCCGCCAGATCGTGGTCGGTCCGGAGGCGCTCTTCGAGCCGGGTTTCGAGCTCCGACAGCGGGAGGTCTGCCGGAAAGGTCCACTCGCCGTCCCGGATCGTCGCCCGGAGCGCGTCGGGGAGCGGCGGGTACCCCTCGACGTCGCCCACGTCGCCGGTCGTCCGGACCCGGACCTGACCGAACTGGCCGACGCGCTCGATCGCGTCGGCCGACAGCCCCCGGTCGCGTAGCGTCCGGAGCGTGATCCGGTGGGGGAACTCCGCGCCCATCCGGTCGCCCTGCGCGTGGGCGTACAGCGTCACCATCATCACGACCAGCGCCGAGACGAGCGCGGTCGGCGAGCCGAGGATCTGGGCGTCGAGCAGGCCGAGCAGGCCGCCCTGCACGCCGGCGATCGCGACCCCGAGGACGAGCACACCGAACCCGGGGATCGTGACGCCGGTGACGTACTTGAACGTGAATCCGAGCGTCCACGCGACCAGCGCGGGGACGACCGCGGTGAGCGCCCCGAGATAGAGCCCGAGAAGCGCCTGCACGGGAAGCGAAGCGTCCATTTGTTGCCAGCAGGCACACCGGGCCTAAATCAGTACCGACACTTTATCTACCGCGCCGGGAACACTGGGGTGTATGGAGACCGGCTGGCGCGACTGGGTCGGCGTCCGCGTCGCGGTCGCGCTCACGTTCGCGGTGGCGGTGCTGTCGATAGCCACGGGCGTCTCCAGCATCGGGTTCACCTCGTCGGTCGGCCTGTTCGGCGGGACCGTGCCGGTCTGGGTTCGGCAGGCCGCGGGGTTTACCGGCACCGTCACCGGCTTTCTGATGCTCGCCAGCGCGTTCGGGATGCGACGGGGGCTCAGGGCGGCGTGGTACTCGGCGCTCGTGTTCTTCCCGCTGACCGCGATTCAGGGTCTGTTCCAGTCGAGCCCCTACTCGGTCCCGCTGGTGGTCGCGTCGGCGGCGGCGTTCCCGACCGTGGCGCTCGGCCACCGCCACTTCGACCGCCAGACGGATTTCAGCCTCTCCCAGCTCGCGGCGCTGACCGCGCTCGTCGGCGTGCTGGCCTACGGCACCGTCGGGACGTACGCGCTCGCCGACGAGTTCGCCGGCGTCGAGACCGCCCTCGACGCGTTCTACTACACGCTGGTCACCGCGAGCACGGTCGGCTACGGCGACGCCACCCCGACGACCCAGACCGCCCGCCTGTTCGCCTCGTCGGTCGTCGTGCTCGGCACCGCGAGCTTCGCGGTCGCGCTGGCGACCCTGCTCGGACCCGCGATCGAGGCCCGAATCACCCACGCACTCGGAAAAATGACCGAAACACAGCTCGAACTCCTCGAGGACCACGTCGTCGTCCTCGGCTACGGCGAACTCACCGAACCGATCCTCTCCGAACTCGACGGCAAGAGCGACTTCGTCGTCGTCACTCCCGACTCCCAGCGAGCCGGGGAACTCTCGGACCGCGGGATGAAGGTACTGACCGCCGACCCGAGCGACCAGGAACCGCTCGAGCGGGTCGGCATCGACCGCGCCCGGGCGGTTGTCGCGGCCACCAACAACGACGCCGAGGACGCGCTGGCGGTGCTGACCGCCCGCCAGCTCAACCCCGATATCCGCATCGTCGCGGCCGCGACCGAGCGCGAGAACGTCGACAAGCTCAAGCGCGCCGGCGCCGACACCGTGATCAGCCCGGCGACCATCGGCGGCCACCTCCTCGTCCGGTCGGCGCTCGGGAGCGACGGCATGGAGGACATCGCCGACAGGCTCACCGGCCACTCCTCGAAGTGAGTCAGCGACCGCCCCGGTGGACGATCGCCACGTCGCACTCAAGATCGTGCAACCGCTCGAAGGTCGGCGGCGAGACGAACCGCGAGGCGGTCGAGCGGTCGGTGCTGGCGCCCATCACCACGAGGTCGTAGTGGGCGTCGTTGGCCGACAGAAACGACTCGATCGACGACCGCGACACTCTGGTCTCGAACGACCCCTCGAACGTCTCGACGAGGTTCGCGAGCGTCCGCTCGGTCGACCGGCGCTGGCGCTCGGAGTCGATGCAGGTACAGACGCTCACGCCGCCCGTCCGTCCGGCGAGCCGCCGCCCGAAGTCGATCATCGCGTGGGCGGTGTCGCCCGCCCGACGGATCGGCACCAGCACGCGCTTCCAGCGTTCGCGGACCGTCGACCCCGGTGCCGACCGGAAGGCGACGGTGTCGATATCGCCCCCGAACAGCCCGGCGACGAACGGCGACAGCCCGCCGCGCTCCTCCTCGTAGGGCGCGACGATCAGGTCGCAGTTGGTCTCGCGGGCCGCCTTCAACACCGTCGCCGCCGGATCGGGGCCGTCGCCGACGACCGCGACCTCGCAGGGGACGCCGACCCGCGTCTCGATGCGGTCGGCCTCGCCCTCCAGTCGCTGTGCGGACTCGCCGGCGGCGCGTTCGGTCGACTCCTCGTCGGGCGCCCCGTCGGTCACGAAGTCGAGCAACACGACCTTCCCGGCGTCGTGGGCCGCCGCGAGCCGCGCCCCGAAGGTGGCGGCGGCCTGCGGGTGTTCGCCCCGCATCGGCACCAGAACGTGGTCGTCGCCTTTCGTCGACTGGTAGAGAAACCGGGAGCGTCGCTCGTAGAACTGCCGGCGCCAGACCCCGAACGCGGCGGCGACGATGGTGCTCGCGACGAACACCGAGCCGGCGTACTGGACGAAAAACGCCCGAAGACCAGCCGTGTCACCGAACGCCGGGGCCACCAGCGCCAACAGCGCGGTCGAGAACGCCGACGGCTCCTCGAAGTCGAGCGCCCACGTCGCCCCGCCGGTCAGGAAGATGGCGAGGGCGGCCGCCGCCGGCGAGACGAGCAGGCCCGTCCCGCTCGCGGGACTCCGGAGCCCGGTCACGGCGGCGACCCAGACCGCCGCGGTCCCGCAGACCGCCCCGGTGGTGAGCCCGCCCACGAACTTCGCGGGCGACGCGTACTCGCCTTCGGGGTCGGCGAACAGGGTGAACGTGCCCGAGGCCAGCGGCGGAAAGAGAACGAACGGGAGCACGTCCACGGCGTTCGAGACCGCGGTGACCCCCGCGATGAGCAACGGGACCAAGAGCAACACCGAGA
Source organism: Halorussus marinus (assembly GCF_004765795.1). Taxonomy (GTDB): domain Archaea; phylum Halobacteriota; class Halobacteria; order Halobacteriales; family Haladaptataceae; genus Halorussus; species Halorussus marinus. Next base: position 197,061 of record NZ_SBIV01000006.1, read on the forward strand.
GGTGGATGAGGTTTGCGGTGTGCTCGATCCACCGCTGGAACGCCGCGACCTCGCGGCGCTCGATCCGGCGGAGCCGCCGTAAGACGGCGTGGTATCGCTCGCGGAGCCCGTCCGACATTGTCGAAGCGTCTGGCGTCGGGCCCCAAATGTCTGTCCCTCGACCCTACGCCGCGAGGTCGACCACGGCGTCGAGCGTGATGCGGATGGCGCGCTCGACGTTGTTCTTGGCCTTCTCGGGGAGTTCCTCGTCGTCGGTCTCGCCCTTCTGGGTGCCCTCGACGAGGTTGCCGTCGACGGTGCAGATCGCGCCGGCCTGCATCTCCTTGCGGCGCGCGAGCGAGAACACCGCGGCGGCCTCCATCTCGACCGAGAGGATGTTGGCGGCCTCCCAGTCCTCGACGTACGCGTCGGTCTCGGCGTAGAAGGCGTCGTCGCTCGCGATCGGGCCGACGTGGACGTCCTCGCCGTTGTCCTCGGCGGAGTCGACCAGCGCCGACAGCACGTCGTAGTCCGGCACCGCGGGGTACTCGACGGCCTCGTAGCGCTCGCTGGTGCCCTCGTTTTTGGCCGCGCCGGTCGCGACGATCATGTCGCCGATCTCGATGCCTTCCTGGAGCGCGCCGGTCGTGCCGACCCGGATCACGGTCTCGACGCCGACGGCGTGGAGTTCCTCGACCGCGATGGCCGCCGACGGACAGCCGATCCCGGTCGAGCAGATCGTGAGGTCGGTGCCCTCGTAGGTGGCGTTGACGATCTTGTACTCGCGGTTCTGAGCGACGACCGTCGAGTCCTCACACAGCCCCGCGATGCGGTCGACCCGGCCGGGGTCGCCCGGGATGAGCGCGATGTCGTTCACGTCGCCGTCCTCGACGAGGAGGTGCGGTTGTTTCGCCATGCCCGTGGGTTCTCGCGACCGGGAGAAAAAGCGTGCGGGTTCGCCGGCGCTCAGAACTGCCCGTCGAGGAACGCCTCGACGTCCTCGAACGACGGCGCGGTCCGGGCGCCCTCCGCGGACGCGGCCAGCGCGCCGCAGGCGTTCGCGAACTCCAGGGCGCGCTCGTAGTCGGCGTCGGGGCCGAGCGGGTCGCCGGCCCGGAGCAACACCGCGAGGAAGCCGGCGGCGAACGCGTCGCCCGCGCCGGTGGTGTCGACGACCTCCGCGTCGAAGCCGGGGTGGCTGAACGAGCCCTCTGGCGTGTCGACCTCCGCGCCCGCCTCGCCGTGTTTGATCACGACGACCCGACCGTGAAGCTCCGAGGAGGGGTGTTCGAGGTCCCGGTCGAGCAGGGTCTCGGCCTCCCGGTCGTTGAGAAAGACGACGTCGGCGTGGGCCAGCGCGGTCCGGAAGTCCCGCTCGGCGAGTCGCCGACCGGGGTCGAAGCTCACCGTCACGCCCGCCTCGGTGGCGACGCGGGCGAGTTCGGCGGCGGTCTCGGGGCGCTGGCTCGTCAGGTGGAGGTGGCGGGCCTGTCCGACGGTCGCCGGATCGACGTCGTCGGGACCGACCGCCTCGTTGGCGCCCTCGTTACCGAGCACCATCACCTCGCCGTCGGCGTCGACGATGAGGTACTTCGTTGTGGTCTCTGCGTCCGGGACTTCGAGCAGTCGCGAGCAGTCGACCCCCGCCTCCCGGAGTTCCCGGCGGGCGAGCAGGCCGGTCTCGTCGTCGCCGACGCTCCCGACGATGCCGGCGTCGTACGACAGCCCGGAGAGCGCGACCGCGACGTTGGCGGCGCTACCGCCGCCCGAGCGCCGCTGGGCGTCGATGCGGGCCTCGCCGTCGGGAGCCGGCAGGGCGTCGACCCGGAGGGTCACGTCCCAGTTGACGTGGCCGGCGGTGATCACTTCGACCATGACTGGCGACCGTGGCGTCGATTTGCGGGCGACATACCGCCACGGTACGAACCCGCCGGTCAAAACGCTGGCGGGTCCGGGGGTCGACTCCCGAGGCCCCGGATACGCGGCGGCTCAGCCCGCGACGACGAACAGCAGGAGGTTGTGTGCGCCCGGGCCCAGCCCGACCGCGCCGACCGCGCCCAAAAGCAGGTAGCCCTCGCGGGGGTCCTCGCGGACGAGCTCCGCGAACAGCACCACGACCGCCTCCGCGATGACGAGCTTGACCAGCACGAACAGCCAGCCGACGCCGATCACGTCGGCGGTCGGGAGCCCGGCGGCGGCGTCGAGGACGATCTGGGACACCGGGGTGCGCTCGCCGAACCCGAGCACGTCGACCCCGACCGCCGTCGAGACCGCGTCGAGCGCGTGGCCGAACAGCGCCAGCACGCCGGCGGCCCCGGTCGCGGCCGCCGCGTCCGGATACGTCCGCCGGGTCCCGATCCAGAGCGCGACCGTCACGCCGACCGCGACCGCCAGCGCGACCGCCGGCCAGAACACCGCGAGCTCGCCCGCTCGGATGCCGCGGGCGAGCGCGTACCCGACGACGACGAGCGCGACCGCGGTCCCGGTCGCGGCCAGCGCACGCTCGGCGCTCACGGGCGTCGACGGGGCCGCGAGCCACACCGCGCCGGCGACCGCGAAGGTCGTCAGATACACCGCGGGCGTCCCGAGCAGGGGCCGGACGGCGCCGGGGACCCACTCGACCACGTAGAGGACGTGGAGGGCGGACCCGACCGCGACCCACGGTGCGAGCGCCACCACGGTCCGGTCGGTGACCGACGGGCCCGTCCGGTAGAGCGCCCCGGCGACCAGCGTCACCGCCGCGACCAGCCCGAGGAGGTACGGGACCGGCGGGAGCGCAAAGCCCTCTGGGAGTACCATGCCCGAAACGGCGGAGCGCGGCGCCGAAAGGCTTGCGATCCGCGGGAGACTGCGTCCCGTCCCACGATAGAGCGGGCCCGTAGCGACGTCCGTTTCGGCCGTAGTTCGATCCTCCGAACCGACTCCGTCCGATCTGGCCGAGTTCTCCGTCGCCCCTCGACCGTTTGGGATGTGCTCGGCATCGCAGTTCGCCGCCAACGGCCGATTCCGTATATCGGAAACGGGTTTATTCAGCTCCCGGTCTCTCGGTTTTCGAGCGACGACGATCCGGTCGCTCTCGACTCTCGGCGCGCGGGAAAGCGTCGATCCGACACCACACCCACCGGTCCACAGCGTGTCCCGTTCGCGCCGTGCGAACGCCGGTCCCCGGATCGCGTCGGAGTCGTCTGCAGGCGTAGCGGGTCGGCGCGCGTCGGCCGACCGACCCGTCGCGAGGGAAGAGCCCGACCGGTCGTGCGTAAACCGCATCGGACGATAGAAAGTAGCCGCGTCGGAGGGTGAGACAGTTCAGGTCCGGAAGAACTCGGCATCGGGAATCGCCGCCCAGTCTCGACCCGACCGTCGCAGGGACCGATCGCGAGCCGGCGGGTCCGGAGCCTACACCTGCGCGATCGGCTTCTCGACCGGCGTCTCGTAACACTCGATCTCGAACCGCGCGCCGCCCTCCTCGCCCTCGGTGAGCGAGATCTCCCACCCGTGGGCCTGCACGATGTCCCTGACGATGGCGAGGCCGAACCCCGTCCCGTCCCGGTTCGTGGTGTAGCCCTGCTCGAACACCTCCTCGCGGTCGTCCGCCGGAATCCCGCCGCCGGTGTCCTCGACGTAGAACCCCGACCGGTCAGACAGGCTTCCGACCCTGACGGTCAGCTCGGTCGCGTCGTTGTGTTCGACGCTGTTTCGAAACAGGTTCTCGAACGCGCTGAGCAGTCGATTGCGGTCGCTTTCGGGGCAGAGCGCCGTGTCGACCTCGAGCGTCGCTCCGTCGGTGTCGACGCTCCCCCACGCCTCGCGGGCGACGGTTTCGAGGTCGACCTCCTCGGTCTCCGTGACGGTCTCGCCCGACCGGGCCAGCGTGAGCGAGTCGGTGATGATGGCTTCCATCCGGTCGAGTTGGCGCCTGACGTTGTCGATCGACTCCTCGTGCTCGGCGTCGACGTTGGCCTCGAGGAGGTCTGCCCGACCGATCGCGACGTTCAGCGGGTTCCGGAGGTCGTGGGCGACGATGCTCGCGAACTGATCGAGACGTTCGTTCTGGCGCTCTAACTCCCGCTTGCGTCGGCGCTTCTCGGTCACGTCCCGCGCGTTCAGCACGATGCCCTCGACGAAGGGATCGTCGAGCAGGTTCGTCGCCCGAGCCTCGATGAAGTGCCAGTCGCCGGCCGCGTCGTCGACTCTCGCGACGTACGTGTCGGTGTAGCCGTACTCGGTGCCGTACTCCGAGAGGTCCGCGAGCAGTTCCGATCGATCGTCGGGGTGGACGCGGTCGACGACCCTCTCGCCGACCAGTTCGGTCGGTTCGCACCCGAGCACCCGCTCGACCGACTCGCTGGCGAACGTGACGGTGCCGGCCTCGTCGAGGACGACCACCATGTCCGAGGACCGTTCGATGAGCCGCTGGAACCGCTCTTCGGCGATGCGGCGTTCGGTCACGTCGCGGTAGATGAGCAGGTACCCCATCACCGACCCCGTCCGGTCGGTCAGGGTCGTCCGATTGATGTCGAAGTACCGCGGGCCGTCCTCGGATTCGACGACCACGTCGGCCTCGGAGCTTTCGCCGCCGCTCTCCAGTGCGTCGTCGGAGGGGACGATCTCGTCGGCGGGCCGGCCGAGCGGTTGTTCGACTCCGTCGAGGAGTTCGGCGCCCGCGGCGTTCACGTCGACGACCTGATCGCCGAGGTCGACCACGAAGATCGGGTCGGACATCTCCTCGACGAGCGTGTGTCTCGCGATGGGAACCAGATCGAGGAGGCCAAAGCGGAACAGCGCGACGGCGAAGACACCGCCGGTAATCGTGAACGCGAACGAAGTCGGATCCAGCGTCGCCACCGGATTCCCCCGAGACAGCAGTATCGCGCTGGCCGCCAACGGGATGACGCCGCCGAGCAACATCAGCCCGACCTGCACCCGGTAGCGGCCGCTCCTCCGGATACCGACGAGCGCGATCAGGACGTACGTCGCCAGTATCAGCGCGTACTGGTAGACGAAGTTCAGCCAGACCACGGGCCCGTCGACTCGGTCGACGCTCGCGATCGGCGGACCGGGACTGAACTCGACGACGTTCCACAGCAGGTCGTGCATCGGTGCGGTCCCGACCAGGACGAGGACGAAAATGGGCCAAGCGACCAACAGCGCCCAGTGTCGCCGACCGAGCAACGACTCCCGCCCGCTGTAGGTCAGCCCGAACCAGAGCTGGGTCGGCCCGAGCCCGAGGATGCCGACGTACTTGACGAAGGTGCCCACCCGAAAGGTCGCGAGGGTCGTGCTTCCGGTTCGAATCGCGTTTCCGAAGGCGTACAGCGAGACGCAGATCATGATCGCGACGAACGGAACCGCGCCCCGGACCCCGGACCCCGGACCCACGAGGTCGGTTCGGGTCGAGGTCGTCTCCGCCTCGGTCTCGACGATCCGGTCTGCCGTCGGGTCGCTCGGACGTTATTTCGGGGCGAGCGCTGACGCCTCGCCGACCACCCCGCCGCTTTTGGGTCCCGGCCGCGTACCGACGCGCATGAGCGAGCACTTCGAGATCCATCCGACGGTCGAGGCGGTCGCCGAGGACATCGCCTCGATGGAGATCCGGGGCGCGGCGACGATCGCGGACGCGGCGGCCGACGCGCTCGCGGTTCAGGCCGCCGAGAGCGACGCCGACTCGCCCGACCGGTTCCGGGCGGAACTCCGGGCCGCGAGCCGTCGACTGGTCGAGACCCGGCCCACCGCGGTCAGCCTCCCGAACGCGATTCGGTACGTCCTCCGAGGGATGGAGGGGTCCGACGTGGCGCGACTGCGCGCGAGCGTCACCGACAGCGCCGCGGAGTTCCGGTCCGAACTCGATCAGGCCCAGGAGAACCTCGGGCGGATCGGCGCGAACCGGCTCCGGGACGGCGACACCGTGATGACCCACTGTCACTCGACCGACGCCCTCTCGTGTGTCGAGGCCGCCCTCGATCAGGGCAAGGAGATCGAGGCCATCGTCAAGGAGACCCGCCCGCGAAAGCAGGGCCACATCACCGCCCGGTGGCTCCGCGAGATGGACGTGCCGGTCACGCTCGTCGTCGACAACGCCGCCCGCCGGTACCTCGACGACACCGACCACGTCCTGGTCGGAGCCGACTCCATCGCGGCCGACGGCTCGGTGATCAACAAGATCGGCACCTCGGGGCTGGCGGTCAACGCCCGCGAGCGCGGCGTCCCAGTCATGGTCGCCGCCCAGACGCTCAAATTCCACCCCGACACGATGACGGGCCACACCGTCGAGATCGAGATGCGCGACGAGCGCGAGGTGCTGGGCGCCGAGGCGGCCGAGGAGATCGGCGACCTCACCGTCGAGAATCCCGCTTTCGACGTGACCCCGCCCCGGTACGTCGACGCCATCGTGACCGAGCGGGGCCAGTTCCCGCCCGAGAGCGTCGTGACGCTGATGCGCGAGCTGTTCGGCGACCAGCACGGCGGCGAGCCCTGGGAGGAGTAGCCGAGTCTTTTTGGGCCGGCGCGCGTACCACCGGCCATGACCCGATTCGACGCCGCGACCCCCGAGGAGCGCCGCAAGCTGTTCGTAGCGGCCATCGATGCCCACCGCGAGCGCGCGAGCCCGTACGCGACCTTCGAGGCCCACGAGGACGTCCGAGCCGACGACGAAGACGCCGACGACCGGCTCCCGCCGTGGGTCCAGTTCGGCGACGGCACCCTCAATCTCGACTGCACCGACAAGGAACTCGACGCCCTGAAATCCCTGCTCGGGGAGTTTCCGGCGTTCAAGATCGACGACCTCGCCCGCCCCGAGGAGGCCGAGGGCGTCAACGTCCGGGTGTCTGCGCTGGCCGACCCCAACCGGGTCGCCCAGTGTATCGACGCGGTCTTCCGGGACGTCTACGGCCAGCCCGAGGAGTTCCGGGCGTGGGTCGCGGCGGTGTGAGCGGGGCGTCGACCGCCCGAGGCCTCCGATCGCCGGCGCTCAGAGCTTCGCGGTCACGTCGTCGAGTACGCCCGTCTCGACGAACGCCACGACGTGGTCGCCGGGCTCGACCACGGTGTCGCCCCGGGGGACGACGTACTCGTGGTCGCGGGTGATCGCCCCGACGACGAACCCGGCCGGGAGGTCGCCGACCGCCTCTCGGATCGGTCGGCCGACGAGCACGCTCTCGTCGTCGACTTCGATCTCGATGACCTCCGCCCGGTCGTTCTCGATGAGCGAGACGTTTTCGGTGCGGGTCTCGCGGGTGAATCGGGTGATCTCCTCGGCGGTGACCTCGCGGGGGTTTACCGCCACGTCGACGCCGACCGTCTCGAAGACGTCGACGTACTCGCCGTTCTCGACCACCGCGACGGTGCGGCTCGCGCCGAGTTGCTTGGCGAGGATCGACACCAGCAGGTTCTTCTCGTCGCTCTCTAAGGCCGCGACGACCGCGTCGGCCTCGTCGACGTGCTCGCGGGTGAGGAAGTCGGCGTCGGTCGCGTCGTTCTCCATCACGACCGAGTTCGGGAGGTCTTCGGCGAGCGCGCGTGCGCGGTCGTGATCGCGCTCGATGAGCCGGGGGTTGAGTCCCCGCTCTTCGAGGAGTCGGGCGGTGTGAAAGCCGATGTTGCTCCCGCCGATTATCACGAGGTCCTCGGTACCCGAGGGGGTCTCGCCCGGCGCGACCTCGACCGCGAACCCTTGGACGCTCTCGGGGCTCCCGATGACGACCGCCTTGTCGCCGGCTCGGATGACGGTGTCCCCGCGCGGGATCTCGACGTCGCCGTTCCGGATGAGGGCCGCGAACGTCAGCGAGTCGAACCGGTCGGCCTCCTGGACCGTCTGGTCGACCACCGGGCTGTCGTCGGCGATCTCGAACTCGGCCATCTGGACCGCCCCGCCGGCGAAGGGGTCGACGTCGCGGGCCGCGGGTAGGCCGATCACCCGGACGATGTCCTCGGCGGTCAGCAGGTTCGTACACACCATGAAGTCGACCCCGAACGCGCGCTCGGTCTGGCGCCACGTCTCGAGGTAGTCGGTGCTCTTGACCCGCGCGATGGTGAACGGGTCGTCGATGGTCTTTGCCGTGCCGCAGGTCACTAAGTTCGTCTCGTCGTCGTCGGCGCTGGCGATGATCATGTCGGCCTCCGCGATGCCGGCCTCTTCGAGCGTCGCCAGCGACGTGCCGTCGCCCTGAATCGCGAGCACGTCGTGTGAATACGTCAGTGCGTCGACGCGCTCGCCGTCGATGTCTATGACGACGACCTCGTGGCTGGTCGCGAGGCTCGCGGCGATCGAGGAGCCGACCTCGCCCGCCCCGACGATGATAATACGCATTAGTAACCCTCCCTCGTCATTACGAACAGCGTAGCCAGTCGCGCCCTAAGATGATTTCCCTTCGGTCTCGGCGCCGAGGTCTCAGGAGGGGTTCTCGCCGGCCCGTCGCTGGGCCACCGCCGCCGGGAACCGGTAAGTCCGGTCGCCCACGACCGCCGCGCCGTACGATGCGTCGAGCGCCACCGGATCGACGCCGTCGCCGCGGCCGACCCCGAACCGGACGATGCGCGCGTCGGGGCCGAACCGCTCGACGGCGTCGTCGAACGTCCGGCCGTCGGCGTCGCCATCGACCGACGTGTACTCGAACCACCCGCTCGTCCCGCCGGTGTCGCCGGTCGCCCGCGCCAGCACGTCGTGGGTGCGCCACTCCCCGCCGGCGTCGCCGTCGTGGTAGGTGAGATACATCCCGTGGCGGCCCGAATCGGTCTCGACGACGAGGAACGTCTCGTCGGGGACGCCGCCGTCGTCCGGCCCCGCGTAGTAGTCGTACGAGAGGGCGTCGAGGTCGCCGAGCGCGGGGGCGCCGTCGGGTCGGAGGACCGAAGCCGCGTAGTCGACCGTCTCGCGACCGTCGGAGGTGATCCGTACCGGCCGGGGGTGGGCGTCGTCGGCCACCGGTTCGGCGGCTCGCTCGACGGTCGCGCCGTACTCGCCGTCGTCGTCGAGGTCGAAGAGGACCGCGCCCGGCGGGAGCGACGCGTCGACTCGCTGTCGGACCGCGTTCGCCACGGGCTCTCGTCCGTCCGAAGACGCCGTCGCGACCCCACTCCCCGTGCCCCTCGCTGTCAGCCACCCGCCCGTGACCGCGGTGGCGGCCGCGGCCTTCAGTACCTCCCGTCTGGACCAGTCCATATCGGTGTCACGCCGGAGATCGTGTTATGTCTTCGTGCCGATTCAGCCCCGATTCAGTTCGAGGGTCACGGTCACCGGGTCGTCGGTCGCGTCGAACGCGATCGCGCCCGAGTACCGGTAGTCGTCGCGGCCGCCGCCGGCCACGGCTCCCCGGACCACGTTGCCGTCGACGGTGTCGCCCCGGTCGGCGTGGTCGCCTTTCTGCACGCGACCGCTCACGCGGAACTCGTAGTCCGCGTCCCGACCGGTGGATCTGATCTCGACGCGGTTGGGGAGCCGTCCCGTGTTGTCCCGGATCAGATCGCCGTTCACGAACACTTTCCCCGGGCCGGTGAGGTCGAGTTCGCGTATCTCCCCGGAGAACCGGAAGCTGTCGGCCCGGCCCTCGCTGGCCGCGCCCTCGACGGTCCGGGCGTCGAGGAACTCGTCGCCGCTGTCGCTCTCGTAGGGGCCGCCGCGCCGGATCTCGCCGCTCACGCGGATCCGGTATCGAAACACTTCCTCGCTGGTCGAGCGGAACGTGACGACGTTCGGCGTCGCGCTCGCGCTCCCGGCGAACGCCGCGCCGGCGACGCCCGCGGCCGCCCCGCTCAGCATCGTTCGTCGGGCGATACCCCGGTCGCTCGCGTCGGTCGTCGTGTCGTCGGGCATCTCTCTCCCCCGGTCGGGGCGTCGGGCGCCGCGCGCTTCAAACCGGTCGGCGCTCAAGCCGACTCAACCCGGATCAATCGGTGTTCCCGCCGAATCAAACGGCGTTCACGAACGCAACGACTGATTGTCAACTGACAACGTATGTCAGTAGTTCTCGCGGCGACAGGTCGGGGCGCCGACCGAGTCGCGCGAAACCCCGGCGTTCGGGTCGGCTCGCCGTCACGTTCGGGCGACGCGAGGGTCCGGGAGGTTTTAGTGACCGGGGTCGAAGGCCCGAGGCATGTCCGCCCAGGTTACGACCGCCCCGGCCGAGCCGGTCTCGGTCGCCATCGACCCGCACGTCCACTCGCAGGCCTCCTACGACGGACACGAGCCGGTCGAACTCCTCTTGGAGCAGGCCGCGGACGTGGGTCTCGACGGGATCGTGATCACCGACCACGACGAGATCGGCGCGTCGCTCAGGGCGGCCGAGATCGCGCCCGACTACGGTCTGCTCGGGATCCCGGGCGTCGAGGTCTCGACGGCCGCGGGCCACCTCCTCGCGATCGGCGTCGAGGAGCGCCCGGCCCCGGGCCGACCGCTCGACGAGACCGTCGAGACCGTCCGGGACCTCGGCGGGGTCGCGGTCGTCCCCCATCCGTTCCAGCGGACCCGCCACGGCGTCCCCAAGCGACATCTCCGGGACTGTGACGCCATCGAGGTGTTCAACTCGTGGGTGTTCACCGGCTATCGCAACCGTCGGGCAAAGCGGTTCGCCCGCGAACACGACTACCCCGGCGTCGCGGCAAGCGACGCCCACTCGGCGGGGTACATCGGCCGGGCGTACACCGAACTGGCGGTCGACGACGCGGCCTCGAAGGCAGACCTCGACGGCGATCGGGTGGTCGAGGCCATCCGCGAGGGCGAGGCCGAGATCCGCGGGCGGCGCCAGCCGATCCACCGGAGCGCCCGCCACTATCTGGCCGGCGCGGGCCGGAAGGTCGGCTGGGCGGTCCGGCCTCACGTTCCCGGGCTGTGACGGCCCAGCCGCCACGACCGCGGGAAGTCGGTCGTTCGGTTACGCCGTCCGCCGGAGGTAGACGCCGCCGCCGACGAACCCGAGCGCGACGAGCGTCAGTCCCAGTTCCGCCCCGGCGAACCAGTAGGGGAGCCACGGCGCCGCACCCCGCGCCAGACTCACCGCGGGGTCGAGGACGGGGAGCCTATCGGCGCCGGCGCCCGCCGCGGCGTTGTACCGCTCGCCGGTCGGGCGCTCGCCCTCGGGGAGTCGCTCGGCCTCGTAGGGGATGTGTTCGGTGGTCGCGCTCCAGACGACGGTCCCGTTGGGCGTGACCTCCAGAAGTCGCTTGTTGAGCGTGTCGGTCACGAGGGTGTTGCCGTTCGCCAGCCGGTCGGCGTCTCGGGGCCAGTCGAACGGGATCCCGCCGGCCGAGTCCAGCTCCCAGGCGACCGTCCACTCGCCGGTCGACTCCTCGCGGTGCAACTCGACCACGCGGTTGTTGTCGCTGTCGGCGACGAGGACCGCGCCCTCGCCGAGCCACTGGGGGTTGTGCTGGTGGTTCAGCAGGCCGGGGTCGCCACACTGCACGTCGCCATCGCCGTCCGCGTCGCTCAGCTGGCCGCGCTGTGTGCAGGTGGCGTCGTCGCCGCCGTCGTCCTCGTTGATGACCTCGACGACGCCCTCGCCGCGCTCGACGACGAGGACCTGATTGGCGTTGCGCAGTGACACCAGATAGCGCCCCTCGTCGATCACGTCGACGTCGTTGATGTGGAGCCAGTCGGTCCGGGTGGGATCGTCGGGCGCGTCGTAGAACGACGACCCGCGCCACTCCCAGACGGTCTGGTTGCCCGAGACGATCGCGATCCGCTCGTGCTCCATGTCGGTGACGAGATACTCGCCGTCGCCGACGCGCTCGACGTCGTGGACCTCGCTGTTCGTCGGGGTCCGGACCGGGAACGAGTACTCGGAGACGACCTCGGGGGTCGGTTCGGGGTCGATGATCCGGAACCCGGTGTGCGTGCACGGCGACTCGTAGGGGCCACAGTCGTCGTACCCCCCGTGCATGAACCCCGCCATCACGCTCCCGTTGTCGAGCATCGTCACGTCGAAGTAGCTGTCGGCGCTCCCCTCGTGCCAGACGACCTCGCTCCGCTCGAAGAGCGTGACGCCCCCGTAGTCGTGCCACCCCGCGCCCCCGCCCTGTACGCCGACGAGCGTCCGGCGGTCCTCGTCGGCCGCGACGCTCCGATCGGGGGTGGTGAGCCCGCTGACCGCGAGGGTCCCGATCAGGAGCGCGACGCCGATCGCGAGAACGACCGTACTGCGCGTCTTCCTATCCATCACGGAACCACTCGACGCGGACGCGGGAAAAGGCTTCGAACGTTCGAGTTGTCGGGGATCCGACCGGCGCTACTGACGCGGAGCCGTCGCTCGTCGTCGCGAAATGCGGGAAGAAGTGGGCCGGCGCGAATTCGAATCGAGCGAGACTCGCTACGCTCGTCTCGCGTACTCTCGTTCGCTTCGCTCACGAGAACGCGGTTACGGATCGAGCGTTCCAAACGATTTCGCGGGTCCTGCCGGGCATGCGGCCCTCCGGGCCGTTCCGGGCGGGCTTCCACCGTCCAAGGCCGACGGACCTCACCCCGGACTTCACCGGCAGGGTGCGCTCAATCCAATCCCGGCCCGCAAACTCGCCCGTGCCCCAGAACAATGGCACGAAACTCTCCCGACAACAGGCTTGAACCCCTCACACCACGCGACGCAGTGGATCTGTACAAACAAGACCGTGAACGCGAACTCTCAGACGCGACCCTGCAGTCACACGGATACAGACTACAACGCTTCGTGGAATGGTGCGACCAAGAAGAGATTGACAACTTGAACGACATCACCGGCCGCGATGTTCAACGCTTCAAAATATTCCGGAAACAGAAGGTGAGCGATGTCACGCTTAAATCTAACCTGGACACACTCCGTGTCTTCCTCAGATTCGCTGTCAGCATCAACGCGTGTATCGACGGCCTCGATGAAACGGTCAACTCCCCCAGTTTAGCTGACCCGGGCGCGCAAGGCACCGACACGGTCCCCCGACAGAAGGCCGAGCAGATCCTGAAGTACCTCGATAAGTACCAGTACGCGTCCCTACAACACGTCATCTTCCGGATCCTCTGGGAGACCGGGATGCGGATGGGCGCAGCACGAGCAATCGACCTGCAACACTACCACCCGCGAGACGAATACATCGAACTCCGACACAACCCAGACACCGACACCCCACTGAAGAACAAGCGAAAAGGGGAGCGGGCAGTCGCAATCAGCACGCGGACCTGCAGGATCATCGATGACCACATCGAACACCACCGTCACGACGTACAGGACGACCACCGCAGAGACCCGCTTTTAACAACGAAACACGGTAGAATCACGAAGAACACGATCCGACTCAACGTGTACCGAGTCACCCGGCCGTGTACGTTTAACGGCGGTGACTGTCCGCATGACCGCGACACGGACGAGTGCGAAGCAATGGATAACATGGCTGCGAGCAAATGCCCGTCTAGCACTGCTCCGCACTCGATTCGACACGGAGCGATTACTGACTACTTATCGTCAGATGTCGCTGCAGACGTCGTCAGCGACCGGATGAACGTCGGTACGGACATTATTGAGGAGAGATACGATCACCGTGATTCGCGGTCGAAAATGCGGCAGCGGAGAGAACGCATCGACTGGCTGTAACCCGCGGGTGAGAGGGCAGGCACCCCAAACCGCGCTCACTTCCCAGTGTCCTCTTCGAGCACGTACCGATCCAGATTATCCAACGCCCGACCAACAGTCCGCGGAGCGACACCCAATCGCTCCGCACCTTTTCGCTTCGATAACGAATCCGGGTGGTCATCATGAACCATCGATAGTACAGCTCGCACCTCATCGTAGTCATCCCCAGGAACGACTTTCCCCGAGTCGTCGTAGGTGAAGCCGAGCGGAGCCCGCCCGCGGTCACGATCGAGCCCATCACACCACCTTCGAACGTCACGAATCGCAGCCTCACGCTGCAACTCCGGACCACTCTTATCGAGCGATTCCAGCACCCCCAGCACCGCGTCCGCGGAATCACTATCGATCTCTGCAGCGACATCGTTCAGGTGGAGTGTCACACCAGAGTTGATCAGCGTTTCAACGCGGTCACGAATCTCTTCATGACCCTTACCGAGCGTTTCGATACTGTCAACGACGACGTGACGAATGTCGTCAGTCTTCTCGCTCACGCTCACACCATTCACGACGTGCCGCCGTTCGGGATCGATCCCCATCGCAATTCCACCAACGTCGATGGGGAACGCGCGGTCGGGGAGTTCGATCTTCCCGCTCGCAATTTGGTGTCCGTAGTCAGCGCGCGTTGCAGAGTCGATGTCTCCCGTGTCCACAATCTGGTTGGCGTGCGCTAAGCACGACCGTACCGACTGTGCGAGTTCCTTCCGGGTTGGTTGGTGAACGATTACGCAGCACTTGTCAACCTCGCTGTCACCGTCAGTGTCACTGTCACCGAGCGAGTCGATGTCAGTCAACTGTAACTGATCCTCGTCGTCTAACTCTGCCTCTGTCATTACATGTCAAGGTAGTCCCGTCACGACCATAAGTTTTCACAGGGGGTTTCCGCACCTGTGCGAAAACCATACGCGGAATAGGCGAACCCGTGGCGGAAACCCTACGCGAAAACGAAACAATGGGGTGCGAAAACCATGCGCGAAACCCATTCAGAGCAGCCATCTCAAACTATTGAGGTTTGAAAACACCGCGCGGTAGCTAAGGTGTTTATAGATGCTACAAAGAAATCTGAGGCTGCGGATGGGGTTTGGCCAGGGTGTAATATCGCCTCTCACACCCGGATATGTGTGTTGATGTAGAGGGTGTGGAGGATTTACCCCCCAAGAGTTTGAGACGTTCGCCCACTGGGGTGGCGGGCGCTCATGCGCCACTGGGCTTCGAGACAGTGACCGCGGTCAGGGTGAGTGTAACCCCCTCTGAAAACCACACGAAGAACCCCACGGCAAGGAGACATTATACCAGAACCAGAAAATAACATATGCGCGAGCACCCTCCAGATCCACGTGACCCGCACGACCCGAGACGACAATCCAGTAACAACGCGCCTGCCCCGCTCACCCGAGTTGATACTGGCGGGTTCACCGATCGGCACTTAGAGACATACGGGATCACGAGCGATGAAGCCGCATTCCTGAAGGCTGTCGTGAAAGCGATGAACGGCGAGTTGGCCGGATACAACCTCACAGAGTCGATGTCATCCACAATCAAAACACTGTACGACATTGACGACGACAAACTCCAAGAGCTGGGGTATCTGAAACTCCATACAGGAGTCGCACGAAGACGCTATTACACCGTCACATCGGAAGGACAGAGAGCATGTAGGATGACGAAGAAACACGGGTTCGACATCGGCGATCCCGGTGATGACACCCCGCATCGAGTCGGTGTTGCGCTCACACGGCAGTACTACGCAGCGCGCGACGACGTCACCCGGGTCGAAGTCTCACCACGCGAGGGCGGGAACCGGACTGACTTAGTCGTCGTGGATACTGACTTCAATCGTATCGCTACGGTTGAGGTGGAAGGCGGACGCGTCAGTTCGGATCCTGGGGTGCCTGACGATGCGAGCCCCGGAATTAACGACTATTCGAGCCTCCGTCACGATTATCGTGTCCTGGCGGATGCTGATGGGGAGTCCGTGTGGGTCGTTCGTAACCACGAAGTCGCAGTTAACGTGTTACGGGCGTTGACTGCTGGCGAGTCGATCCCGGTTCACATCGACCGGGAGACACTCAAGGGGATTGAGACTGGGCGGGTGAAGATTGGGGAGTTCAACGACGAACTCGATACGTTCGATGCACCAGGGCTCGATAGAGTGCTGACGTTCCAGCAGATCCGTAACCGACTCTAATCTGTTTCTGAAGGAGGTTCCCCCGCCAATCACACTCACGCGCCGCTGGGCTTCGAGGAAAGTGTCACGACCCGCGGTCAGTCACAGTGTCACGCACACCCTGGGGTGCCAGGCGACGACGACGCGCGACAGTCACGATCGACACGCGCGAACCTGTCAACGCTCACACGCCGCTAGTGCTCAGTCAAAACGAAGAAACCTATAACGACAACCCAGAGACCATCCGAGGCAGCGCACCACCGCTGCCACGCGGGTCACACACTCTCTCTCTCTTCGAGCCCATCCACCACCGGGCTCACGCTTCCACACAGAGACCGCTCACACGCCGCTCCAGCTGCCGCGGTCAGGACACGTCACGCCCCTCATCGAGCCAGCACACCCCGCCAACACGCGCACGCGACAGCAGGAGCAACGTGACCATCGATCCAGACGCTGACGCTCACCCGTCCACAACGAGCGCGGCAGCCGCCGCGCCCTCCCCATCGATACCTCCAACTTCTTCCCTACTATATTGGGGGTCATTTCGCTGGGAGAGCGCGCCCAAACTATCAGATAATTTAGGACCAATTGTTATAGTGGAGTTGATGTGAATTGGTGGTCAGATATTTGATGATTTGGGGAGAGTGGCTCAGCAAAATGACCCACAACATAATCGCGCGCGGAGGAACAACGGGCTCACTGACAATCTGTTAACGATTACTGTCTCATCCAGTGACCCCCGGGGGTATCGGCACTCTACGAGGTTTAAGCGTGACAGAGGGTTGTAAGTCGTTGCCAGCAATTGATGCAGTCCACCTCACCCCTACAGCCAGCGTCAGAAGCCACCTCGATCCTCTGATCGCCCGAGGGTGGCGTGTTATGGAATTTTGAGAACTGCGAGGTGGCGCGGGGGTGCCCTCGAAAACTCATTGTTATAGGTTTCGATGACTACAATCACGTTGCGGGTAGTCATCGGTTAGAAGGCTCGAAACCCCCGAATCCTATACCCACTTGAACGTTAGCGCGAGCGTTTATTAGTCCCCCATTCATACATGATGATAAGCTCACTCGGGGCGATCAACGTCGCCACTACACAGATCTCACATCCATCTCTCGGATGATGGAAAGTACACCAGGAGGCGTAGAACGCCTCCCGGGTGAGTGACCTCTCAAGAGGAGGTACCCAGAATGACATACGACTCACAAGGTAATAAGAGTGGTTGCATCGAAGCCGAAACTGACGTCGGATCAGACCGTGAGGAATTGGTTGCTGACGGTGGTCGTGACGTCGAAGAACACCACAGTAACGATGACCGTCTCCAGCTCCGTGACCCAGTAAACGGGGGTGAAGAGTAGTGGCAACGGAGAGTCAGCCGGACGACATCAGCATGCCGGACACGGACACACCAACCGCCCGGCTCAACGCAGCATTCGAGACGTACCTGAACGACGTGAAAGACGCGGACAACGCAGGGACCGCGATGAAGTTGTGTCTCGATGCTGCAGAGGACTTCGCCGAGTTAGAAGTCGAAGCCAGTGACGACAACACCGGCAGTATCCACGCGATGGCGAAAGCCTACCTGAACCAGCTGTCAGATTCGAAGAACGGTGTTGCGCGGAAGAACGTGCGGAAACACTGGTTGGACAAGATTGACGAGTTGGAAAAGAAGCAAAAGCTCGCAGACGGTGAAGACGTCTGGTTCAGTCAGATCATCAGCAACCACCTAGTTGCTGTGACGAAGAAGGTGAACACGGACCGGTCAAGCACGGAAGAGACCGAGTACGTATTGGAATTCGATGCCGGCCCGAACCTCACCGTCACGCAGTCAGTGCTGTTCGATCGGCGGAAGCTGTGGAAGGCGTACACGAGTTCGCGGGAAGGTGAGTATCCGGATCGGCGTGACGATGACGACGACGATCGTGATGCCTGGGATAACCTGATGGGGAGCATCATCGAGCAGATCGGTGAAGACGTCGAACGCGAACACGGGCCGCGGACAGCAGCACTGCAGAGCTTAGAAGACTACGTGTCCAACACGACCGCGTACGGGAACCGGCAGGACACGGTTGAGAACGGTGGCGTGTACGTCGATACAGAACCGCCAGGGCACGATGAGGTAGTGGTGCCCCGCGAAGCGATTGCATCGATCACGAACACGCACGAGATCACTGACCGTGCGCTGCAGTCGGAGATTGCAGCGCGTGGCCTGTCAGGACCATCGACCGCTGGGAAGACAGTGTCGCAGTCAACGACGGTGCACGGGAACTGGCAGACGTTCTGGTACCTCGATGGAGACCATTTCGACGAGGTTGGTGACTACAAGGAAGAAGCCGATGACCCCATCGACCGGATGCCCGATGCTCCCGGTGACGACGACAACGATGACGACAGTGCCGGTGATGCGAACGCGTCCGGTGGCAACGACGATGATGACAGCAGTGACGGCGGGTCAGTTGCAGACACGACCACCAGCAACACCGGTGACACTGACGGTGGTAGTGAAGTTGTAAACGACACCACCAGCCAGTCCAACACGGGGTCTGACGGGGGTAGCGACGATGACGGTGACAGTGAACCCGGGAAAATCGGCTCTTACGGCCCCGACACGGGGGGTGATGCGTGATGCCCCGGGAAGCAACCAACTACGATGCAGCGACGGACTACGAGGACGCGAAGCCCCCAGCAGCTGTCCGCGAAGGACTACCAGACGAACTCAAGGACGCCCGCATCAAAGGCGCGGAGACGCACCCGGTCACTGACAGTGTCCGCCTCAACGGCCCGCCTGGCGTGGGGAAGACCACGCAGGTGTGCCTGCGGCTCGCAGTGCTCATCGAGACCCACGATGTCGATCCCGGCGATATTACAATCGTGACGTACCGTCGGTCACTCGCCGGAGAAATCACAGAACGGCTCCAGTCGTGGGGAATCCTCGATGACGACACTGACCCGGAGATGTGGACGACAGCGCACGCAGTCGCAAACCGCGTTACCGGGCTGCTGTCCCGTGATAAAGCCGACTACAAGCAGAACAGCGGCCGCGGACTCGGGCCTGCAGTCACGGCATTCGAACAGTCGTGCTTCTGCCGCGAGGTGCTCAACGTTCAGTACTGGGCCCCGCAGCCGTGGGAGACAACGCGCGGACAGTTACTGTTCGACGTGTTCGAGTACGCTGCGAACAACCTGTTAGACGTTCACGACGAAAGTGACCTGTTCGATATCCCGGCGTACGAAGACCTCCGCGAGGAGTGGCCCGGGGTGGACGTCGGCACACTGCATGACCGGTGGGAGGAGTTCAAAGACAGTCAGGACTTAGTTGAGTTCTCAGAGCTCCTCGATGCCGCCGTTGACGGTCCGCTGCCACCGAGTGAGGTAGTTGTCGTGGACGAGTACCACGACGCGTACCCAGCGCTCGCACGAGTCGCTGAACGGTGGGTTGACGCGGCCAACACGGCAATCGTGGCAGGCGACCCGTTGCAGGTTGTTAACGCCTACGCTGGCGCGGACCCCCGGTTCTTCACGGATCGGATGGACCACCTGCCGGAGGTGCTCCTCGATAAGTCGTGGCGGGTGCCGGAAGAACACTGGCAGGCGGCGACGCGGATGCTGCAGAAGGAGTTCGAAACCCCTCCAATCGACCGTCACGGACGTGGAGAGATTCACGAGTACGAGTCGCCGGAGTTCCAGTACGCACAGGGTGCTGGGTGGACCGCCCCGTCGGCGAATCAGCCCGGGTCACCGGGCGCGTTAGTAGACGAGTACATCGCCGGTACCGACAGTGACATGCTGTTGCTGGCGAGGACGCAGAAACAAGCGCAGGGCGTCAGCGCCGCCCTCGACCGCGACGGTATCGTGCACGAGACACAGGACGTGGACGACGTCGGCGGATGGACAGAACACCGTCTCAACACGCTGAACGCGGTCCTGAAGCTGGCTGTCGTGCCCGGGTCGTACGGGCAGGACAGTAGCCAGTACGGTCTGCAGAAGTACGGTGATGCAGCTGCAGAGCTCCGGCTCACGACTGACGGGACGGCAGCGATCCTTCAGCACGCGCACGGCGGGACGCTTGACTTGACGTCGGACGAGGTTGACCAGAGGATTGAGTCGCTCCGTGACGACGACACGGACCGAACAGTGACTGCAGACGACCTTGATGGCCTTGTCACCCCGGCGTTCTGGCGGAAGTACACGGACGGGTCGGCATCGGTGAAACGGCTCACGAAGGCCGGTGAATTCGAGGATGAAGACCTGAAAGCACTGCAGAACGCCGCCGTCAGGTACGACGACCCCGTGCCGGCGGATGCGTTGAAGAACGTCCGTGTGCTCACCATTCACGCCAGCAAAGGCAGTGAAGCGACGGACGTCGTGATTTACGATGGGATCACATCCACGATCGCCACCGAGATGGAACGGTCACGGGAGACACGGGAGAATGAAGCCCGGACGTGGTATGTCGGTCTCACACGGTCGAGCGAACGGTTGCACATCATGCGCGGAGGTTTCTCGTGGATGCAGCCGCACCTCCCGCGAGACATCGCGCCCGTGGCAGCGGCAGCTGCCGAACGCGCCACCACGGATGATACCGGCACGGACTCCGGCACTGACACGGTCGGGAGCACTGACGAGCCGGTTGACCCCGTGGAGCTGTACGCGGCTCAGTACGACGGTGAGGGCGCGGTGTCAGTTGCAGGACGCGTGTCCCGGGCAGTCAGTGGAGACGTGAACGTATCGGACCTGAAGGCGCGCGTTGAAGCTGCCCGTTCGGACGGGGGTGGTGCCGATGCGTGAAATGTTCCGCGAACTGGAACGCGCGGAGAGCGCGGTTGAAGTCGTTGAGGTGGGCAAAGAGTACGTCACACTGGATGTCCCTGAGTCAGTGCACGATGCGCCGCGAGCGGTGCCGTACGAACTGGTAGAGTTCGGGCAAGACGCCCGGAACTGGTTCGTGTGGGACATGGCGGAGAAGCAGCCGCGCGCCCCGCACAACGGCGGCTACGCTGGGAAAGTACAGTGGGGGCGACCGAATGTGGCCTGGGATAACCGCGCCGGAGGGACGTTCGAGAACGTGATGGACGCCCTTGACGGGAATATAAACGGACACGTCGCTGACAGTTGGCGGTGGGGAACCGTGGAAGACGAACACGGGAACGAGGTTCCGGAGGAACCCCGTGAACTGTACCCGATGGCGATTGTTCCGCACGCGGACTTCAGCCCGGAGCCGGGGTTGATGTTCTTCGACTTCGACGACGTCGTCGAACTGCAGGGCGACGGGACGGCGGTGATGACACGGGAAGTGTGGGGCATCATTCAGCGGCTTGATTGCTACGCTGAACTAAGCACGTCGTTGTCGGGCGTTCACTGCTTTGCGCTCGGTGAAATGCCGGCGCGGGTTGATGGGAAGAAGGTCCTGAAAGACCTGAGTCAGTCGCTCCCGGGCGGGGAAGTCGGTCACATCGAGATCTACGGGTACCCCGCGAACGGTCGTGTGATGGGGACGACGTGGATGCATATCGATGCTACTCCCCGTCACACTGTTACGGAGCGGCAGGAGACGATCGACGCGCTTGCCGACGAACTGTTGGATGAAGAAGACACGATCACTGACGGTGAGCAGGCTCAACAGGCGTTTGACGAACGGACGGACGTGGACCACGGTAACACCGGTGGCGGGTCGAAGTCGGCGTACTACGGGCTCAATCCGGAGGTTATCGCTGACACGGGCCCGTTCAGCAGGCATGGTCGGAACGGGCAGGGCCCGCACCCAACCCACGGTGGCACCAGCACCCCGGATTCGGAGTCTACGAACTTCGGCGTGGACGCCGATGACGGGTGGAAGTGCTGGGCTCACGACGACGGTGGCGGTGCCCTGCAACTCATTGCAGTCATCGAAGACATCCGGCAGTGTGGAAATGCGTCTGACGTGATGGGCGACCCGATCGATGCGTTTCGAGTATGCTTGGCGGCGCGGGACAAGCACGCCAGCGCTGCATTGGAGGGTGAGAACCCGCCAACCCAGGCGCTCCGGGGTGTGTTGGAGGTTCAGGGCGTGGACTACAACGAAGACGGGCGGTTGTCGAAGGCGAACTATGCGTTAGCGATTGGGCTGTTCGAGGAAATGGAGTACACGGGGTGAACGAGATTGTCAACAACTGATTCAACGACGACGACGGCGACGTGGCAGTCGAACCGCGCGAGAGACTTGACGCGGTCAGAGGCTGCGCTCATCAGCTCGCACTGGAGCGAGGTAACGCAGTATCTCGTCCCGCCAGGAATCGCGTGGCAGTGGGGTGAATGCGCAATCTCGCATAAGGTGAAGTACAACTGGAAAGAAGACGGGCTCATCCGACGCGCGCCGGGCGGCAGACGGTGGTTGACGACGGAGACGCTGTGGCTGCATGTGATCGCCCGCGCGGACGACGACGAAGTCGTTGGTGCGCGTGCACAGGGACAGCAGGTTCTCGATGCCCCGGCGAAGACAGGGAGTTCGCGTGTCCTCGCTGACGACACGTCGATTCCGTCCCGGCGGGTGCAATCGACGCTGACGGGTGACACCGCGGACCGGCAGACTGTTCGGTCACAGCATGAGCCGGATTGGACGGTTGTCAATGCTCGGAAGGGCATGCACGGTGAAGACGACGGTCGTGAGGATGCCGCTCGGCACCCGGGTCAGTCGCGCTTGTCAACCTTCGAGGACTACGACCGATCGAACTGGGATGTGACGACGCCGTGGTTCCGTTCGAGTGCAGTGACGGTTCCGGCCGGTCAGGTGTACTGACCCGAGGCACTGTTTTTCGCGCCGGGTTCATTTACATTGATTGCTGATTCGGGTGTTACGGAGGGTTGTACCGCGTGTTTTCCGCAGATGCACACTTTCTGCATAACACTACTGCAGAGGGTGTTATGTTATTGCAAGGGCGTTCAGGGACGTGTTTGACCCCCGTGACACTCCGAATCAATGCAATTCCAGTCGTTGCAAGAGACTTCACAGTCCAGATCCGCCCCGTCCTGTTACATTGATCCAGGATTTAGGTGTTACGCGGCTTGATGTCGGTGTTTTCGGGATAATCACACTTTCTTCAGTGCTGTTTCACAGTGTTCTGGGGGTAACACTGATCCTGACCGCGACCCGCCCGGTGTTGTCAATCGAAGAACTCTCTGACGGTGTCGATGCGACACTCCCGCGTGGCGCGCTAAAGGAGAGTGTTGGTGTATAGTGTGCGCGCGACCGATCGAGCGACCGGGCAGCGGGTAAGATTCCGATCAATGAAGTGGGTATAACACGTAGACTGAATGCCGCCCGGGCGCTTCCGGGCGGCGTGTTCCCGGCAAGAGAGAGAGAGAGAGAGAGAGAGAGAGAGAGTGAGATTCCCGGTCGTGGTGGGCCGGGGCTCATTCGGACCGCCGGAGGTACGGCGGTCCATACATTCGGACGGGCAAACAGACGCACACCCGACCGTACACGGAGACGGACGTAAGTACGTACACGAGCACGTACACTGCGGTGTACACGACTACGAACACAGACACTCAATGGCGGACGCGTCTACGTACCGGGGGGACGATGGGTGTGCTTCCACTCGCATACGTTTTTACCGCCACGTACGCCGGTTTTCATTTGGTATCCGCGCGAACGGTGTTACCTCTCTTATCTGTGTAATCCCCCTACCTGAGAGTATAGCGTGTCATAGAAATAGCCACAGCCGACTCGATGCGGTGCAAACGGATGGGGCGATATGTTGGACTGAGTATGATTACAGAAGGCAGTGCAAGATATAGAGAATCTATTCAGCAGATGTCAGCACTCGTTTCTCCGCTAATCAAATGAATTAACTGGCAACACAGACTGTGGAAGTGAAAACCTCTACTCGCCGCCGACAATTTCCTCAAGTTCCTCTCGCAGCGCTTCTAACTCCTTATGGCTTGAGTCGCTAATCTCTGAATTCGACGAACTCTCTTGGAATTGCGGCGTGTAGTCTGGGTCGTCCTCGGACGGCCAGTTTGGGGAAACCATATCTTTCACCTAAGTGGATCTATGTCGGCATCGTTGATAGTATTTTCCCGAGCGGTACGTTCTGCCTCACGAACGTCTTCGATTACATTTTGGATGGTTTTGATACGGTCGGTGTCAAGGAAACTAACCTTATCGCCAACTACCGCAATGTCCATTTTGTCGCCTACACCCTGCGCTTCACCGGCCTGATTCTTTGCATCAGCTGCCAGCATTAGTGCATCCTCAAGATTTTCGGGATCGTATCCATTCCGCATGAACGTCAGACTCGCAGAGCCGGCACCCGAACCAATACACTGAAATCCGAGTGAACGGTGTCGGGTAAGACTCCCGTCTCGAAGTTCGAGTATCTGAGCGCCATGATCGTCATCGACGCCTGCGATGAGCATATTTGTTCCTCCCTGAATGTCCTGCTTAAGATCACTGATCTGTGACATAAATTCAGTGACCATATCGTCGCTCAGTGGAACACCTTGATTCGTTAATTGATTTAGGGTCAGGTCGTAGTCTGCCAGAATCTTATTGTTCGCCTCGTCACGAACAATCGCGTGAATCTCGTCAACGAAGAGTTCACCAACTGCTTGAACTGTATCAGGCGATTCCTCAATGATTCGATTCCCTACTCGATAGTAAAGTTCGTCTGCGTATGAGAGCGTTCCTGCAGCGACAGCTGCCACAGCGGGGTTTCCAGCGGACACCATCTCAAGTTTGCCGTCAGAATGTTCGTGCTCAACCGCCCCTGTCGTTACCATTCGGTCTGCTATTAATACTACAGCTGGATCATCGCCGTTGTATGCGGCACCAATTCCAACAGTCATTGTATATTATGTAAAAGCCAACTTAGTTAAATATGGCTTCTGAATTAACCGATTAACTTGTCCTCGGTACTGACCGATACGCGCCCTGTATCTTGCACGCGAGTCCTAACAAGACTGGGACAGGAACTGCGTGCGAAGCTTTCTATGACACGCTATGAGAGTATGCAACCAGGGTTCATTGGGGGAATCCCCGGGAGAATTGAAATAGGAGGAGTGTTGATTCTCGGAATATTACTCTTCGGTGCAGATCGAATCCCACGGCTCGCTCGCAGTGTAGGCGAATCGATAGGCGAGCTCCGATGCGGGCGGGAGACGATTGAGGATGAACTGCAGGACGATGACGAAGACTGAGGCACCGGTGTTGTTGTATCTGGAGAATACTGACGGGAGAGCGACGACTGGCGATATCGTTGATAACCTCCCCATCAACAAGCTCACACTACACTCGATCCTCCCCCACATGGAAACTGACGGTAAAGTGGGATGGCAGGGAGACTACGTGCGCCTGCAGTGAGGCGCGTAACACGTAATATGACCGCGGTCCGGATTCGTGTTACCCCTTTCGGAGTTCCGGACACACCCCCTCCCTGAGACAAGGAAAACTAATCTATTCCATACCGGCAAGGAAAGTGCCCTCTTTGATAAGAGCACACCGGTTAGATTGGGTATGGCCGAAACACCCTCCCAGAACACTGCAGCCTACGTCCGAGTCAGCACAGCTGACCAAGACGCCGAACGCCAACGCGAATCAATCCTCAACGAATACGACGAAGACACGATCGACTGGTTCGTGGACATCGAGTCCGGGGCGTCACTCTCCCGTGACCAATACAACGACATGCGCGAGTCCATCGATGACTACGACGTCATCACCGCAACTGAGATCGACCGGCTCGGCCGATCGTTCAGCGAGCTCGCATCTTTTGTGGAAGAGCTCCGGCAGAAAGACATCGGGCTCAACCTCACACAGCAACCCATCGACACGACTAACGAAGACGACTGGATGGCTGATATGTTGTTGAACATGCTGATAGTGCTGGCAGACGCTGAACGCAAGATGATTCAGGACCGCGTGCAGCAGGGTGTGGATAAGGCGATGCGAGATGGGAAGCGCGTTGGCCGCCCACCGTTCGGGTACGACGTCGAAGACGGGTTTATGTACCAGGACCCAGCAGAATACAACCGCGCCCAGAACTTCATCAGGGAAGTCAAGAAAGGACGTGCGAAGAGCACGACAGCGGATTATTTCGAAATTCCCCAGTCCGCGGTACAGTCCATCTTGAAGCGTTCACATCAAAACTACGAAATCCCGTTCGACAACGACTTGTGGACGATCGAACGAGCGAAGGTCGAAGCCGGGGAGAAACTGTTAGAACCGCTCGAATAGGACGACGACTCAGGCCAGGATCCACTTCTATGTGGAGACGAAGGGCCCGTGCCCGTAGATAATATAACACGAGGCCGGCCCGTCAACAAGCTTACTCTGGCCCCATTTCTCACTAATATGGTCGATGACGTGCCCGTCCATCCGTTAGTCCGACATCCATGGCTGACACACGCACGTACGTAAGGACGCGCGTACGTGATGATGTACGTGATCACGTACGTACCTGAGTACGTATGTCGATCTACCCGGACGAACCTACCTGTCTCGGTATTTACGAACACAAAAGAACAATCGAGTCTGTGCGTAACAGACACTGTACCGCAGCTACCCTGTTGAGTACGACGGAGAAAGCATGCCAGTTTGATGTGTCGAGGTACGTCAGTCTCATAAATCCAAGACTGGCCGTCGTGGTATGTAGTGTACGCTGAACCTATCGACCCACTAAGCAACTGAATATGCTACCTTTGAAGGCAGTAGGAGCGCGTCGACAAACTGCCGCCCGTAGGGGCGGCGTTCCCGGAAAGAGAGAAAGAGAGAGAGAGAGAGAGAGAGTGAACGGGTTCCGGTCCGTGGTGGGGCCGTGACCCACTCCCGGCCGTAATGGCGTGCGGCCAGTCACTCATCACTGCTCTCGAAGCAATCCGTATGGTTGGGACTGGATCACCTACCGTGAAGTGGAGGACGAACTGGATATTGCCCCATCAACGATGTCTGGTATAATCGACAGGAGGGAGCAATATCTCAGCGTCAATAAGAACGGTTAGATGAATATTGGCACCTGCGGGCCAATAGGAATCTGCGTGGCTCTTAAACGGGATTTTATATACTCAGGACTACCTGTATCCGATAATGAGTGACTCGTCGGACGACTATACGCTTGAGGATGCACAAGACGAAGTCGGAATTCTTCGCCGTGTAACCGACGACGTCGTCGAAGCGATCCAGAATGCAGAGAACGAAGACGTACTGGAGTTCCTGATCGAAGACGAGAAACTCGACGTGATCCACGACGGGAAGCGTGGGCTGGGTCGGGTTCGATGTGCTGTGCTTGAGTCCCCACTGGCTTCAGACCGCCTCAAGCGCGTCGTGAGCCTCCGGGGTGACGAAACACCTGCAGAGATACTCGTCCCAAACGACGTTGAGCGGAACGCGAAAGTCGCGCTGGAAGCGGGCAAGCCAGTCGTCCTGTATGGGCCAACCGGGACAGGGAAGACGACGTTTGCTAAGCAACTCGCTCGTGAAACCGGAATCGGATACACCCTCAACACTGCCACTCCCTCGTGGACGCCGTCGGACATCATCGGTGGAATTAGTCCGGATTACACCGGCGACTCGCTAAGCTACCGGACGAAACTCGGTTGCGTGTCCGAAGCCGTTCAGCGTGCTCGCCGGTTCGATGTCGAATACGGCGTCATCCTTGATGAGATTACGCGAGCAGACATATCGAAGATATTTGGTCCACTGTACACCGCCATCGAGAACCCACACCAAACCATCTTTGAGACCGACGAAGGTGAGACTATTGAGCTGGACGAGCGGGTGAACATCATCTGTACGATGAACATGTCCGACCGGACGGTGAACGAACTCGATAACGCCATCACCCGCCGGTTCGCCATGATTGAGGTTAACGAGTACGAGGAAGACAAGCGCCGACAGCTGTTCAAAGATTGGATCACCACGCACGTTACCGACCACACGGACCTCGGTGAAAGCGAGATCCTCCGCCTGTTCGAGCGGGACTACCAGGGAATCAATCACGGCCACGAATCGACGTCGCAAGGATCGATTATGCGGTTCGGTCCGATGCACTACCGCGACGTCGCCGTCTTCCTCGGCGTCGGCTGTCGGGAAGGTGGAGAGTACGAGTACGACCAGACAGACGCAGTCGGACAGGCATTCCGGACATACATCGTGCCGCGACTCCTGAACGCCGCCGCATTCCCACAGATCGAGCGGATCGCGGAACACTACCGCGCGATGAATGGCGAGTTCGAGGAGTTCGATCTCGCCCCTGCTGCCGAGCTCGCTGAACGGGAACTCGAACAGGAACGACGTCAGATGGGCTCCTACGAGTAATGAGCACCGTTGACGAAGTCTACGAGTACGGGCAGGACACCTTCAACGTCCCCGAACGCGGGGAGATCCGCATAGAAGGCTGTCCGTCGTCCATCGGGGACCAACTTCGTCGCGCGTCCTTCACACAGGAAAGTCCCGGCGTCTTCACGAAGAGCCAAGCAGCACTCGATGGCGAGCAAGAGTACGAGGTCGTCACGGTCACCGTAGACGGCGACCAAAACGAAGTACTCCACGTTGAAGCGACAGACATCATCGGCGTCGTGAGTCTCACGCCGTCGTCGAAGGTACAGGTCGATCCAAAAATCGACTGGGAGCACATCTTCGACATGCTGCTGGCCGTCTACGACCAGAACCGTTCCATCGAGTATCACGGGATTCCGCTTCAGGACTTCCTCTCCGACGACATCCATCTCGACGACGTCTTCGTGGTGCTGGCGATCAACTACCTCGACGGGTTAGAAACGATTCACCGGCAGGGGTACATCCGCGACCTGGTGATCCGTCGGCTCGACAGTCTCGATGGGCGTGGGGAGATCGACGTCGAACAAACGCTGTTGAACCACGGGCGTGGGACGTTGGAGCCACACTGGATCCGAAACGAGACCGAGTACGACAACGCTGCGAACTCGCTCCTCCATTACGCAGGGAAGACACTCCTTCGACTCTTCCGACAGAACTCCCACGAGAACGACCACCCTGCATACGATCGAATCTTCTCCGAAGTACACCGCGAAGTGGAGCGTCTGGAGAGTATGGGTGTCAGCAGCGGGTTGGATCGGATGGAAGAGTATCGACGCCTCTCGCTCAGCGACCTTCCGAAGCAGCGACGGTACTACCAGAAGGCGTTCGATGTCGCCAAGGCGGTGATGTCATCGTCGCTCGGCCAGCAACTCCGTGACGGCCCACGAGAGCTGGTCGTGGACTACGTCCTGAATATGGAGTCGCTGTTCGAGCAATACTCCCAGGTCGTCATCGAGCGCGAACTCTCGTACATCAAGTCCTACGACCACCTCGGCGACCTCGACGACGTGACACCCGTCCGGTCACCATCGGTGAACCCGTTCGAGGGTGAAGGGCAAATATACCACGAACCGGACCACGCGCTACAGGAAGGTGACGAGACACTGGCTGTACTGGATTCGAAATACTACGCAGAGGGTCACGATCCCGTGAAGGAATCGCCGTCCAGATCACGGCTCTTCAGTTACGCGTATCTGCTCCACTCCGATCGACTCGCGTTCCTGTGTCCGCTTCTCGAACCGAAGCGTCGGCGAGTCACACAGACAGATGCCGAGCTGCAGATCGTTTCGCCCGAGCAGGAGTTTACGTTGAGTGGGTACGGCGACGTCGTCCACGACTATCTGCACGACGTACTCGTTCGCAAGTCTGCTGAACTCGAAGCCTTCCGGGCTGTCGCGGAAAACCGACTGTGTCTCGATGGCGTCGAAGAGACGGACCTGAGCGACGCGAAGTCGATGAGCGGTCCGTTCACGTTCAAGGATGCTCGGGATTTCTCCTTGCGTGTGCTCAAGGCTGCTGCCGACGAACACTCCTGGGAGGTCCGAAACCGGTACGACCTAGAGCAAGATGGCGACTGGACACGAGAGCAGATCGAAACGCGGTGTGAACAGCGCTACGAGCATACGACGACGTGCGTACCGGTGTTCTGTCGTGAACAGGGACAAGAGTGGATTGACCTCTACTTCCTAGGCGGAGGAGGAGACGTTGAGAAGGAAGGCCCATTGAAGCTTTTATAGAGATAGTATGTACCAAACACCGTACCGGTGGACGACCAACGAAGGAACGACACACGTCTTCTACGACAATAATCTGCCTCCGAGCGAAGGATTCGGCTGGAATAGTCTCTGTGGTGAAGAGAGAATTCCCATTGAAGGAGAGCACTTCGAACTCCAAGAGGAGGTTACAGAGGAGTCGATAACGTGCGAACGTTGCCGTGACCAGCTCGGCAAATCGTACGTAGGTCTTGGTGACGATGATATCTCAGGTATGCGAAGTTGCTTGCTTAGAATTCGCCGGGATGGTGAGGGGGAACTCATCGGGGCTCGCCGTCTCTGTCAGGGGAGACCTCTCCACTATGAAATCTCGTTCGAGCCTACGTCATTTACTGGTGACCTTCAGACAGAGATGGACGAGGTTTGCGAAGACTGCTGGCAGAACTACGTTGATCGCCAGTGGAGCGGCGATGTCGAAGGAGGAGAGCTTCAAGTCGAATGCTGGGTAGATGGTGAGAAAGAATCCTACTATGCAGCATCCGTTGAAGCAGTTAATACGGGCCCGAAAGCGAAGCTTCGACTGACCAGTGAGAACGGTCTCAAACAGGAACTTGCCAGAGAGGACATCGACTCAATCACACTAACGCCAGCACAAATCGTGGACTACTGATTCCGTCAGTCGGTCAGTTTCTTCAGAGAGGCTATTGGTTCTGTGGTTCAGGGTTTCTGGTCAGAAGGGTGCCACGAGCCACTTGCCATCTTCTTTCCGTTCAAGTTGGGGGCCGAAAACCTGCTGGAGAGAGTGAAGCCCGTCCTCGTACCGGAGATCGTACGTTTTTCCACTTCGATGGAACGAACCTTCGACGACGAACTGCACTGTCGGACTTTGGTACTCTAAATCGTTTGCGCGTCGATCCATTTCATGGGCCAACTCATTCGCCAGATCCTCATCAGCCAAGGCATCTGCGAGACCAACAACACTCACACTATCCGGAACATCGTCTTCTTGGAGTCGCTGTACAAACTCTTCCACAGGAATCTGATGCTCGAAGGTCTCATACGCACCCTCGATAACAAGATTGTAGCGTCCGGGTATCTGTCCGGGGCCTGCCATTACGGATACAACGTCTCCGAAGGGACAAAAATGGATACGGTAGCGTGAGCTCACTCGTGGTCAGCGATTAGTCCGAAGTGGTGAACTGTAACAAGGTGGACTGTTGTTCGCTTGTTCCTTGGTGGGTGGATCCATCCTGACAGTCGATTGTCGTCGCAGGAGTGATCGTGGGATCGAGATCCTCTAGAAGATGGTGGCCATCCGGCGAATCAATCGTTGCGAGGCACTCGCTACAGACCAATACGAGATAGTAGTCATGGAAATCGAGCTGCCGGTCGGCAGAATCGCCACACCAGTGACACTCAGGAGTCGCCGCCCGGAATCGATCCAAGAGATCGTCTGAGTCCATCACCTGGGTAAGGAGGGTGGACAGATTCGAGTGGTCCGATATATCAAGCTGAAGTATCGAAACGGGCTTCTCAATCACGGGCCGCAGGTTTTGCAACCACGTCGCTACACTGTCCCTGGTCGGATCTGAACGTTGCTTGTCCATCTCTCTGGTCACATTCCGAAGGAGGGTATCTCGTTCATTCTGAGAGATCGGGAACGTGCAGTACGGTTGGATGGACTCCACAAATATGACGCGATGATCAGTGTCACTCATCACAACCACCACTCCTTACGCGCGAGAAAACGACTGATCGAGCTCTTCGATTCAGAAGGCGGGCAGAGTCAATTCTTGACCACATTCGCGGACGGCCCGCCGTTGCGAGGTGTTGTTTTGCTACCATTCTGGGAATGGGTCAAATAACCAGGTGCGTAAAAACCTCTGCCCAGAGAACACCATGGTATCGCCCCAATAGCGCCTATATGGCCAGTATTCGGATTGAAAGACCGGGGAGTAGACTCACAGCACGACCATATCGCCGACTCGCCATAGACAGACCGTAGGGGGATGGGCTACCGCAAGCAACGGAGGCACTCTCAGCAAGAGTCTCGAAATGGATTGTCGAAAATCGCCACCTGGAGTTGTCTTCGCGTTCAGCTTCGGGGTTCCTATTCGCCGTAGCTCGTGATGTCCCGATCCCCGAGCACGCGCGTGTACGTGTCGTCGCCGGTCACGTCGGCGAGCCGGCCGGCGAGTTCGCGCAGGTCGTCATCGACGTCCCACTTTTCGACGTAGTTCTGGACCGCCTGCCCCTTCTCGTAGCGATACCGCAGGAACTGGAGCTTATCGAGGTTCGAGAGGTGGTCGCCGCCGTCGCCGTTGACGCGCTCCTGGATGTAGGCCCGACGTTTCTCATTGTCCCACGTTCCGAGTTCGAAGCCGTCGTCCTGGTTGTAAAGGCACGTCTCTTTGAGGTCGTCTGGGGAAGCGTTAGTCCCGCGACAGAGCTTGTTGACGTCATCAAAGGAGGGATTCGACGTGTCGAGCAGGTCGATGAACACGTCCTCGACGCCGATGTCGCTGGCCTCTTGGATGATGCCGTAGATCTCCTGGACGACTTCCTTCGCGCTCATGATCTCGCCGTCGCGCTGCACCTTCCCATGGTGTTTCGAGTACTCGCGGAAACACGCGCCCATCTCCATCACACCGATGTCGCCGCGCGAGAGATCACGGTTCTCTTCGAGTTGCTGGCGGGTACGGCGGGCGGTGCGGTAGATGTCACGACGGAGTGAGTTCCACGAAGCTGATCTGGTCTCACTCAGGGGGCGTGCGACCACAACAATGTCGAAGGAGACTGCTTCACCGGTGATGAATTTGTTAATGTCCGCACTGATGGGGTACGTCGCAGTTACTTCGAACCCAACGTCACATAGTGATTCCAGTAGTTCCCCCCACGACTCGGAGTCGGAATGATGGTACGTGAACGTGAGTGACCCGTCATCTTTGAGCGCTCGTTTGATTACCGAAAATGATTCTTCAAGCTCCGATTCGAAATCCTCGGTGGTCTTGTCCAGGAATGGATTCGTGACGATGGATTCAGCGCGCGGGGTTTTTTCTTGGTCAAATCCAGGGTATTCGTCTTCAAGTAGAATCTTCTGCCAGACGTAAAAGTAGTCTGCCACCTCCGAATACATGATGTTGTCATAGTATGGAGGATCGGTAATGACAGCGTCAAACTCATTCTCAGCATCTATTTGGCGAGCATCACCGTAGAGGACTTCAGAATCTTCGCCAATTGGCTTGCTGAATGCCTCTGTTTCTACGGTCTCCCCATCCGATACATAACGCTCTGTAGGTGCATTTCCGTATTTGACTCCACGTTTAATTAGGTCAAACATCGACTCAAATGTTCCCCGACCAAATTCGGCACCCCAAACATTACCTTCCGTAGGTTGGCTCGGTGGATCAAACGAATTCGATTTGAAGAGGTGCTGTATCTTATTGTAGGAGTGATCGTAGCCAGTATAGGAGTTGTTTGTGCAGAGTGTATTGCTGAACGCGAGAAGGAAATGCTCCCTAATGTTCTTATTTTCAATATCACCTATCCGCTTGAGAAGAGTGGATAGAGTAAGCAACTGCCTCTGGTTGAACATATCTGTCCACTCCTCATAACCGTGATCGAACACCGGATTACGTTCGGAGGTCATATGTCCCGGCGGAATTTCCTCATCTGGGACATATTCGTGGAGGTCTTCACTCTCTTCCCACTCACGCTTGGCCTCACGGAATAACTCGTGATCTACCTCTTCTGCTTGTTTGTACCCTTTGTGCTTGGATTTGGGCTCTCCGGCGTCGTCGCATTCTTCACAGTAGTACTCAAGAGCATAGAGTCGAAGATCGTACCCGCCCTGTTCCTGAATTGCGTCCGTGATTGCGTACTTCTGCCCACAGTCGGGACAGTTGTACTTCCCACCCCGTGAGACGTTCCCCTCTTTCGGTACGAAGCCATTCCCACAGTCGTTACAGACGCTCTCTGACTGCCAGTCGTCCACCAGCGTCACCGCGCCGCAGTCCGGACATAGGACATTGTACTTATCGTCGTTCTCGTAACGACCAGCAGCAACACGGTAATCCTTGAACAACGGAACCGTGTTCCCGCAGGAGACGCAGTCCAACTCCTTCACCCAGAAGTTGTACATCACGTCGGCGTCGTGGTCGCCGTTCGGGCAGGACGTCTTGTAGTACTGCATAATCTCGTCGGCGACATCCTCTTTCACCTGCTCGAAGGATTTCTCAAGCTCTTCGACGTCAGTCTGGCCGGCTTCGAGTTCCTTCTTCGTGACGAACCACGCAACAGGGTTCAGATCGTTGCCGACGACTTCAGCGCCGAACCGTGACGCCTCGACGAGTGACGTGCCGCCCCCCATAAACGGGTCGAGGATCTTCTTATCCTCAACGCGAACGTCCTTTGGGTAGAGCTCCCAGAGGCTCTCCGGATCAGTCATGTCCACGCGTTCGAGCAGCGACGCAACGTCGAGATCGGATTCACCGTCGGCGTCGTCGCCGTAGGACGCGAGCGTGCTGCCCTCGTGGCCAGGCTCGAACACCGAGACCTTCTCCGGGTCGTCCAGCAACGTGTAGAGCGAGATAGTGCGGAAAACACAGCCGAGGCGTCGCGCCCACCACTTGTGCATCGTGTAAATCGGGCGGTAGTGCATCTTCGCCCGGCCCTCTTTGGCGGCGATCTCGTTCACGCGCTCGATGGGGAACCCGCGTTCGATAGGGAGTTCGGTCCGCTCCTGCCGGCCCTGTGAAGATCCAGATTGTTCAGACATTATTCAGTATGTAGAAGCGATACGCCACGAGCCACATAAGTGTGCGTTCTTCGCAGTAACATCTCAGTGAAGCGAGCTTCGTTGGGTGTCTCGAAAGGAGACGGAACGTCGAAGAAGTTGCCTACTCGTCGTCAGAGACGAGCGTTTCGAGGTCAGTCACGTTCTGGATGGCGTCGGATGCCAGGTCGTCATGGCCTGTCTCAATGGCGAAGCCGGCCGCCTCAGTCATTGCTTGTACCATCTGTTCCACGAACATCGAGTCATCCGTGACGTACTCTCCAGCCACCTGTAGGGCTCGCCGGCTGTCTGTCAGCGGTATTCCGACCACGTCTTCGATCTTAGCGATTATCTCTAGCGATTCGTCGATCTTCTTCGCGCGGTTGATCGTTTTTTCTGTCTGCATAGTGGATTGGACCCGAACAACTACAACCGCCACCCGGTTTTAAAGGTAAGCCCCGGAGAGGATGGGATTAGTTTGGTACTCGTTTCCCGAATCGCTACGGCCCGGCAAAGTGCTCAGAGATACATTGCTTTGCGGGATAAGACGACTGTGCGCTCCAGAAGAGGTGGACAAGAAGACACACAGAGTTCTGAAATCGTCCCTGTTTCTAACAGTGGTGCGAAGCTGTTCGACGCTATATCTTGATGGGCTCTCAATGAATTGTCTGTGAATACACGACGGAGCGGAGGTTTGCCTCCAAAGCGTATCAACGCGAGCCATGCCACGGATTCATTAGAGAATCGCACGATTGCTGAGCGTGGCAAGTGGCTCGCAGAGCAAGCGAGTGAGGGATGGCCCGCACCGGGTTCAGAGAACTGGGACAGGTAGAATCGCACCACCACCGTTTCCCACCGAACACTGAGTTAGGCGGCAATCGAACAGGCTATCCAGCGTGCTGAGGATGGTTCGATATGGCCGATTTGCTGGAAGTACGAGAAGATGGAGACTCCGTGATTTCTGGAACAGTAAGCAGAGATGAGCTTGAAGCGGAACTAACACCGCTGAACCCACGCAGTTTGTTCGATAGACGACTGAAGACCGCTCTGAGGGATATGCTGGATGAGGCGGACGGTGACGAAATTGTCGTCGAAGCCTTAGTCAGAAACGCGGACGCCGACCAGTAGAAGAAGCGGAACTACTTCTGGAAGGTAATCTCGATCTTCAGGCTTGACGCCTCCTCGGGCATCCGCTCGAACAGGTCCTGGACCTTCGTGTAGTCCTGTCCGGATCGCAGCGTCAGGCTGACTTGCGTCCGCTCGACGTCGGCGGTCCCCTGAAGAGCACCGGGAACACCCTCCCGGTCGGGCAGCATGAACGTGACGTCGCCGTAATCGACACTTCCCGTCTGGTGGTTGTTCCGCCACTTGCTCCGCATCGCGGCGACGTCGTCGCCGTTGTACTCGAAGCGCCACGTGGGAATCTCCGTGTCGGCCTTCCGGAACGGGTACCCGGGAACCCAGTCGGAGGCTTTCTCCGAGCCGGTCGTATTGACGACGTACTCGGGTTCTTCGTCCTTTCCGATGTTCTCCAGCAGGTACGTCCGCACCATGTACTCGGTAACACTGCTGTCGAACCGATCCGTGACCTTGTTCACCGTGAACTGGTCTCCCGGTTCTAAGTCCTCGATGTACTCCAGGATCTGGTCGCCGATCCGTTCGGGTACCGTCGGAACGATCTTTACCGTCGTCGGGTCGCGGTCGCCGAGCGATCCAAGATACCGACCGCCGGCTTCCAGAACGTAGTCGTCTACGAGGAATTCATTGACTGCTTCGCGGGCGACAGACTCGGTCTCGTCCGGCGGGAGGAACACCGACTCCTCGGCACGGACCTCGCCGATAATTGTGTCGAGGTTCGCGTAGCCGTCGTCGTCGATGTGCGTCTCGATGCGGTCTACGAGGGACGATGCACCGACAACCTCCGCGCCGCCGACGTCTCGGACCGTTGCGTCGGATTGTGGTTTATCGAGGATCTCGTTCCCTTTGACAATGACGTACTGCTCCTCACGAGCGAGCCGACCGATGGCCCGCATCACGACGTCGTGGCTGTCGCCGTCGATCCAGATCTCGCCGTCTTCGACGAGTTCCAGTTCGAAGTCACCGATATCGAGCGCGGTCGTTCCGCTCCCGAACCGCTGACGCAGTTCCTGTTCGACGTCATCGACGCCCCATACGTCCACATCGTCTTGCTGGACGAGGACGGTGTCCAGCGAACTGCCGGAGAGGTCGTCGCGGAACCCACCAGTGTCACGGGCGAGCACCGGTTTGTCCGAGAGCGCTTTCACCGTCGCATTTAGCACGTCGTTCGCACTGCCGGGGATCGGAAGCTCCGGGTCGCGGAGGAATTGCTCGTAGATGTCCTCAACCGAGATCTCCCCGCGTCGCTCCAGAAGGTCCTCAGCGATAGCCCAGACGTCCGACTGAAGGTCAAACGGATCGGCAGATGCTGAGTCCGCGATGTTCGACGCACTCAGCTCTGCCTCATCGTGAACGTAGACGTCGAGTTCCATCGGCGTCATCTGTCCCCAGTCGTTGAGCAGGTCGTTCCCGTCAAGCACCTCTCCGTACAGGAGCTGGAGTTCTTCGCGGAGTTCGTTTTCCTCCTGCTCCCGCATACCCTTGATCGACGTCCGGATTTCGTCATCGAGAGATTCGTCGGCGAGGACCTGCCGTGCGCCCTCGATGTACCGCGCCTTATCGATGTACCGTGTCCCAGACTCGATGGCCTTGTCGCCCGAGGGTTGGACGAACACGAGGGTGTTACGCCACTCCCGGCCACGCCCATCGTTCGTGATGACTTTCTCGACCTCCTCGTTCGTCCACTGGTCGTCTTTCACGACGACCTTGACCTCGCGGTCGTCCGGGATGTCCCGCATATCGTTCGTCCGGAATCCGACCGGGTGTGCGTTCGACCCGAAGATATCGGTGATGAAATCCGCGACTTCAGCCTTCGCCGATGTCTCGGAGACGTCTACGGCCGCGTTTCGGATGAGCGCGTTCGGGTTCTGCCGGTCGCGGATCGCGTACTTTCCGTTCAGCTTGTGGAGATGCCACGCGACACCGTGGAGACGTTCGAGGTTGAGGACAACGTCTGAGACGAGATCGCCTGTCTGGTAGGCACCCATGACGATCTCCGAGACCTCCGCGCCCTCGCCCTCGCTCGGCTTCAGCGAGTACAGGAGGATCGTGTTCAGAATACGTCGGCCGTGGGGAACATCGTCTTCATCGATGCGGCTTTTGATGTCGCCCGTCGCCGCGTTCAACCGCTCGTAGTTAATCTTCGCCAGTTCGTCCTCGAACTCGATAGCATCGATATCACCGTGCGTGATCAGATCCGTCTGATCCTGCATCTCCAGGAGAACCTTCGAGAAGAGGTAGATCATCCCTCGCGTGTTCTGGTTATCCTCGTCAGCGTAGTACCGCGTCTCAAGCGCGTCCAGAAGCACAGGGTGGAACGGATACAGATCGTGCATCTCCGACAGCAGATCATCGGGAATGGAGACGTGATCGGACTGGTCGTACGCGTCGTAGTACCCATTGACGATCTCGCGGGCGGCGTTCTCGTTCACTGAATCGATCAGGCGGTGACGAAGGACCTCGCGTTTGTCCACCTGATTGTTCATGTTGACCTCAACCGCCTGTTCCCGGTTCAGGATGTCGTGGACCTCGGAGCCCTCTCGGAGTACCGAGACGATGGTGTATAGTTCGAGATCCGAGAGCGCGGTCGATTCAAGGAGCGACTGGAGGAAGGCTTTGTTTGCGCTCTTGCGGTCGCCCTGGAGTGTGTCGAACCAGTCTTCGAGTTCGTCCACGAAGAACGCGACCGTGTCGTCGCCGACGGCCTCCTGAATCGTCTGCATGTCGGGATATCCACCCGAGCTGTACGTTCCAGGGTCGTAATCGAGCGCTTCGAAGAACGGCTCCCAGAGGTACTCGTACTGCTCGTTCTGCATGGCGACCGTAATCGGCGTCGCCGATTCCGGGAGGGACGTCTCGAACCCTTCGACCGAGTCGCTTGCCCACGTCCCTGCTGCGTCGGGGTCGTCGAAGCAGTGGTACAGCGCCACCATCTGGTGGGACTTCCCACTGCCGTACGGACCGTAGAGGATGTGCGTCCCGCGCGGGTCATCGCCCGTGAGAGAATCGCGGAGAATCGAAATCGCCTCACGGAGCCCCTGGGTCATCAGGGTTCGCTCGAAGAAGAGTTCCGCGTCTGACTCGAACTCGTCATCGTCATCGACGTTGTAGAGCTTTACCTGACCGTCAATTTGCCCTTCTTCTCGAAGCTCACGGCTGAGGGTCACCGTGTCTTCGAGGGTATTCGACAGGGATCCAGACTGTGCCATCTTGATACTTAAACACACCTCTTGGCCACCCAATAAACACTATGGTCTTGCGAATACCTCCTCCCTCGGAGCCAAGCAGACGGATCGTCCAGTGTTTTCCGGTCACCAAACGTATTTGACGCGAACATGTCTCTACGAAACCATGGGAAGCTACGACCTCGTTGATGTTGAGGTCACACACGAGTCTGCGGACGATATTCTCGATTCATTGTCTGGAGATGGTGCAGAGGAGGATCATTTACAAACCATCCAAGCCGTTCGTCTCCAAGCGGGCCAGCCGGACTCCGAACTTCGGTCGCTGAAAGAACTAGACGAAAACTCCGTCAAGCTACTCGAACATCAGGTGGACGCCGCCTATCGGGCCCTCTTCGAGATGGACGGGAAAGCCCTTCTCGCGGACGAAGTCGGCCTCGGAAAGACCATCGAGGTCGGGATGATTCTCAAGGAGATGCACTTCCGAGAGACGGACGAGTCCGTCCTCATCCTCACTCCTGCACAACTGGCGAAACAGTGGCAGGCCGAACTCCGTGAGAAGTTCGGGCTCAACTTCGTCTGCAACTACGACGACGAGTTCGAAGACTTCGACGCCCACGACTACATCATCGCAAGTATCGACACTGCGAAGAGCGAGCGACACCGTCAGACCGTCCTCAACCGCGACTGGGACGTTCTGGTCCTCGACGAAGCCCACTACGTCAAAAACGAGGAGACGGACCGCTACGACCTGATTGACCGGCTCTCCTACAACTACGCGTTCTTTCTCACGGCGACGCCGATTCAGAACGAGCTGACCGACCTATACAACGTCGTCTCGCTACTCCGACCCGGACTGTTCGGCACACGCGACGTCTTCCACCAGTACTTCGTCAACAGCAATCAGGAGACGCTGGTGAATCGAGACGAACTACAGGACCGCCTAAACAAGGTTATGATCCGAAACCGACGGGAGGACACGGATATTGACTTCACGGACCGGACGATCGACACACGGACGTTCAATCCAACCCCGAAGGAACGCGAACTCTATCAGGCGGTTTCTGACTATGTGAAAGGTGCCTATAGCCAAGACCAGGGGCAGAAGCTCGTACTGATGCTCTTGCAGAAGGAGGTCGTCAGCAGCCCGGTCGCACTCAAGAAGACCATCGAGAAGCGACTCTACGACCAGTCGGAGCTCACGCACGCGGACGAACTGGAGTCCATTTTAGATCTGATCGATGAGATCGATACGGTCACCAAACAGGAACGACTTCTGGACATTGTCGAAGAAGCCCGTGACAACGTCGAGATGGGGCGAGTCATCGTCTTCACGCAGTTCCGAGCAACTCAACAGGATATTCTCGATAGGCTCGCTGCGGAGGGGTACACGGTACACGCGTTCCACGGTGGCCACTCCAGTAGCGAGAAGGAACTGATTATTGAGGACTTCGAGGAGGAGGGTGGGGTCCTCGTTTCAACTGACTCAATGAGCGAAGGCCGAAACTTACAGTTTTGTAACATGTTAGTTAATTTAGACTTGCCGTGGAATCCGATGCGCGTCGAACAACGTATTGGACGTGTACACCGGATTGGACAGAAACGGGATGTCTTCATCTTCAACATGGCGCTAAAGGATACTGTTGAAGAATACGTACTGGAGCGTCTCTACCACAAAATCGATTTGTTCCAACAAAGTGTGGGCGAGCTAAGTTCCATCTTGAGTCGGTTAGAAGAGTCAGGGACAAGCTTCGAGGACCAGATTTTCGACCGACTCGTCAATGCTGATTCAGAGGTTGATCTGGAGAACGACTTCGAAGCGATGGCCGTCGATCTGCAAGAACAGCGCGAGCTCGCTGACAAACTGGAGCAGTTCAACAACGGCGTCTTCGAAGGATTCGACTTGGGGGAAGGCGATGACTGACGAAGCACTCGCGGTCACGCAGTCCCTCGTGGAGGACTTCGCCGAACGCTACTTAGAGTCACTCGGCGGGACCATCGAGAAACGAGGGGATACCTGGGAAGTTACGATCCCAGACAATAACGATACAGAATTGCCGGCAGGCAGCCTATCGTTGCTTTCTGATGCGGGCAGAGACAAAGATAGTGCTGGAGAGCCTCTTCATCCAGAAAGTGAGTTTTTCCAGCGGATCCTCAGAGAGGCAGCTGAGCGTCGTCCTACCGGGAAAATACCAATAGAAGCCGATCGGGACGACGTAGCGATTCCACAGTGGATTAAAGAAGGCGACGTCGAAGTAAGTGAAATACAGTTCACGCCGTACTACGACCGTACCGCGATTGTGGTCCTTTTCGAGGTGAGTATCGAGACAGTCAGTGAATACCAACAAGAACTCCTTCGCGCCATCGCTATCGATCACCGCTCGGAACAGAGACTTCCGGCGTTAGAGGAGACGTTTCTTCAAATGACGTCGATACCTACGAACAGTTCTCCCACTACCACGGAACTCTCATTATCGAGATCAGACGCACGATCGCTTCTCGGCACAGCCCAAGATCAGCTGATGCAGAGCATCCAGAACGAAATTGATGAGGTTCATAATGAGGCATCCAGAGCAGCGGACGCAGAGGTCGAAGAGTACCGGCAGCTGCAACAACAACGGATCCAAGAGTTGGAGGAGGAACGTTCCAAGCTGTCCTCGAAGATTGATGAGCTGAGTGAAGCGATCAATAGCAGTGATCAGAACGATCGCGTGGAGGCACTGAAGAAACGGAAAGAGGCAAAAGCTGAGTATGAAGAGGTTGATTCCGAATTGAGAACTCTGCACGAACGGCGAGACCAGGGGTTTCCCCAAAAGCAGGAAGAAATCCGAAAGCGGCATGCGTTGGATATTCGAGTGACTCCTCTCACGGTAACACAGGTAGAGTACGAACGGGGAGAACTCGATATCGAACTGGTCGAACAAGGAGTTTCCCGAACGGTGACTCTCGGATACGGGAGCGGGATCGGAACTACGGACACCGTCCAGTGTTCT
Organism: Halorussus marinus; assembly: GCF_004765795.1. GTDB lineage: Archaea > Halobacteriota > Halobacteria > Halobacteriales > Haladaptataceae > Halorussus > Halorussus marinus. The sequence goes on from NZ_SBIV01000006.1 coordinate 238,899, forward strand.
TCATGTGATAGTGTGTTGAGCGTAGATAACCCTCTGAAGACGGTCAAAGGCTCTCTTCAATGCAGAGCCTGCAGTTCTTCCAACGAATAGAGTACGACACGAATTGCAACTCAGACATCGGGAACCGGGTTTTCGAGGCCGACCCCACGGACTGGGCATTCAGAATTCGGAAAGACGTTCCACCCTGGGTAATGAAACTCATTTTGATCGTCGCCATCCTGATTGCCGGTCTTCAGTACTTCAACATCCTCTAATCACCATTATGCGGCCGTTTTGACGGTGATGAATTCGGTGGCTTCTCATCTGTTCCTCCAGGGAAGGTGTCTAACAAAGAGAGTTTCAACAGAGCCCTTGAATCGCAAAAGTTCACAAGTATCAATCTCCAAGAACCAACAGATGAAGGATCGACCCGGAATTGAAGACACCATCGAATGGTTGCGGGGTCGAGGTTATTACGAGGGACAGATCGCTCATCAGCAGATCGTAAAGGGCCAATCTGCGCAGACTGACGATCTCGCTGTTTCTGCCCCGCTCTCGTCTGCACTACAACAGGAAGAGATCACAAGCCTGTATTCACATCAGGTGGACGCTATTCAGGCGGTTCAGTCCGGGTCGAACGTTGTGGTGGCCACACCGACAGCATCTGGCAAAACCCTCACGTACGTCGTACCCGGTATTGAGAGAGCGATCGAAAACGCCGGGAAAACACTCTATATCGCACCGTATCGTGCGCTCATCAACGATCAGGCAGACACATTTGAGGTGTTTGATGATGAGTTGGGGTTCGATACTTCGATTGATATCGGCGTTCAAACAGGGGAAACATCCAAACCAGATCGAAAGGAAATCAGACAGACACAGCCCGATATTCTTCTCACAACGATCGACCAACTCCATCTTAGTCTCCTCCCGTACGCTCATGGGAAGAATCACTGGCGGTGGTTGTTCCAGCAATTGGATACCGTAGTTATCGATGAGGTCCACATGTACCGTGGAGTCTTTGGAAGCCATGCATCGCTGATCTTCCGACGGCTCAACCGGTTGTGTGACTACTACGATTCGTCGCCACAGTACATCTGTTGTTCAGCGACGATCGGAAACCCTGTTGAGCATGCGTCAACCGTTACGGGACAGAAGGAACCTACGTTCGAACTTGTGGATGATGACGGTAGTGCGTCGGGAGATCGACACTGGCTATTCTGGAACCCGCCACTCAAGCAGGACGCTGACCAGGATCAGTCGATTCCGGATCCAGCTGTCAGCCCGGACGGCACTGTCCGTGCTGGCCATGACGAACATCCGCCCGAGAAGAATGCAGCGGCTATCGATACCGAATCGAGTTCGACGACTGATACACAATCTGAAACAAGTGAGTCCTCGGATTCCCCTGACGAGGTTGCGCTCCCCTCTCATCAGGAAGTAGTCGGCGGAGAACGACGCTCACACCACGTTGAATCGGTGCGTTTGTTCTGTGATCTCGTAACCAGAGGATATCAGACGCTGGTCTTCACTGCTGCCAGACAGGGAACAGAGCAGTATGTGGATTGGGCGGACAGAATGCTGCGTAACCGGGGACAAGATGATCTCGCAGACAGCACCCACGCGTATCATGCCGCGCTGAATACCGGTCGTCGCCTCAAACTTGAAGAGGAACTTCGCAGCGGGGATGCTCGTGGTGTCTGGAGTACGAACGCGCTTGAACTTGGAATCGATATCGGGACACTCGATGTTGTTTTGCTTGATGGGTATCCCGGAACGTCAATGAGTACGTTCCAACGGGCAGGCCGAGCTGGGCGTGGCGAAGACACCTGTCTCGTTGTTCTTGTCGGAGCTGATGATCCACTTGACCAGTATACGATCCGGGATCCAGACGAACTGTTTGAGGGAGGTGCTGAACAGGCTGCCGTCAACCCTTCAAATAACTCAATTCGTCCGGACCACGTCGTCTGTGCAGCAAGTGATCACTTCTTATCGCCTCGTGATGAGGACTATTTCGGTGCCGACCTACCGGATATCGTCACAGAAGCAGAAGTGAATGATCGTCTTCGCCGTGTAGAGAGTGGCGACCGGATTCAGTGGCGCGCCACGGACTCTGACGTGCAATGGAATACAAATATTCGAGCGATCGATGACCGCGAGATCGATCTTATCGATCGAAACCGGGACGAGAAGCTCGCATCGCTTGAATTCGGTGCTGCAGTACGGGATGCACATCCGGATGCAATCTATCGCCACCAGAAACAAACATACCAAGTAGTCGAATTAGACCTCGAATCGGACCGAGCACTGCTGGAATCGACACCGACAGCAGCGTACACACGAGCACTCCGAGAAAAGTCCATTACTATCGAAGACACGTATGAGAGTTCGTCCGCTGAAACGCATGAGATGACCGTACAAGCTACACTAGGAGAATTTACAGTGGAGGATACGGTTACAGGGTACTTGCGGTACAGCGACCCCAGCGATGACACCCCTCAGGAGTGTGAGTTTGAGGAGCCGCTGGAGTCACAATCGATCAAGACAACAGGCCTGTTCATCACCGTCCCAGATGATGTTGAAGCTATGATTGTTGATCAGGCGGAGTCACAAGAGGAATATCTGAGTGCTCTCCACGCTATCGAACATGCATTGATATCGCTGTTCCCTATGGAGGTTTTGTGCGACCGAGGCGACATTGGTGGTCTTTCGACGCCAAGCCATGGCCAGACGTCTGGCGGGACGGTTTTCATTCACGATGGTCATCCTGGAGGTGCTGGACTTACACGTCAGGCTTTCGAGCAACTCGATGATCTTCTTGTGAAGACGCTCACGTTGCTTCAGGACTGTGGCTGTCAAGATGGGTGCCCGTCCTGTATTCACTCGCCCCACTGTGGGAATGCGAACCGAAGCCTCAACAAGCAGTTAGCAATACAGCTATTGGAAGAGCTACAATAGAAATTCGATTCTGGTCTGCTTGTATCGCAGATCTGTCTGATGATGTCTCTGGTTTTCAGTCAGCTAGCCATTCGTATTGCCAACAACATTCAAATAGCCAAAATTGGGAATTAAATAGAGATGGATGGCAACTATTGGCTTAGTAAGTTAGTTGGTGTTTGGACTGGATTCGGTGGTTGTATCCGTATTTCTATTCGTCTCCATGCGACTGTCTTCTTTCTCAGCAGCATCTGCGTTTGCTTGAATCACGCCTTGATTCCATAGAACAGCTAACGCCCCACCAAGGTACGTCGTGTTGAGAAACACGAGGGATCCAGCAATCACAGCTAATTCCGATCCCAGCAACTCTGGAAGGGGCAAGACAATGTTCAGAGAGACATTGAAGGCACTGGTGATGAGACCAGCTGACATCGGTGAAAGAAGTGCGATGACATAGAATGGACCACGTGGCGAATGTAGTAATAACTTGAAACTTCGATATGGGAAGTGAAACAGTTCATAGGCACCGTACAGCAACAGAAGTGCTACAACTAGCCCAATTACCATCTCGATCAGACCATTCGGTTCTGGGAAGGCATCATAAGCACCAGTTAGGAACATGATATTAACTGAAGACACAGCCCAGAACGCGTATGGGCCAAATGAGAGGTTGTCTTCAGTTCCGTTAAGGAAGGCGTCTGTCTTCTCAGTAGAATATGGGCTGAGCCAGGTAAACGGCCATCCTAAAAGTGCAACTGCCAGTGGGATGGTAACTGGGGGAAACACCATCAGGATCGGTCGAACGATACCGTAGATAAGGTTCCACACAAAGGAGAAGACTGAGAAAATAGCCCAGATAACACCGATAATTCCGACTATAACAGCGAATATAAGTACGAAGCCAGAGCCGCCACTACCTCCGCCACCACCGCGACCACCGGTCACCCATCGAAACGCTGCGTATTTGCCAAGAAATCCCATGTGTCTATTGTGTTTTTAAATTAGTTTGAAAACACTACGTGAGCTGGATTAGTCTTGTAACCGGTTTTTGAGTGAGTAGAGGCCTCCAGCAGCACTTGTCACAGCCACACCGACTCCAACGCCGGGTAACGTAATTCGTAGATCAGTGATGGTTTGTTGGTCAGCTTGTTTTCCCACAGTAAGTGTTGTCTCTGTTGTAGCTGTCCGTCCGTTATTATCGACTACACTGAGATTGACGCTGTGTTGACCTGGTTCTTCAAACCGGTGTGTTACCGTTTTACCCGCCGAAGTTTCGCCATTTGGGAACTCCCACGTGTACGCGAGGATTTGTCCACGACTGACTTCTGTAGAACTCGCATCAAACTCAATTGGCTCTCCAACCTCAGGTTGCTCAGTCGTATATCCAATTGTTGGTTCAATGCCAAGATCTTGGTTGAAGCTACTCACGTCCTCTCCATTGAGACTCCGCTGATGAAACTCCACGATATCCTCTACTGCTGGGCGAGGACTATGGGCAACCCCTTCGTATATTTTGAACTGTGCGTCAACACCGGCTTGCTCGTATGCAGACTGACAGTATGGGAATCGCTCCGCAACCATCTTTTCTCCATAGACCTCAAGAGCGATTTCCCGCATCTCTTCACTCCATGCATCATCGTACGGGATCGTATCGTTTGAATCCTCACCGCCCATAAAGAGGAACTGATTGACTTCACTGAGCGCATCTAAGTCAACCGGCTCTCCAGTAAGTTCCTCAACGTCTGCGATTCCGATATGGAAATTCAGCGTATGGCCCTTTGCTTCCTCAAGCGGAAGCATCGCCATCCCGTTCAATCCGCCAGCAGTGACAGATCGAACACGATCTGGATGAAGAACAGCAAAGCGATCAACAAAGTTTCCTGCAGCAGAAAATCCGTTCAGTAGAATCTGATCGTCAACGGTGTAGGACTGATCGGATAGCATCTCCTGTGCGTGATCCACCATCCGTAAGAGTTGAAGATCAACTCGTTCGAGAGGGCCATCCGAAATTTGCATCGTCTGGCGATCTAACGCATGGACGTAGTGTCGCCAGTCCACCGGATCTGTTTGCGGTCGGGGGAACACAGGAATAAGTAACGGCACAGATAGCCGTTCACTGACCGTTCGTGAGATTCCGTTTTCAATCCGGTTTCGTGCAGACTGCTTATGGGTATCGAAGTTGTCAGTTGTTTGACCGCTGTTATTGGGTTGAACGAGGATTGAACCGGGACTGCTATCGGTTGGTCGTGATGGTGCGTAGAGGAAGTATGGATAATTGAAACCCGCAGCAGGGTCTGCTTCAACAAGCGTGGGGCCGATCCCAGAAGCGAACTCTCCCGGATCTCCAACAGTGATTCTCGCGGTATCACGCGCAATATTTGAGCCGCTTGAGTCATAGAGATTCGCCGAAAGCGTTTCTGCTTCTGTGAGTTCCGTTGAGAGGTCTACTTCATATTCTTCAACGGCAGTTCCTGCGTCAAATGTAACCTGGCCGCCAATTCCATTCGAGTCTTGATCACGGATTATAAAACGTGCCTCGACCTCGGTTTCGATTTTCCCGACTGTGACTGAACTACCGTCTGATATCTGGTCATTGAATGTTATGGAAGCCTCCGGGTCCTCTTGCCCAGCAGATGTGCCAGCGGTACCGAGCATTGCCATCCCTACGATTCCTGTGCCAGTACGACGTAGTAGTCCACGTCGGCTCCAAAACGTGTTCATCTTAGCACTCACTCCCCTTCGAGCAGTAACGTAGGGTCCAAACTTCGTCCATTTCGTATGGCGATTGTGATATCTACAGTGTAAATGCATTCACTGGGAAAGTGACCATGTTCTGGATGTTCTCTCAGGTACTGGAAGAGAATAATCAGCCCTAAAAAGGCCAATTTGGTTTAGTACGGTATGACAGGTACGGAGGGAGAACAGTTGCGTGATGTATTTTCGAAGAGATACTGGCTCGTTGAAGCACTTTCTGGGGAGCCCAAAACGAAACCCGAGCTAGTGGAGGAACTGGAGTATTCCAGATCAACGATCAACCGGGCAATGGATGAGCTTCTCGATGTCAGGTGTGTCGAACCAACTCAACCAGCAGGACAGCAGTTCCAATTAACAGTGGCAGGACAGGCAGCTCTTCAATTTCACCGAGATTACCGGACGGACACTAAGCAGGTTCAAAGCAATACTGCATTGTTAAACACCCTGCCCTTAGATTCGCTCGATAAAGCGTTCCTCGCTGATGCAGACGTCTATTCATCAGTCCGTACGCCAGATATAGCTCATCAGCCTGGCACAGAATTACTGGAAGAGGCAAGCAGCATGATTGGAACTGCACCCGTTGTCCAACGCGAATATTTCGACTACCTTCTGGAACGTCTACGAGATGATGACTTCGAATTGGAGCTAATTCTCGAAAGTGACCTTCTGGAAGCGATAGAGCAGAATTATGAAAACGAATTCGAATCCCTCATAGAATCAGACACAATCCAGATATATGTTATAGATGAGCCGTTTCCCTATGCGCTCTGGCTGATTGAACACGGGACATGTGAATACGCAGGGATCACACTGTACGAAAATGGGGGAGTGAACGGTACAATTGTCAACGACACGGCTTCTGCGATTACGTGGGCGAAGGCCCAGTACTCTGAGTACCGCGAATCAGCCTCGGAACTATAACGGTCTATCTGACGGCAGCGGTACTCATTCTCAAATTCCCCGGAATCTTTCTATGACACCTTCTTCCTGCTTACCCTTCCAATCATGAAGGATATATTATACTCGGGGCTCGCGCGCTGAAACGCTGTTTTATGTTGGGTTATCGTCTGGGAAACGCGCACTGTAACGGGGGGTGTCCGGAACTTTTTCGCGGGCATGAGGGTGAGCCTGGTACTCTATCCTTGAGGTATCCATTGGGTGTCCCGTTTTTCTGATGTCGCGCCAGATGTCCAGACCGTGAATCGCGGGCACGCGCCGGCAACCCCAGCGAGGTGAAGCTCCCGGTACAGACTGTTAGCGACACGAGAAGCCGAGTGGTTGAATACTGACGACGCACGCTTTCTTGTCACCGAGAGACGTACGGTTCTACATGGACGACGACAGGCGCGAACCGACCGACGAGGACCTCCGACGACGACACGCCGCCAGTCTCGCCCAGCTCAAACGGATGTTAGACCACGCAGAGGGTGAGTGTCACGCGGAGGGCGAGTGTCACGCTGACCCGATAGATGAGGAAGCCCTTGACGCCGAACTCGATGAACTGGAAGAGGAGCAGTAACACCCAGTAACGATACTATCGATCCTGTCAACGCCAGCGGACAGGAACAGTGTCACCCCAGTAACCTTGATCACCCACTGTTGCCTCTCACAGCGGTCAAGAAGTGTGATTGCTCACAGTGGCCGCGCAGTGTTACCGTACGGTGTTATCGCCCAGAGCCAACACGATAAGTGACCACGAACACAGGGAACCACTGTCCACACGACCATACTACCCGGTAACGCAAAGCAGCAACCCTGTACCCCCAACCACTGCGGTCAGGATCTGTGTTCTCCCCAGCCACCCACGGTGAGCAACCACGGTGACCGGAAAGTGTTATTGCCCACAGTGGCCGCGCAGTGTTACCGCGCAATGTTATCGCCCCGAGTTAACACGATGAATGAGCGCGAACACAGGACACTAACAGAACGAATCACGGACTGCCAGCACGACCATACCGCCATTAACGCAGAGTAGCAGCCCTGCACCCCATGCCCGCGGTCAGGTTCAGTGTTACCCACTTCTCAACAACCACCGAACCCCCACTTTCACTACGCCGACTCTCTGAAAACCGCCAGCAAGCGCCACCCGCAACATGAGTCATGTTCGACTCTCCCAGCCCAAACCGGTGATCGAACACCTGAACCCCAAGCTATACGGGGATTATCCTCGACTCTCAGAAAACACGGGCAGAAGTGGGCCGGCGCGAATTCGAATCGCGGTTACGGCCACCCGAAGGCCGAAGGATACCAAGCTACCCCACCGGCCCGCAGGTGAATCGTGGGGCGCGCCGCGTTTAATAGTTCCGAAATAGGGTCACTTCTCGGTCGCGGATTCGACGTACTCCACGGCGTCGCGCGGGGTCTCGACCGGCTCGACGCCCGGGGCGTCGTGGGTGCCCAGCCCCGCGATCGGGCGGTCGAAGACGCCCGCGAACCCCAGTTCCGAGAGCGTGCCCGAGCCGCCGTCGATCGCGACGACCGCGTCGCCGTTCAACACGACCAGCCCGTTGCGTGCGTGGCCCAGTCCGGTGGCGACGGCCACGTCGACGTCGGGGTTCGCGCTCGCGCGGTCTTCGCCCGGGAGGATGCCGATCGTCGTGGCGCCGGCCTCGCTGGCGCCCCGGCAGGCGGCCGCCATCACGCCGCCAAGCCCGCCACAGACCAGCGTGTGCCCGCGCTCGCCCAGCAGTCGGCCGACGCGCTCGGCCCGCTCGGCGGTCGCGTCGGGGACCGCGCTCCCGCCGATGACGCTGACCCGCACCGTCAGTACCTCTCGAATCCGTCGGTGTCGAGGTAGTTGTGCGCGACCGTGATCGCGTGGTCGGCGTGGAGCAGCGCCGGCCCGAGCCGGACCCGTTCGTCGGCGGTCTCGTCGAGCAGTGCCGACTCGTCCGCGGTGAAATCGCGGTGGTCCGAGAGGACGAACACCGGATCCTCGGGCGGCCTCACGTCGGCGACCGGGTCGCCGTCCTCGTGGAGCTGGACGACCGTCCCCGAGCGAGCGGCCTCCGTCAAGACGGGCTCGACGCCGCGCTTCGAGAGGTGGACGCCCGGCGAGCTCTCGACCGCCATGTGGCCGACGGCCTCGTCTCTCTGTTCGAGCGCGTTCCGGATCAGGGCGGCCGTCGAGCGCTCGTCGGGGTTGAGCCGCCGGAGCTCGCTCCCCTCGAACCGGATCGCCACCTCGTCGCTCAACACGAGGACGACCCGCACGTCCTCGCGGATGTCGTGCGAGAGGAAAAACGCGGAGTTGACACACCGACAGAGCACGTCGAGGCGCCCCGCGGCGCCCGCCAGATCGTCGAGCGAGAACTCCGGGCTCGTCGGCGCGTCGTGGCCGAGCACGATGAACTGTCGCATGCCTCGGCGTTCGTCGGTGAGGAATTTACGCCCGTCGAACCGGCCCGATCGCCGGGTTCGCGGTCGGACTCGCCGCCCGCCCGCGGTTTCCGAGCGTTACAATCGGCGTCTGACTCTCCGAGGCGCGGTTCGTGGGTCGGCCTGAACGCTCGTGTGCCGGCGCATAACAATGTGTGTGTCCGCCTACGGTTGGTGGTACGAGCCGATAACGCGACGCTAACCCGCGGATCGAGCGAGGTAGCGTCGACGTATCGGCAGTAGGACTACACAAACATGAAGCTCGCAATGATCGGCTTCGGGCAAGCAGGCGGGAAGATCGTGGACAAGTTCGTCGAGTACGACCGCCAGACCGGGAGCGACGTCGTCCGGTCGGCGATCGCGGTCAACACCGCGGAGGCCGACCTCGCGGGGCTCGAGGAGATCCCCGAACGCAACCGCGTACTCATCGGTCAGGCCCGCGTGAAGGGCCACGGCGTCGGCGCCGACAACGAACTCGGCGCGGAGATCGCCGAGGCGGACGCCGGCGAGATACAGGGGGCGATCGACGACGTCCCGGTCCACGAGATCGACGCGTTTCTCGTGGTCGCGGGGCTGGGCGGTGGCACCGGGTCGGGCGGCGCGCCCGTCCTCGCGAACCACCTCAAACGGATCTACACCGAACCCGTCTACGGGCTGGGCGTCCTGCCCGCACAGGACGAGGGCGGCATCTACACCCTGAACGCCGCCCGGTCGTTCAAGACGTTCGTCGACGAAGTCGACAATCTGTTGGTGTTCGACAACGACGCGTGGCGCGAGACCGGCGAGTCGGTCCGGGGCGGCTACGACCGGCTCAACGAGGAGATCGTCCGGCGGTTCGGCGTCCTGTTCGGCGCCGGCGAGGTCGGGCGCGACGACGCGATCGCAGAGAGCGTCGTCGATTCGAGCGAGATCATCAACACGCTCGCCTGCGGCGGCGTCTCGACCATCGGCTACGCCGCCGAGGAAGTCGCGGCGACCGACGGCGGACTCCTCGGGCGCTTCACCGACGACGAGATCGACGCCACCGAGACCACCAACCGGCTCACCAGCCTCGTCCGGAAGGCCACGCTCGGTCGGCTCACCCTCCCGTGTAACGTCGAGAGCACCGAGCGCTCGCTGGTGGTCACCAGCGGGCCGCCCGAACACCTCAACCGGAAGGGCATCGAGCGCGGGCGCAAGTGGCTCGAATCCGAGACCGAGTCGATGGAGGTCCGGGGCGGCGACTACCCCATCCGGGACGCCGGCCGGGTCGGCGCGGTGGCGTTGCTGTCGGGCGTGAGCGACGTGCCACGGGTGAAAGAGCTTCAGGGCGTCGCGGTCGAGACCCGGGACAACATCGAGTCGATGCGCGAGGAGAGCGACCGGAACCTCCAGCGACTCGTACACGACGAGGCCGAAGAACTGGAAGCGCTGTTCTGACGGCACGCGGTCGGGTCGCTCGGAGGGACCGACCGCCGTCCGGTCGGCGGTGTTTTCGGAGAGCGACGCGACGAGTGGGCGAGACCGACCGAACCGTTCCGAGGGCTCACCAGACGCGGACCGCGGGGGTCTCGCAGTCTTCGCACACCACGGCGTCGTCTCCCTTGAATCGCCCGCGGACGAGCGTCCCGGAACTACACCAGTCGCAGTCGTCGCCCGCGAGGGTCGCCAGCACCGAGTCGGTCGCGTGTCGAGCGGAGGATCGCTGCATCGTTTCGAACCCTACGGCGTCGGCGTATGAAAGTGTCGGTTCGGGAAGTGATCCCGGAGGCGCGCCCGTCGGCTCACATCTGGATCTTCCACGTCCACCGCGAGTCGAGGTAGTACCGGTAGATGCCGCTGAGGAAGATCGCGATGCCGTTGCCGAGCAGGTACATGAGCCCGCCCCACGTCACGAACGCGTAGAGGAGTCCGACCTGCAGGGGGATCGCGGTCCCACGGACGATGTTCGTCCGGACAAGCCCCACTAGATACTGGACCCGGGAGGTGTGCTGGGCGTGCTGGAACGTCCAGGCGTTGTTGACGACGTACTGGAGGAGGATGGTGGTCTCGATCGAGAGCGTCGCCGCGACCAGATAGTTGAGCCCCGCGAACTCGACCAGCACCCAGAGGAGTCCCGTCTGGACGAGTGCGGCCCCCGATCCAACGAGGACGAACCGGTAGAGCCGGACGATCGTCGGCTTGTCGACGAAGTCCTGAACGCTCGAGTATCCCATCGTTAGCTGTCTCTCCGGAACTCCGGGTCCGCTCGGTCGCTCCGGCCCGCGTCGATTCGTCGGGCGACCGTCGGCGTCGGTGCGTAGCGTGCGATGGCCCGATGTCCGGGCGCCGCGAACTAAAGTCGTTGGCTTTCGCGCGCACACTACCGTCGGACTGACATTTCTGGGATGACGAAATTTTACTACGATCGTTGTATCACGAGGACTGCTTTGAATACGGATAATTTATTAAAATTTAACGTCGGTCTGGCCCACATTCTCACGGAGACGATAGGCAAATGTTTATTTATGTTCGATATAAACACCGACTCAAGCTGTATGACTGGAGATGACAACCACGCTTGGCTCGACCGGCGCGACTACCTGAAGTACGTCGGTGCAACGGGCGTCGGCGGCACGTTAGCCGGCTGTACGAGTGGCGGCGGATCGAACGAGGACGGGGAGACGACCACGTCCGACGAAGAAACCGAGACCGAAGGGGCGGACGGCGGCGACGGCGGGGACCCGTCGACGTTCGTCGTCGGGATGAGCAGCAAGGCCTCGACGCTCGACGTCCACTCCGCGACGCGTCGGCCCGAGAACACGATCGTCTCGGCCATCAACGAGACGCTGTTCCGACTCGACGAGGACACCGAACCGGTCCCGCACCTCGCGAGCGACTACTCGCGCAACGACGACGCGACCGAGTTCACCTTCCAGCTCGAAGAAGGCGTCACCTTCCACGACGGATCGACCTTCGACGCCGAAATCGCAAAGTGGAGCTACGAGCGGTTCCTCGAGAACTCGCCGAACTCGTATCTTCTCGGTCCGGTCGACACCATCGAGGCGACCGGCGACTACGAGCTGACGATCACCATGGAGGACTCGTACCCGCTTCTCCCGCGGTATCTCACCAACTGGTCCACCGCGTTCGTCTCGAAGGCGGCGGTCGAGGAACACGGCGACGACTACGGACAGGCCACCGCGGTCGGCACCGGCCCGTATCAGTTCGACACCTGGGAGCGCGGTACCGGGGTCACCGTCACGAAGTTCGAAGAGTACGACTGGGGGCCGGAGTTCGCCGAGAACCAGGGGCCCGGGAAGGCCGACGCGTTCGAGTTCCGGCTGCTGCCCGAGGCGACGACGCTCCTCCAAGAGCTCACTAACGGCGACGTCCACGGTTCGTCGTACGTCACGCTCAGCGACGTCGAACAGGTCGAGAGCTCGAACAACACCGAGCTCCTCCGCAAGGAGTACACGCGACCGGGCTATCTGGCGATGAACGTCCAGAAGGAGCCGACCGACGACGTCCGGGTCCGCCGGGCGATCAACCACGCGATTCAGAAACAGCCGGTCATCGACGCGGCCCTCGGCGGCGAGGGGTATCCCATCTGGAGCATCGTCCCGTCGATCGCGGTCAACGGGCTCAGCGAGGACCGCTCGAAGGAGCTCGGCGAGCAGTACGACCCCGAGAAAGCCCGCTCGCTCCTCGAGGAGGCAGGCTGGACCAACAGCTCCGAAGGCGAAACCCGCTCGAAGAACGGCGAGGACCTGGAGCTCACCTTCTACGCGTTCACCATCCCGCGGTACGCACAGATGGGGAAGGTCGTCGCGCCGATGCTCGGCGAGGTCGGCATCAACGCCAACCTCGAAGTGCTCGAAGCCGGCACCCTCTACAACAACCTCGAATCGGGCAACCACCACCTGACGACGATGGCGTACGGTGGCAACTGGGCGACCAACGCGCTCGAACCGATCCTGAAGGGCGAGAACACCGCGACCGAGGGCGGCACGAACTACTCGCTGTGGCAAAACGACGAGTTCGACGAACTCCTCAAGACCGGAAAGACCCACCCCGACGCCGAGAAGCGCGATGAGGCGATGGTCGACGCTCAGGAACTCGTGCTCGAAGAAGTCCCCGTCGCGCCAATCTGTGCGTTCAACAAGGTGTACGGGTACAAGAGCGACATCGAAGGCATCGACAACTGGACCGAACACGAGTGGTGGCCGGACCAGGAGTGGCTGAACCGCCTCGAGTTCGACGCCTGAGATCAACACCCACCCCGATATCGATACTTTCCAACCGTGTTTCAGTACGTAGTCCGACGGTTACTCGTCATGATCCCCGTTCTGATCGGCGTGACGCTGGTCATCTCGTCGGTCGTCTACCTCTCGCCGGGGAACCCGGCACAGATAGCGCTCGGTCAGAACGCGAACCCCGAGGCGATCGAGGAACTCGAAGCCGAGATGGGGCTGAACGACCCGCCCCACGTCAGGTACCTCGACTGGCTTGCCGGCGCCGCGCAGGGCGATCTCGGAACGTCGGTCCGGTCTCAACGCCCCGTCTCGGAGATGATAATGGAGCGGTTACCGGCGACCCTAGAGTTAGCGATAGCGTCGATGGCGTTGACGCTCATCATCGCGCTCCCGCTGGGGGTGATAAGCGCGGTCAAGCAGTACACCTGGGTCGACTCCCTCTCGATGGTGTTCGCCATCTTCTGGATATCGATGCCGTCGTTCTGGCTCGCGCTCATCCTGATCCTGTTGTTCTCGGTCAACTGGAGCATCTTCCCCATCTCGGGGCGGGCCACCCCGGTGTTCACCGCGACGTGGCTGATGTCGCTCGCGCTCCCGGCGATCGCGACCGGTACCCGGCGGGCGGGACTGCTCACGCGGATGACCCGGTCGTCGATGCTGGAGATACTCAACGAGGACTACATCCGCACCGCCCGCGGGAAGGGAATCGGCGACCGCGCGGTCATCTACACCCACGCGATGAAAAACGCGATGATACCGATCATCACGCTCATCGGGCTCCAGATCCCGCTCATCTTCTCGGGGGCGGTCATCATCGAGACGGTGTTCGCGTGGCCGGGGATGGGGCGGCTCCTCGTAAACGCGGTGTTGAGCCGCGACTACCCCGTGGTCCAGGGGACGGTCCTGGTGTACGCGGTCATCGTCATCGCCGCCAACCTCGCAGTGGACGTGGCGTACAGCTACTTCGACCCCAGAATCAAGTACGATTAACATGTCAGTAGGACACTCAGACAGCGACGACGACGAGGGCGATGGGACCCCGAAGGGCGGTCAAGGGTCTCGCGTCGCCACCGGACAGCTCGCCCGCGCGCGGACTGTCCTCCGTCGCGTCATGCAGAATCGCTTCGCGGTCTTCGGGCTCGTCGTGGTGGTGGCGTTGCTGGTCACCGCGGCGTTCGCCCCGTGGATAGCGCCCTACGAGCCGACCGAACAGAACTACGACGCGCTGAAGGAGCCTCCGAGCCTCGAACACCCGTTCGGGACCGACACCTACGGCCGGGACGTGTTCTCCCGAGTGGTGTTCGGCTCGCGGTACGCGGTGTTCCTCGGCGTCGTCATCGTCGGCATCGAGATGCTGATCGGCGTCTCGCTCGGGCTCCTCGCGGGCTACTACGGCGGCTGGACCGAGGCCGGAATCATGCGGCTCGTGGACATCAGCCTCTCTATCCCGGCGATCGTCCTCGCGCTGGCCATCGCCGGGATGCTCGGGGGTGGTCTGTTTCCGCTGATAGTCGCGGTCAGCCTGGTGGGCTGGCGCGGGTTCGCCAGGCTGGTCCGGGGCGACGTCAAGAGCGTGATGGAAGAAGAGTACATCGAATCGGCCAACGCCGCCGGGCTCAGCGACTTCCGAGTCATCACGCGGTACGTCCTGCCGAACGCGGCGTCGAGCATCATCGTCTACGCGACCCTGACCATCCCGACGGTCATCCTGTGGAGCGCGGGACTCTCGTTCCTGGGGATGGGCGTCCAGCCCCCGAAGCCCGAGTGGGGCGCGATCCTCGCGGCGGGTCGCGGGGACATCGACTCCGCGTGGTGGATCGCGACGTTCCCGGGGCTGGCGATCATGCTCACGGTCATCGGCTTCAACGGGCTCGGCGACGGGCTCAGAGACGCACTCGACCCGAGGCAGGTGAGATAACGTGACGGACCCACTACTCGAAATCGACGACCTGCACGTCCACTTCCACACCGAAGAAGGCACCGTCGAGGCGCTCGACGGCGTCTCGCTGACGGTCGAGCGCGACGAGGTGGTCGGCGTCATCGGCGAGAGCGGCTGTGGGAAGAGCGTGACCGCCTTCTCGACGATGGGACTGTTGCAGTCCCCGCCCGCAGAGGTGGTGTCGGGGTCGATCCGGTACGACGGCCGCGAGCTCCTCGACCTCTCGGACGACGAACTCGACGGCATCCGGGGCGACGACATCACGATGATCTATCAGGACCCGATGTCGTCGCTCAACCCGGTGTTGACGATCGGTCACCAGCTGACCGAGCCGCTGTTGGCCCACCGCGACATCTCGAAGGCGGCCGCCCGCCAGAAGGCGATCGAGATGCTGGAGGCCTGCGGACTGGCCGACGCCGAGCGGCTCATGGACGAGTACCCCGACGCGCTCAGCGGCGGGATGCGCCAGCGGGTGGTCATCGCGATGGCGCTCATCACCGAGCCGAAGCTCCTCATCGCCGACGAGCCGACGACCGCCCTTGACGTGACGATTCAGGCCCAGATCATGGACCTCCTGCGGGACCTGCGCGAGGAGTTCGAGATGAGCGTCCTGATCATCAGCCACGACCTCGCGGTCATCAGCGAGATCGCCGACCGGATGGCGGTGATGTACGCCGGCAACGTCGTCGAGACGTGTTCGATGCGCGAGCTGTTCGAGGCCCCGCTCCACCCGTACACGCGGAAACTGGCCGAGAGCATCCCGTCGCTGGAGACGTCGGTCCAACGACTGCCGACGATCGAAGGGACCGTCCCCGAACTCATCGACCCGCCCACGGGGTGTCGGTTCGCCAGCCGGTGTCCCGACTACATCGGCTCGGAGTGCGACGAGATCGACCCCCAACTCGCCGAACCCGAGGGGATCCGGGACCACGAGGTCGCGTGCCACTACTACACCGACGAGAGCGACGCCGAACCGCCGTGGCAGATACAGGGAGTTGAGGATCAATGAGTCTCCAACGAACTCAGGACGCCGAGAGCACAGACGCGCTCCTCGCGGCCGAGGAGGTCCAGAAGTACTTCCCGATCCGGTCGGGGATCCTGAAGCGCCACACCGCCGACGTGAAGGCGGTCGACGGCGTGAGCTTCGAGATCCGACGCGGCGAGACGCTCGGGCTGGTCGGCGAGTCGGGCTGTGGGAAGTCGACGCTCGGCAAGACGATGATGCGGCTACTCGACCCGACCGGCGGCCGGATCTACTTCGACGGCGAGGACATCACCGACGTCTCGCGCAAGCGGCTCCGCCAGCTCCGCCGGGACATGCAGATCATCTTCCAGGACCCGGGGTCGAGCCTCAACCCCCGGATGAACGTCGCCGACCTCATCACCGAGCCGATGCGGTCGCTGACCGACTGGGACAAGACGAAGCGACAGAACCGGCTGTACGAGCTCATCGAGGAGGTCGACCTCCAGGAGAACCACCTCACGCGAGCGCCACACGAGTTCTCGGGCGGCCAGCAACAGCGCATCGCCATCGCGCGCGCGCTCAGCGTGAACCCGAGCCTCATCGTCGCCGACGAGCCGACCAGCGCGCTCGACGTGAGCGTGCAGGCGAAGATCCTGAACCTGATGGAGGACCTCCAGGAGAAGTACAATCTGACCTATCTGTTCATCTCCCACGATCTCAGCGTCATCAAACACATCTGCGACCGGGTGGCGGTGATGTACCTCGGCGAACTCGCGGAGGTCGCGCCCGCCGATCGGCTGTTCGAGACCCCCAAACACCCCTACACCCGGGCGCTCCTCTCGGGCGTTCCGCGGGCGAACGCCGAGCGGATGGACGACCGGATCATCCTCGACGGGAGCGTCCCGAGCCCGGAAGATCCCCCGTCGGGCTGTCGGTTCCACACCCGGTGTCAGGAGTACATCGGCGACGTCTGTGAGACGTCGGATCCGGAACTCGACGCGGTCGGCGACGGCCACGTCTGTGCGTGTCACCACTACGACTGACGGTGCGCGCCAACCCATCGGCCCTGCGCGCTCGCCGGGTTTTCTGATCGCGCCCGGGCGTGTAGATTTCCCGTTGGCCCAGACTTATTATGACCCGTCGACAGCTTCAGGTATGGTACTGACAACACTGCCCACCGAAGAGTTCGAAGCGCGAATCGCGGTCGTCCGCGACGAGCTCGCGGCGAACGACTACGACGCGCTGTGTCTGTTCTCGGCGACGGACATCGAGTGGCTCTCGGGCTTTCACCACCTCCAGACCGAACGGCCGGTGTGTCTCGCGGTCACTCAGGACGCGGTGGCGGTGACGGTGCCGCGGCTCGAAGCCGACCGCGCGGACAGCGACGAGTTCCCCGCCGTCGAGTCGGTCTACACCTACTACGACTACCCCGGCGACGGCGAAGGGACCTACTACGAGCACCCGAGCCGGACGCCCGAGGCGACCATCGCCGCGATGCTCGACGACCTCGGCGTCGAGACCGTCGCGGCCGACGCCAACGGCGCGCCGGGGTTCTGGGGCTACTCCGGGCCCGCGCTCGACGAACTCGCGGCCGTCTCGGTCGAGACCGTCGACTGGATCCCCGAGCTCCGAAAGGAGAAATCCGAGGCCGAGTTCGACCTCATGCGCCACTCGGCGAAGTGGGGGAACCTCGCCCACCGGAAGCTGGCCGAGTACGCCGAACCCGGCGCCCACGAGCTCTGGGTCGCCAAGCGCGCCAGCCTCGACGCCTCGATGGCGATGCTCGACACCCTCGGCGACCGGTACGACTCGCACCTCCGGGGCGGGTTCCCCGCCAGCTGTGGGTTCCTCTCGGGGGAGAACTCCGCGCTCCCCCACGGCCTGACCGAGAACCGCCGGCTGGAGGAAGGCGACGTGCTCGTGACCGGCGCGAGCGCGAACGTCGGCGGCTACAAGAGCGAACTCGAACGCACGATGTTCGTCGGCGATCCCACCGACGAGCAGGCCCACTACTTCGAACTGATGCTGGAGGCCCAGACGATCGGCATCGAAGAGAGCGGTCCGGGCGTCCGGTGTTCGCGCGTCGACCAGAAGGTCCACGACTACCTCGACGAGCAGGGCGTGCTGGAGTACGCCCAACACCACACGGGTCACAACCTCGGGATGGAGGCCCACGAGCGGGAGTTCATCGACCGCGGGAGCGAGGAGGTCATGCGCCCGGGCCACGCCTACTCCATCGAGCCCGGCATCTACCTCCCGGGCGAGGCGGGCTACCGCCACTCGGACACCATCCTCATCACCGAGGACGGCGTCGAGCAGATCACCTACTACCCCCGAGACCTCGAGAGCAACGTCATCCGGTGGTGAGCCCGGCGTCGCCGGGCCCGAGGACCGAGACGAGTGTCGGCTTTCACCGAGGGGCGACGTAACCCACGGTTAGGGCGCGTGGAAGCCGGTCGGGGTCGCGACCGACGACTGATTTTTCACCCCCGGGCGTCGGTGTCCGGACCGGGGTACTCCCCGCCCTCGACCGCCTCGTAGAGGCTCGCGGCGTCGAACAGTCCCGCGAACCCCGCCGGCGTCTTCACCGAGACGTCGAGTCGCGAGCCGAGCTCGGCCCCGGCCTTCGCGTTCCGCAGGTCGTCGTCGTAGCTCAACAGGTGGGCCGCTCCGCCCCGATACGCGCTCGCCAGCGCGGGGTGGTCGCCCGGCGGGTGGTCGACCGCCACCCGGAGGTCCTCGATGCGGTCGCGCCACGCCCGGGCGAGGTCCTCGTCGGCGAGCGCCGCGACGACGGCCTCCGCGTCGTCGAGCAGGGGGTCGCTTGCGACCAGTTTCACCCACGAGTGGGCCCGGACCGCGTCCAGCGCCTCCCGGGCCGCCCCGCCGACGAGCAGGTCGGCCGCCAGCACGTCGGCGTCGGCGACGATCCGGGCGGGGTCGGTCTCACGCTCGGCCATCGCCGCCCTCCTCGGTGGCCCGGCGGGCCGCGAGTCGGTCGCGTATCGCCGCCACGTCTGTCCGGTGGGTCGCCCCACGCTCGAAGAGTTCCGCCCAGTCCATGTCGGCACTCGGGGGCGCGCGAAGAAAAATCCTCTCCCGGGGCGTTCGCCGCCGTCCGGACGGCGCTCGCTTCGGTGGGCGTCCGGCGATCGGCCGCGCTACTCCCCGAAGGCGTTCGTCTCGACGGTGTCCTCGTAGCTCATCGAGTCGAGTTCGACGGTGAACGTCTGGCCGGCGTACTCGACCACGACGTAGTACGAAACCGACAGCGCCGACCGCTCGCCGTTTTCGAGGTGGCTGACCCACCACTCGGGAATCTGGTCGGTGTCGAGGTAGCCGGTGGTCGAGACCTCGCGAGTGGTCCCGCCCGGGATGGTCGTTCCGACGGCGCTCTCGTTGTCGGCCAGCACCACGTCGTTCATCCGGATCTCGTAGCCGAACGTCTCGACGGTCATCGGGCCGGTCCGCTCGTTTGTCACGTCGCCGGCGATCGCCATCGGCGTGGCGTTCATCGTGGGTTCGCCCCACTGGGCGTCCATGTTTTCGAGCGTGGCGGTGTGTCTGCCCCGGATCTCGACGCGCTCCTCGCTGCCGTCGAAGCCGCCGAGGAGGTCGGTCTCGAACGCGGTCGAGCGCTCGGGCACGTCGACGGGGACCGCGGCGAATCCGACGTCTGCGGTCACGTCGGCCGCGGTCGTCAGCTCGGTCCGCTCGCCGCGCGTGACGTGACTCAGCCACCACCGCTTGACGGTGTCGTCGCCGACTGCGCTCTCGAAGCTGATCTCGTTGCGCCCCTCGGTGAGCGTGGCTCGCTTGCGGTCCTCGATGAGGGCCACGTCGTTGAGCGACACCCGGTAGTTCGCGTCGAGCGCGACCTCGCCGAGCGTCCCGTTCGCGCCGTTGGGGTTGTCGACGACCACGGTCGTCCCGAACCGCGTGCCGGCCTCGGTGTTCGTCCACCCGCGCTCTACCGACTCGACGGTCGGGGCCGCGAAGTCGGTGTCGGCGCCGGCGTCGAGTTCGCGGGCCGTCGCCTCGCCGCCGCCGAGGATGTCGGTCTCGAAGGCGACGCGCTTGCTCATGAACGACAGCGGGATCCGTTCGGTGCCGTCGTCGGTCTCGACCTCCGCGAACGCCTCGACCGCGAGGGTGGTCTGCTCGTCGTTGCGGACGTGGCTGACCCACCACTCGTCGAGCTTCCGGTTGTCGAGCACCGACTGTATCCGGATGGTCTCGGTCTCGTTGGCGCCGATCTCGACGCGCTCGCCCGTCGTGCCCTCGGCGACGGTCACGTCGTTCATCGAGACGGTGTATCCGATCGTCCCGAACTCGATGGGCTCGCCGTTGGGGTTGGTGACGGTGCCCGAGAACCGGAGCGGGGTCTCGTCGGTCGTCGCCGTTCCCCACGAGGCGTCGGTCTCCTCGACGGTCAGGAGCGTCCGGCCGCCGGCTTCCACCGACTCGGCCGAGTCGCTGTCGAACGCCGCGAGCAGGTCCGTCGAGAAGGTCCGCTCTTGGGCGTCCAACTCGGTGGAGAAAAGCGGCGCGTTCACCGACGGTCTGATCGAGACCGTGGTCTGCTCGCCGTCGTTGATGTGGCTCGCCCACCACTCGGGGATCTTCCGGTTGTCGATGTCGGTCCGGAGGACCAGTTCGTTCTGGCCCGACGAGAGGCTGACCGCGCCGCTGGCCCCCGACGCGACGGTCACGTCGTTCATCGCCACGTCGTAGGAGACGCCCGCGACGCCCGGTATCCCCACGCCGTTGGGGTTGTTCACGACGACCCGGGTCTCGACGCCGGTCGTCTCGTCGGTCACCTCGCCCCACTGGTTGTCGATCGATTCGACGGTCGGCGCCTCGGGGCTCACGACGCCGGTCGTCAGCGCCGCGCCGACCCCGACGGCCGTGACGACCAGCCCGGCCGCGAGCACGGCCGCGACCTTGCCGAGCGTGCCGCCGACGATGCTCATCGTTCCGCCTCCGTTCGCCGTTCGCGTGCCATGCGAGGCCGTTTCGAGACCACCCCTAAGTATGTTTCCCGACTCGCGGCGAGCCCACCGGCGCTATCGGATCTTCCGGACGTTGCTGATGTCGAACCCGGCCTCGTGGATCTCGGTCTCGAAGCGGATCACGTCCTCGGCTTCGAGCCGCGAGAGCACGCCGCGAAACTCCCGAACGTACATCACTCGGTCGCGCTCGCTCCCGCCGGTCTCCCACTCGAAGGCGATGGTGCCGTCGGTCGCGCCCATCAGGTCGCCCATCTCGACGTCGGTGAGCGCGTCCTGGTTCACCAACACGAGGATGAGCCCGCTCCACGCCCGCGAGGCCTTCTGGAGGCCCTTCATCAGCAGGGTCACGTCGCTCCAGCCGAGATGTTCCTCGGGCGCGCGAGTCAGGTCGGTCAGCGAGTCGATCACGACGAGGTTGTTGGCGGCGTTGCGGTTGAGATGCTCGCCGACCGCCTCCAGCACGCCCCGGCGCTCGCTCCCCTGTCCGAGGTCGGTGATGGTCTGGGTCCGGCGGGTGTACCACTCCCGGGGGATCGGCGACAGCTGGAAGTACTCCTGGCTGAAGTCGGCGAACGTGACCGCATCGAGGGCCGACTCGACGATCTCCTCGTCCATCGTGTACTCGACTTCCCGGCGGAGTTCGTCGCCGCTGGCGGTGAACGAGACGTAGTGGATCTCCTCGGGGACCGCGGCCCGGTCGTCGACGTCGCCGTAGTGGAGGTCGAACTGCTCGTCGTCGGTGTGGGCCAGCCCGTTGATCGCCGCGCTGGTGTAGAGGAACTCGCGGGCCCCCGCGCCGGTCTCGCCCGCCAGCAGGACCACGCTTCCGGGCGGTGCGCCGCCGCCGATGATCGAGTCGAGCCGGGAGACGCCGAAGGGGATTCGATCCATGCGCTCGTCTCGGGTCGTCTCGGCCGGGGCGCTTGGGTCTTTCGTCTGTCGGGCCTACCGATCGCCGATCCGGGCGCCGCGGTTTCGGGGTTCGGCGACCAGCACCTCGCCGTCGACGCCCGCGGCCGCGAGCGCCTCGCGGGCGACCTCGCGGGCGGGCTCCGAGCGATCTCGCGCCGTGACCCCGTACACCGCCGGGCCCCACGACGACTGGCCCGCGCCTGCGATCGCCGGCGACTCGTCGAGTCTCGCGACCACCTCGCCGACCGGCGGGCGGTAGACGCCGCCCTGCTCGTCGGCGTACCACGCGCCGTTGAGTCGGCCGACCTCCGCGACCGCCGCGCCGAACGCCGCGCGGTCGCCCTCCGCGATCGCGGGGAGGACCCGCCGGCTCACGAGCGCGGCGATCCGATCGGCGACGGCCGGGTCGGCGCGCTCGACCACCGAGCGCATGCTGTCGTCCTCGTCGTCCCCGTTCCGACCCGGCTCGGCGTCCGGGAGCGCGAGCACGAACCGCCAGTCGTCGGGCACGGGGCGGCGGGCCGCGACCGCCGGCACCGACCACTCGCCGCGGGGCGGGCGGTCGGCGGTGAACCGCTCGGTCGGGTGGCCGGTGTCGAGGACGAACCCGCCCGACTCGAACGCCGCCACCCCGACGCCCGACCGGCCGCCCCGTCCGAGCCGGGGCGCTCGCTCGCGGACCCGGGGCTCGGTACCGGTGGCGGTCGCGACCGCCGCGAGGACCGCGAGTGCGAGTTGGGTCCCGCTCCCGAGTCCGACGTGACGGGGAAGAGTCTCCTCGACGGTCACCGACGCCCCGGGCGCGTCGAGCAGGTCGACGGCGCGCGCGGCGTACTCGCGGGCGGTCGGGTGGTCGCAGTCGACGCGGTCGGCGGGCTCGGCGGTCACGACCGCTCGCGGGCTCTCGAGCGCGACCCCGAGCGAGCCGTAGAGACGCTCGTGAGCCAGCGAGAGGTTCTGGAAGCCAAAGTGGAGCCGACCCCCGACCGAGACGCGCACCATACCACCGATTACGGGGGCGTCGGGTTCCCGGTTCCGACAGTGGCAAAACTGTCAGGCCAGCCGATCGACGACGTGGTCGGCGACCCGGTCGACGCCGTTGTCGTGGCTCGGCGAGTCCGGCGGGTGGCGGACCGCCCGGGCGACGTGGGCGATCGAGTGTTCGACCTGAAAGCCCCGGACGCCCCGGCGTTCGAGCACCCGGGTGACGCCGTGCTGTTCGTCGGTGAACGGGTAGACCACGCAGGGCGTCCCGCCGACCGCCGCCTCCATCACCGTCGAGTAGCCCGAACACACCACCACGTCGGCGGCCCGAATCCAGGGGAGGAGCGCGGGGACCGCCTCCCAGGCGTCGGTGCCGACGAGCGTCACGTCCCGGCCCTCGGTCCGGAGGGTCTCGGCGAGCACGTCGAAGTTCGTCGAGTAGACGCTCGGGACGACCAGCACGCCAACGTCGACGTCCGGCCCCGAGGAGTCGGTGGGGTCGAGCGCGATCGGCGGGACGTGCTCGACCCCCGGCGGGTCGCCCTCGTCGGGAGGCCACACCGCGGGGTAGAGAAACGACTCGGCGACCGAGAGCTGATAGCGGTTCAACAGCCAGGTGAACACCTGCTCGACCGCGGCGTCGTAGTAGGAGGCGGCGTTGTGGGTCACGACGTACACGGGCGTCCCGGTCAGCGAGGCCGCCATCGCTCCGAACATGTCGTCGGTGACCAGCGCGGCGGGCTCCTCGCGGCGAAGCCACCCCACGAGGTCGACGACTCGCTTGGCGCTGTACGGCAGGCTTTTGGTCAAAACGCGGCCGAGCGATCCCTCCTGATAGTCGCCGATGTAGTCGACCGGGGCGGCCCGGAACACCTCGTAGCCGTTGCACTCGATGAAGCGCGAACCGGGACCGCCGCCGGCGAGCACGACCTCGACACCCGCGTCTTCGAGCGCCTGCGCGACCCCGAGCATCCGCGTCGCGTGGCCCGCTCCCTCGGGGTAGTGCGCGACGGCGACCGTCCGGTCCATGCGTGTGCTTCGACGGCCGCTCGAAAAGTATGTTCCCCTTCTGGAATATCGCTGACTCGTCGGCGGTCGGCGGGCCGGCGACCCCGCCGCGTCCGGGCGACCGACCGCCGTCGGATTCGACAGCAACGATTGTCCGAGCACGACAACTTAAGCCGCTCCGGGCTCACCGTCGCGTATGTCCGAGAAACCGGCTGATCTCCGGAGCAGCGAAGTCACCGAGGGCCCGGACCGCGCCCCGCATCGGGCGATGTTCCGCGCGATGGGCTACGACGACGACGATCTCTCCTCGCCGATGGTCGCGGTGGCCAACCCCGCGGCCGACGTGACCCCGTGTAACGTCCACCTCGACGACGTCGCCGAGGCCGCCTACGACGGCGTCGACGAGTCGGGCGGGATGCCCATCGAGTTCGGGACCATCACCATCTCCGACGCCATCTCGATGGGAACCGAGGGGATGCGAGCCTCGCTCATCTCCCGGGAGGTCATCGCCGACTCCGTCGAACTGGTCGCGTTCGGCGAGCGCGTCGACGGCCTCGTGACCGTCGCCGGCTGTGACAAGAACCTCCCGGGGATGATGATGGCCGCGATCCGGACCGACCTCCCGTCGGTGTTCCTCTACGGCGGCTCGATCATGCCCGGCGAGCACGACGGCCGGGAGGTCACCGTCCAGAACGTCTTCGAGGGGGTCGGCGCGGTCGCGCAGGGCGAGATGTCCGAAGACGAACTCGACGACCTCGAACGCCACGCCTGTCCCGGCGCGGGCTCGTGTGGCGGGATGTTCACCGCGAACACGATGGCGTCGATCTCGGAGGCGCTCGGGCTCGCGCCCCTCGGGAGCGCGGGCGCGCCCGCCGAGTTCGACGAGCGCTACGACGTCGCCGAGCGCGCGGGCGACCTCGCGGTCGAGGCCATCGAGGAAGACCGCCGGCCCTCCGACATCCTCGACAAGCGCTCGTTCGAGAACGCAATCGCCCTCCAGGTCGCGATCGGCGGCTCGACCAACGGCGTCCTCCACCTGCTCGCGCTCGCGGCCGAGGCCGGCGTCGAGTTGGACATCGCGGAGTTCGACGAGATCTCGCGCCGAACCCCGAAGATCGCCAACCTCCAGCCCGGCGGCGAGCGCGTGATGTACGACCTCTACGAACAGGGCGGGGTCCCGGTCGTGATCCGGCGGCTCGTCGAGGCGGGCCTGTTCGACGGCGACGCCGAGACGATCACGGGTCGCACGATCTCCGAGGAGCTCGCGGAGCTCGACCTCCCCGACGACGACGAGATCGACGCCGACTTCGTCCGGCCGGTCGAGGATCCGTTCCACGAGGAGGGCGCGATCAAGATCCTGACCGGCAACCTCGCGCCCGACGGCGCGGTGCTGAAGGTGACCGGCGAGGACAACTTCCACCACGAGGGCCCCGCCCGGGTGTTCGAGTCCGAGGAAGACGCGATGGCGTACGTCCAGGAAGGCCGGATCGAGTCGGGCGACGTCATCGTCATCCGCAACGAGGGCCCGCAGGGCGGCCCGGGGATGCGCGAGATGCTCGGCGTCACCGCCGCCGTCGTCGGCGCTGGCCACGAGGACGACGTGGCGCTGTTGACCGACGGCCGGTTCTCGGGCGCGACCCGGGGGCCGATGATCGGCCACGTCGCCCCCGAGTCGTACGTCGGCGGCCCGATCGGTGCCCTGGAGGACGGCGACCACGTCGTCGTCGACATCGCCGACCGGACGCTCGCGGCCGATCTCACCGACGCGGAGATCGAGTCCCGGCTCGACGCCCGCGAGGAGCCCGAGCCCGCCTACGACGACGGCGTCTTGGCGAAGTACGGCGCGACGTTCGGGTCGGCCGCCGAGGGCGCGGTGACGAACCCGGGCGTCAAAGGCGACGACTGAGGCGGCGGGCCGGGCTCGCGGTACCCAGACCGGACCCCGCTCGCCGGCGCGACGACGCCACGCGGAAGCTCTCGGCGGGTCGGCGCCGCTACTCCTCGCGGAGCGCGCTCGCGATCGCTTCGAGTTCGGCCTTCCGGAACGGGCGGTCGGCCTCCGTCGGATCGGCTTCGTCGGACTCGCCGAGCGCCCGGAGAATCCCGGCCCGCATTCGGGACTTCGACGGCAACCGATTCCCGTCGATCTCGTGGCCCACGGCGTCACAGATCGCCGCGAGGGCCTCTTTGGTGAACGCGGTCGACTCGATTCGGTCGTGTCGTCCCACACTGCGTCGGATCTCGTTTCGGAGGTCGTCGACGGTCGGTGACATAGCTCGTCTACCGTACGGTCGTGTCGTCGGATACATTTATCTGCGTACTCGTCGAACTACGATCATGCGCAATCGTCTCATCCGAACGATGAACCGGGCCAAGTACGCGGCCGTCGGCGCCGCGGTCGGCGGTGCCGTGGGCGGGGTAATCAGCAGGAACGCCGCGAGCACCGCGGCCGGTATCGGTGCGCTCGTCGGCGCGACGGTCGGCGAGAAGCGGGCTTCGGTGCGGACGCTGGTCGAGGAGAACAGAAATTAAAAAGGGCGTACGGTGACCTTTGTGCCGGGTGTAAGTTTTAACTAACTACCGAAGGTGAAGACGGTAGCGTTTTGAGCGTTCCCATCGACATTGTAGGCTACCACGGAGTTGGAACTACCACTGCAAGTGATGGTCTGACCGACTTGAGTAGTGTGTTTAGTTGCCCAACCAGAGTCACCGGGACCATCTACGGCCGAGCATTTGATTCCAGTCGTACTGGGGCCAAGTGAATTAAGCGTGACTTCGTTGGTGCCACTAGCCGCCGAAACGCCTGCTGAGGCGTTCTGGTTGACGTTCTCGCCGAGGCCGAGCACGAACGTGCCGATGACGGCGGCCAGAATCACCGTGATGGCGACCATCAGGATGACCCCGATCACCGGGCTCACCGCGTCGTCGTCCGTGAGTAGTGTTTTGAAGTTCATGAGTTGTGTTTCTCGTTTGGCACGGTATCATCTCTGAGAAGTGGCCGCACATTTTATGCCGAACGACCGAGTACTTTGGTCCGTCGGCGGGGAGAGCCTGTCGAAGCCGCCCCACGTCCGACACTTCTCTGTAATGATACGTGCTTAGGTGAGCGTTAAGCTCACGAGTATATAAAAACTTCTCTACCTAAACGTATGGTTATATTATTCGCTCTTTTCGTTTCCCATTATCCCCCAACAGATAGCATTAGGGCTGGTTAAAACGGGTCTAAGCCGTCCCATAGAAAAATCAACCGATGGCGAGAGACTACGAGGATCCTTATCTCGAAATCTATGTTGAGCGATTTGGTGAGAGAGTGAGCGCGCTCGAAACCACCGTCCTCGACCCCGACGACATCGAGATAAAACAGTACACCGATCGCGACTCCTCAGAACTCCGGCGAATCGTCCAAGTCGAACGCGAGTCGGGACTCGATCCGGCTCTCGCGACCGGACCAGAGCCTTCGGCCCACCGCACTCGCGGCGGGTCTGCACCCCGAAAACCGTCGTCTTCGTCGAACTCGACGCGCCTCGGCGCGCGCTCTCGGGACCGCATCGGCTCACCCGTCGTCCCAGAACAACAGGCCGATCAGCGCGCTACCGAGCGCGCATCCCGCCAACAGCACGAACGCCTCGTCGAACCGACCTCGGTCGCCGAGCGCGCCGACGATCGTGGGGGAGGTCGCCGCCAGCAACAGGTACCCGGTCCTGAGCAGTCCGAACCCGGTCCCCTGCATCTCGGTCGGCAGGCTGTCGACCACGCCCGCCTGCGCGATCGGCCAGAACCCGAGCTGTGCGCTCGCGAGGACTGCGAGTACCACCAACAGCCAGACCTCGTCGGTCGCGAGCAGGAGCGCGATCGCGCTCGCCGACAGGAAGCTGAACCCGAGTAGGGTCGGCCTGTCGCCGACCGAGTCGGCCAACACGCCGGCCAGCGGCTGGACGAGGATGCCCGACGCGAAAAACGCGCTGTAGAGGAGCGCCGCCGAGCCCTCCGAGAGCCCCTTTATCGACACGAGGTAGGTCGGGAAGAAGCTCGTGAACCCCTGATAGACGATCGACATCAGGAGCATCGCCGCGGTGAGCACGAGGGTCTGTCGCCCGGTGACTTCGGCGACGAACCGCCGGAGGGCGTCCGCCGAGAGGTCGTCGGCCACGCTCTCTTGGCCGGAGGTGCGGGCGGGCACGGCGACCCAGAGTCCGACGGCCGCCAGCGCGAACAGCGGCGTCGCGGCCGCGAACCCGAGCCGCCAACTCGCGGCGCCGGCCACGACGCCCGCCCCGGCCGGCAGGAGGACGGTCCCGAGGTTCCCGGCGGCCGAGCTGACCCCCATCGCCGTCGCCGTCCGATCGGGATAGACGTCCGCGAGCGAGGTGAATCGGGTGGTCGCGTAGACGCCGGTCGCCGACCCCAGCAGGACGAAGCCGGCGAACAGCGCGAGCGTCGACCACGCGAGCGCGCTGGCCGCGAGCGCCACGATCGCGAGCGCCGAACTCGCCACGAGGACGGCCCGTTCGCCGATCCAGTCGCCGAGGACGCCACCGGGGAACTGCAACAGCGCGTAGGTGAACCAGAGCGTGCTCAAGAGCAGTCCCGCGGTCGAGAGTCCGATCCCGAAGTCCGCGCGGATGTACGGAACCAGCGTCGGCGCCGAGAGCCTGACCCCGAGTCCGAGAAACCAGCCGAACGCGATGGTGAACAGAATCCGTCCCCGCCCGTCGCTCGCGAGATCCGACGCGACCGCACGTACGCGAGCGGAGAGTCCGGAGGAGCCGAACGGAGTCACGTCGCCACACTGGTCCGAGTAGCGGCTTATCTGTTGGCATCCCGGAGAGGGACGGCGCCTTTCTCCGGGCTCGCCGCCGAGACCGTGCGGGCTGGTAGCAATGGTCGGAAAATGTTAACACTGTAACACCTGTACGATACGATCCCCATGATGGACGACCAGCACAGTTGACCCAGCGCCCAGTCAGGGAAGTACGTACCGCGTACATCCGTGGCGGGGCCTCCGAACCCGTTCGCCAGACACGCCGACTACCACCCACTCACCCCGCCAATGAACGAACAACGAGATCCGCACCGATCGACACGAACCGCCCGCCCAGAGTACCGCGCGCCCCGGACGTGGACCGGCCTCGCCCTGTACGTCGGGTTCGGCGCGCTCGTCCCGCTGGCGCTGTTCGCGCTCGCGCATCCGACGGCCGTCGCGGCCGCGATCGCCGGTCTCAGCGTCGGCCTGCTCGCCCGACCGCTCGGTCACCGACTGACCCGCCGGTCGGGTCGAGTCGAGCGTCCGACCAACGCCGTCGGACGCGCCGCGTCCGAGGAGTGACCGCCCGCTTTTTTCGAGGACGCCGCCGACGGCCGCTCGGCTTCGGAACGTGGCGCTGTTTCGATTCGTCGGACGCGTCGGTACACGATAACTGATACCGCCGATTTCAGTACCCGGGGTTTTTTCAATTTGGTTCGGAAATATTCCGCGTGTGATGAACAGTTTGGGAGGTGAGCGCTCCGCGTCTCCGGACGAGACCGCCGTCGGCACGCTCTCTTTCGAAGTCGACGCGGGCGACTGCGGCGTCACCGTCGTCGACTCGATAGAGCGACACCGCTACTCGGTCGAGACCTCCCGCCCGGTCGCTCCCACGCCCGTGGACGTCGACGACTTTCTGTTTCCCGCGGATGCGGGTGTCGCGATAACGACCGAGAGCCTCACGCTCCCGACGGTCGTCCCGGTCTACGTCAGGGATCAGACCGGCGACATGCTCGCGGAGGCCGAACACTTCGCCGACGAGGCCTTCGACGAGGGCGTCTACAGCATCGAACTCAACGCCCCGATCAAGCTCTATCTGAACGTGAGCGGTCCGCTCGCGGTTACCTCGGACATGGAACACATGCAGTTCGAGTTCGGCTCGGAGACGGAGGTGTTGCTCGGCGCGCGCTCGCACCACGAGCATCCGGCCGCGACCGTCACCACGACGGCCGACCCGACCGATATGATGGCGGCGGTCTCGACGTTCGGCTCCGCGCTCAAGACCACGAGTTGCGAGCGGTCGTATCCGACCCTCCGGGGCCATCCGCCGACGATCGAACTCGGAGACCAACTGGAGATTCCCGACGAGCTGACCGTCCCCGACACCGGAATCCGGATCGAGATCCCGCCGACGTATCGCGCGGTCTACGTCGCGGCGCCGCTGGCCTACTATCTCGGAGCCACGGTGGTCGAGGGCGATCGGCCGCGGGTCGTCACCGAGACGGGGTTCGAACACCCCCTCGACACCGAACGGGGCGTGGAAGCCGAGGCCGAACGGCTCCTGAAACAGACGTTCTTCCTCGACTGTCTGACTCGGACGGAAGGCTACTATCAGGTCGATCTCCACGAGCGGGGCGCGATCGAACCGAGAGTCGATCTCGATTTCGAGCGACTGTACGAACAGTCGCCGGCCGAGCAGTTGGAGGCGTATCTCACGGTCCCGTTCTCGGTCGTCGAACCCGAGATCCCCGAGTGGAAGCTGACGTCCCACGTCGAACCCGTAGCGACCAGCATCGAAACGCTACCGTTCGTCGTCGAGGATCTGGCCGTCGTTCACACCCCGAAAGAGCGCGAGCCCGCAGACGCGACACAGGAAGCGGCGGCCGTAGAAGATTTCTTCCGGACGGGCGCGACCGACGAGGCCGCCGAGTTCACCCGGAGCACCGATCGGACGACCCCGACCGACGAGTCCTACGTCCAACCGGAGTCGGCCGACTCGCTCGAACAAACGTGGGTCGGCGACGGAACGCCCATCGGCGCGAGCAAGGCGACCACCGCGGCGTTCCGCAACCACCTCAACCGGACGCCGACCGAGGGCGACATCGAGATCACGGTCGTCTGCAACGACCGACAGATGAACGAGGAGCGCGACGCGGTCGACGCCGGCTACGGCTCACGCGAAACGCTCCCGTTCGACGTCACCGTCCACCACGATCTGACCACGACCGAACTCCGCGACGTCCTCGCTCGCCAGACCGACTTCCTCCACTACATCGGCCACATCGACGGCGGCGGCTTCGAGTGTGCCGACGGGAAGTTCGACGCGACGACGCTCGATTCGGTCGGCGTGGACGCGTTCTTGCTGAACGCCTGCCAGTCGTACGCACAGGGGATGCACCTGCTCGAGGCGGGAAGTATCGCCGGCGTCGTCACCCTGAGCGACGTGATCAACACCGGTGCGGTCCGGGTCGGCCGGACGATGGCTCGCCTGCTCAACGCCGGATTTCCGCTTCGGGCGGCGCTCACCATCGCCCGGAACGAGAGCATCGTCGGGGGCAAGTACATCGTGGTCGGCGACGGCGGCCTCTCGATCGCACAGGCCGAGAGCGGGACGCCGAACCTCTGTGAGATCGAACGCGACGGCGACGCGTTCACCCTCCGGATGGAGACGTACCCGACCGCCCAGACCGCGATGGGGACGCTGATAATCCCTTACATCGAGCAAAACGAGACGCACTTTCTGACGTCGGGGGTCGACGAGGAGTTCTCGATGCGGGAAGACGAACTGCGTCGATTCCTGAGCCTCGAAGAGGTTCCGATCCGTTTCGACGGGGAACTGCGGTGGAGTACCGACCTCTCGGTCGAGCAGTTGTGATCAGGGACCGGCGGTCGAGCCCAGATTCGCGGCCGCCGAGTTGCCCGCTTGTGTCAAAAGTAGACAGATCGTAAAGAGGACGCCGGCCATTCTCGGATTCTGTGCGATGTAGTCTGCGATGTCTGTTTTGGACATTGCACGACATACTCTTGGATAAAAATATGTGAAATTTTCTAAACAATACTGACAGATAAAATACTGACTTTATTATTGTGAATGTTTTATATAAACGAACGAGTTTGAGAGTCATTACATAACACGGTCGGTGGGGTGTAGAACGCTCGTCGGGTGCAATCGCCCGCTTTTCGAAGCCTATCTTCGCTCTCACCGCGACGAACACGCCGGCACTGCTCGCGGCGTCACACTCACCGTCGAGAGCGCGAACCGCTACCCGTCGAAGGTGTAGACCACTGCGTCTCCGATTCCGTCGCCGAAGGCCACGACGGAGTTCGCGTTCGAACTACAGGAGATCGAATCGCCGACGGTCTCGGTCGCTCCGGGGCGGTCGCCGTCGTCGTACCGGTCGTTCGACGAGTCCAGATCGTCCCCGGTCTCGTCGGCGTCCGAACACCGAACGCCGTCCGTGTTCGGACCGACCGAGTCGAGCGTCACCGTCCTGTCTCCCGTCGGGGAGACCCCCGCGGTGGCAGTTTGGTCGACGTCTTGACCGAGTCCGAGCACGAACGTCCCGATGAGCGCGGACAGAACCGCGGTGGTGGCGACCAGCAGGACGACGCCGATCACCGGCGAAACGCCGGTCTCGTCTGCGAGTAACTGTTTCGGGTTCATCGTTTGGGTCTCTCGGCACTGCATCGGCGCCGACACGCGGTGGCGTTCGCCGACTCGCGGGGTCGATTTCGATCGGCGCCGATACGTGCTCGGACGCTACTTCCCATCCGCTATACATAACCTCTTTGCCATGTAGGTGCCCTCTGGCCGGAGCGGGGGCCTCGAAACCGAGGGAAATCGGCTCTGAGAAGGCGGCTCTACCGACGGTGTTCGTCTCTGACCGGTGGCCGGCGATGCGAACCATTCAGAGCGCTTACTGGCTCTCTCGGACGTATCAAACACGGGAGCGATGCCGGCGGCGGAACTCCTTTAGCCTCCGCTCGCCTCCTACTCGGTATGTCTGCCCCCGGGCCATCCGAGGGAATCTACGCCGAGACACTGGCGGTGTTCGGCGAGTCGACACACACACCAGAACCCCTCAGTACCACCGAGGTCGCCGACGCCCTCGACGTTCCGCGGCGGACCGCGTACAAACGACTCGATACCCTCGCCGAGCGTGGCGACGTCGCCACCAAGAAGGTCGGCGCGAGTGCCCGCGTCTGGTGGCGCCCTGACGCGTCTCGGCCGACCGCCCCCTCCGAGACCACTGCTCCGAGGGTCGAGTCGATGATCGACGTCCTCGACGGCGCCGGGGTCGGCGTGTTCGTCCTCGACGCGGACTTCGAGGTCGCGCGGATCAACGACGCCACCGAGCGGTACTTCGGACTCGACCGCGAGGACGTCGTCGGTCGCGACAAACGCGGGCTCGTCGAGGATTCCATCGCGGACCGCGTCGACGACGCGACCGCGTTCGCCGACACCGTTCTCGCGACCTACGACGACAACACGGACACCGAGTGCTTCGAGTGTCGGGTCACCCCGGGCGCGGACCGCGAGCCCCGGTGGCTCGAACACTGGAGCAAGCCCATCGACGCCGGCCGGTACGCGGGCGGGCGCATCGAACTCTACTACGACATCACCGACCAGAAACACTCCGAGCAGGCGCTCGCTCAGGAGCGGAGTCTCACCGACCGCCTGCTGGAGACCGCGCCGATTCGCCTCGCCATCTTCCGGCCCGACGGGTCGGTCGAGCGGATGAACTCCCGGGTCCGTCGGGAACTCGGCCTCGAGGACGCGGACCTCTCGGCGTTCGAGCTCGGCGACTTCGACGTGTACGATCCGGACGGCGATTCGTTGCCCGTCGAGCGCCACCCCGTCTCGCGCGTGCTCGAAACCGGCGAGCCGGTCCGAGGGGAGGTGATCCAACACGAGACCCCGGACGGCGACCGGCGGTGGGTGTCGCTCAACGCCGCCCCGCTGTTCGACGCCGACGGCGACCTCGAACGCGTCGTGGTCACCGGCAAGGACATCACGGCGCTAAAACGGACCGAGCGAGCGCTCGCCCGGCAACGCGATCAGCTCCAGCTCGAACTCGACGACGTGTTCACGCGCATCACCGACGGCATGCTCGCGGTCGACCTCGACTGGACGGTCACCTACGTCAACGACCACGCCAAGCACCTCCTCGGCCGTCCCGACGCAGACCTCCGCGGGAAGAATCTCTGGGAGGCGTTCCCGGAACAGGTCGGCTCCGACGCGTGGGAGCGGTATCACGAGGCGATCGAGACACAGCGACCGATCACGTTCGAGACCCGGTCGGCGGAGGTCGGCGGGTGGGTCCAAGCCCGCGCGTACCCCTCCGAGACCGGGCTCTCGATCTACTTCCGGGACATCACCGAGCGCAAGGAGCGAGAGGCCCGACTCGAGGAGGCCCGGAATCGCTACCAGACCCTCGTCGAGCACTTCCCGAACGGGGCGGTCGCGCTCGTCGACGCCGACGAAGACGGGAGACTCCGGTACGTCACCGTCGGCGGCACCGCGATCGAATCGGCGGGGGTCGACCTCGAGGACCTCGAGGGCCAACCGCTCCGCGAGCGCCTGCCGCCCGAGATCGTCGACGAAATCGCCCCGCACTACGAGGCCGCGCTCGACGGCGAGCAACGCGTCTTTCAGTCGGCGTTCGGCGACCGCGTCCATCAGTTCCGGATGGTCCCGGTCCACACCGACGACGGCGAGGTGTTCGCCGCGCTCGGCATGTCCCAGGACATCACCGAGCTGAAAGCCCGCGAACGCGAACTCGAACGCTACGAGACCATCGTCGAAACGGTCGACGACGGCATCTACGCCCTCGACGACGACCTCGAGTTAACGATGGTGAACTCCGCGCTCGCCGAACTGATCGGGGACGACCGCGAGGACCTCCTCGGCACGTCGGCCCGAACCATCACCGACGACGTCTGGGACGGGGTGGCCCAACTGGAGGCCGAGATGAGAACCGGGGACCGCTCGTCGGCGAGCGTCGAGTGCACGCTCGAAGCCGCGGACGGCGATCGCATCCCGGTGGAGGCGACGTGGGTGCTTCGGTCGACCGACGACGCCGACGAACGCGTCGGTACCGTCCGGGACGTCAGCGACCGGAAAGCCCGCGAGCGAGAGCTTCAGAACCGCGTCCAGCAACAGCGGGCGCTCGCGGAGTTCTCCCAGCACGCGCTCGAAGATCGGTCGCTCGACGAACTGTTCGACGAGGCGGTCGAACGCGTCGCCGACGTCCTCGATCACGACTACTGCAAGGTGCTGGAACTGCTCCCCGAGGCCGACGAACTCCGGTTGCGAAACGGCGTCGGGTGGCGCGAGGGCATCGTCGGGGAGGCGACGGTCGCGGACGACCGGTCCTCACAGGCCGGGTACACCCTCATCGCGGAGGAACCGGTGGTGGTCGAGGACCTCGCGAGCGAAGACCGATTCAGCGGCCCGGCGCTCCTGACCGACCACGACGTTCAGGGAGGGATCAGCACCGTGGTCGGGTCCTACGACGAGCCGTGGGGGATTCTGGGAACCCACGACACCGACCGCCAGTCGTACGCCGACCACGACGTCCAGTTCGTCCAGAGCATGGCGAACATCCTGACGAGCGCCATTCGGCGCTACGAGCGCGAACAACAGCTCGAACGCTACGAGACCATCATCGAGACGGCCGACGACGGCGTCTTCGCGCTCGACGCCGACGAGCGGTTCGTCCTGGTCAACGAGGCGTTCTGCGAGCTGACGGGGTACGACCGACAGGAACTGCTTGGCCGCCACGCGTCGGTGGTCCACAGCGAGCGAGTCAGCAGGGAGGCCGCCGAGCTGAGCGAGCAGGTCGCCGACGGTCTCGGGAGCGTGACGGTGGAGGTGGAGTTCCCGACCAGAGACGGCGGAACGATCCCGGTCGAGAGTCGGTTCGGCCCGTACCGGTACGACACCGACACGGACGCTCGGGCCGGCATCGTCCGGGACATCTCCGAGCGCAAAGAGCGCGAACAGCGACTCCGGGCCCAAAACGAGCGACTCGAAAGCTTCGCGAGCATGCTCGCCCACGAACTCCGGAACCCGGTCACCATCGGCCAGATCTACACCCAGCAGTTGTCGACGGACCCAGACCCCACGGCCGTGGAGTACGTCACCGAGGCGTTCGACCGGATCGAGGATATGATCGACGTGATGCTCGTGTTGACGCGGGGCCGCGACGCCGTCAGCGGCGACGCGACGATCCATCTCGAAGCGGTCGCCCGGGAGGCGTGGGCCGAAGCCCAGACCCGGGACGCGACCGTCGACGTGGCGCTCGAAAAGACGATCGAGGCCGACGAGACGTACATCAGTCACCTGTTTCGGAACCTGTTCGAGAACGCCGTCGAGCACGGTGGGGCCGACGTTACCGTCACGGTCGGCGATCTCCCGGACGGGTTCTACGTCGCCGACGACGGCGAGGGAATCCCGGCCGGGGAGCGCGAGACGGTGTTCGAGGTGGGGTACACAACCGCCTCCGACACCGGCGGCACCGGGTTGGGGCTGGCGTTCGTCGCCGAGTTGGCCGACGTCTACGAGTGGACGGTGACGGTGACCGAGAGCCCGACGGGGGGCGCCAGGTTCGAGTTCCGGGACGACTCGTGAGCGGCCACTCACTCCGGCCGGGTCGACTCACGCCGCGCGCCCCACCGCAGGGAGCGTCGGACGCGTGGGTCGTTTCGGTCAGAAGTCGCCGTCGATGACGTTCGCGACGCGCTGTCGGTCGAAGAACCGTTCGTCTTCGGGAATCTCGGGATACGCCCCTTCGACGTACGTCGGCCACTCGCCGAACACGTCGGGGTAGAGCTGTTTGGCCGTCATCTCGAGCTGGAAGAGATTCACAATTGGGCCCTGATAGCGCGCGCCCTGCGCGTAGACCCGGCCGTCTTGCACCGCGGTGAGTTGCCCGCCGACCGAGTCGTTCTCGAGCGTCGTGCGGACCTCCTCCATATCGGTCTCGGGGTGCATCCCGCCGAACGAGAGGATCACGTCGGGGTCGGCTTCGAGCAACGCCTCCATATCGACCTTCGATCCGGAGGTGACGGCGTCCCCGAACGCGTCGACGGGTCGGAGGGGCCGGACGTGCGCGGTGAGAAACCCCGGCGTGTCGACGTTGTAGACGTAGGGCGAGGTCGGCTCGCTGAACCCGCCCATGACGACGCTCGGGCGCTCGGACGGGAGGTCGGACTCGATTCGTTCGAGCACGTCCTCGTGGATCGAGGCGAGCGCCTCGTACCGGTCGGTCGCTCGGAAGACCCGCGCGACCTTCTCGAACATCTCCCAGAGGGTGTAATACTCGTAGCTGTCTGCGTACTCCTCGGGAGGTTCGAGGTGGCGATTGCTGAAGTGGTTCCCGAACCACGGCGAGATCTGCTCGCGGATCTCCTCGATATCGTCTGCGTTCCACTCCTCGAGCGCGAGCACGCTCGCGGGGTCCGCGAGGTGGACGTCGCTGTCGAGGTCGTAGAGCTTCTCCTTCGACGCGTTCCACGAGGAGTACAGCCCCGACCAGTCGAGTTCGACGCCGGGGAGACGCGGGGTGTACTGGTTCCAGAGCGCGTCGTAGTAGTCGGGCGCGTGCATCGCGTTCACGTCCTCGCCCCGCCCGAGCGCGAACGCCATACCCGCCAGATGTGTGAGTCGGGTGAATATCGTCTCGGGCACCGACTCGAAGGCGACTTCGCCCATCGGCGCCATCGTCACCGAGTACGAATCGTCGCCGGCCGTGGTCGTCTCGCCCGCGGTCGCCTCGGTGGGTTCGGTGGTCGTCTGGGTTGTCGTCGACCCCTCGCCTCCCGTACAGCCGGCGAGCAGGCCACCGCCGACGATCGCTCCGCCGAACTTCACGTACTCACGCCGCGTCGGTCTCTCGTACTCGGAGTCGTCGTTCGCCATGGGATTTAGGCTAACCTAAAACGTCATAGTACTTCCGGTTTTTAGGCCGGCCAAAATCTATCGGTGCGTCGGTTGCGACTGCGTTCGTGAGAATCGGTGAACGAGCGACTGCCGTCGAGTAGTCGCTCGCTTCGTCCGGACGGAGTGGCGTCGGTCGATCTGGGACCCGCTCGGGATGCTTCGATCAACAGGGGCCGCCTCGGTCGGGCGACCACTCGCAGGCATCGCCCGTCGTGAGACCGTTCTCGTCTACGTACGACACGAGACACGCGTAGTTACAGAAGTACGCCGGCGACCCGCAGTCGTCGTCGCAATCACGGACACAGATCGGATCGTGGCCGAAGATTCGCGACCCACAGTACGCACACTCCTCGTCGTCGTCTGGCGTCCCGACGGTCGCGGACATACCGATGGTAGACGAGAGACGACCGAAAGCGTTTCGCAGATGGGGTGTCGAGTACCGGCCGACGATATTCGCCGAGGGAAGGCTCTGGCCGTCGAACCCCGACCGCTACGTACGTTCGACTCTCGACCGTCGCTTCGGCGTAAAATTCGTGATGGGACCGCTGAGTACCGCGGTACGGTCCGTTGCTATACCCATCCCAATTTCGAACGCGGGGGAGTTATCACTCATATCTCTCACTCAAGATCGTCGAGGTAGCTACGGCGCGATTCCATCCGCCGGAGCAGCTCCGGGTGATCGTAGTGCTGCCGAATCGTCTCCGGCGTCGCGTTCACCTTCTCAGCCAGCACCTCCGGCGGCCACCCGCAGTCGCGATGCCACGTAATCGAACCCGTCCGGATCCTGTGCGGCGACCGCGCCGACGGGCACCGCTGCTCGCGACCGTGGTCGAGCGCCTCGCACTCGTCCGGGTCGCGGTTGTGGGGGCAGGTCCCGTACCGACACGGCTGAGTCACGATGTAAAACCGCCGCCGAATCCCGCCCTTCGACATCCGTCCGCCGCCCTTCTCCGAAGCAAACAGCGGACGACGACCGTATTCGTCCTCGACGCTCGGTCGATTGAACTCGATGAAATCTCGCAAGATCCGGCCGAGCTCGTCGGTCAGCGACACCGGGCGCTCACCCTCGCTCTGGTTCTTCAACGGCGTATCCGACTCCGGGCGATGCCGGAAGAACACGAACGGGACCGAAACCTCGTCGGTCAGTCCGTCACCATCACCCAGATCGGCCTCCTTGAACAGGCCCTCCTCTTCGAGATTCTCCTCGTGGGCGAGCCGTTCGATGTCGCTCTCTTCCAGATAGCAGTCCCTGACGTCCAGCGCGTGGAGTGCGCCGAGGCGACAGCCCGTCTCCCACGCCAGCGCGAACAGCGCGTGGTCGACGCTCGCCCGCTCGAACCGTTCGAGCTTCTCCTGGATGGTCTTCGCGCGGCTCGTCGTGAGCTTCTCACGGTTCGCGCGCTCGGCCTTCGTGAGCGCCGGCACGTCGAGCGCCCGCGAGAGACCGTCCTCGACCGCGTCGATGTCCTCGCAGAAGTCGAGGAACAGCCGGAGCGTCCCGAGCTGGTTGTTCAGCGTCGACGAATTCAGCTCTTCACCGCGGCGGTGCGAGTCGAACCGGTAGAGGGTGCGACCGTCGAGCGAGTTCAGGTTCTCGATGCCCTCCTGTTCACACCATCGAACGAACTGATCCATCCGATAGCGGTAACTCTGAACCGTCTCCCGGGCCTTCTCGGACTTCTGGCGTTCGATCCACATCTCCATCGCCTCGCGCGGCGCGAGCGGCTGGAGGTCCTCACTCATTCAGCATCGCCTCCTCGGCGTCGACGACGCGCTTGAACCGCGATTCGTCCCCACCCGCATCCGGGTGGTGTCTCTTCTTGAGCCGGCGCGCCGCGGCCTCCACGACCGCCGCATCGGCGTCGGGCGCGACGTCGAGGACCTCGTGGGGCGGCTCGCGCGCGACGAGGGCGTCGGTCCCGTCCTCGCCCGACGGGAGCCGGGCGTTCGCGAACTCCGACTCGCCGGTCTCGACGGGACGCTGTTCCATCATGCGCTTCTCGTGGACGTAGAGATAGAGCGTGCGCAGATTGTCCCGGAGCCGCGAATAGGCGTCGCAGGCGACCGCGTACCGCCTGCCGTTCATGGTCCACCGGACCACTGCACCGGGGTCGTCGGGGCTCGCGTCCGCGTACGGGTACTTCGGATTCTGCTTCTGGTGGCGCGCGGCGGTCGCGAGCTGCCACCCGTCCGCGTTCAGTCGGTCGAACTCGGTTTCGAGATCGTCGACGGTCTCGCGCACCGTCGCGCCGTAGTGGTTGTTTCGCGTCCGCTCGGCCGGCTCGGTACGCCCGAAGTCGGTCGGCCAGTCGAGCGCGGTCACGGCGATTCCTCCTCGTTCATGATCCGCTGGAGAACCTCATCGAACGATTCTCCGGGTTCTTTCGCACGATTCAGCCGTTTCCATGTGTCCGCGGAAACAGACACGGTGGTCATATCTTCCATAGTATCTCAGTTCTATAATTCTATGAATATAGTTCTATTGTTCTATAGTAACACAGTACTCGATTGCACCCAAAAGCCCATATCCTACAGCGCCCACTGATTCGACAATGGCCGACGACGTGACCTCGATACAGGTGCGCAACGAGACGTGGCAGGAACTGAACGCCCGGAAAGCACCGGGCGACACCTTCGACGACGTAATCCAGCGCCTCCTGGACCAAGCCGACGAGTAGGTCTTCATTCTCTCATCTCCCGCCAGCTATCGGCGGTACGCGGATCGGGACTACCAGCGCAGTCGAGCGCGATCATTCGCCGTCACCCCCCGGTCCCTGGTCCTCGGGCTGGGTGTCGTAGAACCCGCCGCCCATCTGGCGGAGCATCGTGCCGTCGACCTGCGTCACCTGAAAGACGTCGAGGCCGTCCGCGCGAGCCTTCTCGCGGGCCTCCTGCTTGATCGTCCCGAGCTTCATCCCGCCGTCGAGGTCGATCTCGTACTCGCGGGACGCGAGCGGTCCGATCCGCCGGACCGTCACCGTCGTCGTCTCGCCTTCGATCACCTGTTCGTCGCCGTCGCTGTCGTCGTGGTCGATAGATTCAGGCATTGTTCATCCTCCATGTCGTTTCGCACCCGCACTCCAGACACTCAGCCACCCGATACGGCTCGCGCGAGAATGTCGAAGCGCCCTCCGCCCGCATCTCGATCGTCACCGAGTGCGGCGTCTCGTCCTCGCAGTCGTCACATTCCTCACTGCGGTCGACCGTCATCCGCGGGTCACCCGTCTGTCGTGTCGAACTCACGTCGACTCACCACCGAGGACATCGAGGACGTCCCGGAGCATCTCCTCGTCCGCACGCTCCGCCCGAGCGACGATCTCCCGCTGAAGGTCGTGACGCGAATCCTCACGGCTCGGCCACGGCACGTTGTGAACCTCCGTCCAGAGCTCGTACATCGAATCCTCCTCGAGCCGGACCACCACGCGATCGCCGTCCTCCGACGTGAACCGAAGCGCCCACTCG
The DNA here is from genome assembly GCF_004765795.1 of Halorussus marinus. Classification (GTDB taxonomy): domain Archaea; phylum Halobacteriota; class Halobacteria; order Halobacteriales; family Haladaptataceae; genus Halorussus; species Halorussus marinus. The sequence goes on from NZ_SBIV01000006.1 coordinate 280,130, forward strand.
CCGCTGTTCGCTCCAGCAGGGCCGTAAGCAACTGTCCGAGCGGGGCCAACGCGTAGCGTCCGCGTTTCGAAGCCACCGTCGGTCCGAATCTCGTCAGATTCGGTCTCCGCGCCGGATTCATTGCCAACCACTCGGAGGTCGAAGGAACTACCGCGGCAGTCAACGTGTTCCTGAACTTCCGTGTTGCACTCGGTGCACTCCCAGCCGACGATGTGGCCGTCGTGTTCGTCGGTGTGGGCGGTCCCAAGATACCGCGCATCAATGGCGTCCTCGCAGTTGGGGCAGTCAAGTCGCGTAAGTTGGTCGGCGGTCTCCTCCCCGCCATCGGCCAGCGCCCGCCGCTCGCTGTCGCCAGCGAGGTCGCGCGCGGTCGCCGTACTGGCCGAGCACCCGCACGGCGCGAAACTGTGAGAGGACGGACCGCTCGTCACCAGCGCCAACACTGGCTCGCCGCATTCCGGGCAAACAGCGTAGTTCTCTGACGATTCCGCCGGTCGGTCGGGGCTTTCATTACCCCGCGTAGCGTTGTTAAACACGGTTGCAGCACCTGGTTTGCTGGAACCACTGCGGGCCGGTGCTGGATCCACCGGCTCGCGTATTCTGCCAACCTGAATGTCGGCAGAGTGGCGAGTATCTGCGGACCTTGACGGCCCGCGAGTCGTTCCTATCTCAACTGTTACAGTATAGTCATATAAATCTGACTTTAGATCATTAGTAAAAGACAAAAAGTCATATATTCCTGTCTCCAGAGTGTATTTTTCAGACTTTACGAAGGAAATAACCGACTCTTGACCCAAGCAACTCGTATGCCCCTTCGCCTCCCTGCGAATTGGATGGGTCCTGCGGATGATCGGCTTCTGGAGCTTTTGGATGCGGAGGGACCGAGTTCCCCAACTCGAATTTCTCGGGATGATAGAATTGACCTTTCTCGCCAGCACATCAATTCCCGTCTTCGTAAATTGGAGGAGGCAGAATTTGTCACAAACCTTGGAAATGGTGTGTACTCGGTTACTGACCAGGGAGAGCAGTATCTTTCTGGAGAGTTTGACGCCCGTCATATCGAAGAGCCAGATATAGTCTGACCGAACGCTTATCCGAGAACCACCCGTATCCAGATTCATGAGCACCGAAGTCCGTCGAGAGATTCGCCTCATCGAAGAGGACGACGGATGGTGGTCGGCCATCGACGAGGCGGTTGGTGTCGCCAGCCAAGGCGAGACTCGCGGCGAAGCTCTCGACAACCTCGACGAGGCGGTCGTCCTCCACAAAGGTGAGGCGGGCGAACCCATCGAGGACGAGGAGGCGTTCCTGCGCGACCTCGGGATCGACTCCGAGGAGATCGAGGGAGATCGCGAACCCCCCGACTTCATGAAGTAGCATCGATGCCGACGCGAGACTTCTCCGGCCGCGATATCGTGAAGGTACTCAGCAAATTCGACTACCGACCCGTCAGTCGAGAGGGAAGCCACGTCCGACTGCGATACGATGTCCCCGAGACCGACGAAGTGCGCCTGGTGTCGGTCCCGCTGCATGACCGTATCCGGGAAGGGACGCTGCGGAACATCGCCGACCAGTGCGGGGCCAACGACTTCGGCGAGTGGTACCGCTGGATCGACGAATACCGTTAAAATCATGCGTCGAACCCCTCCAGTCCGGTTTTCTCCGCGACGTGGTCAAGCCAGTCGGGACAGTCGAGAGCAGTTCGTTCGCCGTTCTCGTAGCCCGCGAGATATTCGGCGCTGTCGTCCTGGCGGACGCCGAACACCCACCGTCGATCGCCGAGCGAAACGTCGAGGCGGGCGGTATAATCCCGATCGTCGGTTAGCTTGACCGTTGCGAGGCGACCGTTCGGTAGATTGATTCTCCGCTTCTTACCGGTTCGTCGAACCGGGTCACCTGGTTGTGGCATATTCGGGGCGAGACAGTCACATGTTAAAGGGTCGGTGCGCAGATGAACGAAAATAACCAGGTTTTGAGGGTAGAGCTTCTCAGATGGCTGAGAAAAGACGGTAGAAGCGATGAACGAAAGTGAACGAATGAACGAATCCCGACGCCGTACTACGGTTTGGAATATCGGTAGTAGGTTCCCCGAGTCGCCCCGATCTGCTCGATCAGGTCGTACCGCTCAAGCGACTGGAGATACCGACGGCGGGTCGTTTCCGATTTCGGATTCTGGGCACGCTTTTCGTACTCTTCGCGCAGATCGCCGGCCGCGATCTCACCGTTCTCGCGAACGATGTCATGGAGAATCTGCTGATGGGTCGAGAGGCGCTGTATGTTCCGCTCTTGAACGTCAGTCTCGGCGTCGTCGACCACGTCCTCGACCAGCCCCGGACTCAAGGTATCGAGACCCTCTCGCTGGGCACGCTCAGCGGCTCGTCGAAGGAACGCGATCGCGAGCCGAGCGTCACCGGCGGCAAGTTCCGCGATGCGGGAGATCGTCGAGTGGTCGGCAGCCCCATGTTGAAGGCCCGCGACGACGCGGGCTTCGATTATGTCGACCAGCTCGTCTGAGTGGTACTTTTGGAGCCGAATCTTCTCGGCACTCCGGACGCGTGAACTGACCCGGCTATCCGCGTTCGAGAGAAAGTCGTCCTCGTCGACGCACACCATGAGAAGAGTGATGTGTGGTTCCTCCCAGAGAGAGACGATCACCGATGGGTCTGCGAGCACGTCGACCTCGTCGAGGATCACGACCATGTGCTCGTCGAGATGCCTGAGTTTGTCGAGGTACTGTGTCGTCGACGCCGATTCCAGCGAGAGATCGATTCCGAGACCGGCGTCTCGAAAGAGCGCGTGAAACGCCCCTGACATTGATGAGTCCGAGAGACAGTTGACATAGCCACTTCGGACGCTGAGCGTGGCGCTCTTGAGCTGTCCGACCGTGTACTGGGCCAGTGTGGTCTTTCCCGCTCCGGAAGGCCCCGTGATAAGTGTATTCTGTCCGGAGAGGTTCTGCTGTATCGGTTTGAGACAACTCGAAAGATGCTCGATTTCGCCATCGCGGTGGTGCAACTCGGACGGGATGAAAATTGGCCGGAGGGCGCGAGCGTCCGTAATCATTCATCTGTCGATACAGGATTTTATACTATAAATTCTTATCATTTAGATATATTAATGGTATCTGTGCATTTACTAATCATCAAAAAACCTTTGCGTGATGGACTCTATACTACTGGTAGATGGTAAACGTACATGGCGAACCATATTGAAGGTGATACGATACTATGAAACTCATCGATCCGACAGATTTCGAAATTCTAGAAGCACTTGAAGAGAATGGCCGGAATACCCCAACGAACATCGCACTTATGCTTGACAAAGATCAGGGATATGTCGCTACTCGTCTCCCTCATTTACTAAGCTACGATCTTGTCAAGCGAATTGGGCCCGCTGAAAATAGTGGCTTGTACGAGATCACGGATCGTGGTCGACGCACAATCGAACACTGGGACGACTATGGCGACCCCGATACGGATTTCAAGAAGCTCATTGAACAAGAGCCAAACGGTGTATAAACAGTCTACTCTTCTAATAATATATCTTTTTCTATGGCTTCCTCGTTCCTCTTTTAGTTGTTGGGTGTTCCCCAAATCGCATAACTCGAAGCTAATGTTTCTATTCGCTTATTTAATTTCTACTGATGTGTGTGGTTTCCCATAGCTTTATTTGGCCCCAGTATATACCACCGGTACGTGGCCCTAGGAGATACGACCCCTAAGCAGAACTGGGTCACAGATCCGACGGTAAAACATAAAACATGACAAGAGAACAAACACGCGACAAGCTTCGCGCCGTCTTCCTCTCGGCGCTCATGGTCGTCTCCGTCTTCGGAGGCACCGTAGCGTTCGCGGGGACTGCGGCTGCGAACGCGTCGAATTTCAATGTACAGACTGAAGAACCGGTTAAACCCGGGGAGCCAGTGACAATCCAATCAGAAGCAACTGCGAATACTGACGTAACATTCGCCATTGACTCTGCTGGGAATACTGAAAATCTCAATGAGATCGGTACTTCCAACGCCGGGAACGATGGGGTGGCTTCTATAACATTCACTCCCACCGACGAAAGTGTTCCCTCTGACGCAGACAAGAAGTACGATCTCTATGCAGCCGAAGGTAGTACTCTGGGTTCAGCAAGTGACTCTGACACTCAGACGACGCTGACAGTCGATGGCGTTGCCCCAACAATCGAAAACTTCCAGATTACGAACGAAGACCCAACTGACACCCAAAGTGTAGAGGTCTCGTTCACCAGTGACGAACGCCTCGAAACTATTGATGCGACTGTCAAAGTTGATGGTCAACAAGACGGTACTCTCAGTAGTGTAGACTTCAGTAAGAACGGGGACACCTACACTGCAACTTACGATGGTAGTAGTGATGGTGACTACACGATCATCCTGAACACGGCCGCAGATAAGGCCGGAAACGACGGCGCTGATGGCGAGTCCGACTCAGTTACGGTTGACACCCAGCAGCCCTCGATTAGTAAGGTTACGACCAATTTCGTTGAGAATAGTAACGTCCTCGAGGTTACTGCAGTCGCGAACAACGAAGCACTCGACTCAAGTTCGATTTCAGCGGACGTCACTGCCGGTAACAACGACATCACGACACTGTCTAATGACGACTGGTCGAGTGTCGGGGACACGCAGTACGGTTACCAGGCCACCTACAACGTGCCCACGAAGACCGAGGCAAAGTGGACGGTCGATGTCACGTCCGCGGCCGACCTGGCCGGGAACGAGATCGACAACCCCGATGCGGGCGTGTCGCAGGACAGCCTCGATGTCGACACGTCGGCATTCGCTCTCTCGATCGACCAGCCGAAAGAGAACGTCGACGTCCAGAGCGGTGACGTCGTCGACGTCAAGTACAGCTACAAGGACACGAACCCCGAAAGCGTCGTCGTCACCCTCACCGACCAGCAGGATGACGATACGTACACGTACAACATCGACGACAGTCAGTACGCCAACGACAACGCCCAGAAGTCGCTCACGATCGACCTGAGCGAGCACGGGGAAGCCGGGGACACGCTCGCCGACGGTGTCTACGACGTGACCGTCATGGCGGAAGACCCCAGCTCGGGCACGAGCAGCGCAACGCAGGCGAAAGTCGTCACGGTCGACGACACTCCGCCGGTGTTCAAGAAGAACGCTGATGACACTGTCGTCACCGACTTTACTCAGTCCAAAACGACGACCGGCTTCAAGATAGACCTCTCCGACGACACGTCGGGTGTCGATGCGAGCACGATCGAAGTCGACGTCACGCAGAACGGAGATACCACCACCTGGACGGAGGGTGACGAAGGCGTCTCCTACGACTCCGAAAGCAACGAGATCGTCGTCGCCAAGGGCACGCTGAGCCTCTCGGAAGGCTATGTGACGATTCAGGCGTCCGCGGACGACAACTCTGGTAACTCGAAAACCAGTGAAAAGGAAACCTACACCATCAACACCGAAGCCCCGGCGATCACTGGCGTGGAAGCCGAGGCCGGTGATGACACGGTGACCGTCAAGTTCTCCGAGGCTGTCACGGCGGCCGACGGAGACTTCTCGAAGGACGACTTCGCGTACACCGACGTCAGCGGTGACGGTGCCAGCGAAATCACCGGTGTCGAGGCGAAGGAACTTGACAACGGCTTCACCGACGAAGTCGAACTGACGCTCGACACCGCCGTCGCGGCGAGCGACCTCGAAGCTGATGAGGTCAACGCCCGCAAGTCCGCGCTCGAAGACCGCAAACAGGACAACGTCAAGGCGACCGACGCGGCTACCGTCGTGCTCAAGGATACGACGAGTCCTTCGGAAGACGGCTGGTTCGATAAAGTGGACGCGCCGACGATCAACGAGGACAACAACGGCGACTCCTACACGGTCACGGTGACCGTGAGCGAGCCCGCTTCCATCGACTCCGTCGGCCTGACGCTGGACGACGGTGAGGGTAACTCCGTTTCGACGGACTCCCCTGTCAGTGTTAGTGCTGACGGCACTGCAGAAATCACGCTCACCACGACGAGCCTTACCGAAGGCGACATTGAGGTGCGTGCCGATGCATACGATGTCGGTGGTCAGGAGTCCCTCGATCAGATTATCAAGACGGACCTGACCAAGGACACTGAGGCACCTAAACTGGCGTCTGTCAAAACGGATGTTGGGACTCAGGAGCTCTACCTCAAATTCGATGAGTACGTGAATCCCGGCCAGGCGGTTAAACTTGGCAATTACCAGACGCCGGACGGCATCGATATCAACACTCTCGTACACGATGGCGGTGACACGTACACCGCAAAGCTCGACAGTCCGGTGACTGCCGACGTGGCCGGAAACAACGAGAAGACCATCGTGCCCACGAGCGATATCGAGGACTCCTACGGTAACGATGCCGCTGGAGACGGTGCTTCGCTCGAGGACCGTAGCGCGCCGATGTTCGCCGAGAGCGCGGCGTTGACCTCGGACGGTTCGACCGAGGTCACCGTCTCGTTCACCGAGAAGCTGTTCGACGCTGACGGAAACGCCGTCAGCGCGGAGGACTTCACCTACGTCAACAACGGCGACGACGACGGAAACAAAGTCACCGACGCGAGCTACGGCGACGGCCCGACTGAGGTCGTCCTCACCCTCGACAGCAAGGTGACTGCCGACGATCTCAACACTGACGCGATCACGACCTCGGCCGTCGACTCGGTCGGGAACGCGCTCCCTGACGGCGCGAGTGCGACGCTCACGGTCGACATCGGTCTCGAAGAGCCCGAGCTCACGAGCGAGGACGGCAAGACGGTCAAGATGTCGTTCACAACCGACGAGGAGCTCGACTCCTTCGACGCCAGCCTGTACGCGACCGAAAACACTGTCGACAACGACAACGACGGTGTCGAGGACCTCTCGCGCGACCTCGATGAGAGCGACTTCGAGGAAACCGAGAACGACGACGGAACGTTCACCTACGTCAACACGGTGGACGTGCCGCGTGACGGCGGCTACAAGTTCTCCATCTCCAGCACGACCGCTGTTGGTGGAATGACCGTCAACTACAACGACGAGAAACACGTCGATTCGGTTGATGTCGACACGGAAGCTCCGTCCCCGGTCGACGCGGAGATCGTCAGCTACAACGGCGTCGAAACTGAAATCGCGGTTCAGTTCAGCGAACCCGTTGCCCTTACTGGTCCGACCGCTATCTCGCTGGACGGCAGCGGGTTCGGGGAGGTTGACTCTGAGCGTGAGGAGAGCAACCAGATCACCGTGACGATCCACGGTGCGGTCCAGACTGGTGACGAGCCGAAGATCGTCTTCGCGTCCGATTCGTACGCGGAAACGACGAGCGACAGCTCGCAGGGAACTCAGGACGGCGTGGTCGTCAACACGCTCGAAAGTCAGCTCTCGGCCGGCGCGAACTTCGTGTCCGTGCCCGCCGCGTCCGGTGAGCTCTCCGTCAGCGAGGTCGTGACGCAGCTCGGCGGCGAAGAGAACGTCGACAGCATCATGACCTACGACGGCGGCGAGTGGCAGACCTACAACCCGACGAAGCCCAGCGACAAGCAGGACTTCGACGCGATGCAGGGCGGCCAGGGGTACATCGTGACTCTCAGCGAGTCCGCCGAATTCGAAGTCAACGTCAACAACGTCGTCGGCGGGAGCGACTACGACGACGGCGGCACGCCGCAGGCCACCCAGCTCGAAGAGGGCTGGAACCTCGTCGGCCAGTGGCAGGAAGGATGGCAGAACGCTGACACTAGTGAAGCGCTCGCTAGCGTGTCCGACGGCGTCTCCGACTCGACCGCTGTCTACGGCCAGGTTGGCAACGGATACCAGTACACCACGGTCAGCAACTTCAACCCCGGTGAGGCCTACTGGGTCTTCGCGACCGAGGATACCTGGTACACCGAATCGCAGACGTTCGACCGGCTTCGGCTGGCCAACTGACGACCGCAGCACCACTTGACTTCCAATTTATTTGGGGGTAACTCAACAAGATGACACACCAAACAATACGGAAGAAATCTGTGCTGCGGCTGCTGGTAGTCGCGTTCGTCGCGCTACTAG
>NZ_SBIV01000007.1 GCF_004765795.1 Halorussus marinus
GCTTCGCCGTGCGAGCGCGGTCATGGTTTCGTGAGTTCCGCGAGATCGCGCTGATGTGTGTCGTCTATAACATCAAACGCTTCGTCAAACAGTGAATCTCTCCGCCTTACAGCGATTCAACACAGCCCCTCAACGAGAATCCGATGGATAATAGTCCGGACAGTCTCCGAGCCATATCTGTCGACGACAGTCGCCATCACTTCGTCTAGGTGGGCGTCTTGGTGGTCCACTCGTGGGTTCTCCGCCCGCTCGAAGACGAGGTCGGCGACGTCATCAACCAATGGATGCTCGGGGTTCCCGGTGCGCTCACGAACGTCAAAGAGGGGCTCAGAGTCGGTCATCATACTTACTCAGCCACGTCCTCGTTCGTGTCTTCCGCCGTTGGCTCCAGCCGTCGCTGTCGACGAACCTCCGCGAGCGTGTCCTCCAGCGTTCCGAGGCCCTCGATGGCTGCGAGTTCATCGGTAATCTCTTCTAGAAGGCGGGCTCGCTCGATTGCGTCTGCAGCGCCGGCGGTCGTCTCGATTGCCTCAACGCGGAGCCGGCGCTCCTCTTGCCACCCACAGTCCCAGCACATTCGGACGACGTCGAGACGCTCGTCTTCAGCAGCATCGAGAACCGCGTCGGACAGTGACGTCGACGGCAGTCGGTCCGGCCCGACCTCGAGCGTGACCGGGCCACCGCACGCAGGACAGTCCATATCCGACAGGATGCGCGCCGCGGTCATCAACATCAGGGGCCCCTGAGACGAACTCACAGACAGGGCTCTCGAGGAGGCAAAACCCGATACCTCAGGCTGGTCGTTGGGACGACGAACGCTCCGGTGACTCAGTAGACGATACTGTGCTCTCAAACTGATACATTTCGGAAAGCAGGACTCCAGAGATGGCCCCTCGGCCGGAGAGAGCCGGCGGCCTTCGCACATTGCATATCGCTTCTTTCTTTGGACGAATTCCACGATATGCAGGGCGGAATAACGGCCTCAAATCGAAGAAGAACCTCGTCGGGCCGATTTGAGGGGGTAGAAAATACCTCGACGAGCTACTGCCTCACCACTATTTCGCTAAAATTGCTCGACCACGGGGTAAACGGGGCAAATTCGGGGAGTACCGATGAGAGCCACGAACGACTCTGTGTCAAGAATGCCTCGCTGGATGGCCGCGCTCTTCCGGACCACATCGAAAGAACCACTGATTCCCGCGAATTCGGGACTTTGAATCCACTCAAAATTGCCCGACGGGGTTTCAGTACAAGAGAGACAGCACTACAATCCACCCTGTCGAAATACTGAGAGGATACTCGTTCACAGTCCGTACTCGACAGTGGACACGTTCGGAATGTTAACCAACAATTTGAACCAAAACAGAGCCTGTTGGTTAATAATCTACCCCTCCACTGTTTCCGGAGCTTTGTCTGGGCGTAATGTGCGGTGAAGTAGCACCTTTGAACTGCCTGATTCAGTGAGATCACCGATAATCCTTAGGGGCGTCGCGTGCTATCGAAGCACATGTTCGATCTCTTCGGCGATGACGGCCATGACGACCGTGTGGAGGCCCAAGCAGATCTGTTCAACACGCTCGGTTATTCAGATGTGCGGGCGGATCACACATCGGACTACCCTGACCCCGAGCAACGAAACGGACGAGTACCCGATGTAACAGCTGATAGCCCATTTGGCCGTGATCCCGTAGTCGAGATAGATAGCGGTACGACGACCTCCAAACGCGATCAGCGCCAACTGGATGATCTTGAGTCTGGGATTGGTCCAGATGAGCGCTTGGTCCAAATCGACGATGATGACCAGCTGTTCGGTGGTTGGTAGGCCGTTCTAAATATCATAGAGCAGTACATCGGCGGGATTCTTAGAAGTCATCGACCAGGATAGCGGCTTAGCCCCACCAAGTGGACATTGCAAGACGTATTTCAAGACTACAGCGCAATTAGATGAGGGTAACCGAGGGACGACGAATGGAGCACGCTCCACAAACAGCTCGAATAAGAGCTGATGATGTCCTCGATGGTAGGTTACCACCGGCGCCCAAGCTTGTACTCTTTGGACTGAAGAGAGTCCATACTCAATCCTGATTGGGAGAGCTCTGTCTACTAGCGGAGGGTGTTCTGATTGTAGAATTCGGTTTTAGCCCCATATTCGCATAATAATCCCGAAATTGGAGGATAGAGCAGAACTAGAAAACGGCCGAGGGATAAAGTGAATTGATTATCCGAGAACGGCAGTTACAATATCTTGATACAATACGCTCAACTCAAAGAGAGCTAAATTCAGAGATCACAGGTGAAATGGGTTACTCGAACCTATTTCGGGCATCTGGAATATGCTTATCGTGTATAAGACAATAGTAACACAGAGTACAGGGTGGAAAACCATTAAGTTCAGACAGCACTTTCGTTGGGGTAGGCGGTCGAGAATACGACGTTGCCTGGAAAGAGCCCGCTCACAGCGCCGTGGACGCCTACTTCTCGAACAGTACCCGGACTCACGGCGAGGAACTGCCACCCGTAGTGATCGAGAACCCACCACACTACACAATGAACACCAGCGATTCCGACGACACTGACCGACTCGAACAGTACATCCGCGACGAGAAGGGCCATCTCGACAGTTGGGAGAGTATGATCACGCTCGCGAATTGGCTCTACACGCACGAGTATTTCGAAACCAACGATCGCGTGGTCCCCACGAGCGATCTCAAAGAGATCCTTGGCGACCGGCTCGAATACGGTGTGGACACACTCCTCGACCATCTCGAAGATATCAACGTCGTCGACGAAGTCTCACAAGGAGGCGGTCGGTTCATTCTGCATGAACGGAGTGGGCGGGCTTTTTTCGACCCAAACAACAGAGAGATGCTGCCACTCCTCGACGAAGAGATCTCGCGGTTCCTCGAGGACCTACACGAGCAAGAAAGCCAAGCGCTGGAGTCCGAAGACGCCGGTGACGACGAAACTCAGTCGGTCGCTGACGGCGGAGAACCCGAAGACGCCGATCCGAACGAGACCGACAAGGCGGAGGCTGGCAACCAGGAGGACCCCGACGATGGGCCGACAACGCTTCGCGCAGTCGCCGCAGCTGCACTAGACGTCAAGGAACCGGTCGAGGACGCGCTCACGAACCCCACGGACCATATCGAGCGGATCGTCCGATTCGACGACGTGGTTACGGAAGTCATCGAGAGCGACGTCGTGAACCGCGGACGTGCGTACGAGCCGATGGGCTGGCGCAACGCTGCCAACAAATGGGTGCTGAAGACGACGGCGAAAGCACGCAAAGAGAACGAATCCTTGTCGTGATCTGTCAGCACTAGTTATCGGCGTCGACCAGTTAGTTCAATTCATTCCGTACAGCTGAGTAGAGGAAGTCCTCGACGTCCCGGTATGTCGGGTCGTCTGCGACCTCGGCCTCGATCCGATCCCAGAGTTCCTCGGGTACTTCGAGCCGCCGGCCGCCTGTCCGCGCCTCCCGCAGCGCCTCAAGGTCGATGTCGTAGGCCTCCTCGTCGTAATGGGCGTTGAACGCGGCGTCGGCCGCCTCGAGGTTGGTGTGGTTGTCGGGTATGTCCGGCGCCGACTCGGACTCGTCAATTACCGCCCGGAGTTCGTACTCCTTGTACGCCTCTCGGATGTCGTCTACGAAGTCCCAGTACTCCTCGACGGACGCCGTCTGCCTGTTGGGTGCATCGTAGCCGAGCGCCTCCATCCCGATCACAGCCCGCTTGTTGAGGATGGCATACGTGTCCGGGGCGAGAACATGGAGTAGCTCGGTTGCGGTCGCCCAGCCGAAGCCGTCGAGTTCCAGCACGTCTTCGAGGGCATCCGTATCCTCGAGCGCCCGCTCGACGGTGGCAACGACCTCATCGGGACTCTGGTCGTCCAAGACGATGTTGTCGACGTAGTGGTCGATGCTTCCCCGTGTCTCGGTCGCCCAGAAGCCGTTGTGGGAGACCAGTTCCACGAACGTGTCGCGGGACGGGGTTTCGAGGAAGTTCTCGGCCAGTTCACGTTTCTCTCCGATGTCGTCGTTCCGATCTGGGTAGTAGCTCATTTGCTTCATCTCGTTCTGTTTCGAACTTCGTTCCTTCTCGATAGCGACCAATCTTCATTCTCTGTTCGTAGTTCTATTGGGATAAGTATTTTCCCAAGTCGTGCAATCAGTAGCGCGTATTCGAAAAATTTCCGGGAAATAGAGCATCTGAGCGGGAAACTCGCCGTCCCTATAGTCGATTTTCCGGTTCTGTTAATGGGATCAGGCTTCCGGAATGCGATTGATTCAGGGGATTCACAATCGCGTTACTGGCCGCTAATTTTCCCGATAGCACCAGGGTCGTCCAGATGTTTTCCGGAAACAACCCAATCACGTTTTTAGTACTAGCCAGAAAACCAGTCTACCAAGCAACGATGATCCGCGATGCTCGCGTTCTCCGCGCCGGGTTCGTCCCTCGGGAAGTTGAGCATCGCGACGCCGAAGTCAACCACCTCTCCAGCGTCCTCGAGCCCATCACGAACGGAGAACCAGCCGACACAGCCATCGTCACCGGACCCAGCGGCGCCGGCAAGACCTGCATCTCGCAATTCGTCACCGAACGACTCCGGGAAGAGGTCCTGGACGTTGAGGCCACCTACGTCAACTGCTGGCGTAATTACACCCGATTTCGGACGCTCTACCAGATCCTCGACGACCTCGGCGCGACCATCGACATCCACCGGCAGTCGACGCCGCATGACGAACTCGTTGACCGCCTCCAGCAGCATGACGGCCCGCGAACCGTCGTCATCCTCGACGAGGTCGACCAGCTCGAAGACCCCAGCGTCATCTACGACCTCCACAGCCTCCCGCAGTTCGCGATCATCTGCATCGCGAACAAGGAAGAGGAGCTGTTCAGCCGCGTCGACGACCGCCTCGTGAGCCGCCTGCGCTCCAGCGAACACGTCCGGATGGCCAAGTACCACGACGAGCAGCTGTACGACATCCTGAGTGCGCGGGCGAAGTGGGGGCTCGACGAGAACGTCATCACCGACGACCAGCTCTACCGGATCGCCGACGCGGCCGCCGGCGACGCCCGCCTCGCAATCGGCATCCTCCGCACGGCCGCCGGCAAGGCCGACCGCGAAAACCACGAACGCATCACCGACGACATTCTCCTGGACGCCGCCGAGGATGCTCGGGCCCAGATTAAGCAGAAGAGCATCGATTCACTCACGCCACACCAGCGGGTTGTCTACGACATTGTCTGCGACTATGGCCCACTCGGACCAAGCAAAATCTATGATCGCTATACTGACGAGGTTGATGATCCACGAACTAAGCGAACCATTCGGACGTATCTGTCCAAAATGACGCAATACAACCTCCTCAGAGCGGACGGGTCAAGCCGGGATCGAGAATACACAGCCATCGATCAACCATCTCCCATACTCGCTGAGTAGGGGGAAACGGAACTGGCCCTTCCGGTAACTATTAAGTGGCTTTGTGACTACATTGAATATAGTGTCGGACGACGAGTATCACCGCCGAACGGCCATCACACGACTGGCTGTATCCCCATCTGACGAAAAACTTCTCCGAGATACCATCAAGCAGTGGAAACAGGGGTGCCAGATTGCCGTAGATAAGGCGTGGGAGCGGTGCCACTCGAAGTCCGACATCCAGCAACTTGCCTACGACGACGTGCGAGAGGCCACTAGTCTCAGCAGCCAACACGCCATTCTCGCGTGTCATCAAGCAGCTGAGAACATCAAATCCTGTATCTCCCGTCGTCAAAACGGGAAGAAAGCGAGCAAGCCCACATATACGAGTCCGACCATCACTTACGACAGTCGGACAATGACCCTCTTCCCCGAGAAAGAAGAGGTGACGCTCACCACGCACGGCGACCACTCGCGAACCCGAGTCAGCCTCGTCCTACCAGACGAGGAAACCGGCTACCAGTACCAGTATTTCGACAGCGACGAGTGGGAATCCACGGAATCCACGCTCCACTACCGTGACGGCGGATGGTATCTACACATTGGCTTCCGGAAACTGACGCAAGACGCTGAGGAAGAGACGACCGAGAACGGAACGGTTCTCGGCGTTGACCTTGGCGTGAACGAGATAGCTGTGACCAGCACTGCTCGGTTCTTTTCTGCTGGTGAATTAAGTCATAAGCGCCGGGAGTTTAAACGAGTGCGTGGGAATCTCGAAGATCGTGGTACGCGGAACGCTCACCGTGCTCTACAAGCGGTGAGTGGCCGGGAAAACGAGTACGTGAAACACATCCTCCACAGGGTGGCAAACGGAATCGTCGAGGAAGCGCTGCGCTACGACTGTGATGGAATCGTTTTTGAGGAGTTAGATGGAATTCGGGAGCGACTTCCTAAAGCGGATTGGCACTCTGAATGGGCATTTCACCGTCTCTACGAGTACGTCGAGTACAAGGCAGAGGCAGAAGGAGTGTTCGTAGATACAACGAATCCAAAGAACACCAGCATACGGTGCGCTGAGTGTGGCTCGATACACAGAAAGAACCGCTCTACTCGAGAAAGATTCGAGTGTCAGAACTGTGGGAACCGGAACCACGCGGATTACAATGCCGCTAAGAACGTCGCAGACGTGTATCTCCGACGTGAGCAACAGTCCTCACGTCGGAGGGGCGTCAGTCAATACGCCCTGAAGTCCGGGACTGTGACGCCGAACCGGGGATACACCCCGTACCCCGACGGGTTCGAGGCTGAGTCCGCGGACAAGCCCCACTCTCCACGAGCGAACCCACCAGGGTGAGCGAAGCAGGTTGGGGTTGTTGACGCAGAAGAGTCTCGATTTACTCACTCCGTACCAGCGCGTCGTCTACGACATCGTTCGCGAGCACGGCCCGGTCGGGCCGAGCGAGATTCACGAGCGCTATACCGAGGAGGTCGATGATCCACGGACGAAGCGGACTGTTCGGGCGTATTTGTCTAAGATGACTCAATACAACCTCGTCGAAGCAGACGGATCCAGCCGAGATCGCGAATACACAGCCATCGACCAGCCATCTGCTACGCTCCCTGAGTAGTTGGGTAGGACAACACACCTTCACCAAGACAGCCTATGATCCGTTGTAATCTCGGAGCGAGGGAAAACCGGCCTAAGTCTAGAGAAATCCACTCCAGCATCACGTTTCTAATCCAGGAAGATTCAGGAGACAATTTTCAACTTGGTTGTTGAGATTGTCTACTCGTAGACGACTTCTAGAATCGTATATAATGTGAACATCAAGAACAGAATCGATATTGTTGAGATATTTTCATCGAAGTATGCAGTTAGACTGCCGTGCATGATTGCGTTTCGATGATCCCAGAAATCCTCCAGATTGGCTTCAATCTTGTCAGCATCAACTCCGTAGTATCCGTGGTCAATCTCTTCGTATGCTTCCTTCAGTGCCTGACGTTTCTGAGATGAAGTGTAGTAGCCATTACCGTCAGGCGTTTTGCCTTGATCTGAACAGAGGATATCCATCAAACCATCCTGAACACTAATGAAAATGAAACAGGGAAGCATGAACTCCTCATTCAGATAGGCCTCTAGTCCTCTATCGATCCGACCGGTATAGTCATCTAACTCTGCTTCATCCGACTCTTCCAAATCCTTCAGTAACGAGGCCACAGATTCAACACCAACCTGCTGTGCCCGAGTATCAATCTCGACATCGTCAATTTCGTAGTTTTCTGGGTTATCGAAGTTCTGAATGCCGTTCTCTAATGCTTGTTGAACTTCCAGATAGTGTTCCCGAATTGACGCTATTATATCTCCAAAATCAATATCAGCCAATACCCCTTGAAGAGTCCTTTCCAAACGCTGCATGCCCTTGTTGACCGGCTCCCAATCAACCCGATCAATTGTCTCAGCCAATTTTTCTGCTGGTACCCCACCAGTGAATTCTCTGGGAGGGTCTTTCAATTCGACACTACTGAGATCGTGTTCCTGATACAATGCTCCGACAAACTCGCGGACATAATCTTTTGCAGCTTCGACAGACCAATCACCTTCTCCAGCTACTTCTTCTATACTATTTTCCCGGACGAAGAACCGAATACCGGCCATATAACCACGGGTTGAAGCAACATCTAAAGGATATGAATAAATCAACTGAAAAAGTTTCAAAGCTTCTCTCGCCCGGTCTTCATCTAAACCGAGATCTTCCTCGACTTGGGACACATCCTCCGTTTCCTGATACAGATGGCCCGCCTCGCGAATCGTTTCACACCACCGAAATTCGACCAGACGTTGTTGTTCCTCTCTCTTCTGTCTAAGCGTTTCTAGCAACTCATGAACATCCGACATTATCTTGATTAGTTACTTCTCTGCCGTATAATGATTTTCCTACCGTTAGCAGCTATACCATTTCGGGAGCACGCTTCATCACCAAGAGAGCCAGTGTCCACGCCGGGAGAAACAGATGATCCGAACGTATCTCTCGAAGATGGAGCAGTGAACCGCCCCAGAGTCAAGCTCCGAGACTTCCTGCTTCCACGACGCGCTTTGCAGACACCGAATCGGTGTCCGTAGGGAGCGCAGTCTCCACAGGCGTGTCTTCGGGCCATCCCAGCCCTAACTCAGCAAAGCCGCGTTTAAGCACATTCATCGCTGCGTTCGCGTCCCTGTCGACCTCGAACCCGCACGACGGACAGGAGTGTTCCCGAACCCAGATAGATTTTGCCGTCTCCACACCACACTTCGCACATTCTTTCGTTGTCCCAGCAGCTTCCACCTGCACGACGTGCGTGCCATACAGCTCGGCTTTGTACTCGAGGAGGGAGATGAACTGTCGCCACGCAGCATCCTGGGTGTTTCGCGCGAGGTGCGAATCCTCCAACATCCCCTTCACGTCCAAATCCTCGACGAAGACGGCGTCGTACTCACGGACGAGCCAAGTCGTAATCTTATGCTGGAAGTCCTCGACCTTCCGCTTGATGTGGCGCTTGACTTTCGCTACCTCACGACGCTGCTTCTCGTAGTTGGACGACCCCCTCTGCTTGCGAGACAGCTTACGTTGCTCGCGTCGGAGGCGCTCGTATTCGCCTTCGAGATCGAGCCAATCCACGGTCTTGCCATCAGATGTTTGGATGTAGTTGAGGATGCCGAGGTCGATACCCACGCTGTTGCTTGCGTTCAACGAATCCACGTCGGGCTTCTCGGGGAGATCAGCCTCGTCGGTTTCGAGGGCGAAGGTGACGAACCACTCACCAGTCGTCTCCTTCTTGATCGTGACCTCCTTGATGTCCGCTTCATCGGGAAGGGGACGATGGTAGCGGATCGGAATATCTCCGATTTTAGAGAGCCAGAGCGTCGCACGTCGGCCACTCGTGTTTTTGAGTTTGAAGCCGTGCTGCGAGTACGTGATACTCTGGAACTCTCGTGGTGATTTCCACTTGAGATTCCCGACCTTGTTCCCGTTCTCTTTTTGTTGAGAGAGGTTCGAGAGGTTGTCGTAGAACAGGGTGACGGTTCGCTGAAGGGCTTTCGCGTTCACCTCTGTGAACACGGGGAACTCGTCCTTCCAGTCCGGGAGACGACTGTGGTGTTTGTATGCAGACCCGGTACTGTCAGCATCGAGGTGCGTGTACTCGTATCGGGTGTAGTTGTACGCTTGGCGATGAATGTCGATGTGATGTTCCAGCTCAGCCGCTACCTCTTGTGTCGGGTACGCGGGGTAGCGGTGAGTGTACTCCATCGCTGTCTTCTCATTAGAACGTGTCCGGCAAATGGTTTGTGGGACGGACCGTTGAGTTCATTCCCGGAATTCAAGCTCTCGGGAAAGTCGCCTGAACAGTCAGTACAACCTCCTCGAGGCGGAAGGGACGAGTCGGGACCGAGAGTACTCGCTCGTCGATTCAGCGGCGGCGTCGCCGATGCAGTGACCGTGACCCCGTCAGCTATCAGGAACTGAACTCGCCGAGGCCCGATTGCTCGTGGTCCAGCGGCTCGATGATCTGGGGATCGTCGTTGCCGGGGTTGTTAACTCGCGTCGAGATCTCGTAAGCGTCTAGATCGTCCTTCGGATACGGCTGACACAGTTCCTTGCGGGTGTCCGGATCTGCGGCGAGCCAGTCAGATTCCGCGTCCTGTGGAAGGACGACCGGCATCCGGTCGTGGATTGAGTTCATAGTGATTGTGAGGCGGATACCCTGATCCTTGAGGGCAGGGAGGAAGCCGACACCCGATGACACAAACTAAACACGGTGCCAAGGCCGACTCCCTCGGCATCTATAAATACCTTCAAGTATCTCTAAGCGTACTAATGAAGTATGGAGGTCGTCCGCAACATCCAGCTCAAGCTCGACGTTCCCGAGGACGCTCACAGTGTCCTCGACGAGACGTTCGAGCAATTCCGTCAAGCGGCCCAACACGTCGCTGACGCTGGATGGAGTGACGACCCCACACAGATCAAGGACACGAAGAACACGCTCCACGAACAGACCTACACTACTGTTCGGGAGCAGACTGGTCTGCAAGCCAGCCTCGTCCAATCCGCCCGCAACCTCGCCGCCGACGCCCTCGGCAACTGCAAAGACCGTATCCTTGACGACGGCAAGAAAGCCAGCAAGCCCGAGTTCCGAGGAAGCGTGGTCGTGTACAACGGACGCACCATCACGTACAACGACGACCACGTTACCCTCGCCACCGTGGACGACCGCGTGACCGCCGAGTTTGTCACACCCGAAGATGAGGAAGGGACGCCGTTTGCGGAGTATTGGACGGACGACTGGGAACGCAAGGAAGCCACGCTCCACAAACGTGACGGCACGTACTACCTCCACGTCGCAGTCGAGAAAGAAGTCGAACCCGCTGATTCTGGTGACCAGCAACCCGAGAACGGAGTGGTTCTCGGCGTCGATTTGAACGTGGACGGATACCTCGCCGTCACCAGCACGGGAGCGTTCCTCGGTAATGCAGACTACCTCAACCACAAACGCGACGAGTATGAACGTCGGCGCGGCAACCTCCAACAGACAGGCACTCGCTCCGCGCACCTCACCATCAAGAGCATCGGCTCACGGTTTTCTCGGTGGAGTGCGGACTACCTCCACCGCGTCTCGAAAGCGATTGTGCAGGAGGCCGTGGAGAATGACTGCACGGCGATTGCGTTCGAGAATTTGAACCACATACGGAAGCGTATCTCGAACGCCAGCAAGTTCCAGCAGTGGGCGTTCCGCGAACTCGAACGCCACGTCGAATACAAAGCCGAAGAGTACGGCATCGACGTAGACGATGTTGCCCCTGCCTACACGTCACAGCGGTGTAGTCACGACGAGTGCGGATTTACCCACGAGGACAACCGTGATGGTGATGAGTTCGAGTGTCTGAAGTGTGGAAAGAAACTCCACGCCGATTATAACGCCGCTCGGAATATCGGGTGGCGGCTTGTCCAGCACTGGCTCAAGTCTGGTGCTGGACGGGCCACCAGTCAACTGGCCCTCAAGTCAGGGACGCTGAACGCGAATGGCACTTTCACGCCTTCCGCCCTGCGCGGATAGAGCGGGAGCCCACTGACAAGCCTCGGGGCTTGACCCCGAGGCAGTTGACCAGGTCGTTCGGCTCCGTTGTGATAATCGTGACGCACGAGATCCTCTCGTCGTCGCCCTCCCAGACGTCCCAGAGCCCGGCCATCGCGAATGCGGGGTCGTCTTCGCGGTAGATCCGGTAGGGCTGTTTCGACCCGCCATTCGATGATTGCCACTCGTAGAATCCCGACGAGAGGACCAGGCAGGGGCGGGATTCCCACGCCCGCTCGAAGACGCGTTTCTCGCCGGCAGTCTCGGAACGAGCGCTGATGATGCCCTCCTCGTGCTCATCCGCCCAGAACGGAATCAGCCCCCAGTGGTAGGCGTCGATCTCGTCGGAGCCCTCGTTCGTGATGATGTAGAGGTCCTCACCTGGCGCGATGTTGTATCGGGGTGTATACCCGCCGTCTGCGACGACCTCGGCGTCGAAACGGGCCTCGAGGTCGGCCTGATCGATGAAGAGCGAGTTTCGACCACACATACATCCTGATCCAACTGGGAGAGTCTTCAACGTATTTGAAAATGTGAAGGGCTGGTTCTGAGGCCCCTTCGTTTGATGGTAGATTTGGGATGATTGGCAAGTACAGAGGTTCTATACAACAGAGGAGGCTTCTATGGAAAACAGATAAACGGCACTTCTCTACTGACAACCTACAAAACTATTTCACCATTACATCCGATTGGTGGAAGCATGAAACGGGTGTTCTTCGACAAGATCGATTCTGTGGGTACATTCCCAGATAACAGAATCAAGATGGATATCATCTTCCAGGATAGTAACGGGAATGAGTATGTCTGGACGCCGAAGTGGGAGGAGGTGATGAGTATATACGCTGAGTCAGAGAGAGTAGAGGAAATGAATCTGGCAGGCGGAGAGTGGTTGGAGGAGTTGAAGGAAAAGAAGCAGTTCAGTGACGAGGTGCTGGATGAACTGGCAGAGGTTATCGCTGACGGACGTAGTACGGATGAGATAGCTGATTTCTTCGAGATAGTTGGATTTGACGCGGATGAAATGGGGTACAATTTAAGCCATGATGATCCGTTGCGGAGTAAGGCTGAGGGCCATAGTAATCGCGTTTATATTGCTAAAGAGAAGTTGCAAGAGCTGAACAGCGAGGATTACCGATATGTTGTGCAGATTGTTCAGAAGGCCGCGGATCCTAAGCAGTATATCGGCGAGCAGGAGAAGCATCAAGAAGTGGTAGAGAAGTTGAATACGGCTTTAGAGTTTGAAAATCTCCGTGTTACGGAGGATGGGCGGGTTCTTCCGATAGAAAAGGACGGTTGAATCCTTCCCCTTCGTGTGTGTAAGACTCGCAAGCTTACGTACCGGCTATTGGTATGTGGCCAAGAGGATTTTTACAGAGCCGAAAAGCCTCTGAATCGTGCGATTAGAGCTCGGTCGGTGGCAGAAGATCACAGAGAACAGGTGCTTGGTCAAGAAGTGCGTCGAAGAGCCGTTCAGTCGGTCGATATAGCGCGTGGTGTTCATCAACAGAGTATGGGGTTTTCTCATCATCTGTGTGTGAGAGAAATCCGCACTCGAGAAGCGGAGCAAGGGTAGTATCCAGCGCAGTTCCGGAACGGCCAGATTCAACTTCGAGAGTGTGTCGAGAGAACTCAGAAAGGAACCGTGTACAGCAACTCAGGACGTGAGCACGTCGATCAGCGAATAATTCGTTGAGCGCAGTACGATGGGTGCGTGTCCAATACTCGTCGAGTTTGACGTATGTGCGAACAATAGGGGATAGCTCGTTCAAAGAACCAGTAGCATGGACGATTCCAAGGTCGTTGAGCGCATGTTGGTCTTTGGTGTCCAGAGACTCGCCGAGAGGATGGAGAACAGTTTGAAGCGCATCGTGGTACCGTGAAGTGAGGAATTCACCGGCAACAACGTGGGCGTTCGCGATATTTCGAGTTGGATGCATTGACTCGTGGTGATCGGGGTTTCGGTGGTCGACGTGGGTTTGTGGGTAGCTCATAGAGCACCTCTTCCAACGTGGCGTCGAGCATTAACATACCGAGCAGTCAGGCCCGAGACTATAGCTGTGAAGGATTAACCAACAAACCGCCGTCGATACGCACCAGTGTTGGTTAACACGGAGAACGCTGGATTCAGGAACTATTCTCGGAAACGGGATCCAAACAGAGATTACTCGGGACTGTACCGGGATTGGAGGGGATCAAGTCGAGTTCCCTGAAACGCGGAAGCGACACGCCGCGGCTTATCGGGAACGTAGACAACTAGTCGAGTATGGGAGAACACTCAACATCGAACCGATTGGCGGTGGACCAGCCGACACGGGGCGCTGACCGCAATCGGTCCCTCGCTGACCAGGCCGATCCGGCTACGGACGAGATGTTGTTGCCGCAGCTCGACGACGGCATCACGCTGCTCGACGTCGAGGGGGACCGCGGCGTCCCGATCCTGCAGTCGCTCGTGCTCGACCATCTCCTCCTGCACGACGGGCCCGCCTTCTGGGTCGACGCAAATGGACACGCGACGACGACGACACTCTCCCAGATCGCGCCCAGTCAACGGTTGCTCAACCGAATCCACGTGGCACGCGGTTTTACCGCCTACCAGCACTACGGCGCCGTCTGTGATCTCCCGACGGCAGTGAACAAGTCGATCCAGATGTCCACCACCGACGCCGGGGCAGCCGGTCGAGGGGGACCGAGTCGTGACGAGGACACGTCGCCCCACACACCCGCCCTCATCGTCGCGCCGGCCGTCGACGCCCAGTACCGCGCCGACGATACCCTCGGCGAGACCCACGCGAAAACCCTCCAGGCCCGAACTCTCGCCCGGTTGGCGACCTACGCCGATGGGTACGACATCCCGGTGCTCGTTACGCGAAACGAACGAAACGAATTCACCGAATCAATCGCGACGGTCGCCGACCACCACCTGGAGTGTGAGCAAACCCGGATGGGGCCACGGGTCGTCGGCGAGGACTTCGAGACGCTCGTCTATCCCGTCGACGACGGCGCGTACTACCAGACGACGTTCGCGTACTGGCGGCAGCTGCTCGCGGCACGCGCCACGCAGGTCGGTACAGAACCGACGACGCCGGCGCCATCGACGCCGACTCCGGAGGGTGTCGGAACGGGCGTCACCGCTGACGGTGAGACGGTGGCGGCCACCGCGGATCCCCTGCTCGATGCGTGGACGGCAACCGGCGGAGGGCGATAGCGATGGGACGCACGAACCCGACGTACCGAGATGCGTTGCGGGCCATCGAAGAGCGCTGGGCGGAGTTCCGCCGGGCACTGCGGCGTCGCGACCAGCCGCGATTCGACCGGCTGTTCGAGTATGCCCGTGAACACGCCGACGCGAGCGGGCTGTTGAACCATCAAAATCCGCTGCTGCCGGCGCTGCTCAGCATCGATCTCGAACAGGAGGCCAAACTGGATGACCACGAGGAACGGCTCGAAGAGGTTGAGCAACGGCTTTCGGAAACTGTCGGCGAACAGCAGCAATCGTCTACCGAAGGTAACACTGGAGGTGTAGAATGACGGAGTTGACGACGATTGCCTTCGATATCGAAACGACGGGATTTCAGGCCGGTGATGAACTCACAGTAGTTGGGTTCGATTCAGCGGTCTCGTCGCGGGTATTTCTCCATACCGGGACGACACCAGAAGCAGGCCTCGCAGATCGGCTCAGCGATGCCCTCCAGACACCGGTACAGCTCTCACTCCATGACAACGAACAGGAACTCCTGAACGAACTAGCGACGTTCGTCACGTCGACACTCACCCAACGAGATGCAAAGCTCGTCGCATACAACGGTGAGCGGTGGAACGGAGGATTCGACCTCCCGTTCCTTCGCACACGGCTCTGTACGCACGGGCTCGAGTGGCCGTTTGGCACGTTGCCATACGTCGACGTGATGGATGTCTTCGAGACACGCTTCAATACGAGTGAAGACACACTGAGTGGCGTCTACGAGGAACTGATCGGCGCCGGATTGAACGACCTGGATCCATTCACCGACAGTAGCGAGGCAGTCACCGCATGGGAGGAGGGAGCCTACGAGCCACTCATCATCCACAATGTCGCGGATATCCGACGGACTCGAGCGTTGATGGAGCTTGCAGAACGGTATTGTTCAAAGTCAGATTTCTCTATGAAGTCGCTGGAACCTATCGCCTGAAGAACTCGCTTCTCAGTGGGGGTTCGTAAAGGAAAGCACCCGGATGGTTCCTACGGTGGGTTACGACCTGCGTTGAGTGGTTCATACGAGTCCGTGTGGTAGGCGACCCGCCAGAGTTTAAGGACCGCGCGGGTGACCAATTCTTCAGGAGATTGTGAAATACAGGACGCTTCGACCTCGTCTGGATCAGAACTCGCGTTCGGCGGTGGATGATAGTGTTCTAATCCGGGGACGTGGATATAGTCTCCTGCGTGTGGGTGCTTCCCCCAGCGCAGATTCACCCCTTCCGTGTCCGTGTAATGGAACTTGTAATCATCTCGTGTCGTCCACTGGATATCGATCCGGGCGTTCTCGGCCTCACACAGTCCATCGTCAAGCATGACTTCGAGGACTGATGGATGGAGGTAGTCGTCGAGTTCAGGTGTTGCGAGCGGTTCCATCTCCTCGACGACATCACGAATCGTCAGTAGCACCGGCCGATCCGCAGCTCCCCGGAGAGTATGGGTTTCTGCTTGGTCAAGCGAATCCCGCATTGCTCAGGCAGGGACGCTGTCGTCAGTCGAGCGACGGTCACTATCGACGAACTGCTCGGCGTTGCCGATCGAGAGGGCAGCGTTCGCGAACGCGAGATCCCGTCGGAGCGTCTTCCACTCACGAATCGTCTCTGGGTCGATCTCGTCCTGTGACCCGGTCTCGCTGAGGGCCTGGTTCGTCTGGTTGACCGCCAATTCTTCGGGGGAATCAACACCGAATTCGGACCGATATTCGGTGAGCTGCTCGCGCATCTCCTGAATTCGGGTGACGAGTTCATCGGTCGAGACGTGCTCAAGGATGTCGGCAGCCTGTTCGACGACGAGTGATTCAGGTGAGCGCCGATAGAGCGTGCCACCCTGTTCGCCGGGTGTCGTCTCGACAAACCCCTCGTCTGCGAGTGTGTTCAGGTGCTTTCGAGCGGTCTTTGGAGCCGTCCGTGCATCGTCAGCTACGGCATCAGCTGAGACGGGGCTGTACGTATGCGCAACGACGTGTCGAATGCGCTCATAGGGTGTTGTTTCTGCTTCCCATTCCTCACCAACCGCTTCGTTGACGTCTGTAAACTCATCTGGTGGGTTTCGGTCGTTCATATAGAAACACACGGATCAGAAGAACATAGTTCTTTGGTGAAATACTATATTCCACTCATGGAGAGTGCACCGGCTGGATCCAACCAGGTGAGTTCTGGAAAGCGAACGACGGAGGCGTGAGCGAGTAGGATGGGGCAGTATACTATCGACTTCTGGACGATGGTCGCGTCCTGAGGTGGGAGGCAACCGCCGACGGCGGCGTCGCGACCAGCCACGCTTTGACCGACTGTTCGAGTACGCCCGCGCGCATACCGACGCGAGCGGGCTGTTGAACCACCAGAACCCGCTGCTACCGGCACTGCTCAGCATCGATCTCGAACAGGAGGCTCGCCTCGACGACCACGAGGAACTTGAGACCACAATCAAAAGCGAGGGAGGAAGTACCGAGAGACAGCCTGGTCACGACCCCAATGACCGGGAGGTTTGATTACGGGAGTATACAAATAGGACGAATATGGCAAACAAAGAGCAAGAAGAAAATCCCTTAGCGGATCTGTATGTCGATGCCAGTGAGGAGGATCGGGAACGAATACGGGACGCAATCTCCGGCTTGATTGGAATTGACACCGAAACCGCAAAGCCAGTCCTGCGCGAGAAGTTCAGTTCCTTAACATCGAAGAAACAGTTTACAGCGCTTCTACTGTATCGTCGGGCCTTACTAAGCCTCGATGAGCTTGAAGAAGATGAGACAGTTGGTCAAGACTCAACCTATTTTGCGGACCTGATTGGTGTTGACGACAGTACCATCCGACACGCAGCGACCGATCTGGATTTTGTCGTTAATGACGACGAACAAGGAGGATATCTCGTTCCACCTCATAAAACCCACCAGGCTACGAAATGGCTTAATTCAGGCGAGGAAGATTGATGAGTTACGCGACACCCAGGAAGGACGCCTCCGTAGAAAATCTACTCTCTCTGTGTGAAATCCTTCGAGAGGGCCCCCTCCCTCGCGAGGAGATATATGAGGAAGCAGACATTGGACGAAGTTTAGTCAGCGATACAATAGAATACGGAACGCGACTGGGATTCCTATCAGACTCGGAAGGGGAGATTAAAGCCACTGAACGAGGGATTGGTGCAAGCTACTACAATGAGGGGGACAGCGATCTTGAAGAACACATCATAGAGGGGCTAAGCGAGTATGATCTCTATAGGAGTGTACTCGAAACTCTGGCTCCAGAAGCACAAGACAGCGGGGTAATTACAAAGAAAGACGTCCTTCGGACCTTCCGGACCGAGATGGGACTGAGTGGGAGTGAAAGCACGTTAGGAGATGCTGCAATAACGTTCCTGCAAACACTCGATGCTGGTGGGTGTGGAGACTATATCGTCGGTCGTCGCGGGAAAGAATCTCGGGTAGAAGTTACGGAAGAATTCGAAAATATTGTAGAGAGGATAACAAACGTAGATACTGGAACAGGACAGGGCGACCGAAACGCTTCTCCTGAATCTAGTGCTAATCTCAAAGCTGGACCAGACACTTCCGAGGGGGATATCCCATCCCAACGAGGTCCGGGGCAGGACGAGATAGGACAACAAAAGCCACTGAATCAAACTCAATCAGACTCGTTCACTGTCAGCCTGGAATTGAGCGGTGATGAAGAACCCGAGAATGTTGAGCAACTTATTCTCGCAATACGTCGCGGGCTCGAGAAGGATCTCAGCAACGAGTTAACGAACACGGGAGGTGAAGAAGCTGATTCTGCAGACAATCAAGAGTCCGAGGAGGATCCAGACTCTACCGACCAATCACTAGATTCTTTCATGAGTCAGGATACGGCGAATGAGGAAAACGGAGGTGAGTAGCAGGGATAGGTCCAAAAGATGACAGAAATCGTATAGTTTTTACGTTAACAGCCCGTGGCTTCTCCTAAGAGTGGCCTATGTCTAATCAGGCCGATTCCGGGAGTGAAGCTTCAGAAGCGAGCTCCCAAGATGCAATCCAGATCAACGAATCGGGAGACGCTCTTCCCGTCGTCGAAGTTCTTACTGGACGAGGAGTGATTTTAGGGAAATCAGGTAGTGGGAAGAGTAACACGGCAAGTGTCGTGGTAGAGGAATTGCTCGAAGACGGCTATCCAGTACTGATCGTCGATGTCGATGGGGAGTACTTCGGGCTCAAAGAGGAATACGAACTTCTACATCTGGGAGCGGACGAAGAGTGTGACCTACAGGTCGGGGCAGAACATGCAGAAAAGATCGCGGAACTCACCCTTGAGGAAAACATTCCCGTCATTCTCGATGTGTCCGGGTATCTCCATGAAGAAGACCAGAAAGAACTGATCAAAAAAGTTGGACGGCATCTCTTCGCGAAAGAAAAGAAGCTGAAAAAGCCGTTCTTGTTCCTTATTGAAGAGATTCATGAGTATATCCCAGAGTCGGGCCTCGATGATGCTGGGCAGATGCTCATCAAGATCGCGAAACGCGGGCGCAAACACGGTCTCGGCCTCTGTGGCATCTCGCAACGCCCCGCAGATGTCAAGAAAGATTTCATCACGCAGTGCGACTGGCACGTTTGGCATCGCCTGACCTGGGAGAATGACACAAAGGTCGTACGAAGGGTCTTGGGATCGGAATATGCGGAGATGGTCAAAGATCTCGATGATGGGGAAGCGATTCTCCATACAGACTGGAATGACCAAATCAGGCGAGTACAGTTCCGTCGAAAATACACCTTTGACGCAGGGGCGACGCCGGGGCTGGAAGAGATTGAGCGACCGGATTTGAAGTCTGTTAGCAACGATATCCTCTCTGAGCTGGAAACGATATCTGAAAGAAAACAGGCCGAACAGAGTGAAATAGAACGCCTCCGATCTGAGTTGGAAGCACGTGAGAAGCGCATTAGTGAACTTCAAGAAGAATTAGAGAGGTCTCGTGATGTTAGTGACCTCGCAGAGCGGTTTACTGAAGCTCTCGTTGAGGCTGATGGGCAAGGAGCAACGTCGGAGACAATCGAGGACACTGTTGAAGAGATCCGGGAGGAGAAAAACGAGCAGATACGTTCGCTACAGGAAGAGAATCAGGAACTCCGTCAGGAGAACCAAGAGTTGCGTAACCGAGTTCAGGAGCTGGAGCAGACAGCCGATCACGTCGAGAGTGTCGAGGCTCTCAACGAGAATATCGAAGAAGTATCAGAGGCGTATCTTCGATTAGGAGAGGCACTCGGTCTGGACCCGCAAGAGAACGAGATAGAACAGCTCCGGGAGCGCGTAGAGACGCTTCAAAAAGAACTGTCAGCACAATCGAACACTCCAACCGAGCAGCCCAGCGAAACGGCCGATGGGAGTGTTCATACCTATCAGGAATTCCTGAGTGACGAAGCCATCCAAGACAAGATTACGTCTGCGAAGGATGAAGCGACATCACCTCGGTACGTTGAAGGAGTCATCACAGCGATAATGGCGCATAATGAGCCGGTTACCTACGAACAAATCGCCGATGAGCTCAATATTAGTTCGACAGGCCATGTGGCCTCTGCAGTTAATGCTCTTCACAGTCGGGATGTCGTAACGAAATCAAAGAATGGTCGAGTCACGGAAGTCGACCTGAATATTGACGATCTGGGAGAGATTCGCGCCGCTGCTGCACGGCGAGCTGCCTCAGAAGAACTCATGAGCAGTATCTAACTACGGCGTTACAGCTTGTTCATCGGGCTCTGCTGATAGAACTAATTCTCCGTGGGTCTCGTCATCCGCAATCTCAGTGTAGGTGAGCCAAGGGATGAGTCGGTTGGCACGAGTCTGAACGGTGACTTCACTCCAACCTTTAAGATGGGCTTCTGAAACCCGATTCATCACAGTTTCAGCACTGAATTCCTCATCAGGGGCTTCCTCACAGAACGCTCGAACCAACGGGATCTGGAGTAATTCTTCAGCGAGAATCTTTTTTCGGTTGCCAATGCTTGATTGTTGCAACTCCCTTCCTCGGTCAGTTACAACCGGACCAGTACGGGTATAGTCAGCAATCCCAAGGGCATAACAGGTCGATAGGGTCTTTTCGACCGTTTTTGTAGACATCTCCGTACTCGCCTCCAAATCCTCACGGGAGTCTGCCTTCGAGATGCGAGGAAGTAACTCAAAGACTTTCTCCGGAGCAACGCGGGGACAGTTTGCTCCCCGCGGGTTTTCTAAGGGCTCCGTTTCGACCGAAACCTGTTCTGGGCTCGAAGCGAGAACGCCGTCAGATCTAGTACCGAGATCAAGATAGCTAATCCAATGGGCATAGACAGAGCCATATGCTCGAAAAGTATCTTCAGCCGCAGCACCAGATTTAGTCTCGAAGCTGATAAGACGACCAGCTTCTTCAAACGTCACAGAGTCGTCCTGGATCTGATTGAGAAGCTTTGAGACACCCGGAAGTTTCTCAAAGGCCTCGCGTAGAGGGGTTAGATCCTGCAGCTGGACGACCCGTCTTGCGTCCTCGGTCACTGAAAGCTGACCATCTTCTCGGTTGATCAGGCCGAGGATGACACCATCATGGATTTTATTCATCGCCGTCTTGCGCGAATTACCGAGCCCATCAGCGACTTCTTCAGTAGTAGATGCCCCACTAGTGATTTCTCCGAGAACGTCTTCCGTGTGCTTCGGACGTCTAAAGAGTCGTTTTGTGGTCATCATTCACCACCCCCCATCGCATCCTCAATTTCATCAAGAGCCTCCGGCAGGTTCTCAACGAGCAGTTCGTGATGACTTTGCCCCTCTTTCGAAAGATACCCCGCTTCGCGGAGTTTCTGAAGGTAGTTCCGAACAGTACGGTCGCTCTTATCGATGCGGCTGTAGAAGAATGACGACTCCAGTTCTGGATCATCCACTAGGTCGGCCTCAGACGCGAACCGCTGCCCGATGAAATACACCAGAATTTGGAGTTCAGCATCGAGCGACCGAGCTCGACTATCCAGATTGATAGTTCCGTCACTATGCAGGTCGAATAGCTTCTTAACACGGTCGAACTCCGATTCTAAGATCGTCGCATCGTCGACGACCATCTCCTCGTTGATTCGTTCATTCAGATCCATTGTTCGAACCCTCCTCGACGGTTTTCAGGGCGGTTGCGGTCAATTTCCACAGCTGTGCACGGCCGTCAGTACCTGCCCGAAGGACCCAATCACGATCTTCCATCCGACCCAGTACGTCGCTCATATTACCGGCAGGTTGGACTCGACACTCACGATAAGCATCCTCAATATCACCAACCGTGAACTCGTCAATCCCACGTTGGGTTTCGAGGTAGTACGCAATATAGAGGGACCGCTCAGTGTGACTCGAGGGATCGTTCTCCTCAACAAACTCCCTGAGATTCGCTCCAGCGGTTGGCTGGTCTGTCCCATCGAGTCGATTTTCGATCTCCGTGACTCGCTGCTTCAGCTCCTCAACTTGTTCCTCTAGACTTTCAGCGCTGTCACTCATCGGTATCACCTTCGTTAATATAGTCACGGACTTGGTCGATACTATGCGAGGGAATGCGATAGGCGCCGTCGTCGCTCTCAACTAGACCCTCGTTATCCAATTCCCTTACTGTGGGGTACACCGTGTTCTGATTGACTCCGCTTTGTGTGCTAATCTCACCTGGAGTCATCCACTTGGTGTCGACCATGTCCAGTTCCGCACGAGCCTTCTGTGCCAGCAGTACTATCAGCGTCTTTTTCTTTGCCGTCAGCTCCCGGAAGTGGTCTTGTGGGATAAGGTCCCCACTCTGCTTGCCAATTCGAATGTACTCTTCCAGGAGATCATGAAGGATCTCTTCGTGCATCTCTTGCTCATCAACGAGCAAATTTTCGAGAGTTTTCTGGTTCTCGGACATCGACACTTTGCCCTTCATACCTCCACCCATATAGTACTTTGGCAATCTTGGAATCTTCTTCGCAGTGTTCCCTCTTCGGAAATACCCACGTTATATAAACGATTCCGATATGGTTCCCGGCTCTCGATATTGCCAAGTTGCCAAATGGGGTTTCTTGAGCTCATATTATAAAAGAATCGGCTATTCAGGGAATAGCTTGGGGGTTGCATCGTAGAGCGAAGGTCTTGGCAAGTCTGATTACAGGGTTGTTACTCGATTGCTGGTGTGATTGAGTATCCCCATAGATTAACCAACATCTGAGACGGTGAATTCAGAGTGTGTTGGTTAAGTCAATTGCGAATCCCGGAAAGAGGCGAGAATGTACAAAGCGTTCGAATATGTACTTTAGAAGGTGCTTCGCGTCTGTTCCGGAAATTCGGAAGCGACACGCCGCGGCTTATTGTTAAGGCCAATATCTTGACCACATAGTGCCATTCACCATCGATTTCCTGAATGACGGCCGCATCCTGGAGTGGGAGGCAACCGCCGATGGCGCCGTCGCGACCGAGCGCGATGATTACACCCCACGCTTCTACGTCGCCGCTCGCGACTCAACGACCGACCTCGACCTCACGACACTTCAGTCGGTGTACGACCAGCACCCGGATGTCGTCGCGACCGAAACAGCTGCGCGACGGCCCAGGTTTCGGCGGGACGAGGAGACAGTCCTCGCCGTCGACGTCACCCACATTGACCGCGTTACCCCACTCGCCCGGCAAGCGCGTCAGCTGTCGGAGTATCCAGTCGGGGATCTCGCCTGCTTCAACGTCGACTTCTCGCGAGAGTTCCGATACTGTCTGGAGACCGGCGCCGATCCGACGCCGGCGAGCGAACTGTCGACGCTCCGGCTCAGCGTCCCAGTGACCGAAGCGAGCAACGACATCTATGGGGAGCTGTCCGTCGCCGGCGACACCGTCACCGGCTCGCCGACGGATATCCTGACCGCCGTCCAAGGGGCGCTCGACGCACACGATCCGGACGTCCTGGTCTGCTCGACGAGCGAGATCGTCCCGACCCTGTACGAGATGGCGACGGATGCCGGCATCGACGACTTCTCGCTGAGCCGGTGGCCGGACGTCGACTACCAGCAGCTTGCGAGCCGGTCGACGTACTCGAGCTACGGCCGCGTCGGTCACTCCCCGGCGCGGTACAACGTCCCCGGGCGGGCGATCATCGACGAGTCGAACACGTTCTTCTACGGGGAGACGAACCTCGACGGCGTCTTCGACCTCGTGTCGCGCTCGAAAAAGCCCGTCCAGGAACTTGCGTGGGCGTCGATCGGGAACGTGCTCACGACGATCCAGATCTGCGAGGCCCACGACCGCGGTGTCCTCGTCCCGTGGAACTCCTGGCGCCACGAGTTCTACAAGCCGATGGGGACGCTCCACGATGCCGACCGCGGCGGCTTCATCTTCGCGCCCGAGGTCGGCCTCCACGAGAACGTCCACGAACTCGACTTCTCCTCGTTGTACCCGAACATCATCTGTACCCGGAACGTCTCACCGGACGTTATCCGGTGTGACTGCCACAGCGACCGCGACGACGTCCCCGGCCTCGGATACTCGATCTGCGACGACCGGGGCTACCTCGTCGACGTGCTGCAGCCAATCATCGACGCCCGCGACGAGATCAAGGCGGCCATCCGTCGCGAAAAGGAACGAGACGACCCCGACGAGGACCGGCTGACGGAGCTCGAGGGACGGTCGGGTGCGCTGAAGTGGATTCTCGTCGCCTGCTTCGGCTATCAAGGGTTCAGCAACGCGAAATTCGGCCGTATCGAGTGCCACGAGGCAATCAACGCATTCGCTCGCGAGATTCTGCTGACGGCGAAACAGCGGCTGGAAGCTGGCGGCTGGCGCGTCGTCCACGGCATCGTCGACTCCATTTGGGTGACCCCGGATCCCGACGTCGACGACGATGACCGCGAGGACCTCGAGACGCTCGCGACGGAGATCACGGAGCGCGTCGAGATTCGGCTTGAACACGAAGCCCACTACGACTGGGTCGCGTTCGTGCCGCAGCGCGAGAGCGACGCCGGCGCGTTGACGAAGTACTTCGGGAAGGTGGCCGGCGACGATGGCTTCAAGATCAGAGGTATCGAAGCCCGGCAGCGCTCAACCCCACCGTTCATCGAGGACGTCCAGCGGGATTGTCTCGAACGGCTCGACGCGACTCGATCTCCGGATGCCGTACTCGACTGTCTTCAGGAGGCGGTCAAGCGCCTCCACGCTGGGACGGTGCCGGTCGAGGATCTCGTCGAACGGAATCGTGTCTCCAAGCCGCTGGAAGGGTACTCGCAATCCACTCAGAACGTGGCGGCGCTAAAGCGGGCTCGCGACCAGGACCTCGCCATTCACCCGGGACAGGACATCAAGTACGTGGTCGTCGACGACGAGAAGAGTTCGCGAGAGCGGGTCGCGTTGGCGCACGAAGAGATGGAATCGTACGATGCGTCGTACTACGAGACGCAACTCGTCAGAGCTGTCGAGAGTGTACTGTCACCGCTTGGGTGGGACCGCACGGAGATACACCAAGGACTCGCAGGGACACGTGAGCCAGAGCTAACCGATTTCCAGTGACTGGGCAGCGAATGGTTCAATAGAGAACCACGGTCACACTCCCTCCCCCCGTCATCGATGTGTAAAACTATGAGAGGAGGGAGGGGGTGACGGGAATAGAATGGCGAAAACCGACGATGAGACCATTAACACGAAGAAGAGCGTCTCAGCGACGTAATCTATATTCTTGTAACCAATGCATATTGTCTGACAAAGTTTTATATGTAGTGCGTTACAACCCGAACCGTACTGCATTTGGATGTGAAGGTTAGGAGAAGCGACGCTTCGACTAACCGAACAGGGGCGTCCCTATCACGCTTCTCGATCTCCTACGCCATCTCTTTTGTTTTCAGCCGTCTCGTGGCGCCAAACCCGACTTTCGTGATTTGTTCTACGTGAGTACCCCCTTCCACCTTCTGTTGTTTACACATCGATGACGGGGGGTGGGGGTCACGAGACCCCGTGTCTTGATCTCATTTTCTATCCGTTCGGGGGATTTGGTGTGGAAGCGACTACTCCTGTTCGCTGCATCACCGACTCCAGTTCAGGACTCTCTCGACCTCTGCCCCGCTACTATCTCGACTTTACACATCGAACACGGGGGGTGTGTCCTCCACCGGGTGCTCGCCGAGATTCTCACTCTTCGTGAAATTCTTTCAGCTGCGCATTCACGACTGAACTGAGGAGTTCTTCCTGCTGGGCTATTCCTTCCAGGCGCGTATCATCGACGATCCGGGTCATCATCGCCTCAGGATCACCCGTGAATGTGAACTCCATATACATCCCACCGCCTCGTCCGCGGCTTTTCCGAGATGTTGAAATCAACCCGTACGTCGAAAGTTCTTTGACATATTTGACGTACGTCTCACGAGTCATCTGGTCCGCATCGAGTTCGTTCGTGACCCACTGATAGACTTTGAATCCAACCGGACTTGGGACTGAGCTTCCCGTCCGGTTCGAGTGATGCGCAACTGCTGCAGTTGCGTAGAGTGAAATCTTCTTTTGTGTCGTGAGTCCCTCAACGAGCTTCAGCGACCGGTCTTTGTCGATCTCCTCTTGGGATTCTCGGACGTGGTCCTCCGTGACCACTTCATCTCCTCGTTCGTCTGCGAGGTCGCCGGCACCGCGGAATAGGTCGATCGCCTTCCGTGCGTCACCGTGACTCTGTGCAGCGAACGCCGCCACAAGCGGAATCACGTCATCCTCGAGAGCATCTTGACGGAACGCATCGCGTCGATTTTCGAGAATTTCGCGCAGTTGATTCGCGTCGTAGTCAGGGAAGTAGACGTCACGTGGATTGAACGAGCTCTCGGCACGCCCGTCGATGTCTTCCATAAACTTTGGATCATTCGTCAGCGCTGCGACGGACACGCGGCCTTCGATTTCGTTCGTGTTACTCGCCCGCGAGAGCTGATAGAGGAGTTTCGAGTACGCGGGTTCGTCGTTTTCGCGCCGGCCGACTAAGAGGTCGATCTCGTCGAGAATGAAAATGACCGAATTGTAGTGCTCGTTGATGAGTTCGTACAGACGTCGGTACTTGCGCTTCGTCGATACGCCGGTCTCTGGAACACCGACTTCCCTCCCAACGTCCTGGGCGACAGTTTGGACGAGTTCGTAGACGGCCTGATCGAGCGTATTGATTGGCTGGCAGTTGATATCGACAACGCCGAACCGTTCGCCTTTGGATTGACAGAGCTCGATGATCTGTTGCGTGACGGCCCCGATGATGAGTGACTTACCTGTTCCTGCGGGACCGTACAGCAGCATATTCGGCGGCCGATTTCCTTGGAGAGTCGGTTTCAGAAACGAGACGACGGACTCGAGCTGGTCGTCACGGCCGACGATTCGCTCCTCGTCGATAATCGTGTCAGGCTCGACGAGATCCCGGTTGACGAAAACCGATGCCTCCCCCTCATCATCGAGCATATCACGGATCGACCGCTGAGCGCTCTCTTCAGTCGATCCCTGATTGTGGCTTGAGTCTCCGGCAGCGTCCTCACGGGCGGATTCTAACTGCTGTCCATCCGACGTAGAACTAGTTTCTTCATCAAGGGTGGATTGGTCCGCCCCTTCTTGATCACTACCGGCCATATGCCTGCTGTACACCGGAGCATTAAAAAGATTAACCTCTGTCGATGTTTATTCGCCCGCTGTATCCAATACACCGCCTGAATTCCGCGGTTTCACGGCTCGTCAGTAAGAACCGACACCGAAGTACATCTGGTGGGAGGCCCCCCGTCATCGATGTGTAACGTAGAATCGGCGCCCCTCTTGTGAATTTGCGTATCTCTGATTGGAACTAGTCGTCCCACCCCCCATCATCGAAGTGCAAGCCGCGCGTCTGACACCCCCCGTCATCGAAGTGTAAACGCAGGGTCGACCATCCCCCCATCATCGAAGTGAAAATCGGTCCAGTCTCCGGCTCTCTTGATGTTCACCGTTCGAATTTCATTTTGCACACGGGGTGTTCCTGCTCGACTTGTTACTCAATTCATCTCTTACACGGAATCCAGTACGTCTGTGTCATCCCACGAGGCCATACTCAATATACAAAACCAGCCTAATATCTCTCTATCGTCGGAATACGGCACATTTACACTTTGCACACGGGGTGTGTGATGAGAACCTATCAGTGGATACACTCGTGATCAGGGGTGTGGTCTGTCTCAAATAGAAAAAACCATGCTTCAACTGTGGAACCCTGTTCGACTGTTCGTGCCTAAAAACGGCTCTATCGACTATTAACGGCTTAATTTAATCTCAAATTCTTTCTCGTTCCCACTGTTTTCACTCTGGACGAGGGGTGTGTCCACCCCCCTTTTCAAGTGCACCAAAATCAAATAGCACACGGGGTGTGGGAAATCGATAATCGGATGTATTGACCCCTCATTCGTCCGGATTGACTGGCCCTTTATATTTGGACGTGACCTTGTCCCCCTCTCTCCACTGCCAGTAGTAGTAGCGGTTGTCGTTGATTTCCTTGATCGTGATCGTTGCCTTCGACGGGACCTCGTCCGGAAGATCATCGGGTCGGTCGTCGATCTCGTCGTCCTCCGACTCCTCCTCGAGGCGGGCCTCGCGGGCTTTGTGCTCTGCCAGCTCCTCGGCATAGCGTGCGACATGCTGGAGCTGGTCTGGCGAGTAGCCGTTGAGCGTGTCGACGATCTCTGTCGGGAGTTCGGCTGGCGGCGTCGGTGGCTCGTAGGACATTAGCGGTCGCCTCGTGTTAACCAACAAAGTGCGTACCGGCATAGATTTGTTGGTTAATCAGATATCGTCCCTTCGCGGGCTGAAGAGTATGAATAGCAGGCTATTCAAAAATAGCAACCCGGGAACGCTGTCGATGTCAAACCAACGGCAATCAATTAAACCTCACCGTGGAGGAGGTCGATAATTCAATTGCTGCTGTGAAACTCACGAGCATTCTCTTTCTGACTCACGGTAGGAAACGTCGAGATCGAGATCGTCGTACATGCGATCGAGCATAGCGAGTGCTGACTGAAACGTCGCATAATGCTCCCGCATAAACGCTATCGTCTCGCGCCGAGAGATGACTGGATATCCTTCGACGTGGTCGGGGTTGAGCACCGAACGCTCGTTGAGGACGACTTGGAGAGGACCTTCAAACGATTCCTCCGGTTGTCGCTCAAATCCTGTTGGGATTCCAAACTGTTCGAAAAAACGCTGCCAGGCGTCGATGTCCTTCTCAAGGACGGCAAGAAAGAGCGGGTAGTCGCCGGGCTCGCGACCAACCTGATAGCCCCCTTGGGTCCACACGTAGACGGCGTCCACCTGTGTAAAGGCGAAGGGCCAGTCACCGAACTGTGGGAGTACGTACGCCTCTTCGATGGACGGTGGATTCACGGCGGCACTCGTGGCCAGCAGGTCTCGTGCCGCCTTACGGACGCGATCGTCGGTCACGAACAGTCCATCATCATATCGAAGATACCCTGCATCCTCTAGTTGATTGACTGCTTGTCGAACCGTTTCGTAGGGGGTGTGGAGATGTTGGGCTACCGTTCGGATCGAATCTCCAGGATTGACTGTGAGCAACACTCTAGCAGCAGTCTCATCAAACGGATCGTACATCTAATAATTACCAATATTGTGGTAACAGTCAAATAGATTACTACACTTTCGGCTATGCCGTTCTGAACGGCCTATGCAATCTGTCTGACTGACTCAAGTCCCGGGACACCAGCCAGTCTGTCTCTGATCTCCTCCTCGCCAATTGCCGTAGCCCACCGGACCGTAATTTCGACGGTAATGAGTGTGGCCGACAGCTGTGGATCGATACTATCCAATTCGTCAATCGTGACGGCATCGATAGTTTCGGGCCGCGAGAGACGCTTCTCAGCGTCAGTGACGAGGTCCCCATCTGCGCCGCAGGGGATTCGAATCGTCACGACGGCAATTGTCGTCGATTCTGGGTCGGTAGTACTGGATACTGCCATATTTTCATCTCCGTTGAGGCGCGTCTCACGGGCCAGATGTTCGACAACTGTACTCCGAATGCGCGAGGGCGGTTCGAACGCCCGTCTCGGACGTGGCACGACCGCGTGTTTCCGAACTCTACCACTCGCGCATCCTCAAACAAAAAATACGGACAGGGCTAGGTCGGCTCGAACGCCTCGATTTCATCGATGATCTGCTTCGGATTCTCGGCGTGTTCGATGAACGAGAGGACGTTCTCTGACCATCCCGAGATGTTGTAGACGTTCTCGTAGCCTTCTGGCGTCACTAGGTCTCCGTAGGCCGCGAGATCGACGAGATACAGCGCGGTGTCCGCAGACACCGCGTCTCGATACGCATCGAACGCGTCCTTGACCGTCTGGGAATCGCGGGCCGTGAACGGCGTGTTGTCCCAGATCTGCATATCGGTGAAGACGACGATGCGTTCGACGGGCTCACCTCGCTCGCGGAGGTAATCGATTGCCTTCCAGCCGTTCGTCGAGTTCCCGGTATCCTCGTCGATCGCCAACACCGCTGCTTGGCGCTGCAGGACTGGCGTGTCGACGTGCATCGGAACGGTCTGGAAGTCGTCGCCGAACCCGCCGACGTCAGCACCTTGGTCGGCCAGGATCGCACCGAACAACGCACCGATCTCCTTCAGTCGGAGCGTGCTGTTCGCGGACAGCGGCTGATCCATCGACCCTGACAGGTCGACCGCGACAAAGGTATCGCCGAATCCGCCAGGCACCGTCTCGACCGCGACATCAATTGCATCTTCGAGCCACTGCTCGACCGTCGGTGCCTGGACGTCCGCGTCTTGCAGCGCGGTGTAGGCCTGGTAGTACCGGAACGGGTACAGCGGCGCGTGTCGGACGGCCTCCAGGTCGAGGTGATCCACGACGGTGTCCTCCGGCACGCCGGCTTCGAGCATATTCCGGAGGTTCCGGATCGACGCGAAGATGGGCAGCGTGTACTCGTCGTCCTCGATGAGCAGTTCCCAGGCGGCTTGGGTGTTGCCGCGCTCGGAAATAACCGTCTCCCACGTGTTCGGCGCCGGCAACGGGTCGACGTCGGGATAGTCGTCAAGGCCACCACGCATGAACCGCTCGAAGAGCGCTTCCTGCTCGGCGTCGACGGGCGTGGGGTGGACGCGGTTGAAGACGTCGTGCAGCGTCACCTCGCGCCGCGACAGGTCGTACTTGCCCAGCGTGTAGGCGTCGGCCATCTCCACCAGTGCGTCCTCGATCCCGCGTCGAAGCGGCCACGGCGCAGTCCCGCCGAACAGCTGATCGTGGACCGCGAGCGCGGTGGCCGTCTCGTCCATCCGCTGGATGATCGCCGGCGCCCATTCGCGGATGAGCGACTCGGGGGAGTCGTCCTTGAATCGGTCGTCGTTGGCTGCCAGTACGAGTAGCACTTGTGGGATGTCCCGCAAGTAGAGCTCCTGGCGAGCATAGGCCGCGAGCTTCAGGACGAACTCCGGGTCCTCGTTTGCGGCGGCATCGAACTGGCGAACGACAGCAGCCAGCTGCTCGTCATCGGTCTCGTAGAACGACCCCTCCAGCAGCTGGTTGATCGTGCGCTTGTACAGTGCGAGTAGGGGGTCGGCAGGCTCGAACGCTTCCCCACCTTCGTAGTTGGTGGTCCGCGTTGCCTCCGCGACCGTTTGCTTTGGCGTGTTGAATTCCATCCTATCACCCGGAGCCGCAACAGGCGACTCCGATTTTGGTGCTGCTCACACGTGGTGCGAGCAGCGAGTCTCGGGAGCGAAATTTCCCGAACCAGCCTCGCATCGCTCGGCTGGACGTTCCCGGCACGATTCGAACGTGCGACACCCGGCTTCGAAGGCCGGTGCTCTGTCCTGACTGAGCTACGGGAACACGAGTGGCCGAACAATTTCTGGAGCGAACGACGGGATTCGAACCCGTAGCGTGCCATCGACGTAGCGCTCCAGATCGACGGCCACTGGCGACACGGCGACCGGAAAACTGTCGGAGCGGGACCGGTGTCGAGCGTCCTCTCGGACGCTCTTTGTCCGGGATGTTCTCGATGGACTGCGCCACCGACAGGATTTGAACCTGCGAGTTCCTGGCGAAGCAACGCTCCGACTCGACGGTCGCCACGTGCGGTCGGGCAACCGGTGGTGCGACGGGCTATGACTCCCGTTGGTGTGCTTTGCGGGCGAAGAAACGCACCACCTCGACGACCACACGCTTGGGGAAAGCCGACCGTGACAGCGTCACAGATCCGTGGCTGCCCGCTATGTCAGACACGGAATAAACGCTGTCAGGGCCAGCCTCCCCGAGTGCTCCCGAGGGGAATCGAACCCCCGAACTCCACCTTGAAAGGGTGGCGTCTCTCGCCAACGGAGACTCCGGGAGCGCAGTAGGGACGAAATCAAGCGCTGAGGTGCGGCGGATACGCACGGATTATCGCAGGCGTTCGAAGCCCTCGAGTTGCCCGTGCGTGAACGTCACTTGATACGTGACGAGTGTATCGAGATCCTCGAAGGAGTGTTTGAGCTTGAAGCGGCCGTGGTAGTCCTCTCGTTCGATCCAGCCGTCGTGGACTCGGTTCCGACTGCCGGCCATGTAGCGAAAATCGTCCTCGTCGACGTCGTCACGGCTCGCGTATGGCCGGTCTTCTGGCGGGACCGCTTCGGTGTGCCACTCCTCTTCGAGGAGCCGACCGTCCGCCGTAATCCGAAATGTGGTCATGGTCGGTCGATCGATGCCTTTCGTCTGCCAGTCGACATCCTCGGCAGGAGTAATCCCTTCGGGGTACTCTGGCAGGTGGACGTCGTCGTAGAGTTCGACTGTATCGAATAGGCTCATCTTGATACATCGAGGGAATCCCGCCCTTCCCGTGAGTGAAGAGTGTTCCAACTGGTCGGAACCGAGAAACGAACAGGGCGGGAGGGAATCGTGTAATCTTCGGGCGACAACCGCCAGGACTGTCGTCTAACTGAATACCGGACGTAAGTGTTTACTTACACGGCTACTTACATAGCTCTGTGCGAACCGACGTGGATATGGAGCGGGACGGCGACCTACACGAACGGGTCAAAGAATACGCCCGTGAGAACGGTATCCGCCACCCACGAGCATACCGCGAGCTAATCGAGAAGGGATTAGAGGCCGCCGATGCCGACTAAGACGCTCGAAGCGACACTCGCGCCGCCGACAGCCCACAAAGAGCGAAAGCTACAGGAACTCCACGACCTGTATCACGAAGGGCTACACGAGGCGTTCGAGGCTGGCGCTGATACGCAGTCAGCAGTCAACGACATTGTGACTTCCTACGACCTGCCGTATCAGGTCAAAGACGCGCTCAAAAACTACGTGCCGTCGTTGGATGATGCACAGGAATTGAGCGACGGCCACCCGACACGAATGGTCAACCGTGCCGCTCGCTTCGACTACTCGGAGGACCGAACACACAGCTACGTGTGGGAAGTCCCCCAACCCGGACGCGGGACGAATTTCTGGATTCCGCTTCGCATCAACCCCGAACAGGAACATCTGTGGGCCGACCTGCTGGCCGGGAATGTCTCGCCCGGTCAACTCCAACTGATACAGAATCGAACATCATGGATGCTACACGTCGCTGTCGAGTATCCTGTCGAAGAGCCCGATCACGATACCGACAACGACGATGTGACGCACATCGGTCTGGACATTGGTGAATCGTCTCTTATTATGGGCTGTGCCCTCAAAGACGGTTCACCGACCCGCCCGCTTGTGTGTGACGGGAGCCGTGCGAAGCATCTCCGCAAAGAGATGTACACCACACTGAAACGACTGCAAGAGCGAGACGCAGCCGAGTGGCGGATCGACGAGCGATTCGACCACTATCAAAACGCCCTTACCGATATTGTCGAGAAGGCGTCTCGACAGGCTGTCGAGTACGCCCGGCAATTCGAGAAGCCGGTTCTGGTGATGGAAGACCTGACGTACATCCGCGAGTCGCTTGATTGCGGCGAATTCATGAACCGGCGGCTTCATGCGTGGGCGTTCGCTCGATTGCAGGACCGTATCGAGGACAAAGCCACCGAAGCGGGAATCCCGACGATGTACGTCAATGCCGCGTACACGTCGCAGATGTGCCACGAGTGCGGTCACATCGGCTATCGAGACGGTGGCGGAGAGTTTCACTGTACGCACGACGAGTGCCACGTCACGACGTTTGAGGGCGATATAAACGGCGCTATCAATATCGCACAGCGGGCAGACCCGTGGGGAGAGAGCGTGCCGCTGAAACCGGCAGGCAATGACTCGCCTCGGGATGGGAGTGCCTGTGACAGCACCACGACCCACACCGAGCAGAGCCAATCAGAGCAGATGACGCTCAGTGAGTTCGGGTCGAAACCCACTGCCAGCGACTAGCTGGTATTCCTACGCAGGGAAGCGGCGCCGTTCACGGCGCGGAGGATGTCACTGTTGTCCTCCATTGCGGGACCAGGAGTCGAACCTGGGCCTCGGGGATATGAGCCCCGTGGACTGCCATTATCCTATCCCGCAGCACACAATTCGGAACTCACTCATGGACATCTCTCAGTTCTCCACAGCTGTCCGTCCCTCAGTTTCGTCGGCTGGAAGTGAGAGGTCTCGGACTGTTGGAGAATGCTCCAGCCCGGATTCGAACCGGGGGCTCGGCCGTGAGAGGGCCGTGAGTTTGGCCGCTACTCCACTGGAGCGGGTTGGCCTCGTCTGGAACGGGTCGTCGGCTAGTGGGACGGGCAGGATTCGAACCTGCGTGTTCTCGTTACAAGTGAGATGAAGGAACTCTCACCGTCGCACCGGGTCTCCGGTGAAAACTCGGCGAGAGTGTGTGAATGCCAGGCTCTTCCACCGTCCCGCAGTCTCCCCAGCACGACTCGAACGTGCGTCTCCTCCTCTACAGGGAGGCATCGTAGCCGCTACACCACAGGGAGAAAATGTCGCCGCGAGGATTCGAACCTCGGAAGGACCTACGCCAGCGGGTCTGAGCCACTTCTCGTTGACCACTTGAGTACGGCGACGGAACGGTGAAGCAATGATTGTCTCCCGGCACGACGGCCGGATGCCGCCACCAGGATTCGAACCTGGGAAGGACTAACCACACGGGTCTCGACCGTGTCCGTTCGACCACTCTGGCATGGCGGCGCAATTCGAGAATCGCCGGCGACTCTGCGAATCACTTCGGCACGCAGCGGCGGGAGAGCGATTTGAACACTCGTGTCCTTGCGGACGCTGCGGTTCCAACACAGTCCCTTGACCAAGCTAGGGAAACCCCGCCAACGGTGAGACGGAGAGTCGAACTCCGAAGACTCCCGGCTCTCGGTTTCAAACCGAGCGCGGTCGCCTATCCGCATGTCTCACCATCTCCGTCGGAACTTGCTCCGATGAGCCCGCCTCGCGTTTCTCACCAGGACACCGAAAGACGCGCATTACTCAGCTTCTGAGCTTTACTACCGAGGCGAATGTGTTCATCAGCATCCAGTCACGGCAGGGATGGATGGCGGTCACCTCGTTCCGTGGAAGTATGCGCCGTCCTCGGTGACGCAGATTTCCACGCTTCCAATCGTGTCGATGGACGTTGTTTCACCGAGCGGGACGTGACGGAACGCTTCCTCCTCGCAGGTAGGGCAGACATTCGTTGTCATGACGCCGCGACCCGGATTCGAACCGGGAGACCGATAGCAGACGGCCACGGCATAGCAGGCCGCTGGGTTCCCCAATACCCAGTCACGGCACAGTGAGCCGACGAGGATTCGAACCTCGGTCCTGTGCGCCCGATGCACAGATCGTCGTCCGCTGGACCATCGGCTCACGGGACTGCCGAGCGTTCGGCAGCTGATTATCTATCTGTACGACTTTCCAGCTGCGCAACCACGAACGGGTGGTCGTGGTTGCGCGTCTCATCGCGGGGGCGTACTTCGGGTGCTCCCGGGAATACCACACCGGCTCATGTAGGTTGCAGACCCTGCTGGGCCCAGCATCGTCGGAACGATCCAGCTGATCGCACCAACGGGCTGCCTACCTCGATGGGTATCCCCACGTGGCCACGCCACGCATCCACGCCGACGCCGGGATTTGAACCCGGATCACGGCCGTGACAGGACCGTATGCTCGCCGGATTACACCACGTCGGCATGTCGCCCCGGCCGGAATCGAACCGGCGACCTCCGGATTCAAAGTCCGGCGTCCCTCGCCAGCGGAGACTCCGGGGCTCGACGTAGCCGCAGCTCTCGCTGCGGAGTTGTTGGCTAACGACTTCCGTACGCTCAGCGCGGACGGAGTCCGCTCGCTCCTGTATCGAAACGAACGGAAACCAATCAGCCGCGAGCCTGGCATCCCGCACTCGCATCAGGCTGTGTCCTGAGCGAGTACTGGGCACAGGCAGGCGGCAATCCCGTGTTCCCCGACCCGTGACGGGTAGTCCGTATGGGGGCCGAGTTATGCGGGTGAGAGTGTCCGGACGTCGCCGGATTGCGTCGAACTCTCGTATTCGAAGTCGACGTGGATCCGGCGGTTTGCGCCCGGGCTCTTCGCACGCTGATCTTGTAGGCACTCGCCGAACACGGGACCCGCGGCTAAGCGAGAACGAGCACGCCGCGGGATGAGGCGAGTGATGATCATCGTGTTGAACTCTCTCGGTTTGAGGGGTGTCTCGGACGTCAACCTGGAATATCGTGGCAATTGTATTAAAATTAGTTAGGGTGTGTTACCCACAGGCACGGTAGTTTCACTTCAAGATGCGGTTGCACACGATTTATTTCTCCAATATCAGCTGTCGTCGATAGCTGGACGCTGGCCGGTGTCCTCGGTTGGACCCACAGAAACTATTTACACCAACCTGCTCTCTGTGGCGATAGATGAGTGGCCGATCGCCGGTCCGGTGCTAGCCGGGAGCCCAGTCACACGGCGTGACTGACGGT
The DNA here is from genome assembly GCF_004765795.1 of Halorussus marinus. Taxonomy (GTDB): domain Archaea; phylum Halobacteriota; class Halobacteria; order Halobacteriales; family Haladaptataceae; genus Halorussus; species Halorussus marinus. Next base: position 36,593 of record NZ_SBIV01000007.1, read on the forward strand.
TCTCGGTTAGATACCAATGACCGAGAATACCGACTCAAACGAATCTCAGAAGCCAGGGAGTGCAAACAGCGGGTGTTCCAACCACACCGAACAGCGATCATCCACCGGATGCCAGGGTAGTGGTGCTTCCCCGCCGTGCGATGCGTGTGACACCACCCAGTCCGACAAACTCCACGAAATCTCCCTTGATGAACGGGCGTATGATGTGTGTGGAGATTGCCTCCAGCTCCTCGTTGACGACGTCGAGGAGTACCACTGGTGGGACCGCCTGACTGAAGCACACTACAATCGCGCTGCCGAGTTTCTCCGCTCCCTTGATGCAGTCTGGTGCGTCAAAGATCAGGCCTACGCTGGCGGGGAACTGTGGGTCCACACGCCCTATTGTGACGCTGCCGTCGTCAGAGATGTGTGTGACCACTTTGGGTTCCAGATTCGCTGGTTTAGCGTTGTCTACCCCGTTGACGATGGCTTCGAATGCGTCTCCGAGCACGGGCCCTGTATCGAGATCAACCTCACGTTTACAGCCCACCGTTCGGATCCACTCCCGCTTGAATACGACATTCAGAACGACGTGGCATACCACGAGATCGAGTGGCTTGATGAGTGTCGACGCCTATACACTTCGCATCTTGAGTAGCTTGAACTTGTAGAATGTCCAGGGATACCCCCGCTGGCGCTGGTCGTCGTTTAGGGAGACCACGTTGACGATACCGGTCTTGATGAGCTTCTGGATGTAGGGTGTTTTAAATTGGCCTATCATTTACGCTGATGGGATGAATGGCCGTGTCTACTACCATCACCCCGAGGACTCTCAGTACTCTCTCGCCTATGTCACTCGGGACAAAGATGAAATAACGACATCCGGGCAAGATGCGATCATTGAGGACTACGATCTTGATAAGGAGTTCTTTGTACTGTATACGAATCGTGGGGCGAGTGGAACGGTTGAGGATCTTGACGACGAGTTTGAAGATGTGCTTGATGAAATGTCGCCACAGGACCGGATGATTACGGTACGGTTGCTTCAGATCTTCGAGGAAATCATTGAGGAGAAAGCGCTCGAAGAGGAAGCGAAGCTCGAAATTTACAAGCAAATCGAGCTGGAGCGGATTCCCGACGCTATCGCACGTGTTGATTGGAGTGGAACCGCCGTTGATGTTGCAGGGCAGCTGATGTCTACGCTTATTCTGAAACACGCGTTGCCCAATGCGAATCACCGGACGTCGATCAGTATGGCTCAGTGGTATCTGGAGAGCATCGAAACCGGGTTCTCATTCCCGGACTTTGCGACTGAAGAGTACGATTGGAAATCGTGGGTCAACGAGTACATTACCGAGTCGAAACGGCTCCTCACGGTTCGGCGGAATACGACAGCATTCTCGTTGCTTGCTGAATGGGGGTGTGACACCGTGCTGCGGAAAAATGGTATTGAGATCGTTCTGGCAGAGTATGACCTAGATTTCACCCGCTCAGAAGCGTACGAGCATTATGGAGAACTCCACACCGAACTCTGTACGAACTTCCTTACTGACTCTGTCACGCGTGCTGGGCACGACGAACTCATCGCTACCGAAGGTAATGGAAAAGCGGAATTCGTCTCGTTCCTCGAAGAGGCAGAATAACCGCGTTAATCCTGAAGGTCCGCAACGGTGCGCCCGAGCTCCCGGGCATGTTCGCTCTCGCTTACGCCGTATCGCTCTTCTATTGAGCGGAGTTGTTCTTGGAACGTCATCGTAGGATCCTCCAGTCGCGTCTATCACAAAAAAGCGGTTCCAGCATAAGAACTTTTCCCCGACTGTTGATCGAGGCAAGCCGATTTGACATCCCACTTCCCCTTCAGGGCGGACCGCACGAGCTTTTCGGGGTCACGTGCGACGTGCTTGACTTGGTCTGGACACAACTAGTGAGTGTGGTGACGATCTCTGTCGGGAGCTCCGGCAGCGGCGTCGGTGGCTCGTAAGATGTCGGCGGTCGCCTCGCATTAACCAACAAAGTGCGTATCGACATAGATTTGTTGGTTAATCAGATGTCGTCCCGTCACGGGCTGAAGAGTTTGAATAGCAAACTATTCGCGAATAGTATGTGTCGTTAGACGTCGTCGGGACGGGGGACGTTCTCGTACTTGACCATCTTCTCGGGTTTGTCAGAGATGGTGTCGTAGATCTGCTGGAGCGTCTCCTCCGCAGCGAGCAGGTTGTGCTCCTCTAGGAACTCCCGCCCCTCCTCCGTGAGCCCATAGAACTTCCAAGGGTAGCCCTGCCGGCGCTGGTTGTCGTCCAGGGCAACCTCCTCGACGATGCCGGCGTCGATGAGTTTCTGCACGTTTTTGTAGACGGCCGCTTCGCTCACGCTGGGATTGAGTTCCTCGAGTTCGCACATCGAGGGATGCTGTTGGGGGTGAGCGAGAATATCGCTGATAAGCGAAAACCGTGTCTGCTGTGTAATGAAGTGGACGAGTTCCCGTGATGTCGTGTCGTCGACGATACCCGAACCAGCGTCCATACCGATGTATTCGACCGGGCGTAGTAAAGTAGTTTACCCGAGAGTAAACTACCGGGCCAACTAGCTCTGATAAGTGTAACGTCAAGCGAGTAGGGCAAGATAGGTCACCGTTTCTCGCTCTTTTTGCACTCCGGACTCGGTGTCGGGGACGGGAGAGCGTCGACTGCGGTTCGAAGCTCGTCCTCAGTTGTCCACGGGAAGCATCGATCGTGGCGTTCGAATTTGCGGAACTTGTTGAGACGAACCCAGCTGTACGTTGCTGGCTCTTCGCCCTCGCCTGTTCGATCGTCGATCACATCCCAAACCTCCTGTTCGTCGATACCGAGACCGTTCTCTTGGGCGCGATCAACGAACGGCTCGACGTTTAATTGGACTTCATCCTCCAACAAATCGTCTGCGAACGCTATCTCGAGAGCGGCCTGAATGATATGCCCTTTCGATTCAAGATTCGAATCAGTCACCCTCGAGGATGGCAACAATATCGGAGAGATCGAAGAGACGGAGGTCATCACGCTCGTCTGCAGCTTCCTCAACGGAGCGTTTGAAGCCAGAACGACTGAACAGGGCGAATTCATAGGTCGGCTCATCACCTCCCTTGGGTGTCCAGTCGATGTGCTCCACGTCATCTTCGAGATTCGAAAGCACATCATAGCCGAGGGGTGTACTGGTGAACTTCGCTTCGCCAACGATCAGCGTTGACTCGTCAGTTGGGGCGACGACATCTACCTCTCGGCCCTTGTACCACCACTGGCTTGGCACCTGCGTGAGCTGGTAGTCTGCATAGAGCGCCGGCACCGCCTGGTGACAGAGCGATTCGAACGTTTCGCTGACGAAGTCGGGCAATTCCGGTTCGATGAGATCCGCGTAGGCGTTCTCGCCGTAGAGTTCGTACTGTCCCCCGCGGCCGTAGAGATACCGGAAGTAAAACCGGAACACGGGGTCCCGAATCTGGTATCGCGTCCGCTTGCTGCGTGCCGGGTCGGCGAGTGCTGGATGGTGTTTCTCGATGATCTGGAGGGTTTCCAGCCGGTCGAAGTAGTACGACGTGTTGGTGCTCTCGATGCCGGCTCCCTGAGCGATTTCATTCCGACTGCGGTTCCCGCTGGCCATCGACTCTAGAACAGAAAAATACGTGTTCACCTCGTTGAGTTCCATCTGGAGGACGGTTTCGGGCTCGTCGTGGAGTGGGCCATCCGGGTCGCACAGCAGCCGTGTGATGTTCTCTCCGAGGTTCTGTGATGAATCGAGTGGGCTGAGATATCGGGGTGTGCCGCCGAAGACGCCATAGACGAACACCCGTTCTTCGGGATCGTACGTCGGCACGAACTCCTGGATGGAGCGAAACGGCAGCTGGGTGAGTTCGAGGCGGCCATTCGGTGTCTGGGATACCCGGCCGTAGAGTGGCGCACCGCCATCGAGGACGTGCGTATGAATCATACCGATTGCAGAGCCTGTGAGTACGAGCGTTGCCTGACTCTCGTCGACAGCCGTATCCCACAGGTGTTGAATGACCGACGGAAGTCCCTCGTTCGATTCGATGAGGTACGGGAATTCGTCGATGACGATGATGGCGTCTCTGTCGGTGAGGTACGTCAAGAGCGGTTCCCATTCCTCTTTGACGGCCGTGATGTCTGGATAGGTCGTCGCTGCTGCTTCGACGAATCGCCTGAGCTGTGTCGTCGCTGTTCCCTGGACTGCCTGATAGTACACAGCATCGTCGCGGTCGGCAATCGATTGGCGGACAAGTTCGCTCTTGCCGATTTGACGGCGCCCATAGATAATGGCGAGCTCTGCAGCCTCACTCTCGTAGAGGGCCTGCAACCGATCGAGTTCATCGAGCCGATTGACGAACTGGTCCATACACCCAGTCGTGGTGGGAGATACATACGTGTTTCGAGTTTTAGAGGCAAAACTATAATAGTCTGAACGATAATATCCTGGACTCTAATATGGCGAGGTAATGTTCGACGAAGGTCAGAATGCTCCCTGCGGACGCAGAAAAAGGTAACCAACAGATCAGAAAACACCGCCTTTGCGTGGTTAACTGGGTAAGATGAAAATTCGCCCTCGAACACCCTTGATGAGTTCTTCTGCCGTTCGATTAATTGTTATTGCGCCCTACCTCGTACCATCACGTATGAGCGAAACCGACACTGGCGCGGCCGATGCAGGGCCGTTCGCGGAACAGCAACGGCTGTTCAAGCTGCTGTCCCAGGATACGCGCCATCTCATCATCCAGGAGCTGCTGGGCCATCCCGCCCATCTGATGTCGCTCGCCGAACTCGAGTATATGACCGGAAAGAGTCAGGCGGCCATCAAAGACCAGTTGGAGACGTTGATCGACGCCGGGCTCCTCACACGCTACACGTACGATCCAAGCGAGGGGAAACGTGATCTCCCCGCCCAGTTCTACGGATTTACGGAGCGGGGCGTCGAAGTCCTCCACGACTACAAGTATCTCCGTGGGCTTCCGGTCGCACGCGCCCTCTACGAGAACACGCGCAAGACCGAGAAAATCGAGCGCCACGAATCGGCCCCTCGCCCGGAGCTTCCGGATGCCGTCGCGGCAGCCCTCGAGTTCGACGAGCCCGATCTCGACGCCGTCGATGGTGGCACAAACTCGTAGTTCGTCGTCGAACAGCACCGTTCTCGACGCTGCAGAGAAGGTACGCGGACTTCGTACCTTGGTCAGGACTCCATGGGCTCCAGCATGGCTGGCTCGACGTTGATCCGGAGGCGATACGTACTGTCGGTCGACCCGGTGTCGGGTCGCGTGGGGTCCAGTGGGGAATAGCCACTCGTGAACGACGCGACGAGCTCTTCGCGGGCGGGGAGGTTAATGCCGAGCTGGTCGGCGAGGTAGACGATCCGCTTGGTCGCCGCGCCGTTGTCGAGGCGCTTGAGATACTCGCCGACCGTGTCCCAGTCGCAACCCCGTTCGTCGGCGGTGCGCATCGCGGTCGCAAGTTCCCGAAGACCACCACAGAACTCGGGGTGGTCCGCACAGTCGACCAGCGTCTTTTCCAGGTCGCTGACCTGAACGGTCGTACCCTCGACCGATGTCGGCTCAACGCCGAAGAATTTTCCCTCGGTGACTGTCGTGACGCGGTACGAAACACCGTGGATCTCCCGGCTTTGCGCTCGGGTCGGCGTAACGACGTACACCGTCCGTGGGACCTGTTCGGTCAGCCCGTGGTGGCTGAGGGCGCTGTAGTAGCCGATGTACATTGGATCGGCGACGTGGGCGGCGATGAGGTACTCGTTGGTGGTGTACAGGCCCTCTTCACCGGCTGCGAGTGGGATGATGAGGTATCGGCCGGGAAACAGTCGGTCGAGCCAGCCCTTCTCGGTGAGCCGGGAGGCAATCTCGCGGGCGGTGTTTGGGGAAACCTCCAGCGTCGTCTCGATATCGTCAACGGAGATGATCTGGTGCCCCGCGCCAGCGAGTCGTGCAAAGAGTCGACTTTCTCGAGTCGAGAGCCCCTGGCGTATATTTTGCGATTGTTCTATGAGACTCATACCTGCGTTTCTTACATAGAATATAGTCTCAGACCTGCTTTAGCCTTGCCTCATCCTTCTTAGCTTCCTTAACCAACACAAAATCATCCAATAGATATGTGTTGGTTAAGAATCGTGGAGACTGTGGATGAACAAATCGGATGTGGCAGATTCTGTCGGCAATATCTTCCAACCCCGTCTTCTGGCTGGTCCAGCTATTGATGTGACATTGGATCGAGTTCGAATTAGTCATTCGATACAAAATTCCGATCGTATTCAAAAACAAGGTGGAGGGGCTTGTTGACGTGTCCACAGCGTTGACTTGCCGGCACTACGAGACACAGGTATGAACCCACGCGATATCATCCGTCGAGACCATGATTCACGTGACGGTGAGGGCCCGCTGCGCGTACTGGTGGATACCGCGTCACTGAACGAGCAGCTCGCCGATGGTAACGATGCCGCCCAGCGGGTACTCGACTATGCAGCGAACCGCGAGTTCGAATTCATTCGGTCGCCAGACACGCCACGGCATGAGGAGCTTGAGTGTATCCCACCGTATACAATTGAGACGGCAGAGAACGGGGCTCGAGTTGTCCGGAGCGATGATGATGGGGAGCAAACAACCACGTCATTCTCGCACCTGTTCGGATATCAGGAACGGGCGATTCGGCGGACTACAGCACGAGTCTTCTCGGATGACGTCGACGCGTATGCGACCGAAGTAGAGGACGTCACCGATCGAGAGCTGGCGACAGTCCGGCAGGTGTTCGTCCACGCCGCGCTCAACCATCGTGATGAGGGACACCTGTTCATCACGAACCGAGCGGTCCTCCTCACCAACCGACGGTGGTTCGAAGCGCACTTCCCCGGTGGGCAGTTGAACATCATGAGCCTCAGCGAGGCAGTCGAATATCTCGGGCTCTACCTCCGGTACCGGGAGCAGTTCTACGCTAGTCCGAACCTCACCGTCGGAATGTTCGGCTGGTACTGGCATCTCTTCCGGTCGTTGGTTCCGCGGTATCACGTGGAGGCCGACGCAAATGACGACTATCTACGAGGATTTAGCATCCGATTTCAGAACTTGCTTATCGCCGTCGATGAGATTGGCTATCAGTATTTCCAGGAGCCAGATAACCGGACGCAGCTCAACGTCCAGTACCATTTCGACAATGCGATCTCCCTGATCACCGGCGTTTTCGATACACTTGCCCTCAAGACCGCGGAGAAGTATGCTATCGACGACATTCGAAAAGAGTTCATCTCGCTCTCGAACAACCGGGGACGGGACTTTCTGGACGAGGTTCGGGAGGCAAACACTGATCTTCGTGATCACATCGCGGCCCACATGGCGTACATCAATCTGCTCTATGTTCTCCGACCGCTTGTAGTCCATCGCGGAGGATATCAGGACAGTCTCCTCGAGGATGCTAATCAGGGTTGGACAGCAGGAGTCATCCCGCTTGACCGGTTCAATGAGGCAGATCGAGATGCCTTCGAGCGGTACTACCCCGAGATAGATGACGATCCCTTACCCTATGATCCGCTCACTGAGTGGGGCTTGTATCAGGCAGACTGGGCTGATGCGGGCTACATCGAACCATACCACTTCATGAAGGCCGCAGTGAAGACGCTCATCCAGTTTGCTAATGCGTACCTCCAGTTGCTCGGCTATCCGGATTTCATCGAGCAACACAGAGAGGACGATCAGGGAGCGACGTTCATCGATACCTGTGATCGAATCCGTCAAACCGGCTTGACCGGCTTCTATCAGGTGTTCCCGTAGCTATCTCCGACAGTCAAGGGAACTGGCTGAAAGAGACTGTAATAGGCGTCTTCAGCTCTTCCTGAACGGTGTGGGAATCCCGTCCGCAGTAAAGCGAGCGACTGCTCCGCAGCTGGGACACTCATCGACGAACGCACAGACTCGAAGCGAGGTTTCTAACTCACGAACGCTCCCGCACACGGAACACTCGTACGCGGTGCGATACCGGACTGATGGACGGTGCTGTTGCCGTCGTGTGCGGGAGGTCTCTGTCGGTGTCGCTCTGCCGTGAGACGCTGCTGACGGGGATCGCTCCTGGTTCGTCATGGACTGCTCGTGATCGAGCTGCCAGGCCGAATCGGGAAGCGTGTCATAGATGCGATCTGGCTTGCTGATTCCCACATCGAGAGCAGCAGGCTCGGCTGGGTCGCGTGCGTCATCTGATCGGGGCTCATCGACTGAGCTCCCGTCGACGTGTGATGTGTCTCGGTGACCCAGAGGATCCGTCTGTGCCCATACACCGAGTTCGACGGCCTCTGCCTGCTCGTAGAGCACGCCATCGATGGCGGCCGCCAGTTCAGCGAGTGGCTCGGAGATCTCGGACTCGCCGTGTTTCTCGACCGCGTTCTCGAACAGCCATTCGCGGAGCGTCCCTGCAGTCTCTCTATCGACTGTATATGATGGAACAGCCTTCATTCGTTTCTCACTCCGCTCCTCGTGGGTACGACAAACCTACAGAATTCGTAGATTCCGTTGAGAGTGGCTCTTACGGATGAATCGGCCTTTCAGACACGAGTCGAACCTTAGCAGTTCAGAATTGGGAGCTGTTTGGGCACGGAACCACCTAATACAAAGCGGCTGGTAGAAGGACGGAGAAAGTAGAGACCGATGGTTACGTATGATTTGTCGAGGATGGATGTGGGATTGATTGCAGAGATGATTGCAGGGCGATACGGGGGTTTCCCAGAGCCGCTGGAGGAGGCGATTATTACACACGTGATTGACCGGCCTGAGGGGAAGAAGTATAGCAGAGACGACATCCGGATTCATTCGAAGAGTCGGAATCTGACGGAGGAAGTTCATATAGGGGTATTGGAGGGTGTTACGTTGCCGGAGGATGGTGACTGGGGGTATTCGCAAGGCTGGATACCTGACGATATTCTCATGGTGCAGGCACTGACACCAGTGGAGGGCACGCCAAGTCCGCCCCATTCGCGAGAGGAGGTAGACCCGACGACGGATCTGTTGGCGTACTATGCGGTGGAGGTGAAAGCGGTATCGAGTGGGAATCGGGTTAGGTTGACAGAAAATCAGCAGGAGAGTTTGGCAACTGTAAGCAAGAAAGTGGACCGAGTTCATCCGGTTATCGTAATAGTCGACGTAGGTGACCTCCCGGAATCGGCGGAGGTTGAGGTTGATATCTATGAGGAGTCAGTTTGGGCGGACGGTCAGATGTCGAAAACCGTCCGGAGCTAGTTCCAGATATAGTCTCACCAGCTGCGTGACGCGCCTGTCAGCGAGGTTGTGGCTGCGCGCGCAGCGACCGCAGGGAGCGAGCACGGAGCGGTGGGTGGGGCGGCGGGGCGTCCACGGGCGGTGGTCGCCACTAAAAAACGGGGGAGCGCCCCGTTCAGCGCAGGGTGTCCTGTTCCGCTTCGAGGCCGACACCCGGGTCGTCGGTGCCGTGTTCAGTTTCGTAGGCATCGACGAGCTCCCGACTGTACCGCGCGATCCGGTTTCTGGACGTCGGCACGATCGTGCTCGCCGCCACAGCGACCTGCTCCTGGGTGAGGTGCTTGCGCGAGAGCAGGCGATCCGCCGCGTACAGCGCTGACGCCGCGACGGTGCACCGTGGCGTTCCCGGCCCGACCGGCACCTGATCGCCGAGTTTCATCAGGTGTTGGGCCAGTCGCCACGTCCGCACGGCTCGCGCCCCGGGGATGGCGTCGTCATCGAGGGCGTCGACGACCGCCATCACGGCGTTGGGTCTGATGAGCGGCGCGTCGAACCCGCATTCGCACCGTATCTTCCGCGCCGCAGCGCATACCCGCTCGTGGGGCGCTTTGGTGTGCGTCGCGACCGCGACGTCGATCTCGTCCCGGTCGACCGATGAGGCCCGCGCGGCTAGGAGGACGGCGCCGCCGGCGAGTGCCTCCCAGGCCATCCGTCCGCCCGGCAGCCGCGCTTCCGAGGCGCTTCGGAGGAACTGTGCTGCCATCTTGACGACGTGGTCCGGCAAGCTCAGGTTGCCGCCGATCATCTCGACGTCCCGCAGCCCCTCGTTGAGCCGCTTCGTTCGCTTGCGCTTCTCGCCGAACTGCATCCGCTTGTGCCACTTCCGGAGGCTTTGGACCTTCTCCCACTGCTCGTTGCTCAGGGGATTACCGCGACCGTCGGTGTTCCGCCCGATCTTCGTGTGCAGGCCCTTGTCCGTCCGCAGCGGGTCCACCGTCTCGATGCTCTGGTCGGCGTCTCCGACCAGCCCCAGGTCGTTCAGCGTCGGGCTCAGGTCGACCCACTCGTCGGCAACGATCAGCCCACAGTCCGTGCAGAACGACTGCTCGTCTTCGGTGATCACCTGGCCCTCACACTCCGGACAGGCCGACCGCCCCGACGGTTCGTGTTCGACCGTCGACTCGTGACCGCGTTCCTCGGTGGTCGTATTCTGTACGTCCGAAACCGTCTTTTCGCTCGCGTTGTTACTCGACATTGCAGTAACCCGAAGGCGCTCACCACAGCGCCCGACACCCCGTGTTCCAGCACGGGGATTTCCTCGACGTCACGACCGACAGAGCCGTCTGCGCGCTCTCGCTCGCGCCTTCGCGAGCGCCCTACCGGGCGCGAGCGAGAGCGCGCCCGCACGGAGGGATACAACCAGCGCCGCGCGCCGACCCGCCCGGAGCGAGCGACCAGCGGAGAAAGCGTGGGGGGTGAGCAGCCACGCCGCGCAACCCCCCGCGCTTTCCCGCTGGCGTCGAGGGCACATTCAATTTAGCCCGGCAGTCCGCCCGCTACTGCAGGCAGACCGCCCGGAATGGTCGGTCGCGAGCGACGCGGAGGGCGCCAGCGGCGAGCGGCGCGGGCCGTTCGAGAAACACCGGACAGCCGATGTCGTCGTTCGCTATCCCGAGCGCCAGCCTGGCGGACTCAGAAAGGGCGAGGCCGTCTCGACCGTTCTCCGATCCCGCAAGCACCGAGTCCAACGAGACGCGCAGCGTGGGTCGCGGGTAGTCGAGCGGTCGAGGGCTTTCTTTGCTGTCTCCGATGCCACGCGAGCAGGGAGCAGTATCTCACGAGCAAACTCGACGGACGTGACCCTGATGGCTAAGGGAGTTAGCTGTCGAGATACCGCTAGTATCGGTGAGCCGGCCAGTTACAGATGTCTCCGTCGCTGATGTGGCAGAAACCCATTACTCGTCCTGGAGTGCGGCGTAGATATCCGCATGCCGCCGGCCGTCGAGGGCCCCCATCTCGAGGGCAATCTTTCGACGTTCGGCGTCGCTCTCGGCCGCCTGATACCGCTCATACAGCTGGCGGACCTCGGCATCAACCGCTGTCGGGTCGCCATCGTAGACGTCGACGTCGTCGGGGGCAGCGAGATCGAGTGGCTCGTCTTCGAGATCCGCTTTGAGGAGGCGGAACCGCTGAGCGGTCTCGGCGCCGACCAGCTGCGTGACCGTCTCGAAGTCGAGTTGGTCGTCGTAGTACTTCGTCGCGACGAGCTCCCGGAACGGCTCACTGTCCGCGGTCTTGTCGAGATACTTGCGGAGGGCCTCGATGAGCAGGGCAGATCGGTTCGTGTCGTAGACCTCCGCAATAGCGTCGAGGCGCTCGACGAGCGACGCCGGCGAGTGAAAATGAACTCGCTGCAACTCGTCGCTTGGGTCCATACGATGCGTACGTTTCGGACAGACGCTGGTAACGGTTTCGGGGCTGTACAGTACACGCTCTGAGCGTCAGGAATCGGGAATGTCGAACTCAATCGTCACTCTGTGCGGGCAGCTCTGCCAGGAACCGGGTGGCTGTTGTCCCGATTCGGACGCCGTCGACGTTGTCGACGTCAAGGTCCGCCGTAGCAGTTCGAAACGGATACTCCTCAACGAGAACCCGATAGATAACGGTCCGAATAGTCTCCGAGCCATATCTGTCGACGACAGTCGCCATCGCTTCGTCTAGGTGGGCGTTTTGGTGGTCCACACGTGGGTGCTCTGCTCGCTCGAGAACAAGGTCGACGACGTCATCGATCGGTGGATGCTCGGGGTTCCCGGTGCGCTCACGAACGTCATAGAGTGGCTCAGAGCCAGTCATCATACTTACTCCGTCGCGTCCTCGTTCGTGTCTTCTGCCGCTGGCTCCAGCCGTCGCTGTCGACGAACCTCCGCGAGCGTGTCCTCCAGCGTCCCGAGCGCCTCGATGGCTTCGAGTTCATCGGTAATCTCCTCGAGAAGACCGGCCCGCTCGATCGCATCTGCATCGCCGGCGGTCGTCTCGATTGCCTCAACGCGGAGCTGGCGCTCCTCTTGCCACCCACAGTCCCAGCACGTCCGGACGACGTCGAGCCGCTCGTCTTCAGCAGCATCGAGCACCGCGTCGGACAGTGACGTCGGCGGCGGTCGGTCCGGCCCGACCTCGAGTGTGACCGGGCCACCGCACGCAGGACAGTCCATACCCTACAGGATGCGCGCCGCGGTCATCAACATCAGGGACCCGTGAGACGGACTCACAGAGAGGGCTCTCGAGGAAGCAAACCGGATACGTCAGGCTGGTCGTTGGGACGACAATCGCCCCGGTGACTCAGTAGACGATACGGTTCGTTTAAACTAATACATTTCGGAAGCTGGGACTCCAGAGATGGCCCCTCGGCCGGAGAGAGCCGGCGGCCTTCGCACACTGCATATCGCGTCTTTCTTTGGACGAAAACCGCGATATGCAAGACACTATAACGCCCTCAAATCGAAGGAGAACCTCGTCGGGCCGATTTGAGACAGTAGAAAATACCTCGACGAGCTCCCGGCTCACTACTATTTCGCTAAAATTGCTCGACCACGGGGTAAGCGGGGTAAATTCGGGAAGTACTGATGAGAGATACGAATAGCCCTGTGTCAAGAACGCCTTGCTGGATGGCCGCGCTCTCCCGGGAGATGCCGAAAGAGATCCCTATTCCCGCGAATTCGGGATGCTGAATCCACTCAAAATTGCCCGACGGGAGTTTCAGTACAAGGTAGACAGTACTACAACCCTTCATCTCAATATACTGAGAGGACGGCTTGTTCACAGTCCGAATTTGACAATGGATAAGTACGGGCCGTTAACCAACAATCCGAATCAGGAACAGAGTTTGTTGGTTAATAGTCTTCACCCTCCACTGTTTCCGGAGCTTTTGCTGTCTTCGTCCGTCCGACACAAGGCTTTTCGAGCGCCTCCGTGGAATCACAATTATGCGCCGCCGTGCCTTCCTTGCGACCGTCGCCACGTCCCTCCCCGCAGTAATCGCTGGCTGCACCAGTCCCGGTGGGTTGGGTGGAAGCAACGCCGCTGCAGAAGCCCCTACAGCACGCCTCGAACTGACGACGATTGCCGACGCGAAACTCCCGACGAAGGTCCTCTATACAGTCCGCCCTGCTGAAGGCAACGACGAAACGGCACAACTGTTCGATCGGATTCTCGACGGTGGCACGACAACGAAGGCGACACGGCCGCCACTACCCGAACAGCAACATATCGCCTACCAAGACGGCGTCTACGAGCTGGCATACGAGGTGATTGAGGAAACGCCGGCCACCAGATACTCCGTGAAAGTGGATATCGTCACCGGATCGGTAACCGAGGCAGAGGCTATTCAGTTCGCTGACCTCCCCGAAGTTGATCAAGAGGAATTTGCTGCCCACGGACTCGCTAATGGTGACCCGATCGGAATCGGGACGACGTTCCTCTATACAGACGCCGAGCGCGAACAATCCGTCCTTGTCCCCGAGTCGGAGTACTCGTACATCATCTGGGACGACGGAACAGAAGCCGAATGGGTCATCGACGACGCCTACGACACGACGCTGAACACCTATCGCTACACGCCCGACCAGGTGGCAACAGCCGCCGAGTACGGCCAACAGATGCGCGAGCGGTTTACGTTCGAACTTGCGGACCTCCCAGACGCCCAGCGAGAGATCGTCGAGACGGCGATCACGGACGGACCGTACGTTGTCGGGCCCGATGAGACGCCGTCTGATGCGCTTGTGGCGCTCGCAGATCGGTTTCGCGGACACGAACAGCCCCACGGGCTCGACGAGGAGGGTGAAGGTGACCTGAGCGGCACGTATCTGGTTCGGTACCAAGGGGACGTGTATTGGACAACGCTCGTCGTCCAGCATAATGCGTTCCAGACGACATCAGCAAGCTGATCCGGACTATTCTACTGGCATCTTCATTTGACAGATGAGTTGATAGACACGATTTTATGGTAGTCCGATATGTACGGGGAACTCGGTCGGAGCACTGAAGTGGATCCTCGTCGCCTGCTTCGGGCATCAAGGGCTTAGCGACGCGATGTTTGGCGAATCGAATGCCAAGAGGAAATCGAGTCGTACTACGAGTCGCAGCTGGTCCGAGGCGTCGAGAGCATACGGACACCTATTGACTGGGATCGGACCGACATCCGACGAGAACTCAACGGAACACATATAGTCGGTATCACGGACTGGACCTGACGACCCCCTCCCCCCTTTTTCGAGTTGTAAACTCGTGACGGTGGGGAGGGGTGAACAGCAAGAGGGACTACAAAACAGCCGATTGTGGCGGATATACGCGATAGAGAGGCTGAGTATTTCATTTTCTAAATTGTAGCTAGGAATGCGAAAGTTTATGTTACACGTTACCTTATCATAACCGCACTAGAGACAAAGAAAACAAATTGTCTAGCTCCGGCTAGACAATTGACACCTCTGGAGTAGATAACCTCTTCATCTCGTCCGTGGTTCTGATCCCGCGTACTATCACGTCTCATTGCCTCTACGCCAACTTCTGTTAACTCAACGCTCGTCACATAGCGTTTGGTGTGGCCTGTTCCCATCGACTTACAACTCGAAAAAGGGGGGAGAGGGTGCAACATTCGAGATCACCAAATCAGCTTCACCAGCTACCATGTCTGAAACCCGGTATTACTCTCATTCGTGAACAGGTCCTACAAGCGTCGTTCTTTCGCTACTATTCTGGTGCTTACTACTCGAAAACGGGGAGTGTGAGTAAGACCGTATCACCCAGAGCATCATTCACAAAATTCAGATTATGTGGATTTTGCTTCGAGACTCACTTTGACTCCCTTCTCCTTACAACACGAAAACGGGGGGTCTGGGTCATCGAGTAAGTTCGACGATAGCGAGCTTCGTCGAACTGTTACAACTCGACAACGGAGGGTGATAGATTCCGAAGACGGTATCTGGCTCATTCAGAGGATACGCGGTTGTAGTCGTTAGATAGCCTGTTTTCGCCCGGTTACAACTCCACAAGGGTCCATATTTTTATACCCAGAGTTCGAGGGGGTTCATAATGGGACGAGAGGGACGTAGAGCAGGATCGAATAATCCGGAAGGTGAGGAGGATCGTCAATCTTCTGCTGCTGATCCTGAAACTCCTGAATCGAGGGATGGGGAGGTGGCATCTCCTGGCACGTCACAAACGACCTTCGAAAACGGATCAGATCCCGCCGATTCGTCTCAAGAAGCAACTAACGGCGACGGTGGCGGCATCTCAATTCGTGATCGTCTCCAAACCGAGTCGTCCGGTGGCGTTTTCGCGAACAAAGACCTCGTCCGGTCAGATACCATCATCGACGAGGATCGTATCGTCGGTCGTGACGACCAGCTGGGCCGTGTCGTCGACAATCTAAAACCGGTTCTCCAGAATGAGGGGATCCCCGATATGCTCCTAAGCGGGCCATCTGGAACTGGGAAGTCGCTCATCATTCATGCGGTCTGCAAACAGATCGTCGAACTGTGTGAATCCCAAGGCAAGACCTTCGGGGTCATTTCAATCAACTGCGAGGGGCCGAAGACAGCAGATCGGGCTGTCTATCGGTTAGTCAAAGCTGCTGCCGACGACCTCGGCGTTGATCCTGGTGTTCCCCAAACCGGCGTCTCAACGGATCAGAAGCTCGAGCGACTGTACGAACTCATGCGAGAGTATTACGATGGGGTCATCTTCATCCTCGATGAGATCGATATGCTCGAGGGGCCGTATCAGGAAGCAGAGTACAATTCTCTCATCTACCAGCTTTCACGGGCTCGCAAACTCGCCGACTTTGATGGCCCCATCTCGCTCACGACAATCACGAACTACGCCGACTTCATGAAGGACCTCAACAGCCGCGCACAGAGTTCCTACAACCCTGACGACATCTTCTTCGACGATTACGATGCGAACCAGCTCCGCAGTATTCTCCGCAACCGACGGGACGCCTTCAAACCAGACTCACTTGCAGATGACGTTGTTCCGCTTGTTGCTGCGTTCGGATCCCAAACCCACGGGGATGCGCGAAAAGCGATTGATCTCCTCAGATGGGCTGGTGAATTAGCCGAGCGGCGTGGAGCCGACACAGTTACCGAAGCCGATGTCCGTGATGCCCAGGAGAAATACACCGAAAACCGCAAGCTCCGCCATATCAGCGGCATTTCGACTCAAAAGAAACTCTCCATCTACGCCGTGGCGGCGACGGCCAACTACGCAAGAGAACATCCTGAGTGGATCCCTGCTGGACCTGCGTTCAAGACGTACCAATTCATTGCTGATACGATGGACGCGGACCAGTACAGTCGTGAGACCTTCGTAAATCACGTCACAGAGCAGAGTACGTACGGTGTACTGGACTTTGAGCGTCGAGGCAAGGGGCGAGGCAGGGGAGTGCATATGTATTTCTCCCTCTCCGAGGATCCTGAAACGATCATGGAGACGATCCGTGAGGATTCCCGATTCGAAGATCTAGCTCACGAAGAGGCGACTATCAGCGCTGTTGTCCGCGAACGGCTGAAGCAGTTCCGGAGTAAGAACTGATCTCGCCCGTATTTTCCCCGCACTTACTTCTCGAAAACGGGGGGTGTTCGTATCCCGCGTGATGCGTTACAACTCGAAAATGGGGGGTGTCATTCGGCGGGATGTCTCGTTACTACTCGAAAACGGGGGTGGGTGAGCCAAGAGATTTGACGTGCCAGTTGATGTACTGTGCCTTCCCCTTTCCCTCTCCCATTTACAACTCGAAAACGGGGGGTGTGTCCTACGATTTCTTTGTCGTCGGTACCATCGATGATGCGGAGACGGTGGAGAAACGACGGAAATACCGGGGTGTGGTCCCTTCAAAATCAGCGCCACCCCCTCCACCCACATCCAGTTACGACGGAAACGTGGGGTGGGTGTCCTCCATCATCGAGTTTTACTCGTCCGGGTTGACCGGACCCATTCACACTCTGGGGGGTGTCATCTGCTACGCTACGAATCACGTTGAAACGACATCAGGCTACAGTTCCATCTCGTTTACTCGTCGGGATTCACTGGCCCTTTGTACTTCGACGTCACCGAATCGCCTTCCCGCCACTGCCAGTAGTAGTAGTAGCGGTTGTCGTTGATCTCCTTGATCGTGATCGTCGCCTTCGCCGGCACGTCGTCTGGGAGGTCATCGGGGCGCTCCTCGACCTCTTCTTGATCTGCCGACTCCTCGAGACGGGCCTCTCGTTCCTTGTGCTCGGCGAGCGCTTCAGCGTACGTCGCAACGTCTCGGAGCTGCTCCGGGTCCGACTCGTTGAGCGTGTTGACGATCTCCGTCGGGAGGTTCGCCGGTGGGGTCGGGGATTCGTAGGACATCGGCTACTCTCGTGTTAACCAACACGGGCCACGAATCCATAGTTTTGTTGGTTAAGCCGACGGAGACAGTTCTCGCGACCGCTGGCTGTAACACTACTCGAAACTTCTTTATATGCAAGTTTCGTACTGTGTTACACCGTGCTCCGGCGCATCGAACTCGAGGTCCTCGCCACGGTCAACCGCGGCGACACGATCTCCGAACTCGCGACGAAGCTCGACCACAGCGAGAGTTACCTCTCTCGTGCCGTCGCCGACCTCGTCGAGAAGGGGCTCGTCTACACGGAACGCGATGGCCGGCGAAAACGAGTCGTCCCCTCGGATGCTCGCGCCGTCGAACGCTACCAGGACCTCGTCCGCCAGCACTCCCACATCGACTTCCCCGAACTGCTGACCGGCAAGGCACTCGAAGTACTGTACTACCTCGACCAGCCGCGAACCGTCTCCGAGATCGCCGGCCGGAGCGACAACTACCGCAACACGGTCAACCGCGTCCTCAAGCGGTTTCGCGACCGTGGGCTCGCCGGGACGGCCGACGGCTACTACGAGTTCAACGCCGACTTCGACCGCCTCCACGAGTTCGCCCGGGAACTCGCACACCATCTGCATCGCCAGCGCCTCGAAGCCGTCGCCCCGAAGGGGACGATTCTCTGGGAGGATTACGACGAATTCCTCACCCAGACCGAGACGGAGATCGACGCAGAGGCATTCCACGAAACCGGCCTCGCTCGATTCGCGGCCTATGACCTCCAGTTCCTGCTCACCGGCCACCGCTACTACCTCTACTCCGAGGACCTCGACGCAGTTTCGCCGGCGGAGCTCTGCTGTCACACGCTGCTGATCGACAACGGCAGCCGTCACCGTTCGTACTGTCTCCTCCTGCTCAGCCAGGTCGACGTCGACGAGGAGGACCTCCGAGAGCAGGCGGCGAAGTATGACCTCGAAGACGAAATCGACGCCTTGCTGCGCTACCTCGAGACGCACGGCGAGGTCGACGACGACCGGCTCCCGGAGTGGGACGAGTTCCAAAAGCTGGCGGCTGACTACGAGGTGCCACTATCACCATGAGACCAACATTCAGACGCGAGTACATCGAGAACGAGTTCCAGCGAATTGCGGATGGCCTCTCAGCCCCACTCACGGTCTACCTGATCGGTGGTGGTGCGATGTCGCTGCGCGACCTCAAGGGGGCGACGAAAGATATCGACCTGGTCGTCCCGGATGGCGACGCGTACGGCCAGCTGTGGGCCGTCCTGATGGACCTCGGGTATGTAGAAGTTCAATCGCTAGATCCAGATTATCGGGCGCTGGGGGCGACGAGCTGCGTCGAGAACGACGATGGTTGCCGCCTCGACATCTTCAACCGGCAGGTCGCGAACAAGCTCGTGCTCACCGACGGTATGCAAGAGCGCAGCGAGCCGTTCCTCGATACGGATCGACTGACGGTCCGGCTGGTCAGCACCGAGGATATCTTCCTGTTCAAACTGATCGCAGGTCGTGACGACGACATCGAGGACATGAATATGCTCGTGCAGGCCGGTCTCGATTACGATGTCGTCCGGGATGAACTCGAAGCCCAGATTGAACGCCTGGGTGACGATCAGTTCGCCACGTTCGCGAACGAGGCGCTGGTCGAACTCGAGGAGCGGTACAGAGTGACCACACCGATCGAGGATCGCGTCCAGGAGCTCACGAACAGGTACTACCGGGGGCTCGAAGTCCTCCAAGCACTCGACGAGCCGATGACCGTCGACGAACTGGCCGCCGAACTGGAGCTGGATACCGACGAGGTTCACGACCGGATCGCGTATCTCTCAACGTTCGACCGGGTCAGTCGGGATGGCGACACAGTCCGCCCCATGGAGTAGCTCAATCGTTACCCTACGGGGAGGGAAGGCGGCCGTCTGGTCGGGGAACGCGGCCCCGTTTGATCTCGTGATCGACGCGACGCAGGTGTTTACAGCCGCCCTCGGGTGAACGCTGCTGCCAGTCGGGACAGGTACACGACTCGTCGATGACGTCGACTTCGTACCGGTTCCCGGACGCGG
Source organism: Halorussus marinus (assembly GCF_004765795.1). Taxonomy (GTDB): domain Archaea; phylum Halobacteriota; class Halobacteria; order Halobacteriales; family Haladaptataceae; genus Halorussus; species Halorussus marinus. The sequence continues at coordinate 56,249 of NZ_SBIV01000007.1, forward strand.
ACTGTACCTCATAGCGGCCACCTTTCGAAAGGAGCGAGACGTCCATCGCTTCGGCGACGGCACGCCTCGTGCGGGGCTCGAGTTCGTCCTTCGACTGTGCGTTCTCGTCGACGACCAGTCGGTCGCGAACGTCGCCCGTTCGGCCACCGTCGGGAGCGACGACTTCAGTAGGGCCACTGAGGCGCTCGTGGAGCACTTCCTCCACCGTATGGCCTTCCGGCCAGAGGTAGTGGATCTCACGGCGCTCGCGATGGTCGTAGGAGCCGCACGCGGCTGCGCATCCAGTCCAGACGCGCCAGGCCCCGAGCGCGGCCATCACGTCGACGATGTCGCGGGGAACCGTCTGGTGGTCGTCCGGGAAGAACACCCGGAAGCGGGTACACGCCTCCTGTGGCGGGACGGTCTCCCACCAGTCTTCGCTGGAGCCCCAGCTATCGAACATCGCCTCGTCGTTCCCGTAGCCGACGGTCACGCCGTCGATCGGTGTAAAGTCCGCCGGGAGGTGTTCTGCCTCGCCTTCGAGCACCCGGAGGACGGCGTATCGGAGGTACTCGTGGGCTTGGTTGTCTGTCGTTCGGGCGACCTGGTCGTGTTGCTCGGCAACGTGCTCGGCTTCCTCGAGGACCGTCGTGAGATAGGGTTCAGTCATGATTCGACGGAGGTCAGAACGCGCCTCCGCCCCTCCGCGGGCGTGAAAAACTTAACCAACAGAGCGGAAGGAATCAATCACTCTGTTGGTTAACTGGATTGGGACGAAAATTCGCTTTCGAGCACGTCGATGAGCTCTTCTGCTGTGGAACTGATCCGTCCGAGCCGATCGTGAACGACCTCGGACTCGTCCGACTCCCACGCAGCGAGGTAGAACGCCGACCCACTAGTGTCGAGCCCGCAGTACCGCCCGACGACGTACGCGACGGCTTCGGCCTCGACTTCGCGTTTCGAACGCTCCGTGTCGTCGTCGACGTCGAAGTGGAGCAGAGCGTGGGCGTACTCGTGAATTAGCGTCCGCGCGAGGTCCGCCTCGTTCGCCCGATCACGCACCTCGACGAGCGGTTGGACGTCGACGAGGCTCAGCTGCTCGCAGATGCCCTTCGCCTCGCCGTGGGTCCACTCCTCGGCTGGAACGATCCGCACCGTCACGCCGAGGTCGTCAGCGGCGTCAGTCAACTGTACGACGAGGTCGCCGGCGTCCCCATTCGCTTCCGTGTCCAGGTCGGGAAGCGGTTCGCCCTCGGTCTGGGAGACGTCGAACACCGGCGCGGGCTTGAACCCGACCAGCCCCTCGGACCACTCCTCGGGTGGCGTCTCATCGTAGTCACAGTCGCTGTCCTCGTGGTAGCTCGGGGAGTTCTCGCACTCCGGGCACTGTTTCGCGATGATTGGCGCCCAGATCCAGATGGCCGACTCACCCTCCGTGACGTGACGGTCGAACTCCTCCTGCCACGTCCGGTAGCCAGCCACGCGGGTTGCCTCGGGACACTGCCGCTTGATGAGGAGCGTGTTCCGATACGAGTAGTCGTGGAAGCGACTCTGGACGTCAAGCCACTCCTGGAACTCCGCGCTGGCCTGCGCGTCGTCGACGCCGGCGACGAGGTCGTCGATCCACTGTTCGATCGTACTGTTCATCTCGTCGGATCGCGTGTCGGTCTGGTCGAAGGAGACCGACGAATCACTGGTCGTAGCCATTGTGTTCACCGAATCAAGTTCACGGCAACTGCGTCTGCTCAGACCGCGCCGCACCCCTCAGGGGCGTTCAAAAAACCGCTCTGTCGGTCAGCGGAGCTCGTGGCGTTCCTCCGCAAAGCCAACCGAGACGAGGTACTCGAGGAACTCGTCGAACCGCTCGACGTCACTGGGCGTGTCGGTCGCAAGATGACGCGCCCACTCGATGGCCCACTGGAAGGCGGGATCCGTGCCGCCCTTGCCGTGAATGTACCACCACCGGGCCGCCTTGAGAACCACTATGGGATTCGTCGGCGGCTGCTCACCGGCGAGCCCACGGGTGATGGATTCGATTTCGTTGGGGATGTCGGCGGGATCGACCTCCGCTGATTGCGTGTTGTCGATATCGACGGGAATATTGTCGACCGAGACGTTGTCGGGACTCTGTTGTTGACTCACTGGAAGTCACCTCTGAGAGCTTTCGAAGGAGCCCTCGCCCCTCTCTGGGGGCACGAAAAACAGGTGGCGAAGTCACGTCGGCGGGAGGTAGACGCTCTGTTCGCCGGCAGATACCTTTGTGCTGAACGTGGGACTTCGCTTGTTAGTCAACTACTGGTTGGACTGGCAGCCGTTCGAGTCGGCGATGGCACGGGATACAGAGAGTCAGCAGGTTACTCGGTACATCTGCATCGTCGACCGACTGGTCTGGGTCGTTGTAGAACCGGCGTCGAGGAATCCGGTGGTGAACCGGGAGATCACGACCGAATTTCTCGCGGTGAGCTTCACGGCCCATACCGCAGCGCAGGCAGGACTCGTTGTCACGGGTGATGATCTCCTCACGAATCTGTGGCCAGTTCGAGCCAAACGGAACTATCTCAGTATCTGACTGACGGTAGTTTTCTAGATAGTCCGGGTCGGCCGCTTGAAGGGCCGTTCGCCACGTTCCGAATTCACGCTGATACGGATCGATGGTAAACTTCCCGTGTTCGTTCATTTCCGTTGTTGTCGGTGGGTGGCCCAGCTCATTCGCAACAGCCCGCAGTTCGGCTAATAACTCCTCCCGTGGAATTCGCCACCGCTCATTCGGCTCGAAGCCGGCAGCTCGGAGAGCTTCATTCCACGAACCGAATCGCTCCTGATAGACTGCTGCACTCCATTTCCCTTGGTTTCGCATTTCATCCTTCCGAGGGACATGGCCTAGCTCTTCGGCGAGACGGTTGAGTTCGGATATCAGATCCTCCTCGCTCACATCCCATACGGAGTGGACTTCCAACTCAGCCTGTCGAAGAGCACGATTCCAGGTTCCAAACGCTCGCTTGTACGAATCCGAGGTGTAGGGGCCACTCCGGTCCATTTCATCTGTTGTGGGCGGTCGACCCAGTTTCTCAGCGAACCCCTGTAAGGCAGTAATGAGTCTCTCTTCGGAGAGGTTCATTTCAACGTTCGGCTCAAAATCGGCCGCCCGTAGTGCTGCATTCCACCCTCCAAATCGCTTGCAGTATGTCTTCACCGAATACTTTCCGTGAGCACTGTATTCACGCTCTGACGGGGTTCCTCCCACGATGTCGGCAACCGATTTGAGATCAGTAAGGAGGTCCTCTTCGGACGTCGATGGTCGTCCGTCTGGATCATTCGTTCCGGTTTGAAGTCCGGCAGCCTCGAGTGCGTTATTCCACGACTCGAACCGATTCCCGTACGTCTTCGAAGCATGAGGTCCTGAATCGTCCATCTCACTCTGCGATGGGGGACGACCGAGTTCCTCAGCGAACTTCTGGAGCCGATTGAGGAGTTCATCGTCTGAGTACAGCTTCTTGCCCATGATTTCTGAGGGGATTGAGTCACTCAGTTTGGTCCCGACTCGGTATTTGAATGTCCGCACTCACTCATTCCGGATATTGATCGGAACGGCGACTCAAGGGGCGATCCTCGCGAGTCGTATGGCAGCCACCCCCACTTTTTGGAAGCGACGGCTCGCCGACTAGGATATACTGAAATTCAGTACTAAGACGTCTTATTCGACGGTTTATGGATAGGCAGTTCGACGACGAAGACTGAACCAGTTGGGTCGTTGTCCTCGACCCATACGTCACCACCGAATTGGTCCGTCAGGAGATGGACGAGATATAGACCAATCCCTGATCCTGGACTGTCCAATCCTTTCTCCCCTTTCCCGAAGATTTGTTCTTTCTGTTGGTCAGGAATGCCAGGTCCATTATCTGTAATCCGGTACCGGACAGTCTCTGAGTTCTCTTCACAGGAGACGGTGATCTCAGGGGTCTCTTTGTCGTTGTGTCGGACCGCATTCTCGAGGATATTCCGGAAAACCGAAGAAAGCATCTCGTTTGCCTGTACCGACACGTCGCAGAGTTCACCCGATACGTGAAACTGCGCGTTCGGGAACGAATCACGTACTGCAGCGAGCTCAGCGTCAAGAAGTGGCTGAAGCTGGATTTCTTCTAATTCAGCTGTTCCTTCTTCTGAGAGTGATTCAACGAACTCACGTGCGACCTCTGTGAACTGAATTACGTGCCGGGACTTCTGTAACACTCGGTCCAGAGCGTCTTCCCCATCTTCATCGATATGGTCTTTGAGGATCTCGGCCCATCCGAGAATCACGGTCATATCGTTCCGGATATCGTGTCGAACCACGCGATTTAACGCCTCGAGTTGTTCGGTTTTCTCTTCGAGTCGCTGTCGATATGACTCGCGTTCAGTTACGTCGGTAACCGTCACTAATTGGCCGGTCGTTACCTCACCTGCTAAGAATGGCGTGCTCGACACGTCATAATACCGTGTTTCACCTTCCTGCGTAATTGTCAGGATATCTTGTTTGGTGAGATGATCTGCGAGTGCGGTATTCACAGCCTCAAGCGGTTCGCCAAAGGAATCCTCAAGGGTTGGAAACAGTTTGCGAGCCGCTTGATTGTAATCCTGAATCCGGGTTTCTTGGTCGAGGAAGATTGCGGGTTTCTCTGACTCCCCGGTTAATCGGATTGCCTCAAACCGTTGTCTGTAGAAGAAGAGCGTTCCAACGGCGAAGAGGGCGACGCCAGGCGGCTCATACATTAATGGGAGCAGCCAGTCGACCTGGCCGCCAATAATCGTTGCAACAGCTGGGAGGCCTGAGAGTCCAACGAGCACGACGAGCGGACGGCTGTCACTCCCAGTATGATGGAACCGCTCCATCAGTACGAAGAATCCGACAGCGATGGCGGCATATGATAACCCCAAGACGATCCAGTAGAGCAGTTCGTGATGGATCACGAGGTGTGGGAATGGTTCTGTGATCCATTCCGTCGTAAAGTAGAGATTGTGGAGTGGATTCGTGACTTTGAGAGCGGTGAAAAAGAGGAACGTCCCGAGAATGAGGTTTCGGAATGGGGCGTGTCGAGGTGGCCGACCGGTATATGCAGCACAAAAGTACAGCCAGGCCCCAACGGCGACGAACGCAAAGATGAAGCCAAATATATAGAAAGCGAGTTTCCCGGCACGCGTCGGTGCGAGAAGATAGCCAATGTACCCTCCAGACCACAGAGCAACGGAACCGAGGAAGACGATCAGTCCTTCACGTGTCTCCGGATGCTGTATCTTCCGTGCTTGTGGAATAGTCGCCACGCAGGCAATCGCAGATAGTGCGAAAATTATGACGTGACCTAGAAGGAGGGGATTCATTATCCAGATAAAGGGTTGTTCTCGGGGTATTAAATAACGGTTTGGAACAGCCCTCTTTCAGGGGGATATCGGGCTTCTTCCGGCCACTAGGCATTCCTTCTCTCGGTCGATTCCCAGAGTTGGCGTCCAACTCATAAGGATCCAACAGTACTGGTACAGCGGATTAACCAACAAGGGGGAAATTCACGCGGAGTGTGTTGGTTAAGATTAGAGCTTACTCTTCGTTCTCACGCAGCTCTTCAGCCTTCCACTTGAGCCGGCGCAGAATTTGCGTTCGATTCTGGTGGGCGTTCTCGTAGGCAACGCACTCCTGGAGGGTTTCCATATCCGGAATCGTCGCGATTCCTGCCTTGATCAATCGGTAATTCGATGCTTCGAGACGTTTCCCAGGTGGGAATTCGTCGTCACTCCCGTCGCTGATCGTGGACTGTTCCATCTCTAAGGCCCTCCACCCCTTGAGGGCGAGAAAGACAGAACAGACGACTACGTCACCACGTGGCGTCAGGCCATCGCCTCTTCGAAGCACTCGCGAAGCCCATAATATCACTGACCAAACTGATTGGTTTTATTTGATGCCGGTGTTATCGAGTGGTTCCAGTCGTATAGTTGCGAACATTCGGTAACTCCCATCCATATCTGACTGCAATAAGTCGTGATCCCACTGTCATGGTCGCACATCCACCGGCTGCGAGCGCACCGGTTCCAAAATGAATCGACAGTAGCCAGTAGAGACCTCCACCAAGCACGGCACAGCTCGCATAAAAGTCCTGAAGTAGAATAAACGGGGGACGATCAAGAAGAATATCAGCGAATGCTCCTCCGCCAACGGCATTAATTGTCGCGACAGCAACTACGCCGAAGGGAGACACTCCGGCATGGGTCGCCACGATTGCTCCGGTGGTTGCGAACGCGCCAAGGCCGATTGCATCGGCAACCAGTGAGACCGGATGCCGATGCGGCTCATCGAGGAGCACCGAGAGTGCTGCGGCTAAAATCACTCCAAGCACTCCAAACCCGATATTTGAAAGTGTCTGGAGCGAAAGTGGGATTCGCAAGACGAGGAGATCCCGTGTTGTGCCGCCGCCAAATGCAGTAACGAGCCCAACCACACTGACGCCAAACGGATCAAATCCCTCTCGAATGGCTTTACTGGCACCAACGAGTGCAAATGCGACCAATCCGACTGCATTTGCAACCCAGAACAATGCGTTTTCCAACATCAATCACTACGAACTTCGTGGTCCGTATGTGCCGATGAATCTGTTTCTCGGAGGCTGACAATCGCTTGGCGCATTGTGGAACGACTGACAAGTGTGAACCCTGCAGCCACGGCCACAAACCCGACAACGGTTGTCATACTAATTGTTTGGCCAAGGAGTAGGACTGATACGACCGTTGCAGCTACTGGTTCCAGATACGCGACAAGTGTCGTTTCAGTCGCGCCAACCTCTCTTACCAACCGGAAGTACAATAGATACCCTCCGGCTCCAGCGACGAGAGTGATGTATACCAACGAGACAACTGCTACTGGGGAAAGCGACTGTACATCCGGCACCGATTCACCACGAAGAAAGCTACCACAAAACAGGAGTGTTGCCCCAACTAGCATTGCCCACCCTTGGAGTGCTTCCATAGGGAGCCCTTCGTCGAATAACTGGATTGTCACAGATCCAACTGCAAACAGTATCGTTCCGAGAAAGACCAAGCCGACACCGAGTGCCGTCGACGATAGTGATGTAGTACCCACTGATGGTTGTGAGAGAACTACAACGCCACTTATGCCGAGACAGAACCCAATCACGTCGGGAAGTCCACGGGATTCCCCGAGGATGGGGACTGCAACAAGAGCTGCGACGACTGGCGACATCGTGGTGACGACGGATGCGACGGCGCCTGTAATGTGCTGTGTGCCCAAGTAGAGACCCGCTTGATAGCCACCAAACATGAACCCGCCAACGATGCTGATACTCAGGAGTTCGCGTGTCGTTTCTGGTCGCAACCGGTCCGTAGTCAATCGTGCATACCCGAGGACGATACAGCCAGAGACAGCATATCGAATCCCAGCAGCACCTAGTGGGGGAAGCTGTGAAACGACGATGTCAATTGCGGGGAACCCGGCTCCCCAGAGAAGACCCAACCCGATGATAGCTAAGCCTGCCGGAATGTGAAATCGGAATGTGTTTGGGGCCCCCATATTCTGTTGGTCGAGGGTATGTGGTAGATTGGGAATAAGTGAAGGAACGCGGCATTACTCCGAGCGTATTACGGTAAGTTCGTCATCTATTCGAAACTGAGGCCGCATTTAGTGAATAAGCTGAAGTAGCTACGAACTATGGCATGAGTCACAGCGTATGGACGAGAAAGATATCCAGATTTTGAAATCGTTAGAAGAACTCGAGACGACGAGTACCGAAGCGGTGAGTGACGCAACGGGGATTCCGTTATCGACCATTCATTACCGCCTCAACAATCTCCGTGATGCTGGGGTCATCACAAACGAACGATTAGACCTCGATCTCGACGAATTCGGACTTGGAGTAACAATCCTTGTACAGATATTTACGAAGGATGATCAATCCCATACCGAGAGTGGGCAAGCTATTGCGGGTATTGAAGGGGTAACAAAAGTCTTCTTCACGATGGGGAGTACTGACTTTATCGCGTTAGCACGGTTGCCAAACAGTGACAGCGTGGAGCGATTGATTTCCGATTTTGAAGCGCTTGACGAGGTTGCTCGTACTAACTCAACGTTTGTCATCGAACGGGAACTCGATAGTCACTACCCCCTCCAACAGTACAGCGAAGAGACTCTCGTTGAAGAAGTCGGGTAGTAGTTTAACTGACGCGGTCGTATCATCCAGATAGGGGAGTTGCGCGTTGCCACAAGACATTCAATTGTCGCTCGAATCTATAGACGATCTCTGCCTCTATCACACCTACTACACCAAACCAGAATTCGAAGTTTGTCGTATTCGCGGTTCCGCTCGCCGACGAGACTCGCCATCTCATGTCCACCGAGGAATTCGCCGCGATGCGCGACGACGCGATTCTGATCAACGTCGCGCGTAGCCCTGTGGTCGACCAGGCGGCGCTCGTCGACGCTCTCGAAGCTGGGGCGCTCGGTGGGGCTGCACTCGACGTCTTCGAGGCGGAACCGCTGCCCGAGGAGTCCCCCCTTTGGGAGTTCGAGGAGGTTCTCATCACTCCCCACTGCGCAGGATTCACTGAGGACTACTATCGGAACGTCGCGGATCTCGTCCGGGAGAACCTCGCCCACATTGACGCTGGCGAGGAACTCGTCAATCGGATTGTGTAGCCGAGTGGCTTGGGATTACGCAGATCGCACAGGCCGAACAGAGGCACACGATAGACTTCCACTATAGCTGTTCAGTGATATGTTCCTTGAGCAGCGTCCGGTGACAGCGTTTCTGGTCGGTGTTCTCGAAACAGACGAAGACGAGGTGTTCGTCGTCACGAAGCCGATCCGTGAGCTCAGCAACTGCCTCCTGAGCATCCGCTGCTTCGGTGAGATGTGTTCGGTACCGGTCCTCGAATCGGACCTCGTCCCAGGCAGCATTATGGGCGCCTTCGTCACACATCCCCTGCATTTTGAAATCCTCGTGGCGCTGTTTGAACTCGTCGAGGAAGTCTGGGGGTGGACCGAGTGCCGGGTAGTTCTCGTCGATCGTCGTTCTGAACCAGCCAGTTGGCCGTCGTACCACACCCACGAACGTAGCCTCCGGGGAGATGTCTACGAGATCATGCTGTAGCGCTGCGACGTACGTGTCCTCGAGGAGGTCAGAGGTGGTCACGATCTCTGTCTTTGCCGTTCGGCGCCCAGCGTAGTCAACCTCCCGGTGGATGTCTATGGCCCCTGCCCGCTGGGGGGTTTTGTGATCGTTCGCAGAGCGAGAATATGGCCGGGCTATGCTGTCGAGACTGTCCAGCGGGTAGGACGACCGACATTGATTCGGGCAGCGGATTGACGCATTACTGCCGGAGTACGGTTCAAATAGAGACTGCACGTCCAACAGGTATCGAATCGACGGCTGTCTGCCGATATCGAAAGCTATAGTCCGATTTGTGAGCAAGAGCTAGGGGAATGTCGTGGATCTTGCTCTTTGTAGCTGGCCTGTTCGAGATCGCTTGGGCAATTGGCTTAGAGTATTCTGACGGCCTCTCAGAACCAATCCCGACAGCGGGTACAGTCATCGCGCTCATCATCAGTATGGTGTTACTCGCGAAAGCGATACAAGACCTGCCGATCGGGACCGCGTATGCTGTGTGGACGGGGATCGGCGCCGTCGGAACCGCGACACTCGGCATCGTCTTGTTCGACGAGCCAGCGACGAGTGCCCGCCTCCTCTTCATCTCCGTGATCGTTTTCGGGATCGTCGGTCTTCACTTCGTCTCTGGAGGCCACTAACGACGACTCACCGAACGGAGTCCGGCGGTTACCAGCCGTACTCCTGGTGGACCTGGCGACCTTCTTCGTTCAACAGTGGTCCGACCACATCGCTGACGCCATCCAGAATTTCCGCGCACCGAACTGTTGGCTCGCTCCCCGTGAACGCCGCGATTTCATCACTCCCGACACTGTAGACGACGCGACCGAACCCAGCTGTGGCCATCCCGCCAGCACACATCGGACACGGCTCGGTGCTCGTATACATGACCATCGCAGCGCGCTCATCAGCGTCGTACTCTCGGCACGCGCGGTACGCGAGATGGAGCTCGGGGTGGCGGCGGATATCGTCCTCCGTACTCTCGCGATTCGAATCGCTCATGATGACAGTATCGTCGCGGACGAGCACGGAGCCGAACGGTTTGTCGCCACGAGCGGTAGCCTCGCGCGCTAACTCGAAGGTATCGCGCATATGTGCGTCATGATCGAACTCGTCGAAATTGGGAGCTGCCATAGCTGTATGGTAGTCTCTCTGGGTGAAGTACTTGGTTGGAACGGCGACTCAGGCTTCGTTTGGCCTGTGACGGTCCCTGTCGGTTGGTCTATCCTTCGGGAGGTGATGACGGTGATTTTTCACCCCGCTGCCAGCCTACCCTCTGACCTCCAGTATTCTAGATGTAGAGTGGTTAAGAGTCTGCAACGCGGACCTACCGACTGAGGAATGATTCTAAGTGACGGATAGAATGAAGGCTGTTCGCATGCACGAGTTCGGCTCACCGGATGTCCTCAGATACGAGGATGCGCCCCGTCCGGATCCGCTCGATGATGAGGTTCTCGTTCGGGTTCACGCAGCGGGTGTCAACCCAGTCGACTGGCGGATTCGTCAGGGAATGCAGCTGGTGTCGATGCTGCCCGAGAATCCGTTTCCCCTCATTCTCGGGATGGACGTTTCAGGCGTCGTCGAGGAGACCGGCGCGTCAGTCACTGAATTTGAGACGGGCGATGCAGTGTTCGGTGTCAACGGGTTCCCAGAGTTAGGTTCCTATGCGGAGTATTCGGCCACACCTGCCGAGCAACTAGCCCCGAAGCCCAAATCGCTCGATCACGGGGAGGCAGCTGGCGTGCCGGTCGTCACGCAGACCGCTTGGCAAGCGTTATTCGAGTATGCTGATTGCACGGCCGACCAGCGAGTTCTCATCCACGGTGCAGCAGGTGGTGTCGGACATATGGCCGTCCAGCTGGCGAAATGGAAGGGGGCCGACGTAATCGCCACAGCGTCGGGATACAGCGAAGACTATCTCCGGGAGTTAGGCGTCGATGAGTTCGTGAACTACCGCGAGGAGCGCTTCGAGTCAGTGATTGATGAGGTCGATATCGTGGTAGATACAGTCGGGGGTGAAACCCCAGCACGCTCAGTTGACGTGCTCAGGAAAAAGGGGGTGCTCGTTTCAGTCGTTGGACAACCATCCGGAGCGCTCACCACCAACCACGACATTGATGTACAGGTGGTAAGTGGGCGGTCGAATTCCCCATCGCTCCTAACAACGATTAGCGAACTGATTGACGCCGGAGAAGTGCGCCCCACGATCAGTGCCGAATTCCCACTCGAAAATACAGCTCAGGCACACGAAGTAGGTGAGACAGAACACGTACAAGGGAAACTCGTTCTCAGCGTAGCGTGATTCGACGTGTCGTACATTGAATTGAGATCCACAGTCAGTATCGAGTGGATCTCCCACTCCAATTCTTGTGACAATAGAATTAGAACTATTTCTCCAACACGGATTAGCGTGGCCACCGCCCTGTAGCGGATGACTTACGGGGAGCACTTACCGAGAGAGTAATAGAACGGATGGAATGGATACGGAAACTCCGGAATTCGCCAGCAGCGGCCGTGATTTTCGCGAGTACCCTCGTCGCTGTCATGGGTGTCTCACTCATCAGCCCTGTACTCCCAGCGGTCCAGGAGGCATGGAACATTTCGGAGGCACAGGCCAGCCTCTTGCTGTCGGCGTTCACGCTCCCCGGAATCTTTCTCACTCTCCCGATTGGACTGCTAACCGACCGCATCGGTCGAAAACCGATTCTAATCCCGGCGCTCGTTGTCTTCGGACTCAGTGGTGGCGGTATCATCTTCATTTCCGACTTCACCCTGATCTTGGTCCTGCGAGCCATCCAAGGGGCGGCGAGTAGTGCGATTGCGATGCTCACGGTCACGCTCCTCGGCGACCTCTATTCCGGTGAACAACGACGAGTGCTAATTGGGACCAACGCGGCGATTCTCGCGGTGGGTGCTGCTGGCTATCCGTTACTCGGCGGTGCGCTCGCGACAGTCGCTTGGTCGGCGCCCTTCGCGTGTTTTCTCCTCGCGCTGCTCGTCGCTGTACCCGGCATAACCTTGCTCGAGGAGCCACAGCGCGACGAGAACAATACGAATTCGAGTATCCGTGCATTCCTCACCGGGCCCACATCGATGACCCCCTTCGTCGTGCTCTATCTCGCAATCTTCGGTATTTTTGTCATCCTCTATGGTGCGCAGCTCACCGCCGTTCCGTTCCTACTCGCCAACGAATATCAGCTCTCTTCAGCCGGTATCGGCCTTCTCGTGGGATTACCAGCAATTTCAATGGGAGCGACAGCAATGCAAGGTGATCGCGTGCTTCGGTCGCTCACGAGCTTCCAATCGATCGCGCTCGGATTCGTGAGTTACGGGATCGGACTCGTCATTGTCGCCGTCGCGGACTCCATATACGTAGTTGCTGGTGCACTCCTTCTATTCGGACTTGGTCAAGGACTTGCAGAGCCGATTACGGATACGGCACTCAACGAACGAGCACCGGACGAATTCCGCGGGAGCATTATGAGTATTCGGACGAGTGTTCTCAGACTCGGCACGACGGTCGGTCCGCCGCTTAGTGTCGGGGCTGCAGCACTGTTCGGCTATCGTCAAACCCTGTTAGTGTCTGGTGCCGCTGCCTTCTTGATCGGAGTAACGTGGTTTACGGTGAGACGTCAGTGAACACTCAAAGTCAGCTAACAGATTGGAGACGGAATGTGTTCATTGGTGGGTATCCAGAATTCGACGTACGGTGACCTCGGCAAGCTGTGTGAAACCCACTGTATCCGGCATAACATCGACAGCGATCCCATGCTTGTCGACAGCACGTTTTGTTGGTGCTCCTATCGCTCCAACAATCGTCTCCTCTAGCTCGCGTTGGAGTGCAGCGACAGCGTCACGTTCAGTCGCAATTTGAACGAAGTACTCTACCGTCTTTGGCGAGGTGAACAGTATACCGTCCAGCTTACCGTCTACCGCAAGTGAAACCGACTGTCCCGCAGTCTCCGGTCGTTCCAAGCGATATAAGGATGTTTCGCTGACAATTGCACCAGCTGCTTCCAGTCCTTCAACAAGTACTTCGCTGCCGTGTGCACTCCGAGCAAGTTCAACGGTTTGGCCCTCGACATCAGTAGATAACTCGTCGACGAGTCCTGTGGATGTGAACGTCGATGGAACGATATCGACTGAATAGCCCCGATTGCATAATGCGGTTGCAGTCTGATCTCCGACAGCACAAACAGTGGTTCCTCGTTGTTTCCATCCTGCTGTCGCAGCTAGATCGACACCGGTCTCGCTTGTGAAGATACAGTAATCCGCATGTTGGGGAACCTGACCGGTCGGTGTGATTGCCAGCATCGGGTCTGGAATCGGGGATACATCGAGTGACTGGAGATACTCGACCGCCTCAACGATACGGCTGTCGTCGGGTCGGAGAACAGCCACCGTCGGCTGGGACATATTGAACAGTTAGCCGATGCTGGACTTGTGTGTATCGAGAATCGGCGACCAGTCTCGAACGATTCAAACCGGCATCCTGCTAATTGCCGGTATGGACGAGGAGTCTCACGACCACGTTGTTCCCGGAAGTGATGAAGAGTTGACCACGCCAGACGTGCAGGGCTACGACTTCCGTGGCGAATTCGATTTTCAGGAGATGCTGGAAGCGTATGCAACGACGGGCTTTCAGGCGACGCAACTCGCAGAGGCCATCGACATCGCCGAGCAAATGCAAGACGCCGATGCCACGATCTATCTCACATGCACGTCGAATATCATTTCGTCGGGATTGCGTGAAGTCGTCGCCTACCTCGTTCGTGAAGGGTACGTCGACGTGCTTATCACGACCGCGGGATCGCTGGCGGAGGATGTTATCAAAACGGCGAAGCCGTTCAAAATGGGAGAGTGGGATGCGGACGAGGCCGCGCTCCGAGAACAGGGAATCAACCGTCTTGGGAATCTCTTTGTTCCTTCCGACCGATACGTCTGGTTGGAGGAGTACCTGTACGACTTCTTCGAGGAGTTCTTCGCCGACGAAAAGGTCCGGACGCCGACGGCGTTTGCCCGCGAGTTAGGGGAGACACTCGACGATCCCGATTCGGTCCTGAAGCAAGCGGCGGACAACGACGTTCCCGTGTACTGTCCAGCGCTGACGGACGCCGAAGTTGGGAACTTTCTCTACTATTACAGACAGGGATACGACTCGGAAGTCGGCATCGAAATCCTCGACGATTATGACTCGCTTATCGAGGACGGGATGCTTGCTGACACGACAGGTCTGATCGCAGTTGGAGGGGGCGTCCCGAAACACCACGCGATTATGACAAATCTGTTCCGTGGCGGGGCGGATTACGTCGTCTACATCTCGACTGGTATGGAAGGGGATGGCTCACTCTCTGGAGCGCCCCCGAACGAGGCAGTATCGTGGGGGAAGATCAAAGACGATGAGCGGACGAATTACACGCAGGTTGAAGCAGAAGCAACGCTCGTCTTCCCACTGCTTGTAGCGGGTGCTTTCAGCGAGTGAGTGCGATCTGCTGATTAAACTGGCGCTGTAGCAGACTGTAGCTAGAAAGCGTAGTAGGGTGGTTACAGTTGATGCTTGGCGGTCAACCGTTCAGTCCGAGTGTGCGGGAGATCCAAGTTGATCGTTGCCTTCGCTAGAGTCGGTTGCAGCCACCTGATCACCGTTCGCCGAGAGCAGGTGGCGCTTCGAGTTGAAGACGACGATGAGACTACTGACCGCCATCATAACGGCGGCGATCAACGGCGTGATCACGCCAGTCATTGCCAGTGGAAGCGCGATCGCGTTGTAGCCAGCCGCCCAGAGCAGGTTCTGTTTGATTCGGCCTCGTGTTTCACTCGCCAGCTCGAAGACCTCAGGAACGGCGTCGAGACGGTCGTCCAGTACTACCGCGTCGGCCGCCTCGATCGCCAGATCGGTGCCGCTCGAGACCGCGATCCCGAGGTCTGCGCTCGCGAGGGCGGGCGCGTCGTTCGTTCCATCGCCGATCATTGTCGTCGTCCCGCGCTCCCGGAGACCCTGGACGATCGCTTCCTTGGACTCGGGGCGCACGCCTGCAAATACGTGATCGATCGCTGGATGGTTTGCAAATGTTTCGGTCATCCGTTCGTCGTCGCCGGTCAGCACGACGATTTCCCGGTCCGCATCCGTGAGATCGGAAACCACGCGTTCCCAGTTCTCACGCGGCGTATCTCGGACCGAGACGATCCCCTGGACGACACCCTCCCAGGCAATCGCCGTCGGATGATTGCCCGATTCGTAGGCGTCCGTGACGGCTGTCTCGATCTCTGCAGGTATCGTCCACTCGTCGGCGTCAAAGGAGTCTGGATGGCCGATAACCACGCGGGTATCGTCGACGAGGGCTGACACGGTACGGTCGGCGCTCTCGAAACGCGACACAGAGCGTGTGGTCGGCGGGGCGGCATCGTCGATCGCAGCGGCGATGGGGTGGCTCGACCGGCGTTCGACGGCGGCCGCCATCGCAAGCACTTCGTCAGGATCGTCGCCAGCGACGTCCACAAGCTCCATCTCCCCCGTGGTGAGCGTCCCAGTCTTGTCGAACACGACGACCGCGGAGTCGTCGATCCGCTCGAGCACTGTCTCGTTGAGAACGAGTATGCGATTATCGGTGGCATCGCGGGTGGCCGCCGCGAGTGCAAGCGGGGTCGCGATCCCGAGCGAGCACGGACACGAGACCACTAACACAGAGACACCGACCATTATAGCTGTATTCGGGTCGTTGCCGAGGACGAACCAGCCAGTGGCAGTTAGCACGGCAAGCCCGAGTACGAACGGAACGAACAGTACCGCAAAGCGGTTGACAATATGCTGGACACCCGTCGCAGAACTCTTGACGTTCCAGAGGAGTTCGACGAGGCGATCCATCGTGCTGGTGTTTTCTGGACCAACTTCGACGACAACCGCATTGTCTGTGGGGATCGACCCGCCGAGTACAGTGTCCCCGACGGATTTCCGTTGCGGGAGAGATTCACCTGTGACGAGTGCCTCGTCGATCGCGGCAGTCCCGTCGACAATCTGGCCGTCGACTGGGACCCGTTCGCCAGGTTTGACTAACAGGTGATCGCCAGGCTCACACGCTTCAATGTCGATGGTTTCGGTGGCCTCGCTGTCGTCGTCGAGCCGGCGGGCGTCATCGACGCGTGAATCTGTGAGGTCAGCGCGATTGCCGAGTGCAGCGCGTTTGACCCGTGACTCAATATGGTTGCCGATAGTGACGATCGCGAGCACCATCACTGCGACGTCGAAGTACGGGTCGCGCCCGCCCGTGAGGTAGGTGGCCAGCGAGTAGAGGTACGCTGCGAGCACCGCGATGGCGATCAACACGTCCATGTTCGGGCGACCGACTTTCAGGCTCACATAGGCCCCACGGAAGATCGGATATCCCAACCCGATGACGATGAGCGTACTCCAGACAGCGAGGGGCGCGAACACCATCGCCTCAACGGTACTCCCGTAGAGAAAGCTCTCGGGATAGATGCCGAGGTATACCGGATAGATGAACAGGACGTAGAGAATCAACACGGGCATCATCAGTACCGCCGCGAGCACTGCACGGTATTTGCCGAACTCGACGCGCGAACGCAGCGAGTCGTTTTCCTCGTCAGGACCGTGGGCCTGATAGCCCAGTCGACTGAGTGCAGCGGAGATCGCGTTACGGTCGATCTGGGCAGGATCGTACACCACCTGCGCCATTTCAGTGGCGTAGCTCGCACGCGCCTCGTGAACACCGTCCTCTTCCTCGGCAAGGAGTTCGATGAATCCTTCGCAGGTCTGACAGTGCATTCCGTCGATCGAGAGGTAAGCCGTTTCGGCATCCTCGGGGACATCCGGTCGAGAATCCTCAGCCTCGACGCGGTCACGGACGGCCGCAATCGAGAGGTCGACGTCCTCACCGTTGTCAACCAGGCGTGCGACCTCTAGACAGCCCCCACAGCAGAATTCGCCGTCGATGGCCTCGTCGATGATTGGGTCTTCGGCGGGGAGGTCACAGAGTGTGCAGGTGGACATGTTACGCAACCGCCTCCGAGCCGGAGATTGGTTGATAGTACGGGATGTCGGGCAACGGGAGCACGACGCCAAACCGCATGAGCCCCATCGCTAACAGGACGTATCCGAGCCCAATGAACAACACACCGAGTCCATAGTGGACCACCTGTCGCTGGCGGGCGCTTACTGACTGGATCACCGTTCCGTAGAGGAACACACTAGGAATCGTCCCGAGCCCAAGCGCGGCGAGCGAGAGGAGACCATATACAGGCGAGCCCTGTGCGAACGCATACAGGAATGCGGGATAGAGAAGCATACACGGCAACAACCCATGAAGCGCGCCAAGCCCGACGATGCCGATGCCGTTGACCCAGCGGTCGATCCGTGTCGAGATCACTGTGTAGGTTCGCGCGAATACTGATCCGATACCAGTATCGGCAATCACACCTTCGACGGCTCCTTGTTGGTAGCCGGCCAATCGGGTGATCCCCATCCCGAGGATTGCCACGCCGATGCAGATGCCGACGACACCTTGGACTGGCCCGAGAATCCCGGCGAGCCCGATCGTCCCATAGAGCAGCGCGCCAGCAGCCCCGAAGACAGCCCCGATGAGGGCGTAGCTCATCGTCCGGCCGAGGTTGAACAGCGCGTGCTGCCGCACTTCATAGAGAGTGAGTGCGCCAGACCAGCGGTCGTCGGTTTCCATACGCTCGGCGTAGGTTGCAACGAGCGGGCCGCACATTCCAATACAGTGTGCACCGCCGAGGAGACCAATCAGAAAAAACACCACCAGTCCGTAGCCACTCGCGATGCCGATCTCACTCAGTTGTACTAGGACTGCCGAGATCATACTCACGGCTGGCAAAGCCAGCATAGATTAGAGTATACCACCCGTCCTGTGTAGTTGGTTTCGGTTCGGGCCGTGACTTCGAAGGTCACTGATGAGAGTGAATGTTACCCCGCGCACGGTGGCGCGGGGAATCCTGCTCTCACGAGGGCAGGCTTCCTGTTTCGATGACGTGACGTGCAGACACAAACTCAAACTGAGTCGTGTCCGTAGCGGTCACAGTCTCCACAGGCGTGTCTTCGGGCCATCCCAGCCCTAGTTCAGCAAAGCCGCGTTGGAGGATGTTCATTGCCGCGTTCGCATCTCTGTCCGTCTCGAACCCACAACTCGGACAGGAGTGTTCCCGAACCCAGATTGGCTTCAGCGTCGCCACATCACATCGGGCGCACTCCTTCGTGGTTCCCTTCGTCTCGACCTGCACGACGTGTGTGCCGTACAAGTTTGCTTTGTATTCAAGAATCTGGATGAACTGTCGCCATGCCGCATCCTGCTTGTTGCGAGCGTTGCCGTCGCCCTGAAGCATCCTCTTTACGTCGAGGTCTTCCACGAACACGGCGTCGTACTCGTTGACGAGCCACGTCGTAAGTTTGTGCTGATAGTCCAGTACTTTCCGGCGAATCCGGTACTTCACTTTGGCGACCTTCTGGCGTTGCTTCTCGTAGTTGCGACTCCCGTGGTCTTTCCGCGAGAGTTTTCGTTGCTCGCGCCGCAGACACTCGTAGTCGTCTTCGAGATCGAGCCAATCCACGGTTTTGCCATCGCTGGTATGGATGTAGTTCAGGATACCGAGGTCAATCCCGACGCTATTGCTCGCATCCAGCGAGTCAACGTCGGGCTTCTCGGGGAGGTCGGCGTCTTCGGTTTCCAGCCCGAAGGAGACGAACCACTCGCCAGTCGTCTCTTTTTTGAATGTGACTTCTTTGATGGTGGCGTGGTCTGGAATCGATCGGGAGTATCGGATTTTCACCCAGCCGATTTTACTGAAGCGGACGTATGCGTACTTGTCGTGGCCCCTCTTTTCATCGAGGTCGAAACCAGACTGATTGTACGTCACGCTTCGATATTCGGCGGGTGCTTGCCGTTTGAGACGACCGACGCTGTACCCCTTTTCTTTGAGTTCACTCAGGACGGTGAGATTGTGATGGAAGCGGGCGACGGTGGCTTGTGCGGCCTTCGAGTGTAGTTCACCGAACACCGGCCACCGTTGCTTCCACTCAGGGAGTTTGTTGTTCTGGTCGTACTCACTCGGCCTGTCGTCTTCGGGACTGTTCTCGTAGTCCCAGCGGACGTGGTTGTAGAGTTGGCGATGAACATCGAGATGGTGTTCCAGTCGTTCCGCTACCTCTTGTGTCGGATAGGCGTGGTAGCGGTGACTGTATTCCATTGACGTCTGTTGATTACCGATGTGTTCACTTAATGGTTTGTACCACGAGTTGTCGGCTTCATCCCCGACCACGGCGGGTCGGGGTATTCGCCTCGCTGACCAGTATAAATAGGAACACACAGCCCGAATGTTCATTAGATATGCCCGAATTCATGCAGCGATCGGCACGGGAACTTGCGTCTGAAATCCGTACTGGACGTCTATCTGCCCTTGCCCTCCTCGAGTCAACCCTAGAGCGTATCGGAGCAATCGATGATTTGAACGCGTTCATCACGATCACTGAGAAATCGGCACGGGAGCGTGCTCACGCGGCCGACGCTGCAGCGGCCCGTGGAGAAGACCTCGGCCCACTTCACGGTGTGCCAGTCGCAATCAAAGATCTTCGGAGCCGGAAAGAGGGTGTCAGGAATACAATGGGACTCGCACCATTGGCCGATAACGTGGCCGACGAGGATTCCATCACAGTCGAACGACTAGAAGCTGCCGGTGCCGTCATCGTCGGTACGACCAACACACCGGCACTCGGTCACACTATTAAGACAGAGAATCGGCTTGTTGGAGCGACCCCGACCCCGTTCGACCCCGATCATTCCGCTGGCGGCTCATCTGGTGGCTCGGCAGCGGCGCTTGCGGCGGGTATAGTACCGCTTGCCACCGGGTCGGATATCGGTGGCTCGCTCCGGGTTCCGGCCTCCTGTTGTAACGTCATCGGGCTGAAACCGACGTTCGGGCTTGTTCCCGAACGTATCCCATTCGACGGATTCGGCACCCACTCTCCATTTTTTGTGGGTGGGCCGATGGCACGAACAGTTGAGGACACAGCTCTCTTACTCGATGTCCTCGCAGGCTATGACGACCGAGACCCATTTAGTGTGCCCCGTTCAGAGACGGAATACGTCGAGGCCACTAACCGGCCGACTTCTGAGCTATCGGTTGCGTACAGTCCGAATCTGGATTTACAACCAGTTGCATCGGCAGTGCGTGAAACAGTTGATGCTGCCGTCACGGACCTAGCGGCCGGCGGTGCGACAGTCGATACTGTAGACGTCTCGCTCCCGTCGTATGAAGAGCTCTCGATGGCATACGTCACGCAGGTTGGCGCCTTCTTCAGTGCATTCGCTCAACAAATCGAAGACCGGTACGACATCGACTTCGAGACGGCAGATGTCGAAGACACGGTTCGATCGACGATCGCATTAGGAACAGAGACCGACGCTGCCGACAATCGATTACAGAACGCGCCACGGACTGATGCATACGATGGCATTCAGGACGCGCTGACTGGCTACGACGTTCTCGTGACACCCACTCTTACCGTCCCACCGTTCAGCAAGCATCTCACCGACGGCTATCCAACGGAAATCAACGGTCAATCCGTGATTGGTGTCCCGACAGACGTGATGTTGACATGGGTGTTCAATATGACTGGCCACCCTGTGGCGTCAGTTCCTGCTGGGATTACCGACAACGGGCTTCCAGTTGGATTACAGATTGTTGGCCGGCGGTTTGCTGAAGCAGATATTTTGAGCGTCGCTGCAGCGCTTGAACGATGCCGGCCGTGGATGGATCAGTATCCTGTACGGTGAACTGACCAGTCATCGGTGGCTGACACAGCGTCTGAATCTCTTGAGCAGTTCCCGAGATCAAACACAGTAACTGGTTTTCTCATTGTGCGAAATTATTTTTCATTCCTATAGAAGACTGCTTACTATATCAGCGAGATATACTTGGACAGCCCCAAATGTGACTCGCATAGTAGCGGCCCCAAATCCAAGAGCGATGAAACTCATAATGACAACGAAATTGGCCTTCGAATCGTTGGGGCTAAGCAGGAGCGTGAGTACAGCAAGCGTTCCCGCCATCGTACTGATGAAGAATCCTGCCAGAAATGACAAACCCGTGAAAAATGGGTCAGTGAAATCCATCACGGAGTACGCTGGATCATAGATCCCGACGACGGATAAGCTAAAGCCGATGACGACGTATCCAACAAAGCAGATAGTAACGAGGAAAGCCCCGGGGCTAGCAAGTTGATACAGTCGAAATAGTCCTCGTTCAAGCGGGGTGGTTGGCTGTCGAATCCGTCTGAATGGTCGATGATCCATCTCCCTACGGCCAGAGCCCCCGCGCCTCGTGGGCTTCAGCGATTCGTGAGAGTGCGACAATATAGGCAGCATCGCGCCACGTGACGTCGCGGTTCTCGTATTCGTCTTTGACTGCTCGCCAGGCAGCCTGCATCTCCGCTTCGAGTTCATCGTTGACTCGTTCGAGCGACCACGCTCGCCGATTAATGTCCTGGAGCCACTCGAAATAACTCACCGTGACACCGCCTGCGTTGGCGAGAATATCGGGAATCACGGCGACATCCCGGTCGGCGAGAATCGAATCAGCCGTAGACGTCGTCGGGCCGTTCGCGCCCTCGACGACGAGATCGGCGGCGATTGCTTCCGCGTTCTCTTTCGTGATCACGTTCCCCAGGGCGGCCGGAATGAGGACATCGACGTCGAGGGTGAGAAGCTCCTCGTTCGAAATCACGGTGTCCGCGTACGTGGTGACGGCTTCCGGCTCTTCGTCGTGGGACGGAACTGAAGCTGTATCGATTCCGTCCGGCTCGTACATCGCTCCATTCACATCGCTGATCGCGACGATGGTCGCGCCCCACTTGTCGAGGAGTCGGGCCGCATTCGCTCCGACGCTCCCGTACCCCTGAACTGCCACAGTGGTCTCATCGAGCGGCTGGTCGTAGTACTCGCAGACCAACTGTGTGATGATCGCAACGCTCCGTCCGGGGGCTTCTTCACGCCCTTCGCTGCCGCCGACCACTGGCGGTTTTCCGGTGACGACGCCCGGTGTTGTCTCGCCTTCCTGCATCGAGTACGCGTCCATCAACCACGCCATCGTCTGCGGATCCGTCCCCATATCCGGAGCGGGGATATCTTGGTTGGGCCCGATAACGTCGCGAATTTCTTGTGTGAACCGACGGGTGAGCCGCTCCTTCTCTTCCGGACTCAGCTCCTTCGGGTTGACCGCGACACCACCCTTGGCTCCGCCGAACGGGAGGTCCATGACGGCGCATTTCCAGGTCATCCACATGCCGAGGCCAACACACTCGTCTCTGGTCACGTCGGGGTGGTATCGCAACCCGCCCTTGTATGGCCCTCTGACGCTGTCGTGCTGCGCGCGGTAGCCCGTGAACACCTCGACCGTGCCGTCATCCCGTTCGATGGGGATCGTCACCTCGTGGACCTTTTTGGGATATTTGAGCCGTTCGACGATGTTCTGGTCGATATCGAGATAGCTGGCAGCATGGTACAACTGGCGGCGGGCGGTTTCGAGTGCCGATTCGGGTTCGGTCGAATCTGCCGCCTCGTCGCCTGACTCGTCGTGGGTGCTATCAGATTTCGATGCCATGGTCATTCGAGCGGCATTCGACGGTTTCGCATCGGGCCGCTACAGTCGGGACACTGGCCCGGGCTATCCTCCGCGATGATGATTTTGCCACATTCGAAGCACTCGTAGGGGGTTTCTTCGTCTGATTCAGGGTCGACATCTTTCATTGTGAGTTCACGAGTGCCGCCAGGCGGAGTGGCGCACTCTATAAGGTGTAATAAGTGTATAAGGAAATACTCGGCAGTTGATTACCAAACAGCACTCCAACCAGTGGATTTGTTATTGAACTGTCTCCGCTTGGGCCGCCACCGGGAGATTGTTCTCTTCGAAGAGTGCAGCAAACAGTTTCCGTTGGACGGTCCGCGCGTGTTGATAGAACGCGGGTGGGGAGATGCCGAGTGTCTCCGCTACGTCTTCGCCCGTGCTCTCACGGGGCGACTCGAAGAACCCACTGTAGTACGCCGTCTGGATCACCTCCAGTTGCCGCTCCGTCACTGAATCGAGGAACTTCGAGTAGAGATTGTGTTCTGCGGTCTGATCGAGCGTCTGCTTGGCACGGAGTTCAGCGCCAGCGAACGTCTCACGGACGAGCTGCGTGATCGTTCGGACGTCGATGCTGTCCGGGATATCGATGACGAGCGTCGTCGTGGTTGGATCAGCGGTCGCTTCGCGGAAGACGGCACCGTGATCGGCCAGCTCCAAGGCGAGGAACGGTTGTGTGAGCCGGAGCCGTAGAACACCCCCCTCGCCGTCCGCGCTGATCTGCTGCACGTCGTCGATACCGACCAGTTGCGAGGCCGCGTCTGCCACGTCAGTTACCGCCCGGTCTTCGACGGTCACGAACACGTAGCTGCCTTCCGTGGACTGCTGGACGCCACCCTGATACGAGAGGGTGCACTCCGCCTCCGCTGCGAGCCGTGAGAGGACAAACTTCGGGTCCTCGATGGTGAACTCGACACATGTCATCGACGTCGTGAGCAACGCATTCTTCCGTTCGATCGCACTGAGAGCGGACGCGATGGTTTCGCCGAGTTCTCCCAGGACGGCCTTCGCCGTCTCGTCGAACGCATCCTGGGTCGGTGCGTACACCGTCAACACACCGTGGGTAAGGTCGTTGTACACGAGCGGGATGCTCAATACGGACAGGTAGTCCCGGGAGATGGCGTCTTTCCGCCACGCCTCGTCACGGAGACCAGCAGCGACGTTCGTCACCATCGTCACGTCGCCAGTGGCTGCGGTTTGTCCGGCCGGTTCTGCACCCGATGCCTGGACGGCGAACGACTGACTATCCAAGTACCCCTGTTCGGTCCCGGCCCAGGCACGAGGCTCCAAGGTGTCGGTCGTCGGATCGATCGTCCCGATCCAGGCGAACCGGAACCGGTCGTCGGCGGTCAGCAGTTCACAGACCGTGTGATCGATTTCCTCGCGCGTCTCCGCCTGTACGAGAGCCTGATCGATTTCCCGTATCGTCTCGTTGATGCGGTTCAGGGCGGTCAATTGCTCGTTTTGCGTCTGGAGTGTTCGGTCCTGTTCCCGGAGTCGTGATTCCCGTGTGACGCGGTCGAGGGCTGCTTCGGCAGTAGCCGCGAGCAGATCGGCCAACTCTCGCGTCACCTCATCGAATGCACCGACCTGGTTCGAGCCCGCAACGAACACCCCGTGGTTGCCGAGCGGGATGTAGGCCGCAGTTCGGAGGTCAGTTGCTCGATTTTCGAGCCGATCTGCGTCGTGAACGTCGTCGAAGAACAACGCTTCGTCTTCAACGAAACTGTAGCTCGGGAGCGTTTCCCCGTCGGCGTGCACGGTCGGGAGTGGGCCGTTCAGCTCGGTCATCGTCGCCGAGTGGGCTGCGGGTCGAAGATTGTTGGCCTCACCGTCGAAGAGGTAGACCGCACTCGCATCGAGAGTGAGCACACCAGGTGTGTCGTCGACGACGTGCTGGGCGATTTCTTGGTGAGTTTCGGCGTAGAGGAAATCGCGGGCCGTCTCGTGGAGCGTGGCGAGTGCCTCTTCGCGTTGCTTGCGTTTCGTGATGTCCCGACAGCTGAAGAGGAGAGTCCCGTCCTGGATCGAGACTTCGCGCACGTTGACGAGGAGCGTGTGCTCGCGCCCGGCTTTATCGGTCGCCGTCGTCTCAATGTTCTTGAGGACGCCGTCTTCCGCGAGTTCCTCCCGGTCGAAGAGGTCGTCGCCGAGGAGGTCATTGATCGTTCCGAGATTCCGGATCTCGTCGACGGTGTAGCCGAAGATGAAGTGGACGTTGGGACAAACGTAGGTGTACTCGCCGGCTTCGTCCGTGATGAGGACGGTATCGGTCATGTTGTTGAGCGTGACCCGGTGCAGTTCTTCGGACTCTCTGAGATTCCGTTCGAGATCGACGCGCTCGGTGATGTCGACGCCTTCGACGACGATAGAGACGAGATCGCCGCGCTCGTTTTCGACCGGGCGCACGGAGAGATCGATAACGCGCGGATCATCGACGTCTGGCAGCTGTGGGACGACCGCGTTGCCGAACGTCCCGTCGAGTGCTTTCTCCACGAGTTTTTGGACATCCGTGTTCGTTGTACCAGCTTGTGACCACCACGGAAGCGTCCAGAACGGTTCGCCGACGAGCGTGTCGATGGCTTCATCGACCATCTCTCGTGCTGTTTCATTCACACGGGCAAGTGCACCATCCGGGTCGAGCACCCACGTCGCAGTTCGCGAATCGTTGAAGATCGCGTCGAACTGTCTGGCCCGGTCCCGTCGCGTGGCCGACCGCTGTGCGGCCCGGATCGCACGCTCGGTTCGTTCGATGAGTCCGTCGGTCATCTGTGCTGGCGGGTCCGAGAGCGCGATGTAATCGGTGACACCGGCTTTGATGGCCTCGCTGGCGATGGCTTCGCTCCCGGCAGTAGTCCCGAGGAGGACCGGGAGCGCAGGCGATTCCTCGCGGATTTCTCGGAGGAGGTCGAGTCCGGTTGTCTCTTCGAGTGCGTACTCGGTAATGAGGCAGTCCGTAGGGTGCGTCCGGATGATGTCGATTGCCTCCGTCTTGGTTCGAACGTGGTGTACGCTGGCATCAGTCCGTTTCTCGAGCGTCGTGGCGAATTGTGTGAGCCAGTCGTCTGTCCCGACGAGCAACACCGTCGACGCATCCAGAATGGGTGGGGTAGCGGTCATTATTCGACCATTGAGGGACGGCGAATGGTCCTCTCGGTGCCGATGCGAACTCGCCTCCAGCTCCGGTACTGGCCCGGATCGGAATGTACGTCCATTGCTAGTTAACTATCTAACCGCCCCGCGCCAAAGACGTTTGTTGTTTAACCCCTTGCGATAGGGGGCGCGCTACGGAATATGAAAACGCGATTATCGGGACTTTTCGCGGTCGACCGACTCTTCCCGATTTCAGCGTTCCGCTATCCAACCAGACTCTCGAGGAATGACTACCCGACCTCCCACCACCCAGCCCGAAGACGCCACGAGCAAGGAACCGCAACAGCAGCGCCAGTCGGCGTGGAGACTCGTCGCTGGAGCGAGTCTCATCTCGACGGGGCTCGCTGCCTATGAGATCGTCCCGGCGAGTGTTACCCCGCTCATTCGCGACGCACTGAATATTGGGCCGACGATCGCAGGGTTCCTGGTCGGGGTCATGTTCGGCACCGCGGTGATCGCAAGCCTCCCAGCTGGAGCGGTGCTCGACCGGACGGATTCCAGGACTGCGATGGCACTCGCAGTGCTGACACTCGTTGTCGCCGGGACGTGGGGATGGATCGCTGGGCGGCGAGGGGACTATCGATCTGTGATCGCGTCACGAGCGCTTGGTGGGGTCGCCTACGTCGTCGTCTGGAACGCTGGCATCGACATCGTGAGTCGGGCAGCGACCAGCGAGAATCGAGCGACTGCTGTCGGCATCTTCACTGCGAGTGGCCCGATCGGATTCGCGCTCGGTCAGGGGACCGGGCCACTGATTGCGCATCGGTTCGGGTGGCCCGCCATCTTTGTCGCATTCACCGGCCTCACGGTCGTCGGCCTCGTCCTGTTCTGGCCGGCCAGTCGCGGACTCGGAACGAGCCAGGGGGACGCTCCCTCAATTCAAGAGTTCGGTGCGGTCCTCCGGAACCGGAGTGTCTGGTCGGTCGGGCTGCTCGGCTTTCTCGGCTATTCATTATACCTATTCGTGAATAGCTGGGGTGCGTCGTATCTCACCGCCGAACTTGGCCTGTCACTCGCAGTGAGTGGCCTCTTGGTGGCAGTATTCCCCGCAATCGGGGTGGTCTCCCGGATCAGTAGTGGTCTCCTGTCTGATCGTGTCTTCGGTGGCCGTCGCCAACCCATCGTCCTCGGATCCTTCGCAGTTGCGGCTCCGCTCGTGCTCGTCTTTACGCGGTTTCGGTCGCTGCCCCTACTCGTCGCGCTCCTCCTCCTCACTGGATTTGCGGTCCAGTTGACGCTCGGCCTGTCCTTTACGTACGTCCGGGAGGTGGTTGATTCGCGGGTCGCCGCGACAGCGGTCGCGTTCCAGACGAGTATTGGGTTGGCAGGCGCGTTCCTTGCCCCGATTGCAGGCGGGGTTGTTGTCGATCTGGCCGGCTTCGATACGGCGTTCCTCCTCGCTGGACTTCTCGCTCTCTGCGGGATCGCAGTCGCGTGGCGAGCACCTGAGCCAGCGCGTTTGTAGCAAAAACTTCGCTATCGAACGGGGTCGACACCTGAGAGCACAATCACAGCTACGACGACGTGACCCGGTCGCTGCTGAGTCTCACCTGGGACGCTCATCACGGCCGCGAATCACTCGTTGAGGCCACCTTCTCGGTGTCTGGATGCTTGAGAAGTCCTTTCCAGTCGCTACTGAGGCATACGACTCCTGCCAATCCTTGAGATTAACCATCGGCCTGCCGGTGCCGGCGTACCTGCTCTGGATTCGGCACCCACGGATGGGCATCCCAGCAGTGGAGGGCGTGCTCTCGTGGTGTTTCGAACAGCGCCTCGCATGACCCACACACGTAGGTGGTTTCGGGCCAGCGTTCGGTGACGAACATCGCGGTCACCGTCGTTCTGACCGGGTCTGGGGCGGTCGCCCGCCGAACGTAGTTGTACCCGATCGTCGTCCGTCGACGAATAGCTGACCGCACCAGCCGTTCGGGCGATCTCGGTTGGCTTGTCCTCGGGGAGATACACCCAGCGAACGAAGTCGTCGACCGATTTCTTGGCTGAGGGCTGGAGGATGAACCATCGCTCGTGGTCATCTCGGAATAGGTAGCGTTCGGTCCCCCTGTTTTGGAGGTATATTGGGTCACCCCTGCCCGGTACGAGCCGTAGTCCGAGCGACGGCGATACCGGTTTCAAAAGCTGGTCGACGACCGATGGGCCGTCATCTGTCTGGCTGTCCGAATCAGCCTCCGCTACGAATTCATCGAGACTGGCATTCGTGGTCACGGGGACCACCTCCCGAGTGAGGCCTGTTCCCGGTCGGACTCAGCTGGAACTTCGCAGAGAAACCGCCACTTTGGCTGCTCTCGGATCTGCTTATCGGGGCGATTTCCCGCTTGGCCGGGGTCCGTTTTACCGGCACAGTGCCAGCCCTTGTCTCTGAGCGCTTTGATCATCGAGCCGTCGAAGTCGGCTCGCACGAACGTCAGCAGGAGCCGAACGCCTCGTCGCCGACCGTGCCGACGCACGAATCGTTCCATCGACCGGGCGAGGGCGGCAGAGGCGAGATTGGGGAAATCGACGCCGATGCAAATCCGTGCTGCCTCGACGATTTCGTCACCCTCGAATCGCGTCCCGTCGTACTCCAGCGAGCGAATCAGCGGATAGCGCCACGTAATCGCACCTAGTAGCTGGTCCTGGTAACAGAGTCCGTGATGGACGAGATTCGTCCGGGGGATATCGTCCATATAGGAGTGATGCGCTTCGTAGATCGCGCCGGCGACGTGGCGCGGGATCGATTCGATATGGACGCGCTCTGCGAACCCCAAACCGAGCGGCGCCGTGACCGGCTGGCCTTCCCGATGGATGGGACACGAACACCCATCGGGGGTAGGCGTATACTGGAAGCCGGTACTCCGTATTTGGTCTAGAGAGTGAGTTTCGGTCACGAGTCGGTGTCGTCGGTGCGCTCCTGTCGGTCGTTGTATCGCTCCAGTTCGCGCCCGATATTCTCGAGCGCCTCGACACCTCGTTCGAGGAGCTGGTGGGTGGCTCGCGCCAGTCGAAGCGTCTCCATCAGTGCTTCCTCTCCGGGGGTTCGATGAGGTCGTTGCTCTCTTCGGCGAGTTCCCGGATTACCTGTTCCACGTCAGCCTCTTCGGCAACCGTCCGATGTGCGAGCGGGGCAGGATATGCACGGTCGCCCTGACTGCAGAGCACGACCAGCCACTCGTCGCTTCCATCCCCGAGTACGATGTAGTGGTCGCGATCAGCGCGCTGGAAGACCCGCCGGTCCGGACGGGAGACGGTTCGCCAGTTCTCGGGGAGCGTCGGCGACGGCCGTCCGCCGTCGGGGAGGTCGACGACATCGTCGGGAGGGTCGCCATCGCGGCGTCGAGCTCCTCGCCGGTTCGGGGCCGCCTCGCGTGGGTCTCGACGAGGAATGTCGAACTTCTGCATCCACTTCGAGACCGTCTGTTGTGTACAGCCTAGTTCATCCGCGATCTTGACCGTGCTCAGCTCCTGTTTCCAGTAGAGTTCGTGGAGGAGCGATTCGTCTCGCCAGGGGTGATGTGCATCTGTCATAGCTGTGTTCGAAAGTGTCCGTTAAGGGACTCCCGCCCCCTTCAAGGGGGAAATAAACCTCTCTGCCGCAGTAATGGCGGCTGTTCAAGCGGCTCTTTGACTCTCCAGAAAGCGTTTATCAGCCGCTTGAAAACAGGGAACTATGCGCCGCCGCACTGTCCTCGCAAGTCTCACTGCCGGCATCGGATCACTTGCCGGGTGTAGTACAACGCTCGGCGGGACAACGGAGACACCGACTACGACACCAACCGAACAGCCAACTGAATCACCGACACCGACCTCCAATGATCCCAGTGAAAACGAGGAATGGGAGCTCGGGGCCGCGAGCATCATCGACCTGACGACAGCCAACCGTACCTATGCACTTGCGCCTCTCCGCTATCGCTCCGACGATGGCGCAAGCATCAGGATGCGGTTCTCGTCGACGGCGACATCGGAGGGACCTGCGACGGTCGAAGCAACGCTCACCAACGAGAACCCCTTCGAGAACACATTTCGGTTGGACTGGACGCCCCCTTTCGGGCGACTCTTTAGCGATATCCCCCATCCGATGGGAGAACGGAGTGGCGACTTTACGTATCGTGTCGGGTTGATATTTGCTCCGACGGCGAACCACGATCTCGTCGAGGATCCGCCTGACATCCAGCGTGCCGACGATGGCTACTGGCGACTTGCCTCTGATACAACCCCGGAACTCCCCGAGCGAGTTCGCCTTTCGCCGGGTGAAACTATCCATGGAGAGTACGCTCTGGTCGGTCGCGCCGAAGGGGTGGGACGTGGACGGCCACCAGGCGTCTACGAGTTCTCCCGAGCGGGCGAGCGGCCGCTTCGAGTGGCTGTTTGGCCGACCGACTCGCCCGGCCCAGCCACCGACTCGCAGTTCGCAGGCATGTCGGTTCCTGCGCTTCCGGGTGACAGCGATACGGCATGGTTCCACAACGCTGACGCGAGTTCACCGACGTTCGTCCGCCCAAGCACCGAGCAGACGAGTTTACCAGCCCGTATCGAGTTCACGTTCATTAATCGGGCTCGGGAGGCGGTGGGGTGTGGCCACTGGAACGTCTACAAACTTCAGGGTGGAGAATGGTTCCACCTCGGTCCGTACGTTCAGGATGCTGTCTGCCATCGCCTCTCACCCGGACATGCAGAAACCTGGGCTCTGCGGGCTGCGACTTCCGAGATGGCTCCGTGTGAGGCGCAGAGCTATCCGTTCCTCGGCGGCGGACGTTACGCCGCCGTCGCGGGCTACGGCCACGCGACAGCCCAAAGTGGAGCCCTCGTCGAGATTGACGCGCCACCAGTGACTGTCGTCCCGACCGATGATGTCACGACCCAGCGTGACAGCGGAACAGTGACGGCGACCTCGGATCGCTGGCGAACGGCTCCCGACTCTGAGGGACGTTCACGCGTGTCCCTTGTGCTCGAACCGGTAGGCAATGCTAACCGACGGCTTATCGCCGAACAGGTGATGCGCCGCCGCTATCGCGGGTATCGGAATACCCTCGCGTTTGTTGCCTCGGACGTGGAGCGTGTCGTCCTTCGCACAGACGACCGAACGGCTGACTGGACCGCTGGTTACGACGATGGGACAGCCCAGTTCCGATACGAAGAGCAAGCGTACCGCATTACGAAGCGTACACCCTGACTATTGTATCCGTTTCAGGGTTCGTATACCGGCTAGAATCAGCTCGATTTCGGGGTCAGAATCGGCGACACATTCTCGCGCCGGTTCAAATGCAAGTTATGGTGGGAGGTGACGGTCGTAGATATTCCGGCGATGCCCAACCGCCTCAACGATCAGGACATCCTCATCCCGGTCCCAGGTGATGATCGCACGATAGTCGCCAGCACGAAGCTTGTAGTATGGATACCCGGTGAGCTTTTCGAGACGATGAGAGGTCCAGTCCTTTGCTTCGTCGAGTTTCTTCACCAACCGCTCTTGGGCTTCCGATTCGAGCCCCTCCAGCAAATCGAGTGCTTTTGGCGTCCACTCGACCTCAGTCATCGATGCCCAGCCGGTCCTTCACGTCGTCCTGCGACACCGTCTCGCCCTGCTCCCGCTGTTTGCGGCTCTCGGCCAGATGATCCAGGGCTTCCTCGGACAGCTGCGTTGGCGGATTGACGGCGTCCCGAAGCGCGTCGCGGATGAACTCGGATTTGTTCGCGTAGCCACGCTCCTCCCAGACGTCGTCGACCTGTGCCAGCAGCGACTGTGGCACGCGGACGTTGATCTTCTCCATCTCACCGTCGCCGCCGGCATCGCTGTCAGTGCTCATATGCTGTGATACGCCTGTATCACGTAAGTAGCTTCGGTTGGATACGCGAACTGTGGTTAACGAGGTCGAGACTGCGTGCGAGGGAGAGCCGCCGATGCTCCGAGAAGTTCAGGACGACGGCTTGGCCGTCGACGCGGAAGCCGACGTATTCGACTGCGTCTCGGTGAGCCTGACCTGGCGATGCGACTGGAACCGATTCCGAACTGGCCATAGGTACATTCCCGTTCATTCGTTGCTCGCGGGCGGTTCGGTGACCCCCGCACCCCTCTCGGGGGCAATAAACACCACCAGCCCAGAATTGTCCTTGAGTTACAACGGATCCGCTGATTTGCTCTACGAGGGTGGAGCTGCTCAGACCATTTCCTGTTGGAGTAATTCCTGTAAACACGGGAGTCCCGAACGTTAACTACCGGGGAAGCATAGGTCTATGTATGACAATTACGACTGAGTTTTCCCTCAGTTCACCGTCTCTCCCGCTGGTCAGTATCACTGAGAGACTCCCACCGGACCAAATTGAGTGCGTCCATGGGCTCTGTTTCGAACAGGACGCCCGGATGTTCATCGTCAAAATCGATTCCGATGTCAACGTTTCAGAAGCCGACTTGGAATCGCTGGACGAAGTCCAAGAGGCGACAACGATCGGCTACGCGGGCGAGCAAACCGTCCACAACCTTACGATAGACCTCGCCGACGCGATCTCGGAAGTATTCAGTGGTGGCAGTTCCGTAGCGGCCAAACTCGAGCCGACCGTCGTCACACCGGACGGATGGTACGAAAGGAAAGTGTACAAGGACCGTGATGCGTTCATGGAGTCCCGGATCCGCTGTGAGAACTACGGGATCTCGCTCGACCTCATCTCGATGACCTCCACTTCCGCTGCATCGGACGATGCTATCCCGTTTGGGTTGACTGAACGGCAATACGAGGCGCTGACACTCGCACTCTCTCGTGGCTACTACGAGAGCCCACGACAGACCTCGACTGAGGAGCTCGCTACGGAACTCGGCATCTCACAACCCTCGCTCTCGAGACTCCTCAGGCGGGGTGAGCGTCAGCTACTCTCTTCGGCACTCCAAACACAGGAGCACTTAAACACGGTTTCCAATTAGCACCGTCGCTATCTGGCCGTAGTCCCTCTGATTTTGTAGACAGAGACCTACTATGAAGACAGTTGAACTCAACAACGGTGTGGAGATGCCGATTCTCGGATTCGGCACGTATCAAATCGAGGACCTCGACGAGTGCGAACGAAGTGTCTCGGAAGCACTCGATACGGGGTATCGACTCATTGATACCGCGGCGGCGTATGGGAACGAGAAGGCGGTTGGGCGGGCAATCGAGAAGAGCGACGTGCCGCGAGACGAGGTGTTCGTTACGTCAAAACTCTGGGTGCAGGACACCGGCTACGAGGCTACGTTGGACGCGTTCGAGCGATCGTTGGACCGACTGGGCCTCGACTACCTCGACCTGTTTCTGATTCATCAGCCCTACGGCGACGTCCACTGTTCGTGGCAGGCTATGGAAGACCTCTACGAGGACGGCAAAATCAGGGCCATTGGGGTCAGCAACTTCCACCCCGACCGGGTGATGGACCTCATGGTCCACAACGACGTCGTCCCGGCAGTGAATCAGATCGAGACGCATCCCTTCTACCAGCGAACCGAGGATGCAGCATTCCTCGAGGAACAGGACATCCAACACGAGTCGTGGGGGCCGTTCGCCGAAGGCCAGAACAACATCTTCGAGCACGACGTGTTGACCACGATCGGAGGCCGCCACGGCAAATCCGCTGCACAGGTAGTGCTTCGATGGCTCATCCAGCGCGAAATCGTCGCCATTCCGAAATCGGTTCACGCCGACCGGATCGCCGAGAACTTCGAGGTCTTCGACTTTGAACTCACCGACGAGGAGATGGAGACGGTCGCCGAACTAAACGAGGGTGAAAGCCAGTTCTTCGACCACCGAGACCCGGGAATGGTGAAGTGGCTGGGGGAAGCTGAGCGCGAGACCTAAATCTCGATTACAGAGCGCTCCCTTCGGCCAGCACTCAATGTGACTGCGGTACGCATCGCTTACGGATACTTAAACGCGGTATCTCGTTAGCATCACGCCCAAGCGATTCACGTCCTTTGTTCAAACCGAGCACGACGATGGAATACACGACTCTTGCTTCGACCGGAATGGAGGTCAGCCGCATCTGTCTCGGCGGGATGAGTTTCGGCGTGAGCGACTTCCACGACTGGACGCTCGACGAGGAGGGCTCGCGCGAAATTATCGAACGCGCGATTGACCTCGGTATCAACTTCTTCGACACGGCCAACGCGTACTCAAATGGAGAGTCCGAGGAGATCATTGGGAATGTTCTCGGAGAGTACGACCGCGACGAACACGTCGTCGCCACGAAATGCTACTTCCCCACGAACCTCTTCTCCGATGCAGACGAACCGCACCCGAACGCGTCGGGACTCTCCCGGAAGACTGTCGAGCAAGAACTGGAGAATTCGCTAGACCGACTGGGGATGGATACCATCGACCTCTACCAGATCCACCGGTGGGACTACGAGACACCCATCGAGCAAACGCTGCGTACCCTTGATGACGCAGTTCGACGCGGGAAGGTTCGATACATCGGCGCGTCGTCGATGTGGACTCACCAGTTCGCCGAGGCACTGTACACCAGCGAGCACCTAGATCTTGAACAGTTCATGACGATGCAGGACCACTACAACCTCGTCTACCGCGAAGGCGAGCGGGAGATGTTCCCCTTCTGCGAGAAAGAAGACATCGGCGTCATCCCGTGGAGTCCGCTCGCACAAGGATACCTCACCCGCCCCCACGAAGAGATGACGGCGACGACCCGCGGCGAAGAGCTCACCGAGACGCACGAGGAATACCGGATGGGCGGCGGACCGGCCGTCAACGAGCGCGTCGAGGAACTCGCTGCGGAGAAGGGGGTGACGATGGCACAGCTCTCGCTGGCGTGGTTACTCTACCAGGACGTCGTTGATGCACCGATCGTCGGCACCACGAGCGTCGAACATCTCGAACAAGCCGTCGACGCACTCGATATCGACCTGACGGATTCAGAGCTAGAGTACTTGGAAGAACCGTACGAGCCCCTGCCGATTGCCGGCACTCCTGTCCCTGGGTCGGAAGCCAACTAGAGCTCGATGATCTGTGGCTTCAGTCACTCCATAATGAGAGAGAATACCCTACGTACTTCGGACGATTCGGAGATCGATAGAACGAGTCGGCGTAAACTGCTAGGGGCAGCTGCAGTGGCAGGAGGTGGCTTCCTTGCGGGATGTATACACCAGAGCGGGTCCGAGACGGAAGAGCAGAATACCCCCTCCCAAACTGCGGATGAGGACAGCGTACTGATCGTGTTTTTCTCTCGTACGGAAAACACCCAAGCTGTCGCTGAAATCATTCAGCAAGAAGTGGGTGGAGAGCTGTTCGAAGTGTTGCCGGCAGACCCGTACCCCGTCGATTACGACACGCTCGTCTCACAGGTAGACCAAGAAAACGAAGAGGGCTACACCCCGCCTCTCCAATGTAACGTGGAGAATATCGAGGCGTATGACACCGTATTTTTCGGTGCCCCGACGTGGGATATGCAGTTGCCACCGCCGATGAAGACCTTTCTGAGTGAACACGATTTGGGCGGGAAGACTGTGGTCCCGTTCAATACGAATGGTGGGTATGGCGTCGGGAGTAGCTTTCAAACGATAGAAGACCGCTGTCCAGATGCCGATGTACGGGAGGGCTTCTCCACGAGGGGTGGGTTGGAGAGAGATGGTGTGTACCTGGCAATCAAAGACGATCGGCGGGAGGAAGTCAGGGCGGAAGTGACTGAGTGGTTACAGAGGATTCAGATGTAACCTCAGCCTTGCCGGTGCCGCGGCCGCACCCCTCTCATGGAATTGTTGCGTCACCGAAGTCGAACCGTTTCACCATCATACTCGAGAATATCCTTCGTGACCAGTCGCTCAATCGCGTCATTGACGGCGTCCTCTTGATCGCCAGAAAGCGCCCGCACATTCGAAAGGGCCCGCTCTTGAATTGCTTCGACGCCGTTGATGCCCTCGTCAACAGCTTTCAATATGGTGTACTCGATCTCGAATGCTGTCGCGAACGTTTCGATGCGGTCGATGAACGCATCCGGGAGCCCGGACAATGAGTTCACCGCTATTTCGATTGCGAATAGCGGGTGGGAGCGGTCACGGATCTGTCGTGCTTCAGTGGAGCCAGTATTGAACGGTCGCTGATCGTCAATCTCCGTCAGAATCACCTCATAGTCTAACCCACGCTGGGCATACGTTCGCATATCTTCGATGTCGCGGCGTCGGCCACTCCCCAGATCTCCGCCGGAGACCGCTTTTAGCAGAAACATATCCTCATCGGAGAGAATGTGTGCTGTTGCGTGACGGCCGGTCCAGAACTCTTCAGCCCGGTCGTGCATTCGGTCGGTGATCCACACTTTCCCGACGACCTGCCGTTCGAAGAGGTCAATCTGGAGTCCACGCTCTGCGTGATGCAGTTCGACGGTTTTCCCGACGCCCTCAAACGACTCTGTTGGCTCGCCGACCACTGAGAATCCCTTGGATGTGAGCGTCTGATAGACGTGTTCGAACTCAGAGACCACACCAAGCGCGAGGTCGATATCCTCCGTCTGGTCTTTCAACCCGTGAACTGTCATCGCCGATCCCCCAAGGAGATACACAGTTACGGACTCTGACAGCCAGCTGTCGAACTCTTCGAGAAACGCCCTGATTGCCTCGCTACCACTAAATACAGTCATGCGACTCCGTACTGCTCTTTGAGTGCCCTGAATTCTGCTTCACTCGGGAGGACGACAGGAAGGTCCTCAGCGATGTCGAACTCTCCTTGGAGTGACCGATACATCGCAGTCACCGTAGACTCTAGACCATACCACTGCGAAGTCCTTGTCAGCGTCTCTTGGCCGATGTCCGATGTCTCGATCAAGAGCATTGCATAACTGACACGGCGGGACCCGCTATCGAGGACGAGCGTGTGGCACACTACGTCGGCAGGTGTGAGTTCCATGTCTGGAGCATACCAGAACGCGGGTTCGCCAGCGAGGAAAAATTGCAGGCCGTACTCGGCAAACCGAGCAAGCCCGGTCAGTTGCCAGTCGGTGGCGCCCTCGAGTGCCTCCGTATCCTCGGCTGTCTGCACGCGGACGAGTGCTCGCTTCGGATCACACCATTCGACGGTCGCACTCGGTGCAAGTCTTCGGACGCGCGACCGGTGCTCGTGCCGGACGACTGCACGAGCGAACGTCAGCAGCGGCGAGAGGTCCTCACTCAACGCGTACTCCGGGCCGGAGGGGGATAGCATCGAGCGATGTTTGAGCGGTGACAGCGCCTTGTGGGCGCCTTGCCGAGTAATCTTGAGTCGCTCAGCAATCTCAGACACACGTCGGGGCTCGTCGAGATACCAGCATACCCGGAGTGTAGCCGGCGAGAGAAGGTCGGGCCATTCGACGTGTCCAAGTTCGGATCGAAGGGCCCGGTACGCTTCGACGACTGGGTGGTCTGTGAGGGAGACCTCCCGCTGGTTGTTTGCCCCACGGTGTTCGGCGAGCAACCCCGATTCGAGTAGCTTGTCGAGTACGTCGTAGAGATGAGTCTGCGAATATTCGGTTTCCATCGCGAGATCAGCTGCTGTGGCTTCCCGGCCGGTGCTCAACGCGTCGATGACGGCGAGTCCAGCCTTAGTGAGCATCTGTGTCTACTGTAAGAACCATACCTATAAATACGTTTGCTGATTTAGGTTGACGACAATCGATTCAACAACGATTCGTCAATGCGATCTGCGAGCGCAGTCTCCAATGATCTGTTGAGTTACTATCTGAATGGGGAGCGAACATCGCTAAGCCAGATGTGACACCTCATCTGGTTCCTCCACATCGTCGAATTCGCCACGTTCGACCGGCTCCCAGTCCTCATTTGGCTTCGGACTCCACCAGTCGACCTCATAGTCGTCTGGGGCACCGAGGACCTTCACCCGTGCCGACCCATCGGGTAGGTCGCGACGGAGCTTCTCGTCGACGTGGAGGTTCCACGTCGAGTGGGTGTCGAAGCAGGCGAGGACGGCCTCCTCGTAGCCGCGTGTCTCTCGGGATTCTTGGAGTTCGACCTGCGTGTTGCAGTTCTTGCAGAACACACCCTCGAACAGAATGTGACTGAATACCTCGTGCCCGCAGACGGGACACCAGAGGAACTCGAACAGTGCTTCGCTGTGACGGTCGATAACTTCCAGACTCATCTGTGAACCTGGCCCGATTGAGACGGGCCACCCCTCTCGGCCCAAAAATAAACGCCCTCGCAGATGCACCCTTATCAATCAGCGCTCGGCGCCGTACACGATTCTCGAGGATGCTTCGTACCCACAGCTCCGACACTCAAACCAGCGCTGAACTTTCGCGCCGTCAGCCGTTTTCCCACCGATTGCCACGTCGCTACTCGGACACTCGGGACAGCTCAGCTCGGGCGCTG
Source organism: Halorussus marinus (assembly GCF_004765795.1). GTDB lineage: Archaea > Halobacteriota > Halobacteria > Halobacteriales > Haladaptataceae > Halorussus > Halorussus marinus. The sequence goes on from NZ_SBIV01000007.1 coordinate 94,490, forward strand.
GCCGGTCACGGAGCTCGTCACGGAACGATTTCGCGTCTTTCGTCTCGTACCCCCGCGACCACACCGGGTAGCCGTCGACGAGGATTGCGCCACGCCACTTGTAGCGGTACGAGTCCGGGGCTCGGTGTAGGACAGCCCGAGCGCCGGTCTCCGTATTCCGGTATGCGAGTGTGGGCGTGCGGCTCTCGCGCTTCCAATTTGTGATCCGGGACATCTGTTAGAAGTGGACGTCGGCGGGCACGATCCAGAGCTCCTCGCTCACCTCCAGCACTCGATCCAGGTGGTCACGGTGACGGATCCCGTTCGCGTATTCGTTGTACAGGAAGATCGTCGGACCATCGTACGCACCGACCTTGTGGAAGGCGTGCCGGGCGAGGTCCTCGTCGCGCATGATCTCCTCGTCGGAGAGCTCGTCGATGGCCTCCTTCACCCGGCTGAGATTCCGCTCGAACTCCTCTTTCGTCGCCTCCCAGCCACGCTCAAGCAGGTCTTGGCCGTCATCGGAGTCGATGGGGGCTGCAGTCGGCAACTCACCCCATCGCGCCTTCCCCGCAACGGACGTATCCTCCTCATCGAACGTGATGTAGTAATCGAAGACGGCGCCGGCGTGTGGGTCCGCGCCGACCAGGCGGTCGAACACCGTCTTTCCGGTGGCCAGTGCGTCGTCGTGGGTCGATTCTTCTACCAGAGCGTAAATTACCATGTGCATCTCGAACACCTCGAAACGCCGACGCACCGGGAGTGATTGCTCGCTCGCTCCTGCTGCGCCGGCACCCATCGCCGGCGCTCGAAAAACTCTCCTCGTGACGGAGGATTCTCAGGCCTCGTCCGCTCGTCCGACAGTGATGGTCAGGTCGCCCGACGCGTAGTCAGCCTCGAAGTCGACCACGAACGCGTCCGCCTCGTAGGCGGCGTGGTAGGCGCGGTGGCGTTGGAGTGAGCCTGTCGCCTTGAAGTGGAAGAACGCGGCCGCCGTGTAGGGCTTGCTCTGTGTTTCGACCTGCGACTCGACGGATGCGGGGCGCGCGATCTGGGGCGTCTCCGTGTCGATACTCGCAGCGAACTCCTTCGCTTCCTCGACGGTTGCTTGCGAATGTGCCGGTGTCTCGCCGGTGAGCACGTTCACCGGGGTTTCCGTCTCGTCGGTGAACAGGACGTCTTCGAAGGTATGTGTCCCGAGGACCGCCTCGGGATCCAACTCGCGGTCGTGAAACGGGTCGTCATCTGAGGTCATCGAATCACGAGCCTATGGCGGGGCTCACCCATTCCCGCCCCTGAAAAACAGCAGCTGCCACGAAGCAAATCATCTCTGTAGCTTCCGCTCCTCGAAGATGGAGGAGACGACTACCGGCGTCTGATCGTCATCATATGTGACTACTGGAGCTGACTTCCGAAAAATACCGATCGTGAACAGTGTTTTCTGTTCTTCGACGCGATTCAGGCGTCGAAGAACCGGTCGGGCGTCATCCGCGATAGGCGCATCGCGTTCCCGGTGACGCCGAGGCTCATCCCCATGTCGCCGACGATGACCGCGACCGCGACGCTCACCAGTCCCAGCGGGACGCCGAGTGCAAGCAGGGCTTTCACGCCGAGGCTCGACCAGATATTCTGGCGGATCACGCCGTTCGCCGTGTGCGACAGCCCGTAGAGATACGGCAGCTTGCCGATGTCGTCGCCCATCAGCGCGATGTCGGCGGTCTCGATTGCGGTGTCCGTTCCGGCCGCGCCCATCGCGATGCCGACCTCAGCGGTCGCCAGCGCGGGCGCGTCGTTGATGCCGTCGCCGACCATCGCCACGTCGCCGTACTCCGCCTGTAACGCCTCCACGGCATCGACCTTCTCGTCGGGCAATAGTTCTGCACGATACTCGTCGACGCCGACCTGTTCGGCGATCGCACGGGCCGTCCCCTCGTTGTCGCCGGTCAGCATCACGACATGCGCGACGCCGAGTTCGTGTAGCCGTGCGACCGCCCGTTCGGCGGCCGGCCGTACCTCGTCGGCGATGGCGATAATGCCGATCAATTCGGTATCCGTGCCGACGAGGACGACCGTCTTCCCCTCATTCTCGAACCGCGAGATCGCGCCGTCCTCGAGGTCGGCACAGTCCTCGCGTTCGCACTGTTCGTGGGCCACTTCGGCGACTGCGCCGCCGTCGGCACGGAGGTGGGCGTGCGACAGGTCGAAGCCCAACTCCTCGAAGAGGGCGGGCTTGCCTGCATAGTACGTCTCGCCGTCGATGTCTGCGCTGATCCCCTTTCCGGTGATGCTCTCGAATTTCTCGATACTCGGCACGTCATCGCCGGCATCCTTTTCGGCGCGTTCGAGTATCGCCTCGGCGATTGGGTGTTCGCTTCGCTGCTCGAGTGCAGCCGCGTGCTGGAGTACCGTCTCGTCGTTCGTACCGCCAAGCGCTACGACGTCCGTGACCGCGAGTTCGCCCTTGGTGAGGGTACCAGTCTTGTCGAGGGCGATGGCGTCCACCTCGCCCATCGCTTCGAGGTGGTTGCCGCCTTTGATGAGGACACCGTTCTTCGCGGCACTGGTGATCCCCGACACCACGGAGACTGGCGTCGAGATGACAAACGCACACGGGCAGGCGATCACCAGCAGAGTAAGCCCCCGAATGAACCACGCCTGCCAGTTACCAGTGAAGGTATGTGAAAAGCCGGCGAGACCGAGGGTTGCGCCCCCGTTGATGAGCAGCGGCGGGAGCGCGGCGGTCAGAATCGCAAAGGCGACGACTACCGGCGTGTAGTAGCCAGCGAACCGGTCGACGAACTGCTCCTTCTCGGTCTTTTGCTCCTGTGCGCCCTGCACCATTTCGATGATCTGTGAGAGCGTCGATTCCGAGGCGGGGGCAGTAGCCTCAAATTCGAGGTAGCCCTCTTCGTTGATGCTGCCGGCATATACCTCGTCGCCGACGGTCTTGTCGACGGGGACGCTCTCGCCCGTGATCGGTGACTCGTCGACCGCACTTCCGCCGTCGACGACGGTGCCGTCGAGCGGAATCTTGTCGCCGGGGCGGACGATGACGGTCTCGCCGACGTCGACCTCGTCGGCGGGGACGGCGACCTCCTCCCCGTCGCGGCGGACTGTCGCCTCGTCGGGCGACAGCTCCATCAGCTCGCGCAGGGAGTTCCGTGCCCTGTCCATCGCGTAGTTCTCGAGGATTTCGGCAGTGCTGAACAAAACAGCCAGCGTCGCCGCCTCGACAAAGTAGCCGATGCCGGTCGCGGCGATGATCGCCGTCCCCATCAGCAGGTCGATATCGAGACTCAGGTTCTTCGCCGAGTAGTACCCGCCGCGAACAACCGGGACACCGCTGGCGACGGTTGCCACGAGGAAGAGTACGTCCGCAATGTGAAGCGGGTAGTTGAGGACACTTGCGATGGCGATGTTCTGTCCTGCGAGGAGGAACTCGAAGAGGAGCCCGACGGTGAGGAACGCCGCTCCAATCCACGTCTTCTTCGCTCGCGGGCTCGTCCACACCTCTGACGGGGGAGCAATCTCCATCCCGCCCTCCGATGTCTCTTCGGTGTTGTGTCCACCGTTGACGACCTCGTAGCCTGCGTTCTCGATTGCCTGAATAACCTCCGCCTCGGTCGTGCGGTCGGAATCGTAGGTGACGCTGGCTGTCCCGGTTGTCGGTTGGAGCGTGGCGTCGACGACACCGTCGACGCGCTGGAGGCTCTTGTCGACCTTTTGGGCACACGAGGGACAGTCCATTTCGGGGACGGTGAGGCGGGCGGTCAGCTCCCGTCGCTGTCCGCCGCCGCTCGCTGGCCCCGTTGTATCCGCATCCGGGTTCTCTGTCATCACCTTACGGTAGGAGCGGGAGTTCGATATGTCTTTGTTGGAATATTCCAAACCCGTGCGTTAGCGCGATGCCAGCCGTTCTTCCGTGACCCGCTCGCCGGCAACATGTTGCTTCGCCAAATGTTCTTCCGCCCGACGGAGTCGGTAGGTGAGTGTTGACCGCGGCACGTCGAGATGCTCGGCGAGCTCGCCGACGTCGACCTCGCGGGGCGACTCGTAGTAGCCGTGTTCGACCGCGGCCTGAAGCGCGGCCTCCTGGGCTGGCGGGAGGCCGCTCGGTGTCCCGTCGCGTCCCCCAGCTGCTGTCGTCGTGTCCGCTGTGCGAAGCATCTCCATCTGGGCGCACTCCCCGACGGCGACCTCAAGCGCGTCGAAGAACGCCGCCACGTCGCCATCGCCGGAGTGGATGAGTCGCCACGTGTAGTGGCGACCCTCGTGACGAGTCTCGAACAGCACGCCGTCGCCGAGGTGGTCGCGAGCGATGTGGGGGACTGAGGCGCAGGTAGGGGTGCGCTCCCAATCTGAGTAGAGGATGAGCGCGTCGTCCGTGCGGTCGAGGACGCGGGTGGTCTGTGTGGCGTTGCAGTCCTCGGTGGCGAGACAGTCAGCGTAGTAGTCGCCGTTGAGAAAGGCGTCCTCGATGGCGTTGAGCGCCTCAGGCGTACCGGTGGCATGGTCGACCCGCCAGAGACGCTCGGCAGTGGCGTGCAGCGAGAGCGAGCGAACGCGAGCGTCGGGGTGGTCGGCGAGAGCGTCCGCCACCCTGTTGCAGCCGGGCTCGTATTCGAGAGCGAAGACGAGTTCGCGCATACCCCGTCTAAGGTCTGCTACGACATAACCCATGGCCTGCAGCGTTGTCGACCAGTAGACCTCAGATTACGTCGTCAGGGTCGTGAACTTCCTGCATTCGCTGTGCTTCGGCCGCGTATTGCTCTTGGAGGTCGGGGTCATCGACCATGCCAAGATTGCCGGGTTCAGCATCGACTGCTGCTGTCGTGTCTCGGACGTCGGTGAAGGACGTGAGTGCGCGTTCCTTCCGATAGTACTGTTCTCCATCGGGCGTCGCGTAGGTGAGGATGATCAGGTTCTGTTCGTCATCGGAGTACGTTCGTTCGACAAGCCAGACACGAAGACCGTCTTCAGATTGATTTGACATACTTGTGTGTTCCCCGGTATCCACTAAGGGATTGGTGTTACGGCTTGCCGAGACTCGCTGTCTCGAAGGGTGATTCTTCGGTCGGAATGAGCAGCTCCTGTCGGTCTCCGACTCGCTCAGCGAGCTTCCGTTTCAGGTACTGTCTCGCCGTCGACGGCGTGAAGACGCCCTTGTCGAGCATATCGCCGACGACGTCTTTGAGGGCCGCGAACTGGCCCTGCAGGTGGCCGTCGCCGACCGGCTCGCCGTCGTACCAACGCACCGTCGCAAGCGCGCCGTTCCCGACTGTTTCTCCCTGTTCGACCGTCTCCGAGTCGTACTGGAGGCCGAACCACAGCGTCCGATAGGCGGCCACCTCGAACGTCGTCGACACCACGAAGAACGCCTCGTGGTGGAGGTAGTCGAGGTGGTCAGCGACGATCTCCTCAAGGGTGAGCCCGGTGGCGCGGGGCTTCAGCTCGACGACCGTCGACGGTCGATCCTCGTCAGCGAGGTAGCCGTCGATCGCATCTGCCTCAAGGCCATCGGCCAGTTCAGCCAGCAGCTGTTTCGCCCACTTGGAGTCGGTGTCGTCGCCACCGAACGGCGACTCAGCCGAAATTCGGTGCTTGAGCTTGAGATTCGCTGCACCCCAATGAGAGTAGTGGAGCGTGTACTGTCCGTCAGTTCGTTCGTACGCAACGAGTGCGCGGTGGCCCATTGAACAATCACCTCGCAGGACGACCCACGACTGGATCGCCCCGCACCCCTCCCGGGGGACGAACAACGCTACTCGTCGATCAGGTCGGGGGAACTGAGGTCCGCGTACAGCACCTCACCGTCGCGGACGACGTACCGTTTCGCCAGCACGGGAAATCGGCACTTGGTAAATCCGGCTGTCTGGATGTCGAATTCTTCGTCCGGTTCGAGATACTCCGCGAGCGACCGGAGGAACTCGTGGGTGACGATGCCACCGTCGTAATCAGGAAGACCGTTCTCACGAGCCTCGTACACTTCGAAGCTGTCGTAGCCCCAGATGATCAGTTCGCCGTCGTCATCCACCTCCCAGTTGAGCGTCCCGAAGCAGTGGTTCTCACAGAGTTCGCGGACTTCCTGTGGATCCGATACGAGCGCGCCGGTCGATGTCGTTGCGGCTTGGAGTGTTGCCATGGGTTGTTCTCGGGAGCGGTCTCGCGCCCCCGCACCCCTTCAGGGGGGGCGAACAACCACTCACGCTGTGACGGCCACAGGACGCTGCGTTGCCGACGCGTCGTGCTGTCAGGATTCTTCGTTGGCGTCACCGTCCGCCGTCGTATCCGGTCGGGTGAGGAGCTCTACCTGCTCTAGAAGCGTCGTTGCTGTGCTGATCCGCTCTCGATCGACGGACTCCAATTGCTCGCCGTCGATACTGGTGAGATTGTTGAGCGCGCGGTGCAGCCGGTAGCCGGGTGTGTCGCGTGGGTCCATATGTGCGCCTCCGCCAATTCTCGGCGCCGAAAAACACCGGCGGGTAGTCAGCAGGTGTGGTATCGTCGGGTGGTCGCGAGCTGGCTTCTGTTAACCAACAACTTCGAGCCGACACCAGAATTGTTGGTTAATTTGACGTCATCTTTACTGACCGGCTTCGGGTTCGGGTCCATAGCGGGGCGTGCCGCACCGCTGACAGCCCCACATTGGCTGCCCGGTCCACTCGTCATCGGGGATAGCCTCGAATTCGCGGAATCGATGCTTAGTCTCCCGATCACACTCTCGACACTCGAGGTGGGTTCTGTTTGGACGCTCGCGTCGTGGCTGTTCGGTATCGGTCTTGTCAACGGATTCCTGGAGCGCAATCGCTGGCACCAGCCAGAGGTCGTCTGCGTCCTCACGTAGGCTTGCAAGACGATCTTCGGAGCGAACCCCACCCCCGGTTTCCTCGTAGAGAAACGTCGCGTGCTCACCGTCGTGACGGGGCTGCGTCGTCTCTGTCCACGGTGTCCGGTTGCGAGCGGACGCGAGCAGCTGATTACCACATTCAGACGTGACCCGTGTCGCCGAGGGGAGCGAGGGCCACTGATCAACAAGCTGTGGGGCCGGTTCCTCGTCGAGATCGTAGATTAGCTTGCAGTCATCGACTACTGGGTCATCATCTGCCTTCGCGAGGAGGGTCGCCGCAGCAGATCCCTTCCCGACGGCGGCGTAGAACGTTGACGCCTCGACGAGCAGCTGGATGACGTGGAGGAGAGTCCGTTCGGCATTCGCTGTGTCCTGGCCGTCGGCTCCTTCGAGATGGTTCGTGAGACAGAATCGGCACTTCGACTGGCCAGCGGGGATCGACGCTCCACAGGAAGCGCACTCGGTCTCATCTGCTGTCGGGCCATCTGGATAGTCCGTGTCGACGCCACCAGAGCGTTGCCGCCGGGGCTCGCCACTACTACTGGCGAGTTGATCGTCGGGAACGTGGGTCGCTTCACCGAGCGGTCGGAGGGCTTCGTAGTCGGCGTACTGGTCGGTCATAGAGTATTCTGGCCGTATCATGCTTCGTCTTCGGGTTTAAACAATAGCTCTCACATCAATCATCCTACAGGTACACAATCGAAAATCAGCAGTGTGGGCCTTAGACAGCCAGTTCGTCCAGCGCGTCGCGGTGGGTCCGCACGGTGACCACCGAGACGTTCGCAACGTCAGCGACGTCCGATTGGGTGAGCCACCGTCCGTCTTCGCGTCCGGCCTTGTACAGACAGGCTGCGGCGAATCCGGATGGCCGAACCCCCGTGGTTGTTCCGGTCGATTCGGATGCTTCCGCCAACTGCCGAGCCCGCTGCCGGATCTGATCGGAGACGTCGAGCTCCGATGCCAACCGTGGAATGAACGCACTGGGCGTCACGGGTTGGGCCGGCAGGCCAAGTTCCGTGTTCAGCGTCGTGTATGCGTTCGTCACCCGCGATTGCTCGACGCGCGCCGACTCGGTGATGTCGTCGAGCGTTCGCGGCCGCCCGTTACACCGACACGCGCCGTAGACACTCGCGGCGGCCATCGCCTCGATCGACCGGCCCTGCAGGAGGTCCTCGTTCTGAGCGCTGCGGAAGAGCTGGCAGGCCTGGTCACGGATCGTCTCGGATAGTTCGAGCGCACTACTGATCCGGCGGACTTCACTAAGCCCGTGTGCGAGGTTGCGTTCGGCTTTCGACTGAAACCGCCCACGCGTCTGTTCACGGCGCATCCGAGCGAGCCGCCGTCGCTTCTGTCCTGAGAGTTCGTTCCCGTTCGCATCGGTCCCGTGGCCGATCTCCGTCGACAACCCACGATCGTGCCGCGCCGCTGTCAACGGAGCACCCGTGCGCTCCCGTTCGTCTTCGTCGAACCCTCGCCACTCTGGCCCGTGGTCGATCCGCTGCTCGTCGACGACGAGTCCACAGTCCTCGCAGACGGTTTCAACCGCGTTGGTTGTAACTTGCCCGTTACACTCGGGACACTGCGTAGCATTCGAGTCGGTCTGGACGTCTTCGTCGAACGTCGTTTCGTAGATCTCTCTGGTTGCCATGGATACTCACGAGGGGACTCACGCGGATCGCGTCTCTCGGAGTGCCCCTCACCCATCAGGGGCACATACACACCACACGGAACAGCGCTGACACTGGAGGGCTGCGGTGGCGAAAGCCCGGCCGCGAAACGGCGCGTGAGCGCCGTGAGCAGCCCGGACCGTGGAGGTGGTGGGAGGTGGCGGTGACCGCGTACACACCAGCAAAAAAGGGGTGCGCCGACCGGCTATTCCCACCACCGACCGCGCTCAGGGAACATAATGGTGCTCCACCCAGTGACAGCCAGTGAGACGCGCCCCTCGTACCAGTTCCGGGCTACCTTGTGAATACGCACCTGCTCGCCCTCTTCAATCCACGGCGCATCTGATTTCTCCCAGATCGTCACCTTCGTTTTTCCACTGTCGTCTGCGATCAGCCCGACTTGAGCGATGGCCGGCGAGTCCGCATCCCAGAGTACTTCGACTCGACCCTCGATGCTCACCTCTTTGCGATTGACGTCCTCGAGCTTCCCAATGGGGATCACCGTCCCAGGCGCCGTCTGCAACTCCTCGAACACCCCGACGACTGCACTCGTTAGGTCTTTCCCACCGACGACGGCTTCACCCAACCGCCGGCCAATCGCTGCTCGCGACCAGCCATCCAGTTTTTCCGCCAACCGCATCGACTGCTTGTTCACCGCCGCCAACTGCTCCTGCGTGAGCTCTGCACGAGGATCGTCTCGCTCCGGGTCAGCCATCGGATTCACGCTCGCTGCCCGCTTCTGGAACTTCACACGCCGCTCAGCGCTTCGCTTCGCTGCGATGTCTCGCGTCCGCTTCGCACGCCCCTCCTGCTGACTGAGTTCTGCCTGGGCACTGATGTGTTCCAACTCGGCCTCTCGTGCCTTGATGCGCTCTTCCTGTTCGAGGGTCTTCCCGAACAGGTGATCCGGGCCTTCCTCGACGCGCGCGTCTGGGTGGTTGGAATCGACTTTGGCCTGGACTTCCATGTCGACCGTCGCCCGGAACTCCGGGGTCTCGTCGACGACTTCGAAGCCATCCTCGTCGACCTCGCCTTCATCGTGTTTCTCGAAAGCCTGTTCATCGACCGAAACTACATCCGTGGTGACGTTGTTACTAGACATTGGAATCTACCCTGATTCCTGAAGGCGCTCAGCGCCCGACACCGCGATGCTACAACATCGCGGATTTCCTCGACGACAACGACCGACAGACTCGTCTGCGCGCTCTCGCTCGCGCCTTCGCGAGCGCCCCTTGGGGCGCGAGCGAGAGCGCGCCATAGGGAGGCCACTCAACCAGCACCGCGCGCCGACCCGCCCGGAGCGAGCGGCCAGCGGGATATGCCCGCTCGTGTCCGGCCCGATGTGCGGGTCCGTGTCCAGGGCGACTGTCGCCGAGAACGCGCGCCGCGGTGTGGCGCGCGACAGCGCAGGCGGCACCAAGCGCTGGAACGCGAAAGCCCGCAAGGGGCGCAACCGACGGGGATACCCGCTGGCGCCGAGGGCACATGCATTTTAGCCCGGAACGGGCGCGGGCGGTGCGGAGAGCGCCCGCACGCCCGGAATGGTCGGTCGCGAGCGACGCGGAGGGCGGAACGCGGCGAGCGGTGCGGGCCATAACGGACACACCTGTCCACCCAGCCGCGACACTCAGCGACCCAACTACTGCCCTGGCGGACTCAGAAAGGGCGAGGCCGTCTCGGTCACCGGGAAAGCAGGCTCTCCCGAGCTAACGGGCGGCGCGCCGCCCGTGAACGGCCGAGGGCCTTCATCGTGTTGCTCACCCAGCAACCTCAGCTGAGTCAGTCATACTCGTTGCGAGATAGCGAAGTTATTTAAATATCGGTTCGTATCTACGCAACAGATGCTTACCGAAGGCGAGGTTCGCGCGCTCACCGTCCTTCACGGTGAGCAGACAGTCTCCGAATTTGCGACCCAGCTGGACCGCAGTCTCAGCTACACGTCTGAACTTGTCGATCGTCTCGAAGCGACCGGACTCGTCGAGACGCGTCGACAAGGGAAAACAAAGCAGATCCGGCCATCGGACGCGAAAGCACTCGAACTCCTCGCAGACATCACCCAAGAGTATTCGCACATCGACTGGCCTGAACTGTTGTCGGGTGCGACGCTCCGCGTTCTCTACTATCTTGAAACACCGCGGGTCGTAATGGAGCTCGCACGCCGGGCCAACATTCACAGGAGTACCGTCCATCGCGCCCTCGATCCACTTCAGCATCGAGGGATCATCTACGAAACTGACGAGGATGCATATGTGCTGAACGAGGGATTCGAACAACTGAGTACGCTTGCTCGGGAACTCGTTCACCACGACCATCGCCAGACCGTCGAACAACACACCGACACCTACACGATTCTCTGGGAGTCACTCGACGAGTTCCTCGTCCAGACCGCAGATGAGATTACCGCCGAGGACTTCCTTTCGACGGGGCCAGAGCGTTTCCAGACCTACGACCTGCCCCTTCTGGCCCGCGACCGTCGGTACTATTTCCATTCAGAGACGATGAATGATCTCTCGCCGGCGATGCTGTGCTGTCATATGCTCGTAATCGATTCGGGCGCACGTACCCAGTCATACTGTCTGCTCCTGCTCAGCCACGTTGACGTCGACCGTGACGAACTGCGTGACCAGGCCACAAAGTACGGCGTCGACGATCTCGTCGAGGACTTGCTCACGTATCTCGACACGAGTGGCGAGGAGCGGGCATCTCGACTTCCCGAGTGGGAAGAGTTCCAAGAATTGGCTGCGGACTACGGGGTGTCAGCATGAGGGCGCGATTCGACAGTTCGTACATTCGGTCGGAACTCGAGCGCATCGGCGAGCAGCTAGACGATCCACTCACTGTCTTCTTGATCGGCGGTGGGGCAATGGCGTTCCAGGATCTCAAGACCACTACCAAGGATATCGATCTCATCGTCGCATCCGGTGATGACCTCGGGCAGCTCCAAGCAGTACTGCTCGAACTTGGTTACGATATCGTTCGGGAACCGGACGAAGAATACGAAGCGCTCGGTGCTCAGCGAATCCTCGAGAACGATGATGGGTGTCGAATCGACATCTTTCACCAGCAGGTAATCGATAAACTGGTTCTTTCTGACGGGATTCGGAAGCGTAGCGAGCGGTACCTCAACCCCAGCAACTTGGTGGTCGAACTCGTGAGCCCAGAGGACATCTTCCTATTCAAGGCGGTCGCCGGACGGGTGGACGATATCGAAGATATGTTTTCGCTGCTGCAGACTGACCTCGATTTCGACGTCGTCGAAGCAGAACTCGCCGCGCAGATCGACCTCTTGGATCAAGAGCTATTCGTAACATACGTGAACGAGGCGTTGGCCGATCTCACCGAGCAACACAACGTGAGGACACCCCTGCATGAGCCGGTCGCGGAGATTACAGAGCGCGTATACGAGGAACTCGAAGTGCTTCACGCCCTCGACGAACCGAAATCTATGCCTGCCCTCCAGCAGGAACTCGATTACACCACGGTTGAATTACAGGATATCGTGAGTCGTCTCGAGGAGAAAGACGCAGTCAAGGGAACCGCTGATCGCATCGAGCGTCTTTCGACGACGATCTGACGGCGAGGGATACCGGAATCTATGGCGTAATGCCAAGCGGTGCGGCTTATTGGATACTTTCCCTATCCATGGATAGGGAGACTCCCCATTAGTCGCGGTCAAGCGCGACGTCGACTTCGTCAACGAGGTCCTCCATGGAAACGGTGTAAGCGTCGGCAACATGTCTCACTCAACGAGATGCTCATCGAGGTCGTGCGTCCAGTACGTCGCGGGCCCGCCAGGACTACATCGCGCACACAGCTGCAGCGGCCCCTCGAGATGGCCGAGTTCCACACGGAAGCGCGTGAGCGCCGCGAGAGCGTCGACGACGAGCCCACAGCCATCGCAGGCGTCGCGATCGCGCTCGTCGGGATCCGGCTCCATCTGGATCGCGCAGTCGACGCAGATAGGGTGGGTGACCCGCTCATCTTCCCCCCAGGTGTGGGCCTCGCCAGTCTCGGTGCTGGGCGGAGCGTCGCAGAACGCACACCCTGTAAGCGTCTGCTGCATTACTCCGCCTCCGCGTCGGCGTCGCGGCCGGCCGTCCAGCCACGGTGGAAGACGGCCAATTGCGTCGTCGAGTCGAAGGTAGTAACACTCGGCTCGTGAACGAGAACGCGATCCTCGGGAACGGGTGTGACGACGTCCGCGTCGATGAGGTCGTCGACTAGGCTGCGGGCCGTTGCGTCGTCGACGTCCGCGGTCGCGACGCTCGCGGCGTCACGGTCCTGTGCGAGGAGTTCGGTTTCGAGCTGTTCGTGGTCGGCACTCGTGTCGTCGTGAGGATCGGGACCAGCCATGGTGAATCACGCCGCGCACGCTCTCGCGCGCTGCACGCCTCCCGGCGCCGATAAACAGCCCAGTCGGAGGGCGTCAGTCCGACCCTGGGTCGCGATACTCGAAAACGGCAACGTCGCGGAGGGATAGGGCGGTGGGCGGGGGTTGAGGGCATGAATTCTGGCAACGTCGTTAACCAACACTTCGACAGAACTGGTCCCGAGTGTTGGTTAAGAGTGTGGCCTATGGAGTCCGGAGTTCCTGAACCGGCTTCACGTTGAACGTGTCCGGCTCGCTGGCTGCTGCTTCTCGTGTGCGTTCCGCTTGTGAGGCTGCCGACCGGGTGAGCTGGGTGACGAGTTCGTCGCGAACGATCTCCCGAGGAACGGTTGTCTCGTGCCAGCCCAGCCGGGCGTCGAAGTGCCGCTTTTGGAACTGCTCGCTGACGTCGTCGACGGCGACGTACTGCGTGCGGTTTGTCCCCCGGACCTGGTGGGTGACGACGACTGCCCCCACGTGCTCGTGCGTCAGCTCGATTAGGGCACACTCCACGAGCGCGACGAGCGACGCGTGATCGCGGTCGTTCGGGATCGCCACCTCGAGGTCTGCCCACGGAGCCTCCCCGTCGGAGTTGGTTGCTGCTTGCTGTACCGTCTGCGTTTGGGTCGTACGTTCCGAAGCCATCGTCTATCGGGGGCACGTGATGTACCCCGCCGCCCCCTGGCGGGGGTGACAGACGTGCCGCTGCGGTCGCAACGCTACTTGGACCGACCGCCGAATAACCGACCCAACAGTGAGGATGACTCTGACTCACTACTGTTCTCACTCGTAGTAGCGGCGTGCTCGCCCTGGCACTCCTCCTCCTGGCCACGGGTGGCGAGTTCGTCAGTGAGTCGCTTGACCTCCGCTTCGAGAGCGTCGATGCGCTCGGTTTTCTCCGTGAGTGTCGCCTCGAGCTCGTCGACGCGGTCGCTCAAGATCTGGTTCTTCTCGGCGAGATACGCGCGACTCCGCTCCGAGTCAGCAGCGCCGACGTCTGGCGACGATGTGGCGGGGATCTCGTCCGCGGTATCGTCGCCGGCGTCCGGGTCGTAGAACTCCGAAGTAGTCGCAATTGCTCGCTCGATGGTCTTCTCCCCATACGTCGACCCATCAGCGTAGTGGACCTCGTCCCACTTCTCCCGAAGCAATCCTGACTGGCGAAACAGGTGATCCATCTGCGTCCGGTCGCCGCCGGTCCAGAACGCCAGCAGACAGCACAGCGCCATGTCGGCCTCGGACTGGCTGTCGTAGCCGGCTGTGTTCCCGTTCCAGAGCCGCTCGAACTTCTCGCCGTTCGATGCATTCCGCGCTTTCTCGAGGAGGTCCTCGTCTTCGAGGTCGACGTCAACGCCGGCTGCACCGGTCGTCGGTGACTCGTCGTCAGCGCTACCACGCTGTTCGGACTCTGCTGCCGTGTCACGCTCTGTCTCCTGAACGTACTCACGGTGAATCGCTCTGAGCGCGTCCTGTCGACGTGCGACGCACGTTGGTGTCCGCTCGACGTGATCGCCAGTGACGGTGAAAAATCGTGCCGTGTCGTACAGTTCGATGCTCCCGCGACGGTTCCGCCCCTCGGGAAGTTCGCCCCTGATGAGGACGTGATAGCCGGTGCCGGACGGTGACACCTCCGTATAGGAGTCGAGGCGCTCGATGATGTCTAGTGCCGCGTCGTCGACGTCGCCGGTTTCAGGATCACGGCAGTCGTCCAGGTCGACACCGACGATGGGATCGTCGTCGGTAAACACGAACCCAACGCCATCGGCGTGTGCCGTCTCGGTGTAGTCGAGCGCTGTCTCGAAGCTCGCCCAGGTCTCCGACTCTGTTGATGACGCGAACCCCCCACCTCCCGGCGTCACCGGAATCTTCGTCGACTTGCCGTCCCGCTCCTCTTCGCGCCAGCACACCCACTGGTCCCGTTCGCGTAGCGTCTCCGGAATCGCCTCCGATTCGTCGATACTACTCTCACTCATCCTCACATAGCACCTCGCATGGCTCTCACTGGCTCTGAGCCAGCACAGACTTCACGCTGCTCTGCGTGTCGATCCAATCCCTTGGTCCCAACGGGGAACCCCCGTTCTATCCTAGTTGGTTTTTGCCGTAACAGATCATTCAAATCAGTGAAATCCTGGGTCTGAGGCTCCCGATACGTGCATACAGCAAAATCTCTCCAGAATGCTTGTGTTACGGCATTTCGGTTGGTTGCCGTAACCCCTCTCCGTCTGCTGATTTCGGTGCTGCGGAGACGATATGCCTCGATGTTTCCGTAACGCGAGAGGCATTTCCTGTTATGCAAACTCAAATTTACATTTACGATATATTTGGCGCTGAGTGTGGATTGCATTGTATTCCCCTCCAGATCTATTCTGATTTGAGTGCAAGCCCCTCGTAGTATCGAACAGAGTCGCCGTTCTCATTGTCTGTGTTCCGCTCGAACGTGACATAGTTCCCGAGGCGACGGCCGAACCAGGGTTTGCTATCTGTATCAATCCCGTGAGCCTCAGCCCACTGCTCGTAGATTTCGTAGACATCTCCGGCGGCTACTCTGCTTTCCGGATCTTCGACGAGGTGTGTCTCTGCGAATCGCTCAACAACCGCCTCTGGATCCTCAGCAATATCGTCAATCGATGGCTGAGGCGCCTGCTGAATATGGTCTGCCTGTTCTCCTGTCGTTTCTTCGCACCCACTTGTGGTGACGGTATCGAGTAAGGTGTCCATCGAGTACGTACCGTCAGTATCGTACACGACCGGGTTGCCTTCTTCAGGGAGAATGACGATAGCGTACGACGTGGGGCTATAATCGGGTGTCTGGAGTTCGGCTTCGGGGACGAATGGCTTCTTGATACGCACCCAGTCGCCCTCGAACGCCGATTTCGTCTCGTAGATGTGTTGCTCACCGTGCTCGTATACGACGTACTCGTCGGCAGCGTGGTCGTAGCTGTAGATAGCTGGAACACGATCTTTCGAGAGTTTTCCAAGCGACTCGAGGCGGATATGTTCCGTCCCGCTGGCATCACGAAGGACGATCTCGTCGCCATCACGCTGCCAGATGTTCTGAGTCCCGTTCTCGTCGTCGGTCGCCGGTCGGACGGCCGTCACTCCACCTTCTTCGGTCGCTCCACCGTTGAACGTGAGATTCGAGTCAGTCGTGTAGAACCGTGTCTCACCATTCTGGAGTGTGCGAACGGGTGGTGTGAGAATGCCGTCGACACGCTCGGCCCACTCAGTTTCGTCGTTTCCTGGTCGAACGACAAACAGCGGGATATCCCCTGCTTCTTGGGCTTTCCGGAGATTCGTGAGCACCTTCGCGGGATTCTCGGGTGTCGTCGTTTCGACTTCGATGGCGAATCGGTCGGAAACGTCGGGGTGGCTCGCCCTCGCGTCAGGTTTCTCGCTGCCATCCTGTGCGAGGATCGAGACGGTGAAACCGAGTGCAGTGAGTTCTTCTTCGATCTGAAGGAGTGCTGCGTCGTGGGCACTCCCACCGGCGGCCTGCACGCCACCAGTATCGGGTGTCGCGACCTTTTCTCCGGCGTCAGTGAGCCGGATGCGGAGCTCGTCGGCGTCGATATCGACGGTCGTATCGAGGTATCGTGATCGTTCGCGAATGTCCGCGAGTGCATCATACGATGGCGGCTCGGCGTCGACGTCGTCAAAGAGGCGTCTGAGTTCGTCGTCAACCGCTTCAACGGCCACCCAACCGTTCTCCTCACGGCATCCTTCTCGAAGCTGGAGACTCCGGACCACCGTCGCAATCGCGACGTCCAGGTCGTCGCTCGCGATATCGAGCACTCCGTGTCCGTCGGTCGGTGTTCTCGTTGTTGAGGCGTCTGTTGCAGCCGGCACGCCGTGTTCCTCGCTGATGTTCTCGTGCATCGAGGAGAGTGTCTCAGTGAACTGCTCCTCTTCACGCTCTGTGAGCGGAGATTCGCTCTCGGGGTGGCCCGGTGGAATCGGGAGTGGTTCGAGACTGAACGGATACGGCCCCGTTTCACCGAACGTCGGGCTTGGCAGGCTGGCGATCCACTCCCCTCGTGGCAACGAACGAATCCGATTGGCGAAATCCGCGGGGTCCATCTCTTCGTGGGCCATCGCTCGCGCCAGTTCCCGGTCGACGTTGATTTTCCCGATGAGTGAACTGCCGATGTTGTTCAGAGCATTCAGGTAGATCTTCCGCCCACCTTCAGCCTCCATCTGTTCGGGGAACTGCATCGACAGGCCAACAGAGAGCCGGAATCCCCGGCCTTTCTCGAGGAGATCATTCATGATGTCGGAGACTACGACCGACGCTGCCTCGTCGACGAGCAAGTTCACGACGTAGTCGTCCGAGTGCTGGGAGAGGGCCTGTTTGCGGTCCTTGAGAGCTGCATCGAGATTGGTCAGGATCACACCAGTCATGATCCGGGCAGCGTCGTCGCGGAGATCTCCGAGGTCGAAGAGGATGACCGTATCCTCGTCGAGGACATCCCGAAAGTCGAACTGGTTCTCGGTATTGTTGAAGATCTGCCGCAGGTGCGTATCCTGTGAAATGTACGCAAGGCGGTTTCCGACACCCCCCATCACGTTCGCGAAGGTGTTCGAATCTAACTGGAGTTGCCGTCGAATCGTCCGCGTGACTTCCTCGTCGCTCGACCGTGGGGCGTCGCCGATGTTCTCGTTCGGTGGCCCGGCCTCCCAGAGCTGGTCGACGACGTGTTCGAGCTGTCGGTGGGCAAAGTAATCCGTCGACGCTCGGTAGAGCCCGTTCTCACGCCCGTATTCCTCGTCGAACAGTGCCTTGATGAGTGTCTTGATGAGAGTTGGAGCCACAGTCGCCCGCTCGTAGCGGTCGGTTCCCATCACGAGCTTCAAAATCTCTTCGTAGTGGTCGGCCTTCCGTTGGACGGCGTCTTCGCGGCGCCGTCCGCTCTCCATCGACGGTTCGAGATCGAAAAACGAGAACCCGGGGAGGACGTCCGGAATCGGGAAGTGGACGACGTTCTCTTCGAGGTCGGTCATTCCGAACCGACGCGCGTGAGCCCGCATGTAATTCTGGGCCATATCGTCGTTTTTCGGGATGATGAGGATCGTCGGCCCCTCGGTGTTGTCGTACAGCGACAGCATATCGTTGATGAGGGCTTTCGACTTCCCAGAGCCGGTTGTTCCGAACCGGCCGTAATGAGTGGGCAGCAGTCCGGGTGGAATGTGTGTCGGCTCGTCTTCGGCCTCGCCGGTGTCGTCGAGGGCATACCCGATTGCCATCCCGTCTCGGAACTCACTCATGAGGTCTTGGTGCGGACGGGGCAACGGATTCCGACTCTGCTGTTCCGCACGCGTCCCCCGTGTCCCCTCGACAGTAAGCTGTTCCGAGGAGGGGACGAGTACGAAGTGCGCGAGTTCTCGGCCGCTCAGGACGAACTCCGGTCGGGTCTTTCCACGGCCAGTCGTGATCTCACGATCCAAGAGCCGCTGCAGCGCCGCTCGGGCGTTTCGTTCTTTCGTGGCTGCCCGGAAGCCGCTGTTGCGTACCCGTTCGGCCGCAACCTGGTAGTACGGTCCATCAAGCGGGTCGAATACCGGGACAAGTGATTGCATCCGCTCATCGAGTTCACCGCGACCGTCGTCACCGGATGGAATCCCGATTGCTCGGACATTCGCAGTGAACGACCGCTTCGGATTTTTCGCCTCAATCGCCTCGACACGTTTTGCAACCGCATCGCTCAGCTGGTTTCTGTCCCGGCTCTCCGACTGATCGTCGAGTTCGAAAAGGGAGCCAATAATTTCCTGAGCGAGTGTGTCTCGTCCGTCGATGACGTCCTCCTTGCGAAGGTCGGCATCGGACTGCCAGCTCTCGCGTCGTTGGAAGACGACCTGGAACGCTACTGGTGCTGTCGCCTCCATCAGATGGTCGACGAGTGACGCGAGCGCACCTCCTGGCTGATCGACGGCTGGGAGTTCTGCTTCGTCGTCGGCAGTAACTGGCAAGAGTGAGGTCATCCAGTCTTGCTTCCGAGTCGCCGACCCTTGCCACCGTACGCCGAGTGGGGAGACGGATTCGGTCGCTGGCCGTGCGAGTATCGTCCCCTCCGATGTTACCGTTGGTTTGGCAAGCGTGGTGAGTGGCTCATCCTCAGGAATCGCATCTGGTGGGGCGAGTTCGAGGGCAGTATCACCAATCTCGATGAAGTGGTCGGCAGACTGGTCACCGACTGTTCCTCCATCCGCGACTGATTCGGCGTCTGCTGGCCCCGCTTGTTTGTTGTCGTCAGTGCCACGTTCGTATTGCTCGTCAGGGCCGAACTCATACCTGAGCCCGCCCGAGTTATACTGCTCGACGAATGTCTCTCGGTCGAATTCGACAGGCTGCACGAGTCGGGATGCGACGTCGACCTCGGTACGCTCGATGTCGAACGTCTCGGGATAGACCGACTGGAGCCGCTTCTCAAGGGTATCTAGATGGTCGTCGGCACCGTAGTAGAATTCGACGGGGTCATCTGCCCCCTCGCTCAGCGCGAGAAATTCGAATTGTATCGGTGTGTCGCTATGTAGCGGATTGAGTTTGTCAACTAGCCCTGTCGAGTCCGTTGAGGTCAGTTTGTGGAGGCTCTCCAGTGCCTGCGGCAGACGCTCCGGATTGAGGCGTTCGGAGGTTGGCGTCACGCGAAGATACTCACGCATCGTCGCCACCTCCCGTTTCGCCGCCATCAGTCTCTGTTGGCGTCCGCTCAGATTGGAGTTGTCCGTTGTCAGTCCTTCGGCGTTCAATCTCGTCTTGGAACGCCTGCACGTCCGCGTCCACGGCGTTCTCACCAGTCCCGGGGAGTGAGGATCGCCGTTGCTCGGTTGGCTCGAAGTCGATGACTTGCTTCTCTTTGGGCATCGCTTTGACCTGGATGCCGCGCCACTCGCCGTCGACGCCCACCAGCGCCTCGGAGAAGCCGGCGTCCTCGTTGCCCGGCACGGCGTCCTGGACGAACCGCATCTGTGCGTAGTTCAGGCCGAACTCGTCGGCCCACTCCTCGTCCATCCCGTCGAGGCGGTGGAACTGCTTGACCGCACACTGGTCCAGAATCGCCTCGGATTCGGCGTGCTCGAAGAACTCGTCGACCGTCTGCGTGACCAGCCGGATCGAGAGGTCGTGATGCCGGTGATGGCGGAATACCGTTTCGAGGAACGCCAGGCTCGCGGCGTCCTGCATAATGTAGCGCGCCTCGTCGATGTAGAACACGACCTCCTTCTCCGAGACTTTCGCCCGCTCATACACCAGCGAGATCAGGAGCTGCATCGTCAGCGCCGTGCTGCTGTCGACGCTGCCCTCCTGCTGAGCGAGGTCGAGGTAGATGACCTTCTCGTCCCGGATGTCGAAGTCGGACTCTTGGCCGAGGTTGGCGTGCCGCCCGTCGTCCTCGAAGGGGCGGAGCTGGTCGAGGAGCCACGTCGCGTCCTCCTTGATCTTCCCCGCCTCCTCGTCGGACCGGACGACGAACTCCTCGGGGTCGTTGACCATCTCCTCGAAGACGTCCATCATATCCTGAATCGTCGGGCTCGGGTTGCCGTGCGTGGAGATGTCGTCGGTAATCCCGTTGCGCTTGTACGCCCGCTTGAGCCCGAGTTCCAGCGTCGTCCGGCGGTCACCCAGCGAGATGCCCCGCAGCGCGAAGAAGTTCGTGAGGAAGCTCATCGCGTCGTCGAGCTTCTCGTTGAATGGGCTCGCGTCCTCGCCCATCGCCCGCTGGACATGCTCGGGCGTCTCGCGGATCTCCAGGGGGTTCAGCCCGAGCGTCCCGCCGACAGTGATGCGTTTGGCGTCGAGGGCTTCGGCGACGCCGGCCCAGTTGTTCAGCGGTTCGAGGATGATGCCGATACGGTCCTTGCTCTGCTCGATCGACCGGATGAAGTTCTGCTTCGAACTGAACGACTTCCCCGACCCCGTGTCGCCGACGGTGAACATCGCGTAGCCGTTGTCCCGCGCGAACGGGTCGATGACCACGGGACTCTGGTTGTCCTTGTGAATCCCGAATTCGACGCCGCCCTCCTCGAGGATCGTCGCGTTGTGCGGCGAAGACAGTAACGCGCCGACGGCGCCGCCGAGCGCAATCGACGTCCGCCCGAACTCGTTGTCGCCGATGGGCGCGGCGGACTGGAGGGCGAGGTCCTGCCGGCAGATCGCCGTTTTCGGCGTGAGGTTCGCCGGATCGTCGCGGAGTGCGCTCTTGACCTTCTGGACGGCGTCCCTGAGTTCCTCCTTCTCGTCGGCTCTGACCGTGATGAACATCCCCTGGTCGAAGACATTCGCGCCGTTCTCGACGGCCTTGTACGTCGCTGCGGCCTCGTTGGCACGTTCCTGTAGGTAGGCACTCCGGACGCTCTGTTCGAGGTCAGCGTCCACCTGGAGGTCGTCAGCGATGTCCTGCAGTTCGTTCCGGGCCCGCTCCTGGTTCTTCGGCGTGATGTGGGCCGTCAGGTCGAACTGCACGTCGGTCATCTCGAAGAGCTCGGAGAGGTAGCCGTCGTTGGGGTAGTCCGGGTAGTCAGCGATGTACAGCGTCGTCGTCCACTGCTCGCCGACCCGTGCCGCGCGCGTCTCCCACTCGATCGCCGCCGGCGCCGTCACCATCTTGTGTGACTCAGCGATGTCGTCGAGGAGTTGGCGTTCGGCCGCGCCCTGTTCGATGGTCTCCTCGTCGAGCAAATCCGAGAACTCGACCTCTTCCTCGTCGTCTTCGGTGTACCAGTCCCAGAGGAGTTTCCCGCCGATCCCGACCAGTACCGCGAGCAGGATGTAGAGAGCCGCACCTTCCGCTGAGGTTGGGTTCGTGAGCCACTCCGTGAGCTGGCCGACAGCTCCGCTGTCCGTCTGGAGGATGAGGTTACGCATCGTGGTCATCCTCCCGGCGCGAATGGCCGATGATGGGTCGTTCGCGAACGACGCTCTCTGCGTCGTCGTACTCGTGTTCGCGGCCGTTCCAGAAGTCCATATTCAACACGAAGAGTTCGACCGTGCTGAGCCGGCGTGCGGACCAGCCAGACGCCTGCTGGATGAACTCCGAGCGCACGTCGTTGACCCGGCTATCCAGCTTCTCGAACATCTGTGCGCGGCGCTCGACGTCGGTGAGGTCCTCGCGGCGGGTGACGAACGGGTTGAACAGGAACCCGATGACGGGGAACTGCGTCAGCTTCTCGGCCGGCGTCCCCTCGTCTCGGAAGCGGTCGTAGACCTCCAGCGGGGTGACTTGGACGCCGATGTAGTACCGCATCTGCTGGATGCCCCGTTCGCGCATCTCCTTCGGCCGGGTCTCTCGGTATTCCTCGAGGAGTTCTCGGAAGATGGGGTTTTCTTTGACGTCCTCGTCGTTCAGGCGGTCTTCGATGTTCTCGGTGATCTGTTCGACTGGGAACGAGCGGGTCGTGGCGTGGAGTTTGAGCTTCGAGTCCAGTTCCTTGTTGGCGAACTCCTCGCCGGCGTCCTGGAGCTGTGCCCAGTCGTCGGACATCGCGAAGTCCATGTTGCCGGGGTCGATCTCGATGAACGCCTCCATCGTGCCGTCCGCGCGCTGGATCGCGCCAGCGCCCGGCCACGCCCGTTCGATGTTCGTGAGGACCTGTGTCCGCTCGTCGGGCTTGAACGGCGTGTAGTTCGCGAGCCCGCCCTCGTTGCGCTCTGTCTCGTTGGTACTACTGTCGGCCTCCTCCGGGGCACTGAACGTGATCTGGGGGCGCTTGACGTAGCGATAGACGTCTTTCGTCCACGTCCACGCGTTGAGGTGGTCGGGCGAGACGTAGACGATCGCGACGCCGAACCCGAAGCCACCTGCGACGAACGGCAGGGCGAGTGATTCGATGCCGGTGAGGCCAGCGATGAACAGGCCGACGATCGGGAAAGCGATCAGGACGCTGACGTCGCCTTCCTCGATGTTGAGGTAGGGGATGCGACTCTCCTCACCGAACTGGTCCATGATGCGCCGTGCGGCTGCGTCTTCGTCGATGGCCATGGATTGTTAGTAACCTCCAGGGTCGTTCTCGGTCCGCCGGTACGACGGCGTCCCGCTGTCTTCGTCGCTGTTCGCGCCCCGGGCTGCAGCTTTCTGCGCCACAGCGTGTCCCGCTGCGGCCTTCGGTCCCCATCGGGCCGCTGTTGTCGCGACGCCGGCGCCGCCGATGTAGGCTCCAGCGGCGACACCGCCGATGAGGGCCGCTCCTTTCGTCGCACCACCGAGAACCTTCGCCGTCAGTGGGGTTGCGTATTTGAACGTCTTCCAGGTTCAGTACCTCACAAAGCTCGCAAGTTGAAGGAGTCCGCTTGCTGAGTTGTGTCCAAGCAAGCAAAGCAAGCGGACAATGAAATCCACGAGGACCAGCTCCTTAACTTCCTCGTCAACTGCCTTGACGAGGAAGTTTCTCTCAACCTCGCCAACAACGCTGAAATCGGTGCAGAGGACATCTACGAGGTCCTCGTCGGCGCGACCGCCGACGGGACCTCGATCTCGACGCTGTGCAACTCCAGTGAAGACTCGCCATCGGCGAACACAGTTCTCTATCATCTACGGACGAAGTTCGAGCCCGAACGGCTCGAACGAGTCGCTAACACGCTTCTTCGCCGAGACATCGTCGAACTGCTTCCCGAGCAGGTGGAGGTCTGCGCAGACCTCCACCTGCGGCCCTACTACGGTGATGAAGACGACACGGAGAACCTCTATCACTCGGAAGCCAAGCGTGGAACCACCGCATTCCACGCCTACGCCACACTCTACGCGCGTGTGAAGAACAAACGCTACACGCTGGCGGTGCGCCGTCTCGAAGACGGCGACACCGCCAGCAGCGTCCTCGCTGAGTTCCTTGGTGTACTCGACGGCCTTGACACCGAGGTCAAGGCCGTCTACCTTGATCGCGGATTCTACGACAGCAAGTGTCTCACGCTGCTTCAGGCGCACAACTACGCCTACGTGGTCCCAATCATTCAGTGGGGTGAGGCGATTCAGCAGGAACTCTCGGAAGGATGGAGTCGCATTATTCAACACAACCTGACAGGGAAACTCGACGGTCACAGCTGGACCGTCGAGTTTCCCGTCTACATCGACTGTACGTACCTGAACGGACGATATGACGAGAACGGTGTAGCGCGTCACGGCTACGCCGCTGACGCGCCGTTCATCGAGACGCCACGCGAAGCGCGATACCACTACAGCAAACGCTTCGGTATCGAATCGAGCTATCGCTTGTCCGAGCAAGCGATAGCGACGACAACGACACGAGACGCGACGGTGAGACTGCTGTACGTCGTAGTGAGTCTGCTGCTACAGAATGTTTGGCGGTATCTCCACTACGAATACGTGGCGACGCCGCGCCGAGGCGGGCGTCGCCTCTGGTGGTGGCCGTACAAGGAGTTCGTGAATATGGTTCGACGGGCTGCGTGGACGGCCCTTGCGGTGCGTCGGGCCGTCCCCGCGAACCGACCACCTGACGACCGATTCCACCGCTAACCACTGACCGGGACAGCCCCCGCACTGAGTGGCGACGCTGTCGCGTCGGCGGCTAAGCGCCGCCGACAGCGACAGCTTCCCGTCGATCTGTGAGGAGATCGCGGTCGGTCACTGCACTCCGCAACAGAAATCAGACCTCAGACTGACTCAACTGAGGACGCTTTGTGAGGTACTGAAATTGAATGTGCCCTCGACGCCAGCGGGAAAGCGCGGGGGGTTGCGCGGCGTGGCTGCTCACCCCCCACGCTTTCTCCGCTGGTCGCTCGCTCCGGGCGGGTCGGCGCGCGGCGCTGGTTGTATCCCTCCGTGCGGGCGCGCTCTCGCTCGCGCCCGGTAGGGCGCTCGCGAAGGCGCGAGCGAGAGCGCGCAGACGGCTCTGTCGGTCGTGACGTCGAGGAAATCCCCGTGCTGGAACACGGGGTGTCGGGCGCTGTGGTGAGCGCCTTCGGGTTACCGCAATGTCGAGTAACAACGCGAGCGAAAAGACGGTTTCGGACGTACAGAATACGACCACCGAAGAACGCGGTCACGAGCCGACGGTCGAACACGAGCCGTCGGGGCGATCCACCTGTCCGGAGTGTGAGGGCCAGGTAATCACCGAAGACGAGCAGTCGTTCTGCACGGACTGCGGGCTGATCGTCGCCGACGAGTGGGTTGACCTGAGCCCGACGCTGAACGACCTGGGCCTGGCCGGAGACGCCGACCAGAGCATCGAGACAGTGGACCCGCTGCGGACGGACAAGGGCCTGCACACGAAGATTGGGAGGAACACCGACGGTCGCGGTAATCCCCTGAGCAACAAGCAGTGGGAGAAGGTCCAAAGCCTCCGGAAGTGGCACAAGCGGATGCAGTTCGGTGAGAAGCGCAAGCGGACGAAGCGGCTCAACGAGGGGCTGCGGGACGTCGAGATGATCGGCGGCAACCTGAGCTTGCCGGACCACGTCGTCAAGCAAGCAGCGCAACACCTCCGGAGCGCCTCGGAAGCGCGGTTGCCGGGCAGGCGGATGGCCTGGGAGGCACTCGCCGGCGGCGCCGTCCTCCTGGCCGCGCGGGCCTCATCGGTCGACCGAGACGAGATCGATATCGCGGTCGCGACGCACACCAAAGCGCCCCACGAGCGGGTGTGCGCTGCGGCACGGAAGATCCGGTGTGAATGCGGGTTCGACGCGCCGCTCATCAGGCCCAACGCCGTGATGGCGGTCGTCGACGCGCTCGATGACGATGCCATCCCCGGGGCGCGAGCGGTGCGGACGTGGCGACTGGCCCAACACCTGATGAAACTCGGCGACCAGGTGCCGATCGGGCCGGGAACGCCACGGTGCACCGTCGCGGCGTCAGCGCTGTACGCGGCGGATCGCTTGCTCTCGCGCAAGCATCTCACCCAGGAGCGGGTCGCTGCGGCGGCGAGCACGATTGTGCCGACGTCCCGAAACCGGATCGCGCGGTACAGTCGGGAGCTTGTCGACGCCTACGAAGCCGAACACAGCACTGACGACCCGGGTGTCGGGCTCGAAGAGGAACGGGACACCCTCCGCTGAGCGGGGCACTCCCCCGTTTTTTAGTGGCGACCACCGCCCGTGGACGCCCCTCCGCCCCACCCACCGCTCCGTGCTCGCTCCCTGCGGTCGCTGCGCGCGCAGCCACAACCTCACTAACACCGGTATGGAGTCTCATCAACGGGGATGGAGACGGTGTGTGGTTTGTCGCATCCAAGAGGAACGGAGTGAGAAACGAATGAACGCTGTCCCATCATACACAGTCGATAGAGAGACTGCAGCGACGCTCCGAGAATGGTTGTTCGAGAACGCTGTCGAGAAACACGGGGAGTCCGAGATCTCCGAGCCACTCGCGGAACTGGCGGCTGCCATCGACGGCGTGCTCTACGAGGAGGCAGAGGCCGTCGAACTCGGTGCGTGGGCACGGGCGGGTCCTCTGGGCCACCGAGATGCGTCACACGTCGACGGGAGCCCAGTCGATGAATCCCGATCAGATGACGCATGCGAACCAGCTGGGCCTGATGCTCTCGATATTGGTAGCAGCAAGTCAGATCGCATCTCCGACACGCTTCCCGATTCGGCCTGGCAGCTCGATCACGAGCAGTCCATGACGAACCAAGAGCGATCCCCGACAGCAGCGTCTCACGGCAAGACGACAGCGGGATCGAACCCCCGCACACGACGGCAACACCACCGTCCGTCAGTCCGGTACCGCACAGCGTACGAGTGTTCCGTGTGCGGGAGCGTTCGTGAGTTAGAAACCTCGCTTCGAGTCTGTGCGTTCGTCGACGAGTGTCCCAGCTGCGGAGCAGTCGCTCGTTTTACCGCAGGCGGGATTCCTACGCCACTTAGAAAGGACTGATCGCAGCGCGGCGGTTACAGATCGCGCGGTTGGACCGTCTTCCGGTCATTCGCCTCAGCCCGTCGTGCGGCGTCGTCAAGCAGGTCGGCGACTTAGTCGTCCAGCGCCTCGTAGAAGTCTGCGGAGACGTTGGTGTCATCGAGTGCGTCCTTCACGGCCGATTTGACGATCAAGTCTGCCATACGCCCCAGTTCAGCCATCGCTCACATAAACGTAGATATTCTTCCTCGGATTGTCGTCGCTCTTCGGCAATTACGAACAACAAGAAGCCGAATACGGCTCGTATCTTACCAAACACTGGAGGATGATACTGCGCAGCAATGTATGGTAAGGTTTCTCGAAAGGATCGAATGGTTATTCTCGTGAGGACGGTCGTTTACGGCGGACGAAGATCTCGCCATCGGACATCAACTTCCGTGTCATCACCCACCTGCACACGGTACAGCACAGTATCACGAATGTCTCCTGTGACCTCGCCGGCGTCGTCATCCAGGATCGCAGTGATCTCGCCCCGACTGCCGTGGAGACGGTCATGATCTGGATCCGTCTCATCAGGGATGTCGATCCGGACACAGTCTCCCACGTCGAACCGACCTTTCATCGTAGTCGCCCTCCCCAATACGTATCTGCCCTAAATCGATAAGCTGCAAGTCCAGATCTTTCTCTAAACAAGACGCCCATCCTACGTGAGGTTCCTAATCCTCCCAAGCATCCTCCTAAACTCTTCCACATCGCTCTCGGTGACTTCCCGATTATTTGTCAATCTATCTTGGATCTCACGAGCCACCATAACTTTGTCCAAATCACCTCTATTTCGGTCCTCTAAAGCGTTCTCTACTCGATTTACTATTTTCCGACCTTTGTATTCCCGATCATCAATAGACCATACTTCGTCCTCAATTCCAATCTCGATTGGATCGAAATCATCGAACTGCTCCTGATAAGCAGCGTTGACACTATCTATGTAGAATTCTGGGTCAAACAGATCCTCTATTTCGATGTTGAAATTCCGCTCATCATCGTCTTTTTCGAGTAGAACAATACGCTCTGGATTGATTTCATGATGCTGTTCTTCGATCTCCTGCTCTACCTCTTTGCCCTTGCTATCATTATCTAATAGCAACACGTATGAGAACTCCTCTGAAGCCACCCATTTCGCTGCTTGAACCATATTATTCCCACCATTTGTTGGCATAATCGTGATCTCATCCCACGATAAGATGTCTTCTTCAAGATGATCTCGATAATAGTTTGCCAGACCCGTCAGAATATCGTAGTCACTAACACCCTCTACGAGTATTTTCCTCTTCGAGACAAAAGGTGAATCACCTAACCCTATCCCCAGAGCATTTCTGAGAGGTTCCAATGTCATCGCATCTGACTTGTGAAAGTCTTCTGTGACGACTGTCCCATCGTCTTCCCGATCTTCTACAACCCGGATTCTATTCGGGTACTCTTTCCTGATGAGAAACGGGGAGTGAGACGAATATATGATCTGTGCGGACTCAGACAGTTGTTCAATCGCTCTGAGCCAGTTCTTTTTCCCTTCTGGATGAAGGAATACCGCTGGATCGTCGAGGAGGATTATCTGGTTAGGTGATTCTTCGTTATCCGTTTCGGCCCTCAAATTAATGTAAAACGACAAGAACCACTGGAATCCCTTGCTACGTTCAGATGGTCGTTTGAGAGAACGGCTTACGTCCTGCTCCTCTCCATCTTCAGAATCTAAATGAGCAAGGGCGGTATCCTTGATACCTACTGTAAACCGATTATTCCGATAGTTGATTTCTACATCGACTTCTTTCTGCTCCCACAGCTCGTTTACCTGACCACGTATCGTACCACTTGCCGATTCAAGGACTCGGTTCTGTTCATGGAGCCCCAAATTATCGAAATTCTCATAATCAAGCTCAACTATTCCTAATAGATTTCTAAACGTTCGATGTTCGTCAGAATCAACTGAATTCACTTGTACATCGTCACTAATCGTATCGAACCCGCCGTGATAGACTATTGGGGGGAGTAGATATCGAGGATCATTTTCTTCATCAATATGTTTGATGACATTATTGAGATCTTCAATTTCAGTACGCCATTTCTCCTTAGCATCTCTGATATCATCATTTTCTGCGGGTATATTTTCTAAAGCGTCCAGAAGATTACGTACCCAAGACTCCACCTGAGATAAGTCGGGGTTTTCGTTATTTCGTATTCTGTTTGCAGGGTTCTTTATATTATTATCAAAGTGATTGCGGTAATTCCCTGAGTTCTCATTCCGAAGTGAATTCAGCTCTTGCCACATTTCCTCTACCGTCTCTTGAGCATTCTTTACGGGATCAACATACTCACCGAGTTCCCTACCCTGCGGCGTGGAGAGTTCCCGAGTTCCGTCTGAATATTTTGTCGCTATTATTTCGTCGCCTTGTTCGAGGTCTCGAAACTCAGAAAATCTATCAGCGGCTTCACCACTAAGTTCAATCCTTAGACTTGTTATTGGGGCGTGATGATTCTCGGAATACTCCTTTCCGTCATTCAGTTCACGATCTTGGATTTCTCGGTCCTGGTCAAAGTACCGTATTGCTTCTAAGAAGGATGTCTTTCCACTCTCGTTTCGACCTAGAAGTGTTGTTATATCGTCTTCAATCGGAACCCATTCTGTATCCACGATTGATTTATAATTCTGAATTCGAACCTGAGTGAGACGCATTTCTACTTAAACGCGAATACCACGCAAGATTGGTAAAGGTTCCTGTGCTTAAATCGATACAGTCGGTTTCTACGTATTTCATCTTCACAAATACTCAGTAAATCGAGGGCAGGACCACAGATCAGCACTTTCGTGGAGACAACCGAATCAGAGGATCTTACCAAACAATAGCAATCTTCACACCTATTCGTTAGGTAAGACATCGTCTCGAAACATCATATCACCACGTTCTCCCCGTTAGTCAGCCAAAAGACCGAAGTTAGGATTGCTAAACTCAAATGGGAAATGTGTTTCTAGCACCCAAACTACTATGTGGTCGTAGTGTGCCAAACAAATTATGCGCCTCACGGAGGCTCGTGAAGGGAAAACCAGAACCCAGGTCCTTGCGGCCGTCGCAGACTTACAGCGGA
Source organism: Halorussus marinus (assembly GCF_004765795.1). GTDB lineage: Archaea > Halobacteriota > Halobacteria > Halobacteriales > Haladaptataceae > Halorussus > Halorussus marinus. The sequence goes on from NZ_SBIV01000007.1 coordinate 124,286, forward strand.
GCGATGGCCCGCCGATCCAGAAGGACCTCGTTGAGAAGCTCCCGATGACGAAGGGTGCCGTCTCACAGAACTGCAGTCGACTCGTCGAGGAGTCACTACTGCAAGAACACGATGGCCGGTATCGCGTCGATACAGGCCGTCTCCTCGATGATTATCGAGAGCACTTCGAGGAATACCTGCGACGCGCACCACAGAGTGAGCTCTACGAGCAGGAGGTAGCAGATACCAACGAAACCCGCACGCGGACCAAGCGCTCGGCGACTGAGTACTTCGAAGCCGACCTCCTCGAAGACATCCTCCTCACGTCGCTCGTGAGCTCGCTCGGAAAGAACAATATCCAGACCCTCCGGGAGGTGTTCCTGTACACGGACGATATGCTCTACCACGTCGCCTACCGTGCTGTGAGCGCGGAGACCGACGTGCCAGCAGAACTGAAGCCGATCCTCAGGCTGGCGGCGTGTCTGGACACCAGTCCTGACCTGGTAGAAGAACTCGCGAACAGACACGGTCTCCACGCCGAACTCGCTGGCCAGTCGCCGGCGACCGAGATCGCCAAACACGCCTACGGAGGAGCCTAACTATGTCAAAGATCACCTCGTATACTGACTCGATCACGCTGGAAGAGCTCGAAAACCACCTGTTCGAATGTGCGGACATCATCCGCAACACCGTCGACAAGACCGACTACAAGGACTACATTCTCCCGATGGTCTTCTACAAGACGCTCAGCGACACGTACGAAGACCAGCGGGAGGACGTCCTCGAGGAGTTCGGCGACGAGGAAATCGCCGACGACCCGAGTTTCTACGACTTCCCGATTCCCGAAGGCTACCGGTGGGCCGAGCTCCTCGATACGAACAAGAACGTCGACGAGTTCCTGAACGAGGCGTTCGAGGCGATCGAACGGGAGAACCCGGAGCTGCAGGATGCGTTCCGGGCCGACTACGTGAGCGCCGACGCACTGGACGACGACCGCCTCAAGGACCTCGCCCACCATCTCGACACGTACAATCTGAGCGCCGAACGCGTCCCGCCGGACATGCTCGGCGAGGCGTATATGGACCTCGTGAAGCACTTCGCCAGCGAGGAGGGGAAGGAGGGCGGCGAGTTCTTCACCCCGCCGAATATCGTGAACATGATGGTCCGGCTTCTCGCACCCTTCGAGCCGGGCGATTCGTTCCACGACCCGACCTGTGGCTCCGCCGGGATGCTTGTCGAGGCGGCCCGGAACTTCCGGGAGGAGCAAGACGGCGATCCTACGAAGCTCCGGCTCACGGGCCAGGAGATGAATCCCGACGTCGCCGCTATCGCGAAGATGAACCTATTCATCCACCGGTACGAGGGCGAGGTCGCACGGGAGGACTCGCTTCGCAATCCGCAGTTCACGACCGGCGACGCCGACCTCGAGACCTTCGACTACGTCCTCGCCAATTTCCCGTTCTCGGCTGATTGGGCGAAAGACCAGCTGCAAGAGGACAAGTTCGGGCGCTTCGACTGGGCCAATAAGCTCCCCCGTGCGGATCGTGGCGACTATTCCTTCATCATGCACATGGAGGAACAGCTCAACGAGACAGGGCAGGCGGCGATTGTTGTCCCGCACGGCGTGCTGTTCCGAAAGCACGAGCAGCGGTATCGAGAGCCGATGATCGACCGCGACATCGTTGAAGCGGTGATCGGCTTACCCGAGAACCTGTTCCAAAACAACTCGATTCCGTCGGCGATTCTAGTGCTCAATGAGAACAAGCCCGAAGAGCGAGAGGACGAAGTGCTCTTCGTTCACGCTGCGGACGAGGCTTTCTATCGGGAGCTCTCGAATCAAAACGAGCTTACAAACGAGGGGCTGGACCACGTTGTCGAGAACTTCGACGCGTGGAAAACAGAAGAGCGGGTGAGCCGTGCTGTCCCGCATGAGGAAATCCGTGAGAACGACTATAATCTCAACCTCGCGTTGTATGTCGACACAACCGAGCCCGAGGAAGAGATTGATATAAGTCAAGAAGTGGAAAAGTTACACGAATTACGTGCTGAACGGGATCGGATAGAGAGTCGTATGGATGAGCACGTGGAGGTGTTGGGATATGAGTGACGACGCAAGTCAACAGACAAGTCTGGACGAGATCGTGGGAGAGTACAATAGAGAGACAGAGGACGAAGCAGTAGATGCTGGTAAACTCCAAGAAATAGATGAATCTCCCGTAGAGGGATGGGAATTGTGTCGGTTGGGAGAAATATTTTCCTTAGAGTACGGGGAAAACCTCACAGAAGACGCACGGGACGGCGGTCAATATCCCGTTTACGGATCTAATGGACTGGTAGGTAGTCACTCGGAAGCTTATGTTGATTGTCCTGGAATAATTGTTGGGAGAAAGGGATCGATAGGAGAAGCCGAGTTTTCCGAAGGCCCATTCCACCCAATCGATACGACATATTATATCAGCGAATATGAGACGGATGAAAATCTTCGATTTGTACATTATCTCCTTGAGAATATACAGTTAAGTAGGTTAAATGCAGCATCAGCAATTCCAGGGCTAAATCGAAATGATGCTTATAGCCTGAAAGGCCTCCTTCCCCCTCTCCAAGAGCAACGTAAAATAGCGAGTGTGATCTATAACGTTGATAAAGCGATACAGAAGACAGAAGAAATCATTCAACAAACAGAGCGATTACATACCGGGCTAAGGAGAGAGTTAGTGATAGCGGGGATTGATCATACTGAATTTCAAGAGATGCGGGTAGGTCCATTCACCTTAGAAATCCCAGCAAGTTGGGATATTGTTTCTATTGATGAAGCTTGTAAAAACTTAGACAGAGACAGAATACCCGTTAAACAAGCAAAAAGGGAAGAAATGCAAGGAGATATCCCTTATTACGGAGCATCAGGTATCATTGATTATGTTGATGACTACCTCTTTGATGATGATCTAATTCTCCTAGCTGAGGACGGCGAAAATCTACTCTCGCGAAATCTACCAATCTCCTTTAAGATATCTGGCAAAGCATGGGTGAATAACCATGCTCACGTACTCAAACCGAGAGAAGGGTTTGATATTGATTATCTAGTGGAATATTTCGAACGATTGAATTATGAGCCGTTTGTGACTGGATCTGCCCAACCCAAATTAACACAGACCAATATGGATATGTTGTCAGTACCCAAGCCTCCTGAAGAAGAGCAGACCGAGATCTCGTCAAAACTGACCTCCGTTTCTGATCACAAGAATAGAAGTGAGCAATATAAACAACAACTACAGCGATTAAAAAAAGGTCTTATGCAAGACCTCCTCTCGGGCAAGGTTCGAACTCACAGCAAGGACATCGAAGTACTCCCAGAGGTGGAAAAACATGATTAGACATCGTATGCTAACCGATGGTGGTTCTAACGCTCTAGTCAATGCCTTTGAAGAATGTATAAATGAGATGGAATCTGACGATGGAATAGATAAGACGGAATACAGAGAGTTCCTGCTTCCTCTCGTCTTCTATAAGACCGCCAACGATACATACCAAGACGAGTACGAGAACGCCGTCGCCGATTTTGGAGAAGAAATTGCAGGTGAGGATCCTGCTTTCTATCGGCTTCAGATACCGGATGGTCTTTTTTGGGAAGATCTAATGTCTACTAATAAGCGGGTTGATGAGACCCTGAATGAAGCTCTTGAATCATTTGAGGAATTAAATTATGATCTCAAAATATCCTTTGAAGTTGATTATCTATCATTCGATATTAACGAATCGACGCTTAAGACTCTGCTCCAAGAGTTAGATACAATCAATCTGAGTGTCGAGAGTGCTGATTACCAAGCAGTCTCGGAGGCATACATGGGCCTAATACGGAGATTTGCGGAGGAAGAAAACAGGGACGCTGGGGAGTTCTACCAACCGGAGGAGGTGATAGAGATGGTTGTTCGGATGTTAGCCCCTTTCGAAGATGGTGACTCATTCTATGATCCAACTGCTGGCTCTGGGGACATGCTGGTCGGCGTTGCGAGCCATTATCGAAAGGAAGGCAGAGATCCAAATAAACTGACGCTCGTCGGACAAGAATCGATTAAAGGACTGACAGAAGCTGCCAATCTCAATTTCTTTTTGAACGATCTTGAGGCAGAAATCGAGGCTGCAGATCCCCTAAATGATCCGATGCAAACGAGCGATGGATCACTGCGGGAGTTTGATTACGTCCTTACCAACTTCCCCTACTCCGAGGATTGGAACAAATCCGGGTTGAAGGATGACGCCAGATTCGGGCACGTCGACAAAGATCCCCGCAAAAATCGCGCTGATTACGCCTACATCCTACATATGTACAGTAGTCTGAACGAGACAGGGCAATTAGCCACCTTGGCACCCCAAGGAGTCCTTTTCAGAGACAACGAGTCTCCGTTCCGGGAATTCCTGATCGACGAGGACCTTGTCGAGGCGGTTATCAATCTACCAAAGAAGCTGTTCGGTGAAGACACGGGGATTGCCCCTGCAATCTTGTTCCTCAATAAGGACAAGCCCGAAGAGCGCGAAGGGGAAGTGCTATTCCTCAACGCCGCACACGAGGACTTCTACCGAGAGCTCGATAACGAAAATCAGCTGACTCCGGAAGGCGTCGATAGAGCAGTTGAGATATTTAACGAGCGGGTATCAAAAGAACGCAAGTCGAGAGTGGTCGAGGTTGAGGAGATAGAAGAGACGGACTATAATCTCAATCTCGCACTCTACGTCGACACCACTGAACCCGAAGAGGATATAAATACGATAGTCGAGGCACAGGAGTTAGCCAAGCTCGAAACCGAACTCTCGGAGATACGTGACCGGATGAAACACGATCTCCGAGAGCTGTATGGCGAGGGAGTAAACCAGTATGAGTGACACCAGTCCCGAACCTGTCGAAACGCCCAGCGAAACCGGCGTCGAGATCGATGTCCTCCAGTGGCTCGATGAGATGGGCTGGGAGACGTACGGGAAAGACGGCGGCTACGGCGCGACCGTCATAGACCAGCAGTATGACCGCGATCTCTCTGAGGTCGTCTACTGGGAGATCCTCAAAGAGCAGCTCATCGCGCTGAACGAGAAGTTGGACGAGCGGGAGGCCGACCGGTTTCTCAACTCGTTGCAGCGGGAACTTCGGACCGAGAACCTCGTCGCGGCCAACGAGAAGTTCACCCAGCTCCTCAGAAACGGAAAGAAGCACACCTACGACGACGGCGAGACCGAATACGTCACCCTCGTCGATTTCGAGGAGCTCGACGAAAATCGGTGGATAGCAGCCAACCAGTTCCGCGTTCATCGGGAGAAGGCGATCCGGCCCGACGTCGTCTGTTTCGTCAACGGCATCCCGCTCGTCGTCTGGGAACTCAAGTCGGCTACCCAGGGAAACACCTACCAAGATGCGATCACGGACCTCGTCTCGTATCAGGACGATGTGCCCCGGCTCTTCGTCCCGGTGCTGTTCAACGTCGCTGCCGACGACCTCGAGTTCAGGTATGGCTCCGTGAACGCGCCGGCGGAGCACTACTACCCCTGGCGCGATGACGACACGGACCTCGGCAACGACCTCAAAGAGGCGGTCGTCGCGCTCTTCCAGAAGCAGGTGCTGGCGGATCTCCTCGACAGGTACGTCTTCTACGAGGAGGCGGCCGGCGGCGATCTCAAGATCGTGCCGCGATACATGCAGTACTACGCGACCGAGGCGATCCTCGACCGCGTCGAGGATCCGGACAATAATAGCGGGCTCGTCTGGCACACCCAAGGGAGCGGAAAGTCGTATACGATGGTCTTCGCGGCCTGGAACCTGCTGGAGCGGAGCTTCCTCGACAATCCGCAGGTCCTGCTCGTCGTCGACACCGACAAGCTCAGGACCCAAATGGAGAACACTCTCTCCAACATCGAGTTCCCGCGGTTCGAGGTCGCGGAGAGTATGGATCACCTGCAGGAGCTGCTCGAAGAGGGCAGCAGCAAGCTCGTGCTCACCACGATCCAGATGTTTGAGGACGTCGACGCCGAGGTCCAGACGAACGATGAAACCGTCGTGTTCGTCGACGAGGCCCACCGGTATATGGAGAAAGACCTCGGGATAAGCCTCCAGGCGGCCATCCCCGACGCCCAGCACTTCGGCTTCACTGGTACGCCCGTCCGAGAAGAGGAGAGAGACACCTTCGACAACTATTCGCCAGAAGGAGAGGAGACGCTTCACCAGTATTCGATCAAGGACGGGATCGACGACGGCGTCGTTCTCCCGGTGCATTTCGACGTGCGACAGCAGGAGTGGGAGATCGACGAATCCGCGCTCGACGAAGAGTTCGAACGCTCCTTCGCTGATCTCGACGTCGAGGAGAAAAGCGAGATCATCCGCAAGCACGTCACGCGCTCCGAACTCGCAGAGCTACGGCCGCGCGTCGAGAACGTCGTACTCGATATCGTTGACCACTACGAGGAGAAGGTCGAGCCCAACGGCTGGAAATCGATGGTCGTCACACCCACCCGTCGCGCGGCGGCGCTGTACGGCGAGGAACTCCAGAAACTCCGCGACCCCGAGGATATCGAGGTCCTCGTGACCTCGCAGGGTGACGACGAGAAGCTCATTCAGAAGTTCCACACGACGAAAGAGCAGCGGGAGTCGATCGTCCAGCGGTTCAAGAACCCGGACGAATACGAGGACGACCCGAAGATCCTCGTCGTCTGTGATATGCTCCTCACGGGCTTCGACGCCCCACTCCTGAAGACGATGTATCTCGACCGGAATCTCAAGAATCACAATCTCCTCCAAGCGATCGCCCGCACCAATCGGCCCGCCGACGGCAAGGTGAACGGCGAGATCGTCGATTACGCGGGCGTCTTTGCGAGCGGCAACATCGAGGACGCACTCGAGTACGACGCCGAAACGCGCAACCACGCAGCGAAGGACGTCGACGAACTCCTCGACGACTTCGAGGACCTCCTCGCAGAGACGATGAATCTCTTCGAGGAGGTCGAGAAGGTCGACAGCCAGGAGGCAGTGAACAACGCCGTTGCGCTCGCGAACGAACATAGGGCGGAATTCGAAGACAACTACGCCCGATTGCAGGACATGTACGAGTCGATCGCCCCCGACAAACGGCTGGAGACACGGGGACTGCGGGACCCGTACCAGTGGCTCAACCGGATCCACCTTGCCTATCGGCGGAGTCAGCGCGACCCGGACCCCGAAGAGGACGTGCGGGAGAAGACGCTGGAGATCATCGAAGAGAACGTCGACGTCGGCGAAATCAAGAACAATACGCCGATCTACAAGATCAGCGAAGAGCACCTCGAGAAGGTCCAGGACCTGGAGCCGAAGGCGAAGGCCACCGAGATCGCCCATGCCACGCAGGACCACCTGCAGGGCCGCCGAACCACGAACCCCCGGTACCAGCGCATCAGTCAGCGCGTTGAGCAGCTGGTGAACGATTGGCGGTCGGGTGAGCTGGAGGCACCGGAAGTCGCAGAAGAACTCGAAGAGGCCGAGAAAGAGGCTCTCGCTGTTGGTGAGCAACGGGACGAACTCGATATGTCCGAGACGGAGTATGCAGTCTACTCCGCTCTCACGGACAGCTACGATGTTGCGGATGATGAAGCCGCTGCGATTGCTGCGGACATCCTCGACGGCTTCGAGGAGATCGATACCGGCTTCGACGGCTGGCATATGAGTGACCGCGTCCGGAAGGAGATCCGTCAGACGGTGATTCGCACACTGGTGGGCGAGCACGACCGGAAGGACCTCTACGACAAAGAAGGGCTAGTCAGAGAGATTGTCGAGTACCTGATCCGCAACGAACAGGCCGAGCCCGACGAGTCTGCACCAGCGGGAGGGTAACATGGGTGTGGGCAATACGAGGGCCACAGCCGAAATCGAGATCGCCGGCGAACAGATTGAGTATCGGGTGGTCGAGAGCGCTGACGCGACCCAACCCCGGATCGACGTCGACATTCACGAGGTCAAAGTGGTCATCCCGGAGGATGGCGCCGTCGACCCGCACGAATTCGTTCGCGAGAACACTGACTGGCTCGCTCGGAAATGGCGCAAGTACGACGAGTACCGTGAGCGAGCCCCGGACAGGAGGTTTGAACCCGGCGAGACGTTCCCGTACCAAGGTGACGACCACACTCTTCGCGTCCGGGACGTGGATGAACACGAAATCACCGACGGGGAGATCGTTCTGGCCAAATATGCCGTCGAGGAGTCATCCATCCAAGACGAGTTAGAGGCGCTCTTTCGAGAGCAGGCCCGGACGCTCTTCGAGGAAGTAGCAGCGGAGCACGCCGACGAAATGGGTGTTGAGTACGAGGGGCTCGCCGTACGGAACCAGCGAACGCGATGGGGGAGCTGCTCCCCAAAACAGAACCTGAGCTTCAATTGGCGACTCATTATGGCGCCGCCAGAGATCGCAGAGTACGTCGTCGTCCACGAACTCGCCCACCTACGGGAGCAGAATCACACCAACCGCTTCTGGCGTATCGTCCGCGAGCAGCTCCCGGATTACCGCGAACGGGCCAACTGGTTAGAAGAGCACAGCGTGGAGCTCATCTTTACCGAGGACGATCTGTAGTCCTAGTGGCGCTGAAAGGTCACTTGTTGAGGCTCAATATCGGCGTGCGGCGCCGACTGAATTGCGTTTTTCACTTCAGTCAGGTCACCGTTGAAGGGTTGCAACGTAGGAGGGACGCGAATAGGTTTGTCTCCTGGGTAATGGTCCTCGAAATCCTGATGGTGGACGGGTTTACTCCATGGTTTTGGGACGACATCCCGGTAGTAGTAATGGACTTCATCGGTAAGCTGGATGGGGTTCGGATCGTACTCAGCCTCCCCACTGACCGTAAACACGCCTACGACAACCTCCGTAGGTTTCGGGGCATAAACGATTACGTCATCGCCGATCTGGATGTTCTTGTCTTCATCCTCGTGTACTCCGAGGAATTTGAGCACCGGCATCCGATCATCTCCTGACGGGTTGTCTTCCCGCATCTCGCTGGCGCTGTATTTTCGAAAGTCCCGGTATCTGTCGTCTGACAGGTCGCCAACCGACCATCCAATTGATATTTTGTTCTTGATGAGGTAATCTCGCATCAATTCACCATCCCGCCCCGCGTTGAGTATGAGTGCTACTGGCGTCTCAGCCATATCCAAGCAGTGACAACCGTCCCCCTTGATATTATGTGATTATGTAGGCCCCGAAAATTGGCGCGTTTGCTATTCTGACTCACCACCATATTTAAAATGGTGAATACTTCTACGGGAAAGTGAGAAACGATACTCAAGTACCGGATTTTAGCCGAGGTGCGCCCTGAGATGGTCGATTGCCTCTCGCGCCGTCGCTTCAGACATCGTTCCGCCGATGATGATCTTTCCGCTGGAGAATACAAGGAGCGTGACGTCAAGTTCTGGCGGTCGGTAAATCAGGGCAGGGAACTGTTCCGGTTCGTATTCAGTTTGCTCGAGGCCGAGCTTGAGTACTAGCCGTTCCAAATCGAGGCTCCGATCTAACGTCTCCATGAAGACGGCCGTTCGTTGCTCAAAGGAGTAATCAGGAACCCCCAGCCCCAATCTCATCCAGCAGGTCAAGTAACCGACTCTGTGCTGCCTCAAGATCTGCTTCGGTCTTTGCCCCTCTGATTTGGATAGTGCCAGTCCGATAGAACTGATACGCAGCGCCATCCGGATCAAGCCGGACCGTAACCATTCCAGACCCGCTGAAATTTGCTGTGACATCGTGGTCCACAGCCTCCTGTAGAGCGTCGACGAACACATCGAGATCCAGCTCGCGACCGAGCGAGCCCGAGCCCATCGTACTAACAATCTCCATCAGTCAGGTTGTCACCTACTTCCCCCACCGACTGCTTATCTATTGTTGAATCGCGAGGTAGCCCCTGAAGACAGAAACGGCACAGCCGTGACTCTTTCTTACCTAACATTAGTCGTTGTCCCGGATACAATTGTTTGGTAAGACAGTCAGTGAAGAGCCGATCCACATCGCATTTCGACAGGGGCCATTCAGACGACGGCTTGAATCCGCCCTCCAAAATCGTCGACCGCTTCGGAGACAGCCTCCAGATCGGTGAGTCCAGTACAAAGGAGTTTCCCGCTCGCGAAGACGAGGATCACGTGGTCCGCTCCACGATACATCAGCGCTGGGAACTGCTCGGGCTCGTACTCGACGGCGTCCATCCCCAGCTCAAGGGTGAGCAGTTCCAGCGGAATCGGCGAGCCGAGGTCGCTCGTCGCCACGATATTGCTGATTTCAGCCGCCGGCTCGTACTCGAAGTCCAGCAGCTCACGCATAACCGCATTCACACGGTCGACCATCGTTTCGAAGTGCTCGATGGACCGACAGCCAGCGATCGAACAGCGCCCGGTCCGATAGAAGGCGACGTACGTGTCGTCGGGGGCAAAGCGCGTCTGTAACCAGTGGTTATCGGCCGGTTCGTAGGTGACGTCCGTAATTTCGTCCCGCTCGTCGAACGTCTCAGCAAGCGCCGCGAGGTCGAGTTCCTGCTGATAGGTGATCATCCCGACGACGTTGGCGACCTCGAGCTCCGTCACTACCTCGTCGTAGACCGCACCAGGGGAAAAGTCCGACTGATGACGCTCGTACGAACGAATTCACCGGGACGACTGCGAAACCCGAGTGAGACGCCGAGGCTGCAACGAATCAATCCCCCTCATTCATGAATTCCTCGAAGGTTTCGGGAACCTCCTCGTCCTCGGTCTGTTCTTCGTAGTCAAGCGAGTCGGCTTCGAGAATTCCCAGAAAGACCGGCCCTTCATCGGTGACGGTGATCATGTGGTCGGCATCATTGATGATGATGCGACCGCCGCCGCGGAGGCGGTGGACGTACTCGGCAACCTCCTCGACTTCCGGAGTCGTGATATACTGACGGCCATCGGCTGTGTCACGAAACGGACGTCCCTGAGTGTCGACGCTCACAGTCCGCCCACGACGAGGCCCCTCATATGGATCCCCACGTACGAGGTCGGCCGGATCGGGAATCTCCGGTTGTTGATACGCAGAGACGTCCGGTTCGTGCTCCTTCGAAGGGCCCTCCAGTTCGCCTTTGATGATTTCGTCGCTGGTCTCCCACTTGTAGTAGTGATGGGTGCCGCCGATTTCGGCCTCCCAGTCGACTTCCTCGAAGATTCGTTCGTCAACTGTATCCTGGGCATAGAGCACGTACAGCGTCGAGGGCTTGTCCGGATCGTGGCCGGTTCGCAGGATGCGCCCGAGTGTCTGGATGCGATCACGGACGTTTCCAGACGAGACACGAATGATCCCAACGTCTGCCGAGGGGACGTCAACCCCTTCCTTGAGAGCCTGGACACTCAGCATCACGTTCGCAAACCCTTCGTCCCGGAACCATTCGATTCCCCACTCGTTCCACTCCGAATTGCGGTGCCCGGAGTGGTACATCACGGGTGCGTAATCGCGACGGAAAAACAGGTTTTCGAGGTCGCGATTGATATCGTCGAGTTCGTCCTCGTACTGTTGGTAGAGACTCGCCCGTTCGCTCTCCTTCGAGCCATACTTGCCCGTTTGGGTCTTCTCATCCCGCTGATCATACGGGGCGACCATCTGCTCCAGGTGTTTGATTCGTTCCTGGAATACGATCGTCTTCTTGTCCTCTTCGATTGCGTCCTCGAGGAGACGGTGTGTGATCGCTTGTCGGGAAACCGCCTCGGCGATCAGCTCACGCCGCCGTTTCGTGTACTCGAAGAAGTCGGCAATCGCCGGCGTCGGCGAGTCCGTCGACTCGCGAATCGTCTGTAGATTCTGTGAATAGTTTCCCCGCAATTCGGCGAGTCGGTGGCCGTGGCGCGCTTCAATATCCCGAACAGCGGATGACACCTTCTTCGAGAACTGTTCGTAGGTGTGACGTTCGGCCGGCGTTAGCTCGAAGCCGACGTAGTTGATGGTGAACTCGGAGATGAGGCCGCGGTCAGCTCCCTCGTCGTAACTCAGCCTGTAGAAAAGCGAGCCCAAGTTCTCGAGAAGGAACTCGTCGTCATCGGTGAGTTCGTCGTTCTCCGGATCGATCGTCGACAGCGGTGTCGCAGACAGCCCCATCGTCGCAGTGTTGGGATATTCGAGGACTTTCGAGTGGACATCTCCCGTATACCGGTGGCACTCATCGGCGACCAAGAGGTGCTCATCAGTATCGGCAGCGTCGAGCGACTGGGCCAGGAAATCGTCCTTGACAGCGGAGTTGACGATGCTCACGATGATGCGACGGTCACTATGATCGTCTTTGTGGCCTCCTCCCGCCCAGCCGATCTCCGACGGAGGGACGTTCAATTTCTCGAGGAACTCGCGGAGCCACTGGTGCATCAACACCTTCGTCGGCACAACAACCGTGACGACGCCGTCGGGATGCTTGTCCAGCCACTCGTCGATGGCACCAAGCGCCATCACCGTTTTACCGGCCCCCGTCACCACCTGCGCGATACCGCGTTCAGATGGGCTGGCCTCGTTGTCGAACCACGTGTCAATCGCTTCAGACTGCCAGTCGTAAAGCGAAAATCCAGCAGGGAACGTGTACGGTTCTCTCTCCTCGTCAAACGCATTTCTGACGTCCCGGCGGGAGATACCGGGGCTCGCCGCTGAGAGGAGGTCCTTGGCTTCCGCCTCGGTCTCGGCAGCGAGGATGTCCTCGAGTGTCTCGGCATAGAGTCCAGCGAGATCGCGGCCGTCGATATCATCGAATTTCGCTTTGATTTGTTCGCTGAGGGTGTCTCGAATGCGTTCATCCTCCTGGTATTCTTCGGACAGATGAATCTGGGGATGAGCCACGTCGCTCTCACGCGACGTCTCACGAACATAGTCGTCGAGGAAGCGGTTGTACAGGCTGCGGTGCCGTCCCCACCCACCGGACTCCCGGTACATGTAGTACTTTACGAGCGCCTGTTTGATGTCAGCAGCTGGGACATCGAACGTCGGGCCCCGATGATGGATCCACCGTTCGAGGTTGTGGAAGATGTCGACATCCCGCCACCGACCCTCGTAGGTGCTCGATCTAGGGCCAGGAACGTAGCCGTCGTCGGTTTCCCGGAGCGCACCGAGCTGAGTCAACAGTTCCGGATAGCCGCGTATCCCAGCATCGTTGTACTCGTATCCAAACTCGTCGGTCAGCCGTTCACGAATCTCTCCCGCTTGTAACGGCCGATCAGCGTGTCGAACGACGTAATGCGCATCTCGGAGCCCTTCAATTCCTTCCGGATAATTGCCTTGGAGAACCCAGCTCTGTTTGATGCCACGCCAGAGGAACTCCGCATACTCGATGTCGCTGTCGTGGAACCGGCGCGCGAACTCCCAGACGGTGATCTTATCGTCGCGTTCTCTGAGGACACCCATCTGGATGAACGTGGACAGTGTTCGTTCGATATAACTCGGCGAATACCGGCTGCCGTCGGGTTTGCGCAAGCGCTCACGACAGCGCTCCTCGAACTGATCTCGAGTGAATTCGTTGTCGTTCTCGATAGCGATCTCTACCAGTGTCGGAACCCATTCCGGTCCGCGTTCAATCCCGAAGATCGGTGTTGGAAAACGCCGTCCCATGATGTTAGTCGACAGTCATTATTTGAGGGTGCGCTACTGATCCGGGTCCATCGCACTGTCTCCGAAGTAGCTGTTGTCAGTGACCACTGGTTTCGGAACGATCCCTCCGTCGAACTGTGAAATATGACCGAGATACACGGGAAGGAGACCGTTCGCAGCGGCCTCACTCTCAGTACGGTTCAGTCGACGAGTTACAAGTCGGCGTTCAGCATTCGACGCCGTTCGTTCCCACTCGTCGAAAGCGTCGCGGATCCGTCCCCGTTCGCTTGAGGGGACTGTATCGCGATCGACATTCCCCCAGATGTGACCGTGTTCGTTGATATAGATCCGCCCGCCCTCTGGACGGAGAGATTTGTACGCCGCAACAAGTTCCGGATGATCAAAGGCCGATTCAAAGCGGTAGTCCTGCCAGCTCCATCGGAGCACATCATCTGTACAAACCGCCCAAGTCTCGCCGTGATTGAACGGGAGGCCCGTCCAGATTTCCACGGCGTTCGTGTTGCTGGGCGGCGTAGGGTCGTTGGAGATCTCCTCGAAATCAAAGTCGCCATCGAGCTTGCCGACATAAACGGGGATATGACCACGGTTAGCACGGGCCTGCGAAGTCCGTTGATACTGGTCAGCTGGGACTTTTGTCAGTACTTCCCCGGTAGCGGTCAGCCGAAAGCTCCCACGCCCGTTGGTTTTCCCGAGTTCGGTGAGGGCAGTTTTGAGTCTGCCCGGCCGTTCGGTCATCGCCTGGATGTCGCCCATGTGGCTCCACTGGGCCACATCACCGAACTTCCGGGACGAAACGATACTGTATTTCGAACCGCGATATGCAGAGGGCCACGGATGTCCCGGTTCAACCGTCAGCTGTCGCCGGTTGACGGTCGGGACCTGGGTCGGCTCCTGCCTGAGCGACCCGTTTCCCTCAGCGCTCATCGTGACCCCTCCCCCCGATCGTCGCGGCGGTGATCGTCTTCCGAGAGATCGCTCTCTTCGTAGGACCCCATCGCGGCGACCCAGGCCTCTAACGAGGCTTCCTCTTGCTCAGAGAGCGGATCGGTCAGCCGGGTCGGCTCTTCGACTTCGATCGGCCGCTCGTCAGCGGAGAGATGGCCAACGTAGACGGGGACCATATCGACGTTGCCGCGGTCGCGCCGAAGCTGGAGGAACCGTTTCACCGGGCGAGACAGCTCCCGGAATTGCGCTCGGATATCGGGAGGCGTTTTCTCGTTGGGGATCTGCGTGACGACGTCACCACAGGGCGTGATCACGAACCGACCGCCGTTCATCCGAAGCCGTTTCAGCTCGTCGGTGATCTCTCGGGGCAACGTATCGGCAAATGAGTGCCGAAGCTTCGTTTCGCCGTCCTGCCACCAGAACCGCTCGCCACTGAACGAGTACGTCGCTCCATCATAGACGCTCTTCCAGAGGTCGCCGGGATCGAGTCCGTTCGGACTGATCGGGACGGCGTGCCCCGGCTCATCACGGGGGACGAGCCGGCCGTCGAGGTCCATTTGACCGACGTACACGGTCTTGTACGCGTCTGAACTGCCGTCTCCGGTCTCGATTCGCGTGATAACGGCTCCGCCTTCGGTAACACGGAGAGCGCCACCGCTCCGTTTCAGCTCAAGCAACTCAGTGACGAGGCCGGATGGTACCGGCTCCAGGTCGAAACGGTCGGTTCCGTTATACGCCTGCCACCAGATGTCGCCGTCCTGGTTTATGCTCAGCCCGTAGCCACGATAGTGGAACGGCCACTCATCACCAGGACTCAGCGCGTCGATCGTCGATTCGGGAGTGGATGTCTCGTTATCGGCCATTGGTGTTAGTCTATTGAGGTTATGTGGATTCCGTGTCGTTGGATCGGAACGTCTCGCCGGCAGCTGTTAGTTCATAGGCAATACCTCGCTGACCGACCTGGCTCCGGTCGACCAGCCCCAGCTCGTACATTCGACTCGTGAGGCCAGAGCGAACCGTCTCAGCCTGCGAATTCGACCACTCCGGATTCAGATAAGCCACCCGCTCGGTCAGCGACGTTGGCCGGTTGTCTCCCTCTTCGATTGCTTGAGCGACCTTTTGCATCGCCGTGTATTCTTCTTCTCGCACGCCCCGTACGTGCGAGATGTAGAACTCCTGCTCCTCCTGTGAGAGAGACGTGTCGGCGTCAACGCCGTCATCGAGAAGTGGGTTCGAGAGGCTTGCAAATTCCTGGCCAGCGTCCGTGAGCCCGATCTGCGGGGGGCTTTCTCGAACGATGTCGACGAAGGACAGGTGCGGTAGTGCCCCGGTTAATTCATCGTCGTGCTCGACGCGTCCAATGAAATGCGTCTCGAATCGATCCATCGATTTGTCGGGATCATCGCCCGTGGGCAACGCGGCAGCGAGTTTCTCACCTCGTTTGCGCCCCGCTCGCTCGTCGTGTGTTGCGATTTCAGTCCCGATCTCTCGAGCCGTCCTCGCGGCGCGGCGCTGAAACGGCTGGAGATCAAGCCACGGACCGTCGGGGAGCCCCTCCTCGGACGAGTCCAGCAAAGCATTCGCTAATCCCCGAACGACCAGCTTGACGGGGAAAATACGATTGTACTGTCCCCAGAGAGGACCTTTGTCCAACCGCGACTCGTCGGGCGGTGCAACCGTCGGAATGTCGTCGTACTGGCGTCGAGCCAGCGACAGCGTTGTCTCGTTCGTCCGATCAGCCGGCGGAGCATCGTCAGACTGTCGCTCTTGCACCTGTTCGTGAGCCGAATCGTCGGGCTGGGTGCCCTCAGGCGCTGCTTCTATTTCCGACTCTGGGTCTACAGAATTGAGGGCTTCGTCGAGTGATTTGACCTCCTGGGAAATCTCCTCCTCTTCGAGCTGGATTTGATTCTCGATCGCCGTCCGAACGAACTCCTGTGGGTCATCGTAGCTGCCTGCAGCGACAGCGCGTTTCATCCGGCCGACGAGTGAATCGGGCACGTCTATTACGATATTCACCCTTTGTATCCCCTCGTACCCATTACCATACTCTATGAGTATTTATATTTTTCGTGGGTCTGTATGGGTTTGTGTGAGTACGTAAGAGAGCCCTTGATACGACCATTCCGGTGTTCCAGATGCTTTGCTACCTCTACCATTTCCGAGGCTTCTCCTGGAAATCCACCCGTTTCTTACCAAACATTAGCGGCGAGTACTGATCAGTAGTTTGGTAAGACACACCCAAAACCAGATAGTCGAGGCCAAGCAATTAGAATGTGAATTGAAACTCCCCGCTGTCCATTATCGAATCGATAGCGTCTTCTCGAAGGTTGTCTCCAGCCCCTGTGATGCGTCGAGCACCCGGCGGGAACTCCCAGCCATTGCGCTTGTAGACGGCTAAGTAGTCAATCTCATCAGAACTGAAGGTTTTCGAGTTCGCATATTGAGTACCAGGACGCCGGAGTTGAACCGTCGTTTGCCGAGTTCGTTGCTGGACGTAGTGGAGAAGTCGCTCCGGGGACTCAAGGACCTCGACAAGTACCTGCAGGTCATAGATATCGCAGACGTACGGAACAGGCGTAATATCAAGTATTTTCGCGAAGTCGCGAGTCGCGATTGACCCATACGATTCTCCAAGTACAAGCCACCGATGTGCATCCTCAAGAGTGGAGGGTTCCAAGCAGATCGTCGTCCCATCCGACGTGTCGATCTCAGTAATCTGGCCGGATTGAACACCCGTCACCAGTCGATCAGCCTGGTGGTACGCGTCACCGATCCCTCGTTCGGTGTCCTCCTTGATCGGGTCGATGCCCCCGAAGTTTCCTTTCCGAGTCTCGGCGCGGAGCTTCTTCCCCTTACATTCGATTACAACGGGTTCATCGTCGTCGTGGAGGATCAGTATATCACCCTCCACTTCCTCTCCGTCGTACTCATAGGTGTAGTTCCGAATGATATCATCTTCCGAGAAGACCTTCAAGAGACAGTCCTCAGTCCATTCCTCGAGCCAGTCACCGAACCGCAGCTGAAATTCGCCCTGATACTCCGAACCGATCAAATCGTAGTAGAAGGTGTTGGCGAGAGCATAGAGAACGGTACGGGGAAGCGGAAGCAAGTACTCATCACCAGTTCGAATGAACGGCGCTCGCTCTAGTGGATTCACATCTACCGGCGTGCGAAATCCGGAAGCAGTACCCGGTTCGACGGTTAGTCGTTCGAGAAAATTCTGAAAACGTGGGCTGTCGTCGCACCAGTCCACAAGAGTCTCGTCGGGCACCCACACCGCCTCGTCCGTGAGATCAATCGCTTTCTGAGAGAAATCTAGCAATGACGGCGACCACCTCGCGACCTCCGTATCCTGTCCCTCTAATCTCGGTGTAATCCAATCCGTGAGTTCACGGGTATAGTAGACGGCATCCTCGATGGAAAAGCCGAGAAGTTCCTCCATCTCCTGCTCCCAGGGTTTGTATGCCCGGTATGCTTTTTCGAGCATCTGAAAACCATCTGCGTGACGCAGGGTCGTGAGTTCACGCCACACCATCCCGAAGTACGGATCCGCCATCGGTGAGTCGAGCGGAAGGTGTGAGCTACCCTGCCGAGCGTACCAGTTCTTGAGTTCGAGGAGATATGTCGCAATCTGCTCGAACGACTGTGGATCGGTCGTTTCAGTATCCGTCTGGAGGGTAATTCCGACGCCGAACTGGACGAGTCGCGGTGGGAGACCAGGATCTTGCTCCGGTGAGAGCTCTAGGCCAGTCGGATTCGATGGTGCGCGACTTTGATCTCCGTGCCGCAATAGACTCATTCGAAGGAGATTGTGGACATAGAACTGTGTTAGCGTCCGGCGAGTCCCATTCGTGCGAATCGTCTGAAGGAGAGAAGAGAGAATCTCATCGTGGTCGGAGTGGGCGAGGGAGTGATTCCCGCGTTGGAGTTTCTCATCTCGGCGATGGACTTCAGAGGGGTCGAGATGTTCAGGAGAATTCACAAAGGGAGGGTCCTCATTCACGTCCATTATCGACTGATTGAGATGGTAATCCGATAAACCAACGCTTCCTGCTCTTACCAAACAATTTGTGCTATTTTGTTCCCAACATTTGGTAAGATATCGAGAGAACCTCGTCAGCCCAAGGATTGAGCAACAGGATTATGGCTGGGAGAGGTTCTCAAGCCGCTCGATGCCGTTGATTCCCCACTCAGATTTGTGCCCGTCTTCCTTCTTTTCCGCTCGGAGCGGAGTGACGAATGAATCCTTGGTAGCGGGTGTGATAAGCTCAAAAAAGTAGGTGTCAGCTTTCTGGTCGCCAGCTGGTGGTTGAACATCAATTCGAGTCGTCGGGTTCTCTGTTTCGCTGTCAGGGAGAGACAACGATAGCGAGACTTCAGTTTCAAACGGAGAGTTTGGTTGATACTGGTGCGTACTGAAGCTCCCGTCAAAATGGAATCGTACCTTGTCACCGGTTTCAATATCGCGAGCCACGGCAGCAGGGTCCGTTGAATTCGACATTTTGCTTGTGTAATGGTTCGCTGTGCGTAATTAAATCATCCTCTGTAGAAGCGCCGTGAAGACGAGATCCATGCTCGAACGAATAGAATGACGTTCTGACTGAAGCCCCATCGGCCTACAGGTCATCTCAGTCCGGCTTCTGCTCGTTGAGCCAGACACCAAAGTAAGACGCGCCAGTCGTCTCCGGGGATGGGGATCTCGCTTATGGGGAGACGAAACAAGTTATCGACGTCGAGCAGTACTGACTGACTCAGATTATTCTTCTGCGAAAGCCTTCTATCCAGCCAAATTGCGGATGAGCAATGTTGAAGCCCCGCTCGTTTTCATAGTCTATGTCCAAAGTGCAGGGATGAACGACTCACAAGACACGCAAAATATACGACAGGGACTGTCCACCCGTGAAAGCCGACTTCTCTCACGACTCGCCGGCGCGGGCAACCAGATCATCTCCGTCGACGACATCGAGACGACCCTAGAGGTCGCCCCGAACACCGCCCGAGAGATCGCCTCCCGGCTCACTGAGAAAGGATGGCTGGACCGACTGTTCCCCGGTCGGTACCTCATCATCCCGCTCGCGGCCGGTGAAGAGGGTCTGTATACGACGCACGAGTATCTCATCGCCTCGCACGTCGCCGAGCCGATGTACGTCGGCTACTACAGCGCCCTCAACCACCACGGGCTGACCGAACAAGTGCCCCGGACGGTGTACGTCGTCACCCCCTCCCGGGCACAGAGTCGGGAGATCCACGGCGTCCCCTATCGCGTCGTGACGGTCACCGAGCGCAAATTCTTCGGGTACGAGCCGACGGCCATCGAGGGTACCGCCGTGGACGTCGCAGACATAGAGAAGACGCTCGTTGACTGTGCCGACCATCCCGAGTTTGGTGGTGGCATCCGCGAACTCGCACAGGCGATGGTCGCCGCGGACGATCGGGACTGTTCGTGGACGACGGTCGGTGAGTACCTCCAGCGACTCGACAATGGCGCTGCGACCAAGCGGATCGTCTACCTGGCAGACCAGCTGGGTATCGACCTCCCGACGCGTGAGACGCTCCTCGAGTCATTCACAAGTGGGTACTCGCTGCTCGACCCAACGCGAGGCAAGCAGGGAAGTTACGACAGTGAGTATCGCCTCCGAATCAACGTCGACTGGGAGAGACTCGATTCGATGGAATCCTGATGCCAGGTCGGTCCGAAAGGTAGCGTGAATTAAGATGCTCCCCCAAGTACAGCGAATCAAGTAGATGGGTCACGTCTATTATCACCATCCGGGCGACAATCAGTTCTCTCTTGATTTTGTCCACGAGGCTCCATCAGAGATCGTTGCCAGGATTGTCGAGTACGACGATGACGTGGCGGTGAAGGTTCGCAAGTACGATCTTGACAGCGAGTTCTTCGGTATCTATACGTCTCGCGTCGATGGTGGGGACGTCGGGGATCTCGAATTCGATCTTGGCGAGGCACTCTCAGAGATGGGTGCTGATAACGGTACCATCGTTGCTCGGCTCCTCGAGATCTATCAAGCGCTCATAGCCCAGAACGAGGAAGAAGAAGGAGTTCCCGTTGAAGCGTACAAGAACATCGACATCGATGCACTCCCAGACGCGCTCAACCGGGTGTCGTGGGAGGGCAACGCGACTGATGTTGCAGGCCGTCTCGCCTCAAATCTCATTCTCAAACACGCGCTTCCGAATGCGAACCATCGGACTGCTGTTGCCCTGATTCAGTTCTACCTCCGTCGGATTGCTCCCGATTTCTCGATGCCAGAGACCTCCGTGGAAATCGACTCAGAGACATACGACTGGCGGGAGTGGGTAAACGAGTATATTAACGAGTCAAAGCGTCTCTTGACGGTTCGTCGGAAGAATGTGCTCCTCAAGCATCTCTCTGACTTCGGAGCGACAACGCTTGAGCGGAAACACGAGGTCCAGATCGACCTGACGGCATACGATCTGGATATGTATCCCGCAGAAGCGAAGACAGTCTACGCAACAGCGCACGAGGAGCTCTGGGTCGAATTCGTCGAAGAGGCGGTTGAGCGCACCGACAACCCCAAGCTGATGGAAACCCCCGGACTATCTAAAGCGGAGTTCGCAGAGAAAATCCGGAATCTCGAGTAAGCGGCGTACGTTAGTCCTGGAGCGTCGCGACCGTGCGGCCGGTTTCTTCGGCCTCTTCGCTCCGCGACATCCCGTATGTTGCGAGAGCTTCTTCAACAGCGTCGTCCAGACTCATTGGTCAAACAAATCTTGGCTCTGCCGAGGTATAAAGTCTCGCACGATTTGCGTATCTGCCTAGGTACGCTCGGTTTCACGGTAGGCAACGTCAAGATCGAGGTCCTCGTACATCCGGTCGAGCATCGCCAGCCCCGACTGGAACTGGGCGTAGTTCTCGCGCATATACTCGATTGTCTCTGCTCTCGGGATCACCGGGTAGCCCTCGACGTCCTTGATGTCGAGTGACGCGCGTGGCCGGAGGACGATCTGCAGAGGTTCGTCCAGTTCGTCTCCGGGCTGTCGCTCGAATGCAGTGGGGAGGCCGAACGACTCGAAAAACACCTCCCAAGCGTCGACGTCCTGCTCACGAACAGCGAGGAACAGTGGATAGTCATCCGGATTCCGTCCAACTTGGTAGCCGCCTTGGGTCCACACGTAGACGGCGTCGATCCGCGTGAACGCAAACGGCCAGTCACCGAACTGTGGGATGACGTACGTTTCCTCGATGGAGGGAGGACTGACGCCGGCGCTGGCAGCGACGAGCTCTCGTGCTGCGTCGCGTACGCGCTCGTCGACGACTGAGAGGCCGTCGTCATAGGAGACGTAGCCTGCGTCTTCGAGTCGGTTGACGGCCTGTCTCACCGTCTCGTATGGTGTGTGGAGGTGTTGGGCGACACGGCGGATGGAGTCACCACTCTCGATGACGAGGATAGTTTGTGCCGCCGTGTCGTCGAGCACCTCATACATTTGGTAGTTACCAATAATCCGGTAACAGTTAAAAGTATTACTCGAACCGGTGTTTCGAGTACGACGCAATCATCGCTGCCCATGGCTTCACTCCAAGCCCGGGACGACACTCCTCACTGACCGCCGTCTCGATATTGCTGCCTCACGCCGCAGTTCTCCCCCATCACTTACCCGTCTCGGGCAGGAACTGAAGCCTGTCAGTAGATGAATCCCGGAGACTCGCCGCCCTATGACCCAGAGGAACCCCCGGAGCTGCCGCCGATGCAGTGTGACGCCTGCGAAGGAGCCCTCCAGTCGCCGGAACGCGACATGCTGTCGTTTCTGTTGCTCGACCAGCTTACAGCCCCCATCATCGGGTGTGACGACCACTTCCAGCAGTTCGCCTCGATCTGTGGCTACACGACGGACACGACTGCTGACCTCCTCGACCATCGACCTGCCGGCGGCGTTCCCTGTCCCAGTTGTGGCCTTGCAGCACATACGCCGCATCAACCGCTCGTCCAGGTTGCCGGCGGTGCTGTCGCGATTCTCGCCTGTCCCGAGCATCAATCCGAGCTCATCACCCGATTCCGAACCGGCCTCGACACACAGCACCAGCTGACAACCCAACTGGACACAGCTGGAACTCGCGACGTGCTGTAACGCCGTTGCCATTCAACCAGGAGCAGCCGTAGGTTCTCGCAATCGCCTTCATTGCGAGCTCCATCGCTTCGACCATCCCCGTAACCCCCTGACACACCGAAATATTGGGGCGTGTTTAGACGCTAGTAGTTTTGCCTAATTGTCGGGATTACTAGGAAGTGAAGCGGGAAGGAATCGAGTGTGTCAACGAAACTTTCCCGCTTCACGCGGAAGGTTGTATCTCTCGCTAAAAAGGCCGTCGGTGGCGACCCAGACCCAGCCGTCGAGAAGGGTGACGGTGGCTACGCCGACTGGGTAATCGTGGGATTGCACGGGCTTCGAGAGTATCTCGGGCATCCCTACCGCCGACTGCTGGACGTCCTACACGAGATGCCCGAGATTGTCGCGGAATTCGGTCTCTCGGTGGCTGAATTACCCGATTTCACCACAGTCTGCACGCGAAAACAAGCCCTAGAGATGCAGATTTGGCGCGTCCTCTTGCGATTATCGGCACAGCTGCAGGAAACCGGGGATGTTCAGGCGATCGACGCAACCGGCTTCGATCGCATCAGCGCAAGCCAGCACTACGCAAATCGCACGAACTACACCTTCAGCTCGGTGAAGACAACCGCTCTCGTTGACTGTCAAACGAGTCTGATTCTAGATATACATTGTTCGATGAAACAACCGCACGATACACAGATTGGCTGGCAGGTGTTGAAACGAAACCTCCACCGGGTCGAAACGATCACTGCGGACAAAGGATACGATTGGGACGAATTCCGCCACAATCTCCGCGAAGAAGGCGTGAGACCGGTAATCAAACATCGAGAATTTTCCTCGCTTGACGCCGCACATAACGCTCGAATCGACGACGAAACCTACCATCGACGATCAGTCGTCGAATCCGTCTTCGCCTCACTTCGGCGTCGCTTCGACGACACAATCCGAGCGAGAACCTGGTTCGGTCAGTTTCGGGAAATCGTCCTCAAAGCCGCCGTCAAAAATATCGAAGCCGCCATCAACCTCTGAAACCGCTGAAATCAAGCCTCTAAACACACCCAAATATTGTGTTCTGGTTTTCCGAAACGACACCCCTCATTAAGGCGCGTTCTTACCAGCCTGAATTAGAGTGAAACTGCCGGTCAGTAGGTGTGCAAACTGAGCGGTGGGCTTTGAAGAGGTGCGCCGACCACTGTCGAAGTCGAAGTAGACCCGGACGAGATAGGGGCAAAACCTACTACTCAGGAAGTTCACCCGTTGGATAATGGGTAATAGTGAGATAGTTGAGGAATTGTTTGATTATGTCGTTACTGTTCCCGACGGCACGGCGATTGATATCGACCCCCATATTGAGAGTGGTGTGTCTGATGAGTTTTACTATAAATTAAATATATACTTTGACGAATGTTGCGCTTTAGATGTTCGTGAAGACCGTATATCAGCAGCCCATGCGTCGTCGGAGCTACGAGATATCTTATTAGATGTGACCAGCTCGGACAATCGAGTGGAAGAGTTCGAAAGGCGGGTGAAAGACTGGGTGTCAGAAATCAAGCAATCTGGATGGTATTCATACGAGGTTGCTTTTCCCCTCAACATGGTGGATAGCCCCAAGATGCCTGAGAATTTCTCAGTCACCGGCACCCAAATCAACAACATTACGCGGGACCAGTGGGTCGAGAATTACTTGAACCCCGCCCGTCAGGAAAACGATAGTCTCAGTAATTACTTCAGCCGAATACCAAATGACCCATCAGACCGCGACTATACGTATTGGGTTCTAAAGTGTGAAGCCACAGATGGGGGATTTGCAACCCATACCGCGTTCGACTACCTGAGGACATTATTGGCTAGAATAACATTTGCGGACTGTCTTTGGCGTCACAGACCGTCGAGCAGTAAGATACCACGAGTGCGTTGGTCCAGACTCCGAGAGCCATTTATGATTCTGGTTTTTGAAGATAGTTCATTCCACACACTCCAAATTCGAGACTACGACAACAGACGACCAGAGTCAATCCGGTGGCACGATGAAGAAATGCGGGAAGTGTTCGATTCAATTCCCGATTTCTCAGAACCTCTATCCGAACTAGAATCAGACGTGAATGATGCTTTACGAGCGTATTTGGCGGGGATCACCGAACTCGATGTCAACGAATCATTCTTCGCGTTCTGGAGAGGGATTGAGATTCTGTCCCAGAAGGGCCGAGGTGATAATGCAGAAGTCGCTAAGAAGAGAGCTGATTTCGCACGAGAGTTTGTTGCCCCCGAGATGATTCGGGAAGATGTCTACAACGACGTTATTTCGGATTTTGAGGATATTCGTAATGAAATTGCTCACGAAGGGTATTCTAGAACAACAGAGTATCACCAGATATACGCCAAGATTTTATTGGATAGTCTTCTGCGACTATATTTCGAGTATATGGACGACCTTGATAAACAAGAACTGGAGTTCTTACTCGATTACGGAGCAGCTTCAGACGATGGCAAAGGGGAGCTGCGAACCCGAAATGAGAAACTTCGAAGGGTAATTGATTTTATCTCTGAAGAGACGGCGTAATAACCGCACTCGGACACTTGATGGGCTTTGACAAGATTTAGGCCCGTCGAGTTTTTGGAACTCCAGAAGGTGGTACTTCTCACACCCTCAATCGCTCAGCAGACAGACTGTAGTGGCTGGGCATTTAATCTTCTGTACTTACCGACCGAAGCCCAGAATCCGTCCGCAGTTGACGGGTTCAACAGAGCAACTCGTGCGCGTTCTACGGAACACTTGGAACGCGTCCAACCGTTACTCTGTCTACCGCAGCGTCTGCTCAGCCATTGCTGTCACTCCTCGAAGGTCATGCCGTAGCCCCACTCTTCGAGATGGCCTTCGACCTCGTCGAGATGGTCCAACCCGGCCTTCATCAGCGCCTCTCGAAGGTCGGTAAGCGAGACGTCGTCGTCGAAGCGGTCCTCAAGCTCTCGCTGGGCGTCACGTTCCGCGCTTTTGGTTTCGCCCTGCAGGAACAATGGGACGCGCTCGCGGCCATCCTGGACCCCATCACGCCGGAATTTGTACGGGATCTGCATCGACCGCTGCTGCCGAGCCGACTGCGGTGACTCCGTCTCCGCCGGTTCGGACTCTGTCGCGGTCGTCTCAGTCGCTGTCGATTCCTCCACCTCAGTACTGTCATCGTTCGCTGCGAAGGGGTCCTCGCCGGCGCCTTCTTTCATGCCCGTCATGCCGATAGCACCTCGTGGTCAAGATCGCCGGGTTCCGGTGGATTCGGGGCCTCGAGGCCGACCTGCTCCTCCAAGTGGCGAGCGATCCGATCGAACTGGGCGAGCGTCTCGATTTCGTAGTCCCGCCGGCGATCTCGATGTTCCCGGACGTACTCGAACGCCGAACACTGCTGCATCCAACAGCCCTCCATCAGCGACGCCCGTTCCCCGATAATCTCGGGAATCGGGTAGTCGATTTCGTCGAGAATCGTCCGCTGGTCGCGCGTATCCTTGAACCCAATTGGGACCGCCGCAAGCACGCCGACCTCGACGTCGAGCTGGTCCTCGAGGCCGCCGACAAGTGACTCGAGGCCTTCGACGGCCGCGCGCCCCTTTGCGCTCGGTTCGACGGGGATAACGAGCGAGCGCGTGGCGTGTATCGCGTTGTAGAGATGCGGGCCCTCGGTTGCCGGTGGGTCACAGATGAGGACGTCATACTCGTCGGGCACGCCGGCGTCGCGGAGCACGCGGAGTAACTGGGCGTGCATGCCGAACGCTTCCCCCATTGCTTCTGCCTGGTCTTTCTCGCGCTGCAGGTATTCGGCGAGATCCGAGAGCATGTTGTGTTCCGGGATGATGTCGACGCCTTCGACGGTTCGGACGAGGTCGTCGAAATCGCCGTTCGGGCGGCGAATCATGTGCCGGACGAGATTGTCAACGGACTCGGTGCGGTCCGTGTCGACGCCGAAGAGCCGGGAGAGGTCGCCATCCTGTGGGTCGAGGGGGACGACGAGCGGGTTCAGGCCTGCTCGGGCGTGTGCGACTGCCAAATTCGCGGCGGTCGTCGTTTTGCCAACCCCGCCGGCTTCGCTGTACGTCGAGTACGCTAACATGCTCACCCCATGGACACCATTCATCTTGAAAGTTCGGTGTGTTCATTCATTACTGTAGTTCGTTATGTGGTATGGTTGGGTCCAGTAGCGAACCCAACGAGTGAACATAGTGAATGAATAAGGCTAGTGAACACAAACAATGAATTGGTGGGGTGGATGTCGTTAATGAATGTGTGTGCTGATAATGGGTAATGGAGTGGATTAATGAATCATGTTCATGGTGTTTACCACCGAATCCGATGACAGCGACGGGGTGGCGGGGTCGCTATCGGGCTTCGGGTTCGTGCAACAACTCCGCAAAGGCGACGGATTCCTTCACGTCGGTAATCTCAACGTCGGCCTGATCACCGGGCTGGGTCCCAGGCACGATAACAATAAACCCTCGTTCGACCTTCGCAATCCCGTCCCCCTGGTCGCCCAATGTCTCGATCGTCACCGACCGCACATCCCCCACTTCAACAGGTGGATCCCCATTCTCGGGCTGTTCCGGACTCTGACCGCCTTCTAGAGCCGATTCCGCGGGGGCTGCTGCTTGCGTGTCGGGTTGGGCCGCAAGCAGAGCAACCCGGTACACATCATCGGTGGTTAGTGAGCTGTCGTCGACGACCGCGTTCGGGACCGGAATCACGTATCGATCGTCGTGCTTTTCGAGTTGAGTTTCGTAGAGGAGTCGGAGCGAATCGGAAATCTCTGCCATTAGGGGCTGTTAGGCGGGCTGACTAAAGGAAATTTGGTTCCGCTGCGAATCAACCACCCTCCGAACAGTAGTTGAGACTGGCTGTCTCAATGCATATGGCTCCGATCGGCTTTGTAGCCATAGCCGGAGTAACTCCTTCAATATTTTCGTAGCTTTCACACCTAACACTCTTTGCAGTGGATGACGTATCTCTGCTCTACGATGTCCATCGACCGAGATACCTTCGAGAACACGAGCGAGGACGAACTCGCGGATCTCTCCGTCCCCGATCAAGTCCTCGGGTTTCTCGTCGCTAATGAGGATCGCGCGTTCAAGGCCCGCGAAATCGCGTCCCAGATCGGCGTCGACGAGGGTGCGGTCAGTACGGGGCTCTCACGGTTGAAGAACCGAGACCTCGTGGAACACAAGGCAACGTATTGGGCGGTGACCGACGACGAGGAACGTCTTGACGGGTACAGCGGCTACGAACGAGCGACCGCACTGTTCAACGAGCAGCTCGGTACAGAGG
Organism: Halorussus marinus; assembly: GCF_004765795.1. Taxonomy (GTDB): domain Archaea; phylum Halobacteriota; class Halobacteria; order Halobacteriales; family Haladaptataceae; genus Halorussus; species Halorussus marinus. The sequence goes on from NZ_SBIV01000007.1 coordinate 152,180, forward strand.
ATGAAGAGTCCTGGCGTGAACACGCGCCAAGTGAGCCGCACCCCAGCGTCGAGGACGAACAGTGACCAACGAAGAGACCCCAATTTTCGAGCGTAGCGACGTCGTCTACGGGGATGATCCGTTCAAAATCGTGGAGGACGCTCGTCCCTGGCTCATTCTCTCGAACCATGATGGCCGTCCGTTCCACGGCGAGCAGTATATCGCGGTGACGCTCACAACGAAATCATGGATGGACGGCTTGATCGAGATTCCAGCGGGGAGCTGGCATCGTGGTGGAACCCCGGATGAAAGTCGAATCGTTCCGTGGGGTGTCCAATCAATCGACCACGAAGATATCGACTTCTGGCAAGGCCGGCTTGCCAGCGATCTCGTCGACGAGGCCGTTGCCGCTCTAGTCGAAGAACTTCAGTAGCTTGACTCTGGTATTTTGTTCGGCTGGTATTCTGGTAAAACAGCCGTTAGGTAGAGATGCGATGGAAGTCCGTCTCTGTGATTATTTTGGGAAAATCCAAATACACTTATTCGGGAACTAACTCTCGTGAGTTAATAGAGTGCGACGAGTGGGGCAGGAGAGACGCCACACCAACGAAGATTGAATATGTGGTTGAAGAAACCGAAACGATCCCCCTTTGTGACGATTGTCGGGACGAATTCAAGGACGGCGGATTCGTTCAGGATGTTTCTCCAGTCGAGCAATAGGCTATCTGTACGTAACACTCAACGTCGGTATCCCGAGCGAGCGAGATCGGGAGACACACCGTATACCGAGCGAAATATCGGCTTCTTTCAGCGGAAACGGTGGTGTGGAATAGGTGTTAAGCAGGTCGTTTTATGGCAGATGTGGCACTACCAGATTGAGGTCGATTTGAGAGCTTCGATCGGTGGCTGGTTCTGGAGTGCTTAGTGACTGCGGTGGTGATTGTAGTAACCGTGTAGCAGTCAGCCGGCGCTCCGCGCTGATCTGACTGCCGTTCCACGTCTCGTGAAAGCGTGCAATCTGCATCGTGAGCGTCTGAAAGAGCATCTCAACGAGGTTTCGCTCAGAGTAGTCAAGGTGTCCATCGAGGTTCGTCCGTGCAAGAGCAATGAGATAGTCCATTCCGTCAACAAGAAACTCCACGTCCTCGACGCGGTGTTTCTCTTTCAATTCATCAAGGAACTTTTCAGTTGGGTCATGGCCGCGATTCGTCGAAAGTCGTGCGTGGAGCACGACTTTCGACTCAACATCAATCGCGGCATAGAGCTACACTTTCTCTTTGTTTGCCAGCTGGATCTGCTTTTTCATCGACTGCAACGCGATCTGGATCAGCTGTGAACTCCTGCTCATAGTAGTCAGCGTAGGCTTGGTACCGATGACGGATGATGGCTCGGCGTCGTTCGACGCCGAACCACTTGCAGAGGTCACGACACTCTGCTAACGACGCCGAATCAGCATGAGTGGCGCACGCCAGCCTGATCAGCCAGGCTGACGTGCGCGTCTGATCTTCGTCAAAAAACTCCACGTCCGTCGAGTCCGTTCCTCTATCTGGAGTACTTCGGGTATGTCCCACTTTCTCGAAGAACTCCGCTTACTTCAGCCTCAATCTAGCAGTGCCGTAAATTCGAATCGTGCGCCGCCATGTTTTGAGTCTGTTATCGAGAGGGTCCACCCGTGGGAGTCAGCAATATCTGAAACGATGCTCAGGCCTAATCCAGTTCCGTCGTCAGTGGTTGTGTGAAGCGGCTCGAGGACTTCTTCACGCTGTTCTTCAGGGATTCCGGTGCCATCGTCTTCGAAGTAGAACCCATCGGGGAGAGACCCGATCTCAATCGTCACATCGTCTCCAGCGTGTTCGAGACTATTCCGAAGGAGATTTTCTAGTAACTCTTTGAGCCGGGACGGGTTCGCCTTTACCGTTTTATCAGTCTCACAAACGAGTTCTGCATCCCCTGTATTAAAATATTTCCAACACGATTTGCTTGCGTTGCTCAGCGAGACTGGTTCAGTCTCAATATTGTCCTCTTGTTGCCGCGCACGAGTCAATAGATCCTCGATAAGCGCCTCCATTCGATCATGTGCATCGGCAACGGCGTCCAAGTGTTCACTCTCGTGTTCGTCCCGAATGAGTTCGAGTCGTCCTTCGGCGACGTTGAGCGGATTCCGTAAGTCGTGCCCAAGAACCTCCGCAAACTCTTCGAGGCGGTCGTTCTTCTGCTCCAGTGTTGAGCGAGCCTGCTCCCGCTCAATCTCGAATCCGATCCATTCCGACGCGAACCGGAGAAACGTTCGTTCCTCCTGGCTGAATTCCATCTCACGGGATTCAGAGCCTGCAAAACAGAGCGTTCCGTACAACTCTCCGTTAACAATGACCTTACTTCCGATGTAGCTCCCCAATTGGAACGTCTCATACGCGGGGTCATCAACCCATCCCGATTCAATTGCATCTTCAATCGCCAGAAGATCGTCCGTTTGGATTGTCTTCCGGCAATACGCTTTCGAGAGCGGACAGGTCTCTCCCGGTTGAAGGAGTTCATGTGGCCCAACTGCTTCAACGATCGTCTGAGCTCCTTCACCAGTGCTATGCTCTTGTGTGTCATGAGGCCAGTGTGCCGAACAATGCAGGTCAAGCACGGCACACGAGTCCGTATCGACCAGGGCCGTCGTTTTGAGCGTCCGTATGTGGCGATCCGAGCGATCGACGTAGTGGTTGGATGCCGCTTGTCGGTCGAAGAACGTGGCATCCATGGCGCCGTGGTTGCCGGGATCGCAGGCGGCCGCAGATCGGTCGAGCAGTTGGCGCCAGACACGGGTGGGCACCCGCTCGAACGACCGCCACAGCGTCGAGGGTGCCGGGAACTCGATACGGGCCAACTGCAAGATGGCGCGCACTCGATCCATCTCGCTCGCCCAATCGACGATTTCGCGGTAGGTGGCTCCCATGTGAACCCGCAGGAAATGCAGCGTCAGATGCTTCCAGTCAGCAAATCCGTGGCCAGCCGGGTCGCTCACCACCGCCGTGGGGCTGGCAGCACAGCGCTTTTGAGCCAGCGATGCTGCTTGTTTAACGAAGCGGAAGAGGACTTCAGGCACATTCACCCTCTCCGCTTCGCTTCCACCTTCAGAGCGACGCTATCCTGCCGCTGTCAGCGGATTCAACAGAGCACTCTTAACTAAACACGACCGTTGACTAGGGGCTATCGTTTAAATACGAAGACGAGGCAGTACTACATTACTTGATGACTCAGCGGGACTCGGACCACCAAGAACTTCGGCCACTCGGCGAAGCAACGCATATTCCCGACAACAAACTCTCCAATAGTAGCGTCGAGGAGTCTCGCCAACAGCGACTAGATGCAGTCGCTACAAGAGATCCAAACGAAACGACAGCAACGGAGAGCGAGTGTTCCTCCTGTGGAGCATCAATTCCTGCGGGGCGGACAAAGTGCAGGTTCTGTCTCGTGAACCACCTCGATAGCTCCGAAGAGGAACAGTCGAGGTCCGATACTGACAGGACACTGCTTCACGTTATTCATTTCGTCGTGGAAGCATCGACGTTCGACAGCGCCGTTGCGAAGGGTATTGCAGCTGCGGGCCTCCTCGTGAAGGCCGACAGAGACTCCGCAGTCAACGACTGCCAGCTGATCTACGAGTTCGACGAAGAGCCTGCATCACAACTTGCCAGCAAATGGCCTTCGCTTCCCGAAGCAGTACGGATTACGTCCGGCTTGGGGAGACAGTTGCTCGAAACTGCCCGTGAACGAACCGAGTGGCAGGACACAACGCAGTCACGTCACGATGTCGAACATGCGACGTTCCTCTACGACGAAAGCGGACGTGGCGTTCATGATGAAAATCGTCTTATGACGCTTCTTGAGGACGCAGACGACGTGTGGCTGGTGCCTGCGATTGCATTCCAGCAATCTATCGAGGAGACCAGGACTGATAGCCACCAACGCGAGCGACCGAACAGGAGACACCTTGAGTGTCGTGGATGCGACCGCGATACGAGGCACCGATTCCTCGACTTCGAGAACGTCCCTGACGACAAGTGGAGTGGCCAACCGATGTGGGAGTGCCGGGTATGTAGGATGCCCCGATACGGGCCGAACCCCCGAGCAGACCGGTAAGCTGGAAATCAGGTTATTCAATAGTCAGAGAGGGCGTCAGCGAACGGTTCCTACGCCGGAAAGAAAATCAACTACGGAGGGGAGATGCCGCACGATCTCGCCCTGAACGCTATTCACACGTCGTACGCGTGGGCTTTGAGCGTCTCCAAGTCCACGGCATCTAATACTGCCTCGTTGGTCGCTTCGAGAACTACAGGCGGGACAGTCGTCTCGGGGAGGCGTTCGGCCCGCGTGGCTTCGAGCGCTTCGACCCACCGTCCGAGACAGAGACACCAGCGATCGCCTGGGCTGAGTCCGGGAAACTGTAATGCCGGACGCGGCGTCACGAGGTCGTTCCCCTGTTCTTTGCTGAACGTTAGAAACTCCTCGGTCATCACCGCACAGAATTCGTGTCTCCCCCGATCGTTGGGATGCGTTCCACAACAGCCGTCGCGCTCGTAGCCAGTCGTCGGATCAGTACTACAGGGAGCAAGTTCCCCGCCGAGAACGTTCTGTTCGGACATACTGGTCGGTCGTGTTGTGTAAGTAAAAATCTCTTCGTGTGACTGCTTTGATGACGCCCTCAACAAGTCGAGGGTTGTCTCGTGAATTGGTGGTTAATTATGGGCAAGTCACAACTCCCGGTTGGTTGATTGTCGACCGCGTTTTTTCTGCGCCGGCAATGGGTGCCGGCGCACCAAGCAGTAGCGCGGCGTGTAGTCGCGTGCGTCGGCAGATCGAAGTGAGAACCAATGCATATGTTGATTTACTCGCTGGTAGAGGCATCGACACGAGACGAAGCACTCGCGACTGGAAAGACGGTGTTCGACCGACTTGTCGGGGCCAGCCCACACGCAGATGCTGTGTTCGACTATTACGTGACGTTCGACGAGGCAGACACATCAGTCGCTGGGAAGGCCCGGTGGGGCGACCTGCCAGTAGCAATGCCTGTCGAATCCGACGATGGGCAAGAACTGCTGGAACGGGGGTGGGACGCGACGAAAAGCGAGTTCAATCGGAATCTTGACCGCGTCCGAGAGGTGCTTGAGGAACTGAGCGACGAGGAGATTATGCGCGACGACGGGCTCGCTCGGCATGCGTTCCACCAAGTCGGCGCATACGACGGTCCCACCATCTTCCTGTATGACGAACACGGCAGCGGTATTCGGCATCGAAACCAGCTTGACCGCATCCTCGACGAGGGCGAAAATCTCTGGATCATCCCCGCTGACGTTCACTACTAAGCGGAGCGACAAGCTCCGCTACATCGAGCAGAAATAATTCAGCTTGCGTTAGATATATGACCGAGACTCTCGAACGGTTAGGAAACAGGAGGATAGTGATGGATTTGACTGACACCCCTGAGGACGTTCGAGATCCGGGCGAGGAACCACCAGATTTCACCGAGTGGGATGCACCCGAAGAGGTCCTGAAAGGTGGTCCAACGAGGGAACGACTGCTCGGTGTTATCCTGCAACTCCGTACACCAACCAAAGTCGCTGAAATCGCAGACCAAGCAGACTGCGATACCGAGACTGCGCGTGACTATCTCGAATGGTTCACCTCGATGGGGATGACGCGAGAGATTCCGGGGCGGCCGGTGAGATACGAGCGAAACGAGTCGTATTTGCGGTGGCGCAGAATCGAACAGATTCGGGAACAGTACTCCGAGAGTGAAATCGTCGAGGAACTCACAGAGACGATGGCGCAGCTTGAGGAGTACCGGGCGCGATTCGACGCTGACAGTCCGGATGACGTGTCGCTCGTAGACGATACTGGAGCGTCGGCGGTCGAAGAAATGTGGGAAGCGGTGAGTGAGTGGAAAACACTAGAGCGACGGGCAGAGCTGTTAGATACGGCGCGGCAGAACGGTCATCCGTCGAGTGGTGGTGCCAGAGTCGATGCCTGACGACCGGCCGGGTGACGACGAGGATGTCGCGGATGTTGGTGGCATTGATACCGAGATTCTCGAACAAATCGGTCAACACCTCGAACGAAGCCAACGGTTCTCGGAGGTCGTGTTCCAGACAGACTACGCGCCAAGTTCCGTTGTGGCAGAATACGACATGGGATACTTTCCGGCGGCCATCGACCGAGCTTATCTCCAGATTCGATGGTACGAGACGGACGATTTCAGCGTCCACTACTCCGAGCAGTACACCGATGACGACCAATGGGAGTGTCGATGGGACCGCCATCCGAACAGCCACAACACTCGCTCGCACTTTCACCCACCGCCAGATGCAACGACGCCCGGTGACGATGCAGAGTACACCAGCGACTGGCGAGATATACTCTCAAGCGTTCTTGAGGACTTAGACGATCGAATCGAAGCGTTCTGGGAGTGAGTGTCAAAAGTCGTCTTCTCTTCTCGTAGGGTTCAGAACAGCTACTCAGTTAGTGGATCCGTGACGGAGTGACCGCGTGAGTTTTTCACCCCCTAAGGGGTGCGGGGGCACTCGAAGTAGTCCCTCGAATCAAACCATGAGTGGAACAACCGACTCGCAATCACTCGAACAGACACGGCCAAACCAGAAACAGGATATCGTCTACGTCGGCTACCGGCGACGCGGACGCGCTGTCGTAGAAAAACAACCCGGTCAAGAGCGGGTGACACCAGAGCCGAGTCTCAGTACCTCACAAAGCCGGTTAGTTAGAACGTCTGCTTGCTGAAGATGTGTCCAAGCACCAGCAGCAAGCAGACAGTGAAATCCACGAAGACCAGCTCCTTAACTTCCTCGTCAAGCCGGTTGACGAGGAAGTTTCCCTGAACCTCGCCAACAACGCTGAAATCGATGCAGAGGACATCTACGAGGTTCTCGTCGGCGCAACCGCCGACGGAACCTCGATCTCGACGCTCTGCAACTCCAGTGACGACTCGCCATCGGCGAACACGATCCTCTACCATCTCCGGACGAAGTTCGAGCCCGAACGGCTCGAACAAGTCGCTAACACACTCCTTCGGCAGGATGTCGTCGAACTGCTTCCCGAGCAGGTGGAAGTCTGCGCAGACCTCCACCTGCGGCCCTACTACGATGACGAAGACGACACAGACGCCCTCTACCACTCGGAAGCGAAGCGGGGAACCACCGCATTCCACGCGTACACGACGCTCTACGCACGCGTGAAGAACAAGCGCTATACGCTGGCGGTGCGCCGTCTCGAAGACGGCGACACCGCCAGCAGTGTCCTCGCTGAGTTCCTTGGTGTTCTCGACGGCCTTGACACCGAGGTCAAGGCCGTCTTCCTCGATCGTGGATTCTACGACAGCAAGTGTCTCACGTTGCTTCAAGCGCACAACTACGCGTACGTTGTCCCGATCATCCGGTGGGGTGAGGCGATTCAGCAAGAACTCTCGGAAGGGTGGAGGCGCGTCATCGAACACGATCTGACAGGGAAACTCGACGGTCACAGCTGGACCGTCGAGTTTCCCGTCTACATCGACTGTACGTACCTGAACGGGAAGTACGACGACCACGGCGTGGCGCGTCACGGCTACGCCGCTGACGCGCCGTTCATCGAGACTCCACGCGACGCTCGATACCACTACTCGAAACGCTTCGGTATCGAGTCAAGCTATCGCTTGTCCGAGCAAGCGATAGCGACGACAACGACGCGAGACGCAACGGTGAAACTGCTGTACGTCGTGGTGAGCCTGCTGTTGCAGAACACGTGGCGGTATCTGCACTACGAATATGTGGCGACGCCTCGCCGAGGCGGGCGTCGCCTCTGGTGGTGGCCGTACAAGGAGTTCGTGAATATGGTTCGGCGGGCTGCGTGGACGGCCCTCGCGGTGCGTCGGGCCGTCCCCGCGAACCGGCCGCCTGACGACCGGTTCTACCGGTAGTCACTGATCGAGCAAGCTCCCTTCACGAGTGGCAACGTTGTCGCGTCGGCGGCTGACCGCCGCCGACAGCGACAACTCCCTCTTCGATCAGCGTTGCTTGACCAGTAGCGACGACTCATCCCAACAGAACAGGTGTCTCAGGTCAGGCTAACTGGCGATGCTTTGTGAGGTACTGAACCTCGACCGCGTGAGAGACGCGCTTGAGGACCTGAGCGACGAGGAGATCATGCGCGACGACGGGCTTGCCCGGCATGCGTTCCACCAAGTTGGCGCGTACGAGGGCCCCACCATCTTTCTGTACGACGAACATGGTAGTGGCATTCGGCATCAAGACCACCTCGACCGCATCCTTGAGGAGAACGAGAATCTTTGGATTGTCCTAGCAGACGTTCACTACTGAGTCCCCGAGCTAGCCAGGGAACGTGACGGAGTGACCACGGTGAGTTTTTCGTTCTCCCGAAGGAGTGCATGAAGTCCGAGTTACTGTAGAGCGACCAACGGTTCGTCATTCGAGTATCGGTGGCTGGAACGAACTCCGAAATCGCTGTTTGTAAAGTAAAGCTGAAGACCCTTATATATCGCTTTAGTATTGTTTGTCAAATAGCTACCACCGACTCGGTACGTTCCAGTCCAACACTAGTATAAAATTATCCGTAATTTTCCGTTAGCGGTTAGTGCGTTCTATCAGTTCGGTGAACACGCCGTTCAAAATGGAGATGGGATTGCCGTATCTTGAAATAAAACTCGACGATCCAGTCAATAGCAGTCCAGATAAAGATGATGGATAAGACGGTTGAATTCGTAGTGCCTTCGAGTCAGCTGAACGGGTTATCGGACGTATACAGCCGTGTCAGGCCGTTAATCGTGTCAAAGTCGTCATCAAAAGAGTAGAGGTATTCAATATCTTCCCGTTCCAGATACGCCACGAGAGTCGCATCCACGAAGGAGAGTTCATTGTACCGCCGGAAAAGGGCCTGTGCGGCGTTGAAATCCGCCTTCGGAGCGTGGACTATCTCGAAGTGCGCACCCTCGATAAGCCGGTCCAGCATCTGATTTGCCGGGCCTGCACCGAGTTTTTCACGTGAAAGGTTCAGCGTCTCCGCGACCACGTAGTTCGTGATGAGAGCGTCTGGGAGCTCACCGTGGTCGATTCCGCGGACGATCTCCCGGGCGCGGTCGTGGTACTCATCGCGGGCACTGGCACTAGCGAAGAGAACGTTCGTGTCTAGGAGAGCAACTGCCATTACTCGGTCCCGAACTCGGCCTCAGCTTCAACCGCGTTCGTCTCCCCAGCGTCTACGGGTTCGAAGTCGTCAAAAACGCCCTCTCGCTGATGGACGATTTCGACCGAGAGACCTCCCTCTTCGTCAGTGGTCCACCGGAGCTTATCGCCCGGCTCAATGTCGAGATACCGGCGGAGGTCCGCCGGGATTGTGACCATTCCGCGGTCGCTGACTTTCGTTTCCTCGGGCCCTTCTTCAGCTGCCATACGTGGACGTACCCTCTCCACGCCTATACATGTTTCTCCACATGTGGGTTGGAGTGCATCGTCTACTCACTACACCCTCAGTCGACTCTGCCCGGGACGGCTCAGTGGCGTTGTTGTCGTCCAACCCCTCCAACGGACATTATCCGTTCAGGTATCTGCTTAAAGCTGGAGAAGAAGTGTTCGAGCGGGCAAGTGGCAGTTCCACAGGTCGCTGAACTTCACTCTCACAGCACCGTCGCTGACCCGCATGAGAGCACAGCCGTTCTAGATGATGCCGCCGATGATGAGCAGGCCGACGATGACCAGTAGCGTCGCGCCCATACCGCTGGCCAGCAGCTTGTTCTCCAATGCTTTCTCGTGAAGCGGCATTTCAGCATATTCCTCACGGAACGTTTCGAGGTTCTCTTCGTCTAGAAGTACTTCGTCTTCAGCGCGAACCGCTCAGTGACCGCACAGCCTGTACAGACCGGCTCTTGTTCCAGCCGCTCGGTCTTGGTGTGGCGACCACAGGCAATCGCTCCACAGTTCGGACAGTACGTGTAAATCCGATTGAGACCTGCGATTACGATGTATTTTTCAACCCCAGAAAGGGTGCGGGGACAACATTCCCTGTCCGAGAAACATGGCAACACTCCAAGCAGCAACAACGTCGAACGGTGTCACCGTCACCAATGCACAGGCAGTTCGGGAACTCTGCGAATCATACTGTTTCGGAATGCTCGAATGGGAGGTCGACGACGACGACCGACTCTCGATTTGGGGCTACGACGCATTCGAGGTCTACGGGCGTCGAGAAAACGGCCTGCCAGACTACGAAGCAGGACAGCAGACCCACGAGTTCCTTCGAGCACTCGCAACGTACGTCGAAGAGGACGACGAACTCGATATTCAAACGGCTGGGTTCACGAAGTGTCGGTTCTCAGTACTTGCCGCTCGATACGTCGTCCGGCGTGGCGACGTCCTGCGAGCAGACCTTCGGACTCTTGAGCCGATTGAGGATTGAATGGTGGCGCGTCCTATCAGGACGGATGTTGTCGCTGAACCCGGTTTCAGGGAGTGTCAGAAGAGGTTTCGTGAGTGACCCAAATACTGATTCAACTTCGGTGGCAAGTCGACGAGGATGTCGCGCCACGTTCGGCTTAATGACGACCTCTACCAGCGCATCGAAGCAAATAAACACGAGGGCGAGTCGTTTAGTGAGACTATCGAGCGCCTCATCGACAACCGTTCGCTCCGTGACCTTCAGGATGTCTTCGACAGCGAGCAAGTGGACGAGATGCGAGACGCGATCAAGCTACTAGAGGAAGAAGATGCTGCCGAGGTCCGTGAACTTGACGAGCGTTTCGACTAATCGGCAACACAACTATATTATGCGGGACGATGAACACGTACGTATGGTGCATACAGACGACTCCGCGGTCGAACGCGTCGAACTCGACCGACTGCGGTCATATCTCGACCAAGAGCGAGTCGTCTTTGCGATTCTCTTCGGTTCGCACGCACGCGGAACTGCTGAACCGGACTCAGACGTGGACATCGCACTCCGGTTCCCCGAGATGTTGGACGCTCGGGAACGATTTCAGTTGCGTAACCAGATCGATGCGGACCTCCAGCAGTATGCCGAGGAGTTTGTGGACGTAAGCGATATCGAACAGCTCCCGACAGCTGTCGCACACGCCGCTCTCCAAGATGGTCTCCTGCTCACTGGCGACGAGCAGGTTGTCGAGACCTACCACGAGCAAATCAAAGACGAGTATGAGTCAACGGTCGACGAGCGAAAGCGCCAACAGCGTGAATTCATCGACCGATTAGCAAGCGGAGACGTATAGATGGTCAACGAAGACGTGTTCGTTGACAAACTCCGCCATATCAACCAATACATTGAGGACCTCAAACAGATGCGAGGTCTCTCGAAAGCCGAGTACGTCGACGATATAGTGACCCAGCGAGCAGTCGAGCGGACGTTGATGAATCTTATTCAGGCGTGTATCGACCTCGCTCAGCACGTTCGGTCGACAGAGAATCTCTCCCCGAGCGGAACCGCCAAACAGGAGATACAGGCGCTTGGGGAAGCAGACATCATCTCGAACGAGACGCAGGCGAAACTCGAAGAAGCAGTCGGGTTTCGAAATATTCTCGCGCACAGATACGGCGACGTCGACCACGACGTTGTGTACGACGTGCTCCACGATGACTTGCAGTGGTTCACTCGCTTCCAACAGGAACTCGCTCAGTGGTTCCAACAACTCGATTGAATAACGACCCACCCAGATGCAGATAAGAAGCAGTTCTCGTCCACAAAGAGAGTCGCTCCATACGTTTCAGAACGAGATAGATACGTCGCTTCAATGGACGAGTTAGAGCCGTTCGGTTAGTTTTTCTGCCCCCAAAGGGTGCGGGGCACTCCACTTCTCAGTGCCTCACGAACACAATGACGACACCACTTGCAAGACTCAAGACGACGAGTAGCGTCCGGAAACGCGCCCAGTACGAAGCCCTCGAATTCGAACTCCAAAACGGTGATGTGCGTGTTCGGAACGGGAGCTACGCCGACCCAGAGAATCACGAGTACACCGTCCGAATCGAGGACGACCTGCCGACAGCGTGTACGTGCCCGGCAGACGCGAAATACAGCGGGGAGTGCAAACACCGCGTCGCTGTTGCACTCCGCCGACCCATTCTCGACGCTGTCCGCCATCACCAACTTCTCGCCGACGGTGGCGAGACTGTTCAACCCTCAAACCAAGTGCGTGACCACGAGGGGAACTCCGAAGAACAAGCGGAGGCCGACGAGCCAGACTGCGACTGTGCGGACCTCTCTAGCGATTTCCCGTGCTGGGAGTGCTACCGGACTGGACGACGTGACCTCCCTGAATAGCACTCTGTACGTCAAGACGACCCCTGTACGTTCTGCCACGCGGTATAGTTGCCTTTGTGATGAGAACAGCCGCTTGGAGAGCCATCTGGGGCAGTTCCCGCTGACCGAATCGGCCGGATTCACGCATTACAGCCCCGATAAACCCGCCGTAGTCTCAACTTCCACGGCCTGACAGTAGTTGAGATCGGCCGTCTCAATGCATACGATTTGAGCCATAGATTGTCTATCCCGATACTACGAAGATCCTCCTTCGATTGCCGTCACCCTGTAGCGGTCTCCTTGGAATGCGTACGTGCGAGTATCTTGAAGTCTGAATGGCGGTATCGAACGGCTGAACTCTTTTAGATGTACCTGACTGGCATCGTGTTTTTTGCTTAGAGCGATGGCGTCACGCAGTTGTTCATTGCGAACGACCTGCTCAATGATTATCTGCTCTGCGTCAGTCGTGGAGTCGTCAATTCGTTCGAGAATGTATGTATCCCGTTGGTCAGTTTCCCCATCGGGTTCGCCGCACGTCGAACGTGCGATGAGCGTATCGCCGTCCCATTCCGTCTCTGTGACTGCCTCCGTCGGCACTAACTGAAGCGGGTCGGCGTTCAACTCGAATCCTGACGCGAGCGCGATACTCTCCTTGTGGGAGCTGGTCGCGAACCATCCGTCAGTCCCGAACGCGTAGTGACCGCCGCCAAGGCCGGTAATCGTCAGTGATTCTGTTCCCTCTACACGTTTGATATCGTCGCCGTCACTGACGCGACCGGTTTCTATCGTTACGGTCCAAGTGTGCTCGTCGCCAGACTCCAGCGGCGTTAGTGGTTCCGGCCAGAACTGGGGCGCGGTATAGTACCAGTCGCCGTCGACGCGTTTGTACAGTTGCCAGTGATAGAAATTGGTCTCGAACCGCTGTTCGCTCTGGTTTCTGAGTGTGAATTCGCTCGGCTGATCCGGTTGAACTGTTTGGACATCTGGAACGAGTACAATTGGCACCTCCTCGGGATCAACTGCCTCGTAACAGACGACCTGTTCGGTGCCATCGAACGGTGGGCACGCGTCTGAGGTGGTATCCTCGGGAAGGTCCGGAACCGATTGGTTCGTTCCAGAGGGCGTCGTTTCACCATCTCCTGTCGTCGTTGTGTCGGTTTCGTTCGTATCATTCGATTCTTTTGGCCCGGACGTACAACCAGCGAGGAGGGCACCACCACCTGCATAGAGGGCCGAGATAACCTGTCTTCGGGAGGGCTGTTCCATATTTTTGCCCCCCAATGGTAGTGGTATATGTCTTCTGTTGATGCTCTGTACTCAACAGTTAGAGGGATTCTTGAGCATGTCACGGCCAGTATCTGGTAGTGACTACGGATCGCGAGTCTCGCCGCGCTGTCTTCCAACAGATTGCTCAACAGTCGTATGTCGACTGGCCAGCGTACGATTCTACGCCGCTGTTCGATCGCACCTCACTCCCGGCGCTAGAATCGGATGTGCGCGTCGTCGCAGAAGCGTGGTTCAAGCGGGACGAACACGAAGCAATCGAATCATTCGTCCACTCGTTACCGCTTGCTACGTCCGGTTTGATGCCCACGACTACTACGCAGGTTCAACAAGCTACGAGATGGAGACGCTGTTTCGCCTGTTCCTGCTGAAAGAAATCTACGGTTGGGACCACGAAACCGCACTCGTCGAGTACCTCATCCAACACCCAAATCTCAGCGAACAGATGGGCTTGGAGTCGGTGCCGAACCAGTCAACACTGTGGCGCAGCTGGCACCAGCGTTTCACAGATTATCTCTGCGACACGGTCGAGACCGCAGCTCGAACGATTCTCATCAAAGCCCAGAACGCCGGGGTCGCAGTGCCGCGCGAGCCAGAACGACAGAGCCGCAACCACGGTGACAGGAGTAAGGGACCGGACCCTAGCGATCAGACCGTGCTAAAACAGGCGGAGACGGTCACTGAACACGTGGGCCACGTTGCTTTCCGGCGTTCTCACTGGACCGTGGCGAGGGCTGTGAGATCCACGAGAACGCCTACTGGGCCCTCCAGACGTATCTGGGGCTCCGCGAGAATCTCGCCGTCAACGAGGGCGCTCGCAGTTTCATCCACGAGTCCAATAGGGAGCGGACACCGCTCGGCCACGCGCATCGCGAGCATATCCGTGATCTCTCAACCGAACAGATTCGAGAGATGTATCGACAGGTGGTGGGACGACTGCTGGACCGGGTGGCAGAGACTGAAGAGTTCTTCCGAGCTGGTATCGTAGCCATCGATATTACCGAGTCCGACCCGTTCACCGGCGATCGAGTCGGCCACGAAGACGAGATTATTGGGACGAAGGAGAAAACCGACGAGTATGCCTACCAGTGGGCGACAGTCCAACTGGTCGGGAATGCTGTTCCAATCGTGTTAGACGCGCGGCCAGTGCGCAAAGGAGATACGCGCAAGGAAATCGTCGAGGACCTCTTGGATTCGGCAGAGGCGGCTGTTCATGTCGATAACGTGCTGATGGACCGGGAGTTCGACAGTCAGCACGTCTTGGAGATGCTCAGCCAGCGTGGCCTGTCGTATGTCGTTCCCAAGCGGATGCAGACCAGCGAGAAAGCCCAGGCCAAACGATTGCTTCGACGTGATCAAGACCGCTACGAAACCGACCGGAAGCTCCACCTCGGCAAGAACGAATGGCACGAGACGACGCTGATCTACCGTCGGAAAGAAGATTCCGAGCACGACGACCACCGGCAGTACTCGGTGTTCATGACGAATTGCGGGAGTGGGCACCTTACTGAGTACGGGTATCGATGGGAGATCGAGAGCGGCTACAGGTCGATAAAGCGGTTCATGGGGGCGACGACGTCGAAGAATTTCGGGTTGCGGTTCTTCTACTTCGCGTTCGCATGTCTGCTCTACTCGATTTGGCGAGCGGTCGATCTGCTTGTGCAGGTCGAACTGAACGGCGAGTACGAGCACGTGCCGGTCGTGACGGCCGATAACACACTGACGCTGCTGAAGAAGGAGACAGGTATCGGATAGTAGGGTCCTCGGTCTGGGTCAGCGCAGATTTCTGAGTGGCAACGCTATCGAGAGTCTCAGAAAACCACGATCTAGTCGATAGTTCGACAGGAAGACGCACACGAGAGGAGATTTGAAGCAGTTCCCGCTCCCTAATTCGTCAGAAACAACGCATCACAGCCGCGCTAAACCGCCTATAGTCTCAACTTCCCAACGACCGAGATTTTGTATAGCGATATACGATATACAATATACTGAAGTGCGGAGTTCCGGCGCTAAGAGACTCTAGACCCCCGAATTCTCCCGATGGCTCGAAAACAACAAGTGGTCCTGATTATGCCCGTAATCACGACCACTTTGAAGTACCCCGCCGCCGTCGGTGAAGCACGAATGCTGCAACCGCCTCACGACGGCGCTTCCCCCGGGGTAGAGGCACCGAGACCGGGCCCGCAGGACGGTGGAGGGCCGGTGAATGCCTGACCGAGCGCTTTCGACGCCGCTCGACGACAGCTACGAGCGCTACCTCCAAGACAAGGGGAAAGGCCGCGGCGGCGACGGTGGGAACTATCGACGTAACGCTGCACGCGAGCTCGAACGGTTCGCCGAGTGGGCCGCCGGCGACCGCGGCGCCGACGACTGGACCGGGATCGTCCCCGACGACGTCGACCGGGAGCCGACCTTCGACGATCTCGACGAACGCGTGTTCCGGGAGTATGCCCGGCATCTCGGTGGAGATCGGGGACTCAAGCAGAACACGGTACAAACCTATTACCGCTATATCTCTGCGTGGTGTGGCTGGTGCGTCAACGAGGGATATCTTGAGGCCCACTACGCGCAGCGAGCGAGTGCGATGGCGCCGCTGCCGGAGGACGACGGTCGCAAGCCCGGCGACCAGCAGGCCTGGACGTCCGAACAGCGCCACGCCCTCACCCGTCACGTCGACGAACGGGCCCGCGACGCCGTCGAGGCGTACACGACACTCCCGGAGGATACTGATCCCCTCGACAAGCAGCGAGCACGCTACGCGGCGTTGAAGGCGGCTCGTGACCGGGCGCTGGTGTTTGTCCTCGCGTACACCGCCGTCCGCGTTGGCGAACTCCTCCGCGATCCGAACGACCCGCGCCGGCGCGGCGTCCGCTGGGAGGACCTCTCCGTCGACGACGGGAGTATGGACGTCTACCGGAAGAAACAGCAATGGGATGCCGCGAGCCTTCCCGATCCGGTGATCTCGCCGTTGCGAAGCTATCGCCAGTTGATGGACCCACCAACGGAGCGCTGGCCGGTGTTTCCGACGTTCGACCAACGGACGCTCGCAGGGCTCGTCCGGGAAAACCTCGCCGAACGAGGGGAACGCCCAGAAGCAATCATTGAACGCCGTGCGGAGTACGCTCGCGACCTGCTGCTGGCGCTCGATGTGGACATTCGGCCGCCGTCGATCACGACGGACGGCGCACGGTCGATTCTCCAACGACTCTCGGAGGCCGCGGAGATCGACATCGACCATCCGAAACACGATTATCTTGCTCCGCACGGTGGCCGTCGTGGCATGGGCGAGGTTCTGGTCCGGGCATTCGGATATACTGTGGCGGCCCGATATCTCGATAATTCTGAGGAGATGGTTCGTGAGCGGTACTCGCATATCGAGGCTGGTGAGTTAGGTGATGTCGCTACTGAGGCCCTTGAGGAGATCGATAGTGTACCGCAGTAACTTATTTCGAGTGAGAGGGGTAGACCGTCGCGTTCACACCGCGTCGACGGTGAACAGCGAGTCGTCGCTGAGGACGACCTGTACCCGGCGGTGCCAGGCGTCAGCGAAAGCCTCTCGTTGCTGGTCAGTTGCCGATTCGTCGAGAATCCCTTGGAGGTTCCCGATTGCGGGTCCACCGTCAGGAACGTCGCTGACGTGGTAGGTCACTTCGACGGTCTCGTCCGTGTCGGTTCGCCGGAACCGGAACGTCGGGTCCGCCGTGTCCGGGTCGAACGCGTCGAAGCGCAGGAGGTCGCGGCGGCCGCCATAGCCGCCGGCGAGCCCGCTGAATCCGTCATCGCCGGTCGCGCCAGTCACGTACGAGATGATGCGGCTCATCACGCCGTACGCGGCATCGTCCTGCGGGCCGGCCGTCTGGACCTCGATTTCGCTCCGGACTGGATAGTCGTCGGGATACAGGGCGTCGAGCCCGAGCTGGACGATCCGATAGGCACCCGAGGCTGTCGGACAGGAGTGTCCGGCTTCTTTCACCGCGTCCCGGTAGGTGACGACGAACGGCTCGCCCGGTTTGAGGACGCCGAGGGCCTCCGCGACGGGGTCGCGGATTTCGATCGGGTCGGCGTCGTAGTCGACCTGCCAATTGGTTCTCGTCTGGGTCGTGTCAGTCGCAGTCGAATTCGATGTCATGAGTTGTGGTTGTGATCGTGTCTCGTGGTCAGTAGCGGAGCAGTCGCATCCCGTTGAGGATGACGAGGAGGACGCTGGCCTCGTGGACCAGCATTCCCGACGCGAGGGTGACGTAGCTGGTGAGCACGCCCGCGAGGAGGACGGTCACGGTCAGCACCGCGAGCCCGACGTTCTCGAGGACGTTCCAGCGCGTCGCCTTGCTGAGTTTGACCGCGTACGGGATGCGTTCGAGGTCGTCGGCCATCAACGCCATGTCAGCCGTTTCGATAGCGGTGTCCGTTCCCGCAGCACCCATCGCGATGCCGACATCGGCAGTGGCCAGCGATGGCGCGTCGTTGATGCCGTCGCCGACCATCGCGACGACGTGGCCGTCGGCCTGGTAGCCCTCGATGACGGACTGCTTGTCCTCGGGGAGGAGTTCGGCACGGTACTCGTCGATACCGACCTCCTCGGCAACGGCAGCGGCCGTCCGCTCGTTGTCGCCGGTGAGCATCACCGTCTCGATGCCAGCGTCTTGGAGCGCCGCGACGACCCCAGGAGCGGCCTCCCGGAGCTCGTCCCGCATCGCAATCGCGCCGATGATGTCCCCGTCCCGAACGACGTGGACGACTGTCTCGCCGCGCCCCTCACGCTCGCGGACGTAGTCGGCGACCCGATCGGGGACATCGACGTCGCGGTCGTCCAGCAGCGCGCGGTTGCCGACGACGACTTCCTGGCCATCGGCATGGGCGATGACGCCCTTGCCGGCGACCACGTCGAAGTCGTCGGGATCGGGGACCGACCTGCGCCCCACGTCCGTATCGTCCGCTTGGGCGACCGTCGCTCCACCGTCCGTCGCAGCCGTCTGGCGTTCGCGGGCCATGTCGACGATGGCGTCCGCGAGGTGGTGTTCGCTCTTCTTCTCGGCGGTCGCTGCGAGCGAGAGGACGTCGGCGGCGGCGACGCCGAACCCCTCGATACCGGAGACGGTGGTCTCGCCCTTCGTGAGCGTCCCCGTCTTGTCGAAGGCGACGAGATCGATCTTGCCGGCGCGTTCGAGGTGTTCGCCGCCCTTCATCAGCACGCCCGACCGGGCGGCGTTACCGATGGCCGAGACGATGCTGACCGGTGGCCCGATGACCAGCGCGCCCGGACAGCCGATGACCAGCAGCGTCAGCGACAGGATCGCGTTCTGCGTGACCGCGTACGCGCCGATAGCCAGGGCAATGACGGCCGGCGTGTAGTACTTCGCGAACCGGTCGATGAGACTCTCCGTGGGCGACTGAGCCTCCTGGGCCTCCTCGACGCGACGGATGATCCGTTCGAGAGTCGTATCCGATCCCGCTCCCGTCGTCCGGATTTCTAGCGCGCCCTCCTGGTTGACCGTCCCGGCGTACACCTCGTCGCTGTCGGCCTTGTGGACGGGCGCGCTCTCGCCGGTGACCGGCGCCTGGTTGACTGCGCTCTCGCCGTCGACGACGGTTCCGTCGACCGGGATCTTCCCGCCCGGCTTTACGACGACGACTTCGCCCTCTTCGACATCGCGGGCGGAGACCTTTTGGAGTGTCCCGTCGCGACGGACGGTCGCCGTGTCGGGCGTCATCTCCAGTAGCTCCTGAAGTGCCGTCCGGGTCTTCCGCATCGTCCGGCCTTCGAGGTAGCTGCCAAGGCTGAACAGGAAGACGACGGCGGCGGCTTCCCAGTACTCCCCGATGACGATAGCACCGATGGCGGCCAGCGTCACCAGCGTCTTGATGCCGAGCGTCCGGTTGGTGACCTCGTGGTAAGCGGTCTTGGCGATGTCGTAGCCACCCACGACCGTCGCGAGGACGAGGATGGCGGCGCTTGCCATCTCGAAACTCGTGAGGTAGCCGAGACTCCAGCCACCGCCGTACAGCAGGCCGCTTGTCGCCGTGACGATGGCCTTCCGGTGGTTCCGGTAGTACTGCGTGATCGATTGTTTGTTCATAGTGTTAGGCGGGCTGGGGAGTGTACCCCTGGTTTTCGATGGTCTCTGCGAAGGCGTCGGGGTCAGCGACGCTGTCGTCGTACTCGATCTCGACGCGGCCGGTCGCGTAGTGGACTTCGACGTGCTGGACGCCGTCGACGTTCGACAGGGCGCGTTCGACGGTACTCGCGCAGGTCGGGCAGTCGAAGTCGAGGACGCGGAATTGGGTTGTGTCGCTCATTACAGTTTGAGATAGTGCCCGTACCTCAATAAGTATTTTTTATATGATATGTTTGAATTCGGATACGAGTCGTTGGAACAGTCAAACGGGTCGTCTAGGGCTTTCGCTATCGCGGGTCCATCCTGTACTGGATACCTCGACAGACACCTACCCGACTCCTGCCCCGCTACCTTTTCCCGCGTGCTCGCGCTCAGTCCTCGTATGAGTGATTCCGATACCGACCACCGTCTCGACGACATCGCGGTGCGAGACACTCGGATTTCGGACGCCATCGACGAGCCGATGCGGGCGATGGTCCTCGACATTCTGTCCGAGGAAGCCCTAACTGCGACCGAGGTCCACGAACGCCTCGACGATCGCGGCATCGACCGGACGGAGAACACGGTCCGCCATCACATCAACGAGCTCCGGGATGCGGGCCTCGTCGACGTCGTTCGCTTCGAGGAGGGGCGTGGTGGGACGACGAAGTACTACCACGCGAACACGATCGTCCTCTCGTACTCACTACCAGATTCGGCCGACGCCGCCGTCGAGGAGATGATCGACGCTGCCCAGCCCCAGATCACGGACGCGCTCACTACGCTCACCGACGAGTACGACGACGCTATTGAGGAGATCGTCGAGGATATGCAGCCCTGCGAGCACTGCCAGACCCAGAAGTACGAGACGTACGTTCTTCTGACCGTCCTGCGACGTGCGTTCGTTCGCGCCCACAGAAATTCCTGAGGGGGAACCACCCCTACGCTGGCAGGGTCTTAGAAGGAGAACCGATCACGCGCGGATTGCATCGCGAGGCGAGTCAGGAGTCGCGCAGGGCCACGCTTTGGGAGGTCCCGTACAGTCTCGATGCTGGTCGGCGGTTCACTACCACCAATGTCTAACTCCCAGCCTGTCTCGTCCATGAAGCGTTCGACAGCCTGATTTACTCGCTGTCGCACGTCGTCCGAGTCCATTGTCTCGGGCACACCATTCCGGAGGACGACGTCGCCGTCAACGATCACTGTCTCGACGTCGGCCGGGACCGCGTTGTTCACGACGTGTGCGGGAACGTTGGTCAGTGGCGTGAACTTCGGTTTGTCGACGTCGAGGAGGATAATATCCGCGCGCTTTCCCGCTTCGATACTGCCGATCTCGTCGCCCATCCCCAGCGCGCGTGCGCCCTCGATAGTGAGCATTCGTATCAGTTCCATCGAGTCGAACTGCCCGGCTGAACGCTTGAGATTTGCCGCCAGCCGAGCTTGCCGCGCTTCACCGAACATGCTGTACGAGTCGTGCCAGTAGTGGTCGTCAATCCCTACTCCGACGTCGACGCCGGCGGCTCGAAGCTCGGGAACGGGCGTCCACTGCGTCTCCCCGTCCGGATTCCAGTAACAGAAGACGGACGGGCAGTGCGCAACAGCCGCGTCCGCCTCGGCGGTTCGCTGGATGTCCTCTTCGTCGCCGAGGCGGAAGTGAGCAGCGACCAGTCGGTCGTCCAGGAGTCCAACGTCGTCGAGCAATCCTACCGAGTCCTCGCCACCGTTCGCTCGTGCCATCGTGTTACTCTCCTCGAGTTCGAGCAAGTGCGTGTGGACGAGCAGGTCCGGATACTCTGCGGCGAGGGATGCGGTCCGTTCCCACAGCTGCCGGGTACACGACCAGTCGTCGTGCGGGCAGATCGTCGCCCTGATTCGGCCGTCGTACGTGTCGTGGTACGTTTCGACGAACTCGCGAGCACGGGAGAACTGCTGATCGACTGGTTGGTCCCAGAAGAGGTCCGAGATCGCCGGGCCGAAAAATCCGCGGAGCCCTGCTTCCCCGAACGCCTCTGCACCTGCGGCAGGCCGTGCGTCCATCGAGTTCACGGTCGTGACACCGCCCAAGAGGAAATTGAGCGCTGCGAGCTCGACGCCTGCCTCGACGAGGTACTCGAATTCGCCGTTCCCTAATCTGTTAAACAAGGCCGTCCCACTCCCAAGCATCTCCGTCAGCTCGAGTTCGCTAAACGCACCGATGAGCGGTGTCATCTCCAAGTGCGTGTGGGCGTTCACCAACCCCGGCATCACCAGTTTCCCGTTCCCGTCGATAACGGTGGACGCTTCTAATTCTCCGTCTCCTGCACGTGATGGTCGGACTTCTTCGATACAGCCATCGGTGATGCATACTGTGCCGCGCTCGTACAGGCGGTTCCGCTCGTCGGCTGTGAGAACGAGTGCATCATGGATTGCCAGATCGACAGCCATCGTAAATTAGGAAGTGGATGTGACAGTTACCGTACTGGACAACCGAGCAGGCCGGCGAAGGCTGTTCTTCCAGGTGGTGTTCCCCTCATTTGGGATATCATCGGTCTCTACTGGTCCCATTAGCCTCTAATACGTCGGCGTGATTTAATCAGATTCCCCTTTTGAATCTGAAGTCGGATTCCGTGGAGCTTGTGGAGGTTTGCAATGTTTTCCCCTCTTCACGATAGATCATCTATGGCCGACGGTTACGATGCCATAGTACTGATACCCTCATAGGCAGTATATTCTAATCAAAACCGCAATAGATGATCCCTACAATGATACACCTATGCAGGCGACGATAATCGACGGAGTTCTTGAATCCCTTCGTATCGGTGTCGGATTTCTCTGGACGGCGGCGTGGGCGATCATCATGGGCCTCACGATTACGAGTCTGGTCCAGGTCTACGTCTCGAAGGAGCGGATGGCACAGGTGCTGGGTGAGGGCGATCTAACTGGACTTACCAAGGCGACTGTGTTCGGAGCAGCAAGCAGTGGCTGTAGTTTCGGCGCCGTCGCCATCGGGAAGGGCCTGTTCAAGAAGGGGGCGCACGCGGTGAACTTCCTCGCGTTCATGTTCGCGTCGACGAACCTCATCGTCGAACTAGGGCTGATGATTCTCATCCTGCTTGGCTGGGAGTTCCTCGTCGCGGAACTGCTCGGCGGCCTGATTCTCATCGCCGTCATGGCCGCCATCGTCCACCTCACGCTTCCCGAAAACCTGTTTAACGAAGTCCGCGAGAAGCTCAACGAGCGCGACCGCCAGGCGGGCGTCACGGAAGATCCCACCTGCGGGATGGAGGGGAAAGACGAGTACACGCTCACGACCGACGGCGGTGAGACGCTCAAATTCTGCTCGGAGGGCTGTATGGAGACCTATCGCCAGGAGACGTCGAGTAGCGGCGGGTGGCGTGACGAGTTGCTGTCGTGGGGTGGCTGGTACAAGGTCGGGAATCAGTACCGCAAGGAGTGGTCGATGATCTGGAAAGACATCGTCGCCGGCTTCCTTATTTCTGGGTTCGTCATCGTCTTCGTCCCGCAGTGGGTGTGGAACACGCTGTTCATTCAGGGCGACGGCCTGCTCGTGACTGCCGAGAACGCCGTCATGGGCGTCATCATCGCCGTCCTCAGTTTCGTCGGCAGTATGGGCAACGTCCCGTTCGCCGTCGCGCTCTGGGGTGGTGGCGTCAGCTTCGCCGGGATCATCGCGTTCGTCTACGCCGACCTCATCACCGTGCCCGTCCTGAACGTCTACCGGAAGTACTACGGCTGGAAGGTGATGCTGTACATCCTCGGCGTCTTCTTCGTCACGATGGCGTTCACCGGCTTCCTCATGGAGCTGCTGTTCGACGCGCTGGGTATCGTTCCAGATCTGGCGGGCGGCGAGACGGCGACTGAACAGACGTACTTCGAGCTCAACTACACGTTCTACCTCAATATTATCGCCTTTGCGCTCTCCGGGTTCCTTCTGTATGTCTACCGGCGGGGACTCGGCGCACCAGGTCAGTATCGAGATCCGGTGTGCGGGATGCGAACCGACGATGAGGGCCCGAGTGCGTCCCACGATGGGACGACGTACTATTTTTGCTCAAAGAAATGCAAGCGTACGTTCGAAGAAGAACCAACGGAATTTACTAATCAAAGCCCGCAAATATCGAGCCACGATCACGATCATGACCACTGATGATCGCACTGTGGTTCATCCGCTGTGATGGGGTTCATCATCACAGTTTCAATCCGCAATTGTCACACCTACTGCGCTCAAATAGACGGTATGAATAGTCAAATCCCGCAACTCGGGGCTGTCATATGAATCGCCGTCGAGCAGATACTGTCGTCGGTGTGCTTCTCGGGTTCGTTCTCCTGGCCGGCGGGGTACTCAGTTGGCGGGCCTATCAACAGCGTCGGGCTATCGAGCAATCGATGGGGTCAATGATGGGTTCATCTATGGGAACGATGCACGGCCCAGACCCCCTCTGGTACGTGGTTGGAACCCTGCTGGTTGCTGGCGTTATCGGTGGCGTCTATTACGTGGTCCGGGGAGAACTCACCGATCCAGAAGTGGCCGACACAACGGTGCCTGTCGATCCTGCACAGACATCGGCGGCAACAGCTACGTCGATGGATGATGACGCTGCACCGGCGACGTCTATCAATCCTGAATCGGACCCCCAAGCACGCGTTCTCGATCTCTTACCGGATGATGAACGACGCGTCCTCGAACCCGTCCTGAACTCCCCCGGAATCACGCAGATTGAACTTCGGGATCGATCTGAGTTCTCGAAGAGTAAAGTAAGCCAGACCGTGAGTTCACTCGAGGAGCGAGGTCTGCTGTATCGGGAACGACAGGGTCGGACCTATCGTGTGTATCCGAGTGATGACCTTCGGCAGCAACAACCGGGAAAATAGTCGCTATCTATCGGGCGCTCTCCCTCTCGAATTCCGTAGGTATGAACGGTCTCCCTCGAGCAAAACGGTTAGAAGATGTTATAGACGTTCTCGAACGTTCTCCTGTATGGATTCACACCCATGTCGATAACTCCCGAGCAGGCCTACGAGTAACCGAGGAGAGAGACAATGACCAACTTCAAACTCGGCCGGTGGCTGCTCGTGGCGCTCGCGATTGTCGGACTCGCGTTCGCCGCACCGGCAGTCAGCGCACACGACAACGCAACGACCGCTGACGACGCGCCTACGGACAATGCCACCGCAGATGAATGGGCCACTTGGATGGAGGCACAGATGACCGAACACATGGGCCCGGGTAGCGTCGAGTGGATGGAGTCGCACATGGGTGTGACCGTCGACGAGATGGCCCAGGACATGGCTGACGGGGAATACCACGACGGGGCTGACGACGGCTACAACGGCGGGATGTACGGGCAGGGCCACTGCTGACGGCTCTGGCCGTTTCGATCGCTCCAATCGAACACCACAACTCACCAACGCAAGATAATGACGCAACTCACCACTCACATCGGACGCACTGCTCGGCGACTCGCGATCCTCGCCGTCCCGCTGCTAGTTGCGGCGACTGGACCGGCTGTTGCCCACGGTAGTGGGAGCTACGGCGGCGGCATGATGGGGGGCGGCTGGGGCCTCTTCGGTGGAGCGATGGGGCTCTGGGGGTTCCTCTGGATGGGGCTCCTCATCGCCGTTCCGCTCTACATTGTCTATGCGCTCCTCAATCGAGGCTCCGGTGGGAACGAAGAGCAGTCGCTGTCGGTTCTCCGTGAGCGCTACGCCCGCGGAGAGCTCTCGGATGACGAATTCGATCGGCGGCGAGAACAGCTCGAACGCACCGGATGACTGGAGCAGCTGCTGTTCCAGCCGATACATCATATTCCCAACGGCCGCCGTTGCGGCACCCAACCGTTAACCCCGTAGACGGGGTATGATACTTCATGGAATACACAATACAGACTTCAGTCACCGGTGAGTTCGACGACGTCGTCGACACGACGATTGCGGCGCTCAAAGACGAAGGATTCGGCGTCCTCTGTGACATCGACGTCCAAGCGACGCTCGAGGAGAAACTCGGCGAGGAGTTTCGACAGTACTGCATCCTCGGTGCGTGCAACCCGGGGCTGGCACACGAGGGCCTGAACGAAGAGATCGAACTCGGCGCACTCCTCCCGTGTAACGTCATTGTCTACGAAACCGACGGCGGCGAGGTCATGGTGAGTGCCGTCGACCCACAACAGCTCGTCGGCATCGCCGACAACGAGGCACTCGACTCGATCGCGAACGAGGTCCACGACCGGTTCGAACGCGTTCTCGCCAGCGTCGCGGACGAACTCGAATCATCGACCGAGATCTGAACCATGACATCATCAAACCAACTCGACACCACAACCATCGTCCTCCTCATCCTCGGGGCGATCATCGTCCTCCCCTTGCTCACGATGGGGATGGGATTCGGCGGGATGATGGGATACGGTGGAATGATGGGTGGATACGGGACGACCAGCGGCTGGTGGCCACTCGTCGGGATGCTCGTCCAGCTGGTCTTCCTCCTCCTCCTGCTCGGTGGCGGATATCTCGTCTTCCGTCGCGTGACGGCATCGCAGTCGTCGCGGAATCCCGCAATGGAGGAGCTGCGTATGGCATACGCCCGCGGAGATCTCACCGAGGAAGAGTTCGAGGCGCGTCGGAACAAGCTCGAACGCTCGGAGTGACGGTCCGACCACCAACCTCCGGCGTTACTCACGTCCGGCCCCTTGGAATCCGAAATCTGTGACCCTCACAGCTTTCGGATGTGAATAGAAGTGTGCTAAAAGCATAAGACCATACTAGCTACTATGACGGAAGTTATCCTGTTCACACAGGAGACTTGTGGAGCGTGCGCAACGCAGCGAGAGAAAAACGAGGGTATCGAAGATGCGTATCCGGATGTCGAGTTCCGGGAGGTCGACATCCAGACCGATCTGGAGACGGCCGAGGAGTACGGTGTCCGAAAGACGCCAACGACGCTCGTGTATGCAAACGGGGAACAGACGGCCGAGTTCATCGGCATCGTCGACCGGGACGAATTGGAGGCTGCCATCGAGAGCGCCGGCCAGCAATCGCCCGGACTCACGAACCGGCTCGCCAGCATCATCCGTGGATAACAGAAGCCAACCAGCTACAATGACAGACTACAGTAGACGCCAGTTCCTGGGAGCGCTCGGTGCTGGCACAGTCGCGAGTGCGGGATTCACCCAACCAGTCGCCGCACAGGAGACGCCCGTCGTGAAGATGGGCAACAACTACTTCGACCCGATCGGGCTCCACGTCGAACCTGGCACGACCGTCCGCTTCGAGATAGCAGCCGGAGCTCACTCGGCGACGGCCTATCCGGACCGCGTTCCCGCCGACGCCACCGCCTTCGACAGCGGGACCATCTCGCAGGGGAGCTTCGAGCACACGTTCGAGGTGCCCGGAACGTACGACTACTACTGCATCCCTCACAAGACGGTCGGCATGGTCGGTCGCATCGTCGTTGGTAGCCCTGGCGGTCCAGCTGAAGACAGCCCGATCCCGGACGGCGAGGTCCCAGACAGCGAAACGATCGTCCAGAACGGCGCCGTTGCCGTCGGCTCGGACGTCGACGGCAGTGGGAGTACCGATGGCGGAATGATGGGTCCAGGGATGATGCACGGCCGGAACGGTGGATGGTTCGGTGGGCTGCCGTTCGTCGGCGGGGCACTCGGGATGCTGGGGCTGGTCGGCGGCTTCCTCTACTGGGCAATGGGTCGAGGCGATGCACCTCCAGAGAGTGACGATTCCGCTATGGAAACCCTCCAACGTCGTTACGCACGAGGCGAGATCGACGAAGAAGAGTTCCAGAAGCGTCGTGAACGGTTGGAGACTGGGAGTGAAGATCCATCTCGGTAAGGCGCGGTGTCGTCGCCATTTCTACACGCCCGAGGTCCCTCGCTCAGGAGTCCTTCGAAGACCTGTTCCTACGCCGCGGCACTTCTCCGCGGAACGTAAGCCGCACTCATCGGTGCCCAGAGAACGAGGGACACAGCAGCAACCAGAGTCCACCGAACCGTTTGCCCGATCAGACGGTCGTAGTGAAATCCGAGTCAAACTATCCAATTGAGCGAAGCTGGATATAGTGCTGTTTGGGTCTTCTCCCCTACAGTTACCGGAGTAAGTAGTCTACTGGCCTGATCTTACTTCTCCTGTGTAATTCGGTAGTAGACGCCGATTGTGAGGACAGCTACGAGGAGGAGGTATCCAGTAGCCCACACCAATGAGAGAGTCGTATCTACGTCCGTTGTGAGTCCGGTATCGACCATCACACGGACGGGCCAATAGCCGGGGAGTAGTTTCATCCACCATTCGGGCTCGGACTGGATGAACAGCGGATCCTGGAAGAGTCCGATATCGAGCATCGGGAGAATCAGCATTAGCCACATCCCGGCTAGGCGGTCGAAAACGGCCCCGACGAGCATCCCGATGAGACCATACGTGACCGAGACGACGAGCATCGCTGCGACGAACCACCAGAGATGCTCAGGCTGGAAATCGACGAGCATCACGCCGACTGAGACGCCGGTAACGATGAGAGTGATTGCTGCGAGGACCCCAAACCGGGCAGTGATTACCTGTCGTGCACGATAGCCGGCGACTGCCAGACGACCGTCTGTGTCTTTGGCTTCTCGCATCAGGAACAACCCGGCGAGTCCCGCGATGAGGGCGCTCGTAATCGGCGTCATAATCACGCCGTGGACCTCAGGCATCCCTCGCATGACCGTCACCGTCTCACCGTCGACGAGCGTCCGAACCGGCATCTCGACGTCCTGGGTGACTGCGAACGCCAACGTGATGAACGAGACCGGTAGGACGACCAGTAGAGCGACGAGGACGTAGTTTCGCGCCTGTTCTTTGATGCCGATTGTGAACGCCGTTGTCGTACGACTCATGCGGACCACCCACCACTGGTGCGCATCGTCACTCCGAACACTGCGGTGACGAGTACAAGCAGGACTAGCAGGTATCCGGCGACGAAGCCGAGATCACCCGTCGTATATGTGCCTTGGAACATCGCCTCCTGAAGGAGTTCCTTTGGATGATAGAGCGGGAAGTATTCCACGAACTCGGGAACGTCGGCGGCCAGCGGACTGTCGCCACTGAGGAACGCATCCATCATTGCAAGGAACACCACGACGAGCGAGCCTTCGAACAGTCGTGGAAGGAGCGCCCCGACGAGTGCGCCAAGAAACGCATAGACGAGGCCGGCAAGTACGAGGAATACGAACGTCAGGACAGGGGCTCCCGGTGAAATCGTCAGCCAGAGAACGCCGTAGTTTACGGCAGCCACGACAACGGTCACTCCTCCGAGCGCCGCTAATCGAGTCGCAAGCAGTGTTCGGGGTGGATAGCCTGTCTGAACGAGTCGCCGATCGGCTGCACGCGCACTAATCATCTGCGCGAGTCCCATCAGGCCGGCAATGATGGCGACCCCGAATATCGCTCCGAGAAGGCGACCTAGCTCGATCGGAATCGCCTCGACCGTCGGCATACTTGGTAACCCAGCCATTGCTTGTCCCCAGCCTTCGATAACGACAATCGGAAGGAGAAGTGCTAGGACAACATTCAGGGGGGTTCTGAGGAAGGTGGAGACGTTCGCCCGAATCCCCGTCCAAACCCTATTCATCGGTCTCTTCCCCCCGTTCACTGGCCGTTGCATCAGTCTCGCCTTCCTGGTCAGTCACGTCGTAGACCTGTCCGTCACGAACCTCATAGATGCGGTCGAGACGACTTTGCTCTTCGATCAGGTGTGAAATCATCGTGACAGCTGTTCCGTCGGCAGCGAGTTCCTCGGCGAGATCCCAGAACGTGAGATACGTTTCCCAGTCGAATCCAGTGTAGGGCTCGTCCAGCATGAGGACGTCCGGATCGTGCATCAGGGCGATACTGAGATTGATTTTCTGCCGGTTTCCACCACTGAGTTGGTCGATTCGGTAGTCAAGGTACTGCTCGAAATCGAGTTTCGACGCCAAGCGGTGTTTGGCCTCGTCGATTTCTTCGGCGGTCATTCCGTATCCGGAACCGAACAGTCGGAACGTCTCTCCGACCGTCAAGCGGTCGTAAAGCAGTGGTTCCTGTGGACACCAGCCAACGGTTCCCGTCCGTTCGACTGTTCCGGAATCCTGTTCGAGGACACCGACGAGGATGTTCATGAGCGTGGATTTGCCCGACCCGTTCGCGCCGACGATCCCGACGATTTCCCCCGTCCGAATTTCGAGATCGGCATCGGTGAGGACGGTCACTGACCGCGTAAATGGAAAACTCGATCCGTACGTTTTTTCAATCTCATTAGCACGGACGAGTACCTTGTTGCTTGTAGCTTCTCCTTTGGTGGTTGTGGACGCTTCCATAGGTGTATACACACGCTTCTAATTCACTGCGATTACTGTTTCAAATCAAAACTATTTGCAGCAAACTCGTAAGCAATCAGGAATTGAGTATACAGCTAATGCTAGACTCTAAGCATCAGATTTCTCTTGACTTTCTGTATACTGTTCCCTATACGTTGTTTCACAGTTCTCACTGCAAAACTGCTGGAGTGAACCACCGACACGGGTGGCTAGTCCGTCTTCACCGACAGTGGTTCCGCAATTTGCACATTTGAGTGCGGATTCAGTCCCCTCGGCATACGCTGATTGAGCAGCGTTCGACAGCAGTTGTACGTCGTATCGCCGCACGTCAGTCAGTGGTAGATATTGCTGCGCCCAGTTTCCGACTGTATTCCGCGGCGGCGTCGCAACAGCTACGATTTCGCCCTCCGCAGTTGTGAATACGTGTTCTACGGCTGGGGTCTCGAGGATCGATTCTCGAAGAGAATCCGTCTTTCCGAGCTCAGGCTGGAGGCGTACCATGACGTGTATCCGGTTTTCGTACTGTGTGAGGTCGAGATCAACGGTGAATCGACGAATGACATCTTCTTGCTCCAACTGACGGACGCGTGCTGAAACGGACGGGGGTGAAAGATTTACAGCCTCAGCAATAGTGCTGTAGGGTCGTCTCGCGTTCTCCGCTAAAAGACGGAGGATTTCGCGATCCGTGTCGTCAAGTTCTGGTTGGGTCATCGAAAGGCGGAATGGGGGTGGGTGTGGGGGAGCTACGACGCAGGTGTGGGGTGTGACGGTTAGACGTACTCCTCCGGTGTCGAGGTGAACGTCTCCTTGCAGCCCTCGGCACAGAAGTAGTACGTCTGACCGTCGTACTCAGCTGTGGCCGCCGGATCACTTTCATCGACGTCCATTCCACAGACTGGATCAGTTGCCATTCGGTTTCACCCCACATCAATGGTACGAGGGCCTGAATCAAGCAATTTGTTCTTAGCAATCCAAAGTCGGGATACATAGCGATTTGAGCCGTGCTGCACGGTTTGGCTTTTCTGACTCCACAATCAACGGTTAGTACCTCACAATCCCGAACTATCGTTCGAGTATACCAACGGATTCCTATCTGTGTCCTATATAAATACTGGAGTCTGAACCAATTCTAAACCTATGGGTCACGATCCACCACACGACAATCACGAGCAGTGAAGACCCCACAGGTCCATCCAAATTCGTGGATGCTCAAGCGTCGACGTGACGATCCGATTCTTTCTTGCGCCGTGCAAGTAGCAGTCAAGTAGTCTCTAGTTCCGCAACGAAGATAACGTGTCGCAGGAACGGCAGCGCGTGGTGAGCCTTCCGTACCTGCTCAGTAATCGCTGGGGGATCGAGATCATACGCTCCTAACAGTCGTTCAATGAGAGCCCGGAGCGGGCTCGTGAGTAGCTGGAGGTACAGCGTCGTCCACTTTCGGAAGCGTCCGACGCTGTGTTTCGTGATATCTTCGACCGCTTTGAGCTCAAAGCTCGTCTCGTCGAGAGCAGCTTTGTATCCTTCAACAGTACCCAAGGACGGCATATCCCACGCATCCGCAAATGAATCGACCAATCTCCGTTCCGTTTCAGTCACGTCTGACTGCATCACGAGATCGGAGACTACGAGAACCCCCTCGGGTTCGAGGGTATCTGCGACTGTAGCGAAAACGCGATTCCGCTCGGGGAGGTATACGAGTGCGTCGATGGCTGTACACGCGGTAAACGAGTCCCTGGTAAACGGGAGTTGTGTCGCGTCACCGATGATGAACTCGGAATCGAGGTGCTTACCCCGTGCGTTCTCGGTTGCCATCTGGATGTTGTACGGAACGAGGTCGACACCAGTGACGTTGAAGCCGAACTGATAGGCGAGGTGGAGGGCTGGACCCCCCCGACCGCAGCCGACATCGAGGAGGCGCACTCCGTCGGTTGTGGGTAGATGCGACGCGACCCTTGAGCCGACTTCCGTGACGAGGCGACGTTGACTCGAACCGGCTATATGTGGCTGGTACCACTCCGAGTAGCCGAGATTGAGGAACTCGTCAGTATCGAACAGGAGGTCGAACGCCCGCCAGATATCGGCTCGCTCGCCGCGGTAAGAAAACTGGTCGGTGATTCGGTGGCGGAGAGTACTCTGATCCATCGGCCACCTACTCGAGTTCGGAAACCTCCGAATAGCAGTACTCGGATTCGTCGCAGTACGCGAGGTCGGCACACCCGCGAGGACGCTGGTAGTCGATTCCCTTGTGCCGTCGGAGATACGTCACGTATCCGTCGTCGACGCGGTCCAGGATGTCGTGACAGATCCACTTCTCCCTAACCCACGTAGTGCCCAGATTTCGGTACGGACACAGGAAGATCGTCCGTTCGACCGAATCAACCTGTGGCGTCTCGACGATCCGGACACCGACAAGGCGATAGGCGATGCGAAGACGGGTAACGACCGATTCTGGCGTATTCGCGCCGAGGAAAAGGACGTATGCAAGCACGTATCCGAGATCGTGGAGGAGTCGTCGAATCATTGTTTAGGGTGTCGACTGCCGTCCCAAAGTATCTTGACCAGGTGTTTTCTGTTCAGATTTCGGTGTACACGTCACCTGTCTTTCCGCCGCCGAGTTTGTAGACGGTGAATGTGTCGGACTTCGTCCCGCCCATCCCCGGCGATCCAGCCGGCATCCCGGGCAACGCGATGCCGTCAATCGCCGGCTCTTCCTCGAGCATCGTCGCGATAACCTCGGCAGGAACATGTCCTTCGACGACGTACTCGTCGAGGACGAGTGTGTGACAGCTCTGTAGATCCGATGGAATACCGTGTTGGCGCTTGAGATCCGTCACGTCCTCGGTTTCGGTTTCCCCGAGCGTCGTGTCGAGCTGTTCCCGCAGGTACGACGCATATTTTCCACAACAGCTACAGCCTGGTGAACTGTATTGTTGGGCGTTCGTCACCGCTAGCGTTCCCTCGATATCCCACTCATCCCCACTCGATGACCCCAAACAACCGGCGGTTCCGAGTGCGACTGTCGTCGCACCGACCCGTAGTAGTTCGCGACGAGTTACGGCCCGTTCCATATGCTCGTCACTTGGCTCGGAAGTATTCAATTGTACGTCGACCTTTCCTGTGTATTGAGAACGGATTCAAGCACGACGGGGAAGGTGACTTTCAGTTCTGAGGAGGAAACCCCAAAGGTCAGAGTCCCGTATTCGTCTCTATGTGGCGACCCTCATCGGTCGAGGGTGCTGCCGTGACGGTTTTCCGTCAACGAGCATATCGGCCTTAAATTGCGCCCAACATGACCCAGAGCATGACTCGTCGCACCGACTCCGACACTTCACTCCTCGAAACTGTGGGAAATACGCTCTCGTCGAACTGATGCGACTCCAAACGACGTCTCCACTCTTTTCGAAATAGACGTGCTATAGCGAGTTACTTGCGATAAAAGCCTCAAGTCACCACCCCAGAGACTGTTCTCCCGGTTTCGATTCTTAACAGAAAGCACGGTAAATCGTCGTTACGTATAGATATGTATGAACTCCCCCAGCCATCTAGAAGTTCGAGAAGGTGCGGACATCAACCTGTACAACCAGATCCTCATTCCACTCTACGGAGCTGATATAAGGGACTCAGTGGTCCAATATGGCCTATCACTTGCAGAAACGTATGATGCGGCTCTCCACGTATTATCTATTCAAGATGAGGAACGCACGGAGGTGGAATCCGACCAAGTCACTAAACAAGAGGAATGGGACGCAGCAGCGGTAATTGAACCCGTGGTGGATCAGGCCCACTCGCTCGGACTCAATGTGATACCAGCAGTGGATAGTGGGCACTCTCCAGGTGTTATTCGGGAATACGCTGAGGAGAATGATATCGATTTGCTTGTCCACCAGAAACCTACACAGACTAGATTAGCACGAATTCTCCGGAGAGACGTCTCCAGCCACATCATTCAAAATATCTCTCTTCCTGTCTTGACGATACCTGATATGGATCCCTCTGGTCCGGTAGGAGAGTTATCTACTAGTCAGTTCACAGATATTCTCGTGCCTACGGATGGATACGACGAGGCATCTGTGGCCTTCAAACATGGGCTACAAATTGCTAAACGGTATGATGCAACCCTACATGGACTTTTTGTCATTTCCGAACAGTCCTATTCGAGTCGGCCTGGATTCACGTGGGAAGAGGTCACTGACTCTTGGGAACAGCGGGGAACTCGGCTCTTGGAGGACATTACGGAGAAGGCAGCGACCTTGGACGTTCCTGTCCGAACTACGTTGAGCTTTGGTCAACCTCAGCAGGAGATTCTCAAATACACTGAGGTGACTGACATCGATCTTGTTACAATGGGGACACGAGGATTGACTGGCATTCGTCGGCTATTACAGGGAAGCGTCGCAGCTCAAGTGATCGAGGAAGCAGATTACCCCGTTCTAACGATTAACCGGGGGACAGCTGAATTGAAAAAACACCCGTACACCTTTCTTCGAAAGACAAACCAGAATCGGAAGTCAAGGCTATATTGAAATATTATTTGTAGTATACTAATTTCAGTATTAAATTCGTAAATTTCAATTGCGTATTGATTTCCGTTTCTTCTACCAAACCAAAGAGTGTTAAGTTCGTTCTGCTGAATAAAGCGTGCGTACTGACCAGAAGGAAAACCAAGAAACGATAGGGCTACTCCTGAAAATCGTATTTGTCTTCACGTTTAGGTACATAAGATGGACGTTAGTGCGAGCAACGCGAAAAGTTAACTGGCAAATGGCTCCACGGACTGAGTTGTTGAACTAGTCGTCCATGCCGGATGGGGTTTGGCCCGTAGTCGATCCCGACGGTGCCGACCCTGCGGCAAACTTGTAAACGGCGACGAGTCCCCAAATCACCAAGCCGAGCAGGATGATGCCCGCCCTAATGTCGATGGGGACCACTGCAGCGTGTTCGATTGCTCCCTCGCTATCGACTGGGTGCCCGGCTCCCAGTAGCATGTCGAGCAGGCCGATCACGACGACGCCCAAGACAACCAGGCCACCGCCGACGTACATGGCGATTTGGTCGGCCGTTGATAAGTCACTCATTGGTAGTCACCCGAGGAGTTTCCGTAATCGCGTGTTCTCGAACAGTTCCATCTCACGCAGGCGGTTATCGACTGCCAGGACGCCGCCCGCTCCAAGTGCCACAATGGTTCCGAAGACCATGATCCCAAGGAGTTCACCCGTGACCATACCGTTGGCCCAGCCGCCACCGTAGCCGTTGATGAAGTAGAAGAACAGCATCATGAAGGCACCGAAGAAGGCGGCGGTCCTCGTGAGGACACCGAGTATCAGCCCGAGACCGATGGCGGTTTGCCCAAGCGGTACCGCCACGTTGACGAACGCCAACAGGATGCCGTCGCTGAACGGCGTGACGAAGGGGGCGAGAATCGTGCCCTGAGCGGCTCCGCCGACGAACCAGCTGGCGTCGAAGGGCCACGCCCAGATCTTGTCAAGGCCGGCGTGGAGCATCCACCACCCGGCGGTCAGCCGGAGCAGCAGGATCCAATACGACAACCAGGCTCCTGAGACCGAGAACGACGTCTCAGTTCCGAGAAATCTCGTTCGAATGGATTGTGTTGACATGGCATACTTCACCTCACGACTGGGTTTATCAGAAGTGGTAAAAAGATTGGTGGTGGTTCGTGATCTCTAAGAGTCGGGGCTCATTGCAGGAACGCGGGTGTCAAAGGTGAGTTGGATGATCCTCAAGAAGGAATTCGGTCACCCTCAACGCACTGATTGTGTGCTGGGGCATGTAAGCAGGAGCACCGATGAATCTGAGCCCACCGATTTCTGGATTTCGGAAAATTCTGTTTGAGGGACTGAATTCATCTACTGATCTAATCCTTTGTACTTACCGATCCTCTCAGTAGCTAACAGATTCTGAGAATTTAACTCGAGTGGATATCAATCAATTAACTCCCACTGGTTAGTCATTCCTCCATAGACACGGTTTAAAACTCGTCGTCTCGAGAAAATACGGGCAAATAAAACAGGGTGGCGGAGGAGACGCAGTAGAACTGTACTCGGAGACCGGTCAACGTCTTCAATATCGATCCCGGCAGCGGCACGAATTGCTGCTCCCAGAACCTTGGGATTACGAGTTTCAAGAAAGTATCTCACAACTGTGGCGAAAATGTACTCCGTTTTCATCCTCTGATATAATCTATCAGGATAATTGTGTAATTGGCCTCTGTTAGCCAGCTCTGCGGCCAAGAATCCCGATTCAATGGCCTGTGAGATCCCCTTTCCGGTGAGTCGGTTTGCTATACCTGCAGCATCACCCACTCGTACGACTGAATGCTCCGGTAGATGGGTTCTGTCGGGATCAAGGCTTGGTCCCTCGGGAATGATTGCGACGTTCGTCCGTTCCTGCGACGGGACTGGCCACCCATTCCGCTCACAGGCTTCCCTCAATGCCTTCATATAATCATTAGGCCGGTCACTGACCGTCCAGCCGATACCAACGTTGGCTCGTTGCGATGTCTTCGGGAATGCCCACGAGTACCCTGTATAGTTCTCCAGAATTATCCGGCTGTTCGGGTACAACTCGGTGAAGTCCCCTTCGACATCACTGTTAAGCGCTACCATATATCCTGAATACTCGTTGGTTGTTCCGAGCGCTTTACTAGAGAGTGATGGCTGACCGGTTGCATCAACGACGAGATCATACTCATCGGTGAACTCGTGGAAATCTGTCCGTGTGATAGACTGGTTTTCGTGGATGTCAACACCCTTCTCTGAGAGTTGTTCTGCCCAGGACTGCTCAACGACATTTCGGTCCGTTATATATGTATCCGCAGCAGGAAAGGTGCCGGCTCCAGTGCGGTGGCGATCGGCGTCGATTCCGTCATACACCTCCACTTCCATCGCTGGCAGCGGGTTGAGAAAGCCGTTCTCTACAGTCGGTTCGAGTGGGATCTTCGATACCGCTGTCATCGCTTCTCCGCAATTAACGCCTTTGCTATCGTAGGACTGCCGCTCATATAGTTCGACGACGAATCCAGCGTCGTCGAATCCAGCAGCTGCTGCAAGCCCGGCCATCCCTCCACCTATTACCGCAATTTTGGACGTTCGAGTCATCGGTTTTTGCCAATCTTTGAGGCCATCGTTAAGCTCCCAACAGCATCCGAAGTGACCCACGAACGCCCATCGGGAGTCCGATCGCTCCGATGAAGAACGTCATAAGCCACCACCACGTGTGATTCATCTCCTCTTTCGCATCGGCGAGATACCACACGATGCCGACAGTCACGACGAGTTTCAGCACGAACGTCGATCCGGAGAATCCAGTCGCCTGGTACACGAGATTCGTCACGACCAGCTTTGGGGAGTAGCCGAGGAACGTCACACCGATGAGATTCTGCGCAGCGTCCCACAACTGGCCGAAAACGGCCAGCAGAATTAGCGGGTGTCGAAGGTGGGTGATATTGGCGAAACTCGTGCCCCAGTAGTAGAGTGCGGTTACGCCGAGCGCTATCCCCGTCGTCGCGACAGGAACCCATAGGCGGAGTGGGGTCGATGTCGAGAGGCCGTGCCAAACAGCCCACCAGACGGCCCCGACAGCCCACACCGACCCGACGAGCCCGACTGTTAGCGGGATAGATCCGATATTTTGGTCACGCAAGAGTGCACCGACACCGAGCGCGAGGATGGTGACAGCGGTGACGACGATGTAAATCGATGGCGTGATGAACCACACCGCGTAGTCCCCGAGCAGCCCGAGATCCTCGAGGGCGCGCATCGCCCCACCTGCGATGATGATCGGAGCGAACCCGTAGGCCAGTCGTGCGTCGAACGTGACGTCGAGTTGGTCGAGATACGCACGTAGTCCGGGGAGGCTGTATACGACTGCCGCGAGGTAGATTACCGTGTTCACCGCGTTGTAGCCCTGGACAGCACGAATCCCCTCGTGCGTGACTGGCTGACCGGCCGCATCGGCGACGACTGGTCCCCAGAGATACTGCCAGATGAACCGGTCGTAGACCAACGTCGGAAACACGAGGATGCCCCCACCGAGAAGGACGAGCGGGGCCAGCAGGTACAGCGCCCACCACTCGCGTGAGCCGGTCTCCGGAAGGACAGTCTCGACGCGGCGGGTGACAGTACTCACGACCCGTTCACCTCCAATCGCCACGTCGTGCTTTTCGAGCGCCCCCACTGTTCGAGTGAAACGATTGTGAGTTCGTCCTGGAGCTGGCTGAGGTACTGCGCGACTGCCTTGGGAGATCCGTCGAGGTCGCTGGCAATCTCGCGAGCCCGGAGGTATGTCGGTTCGCTACTGGCTGTCTCGACGAGGTACCTTCGAACCGTGTGCCGGGAAATATTCGACATTGATCTAGAGGTGACGGTTAGCGAAGAAATCCGAAGAGCTTGTAGTCGTGATCGGGGGTGTACCGCCGGAACAGGAGACTGTTCGTCAGCACCGACACCGACGAGAACGCCATTGCTGCTGCAGCGAGCACGGGCTGGAGGAGGCCGAGCGACGCTAACGGAATCATCGCCGTGTTGTAACCGAGCGCCCACACGAGGTTCTGTTTGATCTTCTGGAGTGTCGCGTCTGAGATTCGGATCGCCTTTACCACGTCGAGCGGGTCGTCTCGCATCAGCGTGACGTCTGCAGCTTCGATGGCGACGTCGGTGCCGGAGCCGATTGCTGTCCCGACGTGTGCGACCGCGAGTGCCGGAGCGTCGTTGACGCCGTCACCGACCATCATCGCCTGCCGGCCCTCGTCTTGAATACTGTCGACCGCGTTGGACTTGTCCTCAGGAAGGACTCCTGCGCGGACGTTCTTCGGGTCGATACCCACCTGTTTAGCGACCGCACGGGCAGTTCGCTCGTTGTCGCCCGTAATCATCATCACGTCAACTCCCCGCTCCTGGAGTGCTGTGACAGCCTGCTTGGAGCTTTCCTTCACTGTGTCGGCGTCGGCGACCACACCCACGAGCTCCCCCTCGTAGGCGACCAGCATCGCCGTCTTCCCCTCGTTCTCGAGGCGTTCCATCGTCTCCTCAGCGGGAGAGGGGTCGATCCCGTTGTCCCGCAGCAGCTTGCGGTTGCCGACCAGCACCTCGCTGTCACCAATGACTGCTTTG
Organism: Halorussus marinus; assembly: GCF_004765795.1. Lineage (GTDB taxonomy): Archaea > Halobacteriota > Halobacteria > Halobacteriales > Haladaptataceae > Halorussus > Halorussus marinus. The sequence continues at coordinate 191,300 of NZ_SBIV01000007.1, forward strand.
ATCCCGTGGCCCGGAACGTTCTCGAAGTCGTCAGGCTCAGTCACGTCCAGGCCGCGTTCTTCGGCCCCTTCGACGATTGCACGGGCGAGCGGGTGTTCGCTGCCGCTTTCAGCTATCGCCGCCAGTCGAAGCACATCATCCTCTGAGAGGCGCTCACGGGTGCTGAGCTGTCCACCATCTGGGGTCGGCTCGCCACCGTCAGTCACCACATTTCCATCGCTATCAAAGACGACCACGTCGGTGAGTTCCATTTCACCCTCCGTGAGGGTGCCCGTCTTGTCGAAGACGACCGTGTCGACGTCTTTTGCGCGTTCGAGGATGTCACCGCCCTTGAACAGGACGCCGTTCTGGGCACCAATCGTCGTCCCGACCATCGTCGCTGCGGGCGTCGCCAGCCCCAGCGCACAGGGACAGGCGATGAGGATCGAGGACGCGAAGACAATTATCGCGAACTCGAAGACTGAAACGGTCCCACCGACCGGGGCCGGGCCGCCAGCAACCTGACCCCACAGCGGGAGCCAGTCGACGAAGCCAGCGAGAGCCTCGGGGAACAGGAACCAGACGACACCCCAGAGAAGGGCGTTCGCGATGACCGCAGGCACGAAGTACGCGGAGATGCGGTCGGCGAGATTCTGGATGTCGGGCTGGCGCGACTGGGCCTCCTTGACTGTCTGGACGATCTGTTGGAGGGCCGTGTCTTCTCCAACCTTCGTCGCCTCCACGACAAGGACGCCGTTCTCGTTAATCGTCGAGCCGACGACCTCATCGCCCTCCTCTTTCTCGACAGGCACAGATTCGCCAGTGACCATTGACTCGTCGACGGCAGACTGACCGTCGACAACGACACCGTCTGTGGGAATCTTCTCACCTGGACGAATTTTCATCCGGTCACCAGTTGTGACCTCTTCGAGTGGAACTTCTTCTTCACTGCCGTCCTCGCGGACAATGGTCGCCGTTTCGGCTTCCATTTCGAGGAGCTTTCGGAGGGCCTCACCCGCTTGGCCCTTCGACCGAGCTTCGAGATAGTTACCCAACGTGATGAACACGAGGATGAGGGCTGCCGTGTCGAAATAAAGTCCACCTGCAATGAGTTCAGCAAGGACTGCCACAGAGTATAGATAGGCCGTTGTTGAACCGATCGCAATCAGCACGTCCATATTGGCGCGGCCGTTCTTCACGATCGCCTTGTACGAGTTCTTATAGAACGGCCAGCCGAGGATCGCCTGTACCGGCGTGGCGAGGAGGAACTCAACCCAGCCAAGTTCCACACCGAAGACGGCTTCAGGGACGATCGCGCCACCGAGCAGATAATTGTCGATGAGGAAGAAGAGCAACGGTGCCGATAACACTGCCCCAAAGAGGGTCAACCTGAGTTGTTTCCGAGTTTCGGCTTGACGGGCGGCATCTCGTGCGTCCTGGCCCGACTCTTCGTCGGCACCATCTTCGCGGACGGGCGAGTAGCCAGCCTCCTCGATAGCATCGTACAGCGCACCAATAGATACTTCCGCAGGATTGTAGGTGACCTGTGCTTCGTCGGTTGCGTAATTGACCTCCGCATTAACGACGCCCGGAATATTTTCAAGAGCGGTTTGGTTGGTCTCGGCGCAGTTGGCACAGGTCATATCGGAGATGGCAATCGTTACCGTCTCAGAGACTGCGCCGTACCCGGCCTCGTCGATCGCGTCGTAGATTTCTTTGAGCGATACCTCTTCAGGGTCGTAGGTGACGGAACCCTCGTCGGTGGCGAAGTTCGCATCCGCCTCCGATACCCCGTCGAGCGATTCGAGAGTGTCCTGGATCGTCGCCGAACAGTTGGCGCAGGACATTCCCGTGATATCAAGATGGATTGTTTGGCTTGTCATGCTTGTTCTACTATACGGGGTCTAGGTTTAGGCGATTTACTGCTTCGAGAGGCGGGGTTTCGACTGCAGGAAAATTTGGATTCCAAAGACAGCGTTACGCTCCCTCTTCGAGTCGCTGATACCGATCGTCGAACCGTGTGAGACAGGACGGACAACAGAAGTGATAGATCTCTCCGTCGATTCTCGTCGTTTCACCTTGATTATCAACGGTATTGTTACATTCAGCACAGGTGAGTGCAAATTCGACGCCATCAACGGACGGCGTCCATTCAAGCTCGTCAATTAGCGTGACGGTGTAATCTGCTACATCGATCTCGTTAAAGAGTCCATCTACCCACTGACGTACGTTCTGGGCTTCAACACGGGCATAGAACCAAAGATCTCCTTCGGAGGTCGTGAAGACGTGTTCAACGCCATCTGACTCTCGAGCCCGCTCGCGGGCGGCCTCCAACGACGCTGAGCCGATTTCGGCCTGAATAAATACCGGTACACCAGCTCGGAGATGAGCCCGGTTGACGTCAATCGTGAAGTTGTTAATGATGCCAGCTTCCTGTAATCGCTTTACCCGGTCAGACACGGCTGGCCCCGACAAGTCGACCTCCTCGCCAATATCGCTGAACGGGCGGCGGGCGTCATCAGCGAGTAACGAGAGGATTTCTAAGTCGGTTTCATCCAAATTGCGCATACGACCGCTTCGTCTCGCAGGATACATTATTGTTGCCCACAACACACCTTCGAAATCGGTGATCCAGGGCTGCGACAACATTGGATTCTAAGCAGAAAACCACATAGAATACTCGCCCCTATCTACGAATGGATATGACTCAGACAATCACCGTCGAAGGAATGACCTGTGAACATTGCGAGCAGACCGTCGAAGAGGCACTCGAAGAAGTTGAGGGGGTTACGTCTGCTACTGCGGATCGTGACTCAGAATCCGCGACGGTCGAGGGGTCCGCTGAACGGGATGAGCTTGTGACTGTGGTCGAAGACGCTGGATACGATGCCTCTGCGTAACAAATCCCGATTCTCGTCGAATCGGATTCGGAGAGGGATTGATACGACTGCCAATCCCAGGTGTAGATACTATGACTGATACACTTCCGTTCGATGCCGTCCGCGAGCTCGACGTCGACGGGACGACGTACAAGATGGCCGATCTTCGAGCACTCGAAGAGCAGGGGCTCTGTGACCTCGACACGCTCCCTGTGAGCATCCGTATTCTGCTTGAGTCGGTGCTCCGGAACGCCGACGGCGAAACTGTTACTGCAGCGGATGTCAAGAATGCTGCTGGCTGGAAGCCAGACGTACCGGACGCAGAGGTTCCGTTCTCTCCATCACGAGTCGTCCTACAGGATCTCACTGGCGTGCCCGCAGTTGTCGACCTGGCGGCCCTTCGATCCGAAGTCGACCGCAAAGATCGGGACCCGACCCTGGTCGAACCAGAGATCCCTATTGATCTCGTAATCGACCACAGCGTCCAAGTCGACTACTTCGACTCCGAGGACGCCTACGAGAAGAACGTCGAACTGGAGTACGAGCGCAACGCCGAACGGTATCGCGCGATCAAGTGGGCGCAGAACGCCTTCGAGAACTTCAACGTCGTCCCGCCGGGGACCGGCATCGTCCACCAGGTGAATCTCGAGCATCTGGGCCGGGTCATCCACGCCCGCGAGCGAGACGGTGAGAAATGGCTCCTGCCGGACACACTCGTCGGCACGGACAGCCACACCCCAATGATCGGTGGCATCGGTGTGGTCGGCTGGGGCGTCGGCGGCATTGAAGCGGAAGCGGCAATGCTCGGTCAGCCGGTCACGATGAAACTTCCCGAGGTCGTCGGCGTCCGCCTCGAAGGCGAATTACCCGAGGGCGCGACGGCGACGGATCTCGTGCTCCACATCACCGAACGGCTCCGCGAGGTCGGCGTCGTCGACCGGTTCGTCGAATTCTTCGGTCCTGGTGTGGAGAATCTCACAGTCCCCGACCGGGCCACGATCGCCAATATGGCGCCCGAACAGGGCTCGACGATCAGTATGTTCCCGGTCGACGAGCAGACGCTCGAGTATCTCGAACTCACCGGGCGTGACCCCGCCCACATCGACCTTGTTCGCGAGTACCTCGAAGCGCAAGGGCTATTCGGAGAACAGGAACCGGAATACACCGAGGTGGTCGAGTTCGATCTTTCGACTGTTGAGCCGAGTCTCGCCGGACACAAGCGGCCACAGGACCGGATTCCGATGGGGGACGTGAAACAGAGCTTCCGGGGACTTCTCCACGGGGAGTTCGAAGACGACCTCGATGATGTCGACGAAGACGCCCTACAGCGGTGGCTCGGCGAAGGTGATGCAGCTGGTGCGGAGACCGACGGCGGTGTTCAGGTCGAACCCGAATCGGAACTGCACCCGTTAACCAAACGCGTTGAGGTCGACCTCGACGGTGAGACAGTGGAAATTGGACACGGAGACGTCCTCGTCAGCGCCATCACGAGCTGTACGAACACTTCGAACCCGTCGGTGATGATCGCTGCTGGTCTGCTTGCCCAGAACGCCGTCGAGAAAGGTTTAGATGTCCCGCCGTACGTCAAGACGAGTCTCGCACCCGGCAGTCGCGTCGTCACGCAGTACCTCGAGGAATCGGGCCTGCTTCCGTATCTCGAAGAGCTCGGGTACGCGGTCGTCGGCTACGGCTGTACCACTTGTATCGGGAACGCCGGACCACTTCCCGATCCCATCGAGCAAGCGATCGACGACCACGACCTCTGGACGACGAGCGTCCTCTCCGGAAATCGGAACTTCGAGGCGCGTATTCACCCGAAGATCCGCGCGAACTACCTCGCGAGCCCGCCGCTCGTCGTCGCCTACGGCCTCGCAGGGCGGATGGACGTCGACCTCGAGAACGAGCCGCTAGGCACCGACGAGGAGGGGGGATCGGTGTATCTGGCGGACATCTGGCCCGACGCAGCGGACGTGCAGGCAGCAATCCACGAGAACGTCTCTCCTGAGATGTTCGAGGAGAAGTATGCCTCTGTGTTCGAGGGTGACGAGCGGTGGGCTGCTCTCGACGCGCCCACAGGTGACGTCTACGAGTGGGACGACGACTCGACATACATCCGAGAGCCGCCGTTCTTCCAGGACTTCCCCCTCGAAAAACCCGGCGTCGCCGATATTGAGGATGCACGCTGCCTGCTGACACTCGGCGATACCGTTACGACCGACCACATCAGCCCTGCTGGCCCCTTCGGATCTGACCTCCCTGCCGGCCAGTGGTTGCTCGATAACGGCGTTGAGCCGCACGAGTTCAACACCTACGGCGCGCGCCGGGGCAACCACGAGGTGATGATGCGGGGAACGTTCGCCAATGTCCGCATCGAGAACGAGATGCTCGACGATGTCGAGGGTGGCTATACGATCCACCACCCAACCGACGAGCAGACGACCGTGTTCGAAGCCAGCCAGCGCTACCGCGAGGAGGGAGTCCCGCTCGTCGTGATGGCAGGCGAAGAGTTCGGTACCGGCTCCAGCCGGGACTGGGCGGCGAAAGGAACGGACCTACTCGGTGTTCGCGCAACCATCGCCGAGAGTTACGAGCGCATCTACCGCGACAACCTCGTCGGCATGGGTGTGCTCCCCCTGCAGTTCGATGATGGCGACTCGTGGGAATCTCTCGGTCTGGATGGGTCTGAGATCTTCACGATCCACGGCCTCGATGACGGGCTCGATGTGATGGACGAACTGACCGTTATCGCCGAGCGCGCGGACGGGTCGACTGTCGAGTTCCCGGTCACAGCACAGGTCGGCACGCCGGCCGCCGTGACCTATATCGAACACGGCGGCATCCTCCACTACGTCCTTAGACGGCTCCTCATGCGATAATCTCTCTCAACTGACTCTATTTCTGGAAGCACAAGCAACACGAAAAACTTTGAGTCCAAATTAGCGTTTCAATCGTGCGTAGACTCTGTTCGGATGATGCCCGCTACGTTATCCATCTGAGCTGAAACGTGTGCGCTCTCACCAGCAACATGCGTAATTAAATCGTCCAGAGTGATCATCCCGATAACGCTCCCGTCTTCAACAACCGGGACGTGTCGAGCACCCGCTTCGTTCATTTGTCTCAGGACTTTTGGAATCTCAGCATCTGCTGGCACAGTAAGTGGGTCACGCGTCATCACGTCAGCAGCTCGTACGTCGTCTCCACTCGTCTCGGCTGTGAGCACACTTAACTCGCTTTCCTCGGTGAGCAGGTTAGCAATCAGGTCTCGATCGGTGATGATACCAGAGATCTGATCGGATTCTTCGACGACCACGTACCTGGCACACCGCGATTGGGAGATCATCGTGTGAGCGATCTCGGCAACCGTGGCGTCAGGCGTGACACGGGCGACCGACTCATCAGCAATACGACCAATATCCATCCGGAGGTCAGTTGGTCTGGTACCCATGCTAATCAGTACGATTCATAACAGGAAATAGCTTAGCATCAGCTGGTCGTCATAGAAATCCCCGGCTCTGTTGAAATCCTCAGTATTTGATAGTTTTGTACCCTCAATCGATCAGTACAGGTAATGCAGGTATCGATCCAGATGTGAGAGCGATCGAGACCCAAATACGGGTTTGAGCGTTCCTCACGACATTATGAACTGGAAACCTCTTTCCCCACGTGAACCGACGGACGTACCTTGCATCTGTATGTGCTGCTGGCGTCGCCGCAACAGCAGGATGTAGTACAATTTCGGGTAGCAAAACACTCTCTGAACCGACTGTAAATACGGAATCTAGCGGGAGGAAGGCTCTCATTTTCACAGAGAACGACGAGGAGGTCGGTCACTTAAGTGTCGATGGAAGCGTGACATCCGGACGTATCGATCTATCGACCGAGATATGGCACCGGGGCGGGACGAACGTGGAATCGATCAAACTGAGAGTTTGGATGCCCGAAACAGCAATGGAATCCCCCGCAGAGGTCGCCGTCGTCTCGCCAGTGGAAGGGGATAGCTCTCCACCACCATCGGTAGCACTCTATACGCCTGATCAAGCGCTCGGAACGATCATCGAGATCACCGATTTAGACGACCTCGCAGACGAAACCATCAGCACACTCAATCTCATCGTAATTCCGGGGTCAGAAACGGCTACACGCCTCAATATCCACACAACCATCGAACTCTCGGGTGGCGGCACTCTCAGTAGTGACTACACGCTGGATGGCGAACTCCAGTTAGTGTATCCACATCTCAGTGATAAGTGACGGACCGGCCCTCCACTGATCGAGAATCAGTTACCACCACTCGGATTGCAGACGCGGTCTTACCGCTGACTCGGTCGTTCAGATCTACAATCATCACCCGCAAATCGTTCAGGATAGGTAGTATACATAGGTGTATAGCCGGTTGAGTATCCGAATCACTATGACACTCCAACCGGGATAGCACCCACATGAAGCGGCGTGCCCTTCTCTTACTCGGTGTGACTTCGCTGTTCGGCGGCTGTCTCGAAATTGGCGAGAACCGGCCACAACCACAGCTCGCATGGATTTGGTTACAGAACGACCGTGAGGAAGAGTACGAAGTTGACGTGGTCGTCGAAGAGGACGGTAAGTCGGTGTTTTCCGAAACGTACCAGTTGGGAGCGACGTCGGATACTGCAAACATCAACGTGGAGGACCCTGTCGATGAGCCAGGTCACTACGTCGTCCGGACCATGATGGATGGCGAAACCCGTGAGGTCGATATAGCCGAGTTCGTTGACGGCGACGAGAACTGCGTCGGAGTTCGATTCTCGTTACTCAACAATGGAAGTGTAGAGTACTGGCCGAAATCCATGCAGCAATGTTAGGTTTGCACTTTTCAGCGACCAGCTGTTTCGGACGAGTATGAGTCTGAAGAGAAGGATTTAAACAGAGCCAAACCCTCGACTCTTCAACCCTGAGAGACGATAATCTCCAAACTTTGTGAAGTTACAAAAGGTGTTACCAGCTACGCCACTATCCAAGAGCGATGGTTATTATGAGTTAGTTTCTCCGGGGAAAGAGGATGTACGACAAGATTTTGCTCTCAACTGACGGGGCGTTGCTTTTGAGGAGGCTGAATCTCACGCAATCGCGGTAGCAGAGGCCAGCCGACTGGCAGAGGTGATTGTACAGTATGCTGACGCCGAAGATATGGATCTACTTGTGCTCGGACGAAACACCGACCGGAAGAATACCGGGCTTTGCTTAGAAGCGTAACCGACCGCGTCCTGCGATTGACGACCCGCCCAGCAACCGTCGTGAAGACGGAAGTCGACGAGTAGCGGAAGAACAGTCAGTAACGGCCGCCGTCAGGCGTGAGTCGAGCACGCCGGCGTTCGAACTCCTCGTCGTCGATTTCGCCACGAGCGTACCGTTCCTGGAGGACAGCGAGTGCGCTATCCTCGGTGGGGCCGTCCGATGACGACCGCGTTGTCAGCCAGTAGACGATGTAGACGGGGAGGGCGATTAGAAGTGCCATCCACAGCAAACCGATCAACATTATCCCCCAGCTCCATATTCCCCACCCGGCCATGTGACCATCATTCCACATCCCGTCATGCCAGTCCCACATAACTGTATCTGGAACAGCAGCATGCGTCAGGGTCATTCCAATGATGACGGCTAGCGTCAGTGCTCCGATGACGATGAGTCCCAGAGAACGAATCCCGCGTGATTGAATTGGATTTTGCATTATTGTACTCCTGAAGAGAGTTCGGCGTGGTTAGCCGAGGATGTATTCGAGGGCGGGGTAGCGCTCGACGAGCGCTTCTCCACCGATCTCGTACTGTTCGATGTACTGGTCGAGCCCGAGGATGCGGCCCGCGGCGAACGCGGCGACCGCGAGGAACACGAGCATGTACGCGAAGTCCCCGTTGATGAACCCGTGGCCCATGTCCCAGTTGCCGAAGTAGAACATGAGCATCATGAGCGCGCCGAAGAACGCCGCGAGGCGGACGAACGCGCCGACGAGCAGGCCCAGTCCGATGAACAGCTCGCCCCACGGGACAGCGACGTTGGCGAATTCGACGAACCACGGCGTCGAGCCCATCCACGCGAACAGGCCCGCGAGCGGGTTCCCGTTGGTCGCCGCGACGTTCGACAGGTAGCCGCCAGCGCCGAACTCGCCGGTGATCTTCGTGAACCCAGAGTACGCGAACGCGTACCCCATCATGAGACGGAGCGCGAGCACGAACCACGCACTGAGACTGTGAACTTTCCCGCCGACGGTCAGGCCGCCGACTCTGCTCTCGAGCTGGTTCATGCCGGAGTCAAGTGTGGACATAGTTATTGCACCTTCAACTATCAGTACGGAGGCAGAGACGATATAGTAGCGAGCCGGCGTTCTGAGTCAGAAAATCGGCGGGCTATATTACGCTCCTGTCGCGAGTAGAGACGTGTGACCGAGGAGTCCGACCCGTCGGAAATCTTCGCTACACTCAACGACGAGTACGCTCGCGACATCCTCGTGGCGACGAAGACCGACCGACTGTCTGCGAAGGAACTCAGCGAGGAATGTGACATGTCACGCCCGACCGTCTCACGCCGTGTCACCCGCCTCGTCGAGCAGGGCCTCCTCGAGGAGTATACGCACGTCGACCCCGGGGGACGACACTACAGCGAGTATGAGGCGCGCCTCGAACGCATCGAAATCCTCCTGCAGGCGGAGGGCTTCGACGTCAACATCGACATCCGGCCTGACCCCGCCGACCGGATTACGACCATCTTCGAGGAAATGCGGGGAGACTGAATCATGGACCACACGCTATTCGTCATCGGCAAACTGTTCACGACCGCGTTAGCACTGGTCATCGCATATCAGGCCTATCGCGGGTACCAACGACATCACACGCAGTTACTCCTGTACGTCGCCGCCGGCTTCGCATTGGTCGGGCTTGGCGGCCTCCTTGAAGGCGTCCTCTTCGAACTCCTCCAGGTGTCGATCTTCGAAGCAGGATTCGTCGCAGCACTCGTCACCGCAGCCGGGATGCTGTCTATCCTCTACGCCCTGTATGCCCCGAATCCATAAGGATTCAGGACGCCCATTCGACAAGCGGCCTCTGCGCGTCGTGCCCGGTTCGAAGCCGCTACTGTTCGGACTCCCCTCGTTCTCGATAGTGTAGCGTCGTAGTGGGAGTTATATCCATATCGGTCGTACCATATCGTATGATTCGAACACTCGTCGGTGTCCTCGGCGCTATCTCAGCGCTGTTCCCGGACGAAATCGTCGAGCTCTTCGAGAAACTCGCCATTTCGAATCCAGACGAGGGAACAGTGAGAGGGTGGATACGTCCAGCAGTCCGGTCGGAGGGTGTTCTGATAGCTGCGCTTTCACTCTTTAACGGGCGAGCATACGCATTGCTGATGAATCTTACCGGCGTGTTCGGTGCGATAGTCCTCTTATTTCCCGACCTGTATCAGAGATTTGCCACCGCGTTCCTGTACGAGCGTCCAGAGTCGATAGAATGGAACGAGCGATTCCGCTTGGGCATTCGGGCTATCGGCGCACTCTATGTCTTTTTAGCGGCGAAGACGTACAGAGAGCGTCACAACGATACTTGAGCCACCTCGCTATTGACACCTGGCGCATCCGATGTCTAGTTCGTTACGGCCGCAGGTATCACTTTGAATCTAAAGTTTGAGCCCCACGATATCAGTATGATCGAAGGGGAAATCCGCTAAAGAGAGGAGGCCGTGTGTATCCCTGTATGACGACGACGATCATCGTGGAAGGCATGACGTGCGGTCACTGTGAGCAGACGGTCGAAGAGGCCCTCGAAGAGGTATCCGGCGTGACTGACGTGACCGTCGACAGGGAGAGCGAACAGGCGAGCGTCGATGGTGAGGCAAATGTCACAGCTCTCGTGGAGGCCGTCGAAGACGCCGGGTACACCGCTTACGCCTGAGAATCGCGCGGACCACTCCGAGACAACGGCCAACCGTTGTCTTTGAAGCTTCGCTACGCTGGTCCTGCTGTACAGTTCAGTGGGGAAGATTCAGGGGGCCAGCGGATCCACCTCTACAGAGAATATGGGCTATGGACGACCACAAAGATACAAATGAGAATCCCCCTGGAGGGGAACACCAGCAGGACGACAGCAGTCACCAGCACGAACACGGCGAGCAGGATGAATCGGACGCCGAGTCGGACGAGCAGCGGGTAGAACAGGAGCTACTGGAAGAAGAGGCACACCCTGCTGCGGAGAGTGAGACAGTGCTCGACGAGCAGCACGAGCACGCTGGACACGAGGGCGAAGGACACGACCACGGTTCCCATGAGAGCCACGGTGAGGGGCATGGCGGGATGCACGAGGGCCACGAGCAGATGTTCCGCCGGCGCTTCTTCGTCTCGACGCTCCTGTCGATCCCAGTCCTGCTATACAGCGAAATGCTGCAGGAGTGGCTCGGGTTCTCCGTCCCCGCGTTCCCGGGCAGCGAGTGGATCAACCCCGTCTTCGCGGTCATCGTCTTCGCGTACGGTGGGATGCCGTTCCTCCAGATGGCGGTACCGGAACTGAAAGATCGGTCGCCGGGGATGATGACGCTCATCTCGATGGCGATCACCGTCGCGTTCGTCTACAGCCTCGCGAGCGTGGTCTTCCCGACGCAGTCGGCGTTCTTCTGGGAACTCGTCACCCTGATCGACATTATGCTGCTGGGGCACTGGATCGAGATGCGGTCGGTGCGACGGGCCTCGAGTGCGGTCGACGAACTGGCGAAGCTGATGCCGGACACCGCCGAGCGGATTACCGACGGCGGCGACACTGAGGAGGTCCCGGTGAGTGAACTCTCCGAGGGCGACCTCGTACTCGTCCGGCCGGGTGCGAGTGTCCCTGCTGACGGCGTCGTCGAAGAGGGAGACTCCGACGTCAACGAGTCCATGATCACGGGCGAATCGAAACCGGTCTCGAAAGACCCCGGCGACGAGGTCATCGGTGGGACGATCAACGGCGACGGCAGCCTCCGCGTGCGCGTCGGTGCGACGGGCGAGGAGACGACGCTCGCGGGAATCATGCGCCTCGTCGAGGAAGCCCAGCAGAGCAAATCCAAGACACAGGTACTGGCCGACAGAGCGGCAGGCTGGCTGTTCTACGTCGCCCTCGCGGCGGCAGTCGTGACAGCAATCGCGTGGACGCTCGCGGTCTCATTCGACGCAACGGTCATCGAGCGCGTCGTCACAGTGCTCGTCATCGCCTGCCCGCACGCACTCGGGCTCGCCATCCCCCTAGTGGTCGCAATCAACACGTCATTGGCGGCTCGCAACGGGATGCTGGTCCGGGACCGTATCGCGATGGAGGAGGCGCGGAACCTGGACGCCATCATCTTCGACAAGACGGGGACGCTCACCGAAGGCGAACACGGCGTCGTCGACATGGCGACCGTCGAGGGCGTGGAAGAGGACGACGCTCTCGCGCTGGCAGCAGCCGTCGAAAGCGATTCCGAACACATGATCGCGCGAGCCATACGCGAGGCCGCCGACGAGCAGGACCTCACCGCACCTGACGCGACCGACTTCGAGGCGATCAAAGGCCGGGGCGTCCGTGCGAACGTCGACGGAAATGAGGTGTACGTCGGCGGGCCAAACCTGTTAACCCAACTCGATAGCGAGATACCCGACCATCTCCGCCGCTTCGCTGACGAGGCGGGACAGAACGCTCAGACGGTGGTATACCTTGTTCGTGAAGGCGAGCTGATTGCCGCGTTCGCGATGGCTGACGTAATCCGTGAGGAGAGTTTTCGTGTCGTCGATACCCTCCACGATCTGGGCATCGAGGTGGCGATGTTGACTGGGGACTCCCAGGATGTCGCCAACGCTGTCGCCGACGAACTGGGCATCGACACGGTGTTCGCGGAGGTCCTCCCCGAAGACAAGGACGAGAAAGTTCAGGAGCTTCAGGACCAGGGCAAGCTCGTCGGGATGGTCGGCGACGGGGTGAACGACGCGCCGGCGCTGACGCGGGCCGACGTCGGTATCGCGATCGGGAGCGGCACCGACGTCGCCGTCCAGTCGGCCGACGTCATCCTCGTCCAGAACAACCCGATGGACGTCGTTCGGCTCGTGAAACTCAGTAAGGCGAGCTACCGGAAGATGCAGGAGAACATCGTCTGGGCGGCCGGCTACAACGTGTTCGCAATTCCGCTCGCAGCAGGCGTCTTGGCACCGATCGGGATTCTGCTCTCCCCCGCTGTGGGTGCGCTCCTGATGTCGTTGAGTACAGTAATCGTCGCGATCAACGCTCAGCTGCTCCGCCGCGTGGACCTGTCCATCCCCGAGCTTCCAAGCGGGACACCAGCGACTGACGCACAACCTGCAGACTGAAACGCTCCCGATCGCTTCGGAGCTTCTTTCAATTGAGTTCGGTTGATGGACAGCAAATGGCGACACTGCGTGATTTCGGTGGGTATCGCTATGCAGTCACCGATTCCACAGTTTTCCCGAGGGATACGTAGTTTGGTATACACAGACGCTTCCTCTGATGGACTACATTGTTGCACCAGCACTAGGTTTATACCGCTTGACGGACTTCTTTCCACCATGAGCCTCGAAGAGACAGTTGACTACCTCGCCGAGGAACTCGACCTCGAGCGAAGTGAACACGTTCGCGAGGTCGGACAGTCGGTCGCCGAGCTTCGCGACTGATCAGAACATTTCTCTGAAGTCCCGTTCGACCAGTCCGTTCTCCAGATACGTGAGGAACTCTTGTTTCGTTGGTCCTTGACGGTCAAGTAGATCGTCCCGTCCTGCTCGTTCGAGAACTGCCTGCGCGAAGTCCGTACAGTGAGATTCGTGCTGCCCAGCATACTCTGTGAGGGCTTCTCTCCAGTGCATATCCAGCTCGAACTCGGCTAATCGGATTTGGATCCCGTCTTTCCGTTCGACGACGTCGACGTCCAAGTCTTCGAGTTGCTTGAAACGGAGGTTGTTCCGGCGGACAGTAATGAGCCGTTTGGAATCGACGATATAGGGATCGACCCACTCTCGCCAGGAATCGTCGTCGACGTGCGTTCGTGGCATCTCAAAATCCGGGTCCACACTCTCAATACAGAACTGCAGCATCGCGATGCCAGTTCGATGATTCGCATTCGGGAGGGAATGTCGGAGGATCAAATTCGACATCACCTCTCCAGCGACGGTCGGAAGCGGTGCTTCCCAGGAGACGTGATCGAGTGCCTGCTGGATCTTTTGTGGTTCGAACTCCTTGTAGAGCCGGAACTCATCCTCATCTCGAACTTCGACCGCGGCTTCGAGCAACTCTACTAATCGGAATGCGACAACCTGCCCAGCACGGGGGAGGTCACGAATACGATCGCTCAGCCATTCCTGATCAAAGTCGATATCTTGCGCTGATTCGATCTCTGAATCGCCTTCATAGAGCACATAGACCGGAGCTTCGAAGGGGTACCCGATGAGCTTTGTCGACTCGTCGGATTGCTCTTGCTGAGACCGGATCTCTGCTACCGATGCCGAGCTATATTTGAGTGAGAAATTCTCGGCCTGTGGGTGATGATAGAAGACGAGCCGAGCCATCTCAATGCGTATTCGTGGGAAGTGGGTAAAGCAGTCCCGCTTTGATATTGAGTTCTACTCGCCTGGTTCTACGACGTAGTGGGTGCGTTCACGTCCTCTAAATACTGGCTTTCCCACTCACGTCGCGCCTCGATCTCCCGCACTCCGCGTTGTGTGACCGTGTACACGTTCGTCCGTTTGTCGAGTTCACCTTTCTCCAGGAGGCCTTTGCCGACGAGGTCGTCGAGGTTTGGATAGAGCCGCCCATGATTGATCTCTTGTTCGTAGTAGTCGTCGAGTTCGGCCTTTACTGCGAGCCCGTGTGGTTCCTCGAGCCCGGCGATAACGTACAAGACGTCCCGCTGGAACCCGGTTAGATCGTGCATCCGTCTGCTCCCTATTTTTGAGGGATGGCATATGTTCTCTCTGGTACTCAGAAGCAGAGCTTCGGATCGAGGATATCTACCAGTACACTCGTCTCCAAACAGCGCTTAATACCCATGCCTCTGTATCACCGGTAATGGCGCTTCGGCCGAGGTCGCCGTTGAGGTTCCATGGCTGTGCTCGGTCAGCTGTCAGCCGGTGGTAATCAATTGTGTCTTCATCTCAATCCTCATCTTCCACGTGCGCGCTTTGTGGTAGGGCTGTCCCTGACGATAGAGTCGTGGGTGAGAACGACACCGTCTTCTGCTGTGATGGATGTCGAAACGTCCATCGAGTACTCGGTGGCGATGGAGTCCACAGTCGGATGGACCCGACAGACGACCCCATGCGCGAGTCCGGTGCTGGGGCGGGCGAACGCGATGCGGATACCCCTCGATTAGGGTCTGAGGAACGAGCTTTCTTTCAGGTCGACGGGATGCACTGTGCGACGTGTGAAGCATTTCTTGAATCAGTCGCCGAGGACTGCGAGGGTGTTGTAGACGTGGCAGCAAGCTACGTCACCGAGACGGTTCGTATCACATACGACCCTGATCGCGTCTCGAAGGAAACTCTCTGTGATACCCTGAGTACACTCGGCTATTCGGCAACCCTCCGTGCTGGAGGGAGCGATGACACACCGACTATAATCGGACAGTCGCGCCGGTCGGACGAGCCGAATGAACGAGGGATTGACGAGGTGCTGGGATTCCGTTACGCTGCTGGCGTCATTTTCGGGACGTTCATGCTCCTCCCATATGCGGTCCTCCTCTATCCGGCGCAGCTCTCGTCGTTCTTTGGTGAGGGGACGCTCGATATGTACGCGAGTACGTCCGGGATCGGCGGTGGAGATGGCCTGTTGATCCTCCCGCTCTTTCTCGTTCTGACGGGTGTCGTCCTCGTGTTTACCGGCCTGCCGCTGTTACAGGGTGCGTATGTCAGTCTGAAGATGCGACAGCCGAATACGGACTTTCTCGTCGCGATCACCGTGGTGAGCGCCTACGTGTACAGCACGATTGCCTTTCTCCTCGGTCGACTCGACGTTTTCTACGACCTCACGATCGTGGTTGCCGCGAGTGTGGTGGCCGCCATCTTCTACGAATCACTGAGCAAGCAGCGAGCGATGGATCGCCTGACGAATCTCACTATCTCCCACGTCACCGAAGCCAGGCGGTATGGCGCCGATGGGACGACGATGGTCGACGTACACAGTCTGGAACCCGGGGAACGGGTTCTCGTCCGTGAGGGCGAACGCATCCCAGTCGATGGTGTTCTCGCTGAGAGTGAGTGCACGGTCGATGAAGCGATCGTGACGGGCGAGTCGCTCCCGGTATCGAAACAAGCTGGGGACGAGGTCGTCGGCGGGGCGGTCGTCACAAATGGGGCTGCTGTCCTCACGGTGAGCGATGGGACAACCAGTAGTATCGATCGCCTCGTCACCTCTGTCTGGAATCTCCAGAGTGGGGATCACGGTGTCCAGCGGCAGGCCGATAAGCTCGCGTCAGTCATCATCCCGGTCGTCGTCGGTGGGGCGGTACTCGCTGGATTGGGGTCGCTTCTGGTGGGGACTGGTATTCCCGTCGCCGTCCTGACGGCGCTGGTAGTTCTCTTAGTGGGATGTCCGTGGGCACTTGGCCTGGCAACCCCGCTCTCGGTGGCAACCAGTATCGAACAAGCGGTAGAGCGGGGCATCGTCATCTTCGACGAGACAGTCTTCGAGCGCCTTCGGAACGTCGACGTCGTCGTCTTCGACAAAACAGGGACTCTCACGACCGGCCAGATGGATGTCCTCGAGGTGGATGCACCGTCGGATCTCCTTGAAACCGTCGCGGCCCTCGAACAGCGAGCATCCCACCCAGCGGCCGACGCAATCGTGAATACGTTTGCACAAAGGAATCAGGAGGGCGATCGCTCAAGAGCCGATGGGGGGGTTGCCGATGGCAGTGACCACGAGTACGCAGCGGACATCACCGAATTCACGAGCCACGCGACCGGCGTCGAAGGAGTCGTCGAGGACACGCGCGTTCTCGTCGGGAATCTCGATCTCTTCGCGGAACTTGGGTGGTCGGTGAGCGAGCAGATCGAGACGCGTGCCGCAGAGGCACGAACGGCCGGTCACCTTCCGGTCGTCGTCGGTCGTGACGGTCATGCAGAGGGCGTCGTCGTCGTGGGGGACGAACCACGGGCAGGTTGGGATGACACACTCACGCAGCTGAATGACCGTGATATCGAGATCGTTGTTCTGACCGGTGATGACGAGGCTGCTACTGACTTTCTCGACAGTCATCCTGCCGTCGATCACGTGTTTGCGGGGGTCCCGCCGGCAGGCAAGACCGCGACGATCCGGCGGTTACAGTCCCGGGGACAGGTTACAATGGTTGGTGATGGAACGAACGATGCACCGGCTCTTGCGACCGCAGACCTGGGAATCTCGCTCGGTGGTGGAACGGCACTCGCGTCCGATGCCGCGGATATTTCTATCGTCGATGATGACCTCGCGGCGGTGGAGACGACGTTCGATCTCGCAGATGCAGCTCGTCGGCGTGTCAAACAGAACAACGGGCTAGCGCTGCTCTATAATGGGGTCACGATGCCACTCGCAGCGACGGGGTTGCTGAATCCGGTGTTCGCGATGGGTGCGGTCGTGGCGACCGGCGGTCTCCTCGCAGCGAATTCGTTTCGAGACCTGCTTCACGAGTAGCGGCACCAACCCAGCGAAGCGGCAGATACCTGCTGTAACCGGGTGAAGACGATTCCTATCGCTTCATTCGAGCAATTCAAAGGCACCGAGCCCCGCGTACCCGACCGCAAAGCCCGCAACGATGATGCCTCCGGAGAGGACTTGGTAGAACGGCGTCGACGGGAGGAAGCCGGTTGCGAAGGTGCCGACAACGATCAGTACCGCTGCCAGTTCCAAAAACACGTACTGACGACGTTTTCCCCTCATATATTGAGGCATTTGTCCCCCTAGGTACCGTGAGATCACAGTAGATACCTTACCTCAGTCCGCCGGGATGATGGCAGCCGATTGATCGGGCTGTCGGGCTGCTTGGACCGAGTAGATTAGGCTCCCCGTGAAGAGGACGAAGCTTCCAACGATGAATACTGCACTGAGCGGCGAGGCCGAATCGACGAACACCCAGTAGAGAGGGGCGGCAATCGATGGCCCGGCAGCAAGTACCGCGATCTTCGCGACGAGTGGCCCACAGCATCCACAGGTACACGTCCCGACGATTGCAGCGCTTCCGGCGGTCCCTTCGGTCATGCCGGCTCGTTCCTCGACGCGCCAGTGACGGGCGATGAGAGCGGCGTTTAACCCGATGAGTGCGCTTAGCATCCCGACGACGATGACCTGGCCGGGTGACAGGGCTAGGAAGAACGGGATATGTATGAACGGGAGATGCGGAATCGCGATTTCGAGCGTCGGCCACGATACTAGCTGATAGATTGCGGGTAGAACGACGACCGTCACCTCTTCGGGGAAGCCCTCCTCGGGGAAAAACGAGAGGTATCCTGTTATAGAGACGAAAAAGAGTGCTAACACGACACCGACGCCGATGCCGAAGCGACGCGCAACCGGATCACGCATGACTGCGCGAATGACACTCCCTGCGTCCTTCCAGACAACGTAGCCGACTAGAATTGGTGTTCCGAGGACGATTGCGTACCCAAGTGGGTGTGTATCACTTGCCAGTCCAGGAATGAGGTAGGGGTACGAGATCCACAATCCCATGAGGATGCCGAGGAACGTGTATCGTGGGCGGGATGGCCAGCGGAGCCACCCAACGATGAAGCTCGCGACCATGATGCCCAAGCCACTCAGTAGGGCCAACGGCTGATACCACGACCGGGGGAACGGCATCGAACTCGCAGTATATGTCGGATCTGGGGAGAGCCCTTCGAAGAGAATTGCTCCGAGTGCCGTGATGGAGATCCCGACAAATACGCCGTAAAGGGCGGTTGTTGAGGTGATGCGATCGGTCCGTTTGAGAAGGATGAAGCCGCCGAGAATAACGGCACCAACGAAAGCAAGAAGTACACCGTGTCCTTGCGAGAGTCCACCGCTTCCGGTTGTACCGTGGGCGGACGCGACGGGAACCTGAGTGAGCGTAACAATTGCGGCAAGAAGTACAGAGAGTGGCCGAACAGACCCGATTCGAGTGGTCTGTCCACGGGAGGGATCTCCACGTGGGTGACGCTCTTCCGGTGACATTATTCTGTCTTGGACAGAGAGGCACTTCTACCTGACTGATTTACCTCTGATATCCTGGGCTTGACTGTCGTTAGATCCTGCTGGCTGTGGAAATATCCCCCTCCGAAAGTACGATCGGCACGGTGAATTCACTCGCCGTCCAGAAATACGAGGAACTGTATATGCTTGAAGAACCAGACCGGAAGAACGGCTCCAACCCCTGCAGCGAGTAGGAGACTATTCGATGCTGTCCACACGATCTGTCCAAGTACGGTGCCAATAATCAAGACGCCGTTGTATGCAATCGCATTCACCGCTAAATCGCCTCTTGACTCAGCCCGGGGCCATTTGATGAGACTGGGCCTGATTGCTGACGTCCGGCCGGATACTACTGCGATGAGAAGTCCGAGTAGGCCGGATACAAACCAGCCGAGTACAGCCGGTGGCCAGTTGTATACAACCGTTGCGGTGGCAAGAACAATCAGACACGGACTGGTGATTGTACCGATCTCTACGGAGGCATAGCGGGTCAAAATGTGTTCCTCAGTCCCTTGTTGTGCGGTAGCCATCTGTGAGGGTTATGGGTAGGGCAGTGGATCAGATCGGGGATGCTCCGTCGAGGATTTGAACCTCGGTCCTCGACGTGAGATGCCGAGATGGTTGGCCGAGCTACACCAACGGAGCAGCTTCAACTTGGAGCTTCAGTACTTCAGGTCTGGTCGGTGTCCTATTCAGTGGGAATCCGCCGTTTCCCCTTATGTTGGGGTCTTTGATAATGTGGTATGGAGCGTCGACAGGTTCTCAAGACAGCCGGAATTCTCGCAACAGGTGGCGTAACTGGTCTCGCTGGATGCAGTAGTTCGGGGAACGGAGACGGTGGCGGTGAGCCGACCACGACTGAAACGCAGGAGACAGCTGGTGGGTCTGGAGACTCGAATACTGTTATGATGGTCACTGACGGGAGCGAGTATTATTTCGATCCCATTGGTCTGTTCATCGAATCCGGGGAAACTGTGACATTCGAAATCCAGAGCGGCAGTCACTCGGCAACCGCCTACAAAGAGGGAACGAGCTCAGCATCAGTTACCCGGATTCCCGAAAGCGCAGAAACGTTCAATAGCGAAACGCTGAGTGAACAGGGCGCAACGTTCGAGCACACGTTCGAGACCACGGGGACGTACGATTACTTCTGTATCCCGCACAAGACTCTGGGGATGGTCGGTCGGATCGTCGTTGGCGAACCCGGCGGTCCCGCGGAGGGGAGTATGCCGCCGGACGGAGACGTCCCCGAAAGCCAGACCATCGTTGATCAAGGCAGCGTCTCGTACAGCTCGTTCTCCGGGTAGGCGGCCGCGTATACTGCGAGCTGTGCGCTCCGGAATCGCTTGTACACCATATGGCCGACATTGACTGTGCTTCGGACCGACAGTATGGAGACATACGCTGTCGATGACACTCGCACAAGGCCCGTGGCCGACATACACGGATGCTGCCCTCGATAGTGTTCTACGAGAACGACGTGAGGTTGAGCGCGAATGTCAAGCCTTCCAACGGTTTCGCCAGCGTATCCAGACCGTCGACACACAGACTCCTCGGTTCGAACGGTCCGTTGTTGGAGTGGATCAGAACCTTACATCCGAAGAGAAGTCGGTCCGTAATACCATCGAGCCGTGGTATCATGATACTGTGATGGCGGTCGACCACTACGGCGACGTGTACGGTGATTCGTTCGAGGCGAGCCTCAGTGCCGAATTCGGGGCCGATGTGTTGCTCCTGATCTCAGAAGCGACTACGTTCTCACCGCTCATCAAACAACGGCTCCTCGAGGCCGCACAGCAGTGTATTGACAACCGCCGAGTCTTTCTGGAGAGCCTCCAGGATGAATTCACTACCCTCAAAGACGTGCAATCTACAGTTCAAGAGATTCGAGAGGCGATAGCAGAACTTGATTCTACGAAATTACAGGGGAACTCAGATATTGAACTAACCGACCGATACGAGACGCTTCATACGTTGAATGATGAATGTAAGAGTTGGATCCAGCAACGGCAGGAGGAAATCCACGCTCATCGAATCGATCGGTCGGCAGACGTGGATGCCTACACTGACCTCTGTTCATATCTCTATGAGGGTCTGGAGGTTGATTATCCGGTATTGGCGACGTTTGTCGATATCTTGGAGATCATCTCCCAATATGAGTAGTCCTCTCTTTTACCTCCTACTCTGTCTTGACGTCGTCCTATGGCTGAACAGTAGTTGCTGATTTGGCTGCGATTAGTGCTGGCAAACTCAGCGATGGAATCGAGGAACTCCGTGCACCGGGTGCACGGCTTTCAGAATCGGCGTGAGTGGGCGTCGAACATGTTAGATAATCGACTCCGGCAATGACTGTGAAAGGGTGGGCTTCCGCTCGCACCGTGTCAATACCGGCTTCCAGCAAATCTACTTTGTTAACGGTTTTGTCTATCCGGTCACAACTGTACATATGGAATTCGACTTTGTGCGCTCGGTGGCCCCCCTTGTCGTAATTGTCGCCGTCGCGGCGATTGCGCTCACGACCGTGATGACCTCCTCGACGGTCTTTATGATGGTTCTGCCCTCGATGATTATCTTCTCGGTCATCGCGTTCTTCCTGGGAATGAAACATGGCGAGTTCCGCGCCAGTGCATAATAGGCCGACCCAGTAGCCGGAATCCGCTGTGTTGCGGTCCATGCTAGCCCCCAGCTGTGTTGATTCAGATTATTTCGATGACCGGTTCGCAGTCCTAGCGACGGCTGTTTTAGCGGGGTGATGTCGAACCAACAGGAGTCCACCTGGGTTGGGTAACCCCTATCGTTCAGTTAGATCCTGTCCTGGTCGTGGTGTAGAGGGTCTCTACGTGGAGTAGCCAGCGTACTCCATAAGTTGGTTGAAAATGTCAGTATCCATGACGGACCGATAGACCACGCCGGTGAGCATCCCGCCGGGATAGAACGTGCCGTTCATCACGTGGTTGACCTTGTGGCAGTGCATCAGGTAGATGCCGGGGTCTGCATCGGCAGTAAATTCGATCGTGTGTCGTTCAGCGGGGGCGACGTTCGTGACGTCCATGTCGTGGCGGGCAGCCTCTGGAATCGTCCCGCCGTCCTTTTCGACACGCTGGAAGCGGTGGTTATGGATATGCATCGGGTGCGACATGTATCCACCGTTGACGAGGTGGATGCGAACTGAGTCGCCCTCGTCGACGATGATCGGTGAGCCTTCTTCGGGGTGCAGCGTTCGGGGTGCGCTCTTCCCGTTGACGGTGAACACGTCCGGATTGCGACTGGCCGAATTGTATGTGAAGTCCGCCTCACCGGCCCACTTCCGCGGAACCCGCGAATCCCAGTCCTTGATCGTCATGAAGTATTCGCGGTCCGCCGGTTCGTAGCCTTCGGGATCAACTCGGTAGATCCCGTACATGCCCATGTCGATATGCCGGTGGGTCTGGAAGTGGCAATGGTAGAAATGCGTTCCAGGGACGTTAGCGGGAATCTCGTAGGTGTGTGTCTCCCCTGGCGGGACCTGAATCCCGGTCGTCGTCGGGACGCCGTCGTTCTCCCACGTCTTGCGAATTCCGTGGAAGTGAATCGTGTGGGGACGTCGGCCATCGGTGTTGTCGAGTGTCACCTCCATCGCGTTACCCTCGGTCGTTCTGAGAATTGGGCCTGGGACGCTGGGGTCGTTGTCGTCGGCCTGGAACGCCCAGACGCGTGGGAATTCGACGGGCCCACCCATTGTATCGAGCGGGTGGACGGCGTGGCGGGCCTGTTGAGTCCGCATCGTCACTCCACCACCCTGCTCGTCGACGTTGACGACTGTTGGAGGGCTGGTGTAGGGGAGATTAGGCGAGTCAGTTTGTGTCTGCGTGGCCGTATCGCTCGTTGCTGCTGGCTCGTTAGCTCCGCCCGCCGAACAGCCTGCTAACGAAGCGATACCCGTCGCGCCAGTTGCCGCGAGAAACTCACGCCGGGACAGTCCGGTTCCGGGTGCGCCGAAACGTGTGGTCATGATACACTCGGCATTTTGGTTGGCCTAAACATAGGGCGACTGCGGTGTCCCAATTCACGGGACAGTGCGTGGATATGTTCGGCAAAAGGCGAATGGAGATGGCGGCTTTTTATTTATACTTGTTCGCCGTTAGGAGTCTGAAATTGAGACGACAAAGTGGTCAGATTTTTAGAGTCCGCCCGTCGCCGTCAGATAGGCCCCTGCAAACTGCACCGCGTTATACGTCCCGTGAATCACAGCCGGCACTGTGAGGTTGTCCGTATACTCGTACGCTGCTCCCAGTACTAAGGCCAGGACGAATGCGATACCGATGTACACCAGTTTGCCTTCCCCTGACAACGAGAAGAGATGGATCGATGCGAACAGAGCGCTTGCGAGGATGATTGCACGAGCCGGATGGAGACTTTCACGGAGGGTGCCCTGTACGAGGCCCCGGAACAACAGCTCTTCTCCCGGGCCGACTAACAGGAATTGAAGGGGGATCAGAAGAAGGAATACACTCGGATTTTGTCGCCCGACCTCGACGATCTGATTCTGAGCCGAGTTCAGACCGAGGGCTGTGATTACTGAGGACGCCACAAAGAGCAACCCCAGGATCGCTATACTCCCGCCAACAATCACTGCTCCATCACGCTTGTCAGGTGAACGAACTGGAACGAATCCCAATCCGAGATCACGGCCTTTGAGATAAAGGATGGCGATGCCCCCAAACGTCACTCCTTGGAGGAAGAACGTGCTCACAACCAGTCTGAGGGCTGGGCGCGACGCGAGGTCGACTCCGAACAACCCGACTACCGTCGCGACGGCAAGGATTACGATAGCCCCCGCGACGTATGATCCATACGTGAGACCAATCGCCGAGGCGACAGACCGGAAACGAGATATCGACGACATTAATCAGATGTGAGCGTAGGGCTCCACCCTACAAGCTGGCTTCGATAGGTCGATTCCGGCGCTATTCATTCCAAGACATCCCGCGGTAGTGATTTTGTTCATAGCTGACGTTCAGGTTCGACGAGGTTGGATCCAGCGAGGACTGTAATTATCACGAGCACGAACGCGATGAGTGAGAGATTCGGAATTGTAAGTCCGAGCACCGGAGCCTGCCACTGGACAACTGCACAGGGGCCAGCAAAGGTGCATGAGGCCGTCGTTGCTTGGAGTACGGAGTGATATCCCGCGATTGAAGCTCCCACCACGGATAGTGGCACGACTGTTCGCCAGATTGTGTTGTGGCTCTCGAGGGCGGCAACGCCGAGAACGACGACAAGCGGATACATGAGGATACGTTGGTACCAGCAGAGGGTACACGGAACGAGACCGAGGCCGAGACTGAACCAGAGGCTTCCCAGGGTTGCAATCGCCGCGACGCCTGCCCCGCCTGCAAGCCAGAATCGTCCGTCGGACATCCATGACTCAGTTTGATCCAGCTGCATCTTCGATCAGCTGTCTTACTCGCTCTTCGTTTCCGAGTGGATTGACCGTCATGCCATCGATGAGGAGCGTGGGTGTGGCATCGACACCGACATCGCTCGCAGCCCTGTCAGTCGCCCGCAGCGCGTCGTCATACTGATTTTCTTGGATGGCCGTGCGGACCGACGCTGTCTCGGAGACGCCTGCGGCCTGAGCAAACTCGACCAATCTCTCGGCGGTCGCCCACTGGTCGCTCTCGGGTGGTTGATTCCCGAACACGTATTCGTGAAACGCCCAGTATGAGGCTGGGTCGGTGTTCCAGACGGCTAATCCGGCCTGACCGGCTGCCGGTGCATCGGGGCCCAAAAATGGGTCGCCACCGATATATGCCAGATTGCGGAACTCGAGCGCAATTGTTCCTGGTTCCACGTAGTCCGTCACGAGTTGTGAAAGCATCTCCGTACTGAACTGGGCGCAGTACGGACACTTCCAGCTCCCGAAGTATGTGACCATGACATCGGCATCAGCAGACCCCATCGTCGCATAGCGGAAGTCTCCAGGCGAGTCGGGAATCGGGGCAGTGGTAACGGCACCCGTATCACCTCCAGCAGTCGCGCCGTCATCCGGCTCAGTGCTCGTATTGTTAGAGAGAGCGGTGGCGCCGATCACGAGACCGGCAGTGGCGGCACCACCACCGCCGAGGAGAAGCTGTCGGCGGGTTAGTCCTCCGACAGCAGCTCCAACACCTCCCTCGGAGAGCCGCTCTGAGAACGTGAGTGAATCAACGGCTGTCTCAGCCCGTTTGTAATCCACACCTGAGAGGTCGTCGGGGTGCGCGACGAGCCAGTGTCTGTAGAGCTGCTCGTCAGTCTCGTCACCGAGTTGTTCGCCACAATAATGGCAGGCGCTGTGAACGTTCCATGTGTGGTCACGCGCTGCTCCAGCTGTTTCGAATTGATCTGTACAGATCGGGCAGGTATGGGCAGTCATTCGTGATCACTACTCCAAGTGTAGATTTCATAGGCTCCGTGTTCTGCTCTCATAGTGAGCTGAATCGTCGGTATCTGTGGCATTGTGTTATACGCAAGGGGTCATCAGCGGCGGAGATATGCGACGAGGCAGGTCGTCAGGAGACAGAGGAGAATGAGAATTGCCACGCCCAGATGCGTCGTCACGATGGTCGGTTGGAGATCTTCCGTGACGGTCAATCCTCCGAGGATAACCTGTAACGGAAGGAGGACGAGAGCGGCCGTGGCCGACCATTTGACAATCGGGGTATTACGGTGTGTCACCCACGCTCCAAGGGTCGTGCCGACGATCAGAACCCCGGCCGTCATCGCCAGTCCACGGTGAGCCCACTCAGCGAAGATTTGGAGTGCAGAGTATGGCGAGTTAGCAATGATCTCGGGTGGCTGTGTTGAATCGCTGTAAGGCGGAGAGATTCACTGTTTGACGAAGCGTTTGATGTTATAGACGACACACATCAGCGCGATCTCGCGGAACTCACGAAACCATGACCGCGCTCGCACGGCGAAGC
>NZ_SBIV01000008.1 GCF_004765795.1 Halorussus marinus
TCGGCGCCGGCCCGGACGGCGGCGGCCGCGGCGTGGGCGGCCAGCGGCCGGTCGGCGACCGGCAACATCGGTTTCGGGAGCGACGCCGACAGCGGGCGGATCCGCGTGCCTTCACCCGCCGCGAGGACGACCGCTTGCGTCCGTGTCATCGTCGACACTAACCAGCACGCGATATTTTGTTACCCCCCTCTTGTGGCTCGGTAAGCGTCCGGTACCCGAAACGTGGGCGCACACATCTGACCGGGAAGGCGATCCCGAACGGTCAGCCCGGTGTCGGGACGAATCGGCGCTCGGGCGGGCGTCCGGAGCTTAAGTCGGTCCTACGTCGAGCGTATCAGCGCCTACGACCGGGTCAGCAGGCGTATAACAAAGGGGAGCCGACGCCTCCACTGGAGTATCGCCCGCTCCCCGTTCTTCGGGGCGGTCTGGACGACACAACGTGTGATGGATATGAACTACGGACACCCTAGCCGACTGCCGCTCGACAGACCGCGGGACGCCGTCCCGAGCGAACGCCGTGTCGCGACGAACTCAACTATGACAGGAACGAACTCGACGGGGGCTCACTAATGTGTGGTATCATCGCCCGTATCGGCGGTAACGACGGCGCGGTCGACGAGTTGCTCACCGGACTCGAGAACCTCGAGTACCGGGGGTACGACTCGGCCGGGCTGGCGGTAAAGAACGGTAGCGGACCCGAAGTGGTCAAACGCGAGGGCGAGATCTCCCACCTGAAGGAGGCTCTCGCCGACGAGGTGCCAGACGGCGGCCTCGGCATCGGTCACACGCGGTGGTCGACCCACGGGCCGCCGACAGATGCCAACGCCCACCCCCACACCGACTGCACCGGCGACGTCGCGATCGTCCACAACGGAATCATCGAGAACTACGACGAGCTCAAATCCGAACTCGCCGACCGCGGCCACGAGTTCACGAGCGACACCGACACCGAGGTCGTCCCCCACCTCGTCGAGGAGGCGCTCGACGACGGTGACGACCCCGAGACCGCGTTTCGGCGGACTATCGAGAAGCTGTCGGGGAGCTACGCCGTGGCGATGATCACCAGCCACGACCACGCGGTGTACGCGACCCGTCGGGGGTCGCCGCTGGTGTTGGGCGTCAGCGACGGCGAGTACTTCCTCGCGAGCGACGTGCCCGCGTTCCTCGATTTCACCGACGACGTCGTCTACCTCGACGACGGCGACGTGGTCGTCGTCGAGCCCGACGGCCACCGGATCACGAGCGCCGACGGCGAGCGGGTCGACCGGGCGATCCGGACGGTCGACTGGGACCCCGAAGACGCCGGGAAAGGCGGCTACGACCACTACATGCTCAAGGAGATCCACGAACAGCCCGCCGCGCTCCGCCAGACCCTCCGCGGGCGGGCCGACCCCGCGACCGGCGAGATCCACCTCGAAGACTTCCCGCCGGGGACCTTCGAGGGCGTGAAGCGGGTCCAGTTCGTCGCCTGTGGCACCTCGTACCACGCGGGGCTGGTCGGCGCCCAGTTCCTCTCCGAAGGCGGCGTCCCGGCCCAGGCGTTTCTCGCCAGCGAATACGCGACCGCACAGCCACCCGTCGACGAGGAGACGCTGGTGATCGGCGTGACCCAGAGCGGCGAGACCGCCGACACGCTGGCGGCCCTGCGGCAGGCCACCGCCAGCGGGGCGCCGACGCTCGCGGTCACGAACGTCGTCGGTTCGACCGCCGCACGGGAGTGTGACGACGCGCTGTTCATCCGCGCGGGCCCCGAGATCGGCGTCGCCGCGACCAAGACGTTCTCCTCGCAGGTGGTGTCGCTGGCGCTGCTCGGCGAGCGACTCGTCCGGGACGTGACCGGCACCCGGACCGACGGCGCGCGCGAGCGCCTCGAGGCACTCTCGGAGCTACCGGGCCACGTCCAGCAGATCCTCGATTACACGAGCGCCCGACGGGTCGCCGCGGAGTACCGCGACAGCGACGCCTACTTCTTCATCGGTCGCGGATCGGTGTTCCCGGTCGCCCTGGAGGGCGCGCTGAAGTTCAAGGAGATCTCCTACGAGCACGCCGAGGGGTTCGCGGCCGGCGAACTCAAGCACGGGCCGCTCGCGCTGGTGACCCCCGACACCCCGGTCTTCGCGGTGTTCACCGGTCGGAACGACGAGAAGACGCTGGGCAACGTCAAGGAGGCCGAGGCGCGGGGCGCGCCCGTGGTCGCGATCGCCCGCGGCGACGCCGACGGCGCCCGCCAGTACGCCGACGACGTGCTGACGATCCCGGACACCCATCCAGACGTGGCGGGCGTGCTGGCGAACGTCCAGCTCCAGTTGCTGTCGTACTACGCCGCCGACCTGCTCGATCGACCGATCGACAAGCCGAGAAACCTCGCGAAGAGCGTCACCGTCGAGTAGGAAACACCCGATTACCGTGGAGAACGCTTCTGAACGGTCGGACCGATTTACTCGCCGAGGCTCCGATAGATTCGCTACGATGGGGTCTGTCGTACTCTCGCTCGATGCGGAACTCGCGTGGGGCTTCCACGATCACGACGAACTGGCCGAGGACCGGGTCTCGGCGGCTCGCGAGTCGTGGCTCGGGCTGTTGGAACTGTTCGACGACTTCGACGTGCCCGCGACGTGGGCCGTGGTAGGCCACCTCATGCTCGACAGTTGCGACGGCGAGCACGCCGGCCACCCGACCCCCGACGGCTGGTTCGAGCGCGACCCCGGGAGCTGGGAGGGCCGCGACGACCGGTGGTACGGCTCGAAGCTGGTCGACGCGATCGAGGCCGCCGACGCGGACCACGAGATCGGGAGCCACACCTTCTCGCACGTCGAGTTCGGGCACACGACCCGCGAGATCGCCGCCGCCGAGATGCGCGAGTGCGTCGAGATCGCCGAGGACCGCGGCAGTTCGGTCGACTCGGTCGTCTTCCCCCGAAACTACGTCGGTCACCGGGACGTGCTTGCGGCCTACGGCGTCACGTCCTACCGAGGGACCAAACCCAGACGGTGGTACGACCGCGGCCCGCTCGGGTCGGCCGCGAAGCTCCTGGGCTGGCCGACCGGCGCGGTCTCGCCCACGATGGTCATCCCGGAGATCGACGAGTACGGACTGGTGAACGTGCCGGCGTCGCTCTACCTGTTCGGCTTCGAGGGGCGAGCGCGCTCGGCGGTCGAACGGGCGACCGGCGATCCGGTCGTCGAGATGGCCCGCCGAGGTATCGACCGGGCGTCGACCGGCGACGGCGTGTTCCACATGTGGCTCCATCCGAACAACCTGACCGACGAGCGGGACTTCGACCGGATGAGGGCGATCCTCGAACACCTCGCCGCGGTCCGAGACCGGACGCCGCTCACCGTCGAGACGATGGGCGAGATCGCCGCGGACCTCAAAGACGACGAGCCCCTGCCGCGCGAGCCGATCGGCCCCCGGTAACGCGGCGTTCCGCGAGAAGCCGTCTCACCGATGGAGTTCGTCCGCGCGCCGCGAGAAGCGAGTCTCGCTCGACGGTGCGTGCCGGGCGAGTTGTCACGAGAGCGGAAGGGGCGGGAGTCGAACCACGCGAAGCCTGTCGGGCTGCCACCGGAAAACCGGTGGCGCTCTACCACTGAGCTACCCTTCCACGGTCGTCAGTTCGTATCGCGGTGTCTTTGTCATGTTTAGCGCGGACGGAAGTAACCGTTTCGCTACGTTTGGGGATCGCGGGCGTCCGCTCTGTATCGGTGGGGCGACGAGCGGTGGGCCCTCAGGTGTTGACCGACTCGATGCGGTCGCTGACGACCAACTGCCCCTGCGCGGTCAGCGACACGCCCTTCTGGCCCTCCTCGATTAGCCCCTCGTCCGTGAGGTCGTTGAGGACCATCGTGACCTGACTCGAGTCGAGCCCCAACATCCCGGCGAGGTCCCCGCTGGTCGCGCCGGAGTAGATAGCGACCAGCGCCTCCATCGCGTCCTCCGAGAGCTCGACGTCTTCGACCTCGCGGGCGAGTTCGGAGTACTCCAGCCGGAGGTATCGGCCGAGCAGGTTGAGTTTGCGCTCGCTCTGGAGCGTAAACTCCGAGGTGACCGACTGGCCCTCCTCGGCGTGGCGCAACACGATCACCTGCTCGCTCTCACGTTCTTCTTTCTGGAAGTAGGTGACGTTGGCGAGCTCGACGGTCATCGATCCGGGTCCCTCGAACCGGACCGTTCCGGGCGCGATCCGGAGCTTGGCGGGGCGAAACGTCGCGTCGGTCACTCGACCGCCCACCCGAGCGGGGTGTTTGACTTTCGCCTTCGATCCGGTGAGCTCGGCCTTGAACAAGACGGTCTTGAACCGCGAGACCTCCTCGGAGCCAGCCTCGACGACCGCCGTCCGCCGGGCGTCGCCGTCACGGTACGCGATCGTGATGGTGTCTTGAAAGAACGATTCGAGGTCGCCGGGGACGTGGCCGACGTTGACGTCGAAGATCGCCGTGAGGGGGATCGTGGTCTTGGAGTCGTCGGTCGCCATCACCAGCCGCTTTTTGCTCAACACGATGCGACCCCGGACGGGCTCGGGGGTGTCGAACGTGTCGAGGGTGAAGCGCGCGACGAAGTCGGCGATGACCTTTTCGGACATGGTTGGTCGAGACCCGGCGAGTCGGCCGTCTCGTTGGACGGACATTCGAACAGGATGTACATATTTTTTCGGTTCGCCGCCGGTCAGACGTTCAGGAACGAGCCCACGACGAACTGAGTGAACACCGCGATCACGCTCGACACCCAGGTCAACAACACGTAGTGGACGTAGGTGTTGACCTTGTGACCGCCGTCGGCGATCCGGATCATCAGCGACGACAGGATGGAGTTGAGCAGGATAATAATCAACAACAGGTATTCGATGGTCTGGATATCGTACACCTCAGTGTGGATGATGGTGCCGAAGTCGAACTGTGCGGTATTCAGTCCGATCGACATCCCTGCCAGCACATCGACGATTTCGAGTCCGATGAAAAAGGCAAACGTCGACGCCGCCGTGATGCCGTAGAGGACGCCGATGAGCGTCACCGTCGACTGGGTGCGCCGCTCCCGGAGTTGAAGCACCTCGTTCATGTTACTCGAGATGAGCTCGCCCAGCTTCTTCGGATCGCCACCCATCTGGCGGCCGATCAGGAACATCTCGCTGAACTTCTGGATGAGGTACGACCGCGACTCGGCCGTGAAGTGGCGCCACGCCAGTTCCGCTTCGATCCGCATGTTGAGCCGCTTGTAGAGGTCGTCGACGTTGTCGGTCAGCGCGCCGAAGTTCTTGCCGCGCAGGCTCTCGAGAACTTTCGTCGTCGTGCTCTGTTTCGCGGTCTCGGTCGCGCCGAGCGCCCGGATGAAGCTGGTGAACTCCTCGTCGCGCTCCTTGATCTCCTCTTCTTCGCTCCGGACGACGATACCCGGGATCAAAAGCGGCGTGGTCGGGATCGCGGCGAAGAACGGCAGCGGGATCGAGTCGGGGTCGATGCCGGTCTGGCCCATCAACACCAGCAGACAGACGGCGATAGCCACGAGCGTGAGCACCACGCCGACCGCGACGGCGATGCGAATCCGCCACTCCGAGCCGGTCGTCCGGTGCTCGGGGTGAAACCACACCGGATCGTACGGGGCGGTGTTCCGGATCAGCAGCAGGAAACCCGTCTGAACGAACGCGAACAGCAATACAACGGCTCCGACCGTCATCGTCGGGTTCGTACCGGTCAGGATGGGCAGAACCGTAGCGAACACGAGCGCGAACGTCACCGAGAGCACCATCGAGAGGTAGAGGTCTTTCATCACTTCGAGGTTCTGAAGCGAACCCTCGTAGATCGTGACGTAGTTTTGGATGACCACGTCCTGCTCGCTCAGCAGAAAGTCCTGGATCTCCTGGCCGGCGTTGATGGTGTAGGCGAGGCGGTCGAGGAAGTCGGCGAACGGCTTGCTCGGTGACTTGTCCGCTCGGATTCGGAGCGCGTCGTCGAGGCTCTGATTCCAGGTGTCGACCAGTTGCGTTATCCGGCGCATCTCCTCGGAGAGCGCGCCGTACTCCTCTTCCTCACCGAGCGTCCGGAACACCTCGACGCGGTCGATGTTCGCGGTCGAGAGGATCGTCATGTGGGTGATAAACAGGTGAAGGCGATCCTCGATCTCCTTGCGCTTCTGATCGCGCAGGATCTTGGGGTAGATGACCGCGACGACCAGCGCGAGCGTTCCGAGCAGCGGAATCGGCACCGAGACGAGTAGGGGAAAGTCGGTGATGACGAAGACCGCGACGCTGAGCACGAAAAACAGGATCGACGGCCCGACGACCACCGCGAGGTACCGGGAGACTGGCGTCTCCATCTGCTGGTAGGACTCGACCGTCGAGGAGGCGAAGCCTGCGAGGAGGTCTTTCGCGTTCGACGCGGGTTGTTCGGTGCCTGCCATGGTCGTCGAGAGTCGAGTCGTGTTCGCGGGATTTAGGCCCCACCGTCATAAATCTTGTAAGCCGGGAACGTCGATCCAAAACACGGTGCGAGCGGGGCTCGGGCGCCGAAACCCACAGACAGACCGCAATCGGTATAGGGCAGACTCCGACTAGTCGAACGACCGGTGGATGTCGAACGGGAGCCCATCGACGCCGTCGCGCTGGAACGCCTCGATGGCTTCGTTGACCTCGTGGTAGCCGAGGATGTTCTCCTCGATCATGCGCTCGAACAGCTCCGCCCGGAAATCGAGTTCGTTGTAGATGTCGCGGGTGTTCTCGTACCCGAGCAGGGTCGCGATCTGCTCTTCGAGCACGAAGGAGTTGTTCATCCCCTGGAAGACGATCTCGTCCTCGACGGGGTCCCAGTAGAACGCCTGTCGGGTGACGACCCCGCCCATCTCCTTCGAGTAGCCCTCGATCTCCTGGACCGACGTGACCCGGCGCAACACGTCGTCGCCCTGCTTGACGCGGTTCTGGAACAGCGCGACGTCGGCGTTGTCCATGAACGTCTCGGGGATGTTGATCGGGTCGCCGGTGAACCGCTGGATCATCGAGACGATGTCGCTCGCGTGGAACGTCAGCATCACTGGGTGGCCGGTCTGGGCCGCCTGGAACGCCATTCGACCCTCCTCGCCACGCACCTCCCCGACGATGATGTAGTCGGGGCGCGACCGGAGCGCGGCCGCGACGAGGTCGAACATGTCGACGTCCGAGGAATCCTCGCCGCCGCCCTCCCGAGTGAGCAACTGCTGCCAGGTGTCGTGGGGCGGCAGGACCTCGGCGGTGTCCTCCGCGGTGTAGATCTTCGAGTCCCGCGGGATGAACGACATGATACAGTTCAGCGTCGTCGTCTTCCCGGACGCCGTCTCCCCGACGACGAACACGGTCTGTTCGTTCTCCAGACAGAGCCAGAGGTACGCCGCCAGCTTCGGCGACAGCGTCCCCCACTTGGTAATCTGGGCGACCGACAGCGGCGTACCCTCGCCCTGCCGGATGGTGAGGCTCGGGCCCTTCAGGCTCACGTCGTCGGAGTAGATGATGTTGATACGCGACCCGTCGGGCAGCGTCGAGTCGACGATGGGGTCGGAGTCAGAAACCGGGTCGCCGATGCGTTCGCCCATGTTTCGGAGCCAGTTGTCGAACTGCTCGGGCGTCCCGAAGTCGACGCTGGTTCCCAACATCCCGAACGTGCCGTGGTCGACGTACGTCTCGTGGGGGCCGATGACGTGAATGTCCTCGTTTGCGGGGTCGCGCATGATGGGTTCGAGCGGCCCGAACCCCACGATGTCGCGGTTCAGCCGATACCGGATGTTCTCGTAGGTCTGCTCGGAGACCTCGTAGGTGCCGATGTTCGTCAGCTCTTTGACCGTTCGGACGACGTCCTCGGTCGAGAACGACCGGACGCCCTGCTTGAAGTCGTTGTACGAGACTTCCTTGATCCACTGGAGGATCTCCTGGGGCGAGAGGTTGGTGACGCTTCGGCCCGCGCCCCCGTCGCCGTCGTTGATCGCGACCGTTTCGTCGAGCAACTCCTCGATGCGGTCGTCGTACTCGGACTCGTTTGCGGGCGCGGGCTTGTTCACACTCCGTTCGAGGATCTGACTCCGAACGTTGCCGAACAGCTCTTGTTCGGTCCCCGAGAGGTCGGGCTCGACCGCGTAGTACTCGGTGTCCTGACCCACGTCGCCGTAGATGTGACAGTAGATGGGACCGCCGACGGGGTAGATCACGTTCGGCTTGTCGGCCTCCCACTCGTCGGAGGGTTCGTCGATGAGTCGGGGGAACTCCCCGGTGAACTGCTTGAACCGCTTGAGGTAGTCCCGCAGGTGGGGCCGGCGCATGGCGACTTCCCGAAGGTCGTCTTGAATCTGTGCGGTCCCGTGTTCGGTCATGGTGGTCCTTACGCCACGCTACGGCTCTCGATGACGATTCCGGCGTCGGCGCGCACCGAGAACCCGATGGTGTCGCCGACCTGTTCGCCCATCCCGGCGAACCGCTTGACGGAGATGTTCCGTCGTACGTCGTTGCCGACCTCGACCATCTGAAGCTCCATGAACACGTCCGCGATGGCCCGGAAGGGTCCGATCGCCTCCTCGTCGACCGTCGACGGGTCGACCGTCAGGACGATGACCTTCCCCTGCGAGACCAGATCGCGGAAAAAGGAGATGATCTCGAGGGCCGCCTGACGCTCCTCGTTCTGTCGAATGAGCGCCTCGAACATGGGGTCGTTGCGGAGGATGGCGTCGAAGGTGTCGATGACGACCACGTCGGCGTTCCACATCGCCTCGGCGTTCATCAGCCGATTGAGCAGTTCCTTGCGATTCCCCTCGTCGTCTTCGTCCGGACGGGTGAGCCGCCGGCCGCTACCGGTGTCGACGTCGGCGTGAAGGAACAGGAGGCGCTCGTCGAGGAGGTGGTCCTCGACGCCGTACGACAGCGAGTGCATCTGGTCGATGAACCCGCCGATGGTGAGTTCGGTCGACAACAGCGTGACCGAGTGACCCGTCTCGCAGAGCCCGTAGCTGAACCGCTGGCTCATCGCGGACTTGCCGGCCCCGTAGTCGCCCTCGATGAGGATGATCGAGCCGCGGGGGATGCCGCCCCCGAGTTCGTGGTTCAGTCGGTCGTGGTCTTCGAGGCCGAGCGAGTAGAGATTGTCTCGTGTCATGTTCGGAACTCAAGCACCTCCTCGTCGTTGTTGACGATGACGGTCACGCGGTGGTCGCCGGCGCCGAGCCCGCTGTCGAGCGGTATTTCCAACCTAGCGACGTTTCCGACCCGCCACGCCTCGCCGTCGAGGACTTCCACCGTAACGTCTACCTGATACGTGCCGTCTACCAGCACTTCAATCTGGTCACTGTCGGCGGGGAGATCCAACGACCCGGTGTTTTTCACCAGCACGGTCACCGTGTTGCTACCGTCGTCGTAAATCGCGTCGGTGCTCGCGGGATCGCTGATGATCTCGACGTCGGTTCGGACGTCTTGGGAGACATCGAGGCTCCGGTCGCCGAGCGCCGACGACAGCCGCTGGACGCCCTGCGTGAACGTCCCCGCGACGCTCGCCGCGATGAGCAGGCTCGCGATGAACAGGATGAGGTGGGAACTGGAGACGCTCGCCATTTAGCTCACCCCCGCCGACGCGGAGACGCCCGGCTCGGTGACGATCTTCACCCGGCTCGGAGCGGGATCGGAGCCGTAATCGTACTCGATGTGGAGGGTCTCGCCGGGCACCCAGAGGTCCGTCTCCGAGTTGCCGTCGACGTCCAGCGTGATCATATTTTCGTCCGTGAGGGAGGTGTAGTTTCCATCTATAAGAAGGTCGGTGTCATTCACCGAGAGGGTCGTCGAGCCGGTGTTCTCGACGGTCACGTTCAGCGTCGTCGAGCCCGTATTCGAGGCTTGACCGATGCTCACGTCCGTGTTCTCCCGGACGAGTTCGTCGTCGGTGCTGTCCTCGTAGGCGTCGTTGACCAGCTCGAGGCCGTTGCTCGCCGCGGTGTAGGCCATCCCGAAGCTGATGACGATGCCGAGGAACAGGACCACCGTCCCGCCGCTAACGCTGAATCCCATCGCTCCCACCACGGATCTGTGCGCAGTGCTCGACGATCTTCCGCTGGACAGCATCGCCGGTCAGCTGGCTCAGGAAGGTGAGGCTTTGGATGTGGTCGTCGATGGCGAGCGTCGCGGGCCCGGTCTCGTCGGGATCGACCTCCTCGACGTCGGCGAACCCGCCGACGTACGCCAGCAGTTCTTCCTCGACTGACTCGCTGACCCAGCCGATGTCCCCGTAGTAGGTGATCGTCCGGACCGCGTCTTCGGGACCGAACTCCGTCACGAGGAACTCGAGCCACTCCATCACCACGAGGTCCGCGACGTAGCCGCTCGGAAGCTCCGCGAGGTAGGGCTTGCTGTCGAGTCCCGACTGTCGGGTTTCGGTCGCGACCGGTTCGGTCTCGGCGGTGTCGGTCGAGTCGGCAGGCTCCTCGAATTCGAAGCCGCCGTCGTCGGGTTCGCTCTCGACGGTTGGTTCGGGCTCTGGCTCGGGGTCGAGGTCGGGGTCGGGTTCGGGTTCGGGCTCCACCTCTGTGTCGACCTCCGAGGCGGTCTCCTCGCCGTTCGCCCAGTCGGCGTCGCCCGACTCGTACTCCTCTTTCAGTTCGGCGAACGTCGAACCGCCGGCCTGTCCACCGTCGTCGCCGTCGTCGTCCATATCTCCGCCCATATCCATTCCGCCGTCCATGTCCATTCCGTCGCCGAAGGCGTCGTCACCCATACCCTCGTCCGGATCGTCGAAGCCGAGGTCGTCGGCCGCATCCGCCTCGAAGTCGTCCTCGAACTCTTCGTCGGCTTCCTCTTCGAAGTCGTCCTCGAACTCATCGTCGGCCTCCTCCTCGAAGTCGTCTTCGAAGAAACTCTCGGCCTCGGCGTCTGCCACGTCGTCGTCCAAGTCCTCTTCCTCTTCGGTCTCCTCCTCACCGTCGAACAGGCCGAAGCTCCCGCCGCCACCGCCCGCGCCGTCGAACCCGTCGCCACCCATGCCGCCGCCCTGGACGTCGTCGACGAACGGGTTGACTCCACGGGTGACCATCTCGTAGATCTCGAGCAGTTTGCGGACGTTCTCCTCGGTGTCGTCGACCTTGGCGCTGATCTGCTCGTTCTCGCTTCGGACCGTCCCGACGGTCGAGGAGATCTCCGCGACCTCGTTTTCGAGCTCGTCGATCCGGTTTTCCAGTTCCTGGGTCGCGGCGCCGCCGCCTCCGCCGCCGCCCCCCATGCCGAACTCCTCGCCACCGCCGCCCATCCCGTCGTCCATCCCCCCGAAGTCGTCGTCCATCTCCATCCCGTCGTCCATCCCCCCGAAGTCGTCGTCCATCTCCATCCCGTCGTCCATCCCCCCGAAGTCGTCGTCCATCTCCTCGCCCATTCCGTCGCCGAACAGGTCGTCGTCTTCGCCGTCGCCGTCGGCGTTCTCACCCTCTTCCTCGTCCATGAAGTCCATGATACCCATGCCGACCAAGCCCGTCCCGAGGAGGTAGACGAACTGGTCGCCGAGGCCGAGAAGTTTCATTACCGACAACAGCGGACTTCCGCCACATTAATCTTCCCCCTGAGTTATCAGTACTGATACTGTCTATGACGGGGAATAATCCGGATCCTAATCGGTTCTACGACCCGTTTCGGTGCGTCATCGCCGAATGGGTATATCGTCAGTTTTCTTATATACGCGGAGTCGGCGAGCCACCGGTTCGAAGCACGGCTTGAGCTGTTCGGGCAACGTCTCGGTCTTCCCGATCACCAGATACCCGCCCTTTCGGAGCGACTTCGAGACGGTATCGAGGATCGGGAGCTTGTGCTCGGCGTCGATGTAGATGAACAGGTTCCGACACACGACGAAATCGAAGTCGCTCTTGGGATCGCCGTTGATGAGGTCGTGGCGCTCGAAAGAGACGAGGTCCTTGACGACGTCTGCGACCTCGAAACGGCCGTCGTCTGGTTCGACGTACCGCTCGTACTCCTCGAGCGGCGCGAGCTGCTCGTCGATGTCGGTGGTTCGAGTGCTCTGGTAGACGCCTCGGCGCGCGGCCGCGAGTATCTCGCGGTCGATGTCGGTCGCGGTTATCTCGACCTTCGACTCGTCTACCTCCGGGTCGTCCAGCGCCAGCATCGCCAGCGAGTAAGGCTCGCGGCCGTCCGAGCAGGCCGCGCTCCAGAGCCGGACCCGACGGTTCTCGGCCGACAGCGACCGCAGAACCGATCTGATCTCCGCCCACACGTCGGGGTTGCGGAAGAAGCTGGTCACGTTGACCGAGAAGGCGTCGAGCAGCGCCTCGCGTTCGTCTTCGTCCTCGCGCAACAGCTCGTGGTACGCACCGTACTCCTCGCAGTCGGTCCGTCGCATCCGCGAGGAGACCCGGCGATCGAGATACGCGTTGTCGTAGTAGCTGGTGGCGAAGTCGAGCTCGTCCTCGACGTACCGGAGCAGCCGGTCGAACGCGTCGTCGCTCACAGCTCCACCTCCCCGTCGGTCGCGCTGGTGATCGTGAGCGTCCACGTCCGCGGGTGGACCCGAACCGACCGACCGTGGCTCCCGCCGACGTCGGCGGCCACGACGCGAATGCCCCTGTCGGCGAGCGCCTCGCGAGCCGCCTCGGCGTTGCGCTCGCCGACGCCGGCGCCGACCCCCGAGAAGTCGAGCATCTGACTGCCGCCCGCGAGCTTGGCCTCGACGCGGTCGAGGTCGGCGCCCGCGTCGGCGACCGCCTCCAGCAGCGCCTCGACTCCGGTCGGGACCGACTTGGCCGGTCGCGCCTCGTCGTCGGCCGGGGTCGGAAGCATTACGTGCGCGAGCCCGGCGACGCCCGCGGCGGGATCCCCGATCGCGATCCCGACACACGAGCCGAGCCCGCTGGTCGTGAGGACGGTGTCGGCGGCGGCGACGCCGATCTCGGCGACGCCGACTCGAACGCGGTCGGGCGGCCCGTCGCCCCGGAGCGGGCGCTCGGCGGTCATCGTCACAGCGACCCCGCTCTGGTCGAGCGTTCGGCCGTGGCGTCCGGATCGATGTCGTCGAGGGTTGCCTCGAGTTGGGTCTCCTCGGGGATCGCGTAGATCTCGCAGTCGAACGCCCGGTCGTCGGCCCGGATGGTGGCGTCGAACAGGAACGCGAACGCCTGTCGCTGGCCGAGCCGCGCGACTACCGAGTCGGCGACCGCCCGGCCCATGTCGTCGACGAACTGGGGCGTCGAGATGGCGATGGTCGTGTCGAGGACGTTCGCCCACCCGTCGACGAAGCTACTCGTCATCACGTTCCCGATCTCCCGGATCGCGCTCTCGGCCATCTCGTCGAACGAGTCGGTTGCGGCCGCGTCGGGCGCGAGCGCGTCGACGACCGCTCTGGCCGACGACTCGTCGAACAGGATCAGGACGTAGCCGTCAGGCCCCTCGCCGAATCCGAGCACGACACCGACGTGACGGCGGTCGCTGAGTTCGGCGGGGATGGACTCGATCGGCGCGAATCGGAGTTCGGAGATGTCGACGGAGGTGTCGATTCCGGTCATCGCCGAGACGCTGTCAGCCGCGGTCGCGGCGCCCGATTGGGCCATCTCTTGGAGCGTCGAGAGCTTCGCGAGCGGGACCGAGCCGTCGCCGCTACCGTCCGACAGCATCCGCGTCATCGAATCGTTGTCGGGGAACATGTAGAACTCGAAGTCGAGGGCCTCGCCGACCGCGCTCAGCCGGCTCCGGAAGACGAACGCGCGGTCGCTCTCGAACGACGCCGCCTCGAGGATGTCCGCGTCTGTTCCCTCGACGTACGTCGGCGGCGTGATGTCGAGGGTGGTCGACAGCCGGTCGGCCCACGCGTCGACGAACCCGCTGGTGACGATGTTGCCGACCTCCTGGACTGCGCTCTCGTCGAGGCCGTCGCCCGGCAACAGCGCCCCGAGCACGGTCTCGACGCCCTGTGGCGGGAACGACAGCACCGTCGCCCCCGAAATCTCGCCGTCGAAGTCCACGACCACACCGATGCGGTCCCGATCCTCGCGGACGAGGCTGTCCTCGCGGGCGAGCGTGACCGCGGTCACGTCGGCCGTCGTCTCGATCCCCGTCAGTCCGGTGAGATTTTCGGCCGCGCGCTCGGCGCCGTCGTGGGCGGTTCGGCTGAACGATCCGAGCGCCTCGATGTCTACTTTCATATGTCGATCTGCTTCATGAGCTCGACGAGCTCGGGGAGCTCCGGGAAGGTGTACACCTTGACCTCCACGTCCGCGTCGCGGGCGTGAACCCGTGAGTCGAACACCAGCGCCATCTCATCCGGACGGCTCCCCATCAGGTTCTCGACCATCCGCGACCCCGCGCCGTAGGTGAACTTCGGCGTCGAGATGTCGATCGTCGTGTTGAGGACGTTCGCCCACCCGTCGATGAACCCGCTGGTCATGATGTTGCCGATCTCCTGGACCGCCGACTTCTCCATGTCGGAAAAGCCGTTCGACGACCCACCGGAGTCGCCCGGCAGCATCCCCGACGCCAGTGTCTTCGCGCTCCGAGCGCTGAACAGGAACAGGATGTACCCGTGCGGGGACTCGGTGAGCTGGATGTGGATGCCGACCTGTTTGTCGTGGCCGACATGGGTCTTGATGTCCTCGATGTCGAGGAAGTTTATCTTCGTGATCTCCATCTCGGTCTCCATTCCCGTCATCTGGTTGAGATGGTCAGCGACGGTGTTCGCGCCCTCCTTTGCCATCTGATTGAAGATGGTGAGCTTTCGTATGTCTACCTTCAAGTTCGAATCAGCTCCGCTCATAGCGTCTCCACGTCCAGAATAGTCACCACGTCGCCCTCGCCGAGGACGGCCGCACCCGACAGCCCCGGGATGCCCGAGAGGATGCCCTCGAACGGCTTGACGACGACCTCTTCCTGACGACTCACGGCGTCACAGTGGATCGCGACCTGGCGCTCGGACTCTTTGACCCGAACCAACATCCCGTCGCCGTTCTTGGTCTCGCCGGGGACGTTCAGCGCCTCGCCCAGCCTGACCAGCGGGTAGACCGTGTCGTCGTGGGTCACGACCTCCTCGCCCTCGACGGTCTTGACGTCCTCCATCCGGCGGATCTCGTCGACGTTCTTGATCGGGATGCCGTACTCTTCGTCGCCCGACTGGACGAACAGGATCTTGACGATCGCGACGGTGACCGGCAACGAGAGACCGATAGTCGTCCCCTCGCCGGGTTCGGAGTCGACCTCGATGGTGCCGTCGAGTCGCGTGACGGTGTCCCGGACCACGTCCATCCCGACGCCGCGACCGCTCACGTCGGTCACTTCCTCGGTCGTCGAGAACCCCGCGTGGAAGATGAGCTCTTGGGCCTCCTGATCGTCGAGTCCGTCGGCCTCCTCGCGAGTCATCACGTCCTCTTCGACCGCCTTGTCCCGGATCGCGTCCGGGTCGATGCCCCGGCCGTCGTCCTCGACCTCGATCGTGACCCGGTCGCGCTCGCGGAACCCGCGCAGTCGGATGTTCCCCTCGCGGGGCTTGCCGGCCGCTTCGCGCTCGTCGGGGGACTCGACGCCGTGGTCGGCGGCGTTGCGAAGCAGGTGCATCAGCGGATCGCTGATCTCGTCGAGGATGGTGCGGTCGAGCTCGATGTCGGTCCCCTCCATCTCGAAGTCGATATCCTTGTCCTGAGAGCGCGCGAGGTCTCTGACCAGCCGCGGGAACTTGTCGACGACCTTCTTGAGCGGGACGAGCCGCATGTCCATCACGGTGTCCTGAAGGCTGGAGGTGATCTTGTCGAGTTCGTCGAGGTGGTCCTCGGCGCTGTCGAGTTGGGCCTGCTCGACCGACCGTCGGAGCTTGATCCGACTGGTCACGAGCTGTTCGACCTGTCCGTGGAGGTCGTCGAGTTGGTCGACGTCGACCCGGACCGTCTGGATCTCCTCGATCTGCTCGGTGTCCGGGCCGGAGTCGTTCGAGCCGCGGTCGGAGTCGCTGGACTCGGAATCGGCGTCGGCGTCCTCCGAGTCGTCGTCCCCATCGCTTGACGCCTCGTCGTCGGCCTCGGCCGCCTCGTCGGGTTCCTCGTCCGCCGCCTCGGCCGCCGCCCCGACGGCGTCGGCGTCGACCGCCGAGACGGTCCCGCCGGCGATCTTGCCGACCGATTCGATCACGGCCTCGACCTCGCCGGCGCTCTCGGCCGCGACGAACGCGTCGAAGCCGTCGTCGTATTCGCCGTCGTTGATCGCGTCGACCTCGGGCGTCGTGCCGAGAAGTTCGAGGTCCTCGGAGAGCCCTTCGAGCGCGAACATCCCGTCGACGCCCTTCATGTCGGGATCGCCCATGTCGACGTCGGCGTGGAAAACGTCCCCGTCCGCGTCGGCGAGCGTCTCGGGGTCGTCGAACGCCGCGATCGCTTCCGCGACCGCACCGTCACTGGTGGCGTCGTCGGCCGATCCGTCGGACTCGTCGTCGGCGCTCGGGTCGTCGGCCGCGTCCTCCTCGCCCGGTGCGCCGCCTCGCTGGATGGCGTCCCGGATCTCGGCGATGGTGTCGTCGGCGTCGATGTCGGACTCGCCGTCCTCGGCGATCTGATCGAGCGCGTAGTCGATCTCGTCGACGCCGTCGAACACGAGGTCCATGATCTGGGGGCCGACCTCCATCCGACCCTGCCGGATCTCGTCCAGCAGGTCCTCGATGGCGTGGGCGAGGTCGCTCTCGGCCTGAAAGCCCATCGCCCCGAAGTTCCCCTTGAGCGTGTGGGCGGTCCGGAATATCGAGTCCATCGCCGCCTCGTCGCTCGGGTCGTCTTCGAGTTCGAGGAGCGAGTTGTTCAGTTCTGTGACGTTCTCTTCGCTCTCGCGTATGAAGTCTTGTAAGTAGTCGTCCATGTCTTTTCACCCGTCCTCTCGGATCGTGTCGAGTATCGCCTTCCCCATCTCGTCTGCGGACCGCACGTCGTCGACGCTGCCGGTCTCGATGGCGCGGGCCGGGATGCCGAACACCGAGCACGACGCCTCGTCTTGGGCGAGGGTCGCGCCGCCGACCGCGCTGATGGCCTCGATGCCCGCCGCGCCGTCTTTCCCCATGCCGGTGAGGACGACGCCGGTGAGCGGACCGGTGACGGTCTCGGCCGCGGTCTCCATCGTCACGTCGATCGCGGGCCGCACGCCGTGAAGTTGAGGTTCTTGCTGGAGGCGGATCCGAAGCCGGCCGTTGCCGTAGCCGGCGACCTCCATGTGGTAGTCGCCCTTCGCGACGACCGCTTGGCCGCCCCCGATCCGCATCCCGTCCTCGGCCTCCGAGACGTCGTACTCGCTCCGACGGTCGAGACGGGCCGCGAACCGCTCGGTGAACCCGTCGGGCATGTGTTGGACGATCAGCACGCGGAGGTCGGCGTCCCGGGGCAGGTCCGAGAGCACCTTCTCGACGATCCGCGGGCCGCCGGTCGAGGCGCCGACGATCAGCGTCGGGTTCTCGACGTACTCGTGGTCGGCCGCTACGACCTCGTCGGTCGCGCTCACGTCGCCGGCGGAGGCGGGGTCGGCCCGCGCGGCCGACCGGACCTTCTCGACCAGCGCGTCGCCGTGGGCCGAGATCTCGGTCGAGACCTCCCCGCCGGGCTTGGCGAGGAAGTCGACCGCGCCTTTCTCCATCGCCTCGAACGTCGCTTCGGCGCCGTCGTCGGTGTGTGCCGACAGCATCACCACGGGCGTGGGGTTGCGCGCCATGATCTCCTCGACCGCCTCGATGCCGTCCATCCGGGGCATCTCGACGTCCATCGTCACCACGTCGGGGTCGTGTTCGGCGACGGCGGCCGCGCCCGCCTCGCCGTCGCCGGCCTGCGCGACCACGTCGAACCCCGCGTCTTCGAGGATATCGGAGATGACCGTCCGCATGAAGTGCGAGTCGTCGACGACGACTGCCTTCGTCATGCTGAGATGACGTCTTCGATGGCGTCCATCACGCTCGGTTTCTGGAACGGTTTGGTGATGTAGCCGTCGGCCCCGGCCTTGATCGCGGCCTTCATCTTCTCTTCTTGGCCGATACTCGTACACATGATGATGTTCGAGTCGGGGTTCGACTCTTTGATCTCGGTCGTGGCCTCGATGCCGTCTCGGATCGGCATTACGATGTCCATCATCACCAGATCCGGATCGTGTTCCTGATACAGTTCGATCGCTTCGACG
This sequence comes from Halorussus marinus, assembly GCF_004765795.1. Lineage (GTDB taxonomy): Archaea > Halobacteriota > Halobacteria > Halobacteriales > Haladaptataceae > Halorussus > Halorussus marinus. Next base: position 18,113 of record NZ_SBIV01000008.1, read on the forward strand.
CCGTTTTCGGCCTCCGCCGCGATTTCGAACTCCTCTTCGAGGATCTCTCGCAGCAGATTCCGCATAAACTCCGAGTCGTCGACGATCAAGACGTTGCGTGCCATATCAGTTACCTACCGGTTGTTTGAAAGGGGGTGAAATAAATGCTCCCCTGCGATTATCAGTCGTGAAGTCGCGTCGCCGTCGGTCGGTCAGGTCATTGGAGTTGGTCGATGATCGCGTCGATGTCGATCCACACGACGAGATCGAGCCCCGCCTCGTCGGGCTTGCGGATGATGCCTCGCGAGACGCGCTCGGAGATGCCCTGGGTCTCGAGGTTCGAGAGGTCTTCTTCGGTGTCGATCCGGTCCTCGGCGTACGTCGCGACTTCGAGCACCTCGTCGACGCGGATGCCGATCTTCTGTTTGTCGTCCGACCGATCGAGCACGAGGACGTTCTGTTCGTCGGAGTCGGGAGCCTCGCCCTCGACGCCGAGGAACGTCCGGGGGTCGATGATCGCGGTCGTCTCACCCCGGAGGTCCATCACCCCGTCGACGGAGTCGGGCGTCCGGGGGATCCGAGTTACCTTCTTTATCTCGACGATACTGTCGACCTCGTCGATGTCGACCGCACAATGGTCCTCGCCGAGCCGGAACTCCACGACCTGCTTGGTCTCGACGTCCCGGGCTTCGACGGGGACTTCCTCGGCGGTCCCGTCGGTCTCCTGTGCCTGCATGATACTCTCTACTTCGAACATAGAACGCCACGACATAAAACCCGGCCTCGGCTCTCGGAGATGATAATCGGGGCGATCTCAGACGTTCTCCGGCGGGAACACCATCCCGCGGTCCTCGCGGACCGCTTCGACGAGGTCGGCGATGCTGTCGTCCGGGCCGAGGTCGTAGGCCCGAAGGATGGCCTGGAGACACGACGGCGAGTATCTGACCCGGACGTTCGACTCGGTCAGTAGAATACCGAGCACGTCCTCGACCGCCGTGTCGGTCGTGAGCTGTTGGGCGTACCACCGCAGGAGGCTGTCGAACACGGTTCCGACGTCGTCGGAGAACATCTGCTGGTGGCTGACCGCGTCGTCGGACTTCGCGGAGACGTGAAAGCCGTAGCGGGCGCTGGTCCCCTGGAGGTCGTCTTCGAGCCACTCTTTGACCGCGCCCGAGTCGGTCGGCCCGGCGTCGACCGAGCGGTCGGCGGCCTCCCGCGGGGCGGGGTCGAGTTCGTCGGTCGACTGCTCCGGGACGGAGGGCCGGCCGTCGGTGCCGACGACGTACCGCCCGCTGTCGAGTTGGACCACGCTGTCGTCGTCCTCGATGTCGAGTTCGTCGGGTGACAGCGCCGAGCCTTCGCCAGCGTCCGGCGTATCGTCGCGGCTCAGGGCGGCCAACTCCTCGGGGTCGAGGCCGTCGTCCGACGTCGGAGCCATTGTGAAGGTCTATCGTTCGATTTCATATAAAGCCTCCGCCTGTACGAACGTAGAGGACAGTGACGGTCGGCCACCGCTCGGGACACCCGACAGGGCGGACAGCCCGACCCCGATTTTCGACGATCGTTGTAGACAGGGTTTATTATCGTCGAACTACTGGCTCCCAGTATCAGGATGAGCGTTCAACGACCGACGACACGCGACCGAGCACTGCCGACCGAACTAGAGTCGCCGCGCGCGAAGCTGGTGTATCTCTACCTCCGAACCGCGGCGGCGTCGCTCGACGACCTCGAATCGGATCTGGAACTGAAGAAGATCACGCTGTACAGCATCCTGCGGACGCTCCGCGAGCGCGATCTGGTCGAAAAGCGCGACGAGGAGTTCGCGGTGTTAGAGTAGCTACTCCTCTTTTTCTTCGGGACAGAGCTGTTCGGGGGTCCGTTCGTACCGGGGCGTCGAGACGAACCGCTCGATGCGTTCGCGTTCGTCCTCCGAGAGCGTCATAGACGATGGGACTCACGGAAGGGGTAAAAAGACGGCGGGCAACTGTCAGATCGCCGTCCATCCGGCACGGCCGCGCCGGCCGACTCGAATCGTCGACTCGGGAACAAATATTTTATACCGGGAACGACCAGCAGAAACCGTTGAAGAAAACGCTGTCCGCAGTCGTCGGCCGGGTGAAACGCTACCTCGGGTCGTCGACTTCCGAGTCCGAAGAGGGGGGTCGCGACGCCGGGCCCGACCTCTACGAGTGTCGGGGCTGTGGCGAGGTGTTCATCTCGCGTCCGTCGGAGTGTTCGAACTGCGAGAACGACGACTTCGCGAACGTCGGCAAGTTTCGGTGACAGCAATCGAGGGTCGGTATCTCTCCGACCGTCCGAGCGGGGTACCATCGGAGCGAACGCCTACCCTGTGCTCACCGACCCGTACCACCGGTGATTCGGTTCGGTACGATGGGCCCCACGAAGCCGCCGGCGCGTCGGCTGTGTTGTATTCGGGAGATCGCGGCGGGGCGTCGAAGATCACGTCGCCGGCCCGAGAACGACCGGCGCCGCGTCCGATCGTGACTGGAGCGTAGACAAGCGATCGGATCTCGGGGAGTCGACCGCGACGACCCCCGAGATCACTCCACCGATCCGTCGGGATCAACGAGCCACTGTCTCGCCGGAACCGGGAGTAACTGCACTTTAACGGACAGATTAGCCGCCACGATGGTCTCCGTTCGGCGACGACCCCGAGATCTCGGGGCCACGTTGGTTCGATCGGTCCAGAAGTCGGCGAAGCGACCGACGGCTCGATCGAGAGTATCGGTTCGAGGAGAGCCGCCGGCTCGGAAGCCAGGGGTGGGATTTGAACCCACGAACTCCCGATTACAAGTCGGGTGCTTGGACCGCCCAAGCTCCCCTGGCGCGGATCGACGTTCGCGCTACTCCTTTGTGAGCGTATCGCTTTCGGGTCGTTTTTCGAGTTCGACCCTGTGGGGGCGGTAGCCGTGCCGGCGGTAGAACCGCCGGGCGGCGTCGTTGTCGGCCAGCACGTCGAGCACGACCGTGTCGACGCCGGCCTCGGCCAGCGCGGACTCGGCGGCGCCGAGCAGTTCCGAGCCGATCCCCTCGCCGCGTCGGTCGGGGTCGACGTAGATGTTCCGGACGACGCCGCGGTCGACGTCCTGTTCGTAGGCGCCCGACTCCGTGGCGAAGCCGACGAAGCCGACGATCGAGTCTGCCTCCCGAGCGACCAACAGCCGGTCGGCGACCGACTGTCGGACGAAGGCCTCGCGGACGGTCTCGCGGTTCTCCTCGGCGAGCAGGTGCGAGCCGAACGCCCGCTGGCTCGCGGCCAGTTCGACCCACCGATCGGCCACCGCGCCCGCGTCCTCGACCGTGGCGGCTTCGACGACGACCATTCACCCGCGCAGTACTTCGACCGCCGGGAGCCGTTCGCCGGTGAGCATGGCGAGCGCCGCGCCCCCACCGGTGCTGACGTGGTCGAACCCCTCGATTCCGAACCGGCGGATGGCCGCGGCCGTGTCGCCGCCCCCGACCACGCTGTACTCGGCGTCGGTCGCGGTCTCGAAGAGCCGCCGGGTCCCGTCGGCGAACGTCTCGTCCTCGAAGACGCCCGCCGGTCCGTTGAGCACTACCGTCCCCGGCCCCGTGACGGTCTCGCCGTACGCCTCGACGGTCGCCGCGCCGATGTCCATCGCGGCCTCGCCCTCCTCGGGCGGGAGGTCGGCCACTCGGATCTCGTGGCGGTCGCCGTCGCGCTCGACCGCCACGTCCTCGGGGAGCCGGATCCGATCGCCGTGTTCGGCCAACAGGTCGGCCGCCCGGTCGATCTCGTCCCAGTAGCCCTGCTCGTAGATGAAATCGGCCGACGCGTCGCCGAGGTCGACGCCGTCGGCGAGGAGGAAGACGTTCGCGACCACCCCGGTCGTCAGCACCGCGTCGGCGAGCCCCCGGTCGAGGACGCTCTCGACGACCGCCAGCGAGTCGGGCACCTTCGCGCCCCCGACCACGTAGGTCCGGGGCTCGGGGGTTCCCTCCATGCCGCCAAGCACGTCGAGTTCGCGTTCCATCACCCGTCCGGCGTACCCCGGAAGCTCGACCGGCAGGCCGACGAGCGAGGGTTGCGAGCGGTGAGCGGCCGCGAACGCGTCGTTGACGTAGGCGTCGAGCGCCGGGGCGAGTCCCTCGACCAGATGGGTCTCGGCGGCTCGTTCCGGGGGAAACTCCATGTACTCCTCGCTGTAGAAGCGAGTGTTCTCCAGGACGACCGCCTCGCCGTCGCCGAGCCCCTCGACTGCCCGGCGGGCGTCGCTCGAAAACGTCGCGTCGGTGTACCCGACGGGGGCGTCGAGCAGTTCGTCGAGGCGGTCGGCGTGGGTCCGGAGAGGGCTGAACTGGTCGCCGCCGGGTCGGCCCTGGTGGGCGAGCACCGCGACCCGGCCGCCGCGGTCGAGCAGTTCCGAGAGGGTATCGACGTGCGCGCGGAGTCGAGCGTCGTCCGCGAGATCGCCGTCGTCGGTGAGCGGACTGTTGATGTCGATTCGAACGCCGAGTGTGGTCCCTTGAACGGCGAGGTCGTCAAGGGTCTGGATCGCCATACGTGTCCGTGCGACAGCGCGAGCAATATATGTGTCGGGCTGGACGACAGATACAAATTCGGTAGCGAGTGAATTGTTTGAGTCACCGACCATGCGACCGCGAGTTCGGCGACCCGACCCACTTTCACACGGCGGTCCGTGTCGGACGGATTCGGGCGCTAGCGGCGCTCTCGACCGGTCGGTCGCGCGGAAACGACGCCAATACGCACGTTATTCAACTGTTTACCTGAATTGATAGGCTCATACTTATGTCAGATGATGTTGGAGTTGTACTGCCATGTCATACCACACGAGAAGGCGTGACGTCCTTCGGGGCGTCGGCGCGATTGGCACGATCGGTCTCGCGGGGCAGGTGGGTGCGACCGCGAGCGCGAGTCAGGACGGCGGTCCGGACCTGCTGACGGTGATCGGCTACCCCGAGAGCGGCATCCAGTTGTTCCGGGACTACTACAGCGTCTCGGACGGCGCCGAGGACATCCTGATCCCCGACGGGCTTCAGGACGCCGCGCTCCCCGGACAGGTCGGCAATCCGATGGACAACGTCACCGGCACCGCTCCGGCCGCCGGGGGGCCCAATCAGGAGGCGTTCACTCAGCTCTTCCGCGACGAGTACGACGCCAGTCCGGGCGTGTTCACGTCCCAGTCGTACGACTCGACGGCGGCGCTCGTGCTGGCGAACGTCGCCGCCGGCGAGAACAGCGGGCCCGCGATCAGAGATCAACTCCGTCGGATCGCGAACCCCGACGGCGAGGAGTACGGCCCCGAGCGGTTCGTCGAGGCGGTCGAAGCCGTCGCGAACGGGGAGAACATCAACTACCAGGGCGCGTCGAGCGCGGTGAACTTCGACGAGAACGGCGACCCGGCGTCGGCGGCCTACTCCATCTGGGAGTTCGGCGGCATCGACGCCGAATCGGTCGAGACCATGGAGACCCAGACGTTCGAGGGCGAGAACCCCGAGGGCGCGGGTCCCAGCGCCGAGGAGTCGCCGGGCGGGACGGGCCGCGAGGTGAGCGTCGGTATCCTCCTGCCCGAGACCGGCGATCTGGCGTCGGTCGGCCAGCCCATGATTCGAGCGGCCGAGCTTCCGGTCCAACAGGTCAACGAGTCCGACCTCGATCTGACGGTCAACGCCCAGTTCGAGGACACGAACACCTCGCCCGATCAGGGGGTCAGCGGCGCGCAGTCGCTCATCAGTTCGGGCGTGCCGGCGGTGTGTGGCACCGCGTCGTCGGGCGTGAACGTCCCGGTGTCCCAAGAGGTGTTCATCCCGAACGAGGTCGTCGGGTGCTCGCCGTCGAGCACCGCGCTGTCGGTGACGAATCTCGAAGACGACGACTTCATCTTCCGGACGGCCCCGAGCGACCAGCTTCAGGGGCGGGTCATGGCGCAGGTCGCCTCCGAGCGACTCGGCGCCCAGAGCGCGGCGACCCTGTACGTCAACAACGACTACGGCCAGCAGCTCTCAGAGCGGTTCAGCGGCGTCTTCGAAGAGGAGTTCGACGGCGAGGTGTACGACCAGATCAGCTTCAACATCGGCGAATCGTCGTACACCAGCGTCATCAATCAGGCGCTGTCGAGCGGTAACTGACCCGCGTTTTCGCGGCCTTCGGACCGCCTCGCCGATCGGCTGACCGACCCGCCGACGGTCGCGACCGGCGGGCGCCGTCGGTCCGCATTCGAGGACGAACCTACCCGCCGAGAAACTCCTGTCTGACCTGTTCGTCGTTGAGCAGTTTCCGGCCCTCGTCGACGTACCTGTTCTGTCCGTTCGCGAGCACGTAGCCCCGATCACACCGCCGAAGCGCTTCCTTGGCGTTTTGCTCGACCATCAGCACCGCGGTCCCGGCGTCGTTGATCTCGTCGATCTTGTCGAACATCTCCTCGACGAGGTCGGGCGCCAGCCCCGCGCTCGGCTCGTCGAGCAACAGCAGGTCGGGGTCCAACATCAGCGCCCGGCCCATCGCGAGCATCTGCTGTTGGCCGCCCGACATCGTGCCGGCCTTCTGGTCCCGGCGCTCTTCGAGGATCGGGAACCGCTCGTACACCTCCCGGAGCGCCGCCTCCGGAACTTCGTCGAGGATGTACGCGCCCATCTCTAAGTTCTCCCGGACGTTCAGCGCCGCGAACACGTTGTCGCTCTGGGGGACGTAGCCCATCCCCTTGTGGATGACGTCCTCGGGCTTCGTGGCGGTGATGTCCTCGCCGGCGAACGTCACCGTCCCGGCCATGTGGGTCGTCAGTCCGAACACCGACTTCATCACCGTCGACTTGCCCGCGCCGTTCGGCCCAACGATAGTGACGTACTCGTCGGCGCCGACGTCGAGGTCGACGTCGGTGAGGATCTGGAGGTCGCCGTAGCCGGCGTCGAGGTCCCGCACCTCCAGCAGGCTCATACCTCACCCCCGAGGTACGCCTCGATGACGTCCTCGCTCTGTTTGACCTCCGTCGGCGTGCCGTCCTTCAGGATCCGGCCCTGATGCATCACGATGACCCGCTCGCAGTTGTTCATGATGAGGTCCATATCGTGTTCCACGATGAGGAAGGTGTAGCCCTGCTCGCGGAGTTCGTGGACGTGCGCGAGCAGTCGCTTCTCCAGCGAGGGGTTGACGCCCGCGAACGGCTCGTCGAGCAACAGCACGTCCGGGTCGGTCAGGAGCGCTCGCCCCATCTCGAGCAGTTTGCGCTGGCCCCCCGAGAGGTTGCCGGCGTACTCCTCGGCGAGGTGATCGATCTCGAAGAAGTCGAGGACCTCCCAGACGCGTTCGAGCTGGTCGAGTTCCTGACTCCGGACGTCGTTTCGCAGGCCCGGGGTGACCGACCGCCACAGCGACTCGCCGACCTGGCCCTTCGGCGCGAGCATCATGTTCTCCAGAACGGTCATCTCCTCTAGCTCGCGGGCGATCTGGAAGGTCCGGGCCAGACCTCGGTTGGCGATCTCGTGGGGCGCCAGCCCCGTGATGTCCTCGCCGTTGAACCGGACCGCGCCGTCGTCGGGGTCGTGCATCCCGGTGATGAGGTTGAACGTCGTCGACTTGCCCGCGCCGTTCGGGCCGATGAGCCCGGTGAGCGTCCCCTTCTCGACCTCGAAGCTCACGTCGTCGACCGCGACGATGCCGCCGAACGTCTTCCGGAGCCCCTCGACTTCGAGCGGCGTCGATCGGTCGACCGCCGCGTCCTCGACCGGGATGGCGGGGTCCTCGGCGGACTCGTCGGCTTCGCTCACGGGCGTTCACCCCCGTCGGTCGCGGCGGCCTCCTCGGGAGCGTCGCGGCGGTCGGGCCGCGAGAGGTCGATGGTCGAGGCGGTCTCCTTGCGGTGGCCCAACATGCCCTCGGGTCGGTTGTGCATCAGCCAGATGAGCACGACCCCCATGATGACGAGCCGGAGCTGGCTGATGCTGTTGAGCGTGTAGACGAAAAACGGCACCGGGTCGAGCGAGCCGACCGCCGCCATCGCCTGCCCGAAGCTCCCCGGCCCGTCGCCGAGATCGAGCGCGGCCTCCACGAGGTTCTTGAAGTACCGGGGACCCTCGTACAGCAGGGCCGCGAACACCGCGCCGCCGAGGAAACTGCCGGTGTTCGAGCCGGCGCCGCCGATGATCAGCGCGATCCAGACGAAGAACGTGATGTTGGGTCGGAACGACGGCGGCGTGATGCTCCCGCGGCCGGCGTACCAGAGGATGCCACCCAGCCCCATCAGCGCACAGCCGAGCACGAACGACTTGAGCTTGAACCGGTTGGTGTCTTTCCCCAGCGCGTTGGCGACGTCCTCGTCTTCCCGGATGGCCTTCAGGACGCGCCCGAACGGCGACTTGCCGGTCCAGGTGAGCAGCCAGTAGTAGAGCCCGACCACGAGCAACAACACGAGCCCGTACACCACCCCGTCGACGACCGGCTTCGGGTTGTTCGCGATCAGGTTCGACTCGACGAACCCGACGAACCCGAGGTACGGGTCCCAGAGGAACAGCGTCCGCAGGAGCGCTTCGAGCGGCGACGGATAGTTGAGGATGAGTCCGCCGCCGCCCCCGAGCCCGACCGTGTCCGCCGCGAGATCGATTCCGAGCACGGTGTCGGGCACCTGGAAGGTCTGGAACGTCCGGGACATCATCGTAAACCGGACGATCTCCGAGAACGCGATCGTCACGATCGCGAGGTAGTCGGCCCGCAGTCTGAGCGCGGGGAGCGCGACCAGCAGTCCGAACAGCGCCGCCGCGAGCACGCCCCCGACGACCCCGACGGCGAGCGGGAGCCCGAACCCGCCGACCTGCGCGGCCCCGCCCTGCGCGACCGGCGGCTTGGTGATCACCGAGGTCACGTAGACGCCGATCCCCATGAACCCGACCACGCCGATGTTGAACAGCCCTGTGTACCCCCAGTGGAGGTTGAGCGCCAGCGCGAGCATCCCGAACACCCCGATGTAGAACGTGAGGTTGGCGATGGAGTTGAGCTGTCCCCGGAGGCTGTATCCGAACACGACGCCCGCGAGTACGTACACCACGTAGATGACCGCGAGCACGGCGAGGACCAGTCCCACGTCCCGGTCCCCGAGGTCGGCTACCCGGTCGCGGAGGCCGGTGGCGCTCATGCCGTCGTCCTCCCGCCGAAGATGCCCTTCGGCTTGAACAGCAGGATGACGATCATCACCATGAACGCCGCCGCCCGGCCGAACTCCGAGGGGACCCAGATGACCGACGTCGAGGCGGTCACGCCGATGATGATGCCGCCGCCGATCGCGCCGTAGATCGACCCGATCCCGCCGAGGATGACCGCGGCGAAGATCAACAACAGCAGGAGCCACCCGTCGTTGAACCCGAGAGTTCCCTTCCAGAGGACGAACATGTAGCCGGCGACGCCGGTGAGCCCGCCGCCGATGATCCATGTGGCGCGGACGACCCGCTCTGTGGGGATGCCGGTGATGCGGGCCAGATCCTCGTTGTCGGACATCGCGCGCATCGCCTTTCCGAGTTTCGTGCGCTGGAGCAGGAGGTGGACCCCGAGCATCAGCCCGACCGAGACGACGAGCAGCGTCGCGTCGTGGGCCGTGACTCTCACCGTCCCGTCGACGACGGGGACGCTGGCCCGAGGGACGAACCCGGCGGCGGTCGTCCCGCGGACGTCGGTGCCGAACACGAACACGAGGAGATACCGGAGCGCGAACGCCACCCCGATGGAGGTGATCAACAGCGTGATGCCGCTCTCGTCGCGTATCGGCCGGTAGACGACGCGGTCGATCACCAGCGCGAGCGCCACCGTGGCGACGCCCGCGACGACCGCTCCGGCGGCGACGGCGATCGGCGACGTGGTGACCCCGATGCCGAGCGCGCCGCCGAACACCGAGCCGCCGGCCCCGACGAGCAACAGCGAGCCGACGTCCGCCTCACCGAGCCCGGCCAGCAGGTAGGTCACCGCCCACCCCGAGAACGCGCCGGCGGTGATGTAGTCGCCGTGCGAGAAGTTCGCGAAGTTGAGAATACTGTACGTCATCGAGAGGCCGATGCCGGCGAGGCCGACGATGAGCCCCCGAAGCAGCCCGTCCCAGAGGAGGGCCGCGACGTCGTGAAACTGCACGCGCCCGGCCGCCAACCCCGCGGCGAGGAACCACGCCATCCAGAGCCCGATCAGGCCGACCACGATGGCGAGCGGTTGGTCGACGACGAGTCGCCGACCGCGCACGTACGTTTCGGAAACACCCATTCGATAACACTCCCCACACGAAGTGCGGAATCGATCTATAAGAAGATTTGCGACCGATAATCGGTATAGGGGACGACAAAGCGCTCGTTTTCGACGGCGGCCGCCGGCCGAGTAGCGGTAACGTGACGTTACGGTTCCGGGACCGACGTGTCGAACCCGAACCGCAGGGGTTCAGTCGTCGCTGGCCGTTGCGACGGCTTCCGCGCCCACGTCGGGTTCGTTTCGTAGACACGACGACTGGTGGCCGTCACCGTGGTCGAGGAGTTCGGGTTTGGTCTCCTCGCACGGCGTCGTGAACACCTCCATCAGCGTCTCGGTTGCCGCCTCGACGTCGTCGTCGACCATCCGGTCGAGCGCGTCCGAGAGCACGCGCTCGGCCTCGGGGTCCGACAGCTGTTCGGGGAGGTCGAACTCGGCGCGGATCTCTGCTTTGACGGCGTCGGGCGGGACCGACTCGGGGTCGGTGTCGGTCTCGGCGGCCACGAACTCCCGGACGCTCTCGACGTCGATCTCGCGGGCGATCGCTCGATCCCGGAGGTTCAGCACCGACCGCCACGCGGACTGGTCCAGGTCGAACTCCTCGGACTGGATCACGCGGTGACACCGCGTGTGGAACCGACAGCCGCTGGGCGGGTCGCTCGGGCTCGGGACGGTGCCTTTCAGCTCGATGCCCTCGTGGGTCGACCGCGGGTCGGGGTTCGGGATCGCCGACAAAAGCGCCTCGGTGTAGGGGTGTGCGGGGTCCGAGAAGATCTGTTCGGTCTTCCCGATCTCGACGATCTCGCCGAGGTACATCACCGCGACCCGGTCACACACCTCGCGGATCACGGACATGTCGTGGCTGATGAAAAGCAACGACAGCCCGAACTCCTCTTGGAGGTCGTTGATCAGCGACAGGATCTCGGCCTTGATCGAGACGTCGAGCGCCGACACCGGTTCGTCGGCCACGATGAAGTCGGGGTTGAGCACGAGCGCGCGCGCCAGCGCGATCCGCTGTTTCTGGCCGCCGGAGAACTCGTGAGGGTACCGATCGTAGTCGTCGGCCGAGAGGCCGACGCGTTCGAGCAAGTTCTGGACGATGCGGCGCCGGCGGTCCCTGTCGGTCATCCCGTGGACCTGCAGGAGTTCGGCGACCGAGTTGCCGACGGTCATCCGGGGGTCGAAGCTCGAAGAGGGGTCCTGAAAGATCATCTGGGCGTCCCGGCGGAACGCCTTCAGTTCCCGCTCGTCGAACCGCGTGACGTCGTTCGGGTGGGTGCCGTCGTCGTTGCGCGTCCGACCGGCCCGTCCGCCGCCGTTGAACAGGACCTCCCCGCCGGTGGCGTCTTCGAGCCGAATGATCGACGACCCGGCGGTCGACTTCCCACAGCCCGACTCGCCGACCAGTCCGAGCGTCTCGCCCGGGTAGATGTCGAAGCTGACGCCGTCGACGGCCTTCGCGGCCCCGACCTGTCGGGAGAGGATTCCCTCCTTGATCGGGTAGTGTTTCTTGAGGTCCCGGACCGAGACCAGCGGCTCGTCGGGATCAGTCATCGCCGACACCTCCGGTCGCGGTCGAGGTCCCGGTTCCCAGCGACTCGTCGGCGACGGTCGACTCGTCGTAGCCCGACTGGTAGTAGACACAGGAGACGCGGTGGCCGTCCCCGATCTCTATCTCCTCGGGCTGGTCGCCGGTCCGACACGCGTCGACGGCGTGGTCGCACCGAGGCGCGAACCGACAGCCGTCTGGCGGATTGAGTGGGTCCGGAAGCGAGCCGGGGATGCCCCCGTCGCCCTGTCCCTTCCCGGGCAGACACTCCATCAGCGCCTGCGTGTAGGGGTGGGCCGGCCGCTCGAAGAGGTCGTAGACGCCGCCCCGCTCCATGACCTTGCCCGCGTACATCACCACGATGCGGTCGGCGACGTTGGCCACGACTCCGAGGTCGTGGGTCACGAACAGGATGCTCATGCCGTACTCGTCCTGTAGCTCGTCGAGCAGGCGCAGAATCTGGGCCTGGACGGTCACGTCGAGCGCGGTCGTCGGCTCGTCGGCGATGAGCAGATCCGGGTTCGTGGCCAGCGCCATCGCGATCATCACCCGCTGGCGCTGGCCGCCCGAGAACTCGTGGGGGTAGTCGTCGAACCGCGCGGTGGCGTTGGCGATGCCGACCCTGTCGAGCAAGTCGACCGCCCGATCGCGGGCCGCCTCGTCGGAGACGTCCGGCTCGTGGATCTGGATGGCCTCGGCGATCTGCCACCCGATCGTGTAACAGTGGTTGAGCGCGTCTTGGGGGTTCTGGAAGATGTGAGCGATGTTGTTGCCCCGGATCTCCCTGAGCTCGGACTCGCTCATCTCCGTGATGTCCCGTCCGCGGAACCGGACGGTGCCTTCGACCTGTCCGGGCGGCGACTTGACGAGCCGGGTGACCGATTCGGTCGCGACGGTCTTGCCCGAGCCCGATTCGCCGACGATACAGAGCGTCTCGCCTTCGCGGACGTCGAAGTCGATGCCGTCGACCGCAGTCAGCGTCCCGCCGTCGGTCTCGAACGTCGTCGTGAGACTGTCGACGGAGAGTAGTGGTGTGTCGTTCATGTGGAATCACTCCGACTCCGTTTCCGCTTCGGGGTTCAGTGCGTCTAGCAGTGCGTCGCCGAGGAAGTTGAAGGCGAGGATCGTCAGGAACAACACCAGTCCCGGCGCCAGCACGATCCACGGCGCGAACGAGAGGTCGCTCCGGCCGGCCGAGATGAGTTGGCCCCACGAGGGGACCGACGAGTCGCCCAGCCCGAGGAACGAGAGCTGGGCCTCGGCGAGCAGGAACGCCGGGATCAGTAGCGTGATGTCGGTGATGATACTGCTCGCGGAGTTCGGGATGACGTGGTGGCGGATGATCCGGTAGGAGCTCGCTCCGCTTATCTTGGTCGCTTTCATGTACTCTTCCTCGGTGACCGAGAGCGCCTTGCTCCGGACGTACCGGGCCATGCCCTCCCACGAGAAGATCCCGAGCAACAGGATCAACAGCCACAGGCCACCGCCGAAGATGTAGATGATGAGCAGGTAGAGGATGAGCGTCGGGATCGACTGCTGGATGTCGACGTACCGCATCAGCACCTCGTCGACCATCCCGCCGGCGTACGCGCTGACCGTGCCGAACGCGGTGCCGATCACGACCGCGATGAGCGTCGAGATGAACCCGACTTTCATGCTGATCTGCATCCCGTAGATGATCATCGTGAGAATGTCTTTACCGCCCTGGGTGGTTCCCAGCGGATGCTGCCACGTTCCGGCGCAAGCGCCGCCGGCGAGCGTGCCCACGCACTCGATGACGTAATTCTGGTCGATCGTCATCCAGATCGGCGGCTGGTACTTCCGGAACAGTTCGCTCTCGGTCGGGCTGATGAACAGCGGTCCGAGCACGCCGAGCAGGAAGATGGCGATCAGCCAGATCAGACTGACGACGGCCGGGCGGTTCTTTCGGAACTCCTTCCAGTAGTACCGAGTCATCCGGGGGTTCTGATACAGCGGCAACACCGCGTAGAACCCGAACAGGATGAGGGTGAACGCGAACATGTAGTCGAGCGGGATGACGTCGTAGCCCCAGCCGACGGCCTCGAACGTGGCGCTGTTTGCCGGCACGATGAAGTAATCGTACAGCAGGATCGCAACGAGCACGCCCGTCGAGATCAGCGTCCCGATCGCGTTCGTCGATAGCTCCCGGCCGCTGTTGCTGGCGATGTCGTCCCAGTCGACCTGATCGAAGTTGGGGTTGGATTTGTCAGTCGCCATGTTATCTCTCGTCGAAGCTGATTCGGGGGTCGAGCACGGTGTAGACCACGTCCTGAAGCAGGTTCCCCACGGTCGCGATGAACGTGAAGAACAGCGTGGATCCGAGCACGAGGCTGGTGTCCTGAGCGATCACGGCCTGGAACGTCGTCTGGCCGAGTCCGGGGATGCCAAAGACGACCTCGACCAGCAGCGACGACCCGACGAACAGGTAGAGCAACTGGGCGACGATCGTCGTCGACAGCGGCACCATGGTCGGCCGGAGGATGTGTCTCGCGTAGATCCGGAGCGGCGAGACCCCCTTCGCGGTGGCGGTCTTCACGAAGTCGGCGTTGATGTACTCGGCCGACTCGTTACGCGAGACCCGCATCGTGCCGCCGATCGAACCGGTCACCAGTACGAACACCGGGAGCACGAGCTGTATCGCGTTCTCGAGGCTGAACACCGCGACGTCGGTGTTGTACACGATAGGTACCACGTCCAGATACACGCCGAACACCAACAGGAGTATGATACCGAAGAAGAAGTTCGGTATTGCGTACCCGAAGAACGCAAAGCCCGTCGCTACGTGGTCCTTCCAGCTGTACTGGTTTGCCGCCGAGTAGATACCCACCAGCGGTCCCAAGAGGATCGTCAGTATGGTCCAGGGGACCGAGTACTGGGCGGTGTAGTACAGCGATTCGAGGAGCGCCTCGGTCACCGGTTGGTTGCGCGACTCCGACCACCCCCATTCGAGGGTGTACACGCCCGTCACGTAGTCGATGTACCGTTCGTGGAGCGGTGCGTCGAGGCCCCGAAGCTCGCGGGCCCGCTCGCGGGCCTCTGCGGGATCACCGCCCTGTAGCGCCGCCTGCGTCGCGGCCTGCGATACCTGCGGGTTCGGCGCCGCGGTCAGCAGTGCCCATGTGAGAGTGACGATGATGAACGTCACGATCACTGCCCATGCCACGCGTCTCGTTATATACCATTCGAGTCCCATTGTATCACTAATCTCTCATTGTGTCGCGAATAAAACGGCGAAGTCGGTCGTCGCGTTACTCCTCGAAGTGCCAGGTCGGGAAGTCCCAGCCGCTGAAGTAGTTCTCGATCGGGCCCTGAAGGCTGCTGTTGTACCCGATAGTGTCCGAGGGGAACGCCAGCATCCCCATCGGCTGGTCCTCCGAGATCTTGACGAAGATCTCTGCCAGCGCCTCCTTCAGCGCCTCCTCGCTTTCGGCGTTCTTCGCCTCCTGGAACAGTTCCTTGGCGTTCCACGACGGGTAGTAGCCGTAAGGGTTGTAGACGGAGTCTTTGAGGAAGAACACGTCGGCCGTCAGCGGATTCAGCGGATAGGCGTTCAGGCCGTACACCACCGACATGTCCCACGCGTTCTTGCTGGTGACCTCGCGGGGACCCGCGTTGTTCCGCCCGTTGCTCCACTCGTACTGGTCGGGGTTGTCGGGAACCTGCTGTTGCCAGTAGTCGTTGGCGAACTTCGTGGCGTCGATGGCGTTGAGTTCGACGTTGATACCGGCGTTCTTGTCGAGCTCTTGAGCGATGTACTGCGCGAAGTTCTTCTCGGTGTTCTGGCCGGCGACGTGGTAGAGACTGAGCGAGACCTGATCGCCTTCGGGGGTGACCAGTCGGTCGCCGTCGTAGCTGTAGTCGTACTCGACGTTTTCGATGGCGCTCTCGATACGACTACGGGTCTCCTTCGGTCCGTAGAGGTCGCCGGTCCCGAAGGTCATCAGTTCGTCCTCGCCGGGGAACCACTTCGACCACGGGGGCTGCCAGGTGTACTCGACGTCGGCGTAGCCGCGATAGACGCCCTTGACGAGCCGTTCCTTGTTGATGGCGGAGGCGAGCCCCTGCCGGAACTTCTTCTCGCGGAAGAGGTTACCGGGGCCGGCGCTCCAGCCGTTGTCCCGCATGTTGTACGTACAGACCTCGTTGTACGACTGAGGCTGGACGCTGACGTACGTGCTCTCGAGGTCCTGGAACTCCGACACGCGATTCGGCGGAACCGCCGCGGTGTCGGCCTCGCCGGTCTCCAGCGCCGCGAGGCGCGAGGCCTCCTCGCCAACGACGCTGATCTCGATGCCCTCGAAGTACGGCGCGTTGCTGAAGGCTTCGGGGAGGTCGTCGGCCTCCTGAAGGTAGTAGTCGTCGTTTCGCGAGAACGTGATGCCGGAGCCTCTGTTCCATTCGTCGAGGCTGAAGGCGCCGAGGTTTCCGGTAAACGTGAGTTCCAGCAGGTCCTCGTCCTCCTGGAACCCCTTGGCGTCTTCCTCGTCGACGTACGGCTTCATCAGGTCGATCGGGATGGGGTAGAGGGACGGGTCGTAGGTTTCGAGGTAGAGCGGGTCGGGACTCGGGAGCTCGATCTGGAACTCGTAGGTGCCGGTCTGCTCGACGTTGAGCGGCTCGTCGTTTCGGTACCAGTTCGTGCTGTCGGGGGTGTTCGCCCACTCGGTCTGCTGGACCTCCTGGATCTGATAGGTGAACGTCTCTGCGGTGACCTCGCCGTAGGGATCGCTGAACTCCATGTTCTCGCGGAGGCTCGCGACCCACACTTCGTTGTCGTCGCTGGAGAGCTCCATCGTGAGCGGGAGCTGTTCGGTCCCCGGTCGGAAGCTGTAGTTCGGATCGAGCGTGTACTCGATGGCGACGCCGGCGCCGTAGGTGTCGTTGTATATCGGGTTGAGCGTCTCGTAGGTTGCCGACGCCAGGCTGTTGTACGTGCCGCTGACGGAGGGCAGTTCGCCGTCGCCCTCGGTCGTCTCCGAGCCGCCCATCGGGTCGTCCTCGGTCGTCTCTGCGGTCGTCTCCTGGTCGCCACCGCCCGAACAGCCAGCGAGGCCCGCAGCACCGGCGACGCCCAGCGCCTGGAGCCATCGCCGCCGTTTCATCTGATGTGCCTCGTCACCACGCCTGTCAATGTCGTGTGGCATAACATCCCAATAATAGAGGGGGTACTTAAAAACTGCGACATCTTTAGAGCGTAGGTCGCCACTATCCCGTAATTACCGCCGCTTGTAAGCGAGTACAAATGGATAAATCGACACTTACCGTGCCGAACCGGTCGCTTTCGAACTCAGACGTCCCGACAGTCGACGCAGATCAACTGGCCGTTGACGTTCGACAGTTCCCGGCTCAGGGTACCGCAGGCCTCGCAGATGCTCCGGTCGGAGTACTCCGCGCTGTCGCCGTTGTCGGTGACGCCGCCGATCGGGTCGGCGCCGACCGGATCGGTCTCGGCGGGGGCGTCGGCGACGGGACTGCCGGCGACGGGGTGGCGCCCGTCCCGGAACGACGGAACCCCCGAGAGCGACGCCGACGCCGAGATGATGTCGCGCTCGTCGAGCAGTCCCAGAAGCTCGCCGTCCTCCTCGACGACGATGCGTCGGATGTCCTCGCGCGACATCGTCCCCGCGGCGTCCGCCAGCCCGCGGTCGGCCTCGACCGAGATTATCGGCTCGGACATCACCTCCGAAACCGGAGTGTCGGCGGGATCGGCCTCGTCGGCGACCACCCCGAGCACGTCCGACTCGGTCATGATGCCGACCGGCTCGCTCCCCCGGAGGACCACCACGCTCCCGACCCCCTCCTCGTCCATGAGCCCCACCGCGCCCAGCACGGTGTCCGACTCGCTGACCCCGACGAATTCGCGGGACATCACGTCCCTGACAGTCACTTCGGTTTCCATATGCGAACCATTGCCACAGTCTCTCTAAAAAGTATCCCCGGCAAGCTTAAGCCGGTGACGGCCCTACGTTAACGGTTGTTTGACCCGGTCCGATCTCACCGGTCGATGACGACGCGGTCGCCGTCGTCCCGACACACTTCGAGGGCGTGTTTCGCCGCCATCCCCGCCGACTGGGCGGTCCGGGCCTGTCCGACTCCGACCTTGAGCTCGACCGACACCGTCTCCTGGACGTGCTCGAGGGCGTCCTCGTAGGCCGCCCGGTCGAGATCCGGACACGTCGCGATGATGTTGTCGCCGCCGACGAAGAAGGCCAGCCCGTCGTGGGCCTTCCGGAGGTACCGCATCAGTTCGGCGTACCCCTGTTCGATCCGGATGAACGAGTCGTAGGCGTTCATTCGATCGGTGTACTTGCCGGTGGCGTCGTTCACGTCGAAGTGCGCGAGCTGGACGTCGTCGCCCGCCCGGTCGTCGGTGTCGAGGGTCTCACCTCGGAGGATCTCTGTCCGAGAACCGTCCTGTGCGCTCCCGGCGTCCTGGATGTGGGCGGTCGCCGTTTCGAGGGCCTCGGCCGGGCTCGGGTCGACGCCGATACCGAAGCTGACCGTCACCGGGTAGCGGTTCGCGACCGACTCCTGCATCAGGCCGTGGTCGTCGCGGTCGATCCCGTTCGTGACCGCGATCATGTTGTCGAACCGGGTGAAGAAGACGTACCCCTCCCGGTTGCCGACGAGCTGCGAGAGGTCGGCGTAGAGCCGCGACTGCAGGGTCTGGAGGTCGACCTCTCGGCGAGGCTCGGGCGTCACTGTCCACGGTCCGTAGTTGTCGATCTGGATCAGGGTGACCTGCGTGTTCGTCACTGTTGGTTCGAGTTTAGGAGCCCCGGCTTATAAGCTATCCTAATCGTGGTAGTGTTTCCAGAACTGAGAACGTCCCGCCCGTTCCGGGGGATTCAAACCGCAGTCTCCCCTCCACCCCGCTAATGACCATCCCCTCCTTCGTCGTCGGCATCGCCGGCGGGACCGGGGCAGGAAAGACGACGGTGGCCCGCGAGATCACCGACGAGGTCGACGACTCGGTGACCCGCATTCCGATGGACAACTACTACAAGGACCTCTCGCACCTCGACTACGAGGAGCGGGCGGAGGTCAACTACGACCACCCCTCGGCGTTCGAGTGGGAACTGCTCCGCGAGCACTTCGACTCGCTGTTGTCGGGCCAGCCGATCGAGATGCCCCAGTACGACTTTTCGGTGCACAACCGAAAGGACGAGACCGTGACGGTCGAGCCGACCGACGTCATCGTCCTCGAAGGCATCTTCGCGCTCTACGACGAGGAGCTCAACGACATGCTCGATCTGCAGGTGTACGTCGAGACCGACGCGGACGTGCGTATCCTCCGACGCATCGAACGTGACGTGGTCGATCGCGGGCGGGACCTCGAAGGCGTGATCGACCAGTACCTCTCGACGGTGAAGCCGATGCACGAGCAGTTCGTCGAACCCACCAAGAAGCGCGCCGACATCATCATCCCCGAAGGGGCGAACGCGGTCGCGGTGGGACTACTAGAGGAGAAGGTCCGAGCCGAGACCTACACCGACTCGGGATCGGGGTGGCGACTCGGCGACGACGGCGTCGAGCGAGAGGAGCGGGGCGGCTACGCGGTGACGGGCGGCGTCGGCGACGAGGCCGAGGACAACGACGAGTTTCCGATGGACGACTAGGCGCTCTTTTTCTCGGGATCGTCGCCCTTCGGGTGGTAGTCCCAGAACCCGCCGGCGCGCATCGCCGGGCCGACCGCCTTGTGGAAGTCGAGGATCGACTCGAACTCCGCCTGTTCGACGTGTTCGAAGATGTCGGCGACGCTGACGACCCGCTGGTAGTTGATCCGCACCGGTTCGTCGCCGTGGGCCTCGACGAACTCCTCGCGGGACAGCGGGAAGTCCTCCTCGTCGTCGAGTTTCTTCGCGAGCACGGCCATGCCGTACTTGCGCCCGCCTTCGCTTCCCTCTTCGCCGTCGGGATCGTGCGGCCAGTCCATGCCTGATACGTGGGAGTGGTCGCTAAAAGGGTTTACCGTTCGCTGGCGATCCGCTTGGGCTCGCTCGACCCCGCGGGACGGCTCGACCCGCGCACGCTACCGGTCGGGAACAGTGGCGTCGCTGACAACAGCGGCGCGTTATCACCGAACGAGACGGCGAGCGTTCGATCTCGAACGGCGACGACTCCGGTCGCTCGCGGTGTCGCTCGTCGGAGAATGCGGTGGGACTGGGATTTGAACCCAGGAGGCTTGACGCCACCTGCTTTCAAGGCAGGCGCAATAGGCCGCTCTGCCATCCCACCACGTCTCGGCGTAACCGCCCGACCCGTATAAGGATTGTCGGTCTACTCGCGGACCAGCGTCGGCTCCCCGTCGCGTTCGACGACCCGGAGCCCCCACTCCCGGAGGAGCGTCGCGGTGTGTTCGGGGACGATGCGGCCCGCGGCGACCCGGGCGTTCAGCGTCGGCACCAGCGATCGGAGGTCCTCGCCGGTCTCGATGCTTGTCTCGCGGTCCAGATACTCGACGTCGTGGCCCGCGTCGACGCCGCGGTTGGTCAGGGTCTCGATCGCCGGCGTCGCGTACGCCCCCTCGAAGTCGACGGTATCGGTGAACCCCGCGAAGTAGACCCGACCGCGCTCGCTGGGACCGAGCACGACCTCGTTGCGCCGGAGCTTCATCGCGGCGCTGTCGATCTCCTTGCGCGTGAGCATCGGGGCGGTGCCCGGGACGACCGCCGCCGACTGGACCTCCTCGCGGTCGAGCAGGTGGGTGACGGTGTTGCCCGCCCGCGCGGCGAACGTGGAGCCGGCCTGCACCTCAAAGCGCGCCTCGCCGGGGTCGGCGAGCGCGTCGGCCGCGAGCGCCCGGAGTTGGGCCTCGGCGCTCTCCTCGCCGACGTGTTCGTCGGCCAGCAGGTCGTCGGGGCGGTAGTTCACGAGGAGTTCGCCCCCGCTCCGTTCGGCGGCCCGGAAGGTGTCTTTGAGCGACGCGGCGTAGAGCTCTGTGGCCTCCTCGGCCGAGAGCGGCGACGACTCGGCGAGTTCCGGCAGTACGAGCCCCGGTCGCGGCGGGTCGGCGAAGACCGCGATGACTGTCATGGGAGTACCTCGGGCGGCCGCGGTCTTGAAAGCCGCCATTCGTCGCGTCCGGTCGGGCGACGGACTGGGCGCCGACCCCCTATCGAGCGGTCGAACGGGTCGACGGGCCACAGCACCTACGCCGCCCGAGCCCCTACCCACCGTATGGTCGAACGCGAACTCGGACACGCGACGATCGTCTACGAGGATCCCGACGACGGCACCGTCGAGCGCACCGTCGAGAACGAGCACGTCGCCTACTTTCAGGATCACTGGCTCGTCAAGACCGACGACCACGACGCCGACCACGACGTCGTCCGGCGGATTCCCGCGAACCGGGTGTACTACGTCGAGCGGTCGGTCGAGGAGTTCGAGGCCGAGATGAAGACGATCCGCGATCAGGTCCAGTCGGTCGCCGACGACCTCCGATCGAAGCTGTTCGGCGACCAGACGCACGGCGACGAGACCGAGGTGTACCGGATCGACGTCGAGAGCGGCGAACCGGTCGACGACGACGACCGCGACGACGCCGAGTGAGCCGACCCGCGACCCGGATTCCTACACGCTTTTATCTCGGGGATGCGTCGGCACGGGTATGTACTGGTGGCGACTCCTCGCCGCGGTAGGCGCCGTCTCGGTTGCGTTCGTGGCGGTCGGTAGCCTCGTCAGACTCCTCGACACCGTGACCGCGAGCACCGCCGCGCTCGCAGTGATCGCGGTGGTCGCCGCGTGCGTGCTGGCGGCGGGCCGGCTGGGCTCGGGCCCCGCGAGTCGGCTATCGACCTCCTACTGGTAGGCTCGACTCAGCGGCTCCGCCGGCCCTTCGTCTGGCGGTAGTCCCGAGCCATCAGCGACTCGAAGTGGTCGAGAAACGCCCGCTTGCGCTCGCCAGTCAGATCGACGGGATCGGCCAGCGGGACCAGCTCGAACCCCCGGCCCCGGATCGTGGTCGCGTGGGCGTCGGGGAACGCGAACGACTCGGCGGGCGAGGTGGTGTACTCGGCCGCGAGCTCGCGGAGCGCGCGCCCGCCGACCGGGACGAGGATTTCGGGGTTTATCATCCGGATCTCGGCGTTCAGGTACGGCTCGCAGGTCCCGACCTCGGCGTCGGTCGGCGGTCGTTCGGGGTCCCGACACCGCGCGAGGTAGGTCACGAAGGCGTTGTCGAGTTCGGGCTCGTCGGCGCTCGGTAGCGAGCTGTTGAGCCCGAGTCGCCCGAGCACGTCCTGGAGGGCCTCGCCGCGCTCGTCGCCGGTGAAGGGGACGCCGGTTCGGTCGGCCCCCGACCCGGGCGCCTCGCCGACGAACAGGAAGTCAGCGCCCACGTCCCCGTAGCCGTGGACGACGCGCTCGCGGGTCTCACACAGCGCCGGGCAGTTCTCGCAGTCGGCGTCCATGCCGAAGGGGTTCGAGGCGGTCTGCTGGTTCGCGTCCATCGTCCGTCCGATAGGGAGTCGAGCGGGAAAAACCGGTCGAACGGCCCCGACCGAATCAGTTCGCGTCCGCGTCGAGTGTGACGCCGTCCGCCCCTTCGGCCGGCTTGAACCGGATCGAGGCCACGCCCTGTCCGCCGACCCAGCCGTCGAACGCCACCAGTCCGTGCTCGGCCGCGGCGTCGAAAAGGTCCGAGAGATCGGTCCGGAACCCGTCGGCGTCGACGACGACCCTGACTGCCACCTCCTCGCCGTGACGGTCCACGTCGAACTCGCTCGCCGCCGCGAACGCGTCGAGACGATCAGCCGTCGATCGAGAATCGTCGCTCATCGAGTGGCGGTTCGTCGCCCCTCGGCATAAATCTGTAGCCCCGTCTCGGCGACTCACTCCGAGCCGCCGGTGGCGCCCCCGTCGAGACACTCGACGACCGTATCGAACAGCGACCCGATCGTCCGGACCGCGTCCGAGTCGTGGGCCGACGGGTCGAGACAGACGTAGCCAGCGGCGCCGTGTTCGTCCAACAGCTGGCGGAAGTCGACGAGGAAATCGGCCGCCTCGTCGACCGGGCGGTGTTCGAGCAGCGCGGTCGCCGAGTCGAAGCAGACGACCGCGCGGCCGTCGTCGGGCCAGGCGTCGAGGTAGTCGGCGGCGGCGGCGCGGATCGCCGCTCCGTCGGTCGGATCCGCGACGCCCCGGACCGCGTTCGAGTCCGAACCGGCCGACGCCGCGGTCGATCGCATCCGGTCGCCGACGCCGACGACCCCGACGCGTCGCGGTCGCGTTCCGACGCGTGCGGTCCAGTCTTCGAGGAAGCCGGCGGGCCGATCGAACGTGACCCCGAGCACGTCGTCGGGATCGTCGTCGGCCAGCAGGGCGAACGGCGTTCGGTCGCGCTGCGACCGCCGGAAAACGAGCGTGTGGGGGTCGGCGTCGACGCAGGTCCGGATCAGTTTCGCCTCGTAGGCCGTCGTCATGCTACGACTCGGAGACCGCGTTGCTGATTCGGACGGTCCCGTCGCTTCTCACGACGACGTCGAGCCCGCAGACGTCGAACCGAACGCTCGCCTCGCTCGAGGCCGTCGCGAACAGCTCGTCGAGCGCGTCGGGATCGACGCTCTCGTCGAGGGGGATCTTGGTGGTCATCGGATCGACGCCCGCGATCTCGGCGACCGCTCGGATGACGGTGCCGCTGACGGTCAGCGGGCCGTCGGGGTCGTGGTGAGCGTAGTACACGCCGGGTTCGTCGGCCGCTTCGACGAACCCCGAATCGTCGTCCCCCCAGTGACTCATTGACATCTTCCCGACCTCCCGGATTGGTTTCGATGTTCGCTTAATAAAACTATTGCTGTAACAACGGCGGGCGCGATCGACTCGTATCCACTCCATACCGGACGGTAATCCGAGTTTGTTCCGCGGTAGGTCCCACATATCAAAATAGTCGCCGCTCGTCGAACAGAACGTCGGCGATCCCGCCGACTACCGTACTATGTCAGACACTACCCTACGCTCGGAGATCGCGGACCGACCGCGACTCGTCGGCGCACTGTTCACGATCACCCTCCTGCTCGCTCAGGTCGGCGGCGCGGCCGCGACCGGCGTGACCGCGACGTACGGCCCTTAGAGGTCCAGAGAACTGCTCTGCCAGTACAGACATCGGTCTTTTTTGATCGGGTACCGGTGCTGGTCCAAATACTCGCGAAGCTCCTCGCGAGAGAGCTGAAACTGTCCGATCACGCCGGGTGCGAGATAGTGTCGCTTTGCCCCGCCCACCATCGGTCTCGCCATCGTGCCCATCCCGCGCTCTCTGGGCACGAACGCGTCGATAGTGAGCTCGTACCCGTCGTCTGCGCCCGCGATCCGACAGAGCATCGAGAGCCCGTCGTCCTCCTGGACGACCGCGGCCCGCCCGTCGCCGACGACCGTGTAGTGACCGCCGACGACGCTCTCGGTGCGAGCGATCTCGATCGCGGCCCGGAGCGGGAATCCGAGATCGAGGAGCCGAGCCATCGTCTTCCCGACTCTGAGCGCGCCACTGTCGACGACATCGTTGAGCGTGACGACCCCGCCGACGCTTCCGGCCTCGACGAGCGCCATCCCCTGCTCGTAGGTCCGGCAGGCGTTCAGCAGGAACGCGCCGACGCCAACCGAGTCGATGTCGGTGGCGTCGAGGTAGCCGTCCGCACACTCGAAGCCCCGCTCGTCGACGTGGCCGATGTAGTGGAGGAAGTCGACGTCCTGCCCCAGAAGCCCTCGGAGTTCGCCGGTGGTCCGGTCTCGCCGGACCGTCACGTCGAACGGGAGCTCCGTCCGCGACCCGTAGGCCGCCCGGACCGCGTCGTTCTCCGCCCGCATCTCGGGGTCGTTGCCGACGACTGCGATCTCGATGTCGCCGGCGTCCGGCCGGCGATCGAGCTTGTTTCGGAACGCCGCCAGCGTCGCCTTCGTCGCCCCGATCGGCGTGCCGTCGCCGAACCACGCCGATTCGACGGCGTCGGTCTCTGGGGGTCGGATCAGCCCGAGCGTGCCCGCGTCTCGGTCCGGCCCGCGGACGCGGTCGCCCCGGGTCGCGCCCATGAAGTCGTCGAGGACGCCTTCCCGGAACGCCGCCGGGGAGACGCGCTCGCCCGTCGCGGGCCGGACGATCGCGAGGTCCCCGACCACGAACGGGAGCGCTTCGAGGCCGGTCGGGGAGGCGTCGACGTACGCCGCGAGGTTCCACCGCGGGACGTGGTCGGCGACGGTCTCGAACGGCACCGAGAGGTAGGCCCCGAGCCGGTCGGCAAGCGGTCGGTCGTACAGCGCCGCCAGATCGAGGTCGAGGCGGGGCGCCAGCGCCGCCCGCTCGTGGAGGTCCACCCGGTAGTAGCCCTCGGTCCGGACGAGGCAGTCGAACAGAAACGACTGCTTGAGCGCGCGCTCGACGCCCGTCTGGAGGTCAGGCTCGTCGAGCGCGAACTCCCGGTCGACACACCGGAGCCGGCCCGACTCGCCCGGGACGAGCTCGGCGCCGAGGTAGAACGCGAGCGGCGCGGCGATCGCGGCCGCGCGGTGGGTCGGCGGCACCTCGATCTCGACGCCGGTGTCGGGCGTCGAGAGGCCGTCCGGGATCGACAGCGTCGCGCCGACCTCGACGGTCGGCGGGTGACCCCGGAGGGTCGGGTACGACCGCTCGGGCGAGGTGGTCTTGAGCGCCGAGCCGAGATACGACAGCGCCCGGAGCGCGTCCGCCGGGTCGGAGGTGATCGTCATCGTCGCCGCGGGCCGCTGGTGGTACGACCGCGCGCCGACCAGCAGTTCGTCGGCGTCGAACGAGAACGCGATCCGATCGCCGTCGGCGCTCGCCGCCACCGCGCCCTCGACCCGGAAGTAGCACTTCACCGGCCCGTTGAGTTCGAGTTCGTAGCTGTCGGCCGGGAGTTCGATCTCTGCTCCCGGCCGGAGGGCGGCCACCATCCCGCCGTCCTCGCGACGGACGTACGCGTCCGCGATGCCCGCGACCCTCACGGTCGCGGCGTCGACCGCGACCGCGGCGTCGACCGGGAAGTAGAACGCCGCCTCGTCGATCTCGGACGGGGCGACCGGACCGCCGGTCCGGAGCCGGTAGCGGCGCCGCTCGATGGGGTCGACGATGTCGAGTCCGTCGTCGCACGGTTCGAACGTAACCACGTTTCACCTCGGAGCGAGCGTTACCAGCGGCCACTCGTTCGACCTCCAAAAGTCTCCTGTCGGCGGCCGGCGCCGGGCGCTACTCGTTTCGCGGGCTACTCGGGTGGTAGTCGGTGTCGTACTCGCCGGGCCGGTCGTCGAGCCGGTCGGGGTTGATCCGGCCGCTGAGCAACATGAAGTCGACGAGCGTCAGCGCCAGCATCGCCTCGACGACCGGGACGCCCCGGGGCGGAAGCACGGGGTCGTGGCGTCCGATGACCTTGGCCTCCTTCTGCTCGCCGGTCTCCCAGTCGACGGTGGTCTGGGTCTTGGGGATCGAGGTGGGCGCGTGGAGGGTGACCTCGCCGTAGATGGGCTCGCCCGTCGTGATCCCGCCCTGAATCCCGCCGTGGTCGTTCTCGACCGGCTTCGGGTCGCCGCGTTCTCGCGGTTCGTCACCGCTCGAATCCTCCGAGGGGCCCTGCGCCTCGCTATCGCCGAACTCCCAGTCGTCGTTTCGGTCTTTGCCGGTGTACTCGCGGGCCTCGCGGCCGAGTCCGAACTCGAAGGCGGTCGAGGCGGGCACGCTCATCATCGCCTGTCCGAGTCGGGCCTCCAGCGAGTCGAACCGGGGCGCACCCAGCCCGCGCGGGACTCCGCGGGCCTCGAAGTAGATGGAGCCGCCGATAGAGTCGCCTTCGGTCTGGTACTCGTCGATGCGCTCGCGCATCCGCTCGGCGGTCTCGGGGTGGGCACACCGCACTTCGTTGTCCTCGCTGTGTGCTTTGATCTCCTTGAACGACACCTCCGGCGCCTCGATGTCGCCGATCTGGTTGACGTGGGCCTTGAGTTCGACGCCCGCCTCGGCGAGGATCTTGGTCGCGATCGCGCCCGCCGCGACCCAGTTGACGGTCTCGCGGGCCGACGACCGGCCGCCCCCGCCCCAGTTTCGCGTGCCGAACTTCGCCGAGTAGGTGAAGTCGCCGTGGCTGGGCCGAGGCGCGGTGACGAACGGCTCGTATTTCTCCGACTGGGCGTCCTTGTTCTCGATGACCATCCCGATCGGGGTGCCGGTGGTGTAGCCGTCCTGGACCCCGGACTTGATCGAGACAGCGTCGGGCTCTCCGCGGCTCGTCGTGATCATCGACTGGCCGGGCTTGCGCCGGTCGAGGTCGGCCTGCACGTCGTCTTCCGAGAGTTCGAGCCCCGCCGGACAGCCCGAGACGGTGACGCCCATCGCGTCGCCGTGGCTCTCGCCGAAGGTGGTCACCTGAAACAGGCGTCCGAAGCTGTTGCCGTTCATTGGCGGTTGTTGTGTGGGCGGCCTATTTAGGGTTTGCAGAAGACGCAAGGCTGTGTCCGCGAGGCTCCGGAGTCAGACGGCCGGCTCGCATCTCGCTACCGCTCCTCGTCGGCCCGCGCCAGCCCGAGCGACTGTGCGGTCGGAAGGGTCCAGCCCAGCGACACCGCCACGCCGCGAATTCCGAGGGTCGCGACCGCACAGACCGTCGCGGCGGTGCTCCCCGTCGCCCCGACGGCCGTCGCCAGCCAGTAGGCGCATCCGCCGAGCACCGCACAACTCGCGTAGAAGTCCTCCAGGAGGATGAACGGCGAGCGGTCGAGCAGGAGGTCGGCGAACGCCCCGCCGCCGACCGCGTTGATCGTCGCGACCGCGACCACGCCGAACCCCGGGAGCCCGGCCTCGGTCGCGACGATGGCCCCCGTCGTGGTGAACGCCGCGAGCCCGACCCCGTCGGACAACAGCGCGACCGGGTGGTCGTCCGGCGAGTCGAGGACGACGCTCAGCCCGACCGCGAGTCCGACGCCCAACAGGCCGAGACCGATCTCGCCGGGCGCCCTGAGCGCCAGCGGGACGCGGTTCACGAGGAGGTCTCTGGTCGCCCCGCCCGCGAACGCGGTCGCGAGCCCGACCACCGCGAGGCCGAACACGTCGAACTCCTCGCGGATCGCCTTCGTCGCGCCGACCAGCGCGAACGCGACCAGCCCGACCGCGTTCATCACGGCGAACGGGTCGACGGCCGGGAGCGCTCCGAGAAACTGCGTCACTACCTCAGCCCACGAAAGCGAGCGTCTTGAGCGCTACGCATCCGTTTGCCCGGCTCGCGCCGGGGTCGGCGGGTCACTCCCGGTCGAGCGTCGCGCCGAGGTCGTACAGCACGTCGAAGAACTCCGGGAACGAGACGTCGACGTGTTGGGCGTCCGAGACGGTCGTCGGGCCCGAGGCCGCGAGCGCGGCGACCGACAGCGCCATCACGATCCGGTGGTCGCCGCGGCCGTCGACCGCGCCGCCGGTCAGCTCCGAGTCGCCGCCCCGAATCGTCAGCGTCTCGGCGGTCTCCTCGGTCTCGACGCCGAGGGTCGACAGCTCCTCGGCCATCGCGCTCACCCGGTCGGTCTCCTTGTACCTGACGTGCTCGCAGTTCACGAGTCGGGTCTCGCCGTCGGCGACCGCGCCGAGCGTCGCGACCGTCGGCAGCAGGTCGGGGGTGTCGCCCACGTCGACCTCGATGCCCGAGAGAGTCGAGCGCTCGACGGTCACGACGCCGTCCTCGCGGTTCCAGTCGACGTCGGCGCCCATCCGGTCGAGGACGCCCACGATCTCCGAGTCGCCCTGCGCGCTCGGGTACGCGCCCTCGACCCGGACCGCCTCGTCGGGGTCGGCCGCGATCGCGCCCGCCGCCAGCAGGTACGAGATCGACGAGAAGTCGCCCGGGACGTGATACTCCCCGTCGGTCGGCTCGTAGAACTGCCCGCCACCGACGCTGTAGGTCCCGCCGGCCGGCCCGGCCGCGTCGGGGCCGCGCTTCTCGGCGTCGATCCCGAACTCCTCGAGGAGTTCGAGGGTGATGTCGACGTACGGCGCCGACTTGAGTTCGGTTTCGAGTTCGATCTCGATCCCGTCGTCGGTGACCGCCCCCGCCATCAGCAAGGCGGTGACGAACTGCGAGGAGACGTCGCCGGGCATCGAGACGCGCCCGCCCGAGATCGGTCCCTCGACCACCAGCGGAGCCTGCCCGTTTCGCCGGGTGCTCTCGGCCCGGCCGCCGAGCGACTCGACGACCTCGAGCAGTGGACCGTGGGGGCGCGACCGGAGCGAGCTATCGCCGGTGAGGACGCTCGCGCCGTCGGCGAGCGCGGCCGCCGCGGTCACGAGTCGCATCGTCGTCCCGCTGTTGGCGCAGTCGACGACGTCGGCCGGCACGTCGGGACGACCGTCGAAGCCGTCGACGTCGACGTGGTCCGACTCGCGGGTGACGGCCCCGCCGAAGGCCTCGACCGCGCGCATCGTCGCCTCCGTGTCGGCGCTCACGAGCGGATCGTACACCAGCGCGCCCCCGGAGTAGCCGGCGGCGAGGATGGCGCGGTGGGTGTAGCTCTTCGAGGAGGGCGCCCGGGCGGCCCCCGAGAGCGTCGACGGCGAGAGTTCCACGTTCATGCGCGACCAGAGGACCCGGTCCCGTATCAGGATACCGGACGTGACAGGTCTGGCGCCCGCCGACCGGAGCTCACTTGCGGTCGAGCCGCGAGAGGCCGTGCCAGATCGCGTCGACCAGCCTGTCTTCGCCCTCCCCGTCGGCGTCGTCCCACCCGCGGGCGAGCGCGTCCTCCAGCACCGAGAGGTCGTGGTTCTCGAAGTTGTTCATCCCGCGGAACGACTCCAGCGCCTCGCGTCCGGCCTCGCCGAAGTCGGCGGTCGGCTCGCCGTCGTAGAACCCGAGGTCGGCGAGCGTCTCGGAAACGGTCTCGGCGGTCGCGCCCGACAGCTCCCGGCAGTCGTCGGGCGCCTCGCGTTCGAGCAGGGTCACGTCGTACACCTTGAACGCGCGTTCGAGCTCGTCGATCGGCGACTCGTGGTCGTCGACCCGCACGTCGATCCACCGGTCGTTGTTGCCCGCGTACCCGCCCTCGGCCTTCGCGACGTAGAGGGCGGCGCTCTGCTCGCCGCGCTTGTCGCCGCCCGCCGCGTTGCCCGCGTGGAGGGCCTCGATGAGCCGCTCGGGGAGGCCGCCGTCGGCCGACTCGAACGCCTCGCCCATCGCCTCGACCGTCTCGCGGTTCTCGAGGATGTTGCCCTGCGCGGTGTAGGTGTCGCCCTGCACGTCGCCCGCGTAGTCGAGACACTCCTCGCCGGTGAACGCGGCCACCGAGCCGTCCTGCCCGACGACGCCGACCTGTCGCTGGGGGGCTTGGTCGTCGCCGTCGGTGAGTTCGTCGACGACCTCGGCCGCCGAGCGGCCCTCCCGAAGCAGGTCGAGACCGTCGGGCCCGTACGCGACGTTTGCGAAGCTCTGGGTGGCGACCGCGCCGGCGTCGGCGCTGGCGAACGGGACCACCGCGCCGACCGAGACGAACTTCGACTGGACCGCGACGCCGACCGCGTCGGTCTCGGGGTCGCGGGCGACGATCGAGAACGTGGCTGGTCGTGGTTCCATGCGACACGACTGGCACCCGACCAGAAAAAGCGTTCGCGCGGCGGCGTCAATCACCGGTTTCGCCGTCCCTCGCCCGCTTTCGCGCGGTCAGCGGCTGGCGGCGGGCCAGCTCGCAGTCGAACGCGGGATGCTCGGCGAAGTGGTGGACGAGCATGTGGCGCCGGCCGCCGGTCAGGCCGGGCCGACCCACGTCCTCGGCGGTGAACGTTCGAGGCAGTCGGTCGTAGAACCGACGCAGTTCCTCGAAGCTCTCGAACACCTTCCGGTGGCCCGACGAGTCCGCTCGCGAGCGCGCGACGACGTAGCTACCGTCCTCGCGGTGCTCGCCCGCCGTCTGCTCGAACGCCCGGCGCTCGGTCAGCGCCTCGCCGAGCGCGGTCCGAAGCCGATCGGCCTCGGCTCTGGTGAGGTCGTGCGTCTCGCCCGCGAGCGTGACCGCGACGCGGTCGGCGTCGACGTTACGTTCGGCGCGGAATTTCTCGATCAGCCGCCGGCTGGCGACTTCCCCTATCCTCCGGGTCCCCGGGCGACGAAGGTCGTGGCGTCATGTGAGAGTCGATACGCACCGCCCCAACATAAGCGTCGGGGCGGTCCGGTCACCGCCGGGTGACCAGCAGGACGGCGACGACGACGTTGTACACCGCGAGCCCGGCCGCGATCGCGCCGACCGAGAGCCCGACGTAGACGGTCGCCAGCATCGCGGCCTCGGTCGCGGTCTCGGCGAGCGCGACTGCGAACGCGAGCAGGCCGCCGGCCACGGCGGCTACCGGCGGGCCGAACTCCCGCCAGTAGGTTTCTGAGACGGGGAGGCGGAGCC
Source organism: Halorussus marinus (assembly GCF_004765795.1). Taxonomy (GTDB): domain Archaea; phylum Halobacteriota; class Halobacteria; order Halobacteriales; family Haladaptataceae; genus Halorussus; species Halorussus marinus. The sequence goes on from NZ_SBIV01000008.1 coordinate 49,243, forward strand.
TGACGACCGACTCCTCGGAATCCCGAGGCATGCGCGCTACCTCTCACCCCGCGGACATAAGTCTTCAGGCGCCGGAAGGGCGTGGACGGGAGCGAGCCGCGAGTCCGCGGTCGTTTTGTGCTCCCGGGCCGTACCCGCGGCCATGAAAGTCCGCGGCGAGCGCGAGTGCAAGGACTGTGGGGCCCGGTGGTCCTACTACGAGACCGGGAGCGTGGCGTGCCCGTCGTGCGAGAGCCTCCGGAGCGTCGGCGTCGACGACGAGCGGCGCCTCCACACCGACGCGCCGGTCGAACTCGACCTGAGCGACGCCCGGGCGGCGCTCGACGACGAGTCGCTCCGCGAGACCGCAGACCGGGCCGGCGAGGTCGCCCGCGAGTACGTCCGCAAGCGCGGGTTCGTCGACGCCGGGGAGCTACGCGCGCTCGACGACCGCTATCTGACGGCCCACGAACTCCGACACGCCGCCGACGCGATCGGTCGGCGGATGGACCCAAGCGACGAGGAGGAGTGGTACTTCCTCGCGCTCCTGCGTGGCGCCGACGCCGCCGAGCCCGACCGGCCCGCGCCCGACGAGGTGCCCGCGTCGATGCGGGGCGTGCGGGGACTGGCGTACGCGAACGCCGTGCGCGAGTACCGCCGAGAGATGCTCGACTGGCTCGACGAACAGCCCGAGACCCGGGACCGATCCGTCCTCGAAACGCTCGGCTCGCACCTCAAGCGTGTGCGGGCGCTCGACGGCGAGGTCGACCCCACCGACGCCGAGGCGCTCGTGGCCGCGGCCCGCGACGCGTCCCGATTCCTGCGCGAGGACGACGCCGAGGCGCTCGCCAGCGCCCGCGAGCGCCTCGACCGACTCGCCGAGTAGCGCCGGCCGGCGAACGCTTTTGTTACTCGGTGCCATACCATCGACCATGGCGACCGACGACACCTCGCGGCTGGGGTGGGCGTTCAGACTCCTGTTTCTCGTCCTCGTGGTCGTCCCGGTCGCGGTTCCGTTCGCGGACGCCGTCGAGGCGCTCCCGGTCGCGCTCGATACCGCCCTGCTCGCGCGACTGACGGGGGCCGGAGCGGTGCTCGCGGTCCTCGCGGTGCTCGTCACACAGAAGCGCCGGGCTCGGGGCCGGGAAGTCACAGACTCGCCCGAACACCGACGCGACCGCGAGCCCGAAGGCACCGGCGAGGTGTACGCGCCGTACGCCTACAACAACCAACAGCGAGCGCGCCGGGAGGGCGAGCGCATCCGCGAGCGGGCGGCCGAGGTCGCCGAGGCCGACCGCGAGGGCCGCGACCGGCCGTAGGCCGTTCAGGGCAGGTCGACCGCGACGCCCGACTGCCGGCTCGCGGCCTTGACCGTGTTGTACAGCAACATCGCGCGGGTCATCGGGCCGACGCCGCCCGGGACGGGCGTGATCGCGCCCGCGGTCCCGGTCGCCGACTCGAAGTCCACGTCGCCGACCAGTTCGTAGCCCTTCTCGGTGTCGGCTTCGACGCGGTTGACGCCCACGTCGATCACGGTCGCGCCCTCCGTGAGCATCGAGCCGTCGATCATCTCCGGGACCCCGGCGGCCGCGATCACCACGTCGGCGCGTCGGGTGTGGGCCGCGAGGTCCTCGGTCCGGGAGTGACACACCGTGGTCGTCGCGTTGCCAAGCGGCGCCTTCTGGACGAGGAGGTTCGCCATCGGTTTGCCGACGATATCCGATCGCCCGACTACGACCGCCTCGGCGCCTTCGGTCTCGACGTCGGCGGCTTCGAGGAGCTTCTGGACGCCGTGGGGCGTGCAGGGCTTGAACCGGGCGTCGCCGGCGACCATCCGGCCGACGTTCTCGGGGTGGAAGCCGTCGACGTCCTTCTCGGGGTCGATCGACCGGAGGACCCGCCGGTCGTCGACGTGGTCGGGCACCGGCATCTGGACGAGGATCCCGTGGACCTCGGGGTCGTCGTTCAGCTCCTCGACGGTGTCGTACAGCTCCTCGGCGGGCGCGTCGGCGTCGAGTTCGACGTTGACGCCCTCGATGCCGACCTCCTCGCAGTCGCGCTGTTTCATCGAGACGTAGGTCTCGCTGGCGGGGTCGTCGCTCATCAGGACGGTCGCGAGCCCGGGACGCTCGCCCGCGTCGGCGAGCGCCTCGATGCCCTCTCGAAGTTCGTCGCGGATCTCGGCGGCGACGGCGTCCCCGTCGATTATCTCGGTCATTACGTATCGGATCGGCGCCGAGCCATTTCAACCCTCGGGTTCGTGCGTATTTCCCGGGTGGAAAATCAGTTTCTATGCACGACCGTGGATTACTCGTACAGCGGGTTCGCCTCGCAGAGCGCTTTGACGTCCTCGGCGACCTCGGCTTTGACGTCCTCGTCGTCGACGTTGTTGACGACCCGGGCGATGAGGTCGCCCACGTACCGGCAGTCGTCCTCGTCGAAGCCCCGGGTCGTGAGTGCGGGGGTTCCCGCCCGGATGCCGCTGGTGACGAACGGCGAGCGCGTCTCGCCGGGGACGGTGTTGGCGTTCAGGACGATGCCCACGTCTTCGAGGGCCTCCTCGGCCTGCTTGCCGGTCACGTCCTCGTGGGACTCCCGGAGGTCGACCAGCACGAGGTGGGTGTCGGTGCCCCCAGAGACCAGCGAGAAACCGTCTTCCTGGAGGCTCTCGCCGAGCGCCTCGGCGTTCTTGACCGTCTGGGCGGCGTACTCGTCGAACTCGGAGTCGAGCGCCTCTCGGAAGCCGACCGCCTTGCCAGCGATGTTGTGCAGGAGGGGCCCGCCCTGCATCCCCGGGATGACGGCGGAGTCGATGGCGTCGCCGTACTCCTCGTCGGCGAGCACGATGCCGCCCCGACCCGCACGGATCGTCTTGTGGGTCGACCCGGTCACGAAGTCCGCGATCCCGACCGGCGAGGCGTGCTCGCCCGACGCCACCAGCCCGGTGATGTGGGCCATGTCCGCGAGGTGGTAGGCGTCGGCGGCGTCGGCGGCCGCCTGGACGCGCTCCCACTCGACCTCGCGGGGGTACGCCGAGTAGCCCGAAACGACGATGTCGGGGTCGAATTCCTCGGCGTGCTCCCGGAGGGCGTCGTAGTCGACGTACCCCGTCTCGGGGTCGACCTCGTACTGCTCGACCTCGTAGAGCTGGCCGGTGAAGTTGGCGTGGTGGCCGTGGCTGAGGTGGCCGCCGTGGGTCAGATCGAGCGAGAGGATCTTGTCGCCGGGGTCGAGCATCGCGAAGTAGACCGCCATGTTCGCCTGCGAACCCGAGTGGGGCTGGACGTTGACGTACTCGGCGCCCCAAAGCTCCTTGGCGCGCTCGATGGCGAGGTTCTCGACCGTGTCGACGTGTTCACAGCCGCCGTAGTAGCGCGAACCGGGGTAGCCCTCGGCGTACTTGTTCGTGAGGACGCTCCCCTGGGCTTCCATCACGGCCTCGCTGACGTGGTTCTCGCTCGCGATCATCGCCAGCGTGTCGCGCTGGCGGTCGACTTCAGCCTCGAGGGCGTCTGCTACCTCCGGGTCGGCGGCACGGACGCGGTCGTACTCCATGCACGAAATCGGTATGTCCCGGCGTATAAGCTTACCTTTCGCGGCGCTTCTGGAGGACGACAAAACTATAAACGACGCGTGGGATACGATTCGTGACGCAGACATGCTCGACTGGGAGGAGACGGACTCGGGGTTGCGGGTGCTCGACAGCACGAAGACGGAGGTGCGAGTAGACGCCGACGACTGGGAGCCGGCCGACGCGGTCGACGCCATCGAGCGCCCGCTGGACGAGCGCCTCGCGGGCTACGCCTCCGAAATCCGGCTCCCGCCCGGGCTCGTCTTCGCCCACGGCGGGAAGGCCGACGCCGAGTACACCCACGGCAGTGACGCCGACCCGCTGGAACTCCCCGACGACGAGTACCTGCTGGACGTCACTCTCAACATCAAGACGTACTTGAAGTTCTCGGGCCCCGCGACCGTCTGGAAGTCCGAGGACTACGACCACCTGTACGTCTCGTTCCCCGAGCGTACGCTAGTGACGTTCGGATTCCGGAGTCACCACGAGGAGCCGATCGGAACCGTCACCGTCCCCCGGACTCCCGCCGGGGTCGCGACGGCGGTCACCTACTCGTCGGCGGCCCACAAGACCACCGGCCCGGACCGGTCGTTTCCGAACCTCCGGGGTCACCCGCCCCGGATCGCGTTCGGCGACCGAACCGAGATTCCCGACGGGCTCGCTCGGGCCCGCCCCGAGGTCGGGATCGAACTGGTGGTCCCCGACGAGTTCGCGTCCGTCTACGTCGCGGCCCCGCTGGCCCACTACCTGCAGGCCGAACTCACCGTTGCCGACAGATCCAGACCGGTATTGCGCGCGCCGTCGGCCGGCGTCGATCGGGAGTTCTCCCCGTTGCCCGCGTTCCAACACGAGGTCGCCGACACGCTTCGTCGGGTGTTCTTCCTCGACTGTCTGGTCCGGAACGCCGGGGAGTTCAGCTGGGAACTCGCCGAACTCGACCTGCTCGAAGAGTTGGCGCTCGACCCCGCGGCGACTTACGAGGCGACGCCGGCCGAACAACTCGGGACGTATCTCGACGCCGACTACGGGCGCATCGACGGCGATCTCCCGGCGTGGCACCTCGCGGTTCACGTCGCCGACGAGCCGGCCAACGCCGGCGTGCTCCCGTACCTGCTCGACTCGCTGAGTCTCGTCTACCGACCCGAGTCCACGGAACTCGACAAGAGCGAGCTCCTCAGCCGGTCGATCGACGACTTCTATCGGTCGGACGCCGCCGACGCGACGGCGGCGTCGCCGACGGCCGCCGAGGGGTTCGCCCGGTCGACCGCGGGCGAGGTCGAGTCGGTCGACCGGCGCGACCCGGTGCTCCACGACGCTCGCATCAGCGGCTGGCTGGCCGACGGGGTGCCGATCGACGTGTTCAACGCGGTGCCCGACGCCTACGAGAACCGGTTCAAGTACCTCGACGAGACGACCGGTGACATCGACGTGACGGTCGTCCTCAACGACGAGGAGATGGCCGACGAGCGCGCGACCGTCTCGGAGATCTACCGGGAGCGAAGCGAGGACCTCCCGATCGATCTGACCCTCCACGAGCGGCTCACGACCGGGGAGCTCGCCGACGTCTTCGAGTCGTCGCGGGACTTCGTCCACTACATCGGCCACTGTGAAGAGGACGGACTGCGGTGTCGGGGCGGGAACCTCTCGGTCGCCGACATCGGCGAGAGCAACGTCCAGACGTTCTTCTTGAACGCCTGTGGCTCCTACTACGAGGGCCGAGAGCTCGTCAGAAAGGGGAGCGCCGCCGGCGCGGTCACGTTCACCAAGGTGTTGAACAAGCAGGCCGCGACGGTCGGGGCGGCGTTCGCCCGACTGCTGATCCACGGGTTCAGCATCCAGCGTGCGCTCCAGTTCGCCCGCCGCCGGATCATGATGGGGAAAGACTACGCCGTCGTCGGCGACGGCACGCACACGCTGACCCAGACCGACAACCGGTATTCGAGCGCCGGCCGCATCGAGGAGCGCGACGGCGCGTTCGAGGTGACGTACAACCAGCTCGCGTCCCGGTCGATCGGCGGGGGCTATCAGGTGTATCTCCCCGACCGCGACGAGATGCGCCTCCACGGCAACGAGTCGACGTTCACGCTCGACACCGACGAACTCCGATCGTTCCTCGGTCGGGCCGAGGCGCCGTTCGTCTACGACGGCGACCTCTACTGGTCGGACGAACTCGCGAAAATAGTGACCGAGTAGTCGAGATTACGGGCCCGTCGACGCTCCCGCCGACGCGTTCGTTCCGACCTCTACCACGACCGTTCCGGCCGCGGTGAGCGCGAACGCGGCGTTCAGCGCGCGCGGATTATCCATCAACCACTGTCGAAGTTTGGCTCGCATGGCTTGTGCAGTGTTATACAGTGACACTACTTTATTGTTTCGGGGTGACTATACGTTAGTATGATACGATTGCGCTGAGAAACCGACTCCTAACCGGCGGCCGTTCGATCCCTCGATACCTGAACCGGACCGCCGGTGGTCGATTCCGGTTCGCCGGCCCACACGAACCGACGACGTTCACGGAACTCGGGCCGCGACCGGCGTCCGATTAGAATTATCCGATCTGCGACTTCATATCCGGAAATAATCCGTGATTTCCCCCCGTTACTAACGTTAAAATTAAGTAGGGTAAGAGCCTTTGTGCGCGTATGGAAACTGGATCGAATTTACTCGACCGAGAGATAGCTGAAATCCTCCGGGCGGTTATCGATGACGCTCCGGAGTCGCTGCTCGTAATTAATCCGTCTGCGGACGCGATCGAGGATCTCGTCTCCGTCGCCACCGACTACGACGGCGAGCTCCCGACGCTTCGACTCCTCGCCGAGGAAGGTAGCCTCAAGGACGTGATGGACGACTTCATCGTCGCGAGCAACGCCGCCGACCTCATCGACGAGGGCGCGCTGTCGCTTCGGACCAGCGACGAAGTGCCGAGCAACTCCCTGCTCGTCACCGACGAGGTCGTCGTCGCGCTGGTGACGGCCGACGACCACGTCGGCGGCCTCACCGCGACCGACGAGGCGTTCGTCGGCGACGCGTTCGATTCGTACACCGACGAGTGGGACGCCGCCGACGAGTTCTCGCTTCGCACGCCCCCGATCACCCGAGTGCGAGAGACCCTCGGCGAGGAGATCAGCCCCGACGCCCAGGAGGACTTCGACGCGGTGCTCTCCTCGATGGAGACGGCCCGCGGGGACGGCGACGGCCTCGACGAAGTCACGATCAGCCTCCTCGTCGCGGCGAAAAACGAGGCCCTGCTGTACGACATCAGCAAGTGGGGCGAGGACGTCGGCATCGCGAGCAAGGCCACCTTCTCGCGCACCAAAACGAAGCTCGAAGACATGGGGCTCATCGGCACCGAGAAGGTCCCCATCGACGTGGGACGCCCGCGTCTCCGTCTCAAGCTCGCGAACGACGACCTCCGCGACGCCGACACCGACCAGCTCGCGGGCGTCGCCCAGAGCCTGCTTCACTGACGCCGCCCGAGCACGGAGGCGCTTCGCTCTCGGTTCGGTTTTTCTCGCGTCACCTCCGAGCGATAGCACCGGTCTTTTCGGTCCCCGGGTCCGTCCGTCGACCCATGAGCACACCGACCGTCGGAATCGCGGGCGCCGGTCGCGCGGTCGAGGCCGTTCGCGCGGCGATCGACGGGGCCGAAATCGTCGCGCTCGACCCCGAACAGCTCGGCCGCGCCGACTTCGGCGTGGTCGTCGACGACGCCGGCGCCCCCGCGTTTTCGCGGGCGAACCGCGCGGCCCGGGCGGGCGAGACGCCGTGGCTCGCCGTCGAGCTGGGCGGTGTCGGCGGTCGGCCGATATCGGCCGTCGACGCCGCGGTTTCGGGGTTCACAGTCCGGACGGCCTGTTACGAGTGCCTCGAAGCGCGCGTGGCGGCGAACGCCGACGACGGAGACGCCGAGTCGGGCGCCGGGACCGCGCCGGCCACCGCCCGGTTTGCGGGCGCGCTCGCCGGCCGAGAGGCGGCGAGGCTCCTCGACGGCGAGGACTCGGCGGTCCTCGGCGGCGTCCTCGAAGTCCCCCACGCCGAGCGGCGCCTGCTTCCGGTTCCGGGCTGTTCGATCTGTGGCGCCGACCCGGAGGCCGAGCCCGGGCTGGATCGCGAGTTCGTCGACGCGACCCTCGAGGCGTCGCTGACACGCGCCGAACTGGCGGTCGACGACCGGGTCGGCATCGTCTCGACGCTCGGCGAGGCCGAGTCGTTCCCCGCGCCGTACTACCTGGCGACCCTCGCGGACACGACCGGTTTCAGCGACGCGCGATCGGCCGAGCAGGCCGCCGGGGTCGCCGTCGACTGGAACGAGGCGCTGATGAAGGCGCTCGGCGAGGCGCTCGAACGGTACGCCGCGGGCGTCTACCGCGAGTCGTCGTTCCGGATCGCCCGGTCGGTCGACCTCGACGCGCCGGTTCCGCCCGCGGCGTTCGTCCGCCCCGACGGGTGGACCGACCCCGGCCCGGACGACGAACTCGCGTGGGTCGACGGCGAGGACCTGCAGACCGGCGACCCGGTCGCGCTCCCCGCCGAGTTCGTCCACTTCCCGCCCCCGGACGTCCGCCACAGGCCCTCGATCACGACCGGGCTCGGGCTCGGCAACTCCGGGGTCGAGGCGACGCTGTCCGGGCTCTACGAGGCGATCGAGCGCGACGCGACCATGCTGGCGTGGTACTCGACGTTCGAACCGCTCGGGCTCGCGGTCGACACCGAACGATTCGACGCGCTCGCGAAGCGCGCCCGGGCCGAGGGCCTCGACGTGACGCCCCTGCTGGTCACCCAAAACGTCGACGTGCCGGTGGTCGCGGTCGCGGTCCACCGCGATGGGGCGTGGCCCCGGTTCGCGGTCGGATCCGACGCCGACCTCGACCCGGACGCGGCCGCGGCGTCGGCGCTGGCCGAGGCGCTCCAAAACTGGATGGAACTGCGCTCGATGGGCGAGGCCGACGCCGCCGACGAGGACGGCGCGATCGGCCGGTACGCCGACTTCCCCGAGGCCGCCCGCGAGTTCGTCCGGACCGAGACGACCGTCCCGAGCGCCAGCGTCGGCCCCGCGGACCCGCCCGAGGGCCTCGCCGAACTCGACGCCGTCCTCGACAGGCTCGCGGACGCCGACCTGTCGGCCTACGCCGCGTCAACGACCACACGGGACGTCGAGCGACTGGACTTCGAGGCGGTGCGAACGCTCGTTCCGGAGGCCCAGCCGCTTTTCACCGGCGAGCCGTTCTTCGGCGAGCGCGCCCGCGAGGTGCCCGCGGCGCTCGGGTTCGAGTTCCGACCCGACCGCCCGTTCCACCCGTACCCCTGAGCAAGTCGACTCCAGACGTCGGGGAGTTTTATCGTCCCGCCCGTTGTGGCTGGTAGCGTATGGCACGGATCGTTCTGCGCCGGCCGCCGAAGGGGGACCGATGACGACCGAGTTCGACCTCGGCTGTGTCCAGTGCGACGAGTCGCTCGCCAGACGGACGGTAGCGGCCCAGCGGCTCGGATTCGGGGGCGAGACGGAAATCGAGGTGGCGGAGTGTCCCAGTTGCGGCGGGCGCTACTTCCCGGAGGCCGCGCTCAGACGCCTGGAACCTTAGATGCCGAACGTCGCCCGGAGCATGTCCCGGCTCCCGGGGCCGAGCCCGACCGCGACGATGGCGATGAGTAGCAAGATCGCGTAGCGCGGGCTCTCCTCGAAGATGCGCTCGTCGAACACCCAGATGACGAACACCGCGGCGATCAGCTTCACGATCAGGAACGGCCACGCGGTTCCGATGACCTGCTGGACCGCCTCGGGGAACTGCTCGCCGACGCCGATCAGCGCGCGGTTGACGGGGTGTTTGGGGACCAGATCGGCGGGCAGGCCGAGTTCGCGCGCCCAGTCGATCCCGACCACGTTCGCCACGCCGTCGACGGTGTGGGCCCAGAGGACCACGATGCCCATGTTCCGGGTGCCGCGGTTGATCTGGGGGGCGTAGCGCTCGATCGCCCACCAGACGCCGGCGGTCAAAAGCGTCGCCGCGACCACGACGACGGCCGTGATCTGGGGGTAGAACTGGACGTAGTCGGTCGTGAACGCGAGGAAGGTGAGATAGCCGAGAATGACCGCGAGCAGTGCGGTGCCGACGCCCGCGAGCGGATAGCGGTAGTTCGCGTCGCCGCCGGTCAGCCGGACGCTGGCGACGAGCGCGACCAGCGTGATCGCGAACATCGTGAAGTAGATCACGGGGCTGATGATGAGCGTGTTCCACGGGAACGCGATCGCGATGTCGACGCCCTCGGGCACGGCGTCGAACGCGTCCTCGACCACGCGTAGCGCGCCGCCGACCAGCATGTAGGGGAACAGCGCGTAGAACAGCTCGCGGTCCCGGCCGACGTCGAGCCGGCGCAGCAGAAACACCACGCCGATCAACGCGACCAGCAGCGTCACCGCGTAGCCGATCTCGGAGACGATCGTGTAGCCGGGGTACGCGACCGGTTCGGCCGCGGCCGCACACGACGCGGCGTCGGAGAGGTACGTCGTCGATCCGTCGGCGTAGACCGCACACGCCGCGCTCTGTGCGTCCGCCAGCACCGGCCCCCAGAAGTAGTGCCAGACGAACCCGTAGTAGACCCGCTCGGGAAACGCGATCGACCCGCCGATCAGCGCGACCAGCAGGGCCGCGACCGCGCCGACCCAGAGCCGCTCGGAATCAAGCTCTTCGATAGCGGTGACCATGGGTTAGGTGGCGTATCGGGGCGGTTTTACGGTTCCGGTATCGGCCGTCGGATCACTCGACGCCGTCGACCGGGAGCTCCTCGGCCTCGTAGGGGGTCCCGAGGATCACCATCGTCTGCGAGCGGGCGAACCCCTCCATCTGGGCGACGTTGTCGAACATGAGCCGGCGGAGTTCGTCGGCGTCCTCGGCGTAGACGCGCATCAGAACGTCCCACGATCCGGTGGTGAGGTGGACCTCCTGGACGCCAGGAATGTCTTCGAGTCGCTCCAGGGTCTCTTGCTCTTGGCCCTGCTCGACCTGAAGCCCGACGATCGACGAGATGCCGTAGTCGAGCGCCTTCGGGTCGACCTTCGCGTGGTACCCCTCGATGACCCCTGCTTCCTCCATTCGGTTGACCCGATCGTGAACCGTCGCGCTCGACATGTCGATCCGGCGCGCGATCTCGCTGAACGGCGTTCTCGCGTTCTCCTGCAGCGCTTCCAGTATCGCACGATCGGTGTCGTCGAGTTCCATACGTAGTATCAGATTCTTTCAGACTAAATATCCTTAGATTCAGGCCGCGTTCTCGGACGATTCCTTATGGGACGTTTCGGGCGGCCGCGAGCAGTTCCTCGTGGGCTTCACCGTTCGAAGCCACCAGCCCCTCGCTGTCGTGTCGCCACGGCTCGCCGTCGAGGTCGGTGACGACCCCGCCGGCCTGCCGGATCATGTAGACGCCGGCCACCGTGTCCCACGGGTTCGGGACGACGTTCGTGATCGCGCCTTCGAGCCCGCCAGTGGCGACCATACCGAGGGTGAGCTGGGCACACCCCAGCCGGCGCATGTCGGCGAACCGCTCGACGATCTCCCGGCAGACGGCGGCGTACTCGTCGCGGCGGTCGAAGTCCCACCAGATCGTGGGCGCGACCGCGAACGTCTCGGGGTCGGTCTTGTCGCTGACCGACGCGGGCTCGCCGTTGCGCCGCGTCCCGTCGGGGCCCGCGAGGTAGGTGTCGCCGAGCGCCGGCGAGACGTTGGCGGCCGCGACCGGTTCGCCGTCCCGGACCGCCGCGACGCTGGTCGTCCAGAGGGGCGTCGACCGCACGAAGTTGTTCGTGCCGTCGATCGGGTCGATGATCCAGACGTCGCCGGTCTCGGGCACCGCTTTGAGTTCGTCTTCCTCCTCACCGACGACGGCGTCGTCGGGGTACTCCTCGCGGATGACCTCGATGACCCGTCGCTGGGCGGCCCGGTCGGCCTCGGTGACCACGTCGGTCTTGCCCGACTTGATCTCGACGTCGATGTCGTCGCGGAACCCCTCGGCGGCGACCTCACTGCCCGCTCGCGCCGCGCGCTCGGCGACCGCGAGTCGGGGGTCGGTCTGGGCGTCGCTCATGTGCCAGCGGTAGAGCGTGTCGGGAAAAGCGTTGTCGGTTCGAAATACCGGGCGGTCCGACGTCCCGGAGCCCCGTCGTATCGCCGCCCCGCGACGGCGTCTCACCGATCGTGTTCGAGTTCGCGGTCGATCGCGTCCCGGGTCGGGTCCTCGACGGTCGCGAGCGGATCGGCACACACCTCACAGAGGACCGTCCGCGTCGTCGAGAGCCGAACCAGCGGGACGCCCAGAAAGACGACCTCTCGATGCGTGATGCGGCGCTCGCCCGGCCCCTCCCAGTCGGTGCAGGAATCACAGGGAGTCTCTTCGGAGAGCCGAATCGGTGTCGACTCGGTCCGCTCGACCACGCCCGAGGCGATCCGCGGGTAGGGCGACGACGTCCCGGTCGCGATCCGGACGCCCACGTATCCGAGCCCGAGGAGGGCCGCGAGGAGGAGCGGTACCAACAGAAAGCCCGAGACGCGGGCCATCGCCGCTAACAGCGCGAACGCGACGGCGGTGACCAGCGCGAACGTAAGGTATCGTCGCATCTCGAAGCTCCCGTGTTCGTCTGTCCGTCAGCTTTCGCTCTGGTTCCCGGACCTGGCGTCGTCGGTCACGTCGCGCGTGAGAGTGACCCCGCCCTCGGCCGGGACGTAGATCGTGTTGTTGTTCTCGCGGAGCGCCTCGATATACCGGAGATCGAGCACTTCGGGGTTCTCGCGGAGCGCCTCGCCCTTGATCCGAATCTGTTCGGACTCGGCCTCGGCCTCGATGACCTGACGCTCTTTGTTCTTCTCGGCGACCTGAATCTCGTACTCTGCTTCCTCGATCTTCTGCTGTTTGACCTTCTTCTGTTCGATGGATTTGGCGTACTCGTCGGGGAGTCGGACGTTCCGGATCTGGACGCTCTCGATGACGATACCGCCGCCACCGGTCTCGTTCTTGAGCGCCCGTTCGACCGCGATTTTGAGCCGCGTCTGCCCTTCGCCGGTGTAGATGTCGGTCACGTCGATGTTCCCGCCTTCGGTGCGCAGGACCGACCGGACCGTCGGGCGGATGAGCCGCGTTTCGGCGGTCGGGAGGTCCCGGTACTCCTCGTGGAACCGCGGCGCGTCGCGGGGCGTGACCCGGTAGCGGACGGTCACGTCGATATCGACGTGCAGGCCGTCCTGCGTGAGGACGCGCACCGAGTCGTCCTGAGCCGCGTTAGCTCCTTCGCCACTCTGGTGGCTCATCGTATAGGTCTGAGGTCGGGTGGGGACGCTGACGACGCCCTCGACGAGGGGCGTGATGAAGTGCCAGCCGGGTTCGAGGATGTCGCCCGTCACCGCGCCCTGGTTCTTGACGACCTTCACTTCGCCTTCGTCTACGCCTTCGAACGCCATCACGCCGCCGATAAGCGAGACGATAAGCACTAGTACGAGACCGATTACCGTGGCGGACTGAGCGAGTCCGCCGGTGTCGATTGGAGGGTCACTGCTCATCTTCGTGTCGGCGTGGGAATCAAACGCATATAATTCTGGCTACTTACCGATATTATCAGGTCTACGTTCGGAGGACGGCGGACGGTCCGACTCGACTCCTACGGCGGGTCCTGAATACCGGAACGGGGTCGGCCTCCGCGAAAACGACGTCGGGCGACCCAGCCCGACGTCCCCAGACGGCCCACCGAATCGGAAACACAGGGGTTAAAACCCGCAAAGCGCGTACGTCGTCGTGCGTGCGAGGGTAGCCAAGCCTGGAAACGGCGGCGGACTCAAGATCCGCTCCCGTAGGGGTCCAAGGGTTCAAATCCCTTCCCTCGCATGTCCGCGCGAAGACAGTGAGCGCGTGACTGCACGACGGAAGGATTTGAACGCTGTCGGACGTAGTCCGGCTGAAGTTCAAATCCCTTCCCTCGAACTCACACGAGTGCAGAAGACGCCCTCAGGGGGCGCTCTTCCCTCGCAAAACTCGGCCCACGCGGGCCCTCGCAACTTCCTTTCGGCGCCGCTGGGCGAGCGACGGCGTTCTCACTCGAACAGAGTGGCCGGCTCGGCGTCCCGGGCGTCGAACGCCTCGGCGATCGCCGGAATCCGGTCCCGAAGCTCGCCGGGGGCGTGCGAATCGGAGCCGGCGACGAACCTCACGCCGCGCTCCCGGAGCGTCTCCCGGAACCCCGGTTCGGGGTGGAACGCGCCGTAGTCGTCGAGCACTCGCCCGGCGTTCAGCTCCGGGACGGTCCGGGAGCGCTCGAACGCGTCGGCGACCATCGTGTGGTGGTCGTCGGTCGTGTACCCGCGGAGCTCCGGCGTCCGCTCGATCAGATCGACGTGGGCGGCGATCTCGAACAGCTCCGAGTCGATCAGGTCGACGAGTCGGTGGTAGTAGTCGTCGACCACCGCGCGGCGCTCGGCCCGCGACTTGTCCTCGAACGGCCGACTGCGCTGGACGTTTGCGTCGCCGACCCGGTGGACGCTACCGATCGCGTAGTCGAAGCCCGCTTCGTCGAGGAAGGTCGCAATATCGTCCTCGTCGCGGGGCGCGTAGTCGAGTTCGACGGCGTCGTAGACGTCGAGGTCGGCTCGCTCGCGGAGCAGTTCGATGCCCTCGCGCCGGAGCGGGTAGGTCCGATCGAGGTTGAAGCCGTACTCGCGTTTCGCGCGGATCAGCCGGTCGCGCTCGGCGACGTTGCAGTGGTCGGCGAACCCGACCGCCGAGAGGCCGGCGTAGGCCGCGGCCGCGACCATCAGGGGCATGCCCGAGCCGTCGGAGTAGTTCGAGTGGACGTGGTAGTCGTGGATGACCGACACGCTCGCCCCTTCGAACGGGAGGAACGTAGCTATTCGGGACGAGCCGGGACCGAGAACTCAGGCGTCGGCCGCCGAGACCGAGACGTCACCCGCGGCGTCGACGATGACTTCGTAGTCGTTGTAGGAGAAGACGACACGACCGCCGGACGGCGCCGGTCGGGGAGCGAACAGTCGATCGAGCGCGTCGGGGTCGACGACCTCGTAGAGCGGCGGCGAGAGCTCCGTCGGCGCGACCCCCTCGGCCTCTGCGACCGCCTCGACGACGCACTGGCTGACGCTGTCGTCGCTCTCGAGTGGTGCGCGTGCTGCTTGCATTGTCCGAGGGGTACAGAACGGGCGTCCTAAAACGTATCGGAGAGTGAAACCGAGCCAACCACTCTCGCCGCGAGTCCCGGCGTCGGCCGTCGTACCTCGCTTCGCAGGCGTCGACAGTCGGGGGTCACTGCGTCTGAGTTCGTTCGAGTCGAAAACGGAACCCCCGCGTCAGTGTCCGGACGTGGCGTGCAGGCCGACGATGCCGACGACGATGACGCCGACGAAGCCGAGCCGGACCGGGTCGGCCGACTCCTCGAACAGCACGATCCCCAGAATCGCGGTCCCCACCGCGCCGATGCCGGTCCAGACCGCGTACGCCGTCCCGACCGGGAGCGTCTCGACCGCGCGGGCGAGCAGTCCCATACTGATCGCGAGCGCGAGCAGAGTCGCGACCGACGCCCGGAGGTTCGTGAACCCCTCCGAGTAGGTCAGCCCGACCGCCCACGCCACTTCGAACAGTCCCGCCACGACCAGCGTGGTCCACGACATACCGCCGTCTCGGGCCGGCCCGGGCGTATAGTTTGCTCTTCGAGACGGCCCGGCCCCTCGCCCGACGCCGGCTCCCCGCCTCGGAGCCCCGAACGGGTCGCTCGGAGTCCGACGACGGTATCCGGCTCCGACGCGTACGCCGACTATGGACGACCACACCCGCGATCGGACGGTCGGCCCGCCCGCCGGCGAACCGTCGGGGTGGCGCCCCGACGAGCGCCGGTGGGAGCACGGCACGCTCCGCCGGGCGACGATACACGGCGTTCGGCTGTTCAACGCCGGCGCGTTCCACGAGGCCCACGACTGCTTCGAGGACGAGTGGTACAACTACGGGACGGGCGCGCCCGAATCGCAGTTCTGCCACGGGATGGTCCAGATCGCGGCGGGGGCGTACAAGCACTTCGACTTCGAGGACGACGCCGGCATGCGGTCGCTGTTCGAGACCGCCCTGCAGTACCTCCACGGCGTGCCCTCGGACTTCTACGGCGTGGACGTGACTGACGTGCGAGCGACGGCGACGAACGCGCTCGACGATCCCGCCGCGCTGGAGGGGTGGGCGATTCGCCTCGACGGCGACCGCCCCGAAGCCGGCCCCACGGACTTCGAGTACGCCGAGGCGCTCGACTAATCGCGCCGGGCGAGGCGGCCGCGCGGTCGGGCCAGACCGCGCGAGCGGTTCCGCGACCGGACCGCTTTAGCCGGTCCCAGACCTTCGCCGGAGTAAATGGGTCTGTATCGCGTCGTGTCGCTGGTCTTCGTCTGGCAGTTGGCGGCCAGCGTCTGTTACTACGCCGTGTTCGCGGCGACGCCGTTCTTCCGCGATCGGTTCAGGCTCTCGGGGACCGAAGTCGGTCTGGTGGTCACGTCGCTGACCCTCGGCTACGCGGCGTTTCTGCTCCCGTTGGGGGCCATCACCGACCGGTACGGCGAGCGCCGGACGCTCACCGCCGGCCTGCTCGGGCTCTCGACGGGCGCGATCCTCGTCACCGGATCGTGGTCGTACCCGACCCTGCTGGTCAGCACCTTCCTGCTCGGGTCGCTGTACGGCACCGCGATGCCCGGGACGAACAAGGCGATCTTCGACACCACGCCGCCCGGCCGCCAGAACCTCGCGGTCGGGATCAAGCAGGTCGGCGTCACCGCCGGGAGCGGCGCGAGCGCGCTACTGGTCACCGGCATCGCGGGCGTCCTGTACTGGGAGGCGGGCTTCTACGTCGCGGCGGCCGGCGGGCTGGCGGTCGCGGCGGCCTTCTGGGCGGTCTACCGGGGCTCCGGGGGCGCCGGCGAGGCGAGCTACCCCGACTTCCGGCGGCTCGCGTCGAATCGGCCCTACCGGGCGCTCGCCGGCGCCGGCGTCTGTCTGGGCGCCGGGCTGTTCACCACCACCGGGTACACGATCATCTACGTCGAGGAGTCGGTCGGCGCGTCGGTCGCCTTCGGCGGGCTCGTGCTCGCGGCGGTGCAGGTCTCGGGGAGCGTCGGCCGGGTCGTCACCGGCTGGCTGAGCGACGCGTTGCCGGGCGACCCCCGCAGGCGCATCGGCGCGGTCCTGCTCGTCCAGTCGCTTCTGAGCGCGGCCTCGTTCGTCGGCGTCGCGGTCGTCGACCGGCGACTCCTCGCGGCCGGCGCGTTCGTCGTCCTCGGCTGTTTCATCCTCGGATGTACCGGCGTCTACTACTCCTGTCTGGCGACGCTGGTCTCGGCCGACGAGATGGGCGGCGCGACCGCGGGCGGCCAGCTCGCGCTCACGAGCGGCGCGCTGTTCGCGCCGCCGGCGTTCGGCTACCTCGCCGACGCGGTGGGCTATCGGACGAGCTGGCTCATGCTCGCGGCGCTGGCGCTGGTCGCGGCGGGGTTCGTCGCCCGCGTCATCGCGACCGAGCCCCCGAGCGACGTCACCCCGGCCGCGGAGTGAGCCGGCTCACTCCAGGTCCTCGGGCTGGGTGCCGACGCCCTCGGGCCAGCCGGTGGGCCGGGCGGGCGAGGGCTCGACGTGGTCGCGTTTGAGCACCATCGGGGTCCGCTCCAGCGAGAGCACCAGCTCGTCGTCCTGATTGTACGCCCGGAGCTCGGTGGTGACGATGCCGACGTGGTCCCGCGAGTCGCTCTCGCGCTTGTCGAGCACCTCGCTCTCGGCGAAGATGGTGTCGCCGTGGTAGACAGGGGCGTGGTGGCGAACCTCGTCGTAGCCGAGGTTCGCGGTCGCGTTCGCCGACACGTCGACGACGCTCATCCCGACCGCCAGCGCGATGACGAACGTGCCGTCGACCAGGCGCTCGCCGAACTCGGTGTCGGCGGCGTACGCCTCGTTGAAGTGCATCGGGTTGACGTTCATCGTCAGGTTGGTGAACCAGACGTTGTCGGTCTCGGTCACCGTCCGCCCGTACGGGTGTTTGTACACGTCGCCGACCGCGAAATCCTCGTAGTAGCGGCCCTGCCAGCCGGCGACGAGCCGCCTGTCGTCGGTCGGGGCGCCGTCGCCCTCGGAGGTGTCGTCTTCGGCCATGCGTGCGAGCCGACGCGACAGCGACACTTAGTACCACGCGGCCGCCAAGGGTCTCCTCGCGGAAGTGTGAGCCACGTCGGTGTCGGTCGATCGCGCGAGCTCCGACGGCGTCGATCCCGCCGATCGAGCCGGTCGGGCGAAATCGACACCTTATACATCTCGGCCGAACACGGTTCGAACGTAGGGGACCGCCCCGTCCAAACGGAGGGATCTACGTGACGACGATCGAACGCAGATACGACATGCTCGCCGACGCCGGCCCGCGGGGCGCCGAGCCCGACGCCCCGACCGACGCGGTCTTCGACGCGGTCGCGGACGCCCGCTGTCGAAGCCTCCTCGACCACCTCGCCGAGCGCGCGGACGGCGAGAGAATCGAGACCGCCGTCGCGGACCTCGCCGACGAGGTCGACGTCGACTGCCTCCACCACGCGGTCCTGCCGAAACTCGACGACGCCGGCTTCCTCGACTACGACGCCGAGAGCCGGACGGTCAGCTACCGGTCCGAGCCCCGCCTCGAAGCCGTCCTCGCGGCGACCGACGATCTCGACGAACTCGCCGAGGTCGGCCTCGACGCGCTGTTGGACGCTCTCGGTGACTTCCGTCGGCGGTGTGTCCTCGCGGCGCTACTCTCACACGCCGACCTCCCGCTTGCGGACCTCGCCGACGAGGTGACCGTCGAGGAGCGGGGCCGGCCGCTCTCGTCGGTCGACGCCCAGACCGTGTTGGAGGTGTACCTCTCGCTGTACCACACCCACGTCCCGAAGCTCTCGGACGCGGGGCTGGTCGCGTACGACCAACAGCGAGACCTCGTGGCGCTGACCGACGCGGGCCGCGAACTCGAACCCGCGGTCCGGTCGCTGTGTTCCTCGATCGAGTAGCGGTTCCGAAACGCTCAAACGCCGAACCGCCCTTTGTTCCGGGAGATGCGAATCGAGCAGCTAGGCGAGGGCACGCCGGAGGTGGCGGTCGTCGCCGCGATCCACGGCGACGAGCCCTGCGGCGTCCACGCCGTCGAGCGCCTGTTGGCCGACGACCCCGAGACCGAGCGCCCCGTGAAGTTCATCGTGGCGAACGAACTCGCACTCGAACGAGAGGTCCGGTACGTCGACGAGGACCTCAACCGCGCGTTCCCCGGCGACCCGGACGCAGACACCCACGAAGGCCGGCTCGCGACCGACCTCGCCCGCGAGGTCCGCGACTGCACTACGCTCGCGCTCCACTCCACCCAGTCGTACGGCGAGCCGTTCGCGGTGACCGACGAGGTCGGGGCGGTCGCCCGAACGGTCTGTCCCCACCTGCCGATCTCGGAGCTCGTCGACACCCAGAACGATACCGACGGCCGGCTCATCGAGTACCCACACACCGTCGAGGTCGAGTGCGGCTATCAGGGCTCGACCGAGGCCGCCGAGAACGCGGTCGAGCTGACCCGCGGGTTCCTGCGGGCGACCGGCGTCCTCCCGGCGGGCGAGTCGCTCCCGGACGAGGGGGCCGACCCCGTCGAGGTGTTCCGACTCGACAGCCGGA
Organism: Halorussus marinus; assembly: GCF_004765795.1. Lineage (GTDB taxonomy): Archaea > Halobacteriota > Halobacteria > Halobacteriales > Haladaptataceae > Halorussus > Halorussus marinus. The sequence goes on from NZ_SBIV01000008.1 coordinate 68,480, forward strand.
TTTCCAAGTCACCGGCCACGGAGTACGAGGTGTTCGCCGAGAACTTCGAGCGCGTCGAGGGCGGCGAGGCGTTCGCGGCCGCCGACGACCGCCGGCTCGTCGCCGACGAGCCGTTCTACCCCATCCTGCTGTCGGCGTACGGCTACGAGGACATCTTCGGCTACCGGAGCGACCGGATCGGCGTTCTGGAGGGGTAGTCGCCGGCGGCGTTTCGATCCGGAGCGCCACGGCTGTGCAGGCGTCGAAACCGCGGGAAGAAAGGGGTCGTTACTCCTCGGGCTCCTGCTCGTCGTCGTCGCCGCCGCCGAGCAGTTCGAGCTCCGCGAGGTACTCCTCGGCCTCGTCGTTCGAGAGCTCGATGAACGACTCGCTCTCGACGTCTACGGTGGCGACGCCGACGCCCTCGGGGCTGAGTTCGCCGTCGTTGACCGAGCCCAGCGCGCGGAGCGCGAGCTCGATGCCGCCGTCGAGGTCCATCGACTCGGCGTAGTTCTCTTCGAGGTAGTCCTGAAGCTCGCCGCGGTCGGCGCCGACCGCCAGCGCCTTCCACTCGTAGGGAGTCCCCGACGGGTCGGTCTCGTAGAGGCGGGGCTCGCCGTCCTCGATGCCGCCGATGATGAGCGCGACGCCGAACGGGCGCGCGCCGCCGACCTGCGTGTACTGCTGGATGTGGTCGGTGACCTCCTTCGTCAGCGTCTCGACCCCGATGGGCTCGCCGTAGCGCAGGCGGTTGACCTGGGCCTGCTGGCGGGCGAAGTCGATGAGCTGGCGGGCGTCGGCGACGTGGCCCGCCGAGGCGATGCCGATGTGGTTGTCGGCCTTGTGAATCTTCTCGACGCTGGTCCGCTCCATGAGTTCCGAGCGGATGCGCTTGTCCACGGCCAGCACGACGCCGTCGTCAGTTCGGACGCCGATGCTCGCCGTGCCGCGTTTGACGGCCTCGCGGGCATATTCGACCTGGTAGAGCCGTCCGTCCGGGGAAAAGATGGTGATCCCACGGTCGTAGGCCTGCTGTTGGGCTTGTCCCTGCATAGTATCACTCGAAATCGAGTTCCGTCGCGCCCGCGAACGCGCCGTCGGTCCGCACGTCGAGGCGGTCGCCTCGGACGACTGCGGAGCGTCGAGCGTCCTCGAACACGACTTTTCTCTCGTCACGAAATTGGCCGTCTCGCCGTAAATACTTTTCTTCACAGGCACGTACCGTACCGCTTATACCGACGACGCGCACCCCGACCGGGTCGCCGTTAACCCCGTCGATGCAGGCAAGCGCCGCCCGTGCCGGCTCCGAGTGGCCCCGTCGGACTCTGACGATGGCCTCCCCGGTCCCGTCGGCGAAGTCAAATCGGAGGACTTTCAGGTCGGCGTCGGCGCTGGCGGCGTCGCCCACAAGGTTCTGGGCGGCGAACCAGACCGACCGCTGGAAGTCGCGGCGGTCGAAGTCGGCGTCGGGCCAGGCGTCGAGCCGGACCGCGAGGTAGCGCCACCGCGGCCGGAGGTGCTTCGGGAGGTGTTTCACGGGTACTCGTCGGCGCTTGGGTCGGCGTCGGCTTGAAAGGTCGGTTGTTCGATCGACGGTCCGGGCGGGCTCGCGGCCGCGTCGCACGACCGTCTGACGAACGTATATGTGCCTCCCGGGTGCACTCTCGGGAAGATGACACTGGACCACCTCGACATGGAGGAGGTCGCGATCGAACTCGAGGAGACCGAAATCGAGGCGCTCGACGACCTCGCGTTCGCCGACTACCGCGACAGCCGCGAGGCGGCGGTCCGGGACCTGCTCGACGAGTGGCTGAAGGACCGCGAGGAGTGAATCCGACGCCGAGCGCCCGTTCGAAGGCCGGTTCGGCACGTCGGCGCTCGCGCGTCGTATCTGGGTTCAGAGAGGAACACAATTAAGTCGTTTTCCTATCACCACTCGCTCGTGCACCGATGAGTGACGGATTCGGACTGGCGACGGAGACGGCCGCACCGACAGCGAACCGACGCAGAGACCCCAACGCGGGTGCGCCTCGATGATCGGCGCGCGACGGCTCGCGACGCTGGTCGCGGTGGTCGGACTGGTCGCGATCGCGGGCGCAGGCGCGTCGGGCGCCGGAACCGCCCAAGACGCGAACGCGACGATCCAGACCGACTACTTCGCCATCAGCTACGAGGACGGGAACCGCGACGACGCCGAGGCGGTCGCCGAGTACGCCGACGCCTACTACGAGGTGCTGTTCCAGCGGTTCGGCGTCGAACCGGTCGACGAGAAGGTGCCGGTCCGGGTCGTCGACGACGTGGACTGCGAGTTGGGAGACGCCGAGGGCTGTTACAAGAGCGGGATCAAGGCGACTATCTACGTCACCGACGACGACCGGTCGGTGTTCTACCACGAGTTGGCCCACCGGTTCCAGGCCAAATCGATGGAGGGAGCCACCTGGATAAACCCGCCGGGAGCCCTCGACAAACACGAGGTGTTCGTCGAGGGCACCGCCCGCTACCTCGGCGCGTCGCCCGAGGAGATAGCCGAGCGCGCGTCGTTCCGCGCCGAAGACGTTCCGATGACGACCAAGAAGGCGACGTTCGACGAGTACGACGACCTCGCGCTGTTCGCGGAGTTCGTGCTCCACGAGTACGGTCGAGGGGGGTTCGACGTGCTGTACACCGCCTCCGACCCCCGCGAGGTCGCTAGCCTGTCCGACGGCGACTACCCCGAACTCATCGAGGAGTTCTACGATCAGCTCCCCGAACAGCAGTCCCGAATGGAGGACGGCGGAGCCCCGCTGGTCGGGTTCACCTACGACCCGTTCCTGCCAGAGCCCGGCCAAGAGGTCACGTTCGACGCGCGGACGCCCGCCGCGATAGAGGAGTTGGGCCGGTCGTGGTACGACGGCGAGGCCGACTCGTACGAGTGGGACTTCGACGGCGACGGTCAGATCGAGGCGACCGGGCCGACCGTCACCCGGACCGTCGACGATCCCGCGAACGCGACGGTCACGCTGTACGTCACGGTCGACGGCGAGCGACGCCGGGCCGAACAGGATCTACTCGACGCCAGCATGGGTCTCGATCGGACCGCGCGCGAATCCGTCTTCGACGTGTCCGACGTGGAGCGCGGGGCGGGACTCACCTACCCCGCCGACCGCGACGCCGACCATCGCGCGTTTGCTGGCGCGACGGTGTCGCTGAACCTGACCGTTCACAACCGTGGGATCGCGGGGACCGAGACCGTCGACGTGCGCTTCGCGGACCGGCAAGTCAGCTCACAGCGCCTCGCCCTCGACGCCGGCGAGACCCGCCAGATCTCTCTCGACCACGCGATCCCGGCCGATCTGGAACCCGGCACCTACGACTACGAGATCGCGTTCGGCAATCGGACCCAGACCCAAACCGTGTACGTCCGAGAGCCGGAGGTCTCGCTGGAGGTGGATTCGGTCTCGGTGCCGAACGGGACCGAGGGCTGGATCGAGAACGAGCTGGTCAAGCCGGGCAAGCGAGTGTCGGTCCGCGCGGAGATCAGCGCCGGCGGGGAGAACCTGAACCTCACCCGGACGGTCGCGCTTCGGGTCGACGATCGGACGGTCGCCAGTCGAACCGTGACCGTCGGGTCGGGAACGAGCGGCGTCCGGTTCAACTTCACCGCGCCGTCCGAACTCGGAACCTACCGGATCCGGGCGACGACGCCGTCGAACGACAGCGCCGTCACGATCAGCGGGTACGCACCGCGGCTCAAAGTGAAAGAGGAGATCGGAGTCGCGGAGATCGAGATCGAGTCCAAGGCCGGGGCGTGTTCGGCGACCGTCACGTCCGTCTCGATCTCCCGCGTCTACTCGGCGGAGTCCGGGTCGGTAGAGTACGAGAACGTGTCGGCGATCAACCCCGGCGACGACGTGACATGGATCATCGATCTGATGCCCGCCGAGGAGTGTGGCGGCGTGTTCCACCTTCCGTTGAATGTCTCGGGCGAGACGAAGTCCGTCCCCGGGAGCGTCCGGGGTCCGATGGAGGTCTACGTCGACCCGACGTTCTCCTTGGAGGAACCGGGCGAACACGAGGTTCGATCCGGAGACACCGTGCTCGACACCGTGAACGTCACCGCCGAGTCGGCGTCGACCGAGACGACTCGATCCGACGAGAGCGACTCCGACGACGGGGTCGAGTCCGACGAGACGGACGCCGAACGCGACGGGGCGGGTCCCGATCAGTCGACCGGTACGCCCGGGTTCGGCGTCGTCGCCGCGGTGGTCGCGCTCGTCGCCGCCGCCGCGCTGGGGAGTCGCCGCGAGCGGTAGCTCACTCGTCGGCGCGCTCGGCCACCAGCACGCCGACCTGATCGTGGACGCGCTCGACCGCGGTCAGCGAGAACCCCGCGTCGGTGAGCGCGTCCGCGAGGTGGCCCACCGTCGAGGGGTCGTCGACCTCGGGGCTGTAGAAGGGCTCGTCGGGGTCGGGCTCGCCGAAGAACATCACGTCGCCGAGCACGAACCTCCGGGGCCCGAGGTCGGCGACGGCCTCGATCGCCTCGCGTTTCTCCTCGTCGCCGAGGTGGTGCATCGCGAAGTTCGAGACCACCACGTCGGCGGCCTCAACGTTTGGCTCCCGGAACCGGCCCTCGGCGAAGTCGACGTTCTCGATTCCGCGCTCGTCGGCCTTCTCGCGGGCGCGCTCCATCATCCCGTCGCTGATGTCCCGACCGACGACCTCGCCGGCGTCCCCGGCCAGCGCCAGCGCGATGGCGCCGGTGCCGGTGCCCAGATCCGCCACGACGTCGTCCGGTCGCGGGTCGGCGTGCTCGACGACCAGCGAGACGCAGGCGCGGTACTCCTCGGTGTCGTTCTGGCTGTCGTCGTACTCGCCGGCGATCTCGTCGAACCGGGCCGCGTGGGTCTCAATGCTCTTTTTCATACCTGCCGCGTTTGACCCCCGGCGCTATGAAGTCGTCGGAGAGTCGCTCGCGGTTGCGCTCGGCGAGCCGACCCCACTCTTCGAGGCCCGCCCGAATCTGGTCCTCGGGGAACCCGACGGTCTTCCCGACCGCGACGAGTTCGCGGGGCGCCCGGAGCTGGAGGTGGCTCGTCGGGCCCGCGCTGACGACGAACGGCGCGTCGTAGTAGGTCACGATCTCCCGGAGCTTCCGGAGATCCTGTAGAGCCTGCACCCGGCGGCCGCCGTCGGCCCGGAGTACCCGCGAGAGGTCGAACTCCACGCGGACCCCGTGGTCGGCGGCCGCCTTCGCGAGGACGTGGTTGAAGTCCCCGCGATCGGCCATCGGGTGGGCGAGCACGTCCACCCGGTCGTGTTCGACCGCGAAGCGGTTGAGCGCGGTCGTCCCGCCGTGGACCGCCAGCACGGTGTGTTTCGGCCGGTAGTTGCCGAGGTGGCCGGCCGCGACCTCGGGGTTGTCCGCCCGGATCTCGACCGCGTCGACCACGTCCACGCCGTACTCACCGGCGACCCGCTCGGGGTCGTAGTCGGCGAGCGCGTCGCTGTGGTTGCACACCACGACGCCGTCGAAGCCGTAGTCGGCGGCGGTGGCCGCGAGGCGCGAGACCGTGCTGTCCCCGTCGGGGTGGGCGTAGACGCCCTCGTAGATCATCCTCTGTCGGTTCGTACTCGGGGGCGGGGCTTGGATGTTGTCTTTCCCCGATCGGCGGCGGTGTCTCCCCCGATCGGGGTCGGGGGTGTCCGACTCGCCGACCGGAACTGCCGACTCTCGACGGCCCGGTCGCGCGGACCGCTCAGAACTGGTATCGCCGGTCGTCTTTCTGCTGTTGCTGGGGGAACTGATCGGCGCCGGTCATCTCGTCGAAGGTCATCCCCGAGAGGTACTCGTCGTAGGTCGTGTCGTAGGCGCTCCGGAGGTGGAAGTCGAGGTTCCCGGTCTCGACCGCGGTCTGGAACAGCATGTGGACCGCCCGCCGGAGGAGTTCGTCGGTGTCGTCCGGGTCGAACGCGGCGTTCAGCATCGCGAGCTCGTTTCTTGTCTCGCGGTCGAGCGCGACCCCGACCTCGTCGCCGAGGTCGGCGTACTCGCCTTCGAGTTCGTCCTGAAGGTCGTCGAGACTCATGCCCGAAGCGTCGGGCGCCGGCGGGAAACGCCTTTCGACCCGGTCGAACCGTCCGCGAAGGGCGTTCGGACCGAGACGGGCACCACGACTAAGTCCGGCGTGGTCGTTCGGTAGAGTGCTGGATGGCCCCCGAGCTGGCACTCGTCGCCACTGCGGTCGCGCTGCCGTTCGTCGCTTCCGGAGCCACGCCGCTGGTCTATCGGCTCGTCGGAGCCCGGACCGGCTACTTCGGCGCGGCGGTCGCGATCGCGTGTTTCGCGCTCGCTGGGTCGCAACTCGGCCGCCGCGGGGCGGTCGGCGTGCCGTGGGTCCCCTCGATGGACGTCTCGTTGCGGTTCTACGTCGACGGCTGGGCGGTGCTGTTCGCACTGCTCGCGAGCGCCATCGGGGCGCTCGTGTTCGTCTACTCCGCGAGCTACATGGCCGACGAGCACACCCTCGCGCGGTACTACGCGACCCTGCTCGCCTTTATGGGTTCGATCCTCGGGGTCGCGTTCGCGGCCGACCTGCTCGCGGTCTTCCTGTTCTGGGAGCTGACGAGCCTCTGTTCGTTCGTGCTGATCGGCCACCACACCGACGAGGCCGACTCGCGGTACGCCGCCCGGATGGCGATGATCGTGACCGTCGGCGGCGGGCTCTTCTTGCTCGTCGGGATCGCGTTCCTGTCGATCGCGGCGACCGAGGCGCTTGGCGCCCGGTCGTTCGACCTCGCGGCGATGCTCGCGAACGCCGACGCGATGGAGTCGTCGCTCCGGGAACTGGGACTGTTCGTCCCCACCCTCGCGGTCGTCGCCGTCGCCGCCGGCGCCAAATCCGCCCAGGTACCGCTTCACTTCTGGCTCCCGAACGCGATGGCGGCGCCGACGCCGGTCTCGGCGTTCCTCCACTCGGCGACCATGGTGAAGGTCGGCGTCTACTTCGTCGGCCGGCTCCGGCCGCTACTCGGCGGCGACGAGTGGATGGTCCTGTTCGCGACGGTCGGGCTCGCGACGATGACCGCGGGCGCGGCGCTCGCGGTCGTGGCGACCGACATCAAGGAACTGCTCGCCTACTCGACCGCGAGCCACCTCGGGCTGATGGTGGCCGGGTTCGGGTTCCAGTCGGTCTACGGCGCGGAGGCCGGGGCCTTCCACCTTTTCAACCACGCGCTGTTCAAGGCGGCGCTGTTCCTGGTGGCCGGGATCGTGGCCCACGAGGTCGGCACCCGTCGGCTGGCCGGACTGAGCGGGCTCTGGCGGGACCTACCGGTGACCGCCGCGGTTGCGGGCGTGACCGGACTCAGCATGGCCGGCATCCCGCCGTTCAGCGGCTTCTACTCGAAGGAGCTCCTCTTCGAGGCCGCCTACGAGGCGGCCCACGCCGCGGGCGGGCTCGCGTGGCTCTACCCCGCGGTCGCGGTGTTCGCGAGCGTGCTCACGGTGCTGTACTCGCTTCGCTTGCTCGCCATCTTCGTCGGCGAGCGACCTGGCGCGGTCGCGTCGGTCCATCGGCCGTCGGCCGCGCTGGTGGCGCCGCCGGCCGTGCTCGGGGTCGCGACCGCGGTCGTCAGCGTCGCGCCCCAGCTCGCGGTCGACGCCGTCGTCGAGGCGGCGATCGGCGCGACCGCCGCCGAGAGCCCCGACGTCCACGTCGGCCTCCCGACCCACCTCACTCCGCCGGTCGCCATGTCGGCGGTCACGATCGTCGCCGGCGCGGCCGCTTACCCCGTTCTCGGCCGGCTCCAGCGGGCGATCGGCGCAGTCGTCGGGGCGACGCCGATCGCGCGGCCCAACTGGTGGTACGACCGACTGCTGTCTGGGACCGAGGCCGCCGGCCCGCGGGTGGCCCGCACCGTCCACAACGGACTGCTCCGGACGTACGTCGTGTGGGTCCTCGCGGCCGCGAGCGCGCTCGCGCTGGCGGGCTACGCCGCGACGACGGGGCTGGTCCCCGCGGTCGAGGGAGTCCGGGTCACGCCCGGGATCACGCTCGTGTTGCTCGTGGCGGTCGTCGCCGCGGTCGCGGTGGTCTCGGCGCCCTCCCACGTCGTCGGGGTGCTCGCGCTATCGATACTCGGGTTCATGGTCGCGATCTTCTACATCCTCGCGAGCGCGCCCGACCTCGCGCTGACCCAGCTCGTCGTCGAGACGCTCGTGTTGCTCATCTTCTTGCTCGTGCTCGAACAGCTACCCGCCTTCTACGCCGACACCGACCGGCTGGTCGCCGCCCGCGACGCCGTCCTGTCGGTCGTCGTCGGGGCGACCGCGTTCCTGACGGTGATGCTCGCGAGCCCCGACATCGGGGCCGAGCCGACGGCGATCGCCCGGTTCTACGCCACCGAGGCGGTCCCGGCGGGCGGCGGGACCAACGTCGTCAACGTGATCCTCGTCGACTTCCGGGGGTTCGACACGCTCGGGGAACTGTTCGTGGTCTCGATCGCGGCGATGTCGGTCGTCGTGCTGATCGCGATGCGAAACCGGGGTGAGACGCGGTGACGACGGTGATCATGAAGACGACCGCCCGGATCATGGTGCCGATCATCCTCGTGCTCGCGATCTCGCTGCTGTTGCAGGGCCACAACCTCCCCGGCGGCGGGTTCATCGCGGGGGTGTTGACCACGGTCGCGTTCGCGCTGGTGTACGTCGCCTACGGGCTCGATTACCTCGACGCCGGCGTGCTCGGTCGGGACGTCGAGCCGGGCCGCGGGATCTTCGAGCACCGGTCGGTGACCGCGTTCCGCCGGACGTTCATCTTGGGGCTGGCGATCGCGGTCGCGAGCGGGCTCGGGGCGCTCGCGTTCGACGAGCCGTTCCTCTCCCAGACGTTCGTGATCGTCGAGTCGATCCCGATCTACCACGAGATCGAGGTCGCGAGCGCGCTCGCGTTCGACCTCGGGGTCTACTGCGTCGTCGTGGGCGTGCTCCTGACGATCCTCTCGGTGGTGGGAGCCGAATGATCGCTACCGCCGACCCCGTCGACGGAGGTGTGGGACCGTGAGCGTCGCGCTCGCGTTCGTCGTCGGCGGGCTGTTCGGGCTCGGGACCTTCCTGTTGCTCCGCCGGGACCTCGTCCGGGTGGTGTGGGGCGTCGCGGTGGTCTCGCAGGCCGCCAACGTCTATCTGATCTCGATGGGCGGGGTCGCCCCGGGCACCCACGACTCGGTGCCGGTGCTGGCGGGCCACGGCGAGCCGGTGCCCGAGACCACCGACCCGCTGGTTCAGGCGCTGGTCCTGACCGCGATCGTCATCAGCTTCGGCACGACCGCGTTCGCGCTCGCGCTGACCTACCGGGCCTACGAGGAAAACGAGACGATGGACGTCCAGGAGTGGCAGTGAGATGACCGACCAGCTCGTCGCCGCGCCGATGCTCGTCGTGTTGACGACGATCGTGGCCCTGCTCGGGCTCCGCCGGTGGCCCCGGGTCCAGCGGTCCGCGAGCGTCGGCGGCGGTCTCGCGTACGCGCTCGCGGTCGGCGCGGTCGCGTGGAGCGTCGTCCTCGCGCCCGACGCGCCCGGCGCGGCGGCCTATCAGGTCGGCGGGTGGGTCGCGCCGTTCGGCGTCACGCTGGTGGTCGACGCCCTGTCGGCGTTCATGCTCGCGATCGCGGCGGCCGTCGGGCTCTCGGCTGCGGTCTTCTCGGTGCTGTACGTCGACCGCGCGAACCAGCGCGTGTTCTACCACGTCCTGTTTCACTGCCTGTTGCTCGGCGTTACCGGGGCGTTTCTCACCGGCGACCTGTTCAATCTCTTCGTCTGGTTCGAGGTGATGTTGCTGGCGAGCTACGTGTTCGTCGCGTTCTACGGCGGGCCCGAACACACCGCGGCGGGGTTCCGGTATCTCGTGCTCAACGTCGTCGGGAGCGCGCTGTTGTTGCTCTCGGTCGGCGGGCTGTACGCGGTCACCGGCACGCTCAACATGGCCGACGTGTCGCGGCGGATGGCCGCCCCGGGCGCCTACGGCGTCGATCCCGCGCCCGCGGTCGGGCTGGCGGCGCTCGCGCTGGTGACGTTCGGACTCAAGGCCGGACTGGTGCCGTTCCAGTTCTGGGTCCCCGGGGCATACCGGTCGGCGCCGCTACCGGTGACCGCGATGCTCGCCGGCGTGACGAAGAAAGTCGGGATGTACGCGATCGTCAGGGTCTACTTCACCGTGTTCGGCGGGGCGACCGTCGGGCCCTCGATCGCGGGCGTCGCCGGCTCGTCGCCGCTGTCGTTTCTCGCGCCGGTGTTGCTGGCGATGGGCATCGCCAGCATCCTCGTCGGCGGGGTCGGCGCCGTCGTCCGGGACACGATCGAGGAGACCCTCGCGTACTCGAGCGTCGCCCAGATCGGGTTCGTCGCGGTCCCGGTCGGGCTCGCGGCCGCCGCGCCGCCGGGGTCGCTCCGCCGGCTCGGGCTCGCGGCCGCGCTGGTGTACGCGCTCCACCACGCGCTTGCCAAGCCGCTGCTCTTTCTCGCGACCGCCGCGATCCGGAGCGCCACCGGCACCAACCGGCTGGCCGACCTCGGCGGGCTCGGCGGGCGCGCGCCGGTCCTGTCGGCGTGTTTCTTCCTCGCGAGCCTCTCGCTCGTCGGAATCCCGCCGCTGACGGGCTTTTTCGGGAAGTTCCTCGTGTTCGACGCCGCGGCTCGGCGGTTCGCGACCGCGCCGGGCCCGCTCGGGGCGATCGTCCTGATCGCCTTACTCGCCGGCGCCGTGCTCACCATCCTCTACACGACGCGGATCTGGACCGCGAGCTTCTGGGGCGAGCGGACCCCCGCGGTCGAGGACGCCGGCGTCGACCCGCGCCAGACCGCGGTGCTCGCGGCGCTCGCGCTCGCGATCGTCGGGGTCGGGATCTGGTTCGATCCGGTCTTCGAGTTCGCGGGCGCGGCCGCCGACGCGGCGCTCGACCGCGAGGGGTACGTCGACCTCGTCGCGCCGACGGGAGGTGAGGACGCGTGATCCGTCGCTGGCTGGTCGCCGGGGTGGCGTTCGGGGTGCTGTGGCTGTTCGTGCGCGGCGTCGAGCTCACCGTCGACGCCGTCGCCGGCGAGTTCCTGATCGGGATCGCCGTCGGCCTGCCGGTCGCGTACCTGTTCCGCCGGCTCTACTCCGAGGGGATCGACCTCGGGGCGGCCGTCCAGTCGATCCCGTACGCGGTCCTGTACGCCATCGTGTTCGTCCGGGAGATCGTCGTCGCCAACTTCGACGTCGCCTACCGGGTGCTCGCGCCCGGGGACCAGATCGAACCGCAGGTGATCTTCGTGCCCCTGCGGGTCGAGACCGACCTCGGCGTGACGACGATCGCAAACAGCATCACCATCACGCCCGGCACGCTCACGCTGGACCACGATCAGGAGGAGAACGCGCTGTACGTCCACGTCATCGACGGCCGAGACGTGGGAGCCATCGTCGACCCGATCCGGACGTGGGAGGACTACGCGCTGGTGATATTCGACGAGGAGCGGTCGCCGGCCGACCCCGCGCCGGCGGTGTCGGTCCACCCGGAGGACCGGAACCCGCCCCGGCCCGCAGACCACCCCGAGGTGCCCGACGAAGGAGGTGGCGACGGTGGCCGCTGAAGCCGGCCTGTTGAACGCGGCCGCCGACGTCGGGCTGGTGGTCGTGAGCGGGCTCTGTGTCCTCTGTAGCTACCGTGCGATCCGCGGCCCGACCGTCCCCGATCGGGTGGTCGCGCTGGACACCATCGCGACGAACGTCGTCGCCATCGCGGTGCTGTTCGCGCTCAAGACCGGCCGGGGGCTGTTCGTGACCGTCAGCCTCGTGTTGGCGATCATCGGCTTCCTCTCGACGGTCATCGTGGCGAAGTTCGTCACCGAAGGCGACATCATCGAGCGACGCGAGTAATCATGCTCCGAAACCACAGCAGATCGGCGAGTTCACACCGCCGCGATCGAGCGACTCCGGACGCACCGCTCCCGACCGCCACCGAGATTCCGGACCCGCGGGGTCCGGGAGGCGCGTGAGGATGGTCGCGGTACGCGCCGCGATCGCGGTCGGGCTCGTCGCCGTCGGCTGTTTCTTCCTCGCGGTGGGGACGCTGGGACTGCTCCGGCTCCCGAACGTCTACAACCGGATGCACGCCACCAGCAAGCCGACGACGCTCGGGACCGCCTCGATCTTCCTCGCGGGGTTCGTCCGGTTCGGTCCCGGCGGCGCCGGACTCACCTCGCTGGTCGGGATCGCCTTCCTGTTCCTGACGGTGCCGACCGGCGCTCACATGATCTCGCGGTCGGCCCAGCGCACCGGCGTCCCCTTCCTCGGGAACGTGACGTGGCCGGGCAAGTCCGACGACGAGTAGCGATCGAGCCCACCGGCCGTCCCGACAGTACGATTACGGGGTTCCAGAGAGAAAGAGACGCTCATGGCCAGAGAACCGACGACCGACGACTCGATCGCGTCGGCGCCGACCGCCGACCGCCACCGCCAGTCGCTCGCGGACATCCGCGAGACCTACGCCGAGAACGCCTCCACGATGGCGCGGCTGGGGTGGCTCGACCGACTGATCACGGGGCGCTACCGGCGCTCGGCCTTCCGGACCGCCGAGGGCCGCGTGCTTGACGTCGCCTGTGGCACCGCGACGAACTACCGCGCCCTCCCGGACGGGACCGAGTACGTCGGGATCGACCTCAGCCCGGAGATGCTCGACGCGGCGGCCGACCGCCACCCCGAACTGGAGCGCGGAGAGACGCTGTTCGAGATGGACGCCCAGTCGCTCGCGTTCCCCGACGACAGCTTCGAGACGGTCGTCTCCTCGCTGTCGACCTGTACGTTCCCCGACCCGCTCGCGGCGCTGGCGGAGATGAGCCGAGTGTGTGCGCCGGACGGACAAGTCCTGTTGCTCGAACACGGCCGAAGCGACGTCGGGGCGATCGCGCGGTTTCAGGACTGGCGGGCCGACGCCCACTTCGAGAAGCACAACTGCCGGTGGAATCAGGAACCGCTCGACCTCGTCTCGGGGTCCGAACTCGCGGTCCGAGAGTACGCGACGTGGGCGTTCGGGATCCTCACCGGCATCCGAGCCGAGCCCGGCGAGTAGCCCCGTCGGAGCCGACCCTTCCATGGTAGGTACAACGCTAATGTGGGTTCTCCGGTGACCCACCGTATGCACGAGACCGAGATCAAGGTCGCCGACGCCGACTTCGAGGCGGGGGACGAAGCCCTCCTCGCGCTCGGTCGCGACGCAGGACTCCTCGAGTTCGAGGAGCTTTCGGGGCAGGGCGACGACGGGGTCGTCCAGATGCGAGTCGAGTCGCGGTGCGACGAGCGGCGCCTCTCGTCGCTGGAGTACGTCGATCAGTGGACCCACGTCGCCGACCGAGAGGGCTCGCACCTGTACGTCGTCTCCGTGAGCGCACCGCCATCCCCAGAACGGCGACGCGATCCGAGCGAGGGCCGCGTCGGACCCGAGAGCGGTGTCGCCGGGCGGCTCGGCGACGACGGGGACGCCGGAGCCGCCCCGAAACTCCGGGCGGCCGGCGAGTCGGACGGTCGGGGTCGTCCGCTCTACTGCCTGACCAACCGACAGCGCGAGGTCGTCGAGACGGCGTGGGAGATGGGCTACTACGAGGTCCCCCGCGAGGTGCCGGCGAGCGCGGTCGCCGCCGAACTGGGTCTGGACGGCTCGACGGTCAGCGAGCACCTCCAGCGCGCCGAGCGAAACCTCCTCTCGGAACTCCTGTCGGACTGAGCCTCGACCCCGGGTCGGACTCGGGGGCTACCGCCGGAGTCGGGCGAGGGTCTCGCCGTCGGACTCGACGGCCTCGACAAGCCCGTCGTCTTCGAGGTCCGCGATCAGCCCTCGGAGCCACTCGCGGCCGTACTCGGCGTCCGAATCGCCGTTCTCGTCGGCCGAGCCGTCGCTGACTCCCGGCACGTAGTCGACCCGGACGCGGGGCCCGAGCTTCGACAGCGGCAGTTCCTCGTACTCTTTCAGCGCCGAGATCACGCGCCCGCGCATCTGGCGGCGCGACCCCTCGAAGCTCGGCTGGGTGGGAACGTCGGGCGCGGTGAAGTCGCCGGTCTCGTAGGCGTGACACCACTCGCGCCACGGACAGCCCGCCGCGTCGCAGTTCGGTGACTTCTCGCAGGCGACGCCGCCCAGTTCCATGATCGCGTTGTTCCAGACCCGGGACTCGCCGGCGGGCATGAGCGCGCCGGCGGCGGCCTCGAAGGCCGCGTCGTCGTCTGGCACGTCGAACGCCCGATGGAGGACCCGCTTGACGTTGGTGTCGACCACGGCGTCGCCGTTGTCGAACGCGAACGACGCGACTGCGTTGGCGGTGTACGGGCCGACGCCCATCAGGTCCTGAAGGCCCTCGGGCGTCGTCGGGAACTCGCCGTCGTATTCGTCGACCACCTGACCCGCGGCCTCGTGGAGGTACTTCGCGCGGTTGTTGTACCCGAGGCTGTGGTCGGTCCAGAACCCGACCACGTCGGCCCGGTCGGCCGCCGCGAGGTCGGCCGGCGTCGGCCACCGGTCGAGAAACGCCGCCCACGCCTCGACGACCCGGCCGAGCTGGGTCTGCTGGCTCATGACTTCCGAGACCAGAATCTCGTAGGGGTCGTCGGTCTCGCGCCACGGGAACGACCGGTGGTCGGCCTCGTACCACGAGACGAGGGCGTCCCGGACCGCCCCGCGGTCGTCGGGTAGCGACCAGTCGGACTGGGCGTCGCTCATTGGCCCCCGATAGGAACGAGTCGACTAAAGGCGCGGCGGTTCGGAGCCGGGCGGAGCGTTACTGGCGCGCCCGGTCTCGGACCGTCCGGGCCGCCTCCGAGAGCTCGCCCGAGCCGTACGTGTCGATGCCAAGCGCCTCGTTGGCCGGACACCGCTGGGTCAGTCCGGTGGCGGTGAGCACCCCGCCGACGCCCAACGCCGCGAGCGCGACCGCGGGTCTGAGTCGGAGGCTCCCGAGCGCCGATCCGACCGCGGCGACCACGAGAAGCGGCCCGAGGGTGATCCGGACGCCCTGATCGAGTCCGCCGACGTTTCGCTTCATGTGTCTCGGACTGAGCGACGACGCCGGATCACTTGAAGCTATCGCGAAAACCGACTCCCGGGAACGCGAGGCCACCTACCCGCCGTACTTGAGCGCCGACCACGCCGCGAACACCGCGACCCCGCCGAGGGTCGTGCTCAGGACCGCCTGCGTCCGGAGCCGGTCGAGCAGCGAGTGGGCGTGGTCGTCGACCTGCGCGACCTCGTAGACCTCGCCGCCGAGTTCGCACTCGGGCAGGAAGTCCATCGCGACGTGGAGGAACACGCCCGCCGCGAAGCCGAAGACCACGCCGTTCACCGGGCCGCTACTCGGCAGAGTCAGGAGCGCGGCCGGAATCGCGGTGATGCCGACCCCCGCCGCGGGGAGCAACAGCATCGAGACGTGCTTGTCCGCCCGCCGGAGCCGGTTTGCGGCGGCGTAGCCCGCCGGCCCCTTGTGCGAGACGATGGCGAGTCCGAGCAGGAGACCGGGATCGGGCATGTTGCCGTAGACGAGCCCGATGATCGCCCCGGCGGCAAGCGAGTGGGCGGTGAGCTCGGCCGCGGTGCGGTCGAACGGCAGGTCGACGTGGGTCACCCGGTGGCCGAGGGTGTGGGCGCCGAACCCGACCAGCACGCCGAGCGCGATGCCGAACCCGCCGAACTTGGCGTGGTGGGAGATCGCGTCGGGGACGATGAACACCGCCGCGCTCGTGATCATCGCGCCGCTCGCCAGCCCGTACCCCCAGACCAGCCGCCCCGCGTCGGTCGAGGCCGCGGCGCGCTCGCCGAGCAGTCCGGCCCCCGCCATCGCGACGAACGCCACCCACGCGATGACGACGACCTTCCCGGCGCCGCCCCGGATCGCGAGCGGCGTCAGCGCGACGAGCGCGAGCAGTCCCAGAACGCCGAGTCGAGAGAATCGCATTGTTGTTAACCAGATCTGAGAAGTTAATAAGGCCGTCGGTCGCGGCCCGGTCGACCGGCGCCGAGGAGTTCGCGGCGACGGGCGGCTCACGCCGTCGCTTTCTTGTACTCGCGGAGCCCCACGATCTCGCCGTCGAGGTCCTCGGCCGGCGCGTCGGTCGCGGCCCAGTGGACGAGGCCGGCCGCATCGGCGGGATCACGCCCCGTGCCGCCGGTGAGGTCCGTCGCGACCTGCCCCGGATCGACGATCCCGACCGTCCGGTCGAGTTCGGCCGCGAACCCGCGCGCGATCGCCTCCGCGCCGGCCTTCGAGACGGCGTAGGCCCCGTACCCCGGCTTGGCCTCCCGAGCGACGCGTCCGGACGGCACCAGCACCCGCGCGTCCGGCGCGAGATGGGGTATCGCCTCTCGGATCGCGGTGAACACCCCGCGCGCGTTCGTCCGGAGCGTGTCGTCGAAGGCGGCGTACGACTCCCGGTCGAGGGGCGTCTCGCCCGGGCGCCCGTGATAGACGCCCGCGCACGCGACCACCACGTCGATGCCGCGCTCGCTCCCCCGGGCGGCGGTCTCCATCAGTCGCTCCACGTCGTACTCGTCGCGCACGTCGGCCCGGAGCGCCTCGGCGTCGCCGCCCGCCGCCTCGACGTCCGCGACCAGTTCGTCGAGCCCGTCGCTCTCGCGGGCGCAGACGACCACTCGCGCGCCCTCCTCGGCGAACCGTCGGGCGACCGCCTCGCCGATGCCACGACTCGCGCCGGTCACGACCGCAGTCTGTCCGTCCATACCGTCTCGGAAGGGCTCGGGCCCCAAACCGGTTTCCGTCCCGGGGTGGGTGGCCCGGCGTCAGCCGCGATCACTCGAAGACCGGGCTGTCGTCTTCCATCGCCTCGATGTCGGCGGCGATCTCCCGGACCTCTTCGGGAAACAGCGCGACCTGCACCTCGTTGCCCTCCTCGTCCTCGCAGACGATCTTGACGCGCTTGTCGCCGAACTCCCGTGCCTCGGCCGACTCGACGTCGAACAGCTTCGCGCTCGCGGTCTTGTTCGAGGGGCCGACGTTCTGGATGGCGCCGTCCTTGAGTTCGACCATGAAGTCCTCGACGATGAGATTGAGCATGCGCCCGGAGTTCGCGGGCCGCGGCCTTATAGATGGGCGGACGGACCGACGCCGCCCGCGCTCACGCCACCGGCAGGCAGAGTTCGAATCCGAGTTCGACCGCGCGCAGACAGATCTCGTCGCCCCGCACGACGAGCAGTTCCTCGAACGCCGCGATCCCCCGGAAGGCGTAGCCGAACACCAGCGCCGCCGGGATCGCGCCCGCGAGCACCGCCCGGAGCGTCGAGGTGGCGTGGACGGTCCGGAGTCCGATCACGAACAGCACCGAGCCGTATATCGCGCAGGCGGCCCTGAGCGTGGGGCTCGGGACGCCGGCGAGCACGCAAGGGGCGGTCGCGTACCCGATGACCTGCACCGTCTCGCTGATTCCGCCCCGATCGGGGACCGCCGCGATGAGCAACAGCGTCTGGAGCGCCGCGGTGAGGTGGAGGGCGGCGGGCGCGACGAACAGGACCGCCAACAGCAGGCCGAGCAGTGCCGAGAGGCCGGGCTGACCGCCGATGACCGGCGCCGCGCCCGGGACCAGCGCGAACCGGGTCGCCTCCTCGACGAGCACGACCGTCATCGCAAACACCAGTCCCGGCGCCTGATCGCCGGGGGCCACGCCGCGCTCGAAGAACCGGGTGGGTGCACGCAGTACCTCGATCCACGCGCGAGCGATCGCGGCCGGCCCGCGGTCGCGCCCGCCCGTGGGGTTCTCGACCCATTGGGTCACAGTCGAACTACTCGGTTCGAAGGGTATGACAGTTGCGACATCGCGCCTCGTAGGACTCCTCGGCGCCGACCATGATGGTCGGGTCCTCGACGTGGGCGGGTTCGCCGTCGATGAGCCGCTGGTTTCGGGTCGCGGGCTCGCCACAGACCGCACAGATGGCCTGATACTTGTCGACGTACTCAGCGAGCGCGATGAGCCGCGGCACCGGCTCGAACGGCTCGCCCCGGAACGTCTGGTCGGTGCCCGAGACGATCACTCTGCGGTCGTCGGCCGCAAGCGCCTCGCAGACCTCGACCAACTCCTCGGAGAAGAAGTTCGCCTCGTCGATCGCGACCACCTGCTCGCCGTTGAGGCTCTCGGCGATCTCCCAGACGCCCGCCTCGGCGTCGACCACGGTCGCGTCCCACTGGCGACCGTTGTGCGAGCCCACGGTGGCGTCACCGTAGCGGTCGTCGAGAGCCGGCTTGAACACCGCGACCTCTTGGCCGGCGATCTCGGCCCGGCGGAGCCGGCGGAGCAGTTCCTCGGTCTTCCCGGAGAACATGCACCCGGTGACGACCTCGACCCACCCGCTGTTCGTTATCTTGTGCACGTCGAGAGTGCGCTCAAGCCTGCCTCAAAACTGTTGTCGATTCGGCCGCGTCGCCGGCGATATCGGGGACGGCCCGACCCGCCCCGGCGTCGGCGCGCGGTCACAGGGAGTGGTTACCCACTTACGGACCGTCGCAGGCGGCGTATACTGAAGCCCCGCGGCGTCGAGCGGGCACGTATGCGGGCGGACGTCTGCTCGGACTGCGGCCGATCGCTCGACGGGTCGGTCGACCGCTACTTCAGCGTGCCCGCGGACGCCGACGGCGAGCGAGCGTCGAGCGACGCAGGCGCCGTCTACTGTCGGGACTGCGGGTTCGTCCGGCTCAACTCGGACGCCTCGCTGCCCGCCGGCGCCCTGCGAGTCCACGCCCCGACCGGCCCGCGGCGGTAAGCGACGGGCGCGTCGGCTCACCGCGACGGGCCGGGCGGTGTCGAGGGCGGGAACCGCGTCGCACGACCGTCTCGGGCGGGAACGCCGGCGTCGCCGAGCGACCGCTTTATTCTGAAAGACTGCTGGGTGAGAACATGCCGAATCACTATATGCGGATGTATTGTCTGTGGTGCTGGGGAAATGACAACGAATCGGGGGAGAGTTTTCGCAGTCGTGTTCGCAGTGCTGTTGGCGGTGTCGATGGGGGCGCTGGGGGTACAGGGGTCGGTCGTGAGCCAGAGCGACGCTGACGGGGCCGGACCGGCGGCGGTCCAGACGTCGGCGGACGGGCTGAACCTGACCGCGTCGGGGTCGAACGTGATCGTGCCCGATCACAACGTCACGACCACGTTCACGCTCGCGAACGACGGCGACGAGCCGGCCGCGAGTCCGGCGATCGAACTGGTCAGCGTGCCGGGCGAGTGGGAGGTCGTCGACCAGTCGGCCGGGGAGAACGTCACCTACAGCGAGTCCGAGCGGGCGTGGATCTCGACCGAGTCGCTCGCGCCCGGCGAGTCGATGACCGTCGAGGCGACGTTCCGGCTCGCGGCCGACGAGGCGCCGACCGAGTACTACGTCTCGGCGCGGGCCAGCGACGCCGGGGGCGGGTCCGACACGGCGGTCGTGACGTTCCCGGTCGATCGGGCCGAGGCGAACCTGACACTCGAGACCGGCGTCGCCGACACCGTCGCGCAGGGCGAGAACGTCACGATGGACGTGACCCTGCGAAACGACGGCGAGGCCGACAGCACGGCGCCCGCCGTCGGCGTCGTGGTACCAGCCGGCTGGGCGATCGTCGACCAGTCGTCGGGGGAGAACGTCAACTTCAGCGAGGGCAACGCCGAGTGGCTCTCGACCGAACCGCTCGCGCCCGGCGAGTCGACGACCGTCTCGGCGGTGGTACGTCCGGCAGACGACGTGAAGCCGGGCGAGTACTACGTCTCGGTGCGAGGGTACGACGCCGACGGCGAGTCGGCCGTGAGCGCGGCGGCGATAACCGTCACCGAGGCGGCCGACGAGACGGCGACCGAGACGACCGCGAGCGAGGAGACGACGGCCGCCGTCTCCGAGGAGACCACTGCGGCCGAGACGACGACCGACGCGCAAGCTGAGGGCGAAGCGACCGAGACGACAGAAGCCGAAACGACCGCGGCCGAAGACAACGAAACGACCGCGGCCGAAGACAACGAGACGACCGCGGTCGAGGGCAATGAAACGACCGCGACCGAAGGCAATGAAACGACCGCGGCCGAAGCGGCGGCCCAGCCCCAAACCATCACCGAGACCGTCGACGCGACGTTCCTCGTCGACGGCGAGGCGGTGGCGAACGTGACGCTGGAGGTCGCCGACTCGCCCGACGAGCGGGCGACTGGCCTGATGCACCGCGAGTCGCTGCCGGAGGACCGCGGGATGGTGTTCGTCTACGGCGAGGCCGACGAGCGGTCGTTCTGGATGAAGAACACGCTGATCCCGCTCGACATGGTGTTCGTCGACGCGAACGGCACCGTCCGCAACGTCGAGCACGCCGACCCGCCGGCGCCCGAGGCGTCCGACGACGAGCTCGCGACCTACGCCAGCGACGGCCCGGCGAAGTACGTCCTCGAGATGGAACAGGGGTTCGCTAACGAGACCGGCATCGGGCCGGGCGCGCAAGTCGAGTTCGACGTCGAGGGGTCCCTGGAGCCGAACCAGACCGACTCGTGAACGCGGTCGGCGCCTCGGCGGGCCGACCCGCCGCGCGCTCGACCTCACTAAGACTTTATAGCTGGCAGAAGGGAACAATGGAGAATATTGATTATCGAATGTGTTGGGTTACCACTGGGAAGTCGAATGGTCGAAAACACTCGACGCGCGTTCCTGAAGACACTTAGTGCGACGGCGCTCGCCGTCGGCGGCGTGGGGAAAGTGGGGGCACAGCAATCCGGCGGTCAGGAGCAAGTAACTGCGACGAGCGGCGTCCTCGAACTCGAGGCCCACTCGTTGCTGTCGGACCCGCCGGGCGGGTTCTCGGAGGTAGACGTCCGGGCCGACGGCCAGTACACGGTCATGGGGAGCTATCTCGGCGAGGGCGGGTCGTTCCTCGCGGACCTGAGCGACCTGTCGAACCCGACCGAGGCCCACCGGCTCCCGTCGTCGGCCTCGACCCGGAACGCCGACGTGAAGTTCGACAGCCGCGACGGCCTGTACTACCGATCCCAAGAGCCAAACGACGACCAGGGGATGGGCGGCGTCGAGGTCGTCGACTACGGCCACGACGCCGGGTCGGTCTCGGAACCCGAGGTGGTCGGCCGGGTCGACCGCCCCTCGGGAGTTCACAACATGGACGCCCACTACAGCGAGCCGGTCCTCTATCTGGTCAACTCGCGAGTAGATGACATGGGCGACGCCGAGAACCCATCGGGGTCGGCACCGGGCATCACGGTGGTCGACACGAGCGACCCCGCCAATCCCGAACGGGTCACCACGGTCGAACCGCTGGGGTCGAACCACGACGTCGTGGTCGACGAGAACCGCGACATGCTCCACTCGGCGTTCATCGCCGGGGAGTTCGTGGGCTACGCCGTCCACGACATCAGCGATCCCCGGAGTCCAGAGCTGGTCGGCACCTTCGACTACAAGTACCGGCCGAACTACTCGGAGGTCGGCGAGGTCGGGTTCGAACTGTGTCACTACGCCCACCCCGACCCGGAGGAAGACCTCGTGATCGTCGGCGACGAGAAGGGGACCGGACTCCCCGGCGGCAAGCACGTACTCGACGTCGGGTGGCA
Organism: Halorussus marinus; assembly: GCF_004765795.1. Classification (GTDB taxonomy): domain Archaea; phylum Halobacteriota; class Halobacteria; order Halobacteriales; family Haladaptataceae; genus Halorussus; species Halorussus marinus. The sequence goes on from NZ_SBIV01000008.1 coordinate 90,037, forward strand.
GGACGGCTCGTTCGAGGACCCCGTCCACGTCGGGTTCGTCCACTCGCCGAACGCGAAGTCCCAGGACGGGGAGTTCGCGCTCTACGACTGGACGACCCACAACCACGAGGTCGTCTACAAGAACGGGACCCGACTGCTCGTCGACGGGGGCTACCACGAGGGAGCGGTCGTCTACGACCTCTCGGACCCGACCAACCCCGTGGCGGCCCACCAGTATCTCACCATCGACGGCGCCGAGGAAGCACAGGGCGCCGACTGGATCGGCGACCCCCCGATGGCGTGGGGCGCGAACTACAACGACGAGCGGGACTTCGTCGCGGTCAGCGACCTCGAAACCGGGCTGTACGTGTTCCGAGTCAGCGACGAGGAGTCGCCGGTCCGGACCGTCGAGGAGCAACTCGATCGCGACGGCGACGGCGAGCTGACCCAGGCCGATGTCCAGCGCGCGATCTCCTACTGGGAGGACGGCGAGACCGTACCCAACACGGGGGTCGCCGGCGATAACGTCGAAATGACCACCGACCGGCTCCAGCAGGTCCTCCGGTCGGCCCGACAGAGCCAGTAGCGGCTTTCGACCGGACGGGATCGACCTCGTCCGACCACAGTTTCGTCCCAATGTCAACGACAAACAGCACGTTCGCACTCGCGGTCGCCTGCCTGCTCGTCGGGAGCGCCGTCGCGCTCGGAGCCGGTATCGCGACCGCGCACGGCAACCACCTCAGTGCCGACGCCCAGCTTTCGAGCGACGGCACGGTGGTGGTCGAGAACCTCTTCTTCCAGAACGGCGGCTACCTCGCGGTCCGCGCCGACGACGGCGAGAGTCCGGGCCGGGTGCTCGGGTACGAGCGCCTCGGGGCGGGCTACCGGAGCGCGGTGTCGGTCACCGCCGACGCCGAGTACTGGGCCGAGCAGACGAACGCGACGACCGTCTGGGCGACGCTCCACCGCGACGACGGCGACGGCGAGTTCGAGCCCAACGGCGACGACGACCTCTTCCGGTCGTTCGGTAGCTTCGCCGGCACGCAGATTAGCGTCGGCAAGACCGACGACGGACGGTCGTACGTCGTCGCCGCGAGCGCGTCGGGGGCCCGACAGGCGACCGACGGCCCGACCGTCGCGATCGAGAACGCGTCGCTGGCCGAGCCCGGCTACCTCGCGATCCACGCCGTCGAAGACGACTACTCGCCGGGAGACGTGGTCGGTCACGTCCGCCTGGAGCCGGGCGTCCACCAGAACGTGACCGTCGAGATAGACGAGTCGTTCTACGAGTCGCTCGACGAGCGCTACCGGCTGTACGCGATGATCCACGCCGACGACGGCGACGGGGAGTTCGACCCCGAGGCCGACGAGGCCGTGACCGTCGGCGACGCGACGGTCGGGTCGCTGTTCGACCTCCGGAAGGCGGGCGAGGACGGCGGCCTCGTCAACACCGCCGAGCCGACCGCGACGACGACCGAGGAGTCGCTCGTGAACACGCCGACCGAGAACCAGACCACACAGAGCTAATCCAATGACCGACGACACCGGCACAGACGACGGACCGATCGACCGACGGGCGACGATGAGGCGGCGCGCGTTTCTCGCGTTCGGGTCGGGGCTCGCCGCCGGGACGGCGCTCTCGGGCGCCGTCGGCGGCGCCTCGACGCGCGACCGACCGAACCGACAGGAGACCACGACCGGGAACGAGACCGCCGGTCCCCAGCGCACGACGGTCGAAGACCGGCCCGAGGGCGTCTACGTCCAGCCGTTCCTCGAATCGATGTCGATGCAGGGGACCGCGGAGGTCGGCGACTACGCGGTCGCGTTGCTGTACACCGTCCCGCACGTCTTCTGGACGGTGACCGGGAGCGACCGGTCCAGACAGCCGCTGTCTCCGGACGCCTCGGCCCACGTCATGGCGCAAGTGTGGGACCCCGAGACCGACACCGTCCTGCCCGAGGCGGGGCTGTCGATCGAGATCACCCGAGACGGCGAACTCGTCTCCGAGGAGGTCATCTACCCGATGCTCTCCCAGCGGATGGGCTTTCACTACGGCGGGAACTTCACGCTCGACGGCGACGGAACCTACGGCGTGCGCGTGAGCGTCGGCGGGCTCCAAATCCCCCGGACCGGCGCGTTCGAGGGCCGGTTCGGCGAGCCGGCGAGCGCGGAGCTCGAACTGACGTTCACCGAGGCGACCCGCTCGGAGATCCGGATTCGAGAGATCGATCAGGCGGGCGAGCGCGGCGCGCTCCGGCCAATGGAGATGGAGGCACTGCCGCTCGGTCGCGCGCCCGCGCTCGAAGAGCTTCCGGGATCGGTCGTCGGCACCGCCGAGAGCGGCGACGCCCGGTTCGCGGTGAGCCGGGTGCCCGCCGACGAGGCCGGCCGGTTCACCGACGGCGAGCCGTACCTCCTCGCGTCGGCCCGGACGCCGTACAACGATCTCGTGTTGCCGATGATGGGCGTCGAGGCCGCCGTCACCCGCGACGGCGAGACCGCGTTCGAGGGCCGACTCGAACGGACGCTCGACCCCGAGGCCGGCTACCACTACGGCGCGGCCGTCCCGGGGCTGGCGGCCGGCGACACCGTCGCGCTGTCGGTGTCGACGCCGCCGCAGGTCGCCCGCCATCAGGGGTACGAGACGGCGTTTCTCGACATGCCCGAGATGGAGCTGACGGTGTAGGAAACACTCTTGGGAGTTCGTCCCATACCTACGGGGCGATGACACCGAGTGCGAACCGGGGGCTGTCGCGCCGGGCGTTCGTCCGAACGGCCGTCGCGATCGGGGGAGCGCCCGCACTCGACGCTTGCATCGAACGCTGGGGAGCGCCCGACGCCGCGCGACCGCCCGACGGCGGACAGTCGCTCCCCGAGCGACAGTTCGCGTGGGACGAGTCGGTCGCGACCGACGAGGCGGGCAACCACCTCGGGCCCCGCCACCGCGTGCTGTTGTACCTCGACTACGCCCGCGAGGGCGAGCCGACCGACGCCGACCGCGAGCGGACCGAGGCGGCGCTCGGGAGCCTCGAACGCGCCTACGAGTGGAGCAACGACGGCCTGCTTTTCACCGTGAGCTACTCGCCGGCGTACTTCGAGCGGTTCGGCGCCGACCTCCCCGAATCGGTCGAGTTGCCCGAACCCGAGGCGCTCTCGTCGTTCGAGGACCCGGCGCTCGACCGGCCGGACGCGGTCGTCCACCTCGCGAGCGACCACGGCGAGGCGGTGCTGGCGGCCGAGGAGGCGCTGATGGGCGACCGCGAGTCGCTCGGCGACGTCGAGATGCAGGCGTCGCTGGCCGACGCCTTCGAGCGGGTCGACCGCCGGACGGGGTTCATCGGCGACGGCCTGCCCGCCGACAATCAGGACGTCGCCGGGATTCCCGACTCGGAGCCGGTCCCGGAGGACGCCCCGCTCTACATGGGGTTCAAGTCGGGGTTCCGAAAGAATCAGGCGAGCGAGGACCGGGTCGCGATCGAGTCCGGGCCGTTCGCCGACGGAACCACCCAGCAGATCTCCCAGATCCGGCTCCGGCTCGACGACTGGTACGGCGAGCAGGACCACGACGAACGGGTGGGCGAGATGTTCTGTCCGTTCCACGCCGAGGAGGGCCTCGTCGAGGAGACCGGCGAGGAACTCGGCGATTCGAGCCGGGTCGAGGAGTGTCCCGAGGATCTGGACGCGACCGCCCGCGAGCACGGCCGGATCGGCCACGCCCAGAAGAACGCGACGGTGCGAGAGGACGGCTCGCCGATCATCCTCCGGCGGGACTTCAACTCGACCGACGGCGACGAGGCCGGGGTCCACTTCCTGTCGCTCCAGCGGTCGATCGCCGACTTCGTGAAGACCCGGGAGGCGATGAACGGCACCGAGCAGACCCGCAACCTCGAGATCCGCCAGCGGGTGAACAACGGCATCCTCGAGTACACGTTCGTCAAGCGCCGGGGCAACTACCTCCTCCCGCCCCGGAGCCGGCGGGCGCTCCCGACGCCGCGGTCCGGGTAGGGACCCGGCCGGCGCGCGCCGACCGCGCCGCTTTTGTCCGCGAGCGCCCTGGGTCCTGTCGATGGAAGTCGCTATCCTCACCGTCGGCGACGAGGTGCTCGCGGGCGACACCGCGAACACGAACGCGACGTGGCTCGCGAGCCGGCTCACCGAGGGCGGCGCGACCGTCGCGCGCATCCTCACGGTGCCCGACGACCGCGAACTCGTCGGCGACACCGTCGCCGAGTGGGCCCGGGCGTTCGACGCCGTGGTCGTCACCGGCGGGCTCGGTGGGACCCACGACGACGTGACCGCCGACGCGGTCGCCGACGCGTTCGACCGCGACCTCGTCGTCGACGACGCGGTCCGCGAAAACGTGGTCGCGACCGTCGCGGCCTACCGCGACGAGAACCCCGAGACGGTCGCGGCCCACGACCTCGACATCGACGTCGACGCGTGGGCCGCGCTCCCGGCGGGGAGCCGGCCGCTGATGAACCCCGAGGGGCTCTGTCCGGGCTGTGTGGTCGAGAACGTCTACGCGTTCCCGGGCGTCCCCGCCGAGATGGAGGCGCTGTTCGAAACAGTCGCCGGGGAGTTCAGCGGCGACGCGGTCTCGACCACGCTGTACACCCCACAGCCCGAGGCGTCGGTGGTCGAGGCGGTCGCGGGCGTCCGCGAGCGATTCGACGTGACGGTGGGGAGCTACCCCGCGACCGAGAAACAGAACCGGCTGAAGGTGACCGGAACCGACTCCGAAGCGGTCGCGGCGGCGGCCGCGTGGCTCCGCGATCGGGTCGAGGTCAGCGCCGAGGAGTAATCACGCGGGCGGCGTCGGGTCGCTACGCCTCGCGCTCGCCGACCTTCACGAGCTGTTTGCCGATGTTCTCGCCCTCGAACAGCCCGAGGAACGCGTCGGGGGCGTTCTGTAGCCCGTCGGTGACCGTCTCGCGGTAGGTCACCTCGCCGTCGGCGACCCACTCGGCGAGCTGTCGGGTCGCGGCTTCGAACCGGGGGGCGAAGTCCCCGACCAGAAAGCCCTCGACGCGGGCCCGGGTCTCGACGAGCGTGCCGAGCTTCCGGGGTCCCGTCGGTAGCTCCTCGGCGTTGTACAGCGAGATCTGGCCGCAGACCGCGACCCGGGCGTCGACGTTGAGCTTCGAGAAGACGGCGTCGGTGATCGGGCCGCCGACGTTGTCGAAGTAGCTGTCGACCCCGTCGGGCGCGGCCTCGTCGAGCGCCGCCCGGTAGTCGTCGGTCGCCTTGTAGTTGATGGCGGCGTCGAAGCCGAGGTCGTCTTCGAGGAACGCGACCTTCTCGTCGGAGCCGGCGAACCCGACCACGCGGGCGCCCGACCGCTTTGCGATCTGGCCCGCGACCGAGCCGACCGCGCCCGCCGCGCCCGTGACGACGAACGTGTCGCCGGCCTTCGGGTCGGCGACCTCGCGGGTGCCGAAGTAGGCGGTCCGGCCGGGCATCCCCAGCACGCCGAGCGCGGTCGAGATCGGCCCGAGACTCGGATCGACGGGCTGGAGTTGGGCGCCCGGCGCGGTGGCGTAGTCGGCCCACTCGAGGTTGCCGGTCACCACGTCGCCGGCCTCGAAGCCCGCGCCGTTGGACTCGACGACCTCGGCGACGACGCCCGCACGGAGGGGCTCGCCCACGTCCCACGGCTCGGCGTACGACTCGCCGGCGTCCATCCGACCGCGCATGTAGGGGTCGACCGAGAGGTACAGCGTCCGGACCAGCGCCTCGCCCGGCGCGGGGTCGGGGACGGCTTGCTCGACCAGTTCGAACGTCTCGCGGTCGGGCGTGCCGTCGGGGCGCTCGGCTAGCAGGTACTTCCGGTTGGTGTCGCTCATGGTTCGACCGTGGACGGCCGGCCGGAAGGGCACTGCGGTCCCGGCAGGTTCGGGGTCGACTCGGCGAGGGTTACTCGGTCGCCCCGACGTTCTCCTCGCTCTCCATCGTCGACGGGGTGGGTTCGATGTCGGCGTACCTGACCGTCTCCTCGCCGAGTCGGACCACCCGAGCTTCGAGGTCCGGATCGGCGAACGAGCCGTCTCGGACCGCCGCGTGCGAGCGGGCCACCGCGGCCTGATACGGCAGGACCCACGCGTCGAGCGCCCGGCAGACCGACCGGAGGTGTTCGAGCGCGGTGATGGGAAACTGGCCGCCCGAGACTCCGAGCAGTCCCACGGTCTTGTCCCCGAACTCCTCGAACCCGCAGTAGTCGATCGCGGTCTTCAGCGTCGAGGAGTACGAGCCGTGGTACATCGGCGTCCCGAGGATCACGGCGTCGGCCGCCCGAACCTCGCGGGCGAGCGCGGCGGCGTCGCCCGCCGCGTCGACGTCGGGGTCGAACGCGGGCAGGTCGTACTCGCGCAGGTCGAGAAGCGCGGGGTCGCCCCCGGCGGCCTCGACGCCGTCGAGCGCGCGCCCGAGGGCCACACGGGTGGTGCTCTCGTCGCGGAGACTGCCACAGAGTGCGGCGATTCGGGGTGAATCGGTCATACCCGTCGGTTCGCCCGCGATCCACTAATCGCTGGCCCCGGCGCGTCCCGCCTCCCGCCGACGATACGAAGCTTTATCGCCGGGAGTTCCATAGCGGAAACGATGGATACGACTCGGTCACCTCGGGACGCGAGCGGTCCCGTATCGGTCCTCCTCGTGGGACCCGAGCCGTGGCGAGAGCGGGTGAGACCGGCGCTCGGCGGGGAGGGCCTCGCGGCGCGGTCGGTCGGCGACCGCGAGGAGGCGCTCGGGGCGGTGACCGGCCGGTCGTCCGACGTCGACTGCGTGGTCAGCGCCCACCGCCTCGACGCCGGGACGGGGCTCGATCTGCTGGAGGCGCTCGGATCGGCGGGATCGTCGGTGGCGTTCGTGCTCGCGCCGATCGACGGCACCGAATCGCTCGCCTGCGAGGCGGTCGCGGCGGGCGTCGACGGCTACGTCCCGATCGGCGACGGCGGCGCGGACGCCGACCTCGCGAGCCGGTGTGAGACCGCGGTGGCCCGAGCCCGCGAGGACCGCGATCGGGCGGCGAAGGCGAGCCGGTTCGAGGCCTTCTTCGCCGACCCGGACCGGTTCGTCGCGGTCCTCGATCCCGACGGGACGGTCGTCCGGGCGAACCCGGCGGCCCTCGACGCGCTCGGGCTCGACGAGAGCGCCGCGATCGGCAAGCGGTTCTGGGGACTGCCGTGGGTGAGCTTCGACGATTCGCGCCGGGACCTCCAGCGCGCGGTCCGGCGGGGCGCCGCGGGCGAGTACGCCACGTTCGAGGCGGGTCTGGCCGGCGACGACAGGAGCCGCTTCGAGTTCACGGTCCGGCCGGTCGGCGACGACGTCACCGGCCTCGTCGTCGAGGGCCACGAGGTCGCCGAGCGCGTCCGACTCGAAGAGGAGCTCCGCGAGTCCGAGGAGCTACACCGCGTCACGCTCAACAACATGACCGACACGGTGTTGGTCACCGACGATGACGGGGCGTTCACCTACGTCTGTCCGAACGTCCACTTCATCTTCGGCTACAGCGTCGAGGAGCTCTACGAGTTCGGGACCATCGACGAACTCCTCGGCGAGGACCTGTTCGACCGCGACCGGCTCGACGCCGAGAACGTCCTGACGAACGTCGAGTGCACCGCGACCGACAAGCACGGCCGCGAGCACACCCTGCTCGTGAACGTCCGGCAGGTCTCGATTCAGGGCGGGACCACCCTCTACAGCTGTCGGGACATCACCAAGCGCAAACAGCGCGAGACGGCGCTCACCCAGCTCCACCAGACGAGCCGGAACCTCCTGTACGCAGAGACCAAGTCGGAGATCGCGACCGAGGTGGTGACCGACGCGACCGCGGTCCTCCGGACGCCCGCGGCGGCGGTCTACCGCTTCGACCGCGAGGCCAACGCGCTGGTGCCGGCCGCCGTCGCGGGCGCGCTCGACGAGCGGGCCGGCGGGCTGGCGGAGCTGTCGCCCGACCGGACCACGGCCGTGAGCCGGGCGTTCGTCGACGAGCAGACCACGACGCGCGCGGACGCCGACCGGGACGAGATCGACCCCGCGCCGCTCTCGGAGTTCGGCGACTTCGTCGCGGTTCCGCTCGGCGACCACGGCGTCTTCGTGGCCGCCGCGGCGGACCCGGACGCCTTCGACGAGGTGAGCGAGGAGGTCGCCGAACTGCTCGCGGCGACCGCGGAGGCGGCGTTCGACCGGATCGAGCGCGAGACCGAACTCCGGGAGCGCGACCGGACCCTCCAGCGACAGAACCGTCGGCTCTCCCAGCTCAATCGGGTGAACGAGTTCATCCGCGAGATAGATCAGGCGCTGGTCGGCGCACGGACCCGCGAGACCATCGAGGAGGCGGTCTGCGACAGGCTCACGAGCGACGACCGGTTCGCGTTCGCGTGGATCGGCGAGACCGCCGCCTCGGACGCGACGCTCAGACCGCGGGCGTGGGCGGGCGACGAACGGGGCTATCTCGACAGCGTCTCGCTGGAGCCCGGCGCCGACGCCGCGGGCGTCGAGCCGAGCGTCCGAACCGCGACCGAACGCGAGGCGACGTTCGTCTCGAACGTCGCCGACCGCCTCCGAGACGCCGAGTGGTGTCCGGAGGCGGCGGCCCGGGGGTTCCAGTCGGTCCTGTCGATCCCGCTCGCCTACGACGACGTGCTGTTCGGGACGCTGACCGTCTACGCGAACGAGCCCGCGGCGTTCGACGAGATGGTGCGGTCGGTGCTGTGCGAGCTCGGCGACACGGTGGCGTCGGCCATCAACGCCGTCCAGCGCACCGAGGCGCTCCGGAGCGACACCACGGTGGAACTGGAGTACCGCATCGCCGACCGGAGCGCGGTGCTCTATCGGCTCGCCGAGGAGACCGGCGCGGCGTTGCGCGCCGAGAGCGACCTGACCCGCGAGGACGGCACGACGCTCGTGTTCGTCACCGTGGAGGGCGCGCCGCTCGATCGGGTGGTCGACGCCGCCGCCGAGTCGGTCGGGATCACGAGCGTCGAGGCGCTCCGCGAGACCGACGACGGCGGGCTGGTCTGTCTCCGGGTCGGCGACCACTTTCTCACGCGGACTCTCGCCGACCACGGGGCGCTCGTCCGCGAACTGCGCGCGACGCCCGAGGGCCTCTCGCTGACGGTGGACGTCCCCGACTCGGTCAGCGCCCGGTCGATCGACGAGGTGATCTCGAACGCCTACCCCGGCGCGGACCTGATCGCACAGCGCGAGCGAACCCGTCCGCTCGACACCCGCGGGCGGCCCGGACGGTTGGCCGACGAGCTCACCGACCGCCAACTGGAGGTCGCGCAGGTGGCCTACCACAGCGGCTTCTTCGACAGCCAGCGCGACGTGACCGGCCGCGACGTCGCCGCCATGCTCGACATCTCTCACACCGCGTTCTACGACCACGTCAACCGCATCCAGCGGAAGCTGTTCGCCTCCCTGCTCGAAACCGCGCCGGGAGCCGCGGACGTTGAATAGTAACCCGTGTCAGAGATATTCACGGTTTACTATTCAACTGCGACGCCCATGTGGCTGGCTCGGATACCAGTAGTCACCGAGCATGAGCCAACGCGATGTCACCTACGACGCCGACGACGCCTACGAGTACGAGTGTCTCCGGTGTGCCGAGACGGTGCGCGCCACCGGTCACCCCGGCGGGTGTCCGGAGTGTGCGAGTCCGATGCGAAACCGACGGATGCCCTACGAGTAAGATGGCGACCCACACTGCAGAGGGCGCCGAACCCGACGAGGCCGAGGCCGAATCCGCGCTCGAAACCGCCCTGCGACAGCTCTCGGCGGCCGCCGCGCACGTCGACACCGACGAGGGCGTGATCGAGCGGCTCAAACACCCCACTCGCGTCGTGGAGGTCGCGGTCCCGCTCGAACGCGACGACGGGAGCGTCGAGGTGTACACGGGCTACCGCGCCCAGCACGACGACGTCCGGGGCCCGTACAAGGGCGGACTTCGGTTCCACCCGGAGGTCACCGCCGAGGAGTGCGTGGGGCTGTCGATGTGGATGACCTGGAAGTGTGCGGTGATGGACCTGCCGTTCGGCGGCGCGAAGGGCGGCGTCGTCGTGAACCCCAAGGAACTGAGCACCGAGGAAAAAGAGCGGCTCACCCGCCGGTTCGCTGGCGAGATCCGCGACACGATCGGCCCGAAACGCGACATCCCGGCGCCGGACATGGGCACCGACGCCCAGACGATGGCGTGGTTCATGGACGCCTACTCGATGCAGGAGGGCGAGACGATCCCCGGCGTGGTCACGGGCAAGCCGCCCGTGATCGGCGGGAGCTACGGCCGCGAGGAAGCCCCCGGCCGGAGCGTCGCTATCATCGCCCGGGAAGCCATCGACTACTACGGGAAGCGCATCGAGGACGCGACGGTGGCGGTCCAGGGGTTCGGGAGCGTGGGGGCCAACGCGGCCCGGGCGCTCGACGACTGGGGCGCGGACGTGGTGGCGGTCAGCGACGTCAACGGCGCGGCCTACGACACGACCGGGCTGGACACCCACGCGGTCCCCTCCCACGAGGAACAGCCCGAGGCCGTGATGCAGTACGACGCCCCGAACACGCTGACCAACGAGGAACTTCTCGAACTCGACGTGGACGTGCTGATCCCGGCCGCGATCGGGAACGTCATCACCGCCGACAACGCCGGCGACGTCGACGCCGACGTGGTCGTCGAGGGCGCGAACGGCCCGACGACGTCGACCGCCGATACGATCCTCGAAGAGCGGGGCGTGCCGGTGGTGCCCGACATCCTCGCGAACGCCGGCGGGGTCACGGTGTCGTACTTCGAGTGGCTTCAGGACATCAACCGCCGCCAGTGGTCGCGCGAACGCGTCAACGAGGAGCTCGAAGACCACATGCTCTCGGCGTGGAACGACGTTCGAGCCGAGGTCGAGGCCCGCGACGTGAGCTGGCGCGACGCCGCCTACGTCGTCGCGCTCGGTCGAATCGGCGAGGCGAAAGCGACCCGCGGGCTCTGGCCGTAGGTCGCACCCGGAGCGAACCGCCGACACGGTGGGCGCATCGCGTTCGCTTCACATGGGTTTGCTTGCACGGACGGCGATGCGCCGGGTCAGGGGCGGGACGCGGTCGATCACTCTATTTCGGTCACTCGACCGACGAACAGCGGCGTCTCGGTCGGCTTGTCCCGGATGTAAAACAGGAACGGTCGATCGACGGTCATCTCGACCCGGTCGGAGAGCGCGGTCTCGGCGATGACCGCGGCGGTCGCGGCCGCGGCCTCGGTGCCCCGCTCGTCGACCGACACGAAACTCTGATGGAAGACGTCGTCGACGAACAGGTCCCGGTCGTCGCTCATCCCGCTCAGGTCGGCTCGCGGCGTGAACGCTTCGTCCATGCCGAGTTCGCGGAGCGTCTCCACGAGGCTGACCCCGGTCTCGAACTCGAACTTCGGGAGCGAGAGCGTGACCTGCGCGCGGCTCGCTTGCTCTACCATGATCGCGAGCCGGTCGACCGTCAGCGACGACTCGAACGCCTCGAACGCCCCCTCGGCCGGGAGGACCACGACCATGCTTGTGTCGCCGTTCGCGTAGTCGAGTTCGACGAGCTGGTGGCCCTCGATCTCGGCGTACCGGGTCTTCAGCTCCTGTCGCATCGTGGGCACGTCGGCGGTCGAGCCGTCGAGCGCGGTGAACGGACGGGGCTCGGTTTCGTCCTCGGAGAACGGCATCGCCCACCGCGCCGAGAAGTAGACGGCGTTGGTGAGCACGAGCCGCGTCGCGGTGTCGATCGACCCCCTCGGGAGCAGGTCCTCGATGCGGTCGTTCGTCCGGTCGGCGACCCACCCGTTGATCCGCTCGCGGGCGGCCTCGGGGTCGCCCGTGAAGTCCGCGAGCCTGAGCCCGGCGCCGTAGTAGGCGTCCAGCAGGTCCAGAAACGCCTCGCCGAAGGGAAAGCCCTCTTGGCCCCACGCGCTGTTGGCCGCGGTGAGTTCGAACGCCGGGCCGGCGTCCTCGCCGTCCGCCTCGCCCGTCGCGGTCCGGACGGCCGCGTCCGTCCCGTCCTCGTTCCGTCGGGCGAACTCGGCCTCCAGCGCGGCGAACGCCGCGTGGAGGCGCTCGCCGTCGAGTTCGAAGTCGAGCGCCCCGGCCATCTCCTCGCGGGTGGTCCCGCGGGCGCCGGCGTACGTCATCGCCAGCGCGACCGAGACGCTGTACGGCGAGGCGAAGACGTTGCCGCCCTCGCGGTCGCCAAGAACCCTCAGCAGGTCGAGCCCGAAGGCGACGTTCCCGCGGAGCTGGTCGGCCAGCAGGTCCTCGTCCAGATCGGGATCGGTCGCGAAGTCGGGGTCGGGGAACGCGGGCGCCTCGAAGTCGTCGAAGCCGGTCGGCTCGGTCGTCGTGTCGGTCGGGTCGGGCCGGTCGGTCGTCTCGGAGGTCGCGGTCGTCTCCGCGCGGGGCTCGTCGCCGGCACAGCCGGCGAGTCCGGCGAGAAACGCGCCGGTCAGCGCGAGCGTCTCGCGTCGTCGGAAGGGCATGCGCGGCGGTTCGGTCCGGCGTCCTAAACGCTTTCTGTAGGGTGAAGCCCGCGTTTGAGTCATCTGTCCTCCGGTCCGGGCGGCCGAGTCGGGTCGGGCGGGCGGCCGAACCCGGACGTGTCACCGCGTCTGAACGCGGTTACCGACACGGGGAGCTTTAAGCCCCGGTGTTACGACGATTGAGTCATGAGAGTTGCGATACTCGCTCACGAGAAGTTCCCGGACGGTGCCAAGACCGCGCTCGGCCTGTTGCGATACTCCGACTACGACATCGAGGCGGTCCTCGACCGGGACACCGCCGGCGGCCGGGTCGCCGACTACGTGGCCGACGTGCAGGACGCCCCCATCGTCGCGGGGATGGACGAGGCCCCCGAGGTCGACGCGCTCATCGTCGGCATCGCGCCGATCGGCGGCGGGTTCGACGACTCGTGGCGCTCGGACGTCCGGACGGCGCTCGAACGCGGCTGTGACCTGATCTCGGGGCTCCACTACTTCCTCGAAGACGACGAGGAGTTCGCCGGGCTCGCGGCCGAGCACGGCGGGGACATCTGGGACGTGCGAAACCCGCCGACCGACCTCTCGGTCGCGGACGGGGTCGCCGACGAGGTCGACGCGGAGGTCGTCCTGACGGTCGGGACCGACTGCTCGGTCGGGAAGATGACCGCCACGATGGAACTACTCGAAGCCGCCCGCGACCGCGGGGTCGACGCCGGATTCATCCCGACGGGCCAGACCGGCATCATGATCGAGGGGTGGGGCAACCCCATCGACCGGGTGATCTCGGACTTCACCGCCGGCGCGGTCGAGGAGATGATCGTCGAGCGCGGCGACGACTACGACTACCTGTTCGTCGAGGGGCAGGGAAGCATCGTCCACCCGGCCTACTCGGCGGTCACCTGCGGCATCCTCCACGGGTCGATGGCCGACGAGCTCGTGCTGTGTCACGAGGCGGGCCGCGAGGCGATCCACGGCTACGAGGACACCGCCCTCCCGCCGGTCGCGGAGTACGTCGACCTCTACGAGAACCTCGCCCGGCCGGTCCACGAGACCGAGGTGGTCGCCGGCGCGCTCAACACCCGGTCGGTCGAGGAGGACGACGCGGCCCGCGACGCCGTCGCGTCGTTCGCCGACGAACTCGGCGCGCCGGCGACCGACCCCGTCCGGTTCGACGCCGACGACGTGCTGGAGGCGATCCTATGAGCCTCTCGACCGAGTTCGAGCGGGTCGAGCTCCCGCTCGAAGACGCCTTCACCATCTCCCGGAGCACTCAGGAGGTCGCCGAGAACGTGATCGTCCGGATCTCGGACGGCGAGGGCAACGAGGGCGTCGGCGGGGCCGCGCCCTCGGCCCACTACGGCGAGACCGCCGACACGGTCGAAGCAGTGCTCCCCGACCTGCTGGCGGCCGTCGAGGAGGTCGACGACCCCCACCAGCTCGAACGCATCGAGGGCCGGCTGACCGACGTCGTCGAGCGCAACGCGGCCGCCCGGTGTGCGGTCAGCATCGCACTCCACGATCTGGTCTGTGAACGCCTCGACCTGTCGCTGTACCAGTACTGGGGGCTCGACCCGACCGAGTCGATCGAGAGCTCGTACACCATCGGGATCGACACCGCCGAGCGGATGCGCGAGAAGACCGAGCGCGCCGTCGAGCGGGGGTACTCCACGCTGAAAGTGAAGGTCGGGACCGACCGCGACGAGGAGATTCTGGCGGCCGTCCGGGAGGCCGCGCCCGACGCGACGGTCCGGGTCGACGCCAACGAGGGGTGGACGCCCCGCGAGGCCGTCCGGAAGGTCGAGATGCTCGACGGCTACGGCGTCGAGTTCGTCGAACAGCCGGTGCCGGCGGGCGATCCCGAGGGCCTGCGATTCGTCCGCGAGCAGTCGGTCCTGCCGATCGCGGCCGACGAGTCGTGTGTCACGCTCGAAGACATCCCCCGGATCGCCGACAAGGCCGACATCGCGAATCTCAAGCTCATGAAGTGTGGCGGACTCCGGGAGGCGGTCCGGATGATCCACGCCGCGCGCGCCCACGGCATGGAGGTGATGCTCGGGTGCATGATCGAGTCGAACGCCTCGATCGCGGCGGCGACTCACCTCGCACCCCTGCTCGACTACGCCGACCTCGACGGCTCGCTGTTGCTCGCCGAGGACCCCTACGCGGGCGTCCCGATGGACGGCGGCGAGATCGACCTCGAAGCGATCGACCGCCCGGGAACCGGCGTCCGCGCCGAGTAGCCGGTAGCCGGCCTCGCTTTCCGCGAATCCGCCACAACCCCTATTGTCGGCTGTGGAGTCGGTACCGTACGATGGGACGCGCAGAATCGCCGACCGAGGCGGCCCGACAGCGCGGGGAATCGATCTACGACGGACTGCTCACTGTCGCGATAACAGGCATCGCCATCATCGTGCCGCTGGTGGTGACACTCTGGGTGCTGGCGACGGTCATCCAGTTCATCGCCGGCGCGTTCGCGCCGATGGTGGCGGCGCTCGAGTGGACAGGCGTCGTCGGGGTCCTCCGGTCGGTGTGGGTCGACCTCGGGATGGCGGTGCCCAGAGCGGTGTTCGGCTACCTCCCGCAGGTGGTCGCGGTCATCATCCTCGTGGGCAGTATCGTCGGCGTCGGGAGCCTCGCACACGTCAGGTACGGCGAGCGCATCGTGGTCGTGGTCGACAACGCGCTCGCCGAGATTCCCGGAATCGGGACGGTCTACCAGAGCGTCCGACGGGTCGGCGACGCGATGCTCGGGAGCGAGGCCGAGAACTTCGAGGACGTGAAGGTAGTCGAGTACCCCCGCGACGGGTCGTACGTCCTCGGGTTCGAGACGGCACAGTCGCCGCCCGCGATCGGCGAGGCGGTCGGCGAGGACGAGCTCGTGGCGATGTTCCTGCCGTTCGCTCCCAATCCCGTGATGGGCGGCTATCTGGCTCACATCCCCGAAGACAGGGTGTACGACGTCGACATGACCGTCGAGGAGGGAGTCCGGACGATCGTCACGACCGGGATCGCCGGCGGCGAGGACGACGACGGCGACTTCGCGATCGGCAACATCCCGGGCGTCGAACACGACGAGGACAGCCCGGCGAAAGCCGACTGAACGGACGCGGACCGGGCCGTCGGCGCTCGTCGCGACCTCGCGTCCGGGTCAGTCGTCGGCCGCCGCGGCCGACCGACCGTCGCCGGCGTCGACCCGCTTTTCGGTGATCCCCCAGCCGGTCAGACCCATCGCGAACAGGACGAGCGGCGAGAGGAACGCGAAGAAGTAGTACGGGAAGTACTCCAGCGTCGCCACGCCGAACGCGCCGGACATGTACACCGCCCCGGCGTGCCACGGGATGAGCGCGCCGGTCGGGGTCCCGGCGGCCTCGACCGCCCGCGAGAGGTTCTCGCTGTCGAGGTCGTACTCGTCGTAGAGGTTCCGGAGCGACATCCCGGGCACGACAATCGACATATATTGCTGGGCCGAGAGCACGTTGACGACGATGGCGCCGACGCCGGTGCTGACGATGAGGCTCGATCGGCTCCGGATGCTGGCGGCGAGCCGGTGGGCCAGCACCGCGAGGATGCCGGTCGATTCGAGCAGGCCGCCCAGCGACAGCGCCGCGAC
The DNA here is from genome assembly GCF_004765795.1 of Halorussus marinus. Lineage (GTDB taxonomy): Archaea > Halobacteriota > Halobacteria > Halobacteriales > Haladaptataceae > Halorussus > Halorussus marinus. The sequence goes on from NZ_SBIV01000008.1 coordinate 106,116, forward strand.
GACCACGGTGATAGTCCACGCGGAGCCCGAGAGGCCGTCACTGTGCAGGAGTCTGTCGACCCGTTCTACCCCGGTCGCGGGCTCGGTGCCGTTGAGGAATATCTCCCAGCCGACGACGAACGACTGGCCCTGCAGGAGGACGGTCGTGAGCACGCCGGCGAACACGCCCGCGACCAGAGACGGCAGTGCCGAGTAGCCGGACAGCGCGAGTCCGAAGGTGACGACCAGCGGGAGAAAGACGAGGGGTGAGATGTCGTAAGTCCCCGCGAGCGCGCCCTGAATCTCGGCGACCTGTCCGGCGGGGATCGCGCCGCCGGCCCGGAGGCCGAGCGCGGCGTACAGCACGACCGAGATGCCCAACGCGAGCAGGGTCCCCCACCGCATCGACCGGATGTGGTCGTAGAGGTCGGTGTTGGTGACCGCGGCCGCGAGGTTGGTGGTGTCCGACAGCGGCGACTGCTTGTCGCCGGCGTACGCGCCCGAGAGGATCGCGCCGGCGGTCATCGGCTCGGGGATGCCCAGTCCCGAGCCGATCCCGATGAACGCGACTCCGAGCGTCCCGGCGGTCGTCCACGACGATCCGATCGAGAACGCGACCGCCGCCGCGAGCAGCGCGGTCGCGGGCAGGAACACCTCGGGGGTGAGCACCGACAGCCCGTAGTACATCAGCCCCGGGATCGTCCCGGCGCTGACCCACGTCGCGATGAGCGCGTAGATCGTAAAGAGGATGAGCACCGCCTGCAGGCCCATCATCAGCCCCTTCGCGATCCCGTCGTAGACGTCGTTCCACGACAGGCCCAGCCAGTAGGTCGCGACCAGTCCGGTCAACACGATGCTCCAGAGCAACGGCGCGTGGGGCGCGAGCTTCAGATACCCCGAGCCGATCCCGAGGAAGACGACGACCCCCAGAACCGGCACGAGCGCCTGCGAGAGCGTCGGCCGACGCTCCGGCGACAGTTCCTCGTAGGTCAGCGGTTCGAAGTCGAGCGAAGGCATTCGCCACCGTCTAATGACTGAGAGTATTAAAACTCGTTCTTTTTATTCGTATAAAGAATATTTAAAGTGTGGGTCGGTACCGCAAGTCGTACTAACAGTTCCCAGACGGCGCGGCGATTTCGGCACGCGTCACTCAGAGTGGGTCGGCGACGATCACTCTGATCGGCAAGCGTCGGTCGCCCGGAGAAACGCGTTAGACGAGACCGGCGTCTCACACAGGACGCACCCAGTGGTCAGCAATTCCGACCGGATGTCGGCGTCGACGATCACCTGCGCCGTACACTCCGGACAGTCGAAGACGTACTCCGGTGCCACGGTGACCCCGTTGGCTCACACCACCGCCCGAACCTGAATAACCCCCGTCCCCACATCGTGTGGGCGTTGAAACCTCCGGCGGCGTCGATCGGCCCGCCGCGCCGGCTCAGGCTTCGAGGACGGAGGTGAGGATCTTCGACTGGGCGGCCGAGAGGTGCTCGGCGAACGTCGAGCGGTTGATGCCAAGCGTCTCGGAGATGTCGGTGGCGTTCGCGCCCTTCGGGTGATCGAAGTACCCCATCTCGTGGGCGGTCTCGAGCACCTCGCGCTGGCGACTCGTGAGCTCCGTGCGGTCGACGAACACGAGGTCGTCCGAGCCCTCCGCGGACGTCGATCGAGTGAGTCGCCGGAGCGTGACTCCGTCGTAGGTCTCTCGGAGCGCCGAGACGATCTCCCGGAGCGCGCCGATATTCGAGGCGACGAACGACAGCGCGATCGCCCCCTCGTTCGGGTCGAGGTGACGGACCGGACAGCCGTGGCTCTCGACGAGTTCGCAGGCACACTCCGGAGTCGCGCCCGTCGGGCACTCGAACCGGTAGATCACCTCGTCGCCGTAGTGAAACACCTCGGTGACGTCGTCGAGGTCGGCGGCCGCCTCGGCCGTGAACTCGACGGTCACGGCGTCGCCGGTCCGCCCCGACCGCGAGACCGACTGGATCCGTGCCGACTCCGAGGCGCTGGCGATGCGGCAGACCGAACGATCCTCGACCGCGAGTTCGGCGTGAACGCCCTCCTCGGACATACGTGAAGGTACCTCCGTCGGCAGGATAAAAATTCTACCGAACGGGTTAGTCACACCTATTACCGACTGGGAATCGCGACCCGACCGGCTCGGGACTTAAACCCCCAGTATACGATGGTCCGTGGGTTACCGGCGTCGAGTCGGAATCTCAAACCGAGGGGAACTATGGCTCGAACCACAGTCCCATCGGCCGGACCGGGCGCGGGTCGGGAGCCGTCCGACGCCGTCGACCGCCGGCGTCCGCGGGGTGGTCGCCCGTGAGGCGCGAGACGGTCGTCGTCGCCCTCCTGATCGCCGCCGTCCTCCTGCCGATGTGGTACGTCGCGCTGCACGGGGAACCGCCGAGCGAGGAGATAGCGATCGACCGGGGCGTCACCGAGATGCGGCCGCTGGGTGACATCGTCGACACGCCCGAGAAGCTCGCGCCGAGCCAGGTCGGCGTCATCGTCTGGGTCGCGCTGTTCGGGCTGGTCGGGGTGCTCACCGCGGTCCACCGGTTCATGAACTCCGCGGTCCGGCCCGACGACGGCGAGCCCGAACCGGTCGCCGACGGCGGGGCTGTCGGCCTCCCGTGGTTCCGGACCGACGACCGGTGGGTGGTCGAATATCACGACGCCTCGGACGCGATCGAGGGGATTCTTGCGATGGGCGGGCTCACCGTCCTCGCCATCGTCTTCGCCGCGCTGTTCACCGGCGAGTACCTCACGCTCGCGCGGACCCAGTACTTCGGCGTGTACGCCGCGGGGATGTTCGTCTCGCTGGCGCTGCTCACGGTCGCGTACTACGCGTGGTTCCTCCCGCACGTCGAGGTCGCCGAACGGAGGACACACTGATGGGACCGAACACCGAATCCGACGACTGCGACGGCTGTTGTACCGACTGCGGGACCGACGCCGACGCCGACGCGGGCGGTCGGCCCAGCATCTTCACCGACGCCCGGGCGTCGATGGAGCGACGTGACTACGCGAAACTGCTCGCGACCGCGGGCGGGCTGACCGCGGTCGGGAGCCTCGCCGCGCCGCTGGCGGGGCTCACCCGCGTGTTCGAGCGGTCCTACACCGGGCCGATCTACTCCGAGGGGATCAACCTCGTCGACGGCGAGGGCGAGCCGATCTCCGAGTCGGCGCTGTCGGAAGGCGAGAAGATGACCGTCTTCCCCGAGCCCCGACCGGGGATCGAGAAGGCGCCGACGCTGCTGGTTCGGCACCCGGAGGACGCCTACGGCGGCGAGACGAACATGGAGTTCACGGTCGCGGGCTACGCGGCCTACTCGAAGGTCTGTACCCACGCCGGCTGTATGGTCTCGGACGAGGACGGCGAGACGCTGGTCTGTCCGTGTCACTTCGGGAAGTTCGATCCGACGGCGGGCGCCGCGGTCGTGGGCGGGCCGCCCTCGCGGGCACTGCCCCAACTCCCCATCACGGTATCGAGCGACGGATATCTGGTCGCCACGGGCGACTTCGAGGGGCCGGTCGGCCCCGGGGGTGAGTGATGTCCCGAGCCGACCGGCTGACCGAGCGAGCGACCGGCGCCGGCGACCGGGCCTACGCGTGGCTCGACGACCGGTTCGACCTCGATCGGGGTCGGTCGTTCCTCGGGAAGGCGTTCCCCGCGGAGGACTCGTTCCTGCTCGGGGAGGTCGCGCTGTTCTGCTTCGTGATGCTCGTGCTCACGGGGATCTTCCTCGGGATGTTCTTCGAGCCCTCGACCAGCGGCGTCGAGTACGAGGGCAGCGTCCAGAAGTTCCAGGGTCAGGAGGTGCCCGAGGCGTTCGCGAGCGTGCTCCAGATCACCTACGACGTCCCGTTCGGGATGTTCATCCGGCGGATGCACCACTGGGCCGCCCACCTGTTCGTCGCGGCCATCGGGCTCCACATGCTCCGAGTCTTCTTCACCGGCGCGTACCGCAACCCCCGCGAGCCCAACTGGGTCGTCGGCACCGGACTCGCCGGGCTCGCGATGGGCGCGGCCTACACCGGCTACGCGCTGCCGTTCGACGAGTTCGCCGCGACCGCGACCGGGATCGGCTACAACCTCGCCATCTCGGTCCCCGTCGTCGGGGAGGTGATCGGCAAAGTCGTGTTCGGCGGCCAGTTCCCGTCGAGCGCCACCATCCCGCGGCTGTACTTCCTCCACGTCCTCGTGATCCCGGCGCTCATCGCCGGACTGCTCGCGGTCCACATGGTGATCCTCGTCCGCCAGAAACACACCGAGGCGCCCCGCGACGGCGACGTTCCCGGTCCGGGGGCGGCCAGCCGATCGGCCGACGCGGAGACCGGCGCCCGATCGGCCAATCCCGGCACGACCGCCTCGGACGGCGAGCCGGCGATCGGCGACGGCGGGACCGCGACCGCCGACGCGACGGTTTCGGCGGACGACGACGGCGTCGTCGTCGGCCTGCCGGCGTTCCCGAACCAGGCGGCCGTGAGCGCGGTCGTCTTCTTCCTGACGCTGGCGACCCTGTCGGCGCTGGCCGGGTTCCTGCCGGTCCACAACATCGCCGAATACGGCCCGAACGACCCGGCCGGGACCCCGGAGCTCATCATGCCCGACTGGTTCCTGATGTGGGTGTACGGCTTCCTGAAGCTGCTGCCGTCGTGGCTGAGCTTCACGATCCCGGTGGTCGACGTCCACGTCTCGACCGAGTTCGTCGGCGGCGTCGTACTCCCGACGCTCGTGTTCGGCGCGGTCGCGATCTGGCCGTTCGTCGACTCCCGCGAGGAGCCGACCCACTTCACCGCGAATCCGCTCGACCGGCCGCGCCAGACCGCTGTCGGGGTCGCGGCGGTCCAGTTCGTCATGATCGCCTCGATCGCGGGGATGAACAACCTCCTCGGACGAGCGATCGGGGTCGGCACTGGGGTCGTGAACCCGATCCTCACGGTCGCGCTGGTGGTCGTCCCGATCGCTTCGGGCCTGGTGACCTACCGGGTGCTGGCGGGCGGCGACGACCGGGAGCGCGCCGACGAGACCGCGGAGGTGAACGGGGATGACTGACGGCCCGACCGCTGACCCCGACGCCGCGGGCGTCGCACTGTCGGCGAGGACGTATCGACACCTCGACCGCGCGAGCAAGCTCCTCGGCGTCGGGCTGGTCGCGCTCGGCCTCGACGCTGGCGGCGACACGCTCGCGGGGCTCGCGCTCGGCGCGGTCGGCGCAGCGCTCGCACTCGCGACGGTTTTCCTACGGAGAGACGAATGAGCCGAAACTCACTCGACGACCAGACGACAGGCGAATCGGACCACGAGGAGCCGACCGACACCGCCCCGGACGTGGGCGACCCGCCCGGCGACCCGACGGAGTCGCCCGGCGTCTCCCGAAGGGGGTTCCTCGAAGGCCTCGGGGTCGCGTCGGTGCTCGGCCTCGGTAGCGCGGCGGCCGACGACGACCTGTTCCGGATGGACGGGCTGGAGACGGTCGAGGACCCGATCGGGGAGTACCCGTACCGCGACTGGGAGGACCTCTACCGCGAGGAGTGGGACTGGGACTCGGTCGCCCGCTCGACCCACAGCGTCAACTGCACCGGGAGTTGCTCGTGGAACGTCTACGTCAAGAACGGGCAGGTCTGGCGCGAGGAGCAGTCGGGCGACTACCCCCGATTCGACGAGAGCCTCCCGGACCCGAACCCCCGGGGCTGTCAGAAGGGGGCGTGTTACACCGACTACGTCAACGCCGACCAGCGCATCAAACACCCGCTCAAGCGGGTCGGCGAGCGCGGCGAGGGCAAGTGGCAGCGAGTCTCGTGGGACGAGGCGCTCACCGAGATCGCCGAGCACGTCGTCGACGAGGTGCAGGCGGGCCGGTACGACGCCATCTCGGGGTTCACGCCCATCCCGGCGATGAGTCCGGTGTCGTTCGCCAGCGGCTCGCGGCTCGTCAATCTGCTCGGGGGCGTCTCTCACAGCTTCTACGACTGGTACTCGGACCTGCCGCCGGGCCAGCCCATCACCTGGGGCACCCAGACCGACAACGCAGAGAGCGCCGACTGGTACAACGCAGACTACATCGTGGCGTGGGGATCGAACATCAACGTCACTCGCATCCCGGACGCGAAGTACTTCCTCGATGCGGGCTACGACGGCACCAAGCGTGTCGGCGTGTTCACCGACTACTCTCAGACCGCGATCCACACAGACGAGTGGGTCAGCCCCGAGCCCGGCACCGACACCGCGCTCGCGCTCGGGATGGCTCGGACCATCGTCGACGAGGGGCTGTACGACGAGGCCCACCTCAAGGAGCAGACCGACATGCCCCTGCTGGTCCGTCAGGACACCGGGAAGTTCCTCCGGGCCAGCGACGTGCCGGGCGTCGAGACCGACGCCGACCGCCCGAAGTGGATGCTCCTGATGGTCGACGAGGACGGCGACCTCCGGGAGACGCCCGGCTCGCTGGGCGAGCGCGACGGCCAGACGGACTACTCGGCGAGCATCGAACTCGACTTCGACCCGCGACTCGACGCCGAGCGGACCGTCCGGACCGACGACGGCGAGGTCGAAGTCCGGACCGTCTGGAACGAGCTCCGCGAGGAGCTCGCGGAGTACGGCCCCGAGACCGTCCACGAGGAGACCGGCGTCGGCACCGACACGTACCAGCGGCTCGCCCGGGAGTTCGCCGAGGCCGAGAAGGCCAAGATCATCCACGGCAAGGGCGTCAATGACTGGTACCACAACGACCTCGGCAACCGCGCGATCCAGCTCCTGGTGACCCTGACCGGCAACATGGGCGAGCAGGGAACCGGCCTCGACCACTACGTCGGCCAGGAGAAGATCTGGACGTTCGACGGGTGGAAGTCCCTGTCGTTCCCGACCGGGAGCGTCAGGGGCGTGCCGACGACGCTGTGGACGTACTACCACGCCGGCATCCTCGACAACACCGACCCCGACACCGCCGCGAAGATCCGCGAAGCCGTCGACGAGGGGTGGATGCCGGTCTACCCCGCCGAGCGCGAGGACGGCTCGCGGCCCGACCCGACGACGATGTTCGTCTGGCGGGGCAACTACTTCAATCAGGCGAAGGGCAACGTCGCGGTCGAGGAGGAGCTGTGGCCGAAGCTCGACCTCGTGGTCGACATCAACTTCCGGATGGACTCGACGGCGATGTACAGCGACATCGTGCTCCCGACCGCGAGCCACTACGAGAAACACGACCTCTCGATGACGGACATGCACACCTACGTGCACCCGTTCACGCCCGCGGTCGAGCCGCTGGGCGAGTCCAAGACCGACTGGCAAATCTTCCGGGAGCTCGCCGAGAAGATTCAGGAAGTGGCGACCGAGCGGGGTGTCGAGCCGATCGCCGATCGGCAGTTCGACCGCGAGATCGACCTCCAATCGATCCACGACGACTACGTCCGGGACTGGCAGACCGGCGAGGCGGGCGCGCTCGCCGAGGACCGAGCGGCCTGCGAGTACATCCTCGAAAACTCCGCCGAGACGAACCCCGACGGCACCGACGAGCAGATCGAGTTCGCCGACACCGTCGAACAGCCCCAGCGCCTGCTGGAGGCCGGCGACCACTGGACCTCCGACATCGAAGAGGGGGAGGCCTACGCGCCGTGGCAGGACTTCGTGCAGGAGAAGAACCCGTGGCCGACGGTCACCGGGCGCCAGCAGTACTACATCGACCACGACTGGTTCCTCGAACTCGACGAGCAGCTGCCGACCCACAAGGAGGGGCCGACGAACACCGGCGGCGACTACCCGATGGAGTACAACACGCCCCACGGCAGGTGGGCGATCCACTCGACGTGGCGCGACAGCGAGAAGATGCTCCGGCTCCAGCGGGGCGAGCCCGTCGTCTACCTCCACCCGGAGGACGCCGCCGAGCGCGGCATCGAGGACGGCGACACCGTCGAGGTGTTCAACGACCTCGGGAGCGTCGAGGTCCAGGCGAAGCTCTACCCGTCCGGGGAACCCGGCACCGTCCGGCACTTCTTCTCGTGGGAGAAGTTCCAGTACGACAGCCGGAACAACTTCAACACGCTCGTCCCGATGTACATGAAGCCGACCCAGCTGGTCCAGTACCCCGAGGAGTCGGGCGAACACCTCTACTTCTTCCCCAACTACTGGGGGCCGACCGGGGTCAACAGCGACGTCCGGGTCGACGTGCGCAAGCCGGGAGGTGACGGCGAATGAGCAGTCAGGACACCACGACCGCCGCCGGCGAGGGCGAGTCCGTCGACCTCGCCGACGGGGTCGACCACCAGGTCGCGATGGTGATGGACCTCAACAAGTGCATCGGATGCCAGACGTGTACGGTCGCGTGCAAGTCGCTGTGGACCGAGGGCGGGGGTCGCGACTACATGTACTGGAACAACGTCGAGACCAAGCCCGGCGAGGGCTACCCCCGCGGCTGGGAGGAGTCGGGCGGCGGCTGGCAGTCGTCCGACCACAGCGAGCGCAGTCCCGGCGAGATCCCCGACAAGGAAGACTACGGCGAGTCGTGGGAGTTCAACCACGAGGAGATCATGTACGAGGGCGGCGACCAGCCGCTCCGGCCCCAGTCGGACCCCGAGTGGGGCCCCAACTGGGACGAGGACCAGGGCGCCGGCGAGTACCCCAACTCCTACTACTTCTACCTCCCGCGCATCTGCAACCACTGCACCCACCCCTCGTGCGTCGAGGCCTGCCCCAGAAAGGCGATCTACAAGCGCGAGGAGGACGGCATCGTCCTGATCGACCAGGAGCGGTGTCGGGGGTACCGCTACTGCGTCGAGGGGTGTCCGTACAAGAAAGTCTACTACAACGCGGCCCAGAAGACCTCCGAGAAGTGCGTCTTCTGCTACCCGCGGCTCGAAGGCGAGGGCCCCGAGGGCGAGACGTTCGCGCCGGCCTGCGCCGAGGAGTGTCCGCCACAGCTCCGGCTCGTGGGTTTCCTCGACGACGAGCAGGGCCCGATCTACAAGCTGGTCGAGGAGTACGAGGTCGCCCTGCCGCTCCACCCCGAGTACCGGACTCAGCCCAACGTCTACTACATCCCGCCGTTCGCACCGCCCCAGCACTCCGAGGACGGCGAGACGATCGACGTCGACCGCATCCCTCGGACGTACCTCGAAGAGCTGTTCGGCGAGCGCGTCCACGACGCGCTCGATACGATCGAGCGCGAGCGCGATAAGGTCGATCGGGGCGGCGACAGCGAACTGCTCGACATGCTGACCGACACCAACCCCGCGCGCAAGTACCGACTGGAGGTGTTCGACGATGCGTGAGCAGCGTCGGACTCGCCGGACCGTCGGTCCGGAGGTGTTCGACGATGGCTGAGGACCGCCTCCTCGCGGTCTGGGCGGCGCTCGCCTGCCTGCTCGTGGTGACGGGCGCGCTCGCGCCGACGCTGGCGTCGGCCCGCCCCGCGAACCAGATCCCGGTCGAGTCGGTCCGGGCCGACGAGAACCCCCAGCGGCCGACCGGCGAGGCGTGGGACGCCGTGCCCGCCGTCGAGGTGCCGATGACCAGCGCCCCGAGCGGACTGCCGAACGCCGACGAGACGTCGATCGAGGGGATTCGGGTCCAGTCGGCCGAGTCCGACGGTCGATTCTACCTCCGACTGTCGTGGGCCGACGAGACGGCCGACCTGAACGCCTCGGCCCCCCGGGAGTTCGCCGACGCGGTCGCGGTGCAGGTGCCGGCCAACACCAGCGTCCGCCCGCCGATCGCGATGGGTAGCACCCGCAACCCGGTCAACGTCTGGTACTGGCGGGGCGACGCCGGGACCGAGGAGCTGTTGGCCGGGGGCGCGGGGACCACGACCCCCTTCGAGCGGCCCGCGGTGAACGCCTCGGCGACCCACGACGACGGGCGCTGGACGGTCGTGCTCTCGCGGCCGACCGCGGCCGACGCCGCCAACAGGACCACGCTGGCGGTCGAGCGCGACGTCGACGTGTCGTTCGCGGCGTGGAACGGCTCGGAGATGGAGCGGTCGGGGCGGAAGTCGGTCAGCGAGTGGTACCACTTCCGGCTCGGCCCCGGCCCGCAGGGCCCGCCCTACGAGTCGATCCTGTGGACGATCGCGGGGCTCGCCATCGTCGGCGTCTCGCTGGTGACGATCCAGGCGGTCCGGAACACCGGAGGTGGAGCCGAATGACCGCCGACGCTCGCGAGGACCCACCGGTCGATACCGACCGCCTCGGCGCCGACGACCTCGACCGCCGGGCGGCCGCCCGCGGCGGGCTCTACGGGCTGCTCGCCACGCTGTTCGACGAGCCCGACGAGGCGACGTACGCCCGGCTGGCGGCCGGCGACGTCGACGAGACCTGCCGGGCGCTGGTCAAGGCCTCGGGGCTCGCGGTCGACTCGCCGGACCTCACCGTCGCCGAGGACCGCGAGACGCTGTGTGCCCGGTTCAACGACCTGTTCACCGTCGGCTACGCCGAGTACGAGGACCGGACCGATGGGTCGCTCGACAGCGAGGGGCCGCCGGTGTCGCTGTACGAGACCGCCTACCGCCCCGAGGCGTCGTGGAACGACGTGAACCTCGATCTGGCGCGGGCGTACGACTACTTCGGGCTCGACGTCGACGAGTCGGCCCGCGACAACCACGACTACCTCCCGTACCAGCTCGAGTTCGCGGGCTACCTCGCGCGCCGGGAGGCCGAGTCGTCGACGGACGCCGCGCGGGCCCGGCTCGACCTCCACGACCGCCACCTCCACGTCGTCGCGGGCGGCCTGGCCGACCGGCTGGCCGAGGAGTCCGGGACGAGCATCTACGGCGAACTCGCCGGCTTCCTCGACCGGCTGGTGACCGCCGATCAGGCCGCGCTCGCCGATCGTTTCGAAGGGGGTGACCCCGAGTGAGCCGCCGTCGAGCCGAGCGGACGGCCCGAACGCCCGGCGATCGCCTCGGGGCGCGTCTGGCGGGGCTCTCGGCGGTCGTGCCGGTCTCGCCCCGCGTCGTCGCCGGACTGCTCGCGGTCGTCCCGGTCGCCGGAGCGACGCTGTACCGGGTCGCGCACAACGCCCCCGGACCGGTGCCGGCCGGGGTCGCCGAACTCGCCGCCGTCGGGCTCCCGACGGCGGTCGCGGGCCCGGCGGTGGCGGCGCTAGTGCTCGCGGCGCTCGCCGACGCGCCCGGCGAGCGGGTCGGCCTCGCGTTCGCCGGCGGGTTCGGACTGCTCGCGATCGCGTCGCCGGCGGCGTGGTACCCCGCCGCGGCCGGAACCGTCTGTGGCGGCGCGCTCGCTGTCGCGGAGCGTGCGCGCCGCCTCGGGGCTGACGCGAGCCTGCGGAGGGCTTGCCGGGTCGGCGTCGGCGCCGTCCTCGCGACCGGCGTCGGCGTCTCGCTCGCGGCGAGCGCGGGCGTCGCGCCGGCGACGCTCCGTCCGATCGGGTCGGTCGCGGCGCTGGTCGGGATCGGTCTGACCCCCGCGCTCGTCGGCTGGGACCGGGCGAGCCTGGCGGCCGGCGCGCTCGCGGGCGGCCTGACGTTCGGGCTCGCGACGAGCGCCCCCTACGTCGCCGGGGCGGTGATGCTCGTCGGCGGCGGGGTCGTCGACGCGCCGCTCGGGCTCGTCGCGTTCGCGGTCGCCGGCGGCGTCGCCGGGATCGTCCGCGGGGGTCGGCGCCGCAGGCCCGACCGCTCGCTCGGGGCCGGACTGGTGGTCGCGGCCGGCGTCCCGGGAACGCTGCTCGGGGCGCTCGGCGTCGTCGTCGCGCTCGCGCTGCTCGCAGACGGGGGTGAGTCTGCGTGAGAGACGAGGAGGCGACCGACGGCCCGCCGGACCCGCAACTCGACCCCGAGCGGAGCCCCGGGTTCGACGCCGAGCCCGCGGGGCTCGAAGACATCGAGGTCGATCGGGACGTGACCATCGGCGAGGCAACGCCCGCGGAGCTCGCGGCCAGCGACACCGAGCCGGTCGCCGACGACGAGGTGGCCGATCTGCTCGACTCGCTCGCCGGCGACGAGGTCGTCGAGCGCCGGCGGGCCGCGCTGGCGCTCGCGGACCGCGAGCCGGCTCCAGCGATCGTCGAGGCGGTGTCGGCGGCCGCGAGGACCGACGACGACGCCGAAGTCCGGCAGTTCGCGGTCGAGGCGCTCGCGAAGCTCGGCGGGTCGGTCGCGGCCGAGACCGCGCTCGCGCTGACCGACGATCCCGAGCCGTGGGTCCGGGCGGAAGCGGTCGTCGCGCTCGATCGGCTCGATCGGGCGGCCCACGAGCCCGCCATCGAGGCGGCGCTCGACGACGACCACCACGCGGTCCGGCGGAACGCCGCGGTGTCGCTGTTCAAGCGCCGCGGCGAGGGCGCGCTGTCGGTCCTGCTCGGGCTGGTCGACGATCCGAGCGAGCGGGTCCGCGAGTGGGCCGCCCACCTGCTCGGCGGCATCGACGACGAGCGGGCCGAGGAGGCGCTGGCCCGACTCGCCGACGACGAAAGCGACATCGTCCGGAAGACGGCCGCCCGCGCACGCGAGGTCGACGCGGGTAGCTTCCGCCGGCAGTTCACCGGCGCACTCGAGGAGACCGATCGGACGCTCCCGGGCGAGGACGACCTCAACCGAACCCCGAACCTCTGACAATGACCGAGACCCCATCCACCGACCGCAACCGACCGAAGCCGCCCCAAGACGACTCGGACGAGACGCGACGAGACCCGCCCGACGACGCCTCGCTCGAAGACCGGGTCGAGGCCGCGCTCCGGGCGGTCAGGGACCCGGACGCCGACGTGACCGTCTTCGAAGCTGGACTGATCGAGTCGATCGACGTCGACGGGCGGGCGGCGACCGTCGAGGCCGCGGTCACCGAGTTCGACGAGTCGAGCGCGACCGCCGCGATGGAGGCGATGCTCCGGGCGGTCAGGGAGGTCCCCGGCGTCGAGAGCGCTCACGTCGAGCCGGTCGCGCCGACCGGCGACGACCGGACCGGCGGGGTCGCGGAGTTCGACACGGTGATCGCGGTCGCGAGCGCGAAGGGCGGGGTCGGTAAGTCGACCGTCTCGACCGGCCTCGCGTGCGCGCTCGCGGCCGACCGGCCGACCGGACTGTTCGACGCCGACATCCACGGGCCGAACGTGCCGTCGCTGCTCGAGGTCTCGGGCCCCGTCCGATCCGATCAGGCGGGCCGCCCGCTCCCGGTGGAGGCGTCGGGGCCGGACGCCGACCTCGACGTGATGAGCGTCGGCCTGATGGAGTCGGGCGCGCCGCTGGCGTGGCGGGGCGCGATGGCTCACGACGCGCTGACCGAACTGTTCGAGGACACCGCGTGGCGTGCCGACGACACGCTCGTCCTCGACCTGCCGCCGGGGACCGGCGACGTGGTGCTCACCACCCTGCAGGAGGTGCCGGTCGACGGGGTCGTGGTCGTGACGACTACCTTCCCCGCGAGCCTCGACGACACCGCCCGGAGCGTCGAACTGTTCCGCGACAACGACGTGCCGGTGCTCGGGGCGGTCGTCAACATGGGCGGGTTCACCTGTCCGACGTGCGGTGACGACCACGACCTCTTCCCCGGAAGCTCGCCTGCAGAGACGCTGTCTGCGCCCGTCCTCGCCGAGCTTCCGTTCGCGACCGAGTTCCAGGAGACGCCGGTGCCCGGCGAGCCGATCGCCGAGTTGGCCGGGGTCGCCGAGTCGGTCGCCGACGCCGCCGCGACCGCGTGGGACCCAGATCCGCCGGACGGCGCCCTCGACATCCGCGGGGACTCTCCGGAGCGGCGCCGCGAGCGCGTCGCCGAGCGCTTCGAGGCGCTCGACAGCGGCGAGACGTTCGCGCTCGTCAGCGACCGCGATCCCGCGCCGGTCAGAGAGTATCTCGCCGAGGTGACCGACAGCCGACCCTCCGATATCGAGGGGTTCGAGGTCGAACGCCGGACCCCCGACGACTGGGTGCTCACCGCCACCCGCCCGTGACCGAGCCGGGGTTACCGACCCCCCCGGTCCGCGAACCGCGGCCGCCGACTCACACGCCGGGGCGTCGACAGTCTGGATCGGGGCTTGTCGCCGACGGCCGCCGCCACCGCCTCGCGGAGCTGTGAGACCGTCAGTTCGCGCTCGGTCGCCTCGCGTCCGACGGTCACGTCGAGGGCGTCGGCGTCGCGCTCGCGGTCGCCGACGACCGCGTAGTACGGGACCCAGTCGGCCGCCGCGTCCGCGAGTCGGTCGCCGACGGTCGCCGTTCGGTCGTCGATATCGACCCGGACGCCGCCGGGGTCGAGGGCGGTCGCGACCGCCTCGCATCGGGCGAGGTGTCGGTCGGCGACCGGGACGAGCCGGACCTGCGTCGGCGCGAGCCACGTCGGGATCCCCGGCGGGTCCCGGCGGGCCGCGCTCGCGGCCAGCGCGTCGACCGCGCGGTCGAGCCGTCCGACCGGCGCACACCGCACGCGTCTGACCGGGCCGTCCGATTCCGGGCCATCGCGGTCGGGTGCGGCGCGGTCGAGCCGAACCCCGGCGACCGCGAGCGCACGGTCGTCGGCGTCTATCGTGAGCAGATCGACTGCGAGCGACCGCGAGCCGCGCTTCTTCTCGGAGACTTCGACGGGGACCGGCGCGTCGAACGCCCCGGCCAGTTCGGCGAGCCACGTCTCGTTGTCGGCGTAGAACGCCCGCGTCGCCCGAACCATCGGCCGGACGTCGAGGCCCAGCGCCTCGCTCGCCCGGCTCGCCACCTCGACGCCGGCTCGGAACGCCTCGCGGGCGCGCTCGGGGTCGCGCGTCGCGGCGCGGAGTTCGGGCGTCTCGCGGCCGGGATCGAAGCGCCACGCCGGCCGATCGGTCGACTCGACGCCCGGATCGGCGACCGACGGGGCGTCCCCGCCGGTTCGAACGCCGTCGACGCCGGCGGTCTCGATCGGCGCCCCATCGCGTTCGGCGGCGAGGTCCGCGGCGTACGCCGCCAGCACGTCCCGGACCACCGCGCCGCGGGGGAGCCACCGGAGCCCGCCGTCGTCGTCGGGCGAGTCGGCGAGTCCGGACTCGCGCAGGCGCTCGACCGCGAGCCCGTCGCCGCGGTCGCCCGCGAACGCTCCCGTCGGGTCGGCATCGAGGACGGCGCGGGCGTCGTCGAGCGCCGCGTCGAGGTCTTCGGGGTGGGTGAGCTCGCCGTCGGCTCCGAGCAGTCGGCGCTCGGTCGGCGGCGCCTCGCGGGCGTCTGCGGGGTCGATCCGGACCGATCGGCGCGCGAACGGGTGGCCCTTCGCCGAGAGGTCGAGCGCGGCGTGCCACCCGACCGGCGCGCGAACCACCTCGATCTCGGGAGCGATCGCGGCGTCGAGCCCCCGGAGGACGGTCCGGACGCGCTCGGCGTCGGCGGGGTCGTCGACGAGGTGATCAGCCGGCGAGAGGACGGCGCCGTCGGCGTTCAGGCGGTCGATCGCGGCCCGAAGCTCGTCGGCCGCGTCGGCGACCACCGCGTCGAGGGCGGTCGCGTCGGCCGACTCGACGCCGACGAACGCGGCCACGCAGTCGGTGAGCTCGCCCGCGGACGGAGCGCCGTCGGGCTCGGCGGCGTCGACCCCCGGCTCGACCGCCGTCGTCGCCTCGAACGCGACGCGGTCGGCGTGGACGAACAGCACTCGCATGTGCATCGAGACCGGTCGCGGCGCCAAAAGCGTGGCCCTACCGGTCGGCGAGCGCGGCCGGGAGGTCCGCGATCGACTCCAGCACGTAGTCGGGCGCCGGGTCGGCGGCCGCGGCGTCCTCGCGGGTCGCCACGCCGGACAGCACGAGCGCGGTCGTCATCCCCGCCCGTTCGCCCATCGCGAGGTCGGTGTCGAGGCGGTCGCCGACCACAAGACACGACCCGGCGTCCGCCCGGACGCGGTCGAGCGCCGCGGTCGCGGCCCGCTCGGAGGGCTTGCCGAGCACCGCCTCGGGGTCGCGGTCGGCCGCGCCGGCGAGCGCGGCCACGATCGCGCCCGAACCGGGCAACGGGCGACCGTCGACCGGGATCGTGCGGTCGGGATCGGTCGCCACGAACGTCGCGCCGTCGAGCGCCCACAGCCCGTCGCGCAGGCGGTCGTAGGTGAACTCCCGGTCGATCGAGCCGACCACGACCGCCGCGGCCTCGGGATCGTCGGTCAACGCGCGGTCGCGAGCCGCGAGCAGGTCACACAGCCCCTGCTCGCCGACGACGTAGACGGGATCGTCGGGGTGCTCGTCGGCGAGGTACTCGGCGGTGACGACCCCGGAGGTCAGCACCTCGCCGGGGCGAACCTCGAACCCGAGGTCGGCGAGCCACTCGCGGTAGGACGCGGGTTCCCGGGTGGGGTTGTTCGAGAACAGCAACACGTCGGCCCCGGTCTCCCGGAGTCGGTCGAGCGCGCCGATCGCGCCCGGGACGGGGTCGCCGCCCCGGACCAGCGTGCCGTCGACGTCGAGGACGACGCTTTCGAAGCCAGTCATCGAGCGGGGGTTAGGACCGCCGCCACAAGGGTCTGTGGCCCGCGGTCGCGTCGGTCCGATCGCCCGACCACAAAGTACTTGCCCGCCACACGTAACCGCACGAACATGAACCGCGAGACGATGCTGGCAGTCGCGATCGCCGCCGTCGTCGCGGTGTCGGTCGTCGCGGCCGCCGCGGTCCCGGGGGCGGTGGCGGACGCCGAACCCGAGGACGTCCGCCCGAGCTACCTCGACATCGAGGAGGTGTCGATCACCCCCGGCGAGGTGTCGGGCGCCACGGCGACGCTGTCGGTCGAGACCCGCCTCGACCACCGTGGCGGCGACGACGAGAACGTCACCGTCCTCGTCCGGGCGGTCCACCTCGACTCCGGGCTGGTCGAGACCACCGACGAGGTCGCGGTCCCGCCGATCTCGGGCGACCGCGAGGTGTCGGTGGTCCAGAACCTCTCGGTCGAGCGATCGGGCGGCTACCGGATCGAGACCGTGGTGTTCCGCGACGGCGAGCGCATCGGCGAGGGCAGTAAAGCGGTCCGGGGCGTGGGGACGCTCACCCCCGCCTACGCCGAGACCGACGTGCGATTCCACTGGCTCGGCGGCGAGTTCCCCGCCGTCGAGTACAGCGTCGCCGAGACCGACGGGAACCGCACCGTCCTGAACGTCTCGACCGCCCTCACCAACGACGGCGACGCCGCCTCCGAACAGCTCCGGGTCGTCCTCACCGCCCGGCAGGCCGACTCGAACATCGTCGCCGACCGCACGACCGTCCGGGTCGGCACCATCGCGCCGGGGCGGACCGCCTCGCCGAGCGCCGAACTCGAGGTGCCCGACGGCTACAACTACTACCTCGACGCGGTGCTCTGGAAGGACGGCGTGGTCGTCGGCACCGCCCGGAGCGCGGCGAACCTGAACCCGACCGAGACCCTCTCGGTCAACGAGACCGTCCGGGAGGTCGGCGTCGAGGTGAGCGACTTCGAACGCGGCGAGGACGCACCGAGGCGCGAGACGACCGAGGCCAGCTACGACGGCGGCGGCGGCGGAATCCCCGGATTCACCGCCGTCGGGGCGCTCGCGGCGCTCGTCGGCGCGGTACTGCTCGCACGGAGACAGACATGACCGAGACAGACGATCCGAACGCGACCGAGGAACCGGCTCCGTCGACCACCGGCTTCGACGTGCGGACAAACATCTACCGCGGCGCGCTGGGGCTTTTCGCCCTGCTCGCGGTCGTCGCGGTCGCGCAACTCTACGCCAGCGTCGGCGCGACTATCGACACGTTCATCTCGCGGCGCTACCAGCCGCTGTACCGGACCGCGTTCAATCTGGTGGTGCTTCTCGCGGCCGGGATCGGCATCTCGTGGAGCGTCCGCCGACTGAGCGGGGAGTGAGTCACCGCCGGTCGTCGAGCCGACGGGCGGCGTCTTCGGCCTCCCGCATGAACCGCTGTTGGGCCGCGCCGGTCGACGCGCCTTCCTCGGGGGTGACTCGCTCGTAGCTCCCGTCGGCGGCCATCTCCCATCGGTTCCGATCGTCCGAGAGCAACGCGTCGAGGAGCCGATCCAGTTCGGCCCGCAACGCCGGCGACTCGATCGGCGCCACCGCCTCGACTCGATTGTCGAGGTTCCGACTCATCCAGTCGGCCGACCCGAGGTAGTAGCCGGGGTCGTCGTTCGCGAAGCGCCAGACCCGCGAGTGTTCGAGGAATCGCCCGACGACGCTGTAAACGTCGATGTTCTCGCTGACGCCCTCCACGCCCGGTCGGAGCCGGCAGATGTCTCTGACCACGAGGTCGACGTCGACGCCGGCCATCGACGCCTCGTACAGTTCGGCGACGAGTTCGGGGTCCTCGAGCCGGTTCATCTTCGCGACGATGCGGGCGTCCTCGCCCCGACGCGCACACTCGGCCTCGTTCCGGACGAGGTCGACGAACCGCTCGCGCATGTTGCCGGGCGCGACCAGCAGCTTGCGGTACTGCTCGTGGAGCGAGTGGCCGGTGAAGTAGTTGAACAGCTTCACGAGGTCCTGGCCCACGTCCCGATCGGCGGTCAGCAGTCCGAGGTCCTCGTAACGCTTTGCGGTCTCGGAGTGGTAGTTGCCCGTCCCGACGTGCGAGTAGAGCCGGACCCGATCGCCCTCGTCGCGGACGACCAGCGACACCTTGGTGTGGGTCTTGTAGCCGATCGTCCCGTAGGCGACGTGGATGCCCTCGGATTCGAGCTTCTTCGCCCACTCCAGGTTGTTCTGCTCGTCGAACCGGGCCTTGAGTTCGACCATCACCGCGACCTGCTTGCCGTTGCGCGCGGCCTCGATGAGCGTCTCGATAATCCGCGAGTCGCTGGCGGTCCGGTAGATGGCGGCCTTGATCGCGAGCACGTCGGGGTCGCGAGCCGCGGATTCGAGGAATCGCTGGACGGTGCCTCCGAACGAGTGGTACGGGTGGTGGACGAGCACGTCGTCGTCCCGGATCGTGGCGAAGATGTCGTCGCTGTCGGCCAGCCGCGGGTGGGGCTTTGGAGTCCACTCGGCGAGCTTGTGGTCCGGGTACTCGAGGTCGGTCAGCGACGCGAAGTCCCGGAAGTCGAGCGGGCCGGGCAGTTCGAACACCTCCCGCTCGGTGAGCCCGAGCTGTTCGGTGAGCACCTCGCGGATCGCGGGATGGGCGTCGGACTCGATCTCCAGTCGGACCACGGTGGCGAATCGGCGCTCTTCGAGGACCTCCTCGATCATCTCGATGAGGTCCTCGGCGACCTCCCCGTCGCGGCCGACCTCCGCGTTCCGTGTCACCCGAAACAGCGAGTGGTCGACGAGTTCGACGTTCGGGAACAGCAGTTCGAGGTTGTCGGCGATCACGTCTTCGAGCAGGACGAACCGGTCGTCGGCGTCGTCACCGACCGAAACGAGCCGCGAGCGGTTCTGGGGCACCTTCACCCGCGAGAAAGTCGGATCAGCGCCGGGGTCCTCGCGGGTCAGCACCGCGAGCGACAGGCTCAGGTTCGAGATGTGGGGAAACGGATGCGCGGGGTCGAACGTCAGCGGCGTCAGCGTCGGCAACACCGAGCTCTCGAAGTACGTCCGCAGGTCGGCCCGCTCGGCGTCGGTGAGATCGTCGTACTCGAGGATCTCGACGCCGATCTCGGCGAGCGCGGGCCGGATCGCCTCGCGGTAGCACTCGGTCTGGCGCTCGAAGAGCGGCCGAGCCGTCTCCAAGACCTCGATCCACTGCTCGCGGGGCGTGCGGCCGTCGGGGGTGCGCTCTTCGACGCCCGCCGCGATCTGCTGTTTCAGCCCGCCGACCCGCTTGCGGAAGAACTCGTCGAGATTCGTGGTGACGATCGCGAGGAACTTGACCCGCTCTAGGAGGGGGTTGTCGTCGTCGAGGGCCTCCGCGAGGACGCGCCGCTGAAAGGCGAGCTCCGAGAGCTCGCGGTTGAGATAGAGGTCGGGGTCGGTCCGATCGAAGCAGTCGAGCGTCCCGTCGTCGGCCGGTGGTTCGGCGTCGCCGGCTATCGACTCGTCGTCCGCCATGACTACGGGATCACGGCGTCGCGGTCGCCGTCGGGCGCGACGACCTTGTCGTCGCTCCTGTCGAGGTACTGCTCGCGGGCCGGCACCGAGACGAACGCCCCGGCCGCACAGTCGTAGGCGGTCAGCTCGCCGCCGTGGACACAGCCGGTGTCGAGCGCGACCGCGTGCTCGCGCTCGGTCGCGCGCCCGTGGACGGTGTGACCGAAGAAGATCCGGGGCGGGCCCTCGTACTCGTCGTACCAGAGCGGGCCCTCGTAGGCGTCGTCGGCCCGGGGCGCGCGCATGTTCAGCAGGTCGGTCGCATCGTGGTCGGCCAGCGCCCGCCGGGGGTCGACGCCGCCGTGGACCACGAGCCCGCCCGGCCACGAGATCGCGACCGGGAGGTTCTCGACGAACGTCGCGAGCGACTCGGGGAGGTCGAGTCCGGTCTCTCCCCGGAGGTACTTCGCCTCGTTGTTCCCGAGCACGCTCCTGAGGTTCGGGCTGTCGCGGACGAGTTCGAGCACGCCCCGGGTGTCGGGGCCCTTCCGGACCAGATCGCCGACGAACACGACGAGGTCGTCGTCGCCGGGGTCGAGCCGATCGAGGAGGGCTTCTAGCTCCCGACGACAGCCGTGGACGTCGCCGACGACGGTGACGCTGTGCCACTCGTCGGCGTCGAGGCGCTCGTGGCGGGGCTCGACTGCGGGGCCGAACACCGGTCGGATCTCCGAATCGCGTCGCTCGGTCCGTGTAACTCCCATGTGATCGTCCAGCGGTTCGGAGAGCCGGTATTAACGGATTGCTATGAACGCTATATAGGGGCCGGTAGCGGTCCGAAACCGACGGTCGAGGCGGGCGGTCGGGACCTCAGCCCCGGAGGGCCTCGACGGGCTCGGACTCGGCGGCCTTCCACGCCGGATAGAGCCCGCCGACGACGCTCGCGGTCACGCCGAAGGCGAACCCGACCACGGCGTACCGGAGCGCCTCCGCGCTGAACGCGAGCGGATCGCCGAGCAACGCGCCGTTGATCAGCGACCCGACCGCGAAGCTGATCGCGGTCCCGAGGATCGCGCCGGTCAGCCCGAGCAGCGCCGCCTCCGCGAGCATGATCCGGAGCACGTCCATCCGGTGGTAGCCGACCGCCCGGAGCACGCCGATCTCCTGCTTGCGTTCGATGACGCTCATCAGCATCACGTTGGTGATGCTGACCCCCGCCACCACCAGCGAGATGGCGCCGATCCCGATGAGAAAGAGGTTGATCTGTGCGAACGCCTGATCGATCTGCTCGGAGACGTCGGCGCGCTCGAAGACGTTGATGAGCTCCTCGCGACCGTTGAACTCGTCGCGGATCGCCATCGCGGTCGCGTTGGCCTCGGTCGCGCCGTCGGTCCGGACGATGACCTGGCTGTAGCCCTCGCCGTCGAACTGCTCGACCGGCAGGACGACCGCGTCGTTCGGGCGCGCTGGCGCGGCCTGACCCTCGTCTTGGAGGACGGCCTGCACTCGATAGGTCTCGGTGACCTCGACCGGCTGGCCGTCGCGGGTGACGGTGCGCCGGAGTTCGAGCTTGTTGCCCGGTTCGAGGTCGTTCCGATCCGCGAACGTCTGGCCGATCAGCGCGCCCTTCCGCCAGTTGCCCGGGATCGACCCCCGACGGACCTCGTAGAGCGACTCGGGATCTGTGACTCCGTAGACGGTCACGCCGCCCGACCCCTCGCCGACCGTCCGGGACTGTCGCTGTTTCAGCGGCACGATCTCGCTGTCGCCGGCGAGGCGGTCGATGATCTGGACGTCGCTGTCGGTGAGGTAGGCGGGGTCTTTCTCGCCGCTCGCGTACACCTGGAGGTCGCTCCCGATCTCGCCGATAGTCTCGAGCTGGGCCTCCTTGAACGCGACGCCGAACATCCCGAGCGACGCGATGGCGACCACGCCGATGACGATCGCAAGCACCGCGAGCGCGGTCCGGGTGCGGGCCCGCGCGAGGTTTCGGCGGGCCATCAGGAACGTCGGGACGCGCCGCCACAGCGGCTCAAGCACGCCGGTCACCCCGACTGTGTTCGGCGTCCGCGCCCGACACGATCGAGCCGTCGATGAGCTCGACCACCCGGTCGGCGTAGTCGGCGACGTAGTCGTCGTGGGTGACCGTCACCACCGCGACGTCGTCGTCCTCGCAGATCTGGCCGAACTCGTCGAGGATGACGTCGCCGGTGTCCCGGTCGAGGTTGCCGGTCGGCTCGTCGGCCAACAGGAGGTCGGGCTGGTTCACCAGCGACCGGGCGATCGCGACCCGCTGTTTCTGGCCGCCCGACAGCTCGTCGGGGTAGTGGTCGAGCCGGTCGCCCAGCCCGACGCGTTCGAGCAGTTCGGTCGCCCGCCGGGTGGTCTCTTTGGGCTCGCCCGCGAGCAGTCGCGGGACCTCGACGTTCTCCCGGGCGGTCAGCGTCGGCACGAGGAAGAAACTCTGGAAGACGAATCCGATGGTCTCGCTCCGGCGGTCGGTCCGCTCGGCGGTCGTCAGCGTCGAGACGTCCTCGCCGTCGAGCAACACGGTTCCCCGCGTCGGGACGTCGAGCAGCCCGAGGATGTTGAGCAGGGTCGACTTCCCGCTCCCGCTGGGGCCGACGATGGAGACGAACTCGCCGCGCTCGACCTCGAAGTCGATGCCAGCGAGCGCGCGGACCGTCTCCCCGCCGGTCTCGTACTCCTTGACGACGTCGGTTCCGGTGACCAGCGACATCTTACCGGCGGGTCCACCAGACGCCCGCGACGATCAGGAGCGCGACCAGCCCGCCGATCGGGACCAGCGGGATCGAACTCCCGCCCGAGTTCGATTCGTCGCCGGACGGCGCGGGGCCGACGTCGACCTCGACGGTCCGAGTCCGGGTCACGTCGTCGACGACGTAGCTCACCCGAAGCGGGACGGTCGTCCGGTTGTTCGAGAGTTCGGCGTTCACGTCGAAGGTGACGAAGTCGCTCGAGTCGACCGTCCCGACGAAGTACTCGGGCTGGGGCTGGGCCTTCCGGACGTTCTGGGCGTCGGCGACGCTCACGACCACGCTCTCGACCGCTTCGCCGCCGAGGTTGGCGGCGCTCCCCGAGACGGTGAGCCGGTCGCCCTGCCACTCGGCGTTCACGCCCGTCAGCGAGACGTTACCGGGGTTGTCGGGCGGAGTCAGGTCGGCGGTGGCGGTCCGGGTGATCCGGCGTTCGACGCCGTCGCCGTCGGTGTAGGTCAGGGTGAGGTTCACCGGATACGTCCCCGACTCGGCGCTCCGGGCGCGGTAGGAGAACGTCCGCTCGGACCCGCCGGCCAGCGAGGGAACGACCCGGCGGTTCTCGCGGATCGTGACGTCGTCGCTGTCGGCTTCGAGCGAGACCTGTCGGACCGCACTCTCCATCCCGTTCGAGACGGTGACGTTGAGCGACCGCCACGCACCCTCGACGGCCGACTCCGTCTCGACCGCGAGCTGGGGGTGGTCGGTCGGCTGGGCCGGCGGCGTGAAGTCAGCCCGCAACAGCCGGGTCAGCCGGCGGCTCTCGCCGTCGGCGGTCGTGTACGAGAGCTCGACCTCGACGGGGTACTCGCCGGCTTCCTCGACCCCGCCGGTGAACTCGAAGTCGGTTTCCGCGCCGCTCTCGAGGCGGGCTCGGATCTTGGCGTCCTCCTCGATCGAGACGTCCTCGCCGTCGACGTCGACCGAGAGCTGTCTGATGGCGTCGTCGCGGCCGTTCGAGACGGTGACTGTCATCGTGCGGGCGTCGAGCGAGACCGCCGACTCGGTGTCGAGCGACAGCTGGGGGTGCTCGCCGTTCACGCGGAGCGTGAGCGGGTGGACGACCCGCCGCTGTTGGCCGTCGCGGCTCTCGAGGACGACGTGGACGTAGAGGTCGCGCTCGCCGGTGTTGTTGAGCGTGGCCTCGAACCCGCGACGTTCGGTCTCGCCCGGTTCGACCGTGGTCGGGCCGGGCTGGTGACTCTCGCGGAGCTTCGAGCTTCGCATCTCGCCGTCGCGGAGTTCGAGCCGGCTCACGCTGTAGGCGGTGTTCGACGACTCGGCGTTCGTGACGGTGGCCGCGATCCGGAACGGCTGTTCGGGCGACGGGAAGTCGGGGGCGTCGACCGACACCGAGACGAAGTCGTCGTCGGCGACCGCGGTGCCCGCGCCTGCTGGCGCGACGGTCGCGACGACGAGAATCGTTACGAGCAACGTTGGGACGGATTTTCGCGTCATTGTGTACAGTGAATCTCGTGGGGGTTGAAGCGGCGTCAGACGGCGACTCCGCGTGTGGAGGGTCGTGGTTCGGCGCCGTCGACTGAACCGTTCGGCTACCTGTGTAGACGTAACACGGGAAAGCGGCCGGATAACTATTACGATACAGACAGGAAAGTGTCGGTCTACAGCCGATCGAGGGCGAACAGGTCGAGGTCGTATTCGCGCTCGACAACCCCATCCACTGATAGGTCCGCGAGCGCCTCGCCGACCGCGCTACAGAACTTGAAGCCGTGGCCGGTGAACCCGGCGGCGACCGCCACCTGCGGGTGGTCGGGGTGGCGCCCGAGGTAGTGGTGGCCGTCGTGCGACCGGGTCAGGAGACACGTCTTGAGCCCGAGAGTGGTCCCGGCGGCGGCCGGAAACTGGGCCTCGACGGCCGCCCGCAACCGGGCCGCCTCGGCGTCGGTCGGCTCGCGGTCCATCCGATCGGGGTCGACCGCCTCCGGATCCTCCGGGGTCCGGCCGATCTTGATGCCGGGCACGTCGTGGATCGGGAAGCCGTAGGTGTGGTGGTCCTCGCCGTCGACGATGAAGACCGGGAACGACTCGGGGGTGAACCGCTCGGGCGCCTCCGGACGGAACCACGCCATGACCCGGCGCTCGGGCGTGAGGTGCTCGCGCAACGCCGGCAGGACCTCGCCGGTCCACGCTCCGGCGGCGACGACGAGTCGGTCCGCACGGTACCGACCCCGCTCGGTGGTGACCTCGACGCCGTCGCCGACGGGCCGCCAGTCGACCGCCGGCTCCCGGGCGCGGATCTCGGCCCCGGCGTCGAGCGCGCCTTCGACGTGGCCGACGATGCAGTCTTCGGGCACGAGAAAGCCGCCGTCGGGCTGGACGACCGCGCGGTACGACGCCGGGAGATCGTAGCCGGGGTATCGCTCGGACAGTTCGGCGCCGGTGAGCAGGTCGTACTCGAAGGCGTTCGCCTCACAGCACTCGATCGCGTCCGCGACGTACTCGCCGTCGGCGGGGCCGGCGTGGACCGACCCGGTGCGGTGCAGGAGGTCGCGGTCGGTCTCGGCCGCCAGCTCGTCCCAGAGGTCGCCGGCCCGGCTCGCGAGCCCCACGTAGTCGGGATGTTTCGTCTGGACGAGCCGGAAGATCCGGGTCTCGCCGTGCGAAGACCCCATGTCGTGTGGCACGTCGTAGCGTTCGAGTCCGAGGACGTCCAGTCCCCGGCGGGCGAGGTGGTAAACGGCCGCGCTTCCCATGCCGCCGACGCCGACGACGATGACGTCGCGGCGCGCGCCGGTGTCGTTCGCGCGAGACACTGACGGTACTCCCGAGAGCGCGATATTATATCTTTCCCGTCCGACAGGGTCGCGAGGCCGACTCGCTTCGCGCGGGCTCGATCCGTCGGTCGCGAACGGGACGACCGACCGGCCGGGAATGTACGTCGACTAATACTTATGCGTGACGTGTAAACGCACAGACGACCGAACGGAGAGTTCGAATATGGTTGATCAATCGCTTCCCGGTTCGGACGACGGCGGCGGCAGAGAGATAACGCGCGGCGTCGCGGTCGCGGCGGCGGTCCTGGTGGCCGTCGCGCTCGCGATAGGGTGGTACTTCAGGCCGTGGTTCCAGGGGCTCGTCTACCTCCTGTACACGACGCCGATGGTGCTCGTCGCGGGCGCGGTCGCGGCCGCGGTGACAGCGACGCTGTGGCGGCGGGACTTCCCGCTCACCGCGAACGCCGCGCTCGGCATCTTCGTCGTCGTGCTCGTCGCGGGCACCGGCGCCGCGGGGCTGTTCGCGGGCGAGGAACTCGGGACCTCGACGATGGCCGACTCCGAGGTCACCGGCGGGCTCTCGGAGGTAGACCCCGACCGACCGCGGGTCGTCACCAAGAGCGTCGCGAGCCGGTACGCCTCGAACACGCTGAACTTCCCCCAGTACCGGATCAGCGGCGGCGACATCACCGTCTACAACGGGACGCCCCACTGGTCGTACGCGCTCTCGCCCGACGGGACGTGGAACCACCTGACGAAACAACAGCACGGCACCGTTCTGGTCGATATGACCCGCCAGAACGCCCAGACGGAGGTCGTCACCGGCGACCTCCGGAAGGGGATCGGGACCGCGTTCTACAACCACTACAAGTGGCACACCGTCAAGAACGGGGAGTACCTCGTCGACTACGAGGACCCGTTCATGGTCGTCCACGAGGGCGAACAGTACGTCGCGGTCCCCTACACCAAACCGGAGTTTCACTGGACGCCGGTCCCCCACACGACGCCCGAGTGGGGCGGCGTCGCGCTGATCGACAGCGACGGCTCGCTCGAAGACCTCTCGCCGGCCGAGGCCCGGTCGCATCCGGTCCTCGAAGGCCAGAAGCTCTACCCGCTCTCGCTGGCGCGCCAGAAGGTGGCCGCGACCAAGTACCGCAACGGCATCGTCAACACCTTCACGAGCCACCGCGACGAGATCGAGGTCGCGCCGGTCCCCGGCGAGGACAACGACCAGCCGTTTGTGGTGCTGACCGAGAACGGCCCCGAGTACGTGGTGGCGGTCGAGCCCTACGGCGATGCACAGGGGCTCAAAGAGGTCTGGACCGTCGACAGCCGGACCGGCGACTTCCAGCGGTACTCGCCAAACGAGTCGCTGTTCGGGCCCCGGAAGGCGACCGACTACGTGCGACAGGCCGCCCGGACGACCGACTGGAACCGGTTTACCCCCTCCGAGCCGATCCCGGTGGTCGTTGACGGGGAGTTCTACTGGGAAGTCCGGGTGGTACCCGAGGACAGCAGTGGGATCGCGTACATCGCGTTCGTGAACGCGCGATCGAGCGACGTCGTCGAAGTCGAGCAGACCGAGGAGGTGTCGGCGTTCCTGCGGGGCGCGACCGTCGCGCCCGACGCCGGCGACGGCGAGGGGTCGACCGACGGCGACGCCCCCGAGATGATCGTCCAGCGCGTCGCCGATAACGGCACCGTGCTCGAAACGCTGGAAGTGTACGGCAACGAGTCGATCCAGATCGAACGGGGCGCTCGCAACGAAACCGACGGTCGGTGAGCAAGCCCCCGGTCGCCGGCCTCAGAGCCGATCGCGACACCCGTCGATGAACGACGAGAGCTTCGACCCGACTTCGGGCTCGACGCTCAACAGGACGCTGTGACACTGCTCGTGGGGGAACTGGAACACGTAGGCGTTGTCGTGGTAGTGGACGATCGCGGCCTTCGATCCGATCTCGGTCTCGGGACGCTCGTGAACCCCCGCCTCGAAGTCGATCCGAAACGACTCGGCGACTCGCTCGTAGCGGTCCTCGGTGTAGGTCTGTCGGACGTCGTCGCGGATGTAGATCGGCTTCCAGTCGTCTTCGAAGAGGACGAACACGGTCCGTAAGGCGTCGCCTAACTGATCGGTCGCGTAGCCCGCCAGTCGCTCGCCCGTGGCAGACGGCATGCGCTGGAGATGGCAACACCCCCACTTAGAGCTAGTGGTACGGAATCACCGTCGGCCTCGTCCGGATCGACCGACGTCCGCCGACCGGCGCTGACGAGCGGGACGCTGTCGAAAGATAAGTGCCGAAGTTAGGTGGCTGGGGAGTTGCGGCCCCAGTTTCCGGACGGACAGTCCCCGCCCGGAAAGGAGGTGGGCCAACACGGATTTGAACCGCGAACCTCCCGGTTATCAGCCGAGCGCTCAACCTGATTGAGCTATTGGCCCAGGTGAGCGCATTCTTTGGTTGCCCCCTCGGATGTTTAAGCGTTTCCTTTCGCCGACGGTTCGGTACGCCCTCACGGGGTTTTCGACGCCGAGCCCCCCACGGCGATCCGATCGAAGCCGCCGGTCTACCGGTTTTCGTCGTCCTCGAAGTCGATGTCGTAGGCGTCGTCGTCCATCCGATAGGTGTCGTCGTCGGTCGACGAGTCGCGCGTCGCCTCCCCGGAGTCGGTACCGCCCGTGCCGGGACCGCCGGGACCGAACCCGCCGCCTGCGCCCGGACCCGCGCTCGCGTCCTCGGCGTTCGGGAACCCGAACGTGTAGACGTTGCCGGTGGCGAACCCGCCGGTCTTCTGCTCGACGTAGGGTTTGATCACCCACTTCTGGACCGCCTCGCGGACGAGGATGCGACTCGGCGGGAAGGCCAACAGGAACCCGACCGCGTCGGTCACCAGCCCGGGCGTGAGCAGGAACGCGCCCGCGGCGATGAGGAGCGCGCCGTCGGTGAGTTCGTCGGTCGGGACGCCGCCCTCGGCGAGGCGCCGCTGGAGTTTGCGGACGGTGTGGCGGCCCTCGGCGCGGACGAACAGCATGCCGAGCAGTGCGGTCAACACCACGAGCGCGACGGTCGGGACCGCGCCCAACTGCGCCGCCACGAAGACGAGGAACAGGGCGTCCAGCAGCGGGATGAGGAGGAGCGCGGCGAGTGCGCGTTTCATCGGTCGTTCTTGATCCGGATTGTCGCTCGCGCGGTAAAACCCTTTAGGTGCGAGGGCTTTCGTCGCGAAGCCGTCTCCAGTCGAGACGGAGGTAATGAACCAGCGTCCCGGTCAGCCCGAGGCGCTCGACGCGTCGCGGGGACGTCTCGACCAGCGCCTCGGGGTGGTAGCCCGTCGGGTACCGCCGCGCGAGTTCGCGGCTGAAGGCGGTGTCCTCGTTGGGCACGTTCGGGAACCCGCCGACGTCGGCGTACGCGTTCCGGCGCACGAAGCAGTTGAACCCCGGAAGGATCGGCCGACCGAGCCGCGGGAAGACGTGGTTGATCGTCGCCGCCATCGCCGTCGCTCGCAGACAGTCGGGCATGCGACATCGCGAGGACGCGGCCGCGAGCCCGTTCTTGCGGACGAACGCCAGCATCGCGTCGAGGTAGTCCGGATCGACCGCGGTATCGGCGTCGACGAACGCCAGCCACTCACCGTCGGTGGCCTGCGCCCCGCGGTGGCGGGCGGCGCCGATGCCGGGGTCGCGCTGGTCGACGACCGCGGCGCCGTACCGTCGCGCGATCGCGGCGGTGTCGTCGTCGCTGTCCCCATCGACGACGACGATCTCGTACTCTCGGTCGGTCCGCTGGTCGCGGATGCTCGCCAGCGCGTCCGGGAGGTAGGCCGCCTCGTCTTTCGCGGGGACGACGAAGCTGACTGCGGGCATGGTGGGGACTCCGGTTCGGGTCGACGGAGTTCGAGGGCGAGGAGTAAGGGTCTTTCCGCCGGAGGTCGTAGGACCGACCGGCCGATGACGAGGCGATCGCTCCGAGCCGGTCTCGGCAGCCGGCGGTGACGAGCCCTATGAGTGCCGAGGCCGACGCCGTTCGAGCCGACGGGGCTCACTCGTTTCGTTCGCGATGACGCGCTTCGAGCCGCTGGTATCGGTCGTCGGCCCGCGCTCGCTCCAGCCAGACCGCGTAGACCAGCGCGGCCTCTCGCTTGTCGTGGTCGGCCCAGTGGACCGGCTCGCGAGGCTCGCCGTCCTCGTACTTGCGCCCGCCGGGGTACCGGGCGTAGCGCATCGCCCGGGTGTAGCCCATCTGGAGGTACTTGCGCGCCATATCCATCCCGACGAACTCGCCGGTCCGGCCGTAGGCCCGAAACTGGTTGTAGATCGCTTCGCCGGCCTCGTCGGCGGTCTCGCGGTCGGCGTACCCCCACAGCGGGAGGAGTTCGGACTTGTACGGCTGGACTTTGAACACGCCCTCCTCGCCGCGGCCGATATCGTAGCGCTCGGGATGTCGCCGGTAATCGACGTCGTGGGCCGCCTCGTCGCGGACGTGGGGCGGCGCGGTCGCCTCGGCGCTATCGGGCGGCGAGTCTGTGGCCTCGTCGCCGTCGGACGCTCCGACCGTCTTCTCGTCCGGGTGCGAGTCGTCGGGTGTCACGCTTTCGAGTTCGCGTTCGTCGGTGAAATGTCCTGCTCACCCGCCGGCCGACCGACAAAACAACCATGGGCCTGTCGTCCGAAGGGCCGGTATGAACAGCACGTCCGTCCCCGCGGAGGGCCGACCGCGGCCGGCCGCGTCGGGGTCCGATCGCGACAGACGACCGCGAGGGCCGCGATGACGGTCCTCGTGCTCGGCGACCAGCTCACGCGGCGGGTCGGGCCGGTCGCGGCCCGGCCCGACGACCGCGTGCTGTTGATCGAGGCCCGCGAGTTCGCCCGTCGGCTGCCGTACCACCCCCACAAGCTCACGCTCGTGTTCGGCGCCATGCGGGCGTACCGCGACGAGCTCCGAGACGCGGGCCGCGAGGTCGAGTACGTCCGCGCCGAGACGTTCCGGGAGGGGCTCGCGACCCACTTCGACGCCCACCCGAACGACGACCTGACGGTCATGCGACCGTCGAGCCACGGCGGGGCCGAGCGGCTCCGACGGCTGGTCGAGCGTGAGGGGGGCCGGCTCGACGTCGTCGACAACGACCTGTTTCTCTGCTCGCGGTCGGCGTTCGCGTCGTTCGCGAGCGATCGGACCCAGCCGTACCGCCACGAGGAGTTCTACCGGTTCATGCGCCGGAAGACCGGCTACCTGATGGCCGACGGCGAGCCGGTCGGCGGCGAGTGGAACTACGACGACCAGAACCGCGAGTTCCCCGACGAGTCGTACGATCCGCCCGACCCGCCGGCGTACGACCCCGACGAGCGCACTCGCGAAGTCGCCGAGTGGGTCCGCGAGGAGTTCGACGGCGGGTACGAAGCGCCGCCGTACGGCGGCGACTGGGCCGACCCCGAGCCGTTCCGCTGGCCGGTCACCCGCGCCGACGCCCTCGACGCGCTCGATCGGTTCGTCGACGAGCGCCTCGCGGCCTTCGGGCCGTATCAGGACGCCATGCTCGAAGACGAGTGGGCCATGCACCACGCCCTGCTGTCGGTCCCGCTCAACCTCGGGCTCCTCGGTCCCGACGAGGTCATCGAGCGAGTGCTCGACGGCGCCCGGGCCGATCCGGACGTCCCGCTGAACAGCGTCGAGGGGTTCGTCCGCCAGGTCCTCGGCTGGCGGGAGTTCGTCCGGGGCGTCTACGCCGAGACGATGCCGGAGCTCGCGACCGCGAACCAGCTCGAAGCCAGCCAAGCCCTCCCGGAGTTCTACTGGACGGGGGAGACCGAGATGGCCTGCCTCGCGGACGCGGTCGACGGAGTTCGAAAGCGCGGGTACAGCCACCACATCCAGCGGCTCATGGTGCTTTCGAACTTCGGGCTCCTGTACGGCGTCGAGCCCCGCCGGCTCAACCGGTGGTTTCACGCCGGCTACGTCGACGCCTACCACTGGGTGACCACGCCCAACGTCGTCGAGATGGGCCTCTACGGCGCGGGGGCGTTCGCGAGCAAGCCGTACGCCGCGTCGGCCAACTACGTCGACGGGATGAGCGACTACTGCGGGGGCTGTGCCTACGATCCCGACGCGACCACGGACGAGGGCGCCTGCCCGTTCAACGCCCTCTACTGGGACTTCCTCGATCGGAACGAAGAGCGCCTGGGCGACAACTACCGGATGGGCCTCGTCTACTCGCACCTCGAAGACAAGGACGTCGAGGCGATCCGCGAGCGCGCCGAGACGGTCCGGCGCATGACCGACGACGGGGTGGTCTGAGATGGCGACGATCGCCGACCGGAGGCACCGATGAGCCGGCCCCGGACCGCCGTGGTCTGGTTCCGGCGGGACCTCCGGACCCACGATCACGAGCCCCTCGTCGAGGCCGCCGCGGCCGACCGGCTCCTGCCGGTCTACGTGTTCGACCCCGAACGCTACGGGACGCGGGAGTTCGGCGGCGACGACTCGTTCGCCTACGAGAAGACCGGCGGGTTTCGCACGCGGTTCCGTCTGGAGGCCGTCGCGGACCTCCGGTCGCGGCTCCGGGCGGCGGGCAGTGACCTCCTCGTCCGCGTCGGCCCGGCGCCGGCCACGGTGGCCGACCTCGCCGACGACGTCGACGCCGACGCCGTGTACGCACACACCCGCCCGACGCCCGAAGAGCGCGCCGTCGAGACCGCCCTCGCCGAGCGGCTCGCCGACGCCGGCGTCGCGTTCGAGCGGTACTGGGGCCACACGCTCTATCGGCCCGAGGACCTCCCCTCGAGCGTCGAGGAGATCGACGACACGTACACGCCGTTCAGACACGCCGTCGAGTCGGAGGCGACCGTCCGGGAGCCCCTCGATCGGCCCGCGGTGCCGGCGCGACCGGCGGTCGAACCGGGCGAGATCCCGACCGCCGAGGCACTCGGCGTCGAGCCCGCGACCGACGACGACCGGGCGGCGCTGGCCTTCGAGGGCGGGGAGACCGCGGGACTCGACCGACTGGAGACGTACCTCTGGACGACCGACAGCCTCCGGGAGTACAAACAGACGCGCAACGGACTGGTGGGTCGGGACTACTCCTCGAAGCTCTCGGCGTGGCTCAACGAAGGGTGTCTGTCCCCGAGACGGGTCCACGAGGCGGTCGAGCGATACGAGGCCGAACGCGTCGCCAACGACTCGACCTACTGGCTCGTCTTCGAACTGCTGTGGCGGGACTTCTTCCAGTTCCAGTTCGCCAAACACGGCGCGCAGTTCTTCGCGCGGGAGGGGATCCGGCGCCGGGAGATCGACTGGCGCGAGGACCCCGCGGCGCTCGCCCGCTGGAAGCGGGGCGAGACCGGGATCCCGTTCGTCGACGCCGCGATGCGCGAACTCACCGAGACCGGCTACCTCTCGAACCGGGGCCGCCAGATCGCCGCGTCGTTTCTCGCCAACGACCTCCGGATCGACTGGCGACGCGGCGCCGCGTACTTCGAGACTCGGTTGGTCGACTACGACCCCGCGTCGAACTACGGCAACTGGGCGTACGTCGCCGGCGTCGGCAACGACTCGCGGAACCGGAAGTTCGACGTGCTGGGTCAGGCCCACTACTACGACCCCGAGGCGGCGTACGTGAAACGCTGGGTGCCCGCGGTCGAGCCCCTGGAGCCGGCGGACGCCCACGCACCGTGGCGGCTCTCGGCCGAGCGCCGACGCGAACTCGGCGTCGAGTACCCCGACCCGGTGCTCGAACTCCCGCCCGCCGACGAGACCGACGAGTGACCGGCGGGGCGGACCGACCTCGCGCTTGCCGGCGCGGCGTCGCCGACGAGGTCCGACCGCGTCGCGTGCCCGCGGTCTCCGTGGGCGGAGAGCGAACGGTTTTTGGAGCGGTTGTCCGAACACGCGCCATGGAGAAGCTACGCGAGTCGCTCCACGACGCACCGATCGTCGACAAGGACGGCTACCAGTACCTCGTCCACCCCATCAGCAACGGGGTGCCGATGCTCGAACCCGAACTGCTCCGGGAGGTCGTGGTCGGGATCACGCAGGCGGCCGATCTCGACGTGGACAAGATCGTCGCGCCCGAGGCGATGGGGATCCACATCGCGACCGCGCTGTCGCTCCAGACCGACGTGCCCCTCGTGGTCATCCGCAAGCGCGAGTACGGCCTCGACGGCGAGGTCGCGCTCCACCAGACCACCGGCTACTCGGAGTCAGAGATGTTCATCAACGACGTCGAGGCGGGCGACCGCGTGCTGATCGTCGACGACTTGCTGTCGACCGGTGGCACGCTGGTGGGCATCACCGACGCGCTCGACGACATCGGCGCCGAGATCGCCGACATCGCGGTGGTCATCCGGAAAGTCGGCGGATCGGCGCTCGACGACACCGACTACGAGGCGACCAGCCTCGTCGACATCTCGGTCGAGGACTACGAAGTGACCATCCACTGACCCGCAGGTCCGGCCGTCGCGGACGCCGAGCGCGCGACGGTGATCGGCGAACCGCGCCGTCGGTCTCTGCGGGTCGCCAGATTCTTATGCACGAATTTGCCCATATCTCTGCATTCAGGGCCCGAATATACGCTCGAACGCGGAACTATTATTGAGGGCGACCGTCTCGTGGGGCGTACACAATGTCGAGCGAGACGGACGGAGAGATAGACATCGAGTACGACCTCGACGAGCGACCGCCGCTGGCGAAGTCGCTCCTGCTCGGGGTACAGCACGTCGCGGTGATGATCGTGCCGGCGACCGCGGTCGCGTACATCGTCGCGGGCGCGGTCGGGCTGGACGCCGCCAACACCGCCTACATCGTCCAGATGGTGTTGCTGTTCTCCGGGCTGGCGACCGTGGTACAGGCGTACACCGTCGGGCCGGTCGGCGCGCGCCTCCCGATCGTGATGGGGACCAGTTTCACCTTCGTGGGCGCGGCCTCGACCATCGGCGTGAACTACGGGCTCGGCGCGGTGTTCGGCGCGATACTCGTCGCCGGCTTCGCGGTCGAGGGGCTGATCGGCTGGCAGTTCAAACGCATCAAACCCTTCTTCCCGCCGCTGGTGACCGGACTCGTGGTCCTCATCATCGGGCTCTACCTGATCCCGGTCGCGATGGACTACTCGGCCGGCGGCGTCGGCGCGAGCGACTACGGCGCGCTCCACAACGTGGGGCTGGCCGCGCTGGTGCTTTTCGTCTCGGTCGGGCTCAACCTCTTTACCGACGGCGTCACGCGCCTACTGAGCACGCTGGTGGGGCTGGCGGTCGGCTACGTCGCCGCGCTCGGGATCGGACTGGTCGACTTCGGGCCCGTCGGGGCGGCGTCGTGGGTCGCGGTGCCCCAGCCGGGCGCGTTCGGCTTCGCGTTCGAACCGGTCCCGATCGTCACCTTCGCGTTCCTGTTTCTGGTGTCGGCGATGGAGACGGTCGGCGACATGTCGGGCATCACGGCCGCCGAGGGGCGAAACCCCGACAACGACGAACTCCGGGGCGGGCTGTTCACCGACGGCCTGCTGAGTTCGATCGGGGCGGCCTTCGGTGCGTTCCCCGTCACCTCGTTCTCCCAGAACGCCGGCATCGTCAACTTCACCGGCGTGATGAGCCGCCACGTCGTCGGCGTCGCCGGAGTGATCCTCGCCGTGCTGGGACTCAGCCCGAAGGTCGGCGCCGCGGTCGCTACCATCCCGAGCGCGGTGTTCGGCGGCGCGGTGTTGCTGATGGCCGGGATGGTCGCCGCCAGCGGGGCGCGGCTCGTCTTTCTCCACGTCGACCTCGACCGGCGGAACATGGTCATCCTCGCGACCTCGCTCGGGCTCGGGCTCGGGGTCGCGACCCGCCCCGACGCGCTCCAGGGCCTCCCGCAGGCCGCCCAGACGTTCTTCGGCGAGCCCGTCGTGGTGACCGCGCTCACGGCGCTGGTGTTCAACACGCTCACGCCCGGCGACCAGAGTCCGCTGTTCGACGCGCCGCCCGAGGAGACCGTCGACGAGGTCTCCGAGAGCCCCGCCCCGACCGACGACTGACCGGGCGGCGCTCGACCGAGTCGGCCCGTCTCCGCGTCGTCGGGCCGGCGTGTCGACCCACCGGTCCGAATCGCCGAACGGTTCTTTTCGTGCGTCACTCCGCGGCCGACGCGCCGCTCCCGGCGTCGTACTCGTAGTCGTCGCCGATCTCGTCGAGGACCCGATCGTGGAACTCCTGGAGGACCGCGCTCTCGTCCTCGGCGAGCACCACGTCGCTCGCCATCAGGGTGGCGAGTCCGAACGCCTTCGGCGTCGGGGAGTCGACTCGGTGTTGGACGACCTCGATGTCGCCGGCCCGCACGTCGGCGATCACGTCCTCGATCGCCGACACCGCCAGTTTGTCCTCGACGATCTCGCGGTAGGTCTCCTCGACGACCGCGAACCCGTCTAACTCCTCGGCGAACCCGAGGAGCATCTCGCTCGAGATCTGCTGTTCGCTCGCGGACTTCTCGTAGCCCTTGTAGCGTTTGAGGATCATCAGCGCCCGAGTCGCGTTGATCCGGAAGTACCGCTGGAGGAGTTCGGTGCCCCCGAGCGCCGCCCGGAGGTCCGGCCGCACGTCGTCGGGGTCGATGTCCCGGACGATCTGGGCCACGTCGACCTTCCGGTTCAGCGGCATCGACACCGTGAAACCGTGGTCGGCGACCGCGACCGAGACGTTGGTGTTGGCGGCGTTGGCACACCGGTAGGCGACCAGTCGCGAGAGGCCGTCGTTGAACTGCCGGCCGTAGTTCGAGTGGACGTAGTACCGGCGCTCGTACTCCGACCGGTCGAGTTCGACCTCGACCGGGAGCCGCGCGTCGGTCGCGACGCTCGCGGGGCCGGCGTACCGGACCTGCTCGTCGAACATCCGGGCGATCGCCCGGACGCTGTTCTCGTCGAGCGGGAACTCCCGGAGCCACACCCGGACCGCCGGCCGACCGCGCTTCTCGAAGCGATCGAGGAGGTCGGCCTGAAACGCGAGGATCCCCCGACCGAGGTCGTAGGACAGCGGGAGTCGCTCGGAGAACCACGACGGGACCGTCGGCCGGGCGTTGGTCCGATCGGCGTACACCTTCGAGCCACGTCGGTACCGGAACTCGAAGTTCTGGCCGCCGAGGACGAACACGTCGCCTTTCTCCAAGGTGTCGAGATACGACTCGTCGAGGTCGCCGACCCACTCGTCGTCGGCGCGGGTGAACACGTCGCAGGTGAACGAGTCGGGGATGGTTCCGATGTTGGTCATGTAGATGACCCGAGCCAGCCGGCCGCGCTTGCCGACCAGCGCCTCGCCCACGTCGTACTCGGGGTAGTGGTACTCGCCGTCGGGCGGGTCGTTGTCGTCGCGCCAGATCTTCGCGTAGACGTTCTTGTCTTCGAGCCCCTCGTAGTCCGAGGTGAGATACCGGAACAGCGTCTCGAACTGGCCGTCGTCGAACCCCCGGTACGGGTAGGCCCGCCGGAGCGTCTCCCGGACCTCTCGCTCGGGCCGGACCGCGTTTATCGCCATCCCGTAGACGTGCTGGGCCGCGACGTCGTAGGCCTCCTCGGGGACGAACACCCGGTCGACGAACCCCTCTTGGGCCTTCTTGAGCATGACCGCACACTCGACGAGTTCGTCGCGGTCGAGCGCCACGACCCGACCGGTGACCGTCTGGCCCAGCTGGTGGCCCGCCCGTCCGACGCGCTGGAGGAGCGACGCCACCGACTTCGGGGAGCCGACCTGCACCACCAGATCGATGTAAGGCATGTCGATGCCGAGTTCGAGGCTGGTCGAAGTGGTCACCACGTCGAGGCTCCCGGTCTTGAGGTCGGCCTCGATCGACTGGCGGGCCTCCTTCGAGAGACTGCCGTGGTGACAGCCCGAGTTAGACTCGTCGTAGGCGTCGTAGCGCTCCCGGAGGTTCTGGAGGACGCGCTCGGCCCCCGACCGGGTGTTGGTGAACACCAGCGTGTTGGTGTGCTCCCCGATCAGATCGTGGAGTTGGTCGTAGAACCGGTCGGTGACGACCTCCCGGGGCGTGTTCACGAGGTCGTCGGTCGGACACCGGAGCTCGATGTCGAACTCCCGGACGAACCGGGTGTCGACGATCTCGCAGTCGCGGGGCGGTCCGACCGGCGCGGTCGAAGCGCCGTCGCCGTCGTCCGCGCCAGCGCTCGGCTCCCGGCCGACGAGGAACTCCGCGATGGTGTCGAGGGGCTCGACGGTCGCCGAACAGCCGATCCGGGTCGGCGACGACTCGGTCATGTTCTCCAGTCGCTCGAGGCTCACCGCGAGGTGGGTGCCTCGCTTGCCGCCGGCGAGGCTGTGAATCTCGTCGACGACGACGTACTCGACGGTTTCGAGCTTCCGCTTGAACTTCGGGGAGTTGAGCAAGATCGCGAGCGTCTCGGGAGTCGTGTTCAGGATGTGTGGCGTCTCCTCGAGCATCCGCTGGCGCGCCGAGTCCTCGGTGTCGCCGTGCCGGATGGCGTGGCGGATCTCGGGGTCGCCGTCGGCCCGCGCCGCGATCCCCGAGAGGGGTACCTCCAGATTCCGGTGGATGTCGTTGGCAAGCGACTTGAGCGGCGAGACGTACAGGCAGTAGACGGAGTTTTCGAGTCCCTCCTCGCGTTCGCGGCGGAACAGTTCGTTGAGTATCGCCGTGAACGACGCCAGCGTCTTCCCGCTCCCGGTCGGGGAGGCCACCAGCGCGTTCTCGCGCTCGCGGACAAGCGGGATCGCCTCCTTCTGGGGCGGCGTGAAGAAGCCGCCGTTCTCCGGGACGAACTCGCCGAACCGATCGACCCACCACTCCCGGACCGCGGGTTCCAGCGACTCCAGCACCGGGGCGTCGTCTATCTCGACCGATTCCGGGTCGAAGTCGTTCTCCCCGCGCGCCAGCAACTCGCGGGCTCCCATTTACCCACGGTTGGGACCCGGCGCATAAGACCGTTTGGCCACCGGAGTGAAAGTGAAACCGCCACCGGTCGATCGCCTGCGGTGTGGGGGAGTTCGGTTCGATACCTCCTCGGAGGAGGCAAGCGAAAATAGTATTTAAATTTATGCCACCTTGTGGAAGTGTATTCCGATCCGAGACAGCTTCCTGCTCTGCTTAGGAGCGGTCGCGCCATCACACGTACTACTTAAAGAGATTCGGGTCGGTCCCCGATGCGCCGGTGAGCGACCAGCGAGCCGGTTTCTGAGGCCGGGATACCGAGAGCGATTCGGGCGAAAGGGCCCCAGGCTGGCCGTCGGTCGCCGGCCGTGCCACGGGCCCCCGAATAACTGGCGATAGGGCGCGCACCCGAAGCCGTTAACCGGGTCCGACCCGCCGGTTCCCACATGCGAGTCACGTTTCTCGGAACCGGGAGTGCGATGCCGACGGGCGAGCGCTACCAGACCGGCCTCGTGGTCGAGGACGACGACCGCACCCTCCTCGTGGACTGCGGGAGCGGGATCCTCCACCGCCTCCAGCAGTCGGGCGTCGGCTACGAGGCGATCTCGACGGTGCTTTTGACTCACCACCACCTCGATCACGTCGCGGACCTCCTGCCGCTGTTGAAAGCCCGGTGGCTCGCGGGCGAAGACCACCTCGAAGTCGTCGGCCCGGCGGGCACGAAAGACTTCGTCGACGACCTGCTCGGGGTCCACGACTACCTCGAGGGCCGGGTCGATCTGCAGGTCCGGGAGGTCGGCGAGCACGGCTTCGAGGCGGCGGGATTCGAGATCGAAGGGTTCGAGACCCGCCACTCGGTGCCGTGTCTGGCCTACCGCTTCGGCGACGCGGTCACCTTCGGCGCCGACAGCGAGGCGTTCGAGGGGCTGGCGAACTTCGCCGACGGCTGTTCGGCGCTGGTCCACGACTGCTCGTTCCCCGACGACGTCGACGTCGACAACCACCCGACGCCGACCCAGCTCGGCCGGGCGCTCGCCGACTCGGAGACCCGGGTCGAGACGGTGTTTCTGACCCACCTCTACCCCCACACCGACGGTCGCCACGAGGAGATGCTCCAGTCGATCGAAGCCGCCTACGACGGCGACGTGCGGTTCGCCGAGGACCTCCGGTCGATCGAGGTGTGATCACTCCAGGCGGTAGCGCAACAGCGCCGCGATCCCGCCGAACCCCGAGAGCTGATCGCCGGGGGCGAACTCGCTGGAGAAGACGGTCACGTCCCCGCCCTTGCGCTCGACCGACGTGATGAGGTCGTTGACGTCGAGGTCCCACTCGCCCTCGCCGCCGCGCTCGGCCCGGAGTCGCTCGTCGAGGATCAGGAGGTGCTCGATCGCGCCGAAGTCGGCGGCCTTCTCGACCTGATCGATGCCGTACGCGACCCTCGCGCCCTCGCCGATGCGCTTGGTGAGTTCGTCGATGAGTTCGGCCTCCTCGGCGATCCGGGTCTCCTGTTGGACCTCCTCGACCGCGCCGCGCTTGAGCACCTCGTGGACGCCCCGGTCGCCGACCGCGCTGGTGTCGACCGTCGAGATCTTCTCGGTGAGGTCGGGCGCGTTTTCCTCGATGTAGTCGTAGGCGTCCTGCTTGGTGAACCCCGGACCGGCGAGCACGATCGCGTCGACG
Source organism: Halorussus marinus (assembly GCF_004765795.1). Taxonomy (GTDB): domain Archaea; phylum Halobacteriota; class Halobacteria; order Halobacteriales; family Haladaptataceae; genus Halorussus; species Halorussus marinus. Next base: position 146,047 of record NZ_SBIV01000008.1, read on the forward strand.
TCCATCCGCGCGAGCGCGTCGGTGAGTTCGGCGAACAGCTCGTCGCGACCGCGGGCGTACTCGCCCTTGCCGGTCGTCCCCGAGAACTCCCCCTGCTCGTCGGCGCCGTACTGGGTGACGGCGTGGATGTGTGCCTTGCCCTCCTCGACGGTGGCGATGGCCACGTCGGGGTTGTCGGTGGCCGCCTCGGCCTCTTCGAGTCGGTCGAGCTGGTCGCGCTTCCAGCGTTTTTCGATCTCGATCTCTTTGGTCTCCTCGACGTTGAGGGTGTGGTGCTGGTCGAGCTGATCTTCCCGCGAGCAGTCGGCGATGGTGCCGCTCACCCGGAGCCGGTTGGCGAACTTGTGGAACTCCACGTCGTCGACCTCGATGGTGACGTACATGTGCTCGCGCTCGCCGCCGGTGTCGCGCATCTGGTCGTCGTTGCGCTGGATGCGCCGGGTGGTGTCGCCCGACACCCGGTCGCCGGGTTCGAGCACGTAGGTGAGATGCCAGAGGTCGTCGAGGCTCTCGGGGACGAGCGAGATGCGCTCGCCGCCGCCCTCGACGCGCTGGCGGCTCTGGATTCGCATGTGTCGACGTGGGCCGCCGGTCGATAAGTCACCTGCGGTCGACGCCGCCGGCCGCCCGCGCGCCCAGCCCCGCGAGGCGAGCGACCGCGACGAGCGCGTAGGCGCCGACCGCGAGCCCGACCAGCTCGCCGACCCGGCCCAAGCCGGCGAGCGCGAACCCCGCGGTACCGCCGACCGCGAGCAGAATTAGCGCGAACGTCCACGCCACGAAGTAGCCCCCGTCGGTCGCGCCGGTCCGGAGCGCGCTCGAATCCAGCGCACCGCGGAGCGACCGACGCTCGGCGGTCGCGGCGAGCGCCGCGGGCAACAGGTACGCGAGACCGGCCGAGACGAAGAGTAACGCCGTCCCCGCGCCGAAGACGAAGACGCTCGTCGCCGGCGTCTCGGGGCGCCCGGCGGCGGCCGCACCGTCGAGCGTGACCCCGAGGGCGAGGCCCGGAACGAGCAGGTAGCCGACCGCGACCGCCAGCGCGCGCGCGCCGTCGCGTGCCAGCGTCCGGAGGTCGGCGAACGCGGGCGGCTCGGCCGCGCCCTGGGCTGTCGTCCGGATCACGGCGAGCGCGTAGCCGGCGAGCAACACCACCGCCGGGACCGCCAGCACCGCGAGCGCGCCGAGGCGAGCGAACAGTCCGGCGGCGACGGCGAGCGCCGCCCCGGCAAGCAGGGTCTCCTCGTCGGCCCGACCGGGGTACGTGAGCGCCTCGCGGAACACGGTCGAGCATTCGGACGCGGGAAGATAGGTCTGACTACTCGGGGTCGTCGGACTACGCGACTGTCCGGCGATCCCCGGCGGCCTCGCGACCGCCGGCCCGGGTCGCCTCGCGGTAGCCCTGTCCGTAGAGCGAGACGGCGACGGCGGTGAAGTAGAAGATCGCGAACGGGGCGAGCGCCCACCCGAGGAACGGGATCGACGCCAGCGCGCCGACGACGGCGCCGTCGACGACGAGCACGGCGAGCGCGAGCAGCCAGCCGGTCGCGTACGGGGCGGTCGCGACGACGCTCGCGAGCTCGCGGAGCTCGAACGCCGCGCCGAACCGCCCCTCGACCGCCAGCCGGGCGAGCGCGGCGGGCAGGACGTACCACGCCACCAGTCCCGTGACGCCGGCGAGCGCGAGGCCGCCGAAGACGACCGCGACTCCGAGGAGCCCGGGATCGGCCGAGGCCACCGGCTCGACGACCGCCCGGGGATCGGTCGCGACGCCGGCGTCTGTCACCACGGTCGTCTCGACCGTGAACGCGAGCAGGCTCGCCAAGACCGCACCCAGCAGGACGACCGGGAGCGCGGCGTACGCCACCACGACGCCGATCGCTCGCAGTCCCTCGCCGAACAGGCCGCCCCAGTCGCCGAACGACGGGGCGGGCTCGCCCGCGTTCGTGGCGGCGAGCGCGCGCTGGAAGTAGCCCGCGACGACGATCGCCGGGATCAGGAGCCACGCGAGCAGCGTGAGGATACTCCCGGTCAGGGTGGTTTCGACGCCGTCGTCGCTCTCTACGAGATACGTGAGTGCTGTTTCGAACATCGTGGGCTCCGGATCGAGAGAAACGGCTCGATTGACGTACAGACACACGCGACGGGCTTAACCGTTGTGTGGCGGGGTCGGGCGAGCCGACCGGACTCAGTCGTCTTTCGTCCGGCTTCCGCCGGGGGGCAGGAACTCCTGTATCAGGTCCGGGCTCGCGACCTTCCGCACGAACGAGGTGTCCTCGAAGCGCTCGCGGAACGTCCGGTAGATGCGCTTGCCGACGTCGTTCTGGGCGTACCGGCCGGGTTCGACCTCGACGTGGGTCTCGACTCGCGGGACGATCGCCTCGGGCGGCCCGCCGAGCACCCGAGTGTGGGGCTCGCAGGCGATCCCGACCGCGACCCCGACCGCCACGTCCCGGAAGTATGTGCGGTCCCCGCGGATCGCGAACCCGCCTTTTTCGAGGTACTCGCCGCTCTCGGGGGTCTTGCTCACCTGATCCGGGGTCACCATGTAGGCGTCCCCGGAGAACCGAGCGTCCTTCCAGACCGACGAGTACGAGACCGCGAACTGGGCGGCCTCCCGCTTGCTCGCGTCGGGCACGTCCACGTCCCGGGAGGGCTCGCTCGGGTCGGAGGTCTTCAGGATCGTCACCGGGCCGCCGTGGGCCTGCGCGTGGAAGAACAGGTCGTTGCCGTCCATGTACTTCTGGACGAGCTCCTCGTTCTGGTCGGCGTTCCGGCCGCCGATCACGAGGAAGTCGTCGCTCGTGCGGAACCACCGGAAGCGCTCGTACCACTGCTCCTGTTTGCGGATCGGGATCGAGGGCCGCGAGAGCCAGTCGACGTCCTCGCGGTCGCCCTCGTCGTCGGGCTCGTCGTCGGGGTCGGCCTCCCACTCGTCCCTGCGGCGCTTTGCCGCGGCCAGATCCTCGCGGGTGTCTTCGATCGCGGCCTTCGCGCCCTCCTTTTTGTCTTCGATGCGCTTTGCCTCCTTGTAGAGCCGGTCGGCGTTCTTCTCGACGCCCATCGAGGCGTCGAGGGGCACCTCGACGCCGTCGAGTTCGACCGTGACGACCCCCGACTCGGGGTCGACGCGCCGGACGGCCTCGGCGGCCTCGATCCCCTTCTGGGCGCCTTCCTCGAACCGGGCTTCGATCTCCGCCCACGAGGTCCCCTCCTCGAGGGCGTTCCGGACCGTGGTGAGGATGTCGTCGGCCAGCCCGTAGTGACCGTAGAGGCGCTCTGCGCGCTCGCGCTCGGCGTCGGCCTGCTCGTCGAACCCCTCGATCGCCTGCTCTTGCTGTTCGATGATCCGGCGGTGTTTCTCGATCTCGGCCTCGAAGTCGGGGCGCTGGTCGCCGGGGTCGGCGTCGCCGGGCTCGTCGGGTTCGAGGTTGTGGTAGTAGAAGTCGACCGCCTCGTTGAAGGTGTCGAACGCCTCCGATTCGAGGTCGTCGTACTCCGCGAGCGGGAGCGGCGTCACGTCCACCGGCCGGCCGTCCTCCCGATAGACGCGGGGGTCGAACTGGGCCTCTCGCACGGGGTCGGCCAGCCGCTCGATGGCGTCGAAGATCGCCTCGTAGTCGGTCTCGTCGGCGTCGGCGATGTCGATTCCCTTCTCGACCCCGGCGCGCGTACACACCTCCTCGGCGTAGAGTCCGCCGAAGTTGAGCTGGGTCGCCAGCGTCCGCACGATGTCGGTGTCCGACTCCTCCATGTAGGCGACGAACGTCTCGTAGTCGACGTCCAGCGGATCGATGCGCTCGTCGGGGAACTCGTACTGGCTCCCGGGCGCGACCGTCCGGGACTTGAGCCGGACGGTGTCGAGGCTGTCGACGACCTCGCGGCTCTCGTCGAGGACCGCGAGGTTGCCCTGACCGAACAGCTCGGCGACGATGGTCGTGTCCTCGTCGTCACGCTCGAAGTGAAACTCCAGAATCCGGTCGAAGCCGTACTGCTCGACGCCCGCGAAGTCCGCGCCCGACAGCCGGTTGCGAAGCATCATGGCGAAGTTCGGCGGCCGGCCCGGCGCGTCGGGTACGTTCTCGGGCGCGGAAACGTGGGCGCGCTTGTTCTCGCCGACCTCCACGATGAGCTCGACCCGTCCGCGGTCGAAATCCCGCATCTTGAGTCGCAAGAGGTCGTCGCCGTAGAGGTACGCCTTGTCGAGCTTCGCACCCTCGTAGGCCCCGAGCTCCGCGACCACGGCCGCGAGGTCGATGCTCGACAGTTCCCGCTTGCTGTCCATGCCTACCCGTTTTCCGTTGCGGGGGAAAGGCCTATCGTTACGTCGGGTCGTCGCCCCCGGAGTCGGGCGCGACGGCGCCCGTTCGACCCACTCGACGGCCCCTCACAGGGCCAGCGCCACGAGCCGTCGGGCTCCGGCGCCGACCGCGAACCCCACGAGCCCGAGCGGCACCGCGAACGTCGCGGCGCTCGCGACCCCCCACAGGACCGACTCGCTCGGGGAAACAAGCTCGAACAGCGTCAGCGGGACGTAGAACCCGAGGGCCGGTCCCGCCGCGAGCGCGACGCTGACCAGCGCCCCGTCGTTGAGATACGCCCCGGCGACGGGCAGAACCGTCGCGAGCCCGAACAGGACCGCCAGATTCGGCCGGACCGCGAGGTCGACCCCCAGAACCGACGGCGGGGTGTGGAAGACGAAGACGGCGACGAACACCGCGACGGCGACCGTCAGCAGTCGCTCGGTGGTCGCCCGGTCGCGGCCCACCACCAGTCCCGAGTACTCCATACGGTCCGAACGGGCGTCGAGGCCAAAACGCTTCGGCCCCGGCCGGCTCCGGGACCGGGCGTTCAGAGTTCGATGTCCATCCCGTCGCGGCCGAACTCGACGCTGAGATCGGCGTGCTCGGTCGCCAGTCGGGCGTACTCGTCGGGGCGGCGCCGGTAGATCTCCTCGATTTCGGTGAGGACGGTGCGGTCGGGGTCGACGGTCCGGACCTGTTCGAGCGTCTGGTCGAAGGTGGTCTGGTGGTCGCGCTCGTCGGCCCACAGGTCGTCGCTCAGGATGGGGTCGCCGTCGGGCGTCTCGCGGAACATGCCACACTCTTTGACCCACAGGTCGAGGTCCTCGGGCACCTTCTCGAGGTCCAGAAACGTCGTCTCGTCGGGGGAGACGAGCGCCGAGTCGTCGCTCTCCTCGAACAGATACCCCATCGCGGCGTCCGCCGGACCGCCGGGGTCGAGGGGCGCGCCGAGCCCCGTCACTTCGACGCCATCTCCGAGCGCCATCGTCTCGCCGTCGGCCAGAAACTCGAACTCGGCGTAGCCCCGATCGTCGTACTGGGCCTCGATATCGAGCGAGTCGGCGATGCGGTCGTAGGTGGTCTCGCTCATCACGACGGTGGCGGGGTCCTCGTTGTCCCAGTCGTCGAGGGGGTACTGCGGGCGACCAATCGCCTGGACGACGCGCAGGCCCCCGACGTGGTCCATGTGGTGATGCGAGAGGAAGATGTACGCCACGTCGCGCACGTCCTCGCGGTTGAGCATCGCCCAGACGGACTCGGGGGCGTCCACTACGGCGTCGGCCTCGTGGACGAACGTGGCGTTGCCGTATCTCGCGTGGGGAAGGCCCTCCTCGCGGGCGGGGTCACAGACGCGACACTCGCAGGTCGGCATCGGGGTCTGGGAGTCGCCGCCCGAGCCGAGCAGGGTGAGACGCATGGAACCGGTAGCCGACCCGCGGTAAAGAACTCGGTGGCCGGACCGACCGCCCCGAGAGCCGACCCGTCGGACGCTGGGTGGTCGTTCCTTCCAAGGAAATGCTTTTGACGCTGACCGGCGGAGAGAGTCCAATGACTCCCGGTCGAATCAGCCCCGAGGCGGTACTCGCCGCGAGCGAGCGCGCGGGAATCCGCGACGAGCCGGTGACCGCAAGCGAGGTCGCCGCGGAGGTGGGATGTACTCGCCGGACCGCGCTGAGCAAACTCGATACGCTGGCCGACCGGGGGACGATCCGAACCAAGAAGGTGGGCGCCCGGAGCCGCGTCTGGTGGCTCCCCGACGACGGCGACGCGCCGCCCGAGCCCGCGACGGCCGGCCTCGACGGCGTCCCGCCGGACGGCGGCGAGTCCGACCGCCTCGAGAGCGAGTTCCGCGAGATGTTCGAGCGAATCTCCGACGCGTTCTACGCGCTCGACGACGACTGGCAGTTCACGTACGTCAACGACCGCGCCGAGGAACTCATCGACTACCGCGACGCGGGTCTCGTCGGGCAGGACTTCTGGGAGGTGTTCGAGTGGGCGACCGACTCGACGCTCGGCGAGGAGTACCGGACCGCGATGGAGACCCAGGAGCCGACCGCCTTCGAGTTCTACTACCCGGAACCGCTCGAAGCGTGGTACGAGGTCTCGGCATACCCCTCCGAGACCGGGCTGTCGGTCTACTTTCGGGACATCACCGACCGCAAGCGACGCGAGCGCGAGATCGAGGAGTACCGCTCGCAGTACGAGACGCTGGTCGAGAACTTCCCGAACGGCGCCGTCGCGCTGGTGGACCCGGACCTCCGGTACGAGGTCTTTGGCGGTTCGCCCGAGAGCACCGAGGAGCTGACCCGGACGGACCTCGAAGGCAAAGGCGTCCGGGAATCACTGCCCGAAGAGCTCGCGGACGTCGTCGTCCCGGGCTACGAGGCGGCGCTCGACGGCGAGTCCTCGGAGTTCGAGGCCGCGGTCGGCGACCGATCCTACCGGTTTCACTTCCTCCCGGTCCGGGACGACGCCGGCGACGTCTTCGCGGCACTGGGGATGTCGCAGGACGTAACCGAACGCAAGGAGCGCGAGCGGCGGCTCCAGCGGTATCAGGAGTACATCGACGCCGTCCTCGACGCGATCGACGACGTGTTCTACATCCTCGACGAGTCCGGACAGTTCCGACAGTGGAACGACAGCGTGCCCGCGGTGACGGGCTACCGCGACGAGGAGATCGCCTCGATGTCCCCGCTCGAGTTCTTCGACGAGTCGGATCGGGCGCGGGTCGCGGCGGCGATCCGGGAGGGGTTCGAGAACGGGAGCGTACAGATCGAGGCCGAGACCGTGACCAAGACCGGCGATCGAGTCCCCTTCGAGTTCGTCGCCTCGGCGCTCGACAGCCCGTCGGGCGACCGCGTTCTGGCGGGCGTCGGACGCGACATCACCGAGCAGGTCGAGCGCGAGCGAAAGCTTGAAGCGGCGGTCGACGAACTCGAAGCCTCGAACGAGCGCCTCGAGAGCTTCGCGAGCATGCTCGCACACGAGCTCCGCAACCCCGTCACGATCGGCCAGATCTACACCCGCCAGCTCCCCGACGAAACCGACTCGACGGCGGTCGAGTACGTCACCGAGGCGTTCGACCGTATCGAAGACATGATCGACGTGATGTTGGTGTTGACCCGCGGCACCGAAGCGGTCGGCGAGCGAGTGCCGGTCGATCTCGCGGCGGTCGCTCGTTCCGTGTGGGACGAGCTTTCGGTCCCGGACGCGACGCTCACAGTCGCGGTCGACCGCACGATTCGGGCGGACGAGACGTACGTCCGCCACCTGTTCCGGAACCTCTTCGAGAACGCCGTCGAGCACGGCTCGACGAGCAATCGTCCGGAGGACGATGACGCCGTGGAACACTGTTCGACGGGGGATCAGCCGTCTGCCGCCGAGCGCGACGGCCGCGGTGTGGCGGTGACGGTCGGCGACCTGCAGACCGGGTTCTACGTCGCCGACGACGGCGCCGGGATTCCGCCCGACGAGCGCGACGCGGTGTTCGAGGCCGGCTACACGACCGCGGCCGACGGGGGCGGAACCGGCCTCGGGCTGGCGTTCGTTCAGGAGCTCGCCGACGTCTACGGCTGGGAGTGTACCGCGACCGAGAGCGACGCCGGCGGTGCGCGATTCGAGTTCCGAGACGTCGAGCGCGACCCGCCGTGTCTCTGAGCTCGCCCGTCAACAGCCCTCGCGCGACTTCCGGTCGCGCTCTCGCTTGCAAAACGTCGACGAAAAGCCCTCAGAGTCGCTTCGAAACGTACGGCCCGTCCTGATGGTACCCTAATTTCTCGCGATAGCACTCGACCTTTTCCGGCGCTCGATCGCGACTTCCGGTCGCGCTCTCGCTTGCAAAACGTCGACGAAAAGCCCTCAGAGTCGCTTCGAAACGTACGGCCCGTCCTGATGGTACCCTAATTTCTCGCGATAGTACTCCCGGGCGCCGATCCCCGAGATGACGCTGACCTTGTCGTAGCCCGCGTCGGCCGCGAGGCCCTCGGCCTTCCCGAGGAGCTTCCGTCCGTATCCCTTGTGCTGCCAGTCGTGGCTCTCGTCGCCGACTTCGACCATGGGGCCGTAGACGTGGAGCTCCCGGACGAGCGCGGCGTCGGTGAGCTCCCGACGGACGGGGTCGCCCGGGAACCGGAGCCGACAGAACCCGATCAGGAGGTCCTTGTCGGGATCCTCGTAGCTGATGAAGTGTTCGGTGCCGCCCGCGGCCTCGTAGGTCGTGACGTCGAGTTCGACGTTCTCGGGGTTCTCGTCGTTCATCCCGACCTCTCGACACCGGATACAGTCACAGCTCCAGCCGTGCTCGTCCATGCGCTTTCGGGCGAGCTGGCGGAGGTTCGACTTCCAGACGCCGGCGTCGATGAAGTCGGCGGGGATATCGCGCTGGACCCGCTGGAGCCGGGTGTACTTCGGGATCATCGACTTGATCTCGGCGACGAGCTCGGCGGCCTCCTCGTTGGTGAGCGGGTCGTACTCGTCGCGGTGCCACCAGTCGTAGGTCGCGGTCCCGCGGACCACCAGCGTGGGGTAGATCTTGAGGTAGTCCGGGCGCCACTTCTCGTCCTCGAACAGCCGCCGGAAGTCCTCCAGACACATCTCCTGGGACATGCCGGGCTGGCCGGGCATCATGTGGAACCCGACCTTGAACGCGGCGTCCCGGAGCCGCCGGTTCGCGTCGATCGACGCCTGCACGCCGTGGCCCCGGTGCATCTCGCGGTTGATTCGCTCGTAGGTGGTCTGGACGCCCACCTCGACCTTCGTCCCGCCCAGATCGAGCATCCGGTCGATCTGCTCGGGATCACACCAGTCGGGCTTGGTCTCGAAGGTAGTGCCGATGTTGCGGACGTCGTTGGTCTCGTTTTCGGCGATGACGTCTTCGAGGTACCGGAACTCGACCTCGTCGGGGTCCTCGGCGAAGCTCTCGCCCTCGGCGGGCGCGGGCTCGCCGTTCACGTCGTAGTCGTTCATTGCCTCCAGCGCGCGCTTGACGAACCACTCCTGGTAGTCGTGGCTCCGGGCGGTCATCGTCCCGCCCATCAGGATGAGCTCGACCTTGTCGACGGGGTGGCCGATCTCCCGGAGCTGTTCGAGCCGCAAGGTGACCTGTCCGTACGGGTCGTAGTCGTTCTGGACCCCGCGGGCGGCCGCCGGCTCGTGGCCGGTGTAGCTCTGCGAGGAGGAGAACTCCGAACCGGGCCCGCCCGGACAGTAGAGACACTTGCCGTGGGGACACTGGTGCGGGCTGGTCATGATTGCGACCGGCGAGACGCCCGACGCGGTGCGGACGGGCTTGTTCTGGAGGACCTCCTGGAGGTCCTCGCGTCGCTCGTCGGGCGCGTAGTCGAGCAGTTCGGAGTTCTTCGGCACCTTCGGCGAGGAGAACTCCGAGCAGACCTCGAGCTTCGCACTCTCTAGGTCGTCGCGCTCGATGTCGTCGGCGAGGATGCGCTCGACCAGCTCCTCACAGACCCGCTCGAACGCCTCGGTCTCGGTGGCGTCCGGCGTCTCGGTACTCATTAGGTGCTAATTGGTCGGTTCGCCGGGATAAGGGTGTCGTCTACGGGTGCGCTCGGCGCCTCGACTCGGCCCTCGCGGACGGGTCGGCTCGGGCCTCGAAAGCCGAGTCCGCGCTCGAAAAGAGAGCTGAACCCGAACCGGCCGACTTACAGCCGGTCGGCGATGGCTTCGACGACGGCGTCCTCGGCGGCCTCGCGCTCGCCGGCGAGGAAGTCGATGGTGCCGTCGATGGTGCCCGACGCCGACAGGCCGGCCTCGGGGGCGATCTCGTCGGCGGCCGCCGCGACCTCGCGGGCGTTCACGCGACCGTCGCTCCGGATGTGGATGTCGTCCTCGTCGACGCCGAGGGTGACGTGGTCCTCGCCTGGGGCGCCCTCGGCGCCGAGCTTCCGGCGGTGGACCTCCTCGACCAGTAGGGCGGCCGGCGGGAAGTCGAACCGGTGGGTGAACGACTCGGCGTCGAGGACGGTGAACGACACGTCGCCGACGCCCCGGACCGAGAGGTTCGGTTCGACGGTGTCGAGTTCGGTCTGGAGCTTCTGGCGGAACTGCTCGGCGACGTGCTCGGCGAGGTCGCGCTTCTCGTGTTCGAACAGGAGGTCGGTGATGAGCTCGCGTTTGTCCTCGTAGGACTGGTAGAACGCTTCGAGCGCGACCGCCTCGCGGAGCGCGGTGGTGTGGTCGGCGTCGTAGCCGGCCTCGTCGGCGAGGTCGACGTACGCCTGCGGGGCGTCCTCCCAGTAGCTGACCGCCGGGAGGTGAGAGACGCCGCTCCGGACGTCGTCGTTGACGTGGGCCGCGAGGTTCGCGCCCAGCGCGCCGACGGTCACGTCGCTCGCGTCGCCGCCGTCGAGGTGGGGGTTGACCGCCACGTCGGCGAGGTCGGCGACGCCCTCGTCGGGGAAGGTCGCGTCGACGGTGACCCGCGGCGCGTCGTAGATGTCGAGCAGTTCGAGACCGTCGCGGGACTCGTCGGTGCTTCCGGCGGCCGCCAGCACGAATAGCGGGAGCTTCTCGTCGTGGCGATCGCGGTTCTCCAGCATCTGGGTCACGTCCTTGGTGGCGTCGGCCATGTCGTAGTCGCCGCCCTCCAAGGGACGCCGGTCGAAGTAGTGGTACTCGGCGTCGCTTTTGGCGTGCTCGTCGCGGACCAGCGGGAGGACCGCCCGCTCGATGGCCGCGCCGGCCACGTAGCCGTCGGCGGTGGCGTTGTGCCGAACGATGACCGGCCGGGACTCGATGACCGCCCGGCGGATCGCCTCGGCCGCGTCGCGGATGGTGTCGTGAACCGCCGCGACGCCGTCGTGGTCGGCGAGCAGTTCGACGTCCTCGGGGCGGGCCTCGTCGCGCAGGGCGTCTTCGAGCCGGGTTTCGACCGTCTCGCGGCCCTCACCGGTCAGCTTCTCGAGCTCCTCGGTCTCGACCTGAAGCTCGTTGTGGCGGAGTTCGACCTCGCCGTCGAGCCGGACGAAATCGCCCGTGTCGACCTCGGGGTAGGCCCGGACGCCGGCCTCGACGAACGCGGCGCAGTCGACGGTCGCGGTCTCGTCGCGGACCTCGAACACCGTCGGGCCGCTCGTCTGGCGGGCGCCGACGACCTCGCCCTCGATGCGGAGCGTCTCGCCGACCCGGTCGCGAAGCGACGCGATCTGGGCGCGGGGCGGGGCCGACTCGGTCTCCGAGTCGGCGTCGGCGCCGACGGCGTTCGCGCCGGCGCCGTCGGTGGTCGCCTGCTGGCCGTCGTCGGCGTCGTCGGTCTCGTCGGTGTCGGTCCCGCGGTCGGCGTCGGTCTCGTCGGGCTCGGCGCGGCGAGTCGACGCCGACACCGCCCCGTCGTCGTCATCGTCGGACTCGTCGGCGGGGACCGCCCCGCGCTCGGGGTCGTCGATCAGCTTCCCGCGGAACTCGCGCTCGGACTGGCGGAGCGACCAGCCGAGGTCGACGTTACCGTTGTCGCGGACGCCGGTAACTTGGACGAACACGGTCTCGCCGTCGTCCCAGTCGAGCGAGTCGAGACGGCGGTCGAGCTCGCTCTTGTGGAGGAGCCCCGTAACGTGGTCGCTGATGTTGATGAACACGCCGAACTCGGCGAACCCGTCGACTGTTCCTTTGTAGTAGCGACCCGAGGTCAGCTGATCGGGCGAATCGCCGGCAAACTCGAAGAGGACGTCCTGCTCGTGGCTCTGACAGATCGCGCCGTCGGCAGGAGTCCCGCAGATGATACACGAACCCATCTTATACGCGAGCAAAATAGCCCCGGCCTAAAACTGTTGTCGAAATCCTCGGGCTACTCCTCGAACGCCTCGACCCCCGGGAGGTCGGCGATGCCGTCGTGGGTGCCGAGGTAGTCGGCGTCGGCGACCGCCGCCGCGAACGCCTCGACGCTCGGATACTCCCGAACCGCGAGGACGCGACCCTCCTCGACCGCGAAGACGATCTCGTCGGTGCCGTCGCCGTGCTGGTAGTGGTCGGCCTGCTGTGGGTCGTCTGGCTCCATCGACAGTAGTCGCGACGCCGAGGCCCTTGAACCTTGGCGGCGTCGAACGTCCCGTCCGATCGACGGCTCGGCGAACCGCCGCGCGATCCCCGGACGAGGCCGCGCCATCGCCGGGGTTAAGCCGGGCGAGCGCCCACGGTCGGCCATGTTCCGACCCGGCCACTACGGGGTCTCGCTGGTCCTGTACGCCCCCGTGGGGTGTTGGCTCCTCGTGCTCGGCGAGCCAACCGCCGCGCTGGCGGGCGGGGCCGCGCTGTTGTGGCTCGCGATGCTCCCCGACTGGGACTCCCGGCTCCCGTTCGTCTCCCACCGCGGACCGACCCACACGCTCCCGTTCGGGGCGTTGGTCGCCGGCGCCGGGTGGGTCGCGGCGACCGCGTCCGGGTTCGGCTCGGCCCCGATCGGGCCGATCGACCTCCGGACGTTCGCGGCCGGCATCGGCGGGCTCGCCGTCCTCGCGCACCTCGCGGCCGACCTGCTCACGCCGATGGGCGTCGCCCTCCTCTGGCCGGCGACGGGTCGCCGGTACACGGTGTCTCTGTGCCGGGCGGACAACCGCCTCGCGAACGCCGCGCTGTTCGCGCTCGGGGTGTTCGCCGCCGCGAGCGCGACGTACCTCGGAGTCGTGCTGTTCGCCGGCGGACCGACGTAGCGCCCGCGACGGGCGACCCTCGCGGCGGTCGTGAGACCGGACCGGGCGGCCGACGCGCGATCCGAACCGGGAACCTAGAACTCCGAGAGCGTCGCGCTCGCCGACGCCCGGCGGAGGGTCAGCCCTTCGTCGGCCGCGGCGGCGGTGAGGTACTCGCGCAAGCGCCCCGAGTCGTCGCCGAGCCGGACGCTTCCCGTCTCGTGGTCGAACTCGACCGCACCGGCGTCGTCGAGCTTTGGCAGGTGGACGTGCCGGAGCGCGGTGGCGACGCGGGGGAGTTCGACGCCCTCGCGGGTCGCCACCTCGTCGGCGAGCGCCGAGACCTGAATCGGGCCGGGACGCCGGTACAACACGTACAGCGCGTTCCGTCGGCGCTCCGACCGCAACATCTCGAAGACCGCGTCCAGCGACCGATCGCGCGAGCCATGGCCCGCCCCGGACGGCTCGCTTGTCTGTTGTACCCCGGCAAAGGTGTTGGGAGTCTGACCCATGACTCTAGCGGCCGTATGTAGACCTTCATTATAAATCTACGTAGAACTGGCACGTCCGTGAAAATTTCCTCGTCGTGATATTACCACTCCCGATAGCTGAGTTCGTCGGCCTTGTTCGTGACCGCCCGCATCATACAGCCGTGACACACCCACAGGTCAGCGCCGGTCCGCGCGACCAGTCTGGTGCCGTCGGATTTGCGCTCCTCGCAGACGTCACACAACCGCATAGCTCCGGTTCGGCGCCGGAGGGTTTCAATCTCTCGCCCGGAGTCCCGGCGCCGGGGCGTCGGCTGTCGGACACGCGCAAGCCCTAACGGGCTCGCGCCCCTACGGATGGTATGAGCGGAGAGGCGACCGACGACGTGCCCGAGACCGACGCCGAGTGGCGCGAGCGACTGACCGACGAGGAGTACCGCGTGCTCCGCGAGCAGGGGACCGAGCGCCCGTTCTCCGGCGAGCACGTCGACCGCAAAGACGACGGCACGTACGCCTGTGCGGGCTGTGGGGCCGAACTGTTCGATTCGGACACCAAGTTCGAGTCGAACTGCGGGTGGCCCAGTTTCTACGACACCGACGACGACCGCATCGAGACCCGCGAGGACCGGTCCAACGGCATGGTCCGGACCGAGGTCGTCTGCGCGAACTGCGGCGGTCACCTCGGCCACGTCTTCGACGACGGCCCGGAGCCGACCGGCAAGCGCTACTGCATCAACTCGGTCGCGATGGACTTCGAGGGGGAGTGACCCGCGGCGCGTCGCTCGACTCGGCGGCGATCACCGAGCGGCGACGAGCGCGCTTGCGCCCGCACCGTCCGGGACTGTCGCGCGAGACTACACTCGCAACCGGACCGTCTGCTCGGTGATATCGGTCACGTAGCTGTCTTCGAGCCGGTGGACGTCCTGGTTCACCTGTCCGTCCCAGCCGAGTTGGGACACCGCGTCCCGGTCGGCGTCGGGGTCGACGCCGACGTGGAGGTCCCCGTCGCGCACGTCCTCGACCGTCCCCAGCCGCGTTCCGTTCTGGGCGAGGACCCGCTTGCCGACGTGGTCGTCGGAGAACGCCGCCATGGCGATCAGTTGACCTCGTTGTGCATCTCCTCGATTGCCTTTTCGAGGTCGGGTTCGCCCCCGCCGGGCTGGCGGCCGAACGAGAACTCCCCTTTACCGTCGAACGACGTGCCGGTGGTCCAGGGCTGTTCGGGGTCCTCGTGCTCCTCGCGGAACGTGGACATGAACTCGTAGTTGAACTCCTGGTTCTCTTTCTCTTGAGGGAAACTAGCCGGGACCGGGACGTGTTCGCCGAGGCTCTCGAGGGCGGCGTGCCACTGGTTCTGGTGCATGGTGTCCCGCGCGATCAGATACGACAGCATGTCCTCCATACCCGGGTCGTCGGTGATCTCGTAGAGCCGGCTGGCGAGCAGTCGCCCGGTCGACTCGGCCATCACGTTGGCGTACATGTCGGCCGCGAGGTTGCCGCTGGCGACGACGTAGTTGCCGGTGAACGGGGCGCCGTTGGCGTCGACCGGCATCGCGTTGAGCCCGGCCGAGAGGGCTTGGCGCGGTTGACCGCCGCTCAGCATCATGTCGATCACGGCGTCGTCGCGGGCCTGCTCGCGGACCTCCTCGGGCGCG
Source organism: Halorussus marinus (assembly GCF_004765795.1). Lineage (GTDB taxonomy): Archaea > Halobacteriota > Halobacteria > Halobacteriales > Haladaptataceae > Halorussus > Halorussus marinus. The sequence continues at coordinate 161,136 of NZ_SBIV01000008.1, forward strand.
CCTTCGAGGTTCTTCGCGATGGCGGTCGCGAGCATCTCGATGTGGCCCAGCTCCTCGACCGCGGTCTCCATCAGCAGGGTGCGGTACTCGGACATCTCCTTGGGCACGCCGAACGCCTGAAACATGTACTGGAGCGCGACCCGCATCTCGCCCTCGGCCCCGCCGACCGCCTGCTGGAGCATCTTCGCGAAGTACGGATCCGGTTCCTCGACCTCGACCTCGTACTGCAGTTCGTTGTCGTGGAAGAACATTCCGGGAACTGTTGCTACGCTAACGTTCTTAACGGTCGTGGCCACGTCTCACGATCCATTAATAACGGGCCTGATACCCGGACTCCCCGAGGCTTATGCGTGTCGGCCGGGTACTATCGACCGTCGCATGGAGGGAGCCGCCCAGCGGACGGGAACCGAGAAGCGCGAGTACGAGCGACTTCGGGCCAGCAAAAAGCGGCGCACGGGCAACGAGGAGGTCGCGACGGTTCGGGACGTGTTCGTCGGCGAGGAGCGGGTCGTCCTCACGCTCGGGTTCGAGTGGACGACCGACACCGAGCGGCTCGCCTACGATCTGGCCGACGACCGCGACGTCCTCAAGCTGGAGGCGCTCGCCGAGTCGCAGGGCTTCGAGTTCGAGCACGTCTCGTTTCTGGAGGGCGAGCGCTTGCCGGTGGTCGCCACCGAGGGCGGCTGGGTGCCGAGCGCCCACCGGGGGTACGCCCCCGACGAGGGGTCGGTCCGGGAGACGTTCGTCACCGAGTGCAGACTGCTGGCCCGCGAACTGGCTCAGACGCCCGGCGTCTTTCGCCGGCTGGTCCGGATCGGCCGGACGATGACCACCAGACAGCTGATCATCGCGGTCATCGTCGTCAAGAAGCTCCTCATCGTGGCGCTGGTGGCGTGGCTGGTGCTGTGATCCGGACCAAACCGTTTTGTCGGGGTCGGCCGTGTGTCGCGCCATGTCGAACCCGGTTCCCGAGGCCGCCGAACAGCTCCTGACCAGCGAGCCGCTGATGGCCCACTTCGGGACGTGTGCCGACGGCCGCCCGCACGTCGCCCCGGTGTGGTACCACTACGACGACGGCGTCGTGGAGGTGCTGACCGGCGGCCGGAAGCTCGCGAACGTCCGACAGAACCCGCGGGTCGCGATCTCGGTCCAGAAAGACGAGGGCGGGCGCGCCGAGTGGATGGTGTCGCTCCGCGGCACCGCGACCGTCCTCGAAGACGAGGACGCCCGCCGCGAGGCCGCCGCCCGCATCAACCCGAAGTACGACGCCGACCCCGACGAGTACCCCGAGAACCTGCTGGTCCGGGTCGAGGTCGGGTCCGCGAGCTACCAGACCTACTAGTCGATCGGGAACCGGAGGAGCGCGCCCGCGCCCCCGAACCCGTCGCGGAACTGGACGCCCCGCTCGAAGTCCTCGGGGACGACCAGACAGTCCCCGCCCGCTTCGGTCGCACGCTCCTGTAACTCCCGGACATCGGCGATCGATTGGGCCCCGGAGACCAGCAGGGTCTCGACCGCGTCGTACTCCAGCGCCGTCTCCACGTCCTCGCGGCCGTAGACGACGTCCCCGTCGTCGCCGTCGTGAAGCGCCTCGAAGAAGCGATCGAGCGCCGCGTCGGTCTCGCGGCGTTCCTCGTCTTCGATGCGATCCGTGGCCTTCTCGGCGAGTTCGCGGAGCCCCTGCTCGGAGGCGTACTCGACCGAGAACGTGTCGACCAGCGCCTCGCGGAGGCGGTGATCGAGGTGGTCGCCCTCCCGGAAGTCCTCGGCCGTGACGGTCGTTCCGCCGAGCACCAGCCCCTCGACCGTCGTCTCGGCGCTGGCCGACTCGGCGGCGTGCTCGCCGAGGAACGCCCGCCGGGCCTCGTCGGCGACCGTCTCGAAGAACTCCTCTTTCTGGCGTTCGCGGTCGCGCTCGAACCGGTCGGCCGACTGGCCGCCGGCCTTCGTCTTGCCCATCACGTCGCTGTCGATCGTCTCGACGACCGTCACCGAGTCGCCGGCGGTCAGACCGAGCGCCGCGCCGCCGCGCTCGACCACCAGCAGGCCGTAGGTGCCCGACGACTCGGCGACCGCGTCGAGCGGACCGGGGTCGAACTCGTTGTCCCGGACGTACTGGTACTCCGGGACCGGCGTCGGCAAGTCGTCGAAGACGTAGTCGACGACCTCGCCGTCGACGACCCCCGCGTAGACGACGAGCCCGGATTCGGGAGTCCCGTCGTACCCCTGCACGACCCGCCGGACGCGTTCGAGCGCCCGACGAACCGCCTTGTCGGACTCGTCGGCGTCGATGTACTCGGCTTGGGCCCGATCTTCCTCGATCCGTTCGAGCGCCGCCCCGAGGGACTCGTCGGGCGGCACCGCGAGGGTCACCAGATCGTCGCCGTTCGCGCTCGCCGCCCGAACGCGTTCGATGCGCTCGCGGAGCTCGTGGCTCTCGACGTTCATCGGCGATCGGCTACCCTCCCGCGGAGGGTCGGGGCTGTCTCGTCGGCGGGCGCCGGCCGGGAGTCGAGTGGGTCGTCCATCGTCGGGGTGACGACCCGGCGGGTCAAAGGCCTGCGGGCCGGAACGAGCCGACTCGCCTCGCGACACTGCCGCGCACTCGGAACTCACTCGCCGTCGCGCGACCGGGAACACTCGACGCTCGCCTCACAACAGGACGAACGGTACCGCTCGGGCTCGCGGACGATAGCACACTCCCGATACCGTCGTCCGACCACCGTACCGCACGCCGAACACCGGAGGACGTACTTCGGGTCCGCGAACGGCCGACACCGGACCGCGGCGTCGACCGCCTCGGCGCGCTCGCGGAACGCGGCGCCGTGGTCGGTCGTTCCGAACCGCTGGAACTGCTCGACGTGGATCAGTTCGTGGCGGAGCGTCGCGGCCCACTCCGCCCGGTCGAACGCCTCGTAGGCCGCCCACGTCAGCGACACCGTACACCGCCGCGGGTCGGTCCCGTCGGCCCAGTCGCCGGCGAGCGACGCCCAGTCGAGGGGGTCGCCGATCTCCGCGTCCGGGATCTTCGGTCGCTTGACCGCGGCCGCCCGGCGCTTCGCGCGGGTCGAGACCTCCCAGTCGAGCCGGGAGAACGCCACGTCGAGGCCGTACTCGCGGGCGGCCTCGCGGCAGTAGGCCCGCGAGGCCGGAATCAGCTCCTCCCGACGCCCGACCGCGCCGAGCGCCCGCTCGGTCGGGGAGGGCGACTCGGGCGCGTCGATCGCCTCGAACGCTGTCATCCGTCGGCGGACGCGACGCAGTCGGGGCTCATCGGTCTCCCGGCTTCGCGGGCCGGGTCGATCACTCGATCCGTTCGCGGGCGGCCGCGACCACCAGCGGCAGGGTGATCGTCGCGTCGGCGTACACCGAGGCGTTGCGCGCGGCCTTCTCCAGCTTGCCCCACGAGCGGGCCTCGTCGAGCGTCGCGCCCGAGAGGCCGCCGGTCTGGGGCGGGTCCATCGTGAGCTGGACCGCGTAGTCGTAGGCGTCGGGCGCGACCAGCATGGTCTGGAGGACGTAGTTCTTCGGGACGCCGCCGCCGACCACCACCGCGCCGGCCTCCTCGGCCTCGAACGCCTGATCGGTGATGGTCGTCATGTCCGCGAGCGCGTCGAGCGAGAACTCCGACGTCTGGGAGTACATCCACGCCTGCAGGCCGAGCACGGAGTCTTGAACCGCCGGACAGTAGATCGGCACGTCGTTCTCGGAGGCCGCGGCCGCGATTCCCGGCCCCTCGTCGATCTCCTCGCGGGCGTTGACCTCGCTGTTCGCCCGGCCGAGCGCCTCGGTGAACCGCTGGATGCTGACGACGCCCTCCGCTTCGAGCGGCGGGAACACCTCGGATCGAAGGTGGTTCTCGAACAGCGCGAAATGCTCCTGGGGGAGATAGACGTTGTATATCCGGTCGACCTGCTCGTCCCGAAGCCGTTCGTCGTGTTCGCGGGGCGTCTTGTCCGGCGCTTCTTCCGATCCATGGTGGTGCTTGCCGCCGATTGCCTCGATCGCGTCGTGGGTCAGGTTCGCACCAGTGGTGACCAGCGCGTCGATGTGGCCGTCCCGAATCAGATCGGCGACGATCCGTCGCATCCCGGTCGGCACCATCGCGCCCGCGAGTCCGAAGAAGGTGGTCACGTCGTCGTCGAGCATCTCGGCGTAGACGTCGACCGCCTCGTGGAGGTCGGCCGCGCCGATGCCCGCCGCGCCGTACTCGTCGACGAGCTCGCCGACGGTCATCCCCGCCCGCGCCTCGGCGTGGGCGATGGGGTCGTGGCGGAACTCCTCGCGGTGGGGCTCGTGGGCGTCGTCGTGGTCGTCGCTCATGGTCCGACGTGTGAGGTCCAGCGGCTTGAACGCCGCGGTACGAAAAAGAGCGCGGTCAGTCGGCGGTCGACAGCTCGGCCGAGTCGGCGAGCGCCGCGCCCGTCCGGAGCTGGTCGAGCGCGTCGGCGCCGTTGACCGCCATCGCCACGAACCCGACCTTGCTGATGAGGTCGAGGTAGGTGACGACCATGATCTCGGTCCCCGGCTGGAGCAGTCCGGCCCCGAGCGGCCCGAGGATCCACACGACCGGGTAGAGCGTCCACAGCACCACGGTCAGGTTCCGGAGCTTGGTGAACACCGCATCGACCCGATCGCCGTGGAGGGTGGCCTGCTGGGGCAACACCACGACCAGCAGGTAGAGCAGTCCCACGTAGGCCACACAGCCGACGACGTACGCGGCGAGGCCGTAGGGGTCCGGCAACAGTCCGGCGGCCACGCCCGCACCGATGACGACCACGTCGACCCCGACAAGCGCGGTGTAGATTCGCCGGTCGGGCCGACAGAGCATCCCGAGGAACAACACCAAAAGCGGCGTCGTCACGAGCCAGTCGACGTACCGGGGGACGTACAGCACGCCCTCGCCGACCGGAATCCGCCCGATGTCGAAGAACATCGCCAGATACGCGACCGCCGCGAACCCGGTGACGCCCGCCAGCACCGCGTAGTAGGCCCGATCGCGGGGGTCGGTCGCGAGCCGCCACAGCGGCGGTACGGTCCCGGCCGCCATCCCGATCGTTCCCAGCAGGAACCACACCGACGTGAGGTCGATCACGCGTCGTTCACCTCCGCGGACTGGAAGTCGGTCTCGTCCATCGGCCCGGCGCCCTGCGCGACCCGGAAGTCGTCGAGGAGCCGGGAGAGTTCGGCAGAGCGTTCGGCGAGGTCTTCGGCGTCCTCGCTGACCGACGCGAGCGTCTGAGTCTGTTGCTCGGCGGCGTCGGCGACGCCCTCGGCCTGACTCGCGGTCTCCTCGCTGATCGAGGCGACCTCGTCGACCATCTCGACGACCGCGCCCGAGGAGTCGGCCTGGGCCTCGGTCGCCTCGTGGATCTCCTGAATCCGTCGGTCGGTCTCCTCGACGTACTCGGCGATCTCTTCGAGCGCGTCGATCGCGCCCTCGACCGTCTCGACGCCGGCCGAGATGCGGTCGCTCGTCTCGTGCATCCCCTCGACGGACCGCTCGGTCTTGGCCTGCACCCGCTCGATGCGGCCCTCGATCTCGGCGGCCGATTCTTTGGTCTCCTCGGCGAGCGCCTTCACTTCGTCGGCGACGACCGCGAAGCCCTCGCCGCCCGCCTCGGTGCGTGCGGCCTCGATAGATGCGTTGAGCGCGAGCATGTTGGTCTGTTCGGCGATCTCGGTGATGACCTCCACGACGTCGCCGATCGCGGCCATCTCCTCGTCGAGTTCCTCGATCTCGGAGGCGGTCTGTTCGGTCGCCTCCTCGACGGCGTCCATCTCGGCGAGGGCGTCCTCGGCGGCCTCGCGGCCGAGTTCGCCCGCGGCGGCCGCCTGCTCGGAGGTGGCCGCGACCTCCTCGACGGTCGCCGCGACCTCCTGAGCGCTCGACGAGAGGGTGTTCATCTCGTCGGCGACCTCGCCGAGGTGGTCGGTCTGGCGGGTCGCGCCGGCCGAGATCTCCGACACCGATTCGCTGACCTCCTCGCCGGTCGCCATCACGTCCTCGGCGCTCTCCTCGACGTCGACGACCGCGTTCGAGACGTGCGAGGAGAACCGCTTGACGTTGGCGACGGTCCGCTCGATGTCGACGAGCATGTCGTTGAGCGACTCGCCGATGGCGACCATCGCGTCGCTCCGGCTCTCGGGTTCGACCCGGACGCTGAGATCGCCGTCGGCGGCCGCGTTCATCACCTCCTCGTAGTGGCTCGCCTTGGTTTCGAGGTGCGTCGACAGCGTCTGGGCCTCCTCGCGTTCGGCCTCGGCCTTCTCGCGTGCGGTCTCGGCCTCGGCTTTCGCGGCTTCGGCCGCTTGGCGGGCTTCGCGGGCCTCGGTTATCTGTTCGCGAAGCGAGTCGCGCATGCCGGCGAACGACTTGTACAGCGTGCCGAACTCGTCGGTCCGCGGGGTCTCGAGTTCGACGTCGAGGTCGCCGTCCTCCATCGCCCGGGCCTTCCGGGAGAGCTGGCGAAGCGAGATGACGGTGTTGCTCCCGACCGAGACGCCCACGAGCCCGAGGCTCACCACCGCGATCAGGATGAGCCCGAGGATGTTCGACGTGACGGTCTCGCTGAGGGCGTAGGCCTCGCTCGCCGGCGCGTGGACCACGACCACCCAGTCCGACGACGACATCGGAGCGTAGGCCATCAGAGTCCCGCCGTCCATCTCCATGAAGCCGGTCTCGCCAGCGAGCCCGTTCTCGACCGCCATGCTGTCGGCGCCGCCGTGATGCTGGGTCAGCAGTTTCTCGCCGTCGGGGTGTGCGATGAAGTGCCCCGTCGAGTTGAGAACCGCGGTGTAGCCGCCCTCGACGCCGCCGGTCACCGACGCGGTGCGCTTTTCGATGTTCACCATATAGATAACGCGCTTGTCGGGTCGATCGGCGACCGGCGAAATCACCGCCACGACCGGGAAGTCGACGGCCGGCACCGTGAACGGCGAGGAGACGTAGACGTCGTCGCCGTCGAACGACGGCGGATCGGCGGCGAACGGCGCGCCCTGCTCGGCCGGGCTGACGCCGGTCATCGCGTCGCTCGAACTCGCCACGATCGTTCCCTCGGCGGCGTCGTAGTAGTGGACCGCGACCACGCCATCAGGCGTCTTTCCGTCCTCGACCAGTCCCGAGACGTGCGAGTCGATCGCGTCGGTGTCGCCCGTCCGAAGGGTGGGGTGGTCCGCGGTCATCCGCGTCTGGGACTTCACGCTCGAGAGCCACGTATCGAGGTTGTCCGCCCGCGACTCCGAGAGCGCGCTCAACTCTTCCTGTACGTCGGTCCGTACCTGATCGGCGGTCTGGGCCTGAACCACCGCGCCCACCGCGACCGTGAGCGCGACGATCGACACCAGCGCGACCGCCAACTTCAACGCGTAGCTTCGTCGAATACGCTCGACGATTGACGATCCTTGTTCCATCTATTGTGTCTTATTCTGGATATTTGGATTGATACAGTATAAGCGTACGTGGTCGTATCATTGGTGATAATCACGCTCTGGGGACCGATACGTCGCTCGAAAAGCGGTGTTGCCAACTACCGCGGGGGCCCGCGTGACGGCGGTCGGTCGCCAGCGGCGGTTCAATTAGCCGCAACCGTGAGGTTCGGCTGTTGGGGCCGGTTGGCCGCGGCCCGTGTCCGGCGAGAACCGTCGCGTGACCGATAGCTCCGGCAACCGCAGGGGTTGTTGAAACCCGGCGGACACGTAAATCAACTTCGCCGGAGGGGTTTTAATAGTATCCCTTTCGACCGCGTCCGACGAGCGACGCCACGCCCGGCGGCGGTCAGAGCCCGGTCGGCGCGTCGACGAACGTCGTCTCCAGCCCCCAGTCTTCGGCGAGCGCCTGTAGCGAGCGCACGCCGAACGTCTCGGTCGCGTAGTGGCCGGCCAGAAACACGGTGAGCCCGGCTTCTCGGGCCTCGTGGTAGGCCTTCTGCTTGCCCTCGCCCGTGATCAGGGCGTCGACGCCCTTCCGGGCGGCCTCGTCGATCCAGTCGACCCCGCTCCCGGTGACGACCGCGACGTCCTCGATGCGCTCGGGGCCGAACTCCAGCACGCGGACGCCCTGCCCGAAGTGATCGAGTTCCGCCTCCAGCGTCTCGCGCATCCGGTCGGTCGGCACCGGGTCGGGCGTGCGACCGCGCTGGCCGACGTGTTCGGGGCCCAGCTCGCCGAACGGCTCGCGGTCGCCGAGGTCGAACACGTCGGCGACGCCGGCCGCGTTGCCCAGTTCGGGGTGGGCGTCGAGCGGGAGGTGTGCGACGTACAGCGCCAGATCGTTCTCGACGAGCGGTGCGATGCGACCGTACGCCCGGCCGGTCACGCGCTCGATGCCGCCCCACGAGACGCCGTGGTGGACGACGAGCGCGTCGGCACCGCGGTCGGCGGCCGTCTCGATCGTCTGCTCTGCGGCGTCCACCGCGAACGCCGCGGTCTCGACCTCCCGGTGGTCGGGGCCGACCTGGAGGCCGTTGGCGCTGGCGTCCACGTCGGCGAAATCGCCCGTGCGTAGCTTCTCGTCGTATCGCGCGGTGAGGTCGGCGAGGTCCATGCGTGAGGTGTGTGGCCGGGAGGGGCTTGTATCTGTATGACTCGACGCTTCGTCGACGAGGTCGGGGCCGCGGGTCCGACCGCCCGCTTAATTGATAACAGTTAACACACACCGGGTCGAAGGTCGTCGGGGTGCAACGGGAGTGACAGACGACATATCGCGTCGGCGAGTGCTCGAACTGGGGGGTGCGGTGCTCGGCGGTGGCTTCGCGACCGGGACGACCGGAGCCGACCAAGCGCAGTTCGAGGCCGAGATACAGGGATGGGTGATACGCGGCGACCGGACCGAGATCACCGGGCGGGTGAGCGTCGTCGAGGCGTTTCAGCACCGGGGAATGAACCTGTGTAACGACGGGAAGGTCTATCGGTGTCGGACGTGCGAGAGAGTAGCGTTCTACCTCCTCGTGGCGAACGGCGCCTCGGAGCCGACGCCCGGCGACAGGTACCGCGTCGAGTCGACCGGAGAGGAGAGTAGGTGTGGCAACGTCCGCGTTCGCCTCCGCGCCGGCGCGGAATGTGGCGACAGCGGTGGCACGCCGGAGAACACGTCGACTCGATCCGACGGCGACGGTCCGGAATCGCAGTCAACCGAGGAACCGGAAACACGGTCAGCCGACGGTCGCACGACGACCGGCGATCCGGAACCGCCCTCGACTGACGATCCGGAAACGACAACGACTGACGATCCGGAACCGCCCTCGACCACCGTCGAAGCCGACTCCGAGACGGCCCCCGCCGGCGAGCAGGCGGACCCCGCGACGACCGACGCCGCCGCGAGGACGACACCCGAGCCAGCACCGGCGCCGACGAGCGAGGCGACGCGACTCCCGACGGACACCGAGACGACGACCGACGGGGACTGAGGGCGCCGATCGGCGAGCGTCGCGTCGGCCGAACCCCTCGGCGTGCAGGAAAAAGTTGTTTAGCCGGGGGGGAGTACCGTACGGTATGATACCACTCGAAGAAGCGGTGACCGCGCGCCTCGAATCCCACGGCGAGCGGTTCGAAGTGCTGGTCGACCCCGACGCCGCGCTCGCGATCAAGCGCGGGGAGTTCGACGGCGACCTCGAAGACGTCATCGCGGCCGAGGACGTCTTCGAGGACGCGAGCCGGGGCGACCGCCCCGCCGAGAGCGCGCTCGAAGAGGTGTTCGACACGACCGAGCCCCTCGAAGTCATCCCCGAAGTCATCGAGCGCGGGGAGATTCAGATCACCGCCGAACAGCGCCGCGAGATGCAAGAGCAAAAGCACAAGCAGTTGGTCAACCGGATCACGCGCAACGCGGTCAACCCCCAGATGGACAACGCGCCCCACCCGCCCGAGCGGATCGAGAGCGCTCTGGAGGAGACCGACTTTCGCATCGACCCGATGGAGCCGGTCGAGACGCAGGTCGACGACGCGCTCGACGCGCTCCGGCCGGTGATCCCGATCCGGTTCGACGAGGTCACCATCGCGGTCCAGGTGCCGGCCGACTACGCCGGGAGCGCCCAGTCCCAAATCCGGCAGTTCGGCGAGCTCGAACGCGAGGAGTGGCAGAACGACGGCTCGTGGGTCGGCGTACTCACGTTCCCGGCGGGGATGCAAAACGAGTTCTACGATCTGGTCAACGAGATCACGAGCGGCGAGGCCGAGACCCAGATCATCAAGGACGAAGACGAACTGCAGACGCGGTGAGCGCGGGAAACTATCCCTTCCGGAAGCCGACCATGAAGCCGCCGGTGAACCCGGCGCCGATCGAGAGCGTCGAGATGACCGAAGTCAGCCACGAGGGCGGGGTGCCGTTCTGTGCGACTTCGCCGGTCTTCAGCACCCCGGCCGAGAGCCGGTCCCAGTCGACCGTGAGGATGCCCCGAGATTCGAGGAATTTGAACAGCGCGAGTTCGATGCCGACGATCACCGCGATGAGCTTCGCGATCTTTTTCGCCGCGAACCCGATCACGCCGCCGATGACGGCGCCCGAGCCGAATTCCAGCCCGAGTTGCTGGGGGTCGATTCCGAGTTCCATGGCCGGATGATCTAAGTACTACGTTAAGACTTTTGTGGGTTAGAGAGGTTCGGCGCTGAACGTTTCTGGGTCGGTCGACGATCCCGGAGTTCGGGGAACGGGCGTTCGATTCGGGGCGGGCTTTCGACCCGACCCCGAGCGATCGACGCCGACGCCGAGCCGAGATTACCAGTTGTAGAGGGCGTCGGTGAAGATCTCCTCGGCGTCTTCTTTCGTCACCGGTCGGGGGTTGCACCGAAGCAGACGCTTTTGGGTCTCGACGGTCTGGTCGGCGAGCCAGCCCACGTCCTCCTCGGTGATGCCCGCCAGCTCGTTGAGACCGCTCGGCAGGACGTTGAGGTCTCGCTGTAACCGGACGTACTCCTCTTTCGCGCGGTCGGCGGCCTCGCGCGTGCTCACGCCGTCGGTCTCGGCGCCCAGCATCTCCGCGATCCGCGCGAAGCGTTCTGGGTCGCTCGCGGCGTTGTACCCGAGCGTGCTCGCGGGGGTGAGCGCGGCGATCGTCTCGCCGTGGTAGGTGTGGTACTTGTTTCCGACCGGATACGCCATCGCGTGACAGAGGCTCGCGCCGGCGGTCAGTCCGGCGATGGCGCCGAACAGCGCCCCCTTCAGCATCTTCGAGCGGGCCTCCAGATCGTCGCCGTTGTTGACGACCCGCCGGACGTTGTTCGACAGCAGTCGGATCGCCCGTTCGCTGAACGCCTCGGTGAAGTCGGTCCGGCCGGCGTACACCGGTCGTTCGGCCGGGTCAGACGGCCGGAGCAGGTCGTCGTAGCGGTGGGTCGTGTACCCCTCGATGGCGTGGCCGAGCGCGTCCATCGCGGTCTTGGCGGTCACGTCGGCGGGCAGAGTCGTCGTGAGCGTCGGGTCGAGCACCGCGGCGTCGGCCCGGACGTGGTGGCTCGAAATGGCCTCCTTGATGTCTTTGTCCTCGACCGAGAGGATGGCGACCGGCGAGATTTCGGCCCCGGTGCCCGCGGTCGTCGGCATCAACACGAGCGGCGGCCCCGACTCGGTCAGGTCCTCGCCGCGGCCGGTGGGCTCGGCGACGTAGTCGAGGATCTCACCGCCGTTGGCGGTGACCGCCCGGGTCGTCTTCGCGATGTCGATACAGCTCCCGCCGCCGAGCCCGACGTAGAAGTCGTAGCCGTCCTCGCCGCGCTCGTCGCGGACGAACGAGATGCACGACTCGACGGTCTCGATCGAGGGCTCGCGTTCGGCGCCGTCCCAGACGTCGACGCCGAACCCGGCGGCCTCGAGCTGGTCGGTGACCCGATCGGCGTGACCGAGGTCGACGAGCGTCTGGTCGGTCACCACCAGTCCGGCGGCGCCCTCGGCCGCGCCGAGGTCCCCGAGCTGAAATCCGAGCTCTTCGACGGCGTTCGCGCCGAACCTGATCTCGGGCATCTGGATGTGCCAGACAGTCTCGGAGCCGAGTTCGTGGGCCGACGCCGAGACCGAGCGGTCGTAGCTCACTGGCCCCACCCCGAGCGGATCGCCTCGAACTGGTCGGGGTCGTGGCCGTACACCACCTCGGCGTCGTGGGTCCGCTGGAGGTCCTTGATGCGCTGGAGGCTCTCGAACCAGTCGCGTTTCGCCCAGGTCAGCGGGCCGCCGAGGGGCTGTTCGTCCTCGTAGTTCTCCGACTGGTACACCTCGTCGCCGGTGAAGATGACCGTCCCGTCGCCGTCGAGGTGGATCACGGTTCCGGTCAGCCCCGGGGTGTGGCCCGGGAACCGGACGAACTCCACGTCCTCGAAGTGCTTTTCTCGGTCGCGGTGGAGGACCCGCCAGTTGAGGTCCCGATCGAAGTCCTCGAGGACGTACGCGTCGCTTCCCTTCGAGGTCTTTGCGCTGTAGTACGCGAACTTGAGCTCTTCTTCGTGGACGAAGATCGGCACGTCCGTCCCCTCGAAGAACTCCAGTCCGCCCGCGTGGTCGAGGTGGAGGTGGGTCTGGAACACGTAGTCGATGTCGTCGAGCGCGTACCCCGCGGCCTCGAGGTCGTCGTCCAGCCGGTGGTCCCGGACGTCGTGGGGGTAGAACGCCTGGAGGAGCCCCTCGGGCCAGTAGCCGTCGAGCGCCTCGTGGTGCGAGCCGGTGTCCCAGAGGATCGTCCCCTCGGGGTGGTCGATCACGAGGCTCCACACCGGAATCTCGACGTAGTCGGTGTCGGGGTTCGGCGCGTCGTGGGAGCCGATGGTGTTCGCCTCGACGAGGTAGTTGAGGTCGCACTTGAGTCCGCCGCGGTCGAGCACGTCGACGGTTGCCTGAACCATGTTGCGAACGGTACGTCGGATGTCAGTATCATAAACTTTCTGTGCGTGTTAACTTATCCGGGTGCGAATACGTACGCTGGAAACCGATCCCGGGATGCGTTCGGACGATGGAGCGCGAAACGAAAAGTCGGATTCAAAAGGCCCGACGACGTACCCGGGGGTATGGGCACCGTGGGTGCGCCAACCGAGGTGAAGGGCCGGCGCGGCTGAGGTCGTCGGCGTGGACGTGAGCGGCCGCCACGAGGAGGACGGCGAGTACCTCATGGTGGCCGCGGCCGTCCACGCGGTCGTCGGCGCTACCGCTCCGCGGAGCGTCGAGGGGATGGGCTTTGCCACCGACCGCAGTCCGCCGACCTTCGAGAACGTCGCCCGACTCGTCGCCGACGCGGTCGCCGACCTCCCCGCGCCGCCCGACGGCCCCGTGGTCGCCGAGCGCGGCGAGTTCTACGAGGAGCCCGAGTGGGAGGTCGCGCCGTTTTTCGACACGGAGTTCAAGTACGTCGAAAGCATAGCTCAACGCGAGACAGTGCAGGCCGCACACCACGCCGCGTACGCCGCCCGAAAACTGCTCTTATGAAAGCGATAATCGCAAAGCGAGTCGACTCAGGCACGCCAGACACCGAGGAGATCCGCGACCTGACCCGCGCCGCGGGCTACGACGTGGTCGCGGAGTTCACCCAGACGCGCACCGAGGACGCCGCGCTCCAGATCGGCGAGGGGAAAGCCGAGGAGCTGGCGGCGGCCGTCGCCGACACCGGCGCGGAGGTCGTGGTCTTCGACAACGAGCTCGGGCCGTACCAGACGTACAATCTGGGCCAGAAGCTCCCCGATGGCGTCAAGGTGATCGACCGGTTCCGGCTCATCCTCGAGATCTTCGGCCAGCGCGCACAGACCCGGAAGGCCCAGCTCCAAGTCGAGCTCGCCGAGCTCCGGTACGAACTGCCGCGTGCGGAGGCCAAGACCAGCCTCGCCAAGCGCGACGAGCGCCCGGGGTTCATGGGACTGGGCGAGTACGACGAGAGCCGCGAGCAGGACATCAAAGACCAGATCTCCCGGATCAACGACGAGCTAGACTCCATCGCCCGGACCGAGGCCGACCGCCGCGACCGGCGCCGCGAGTCGGGGTTCGATCTGGTGGCGATGGCGGGCTACACCAACGCCGGCAAGTCGACGCTGATGCAGAGCCTCGCGGCCGACATCGAACTGGGCGAGAACGACGACCTCCACCCCGACCTCGACACCACCGCCGAGGCACAGGACCGGCTGTTCACGACGCTCGGCACCACCACCCGGAAGATGGACATGGACCGCCGGGACGTGCTGTTGACCGACACGGTCGGGTTCATCAGCGACCTGCCCCACTGGCTGGTCGAGTCGTTCAAGTCCACCCTCGATGCGGTGTACTACGCCGATCTGGTGTTGCTCGTCGTCGACGTGAGCGAGCCGATCGACGAGATCCGCGAGAAGCTGGTCACCTGCCACGACACCCTCTACGAGCGCAACGAGGCGCCGATCGTCACGGTACTCAACAAGATCGACGCGGTGAGCGACGCGGAGCTCGAAGAGAAACGCGAGGCCCTCTCGGCGCTCGCGCCCGATCCGATCGCAGTCTCGGGCAGAGAACAGCTCAACCTCGACGACCTTCGGGCCCGGATCGACGCCGAGCTCCCCGACTGGCGGCGCGAGCGGCTGGTCCTCCCGATGACCGACGACACCATGAGCGCGGTGTCGTGGATCCACGACCACGCGCGGGTCGACGACGTGACCTACGCCGACGACGAAGTGGTCGTCGACTTCGAGGCCCGGCCCTCGGTCGTCGAACGGGCGCGGGCGAAGGCCGGCGATCTGGCGTCCGCGCCCTCGGCGTGAGCGGCGCTCTCGGCCCGGTTTTTCTCGCCCGGCGCGACCCCATAACTGACAAACACCTATAATTAGCGGTTCGGTGTACCCCGGGCCATGGCGGCTATCGAAACGACGGGGTTGACCAAGCGGTTCGGCGACGTACGGGCGGTCGAGGAGCTCGATCTGACCGTCGAGTCCGGGGAGGTGTTTGGCTTTCTCGGCCCGAACGGCGCGGGCAAGTCGACGACGATCGACATACTGCTCGATTTCGTCCGGCCGACGGCGGGCACCGCGGAGGTGCTCGGCTACGACGCCCAGCGGTCGCCGACCGAGATCCACCAGCGCGTCGGGATCCTGCCGGAGGGCTACGGGCTCTACGACCGGCTCTCGGGCCGGAAGCACGTCGAGTTCATGATCGAGTCGAAGGAGGTCGACGACGATCCCGGCCGGCTCCTCGATCTGGTCGGGCTCGACGCCGAGGACGCCGAGCGAGCCGTCGGCGGTTACTCGAAGGGGATGGCCCAGCGGCTCGTGCTCGGGATGGCGCTTGTCGGCGACCCCGACCTGCTGATCCTCGACGAGCCCTCGACCGGTCTCGACCCCAACGGCGCCCGGGAGGTCCGCCGGATCGTCCGGGACCTCGCCGACGGCGGGACGACGGTGTTTTTCTCGAGTCACGTCCTCGGGCAGGTCGAGGCGGTGTGTGACCGCGTCGGCATCATGCGCGAGGGGCGGCTTGTCGCGGTCGACACCATCGACGGGCTCAGAGACTCCATCGGGAGCGGCGCGACAATCGAACTGGAAGTCGATCGAGTTCCCGACGGCGTCGAGTCGCTGTCGATCGACGGCGTCAGCGACCTGACCGCGGCGGACGGGACGATCCGGGCGACCTGCCTCGACCCGAGCGCGAAGCTGGCCGTGATCGATCGGGTCCGCGAGGAGGGCGCCGCGATCCGGGACATCACGACCCGCGAGTCGTCGCTCGAAGACCTCTTTACGGCCTACACGGTCGACCGCCAAACGGAGGGGGTTCGGGCGTGAGCTGGCGCGTCGTCGCCCGGAAGGACTTCGCGGACGCGGTCCGGTCGCGGATGCTGTGGGGCATCGTCGGGCTGTTCGCGCTCCTGATGGGGGTCTCGGCGCTCGTCCCGAGCCTCCTCGATATCGGGGGAGCGACCCTCGGTTACAATTTCGCGGCGGACCTCGCCCAGACGCTGGTGCCGGTGACCGCGCTCGTCGCGGCCTACCTCGCTATCGCGGGCGAGCGCGAGTCGGGCAGTATCAAGCTCCTGCTCGGGGCGCCCCACTCGCGGTTGGACGTGACCGTCGGGAAATTCGTCGGGCGCGCGGGCGTCGTTCTGGTCGGCGTGCTCGCCGGGTTCGTCGTCGCGGGGCTGGTCGCGGTGGTCGCTTACGGCGAGCTCGCGATCGGCGAGTTCGTCTCGGTGACGGTGCTGACCGCGGCGCTCGGGGTGACGTTCGTCGGCATCGCGGTCGGCATCTCGGCCGCGACCAGCACCCGCTCGCGGGCGATGGCGCTGGCTATCGGGGTGTTCTTCGTGTTCGCGCTCCTGTGGGATCTGGTCCCGTTCGCGCTCACCTACCTCCGGACCGGCGGGCTGGATCTCGGCGGAACGGTGCCGGCCTGGCAGGTGCTCGTCGAGCAGTCGAACCCCTCGCGGGCGTTCAGCCAGCTCGTGGACGCCGCACTCGGCTCGGGCGCCGAGATGACCGCGGGCGGTGGCGGGGGCGGCGAGGGCGCCGCCAACCCCTTCCAGAGCCGGATAGCCGGAGCAGAGCCGTTCTACCTGAAAGACTGGTTCATGCTCGTCATCCTCGGGGCGTGGACCGTCCTGCCCGTGATCGCGGGCCACCTCCGATTCCGGAGCGCCGACCTATAGCTCGCGTTTCTGCTTGTCGAGGACCCGGACGCGGTCGATCGCGGTGTCGGGGTACTGGCCGTCGGCGTCCTTCTCGGCGGCCTTCACCATGTCCCAGACCACGTTCAGCCCGGTCGTGACCCCTTCTAAGGCCTCCATCTCACAGCCGGTCTTGCCGGTCGTCTCGACCGCGACCTCCAGAGTCACCCGATCGTCGTCGAGTTCGAAGTCGGTCTCGACGTTCGTGATCGGGATCTGGTGGCACATCGGGATCGTCTCCCAAGTGTGTTTGACCGCCTGCACCGCCCCGACCCGGGCGGTCGCGAGCACGTCGCCCTTGCTCACTTCGTCGTCGCGGATGGCCGCGATCGTCTCGGGCCGGAGGGTGAGTTCGCCCGCCGCGACCGCCCGCCGGGCGGTGTCTGGCTTGTCGCCCACGTCGACCATCTGGACGTCGCCGTCGGCGTCGGTGTGGGTCAGGTCGTCGGAGTCACTCATCGCGATCACCCCACACGGCGCGGGGCAGGGCATCCAGCAGGTCCGAGGCGACCAGTCCGCCGCGGCGGTCGTCGAGCAGTTCGGCCGCCCGGCCGTTCGCGTAGGTCCCCATGCAGGCGGCCGCGAACGCGTCGTGGCCGGCGAGCAGGCCGGCGATCGCGCCCGCGAGGGTGTCGCCGGTGCCGCCGACGGTCATGCCGGAGGTGCCGGCTCGCGAGACGCGGGTCCGCTCGCCGTCCTCAGAACTCTGGGAGTTCTGATGGGCTCGGAAATCGTCCGCCGATTTCCGACCGTCGGCCACGACGTCCTCGCGGGCCTTCGCGACCACGACGTGGCCGAGGTCGGCCGCGAAGTCCGCGATCTCGTCGGCGCGCTCGCCCAGTTCGTCGGCGCCCTCGATCTCGGGGCCGCCCATCTCCGCGAGTTCTTTGCGGTTCGGGGTGCAGACCAGCTCGGCGTCGGTCTCGACTGCGGGCACCACCGACACTGCGTCGGCGTCGACGACCGCCCTCCCGGAGAACGATTCGAGGAAGCGCTCGGCGGCCTCGACGGTCTCGTCGGCGGTCCCGAGGCCGGGCCCGAGCACCACGACGTCGTCGTACGCCTCGGCGGTCTCGACGAGGGCGTCGACCTGATCGGGCGCGAGTCGCTCGCCGTCGTACGACTGGACGATGAGGTCCTCGGCGAACCCCTGAATCCCGTCGGCGACCGTCTCGGGCGCGGCGACGAACGAGAGGTCCGCGCCCGCCCGGAGGGCGGCCTGCGCGGCGAGCGCCGGCGCTCCGGTGTAGGGGCCGCCGCCAACGACGAAGACCCGGGCGTCGTCGGCCGGGGGACCGCGACGGACCGGTCGCATGTCGCCGGGCCCGAGGTATCGTTCGGCGGCCGCTGGGATGCCGATGTCCGCGACCGTCACCGCGGCCTCGAGCGCGTCGAGGCCGGGCTTTTGGTCGTGGAAGGTCACGACGCGGTCGGCCGCGACCGCGGCGCCCGGGGCCACACCCGTGTCGGCGTCGACGCCCGACGGGACGTCGACCGCGACGACGGTCGCCTCGGCGTCGTTGATCGCTCGGGCGGCGGTGGCCTCGGGGTCCCGAAGCGCGCCGGTCACCCCGGTCCCGAGCATCGCGTCGACGACCACGTCGGCGTCCGGGAGGTCGACGTCACGGGAATCGCCGACCGCCTCGCGGTCGATCCCCGCCCGCCCGAGCGCGTCCCAGTTCTCGCGGGCGATGTCGGTCGCGATCGTCTCGGCCCTCCCGAGGAGGTGGACCGACACGTCGTACGCCGAGAGAAACCGGGCGGCGACGAAGGCGTCACCGCCGTTGTTACCCCGCCCGGCGACGACCGCGACGCGGGCGCCCGGATCCGCGACCGCTCGGACTTCGCGGGCGACGGCGTTGCCGCTCGACTCCATCAACTGCTTGCGCGGGATTCCGAGTGCGGCCGCGTTCTCGTCGACCTGCGCCATTCGCTCGGCGGAAATCATACCCGGGCGTTGGCCTGCGAGCGCGTTAAATGCTGTCGTCGACGGATCGCCGCGAGGACACGTTTTATCGGGGCGGCCCGCAATTGAGAGAGTATGTCACCCGAGACGGTCGGCTTCGTCGGCCTCGGACTCATGGGCGAACCGATGGCGAAAAACCTCCTCGACGCGGGCTACCTCGTGGTGGGCCACAACCGCTCGCAGGAGCCGGTCGAGGCGATCGTCGAGTACGGCGGGGAAGGCGCCGACACCGCGAGCGAGGCCGCCTCGCGGTCGGACGTGGTGATCACCTGCCTGCCGGACTCGGCGGTCGTCGCCGAGGTGATGCGCGCCGACGACGGTATCATCGCGGGGCTCGACGGCGGCGAGACGGTGATCGACATGTCGACCATCTCGCCGACCGTGACCGAGGAGCTCGCCGAGGAGCTCGCGGCGATCGACGTCGAGATGCTCGACGCGCCGATCAGCGGCGGCGAGGAGGGCGCGATCGACGGGACGCTCTCGATCATGGTCGGCGGCGACGAGGCGGTGGTAGACGACCACCGCGACCTGCTTTCGGCGATGGGCGAGACCATCACCCACTGCGGGCCCGCCGGCTCGGGGCAGGTCACGAAGGCGTGCAACCAGATCGTCGTGGCCAACACGATGGAGGCGATCAGCGAGGCGCTGGTGTTCGCCGAGAAGGCGGGCGCGGACCTGCAGGCGGTAGTCGACGCGATCAGCGGCGGCGCCGCGGGCTGTTGGGCGCTCGACAACCGCGCGCCGTCGATGATCCGGGGCGACTTCGAGCCGGGCTTTTTCGCGAGCTACCAGTACAAGGACCTCCGGATCGCGACCGACGCGGGCGAGGCGTTCGGCGCGCCGATGCCGGCGACCGAGGTCACCCACGAGATGTACAAGTCGATGGAGGAAAACGGGATGGGCCTCGACGACAACTCCGGGGTCATGCAGGTGGTCGAGATGCTCGCGGGAACCGAGGCCCGGGTCGACGAGGAGTGACACCGGCGGCGTCGGGGCGACCGCTCGTCGGCGTCGGGGCGACGCTACCGGCGGATCCGGAACCCGTCCTCGCCCTCGGGGTCGGCGTACTCAACCGCGACGTCCCCGACCTCGGCGGCCGGACTGCCGGTGTGACACCACTCGACCATCGACTCGACGGCCGCCACGGGCCCCTCGAAGACGGCCTCAACCCGACCGTCGGCGAGGTTGCGGACCCAGCCGTCGACGCCCTTCTCGCGGGCCGCGTCCCGGGTGTTCGCCCGGTAGTAGACGCCCTGTACCGTGCCGGAGACGAAGACGTGTGCGCGGGTTCGGTCCTCGGACATAGTCGGTCGGGAGTTCGTCCGGGAGGGGTAAAGTCGGTCGGGGTTCGAAGAGTAGTTAGGCGCCCACGCCGACGTCCCGACCATGAAAGCCGCGCTCATCGTGCTGGACGGGTGGGGGCTCGGACCCGAGGACGGGAGACGGAACGCGGTCGAGGCCGCCGACACGCCGAACTTCGATCGGTTCGTCGCGACCGGCGCCGACGGCACCCTCACCGTGTCCGGACGGCGGGTCGGCCTCCCGGAGGGACAGATGGGCAACAGCGAGGTCGGCCACCTCAACATCGGGGCGGGCCGGGTCGTCAAACAGGAGTACACCCGGATCACCGACGCGATCGAGGCGGGTGAACTGGGCGACAACGACGCGATCGCCCGGGCGTTCGACTACGCGACCGACAACGACGGCCGGGTCCACTTCGTGGGGTTGGTGAGCGACGGCGGGGTCCACTCCGATCAGGACCACCTCCACGCGCTGATCGCGCTCGCGGCCGACCGGGGCGTCGACGCCGTCACCCACGCGTTCACCGACGGTCGGGACACCCCGCCCGAGAGCGGCGCGGGGTTCCTCGGTGACCTCCGAGACGTGATCGACCGCGAGGGGACCGGCGAGGTGGCGACCGTCTCGGGACGCTACTACGCGATGGACCGCGATCAGAACTGGGATCGCACCCGGCGGGCGTACGACGCCATCGTGAACCGGGAGGCCGACCACACCGCCGAGTCGGGGGTCGGCGCCGTCGAGGAGAGCTACGACCGGGGCGAGACCGACGAGTTCGTCGAGCCGACGCTGATCGAGGGCGGCCCCGCCCTCTCGGACGGGGACGCGGCGCTCTTTTTCAACTTCCGGGCCGACCGCGCGCGCCAGCTCACCCGGATGCTCGCGGACATCGAGCCGGCGTGGCCGTTCGAGACCGACCCGCCCGAGATCGAACTGGCGACGATGACCCAGTACGACGCGGCGTTCGACCTGCCGGTCGCGTTCCCGCCCCACCGCCCCGAGGACGTGCTCGGCGAGGTGCTCGCCGAGGCGGGGCTCACCCAGTTGCGGATCGCCGAGTCCGAGAAGTACGCCCACGTCACCTACTTCCTGAACGGCGGCCGAGAAGTCGAGTTCCCGGGCGAGCGCCGCGAGATCGTCCCCTCGCCGGACGTGGCGACCTACGACCGCCGGCCCGAGATGAGCGCGCCCGAGGTCACAGACACCGCGATCGCGTCAATCGAGGAAGACGACCCCGACGTGTTGGTGCTCAACTACGCGAACCCCGACATGGTGGGCCACACCGGCGACTTCGACGCCGCGGTCGCGGCGGTCGCGGCGGTCGACGAACAGCTCGGCCGGCTCGTCGCCGCGGTCGAATCGGCGGGCGGCCACGTCCTGGTGACCGCCGACCACGGCAACGCCGACGACATGGGGACGCCCGAGGACCCCCACACCGCCCACACGCGCAACCCGGTGCCGTTCGTCTACCGGTCGCCGGCCGGCGACGACGCCGGGCGACTCGTCCGGGAGGGCGGGTCGCTCTGTGACGTCGCGCCGACGCTACTCGAACTCGTCGGCGTCGACCGGCCGGCCGCGATGACCGGCCGGTCGCTGTTGGAGTAGCCGTCGTCGACGTCGCCTCCGGAAGTGGAAGCCGTTTAGTGGCCCGGCCGTCTCGACCGTGATATGATCTCACCGTTGCACGTCGGGGTCGAACATCCGAACCTGCTCTGGGTCGGCGCGGCCGGGCTCGTCGCGTTCGTCGCGGGGCTCGCGGTCAACCTCTATCGGTCGACCCGAGACGCCGCCCCGACCGAGTCGCCAGCGCCCGACGACGCGGAGTAGCCGACAGGGCCGACCGCCCCAGCTCTCGGCCGTGTTCGCCGCGGGTCCCAGTCGCCCCGTTCGGTCGCTACTCGCCGGTCCGGAACGACAGGTCCAGCGACGCCGCCGAGTGGGTCAGCGACCCCATCGAGATCACGTCCACGCCGGTGGCCGCGTACTCCCGAACGGCTTCGACGGTGATCCCACCGCTCGCCTCGGCGAGAACGCCGTCCGGGAGCGTCTCGACGCTCTCGCGGACCGTCTCGGGGTCCATGTTGTCTAACAGCACGACGTCCGCCCCGGCCTCGGCGGCCCGGACGGCGTCGTCGGGGGATTCGACCTCGACCTCGATCTTCGTCGCGAACGACTTCTCGGCGCGGAAGTGCGCCACCGCATCCTCCAGCCCCATCTCGGCGACGTGGTTGTCCTTGACCATCACCAGCCCCGACAGCGTGAGTCGGTGGGTGTCTCCGCCCCCGGCCGCGACCGCGCGCTTCTCCACCCCGCGGAGGCCGGGCGTGGTCTTGCGGGTGGCCGCGACGGCGACGTCGTCGTTCACCTCGCGGACCGCTTCGACCGCCCGGCGAGTCTTCGTCGCCACCCCCGAGGCGTGGCCCGCGATGTTGACCGCGACGCGCTCGCCCCGGAGGACCGATTCCGCGGGCCCTTCGACCGCGAGAACCGTCTCTCCCGGTGCGATCCTGTCGCCGGCTTCCGCGGTCGCTTCGCAGTCCGCGTCGAGGTACTCGAAGACGGCCCCGGCGGCGTCGAGTCCCGCCGCGACGCCGCCCTCCTTCGCGACGAGGCGACCTGTGGTCTCGCCGGGAACGTGGTTGGTCACGTCGCGGTGGCCCACGTCCTCTCGGAGCCACTCCTCGACCGTCCGGTCAGTCACTCGCATTCGCGGTCACCTCCTCGGCGTCCGCCAGCGCGTGACAGCCAACTGGCTCGGCCGCCATCGCCTCGCGCGCGACGAGGAGCGCGACGACGCTGGCGTTTCTGAGCTCGTAGAGGCTCCGACTCGTCCGGGTGCGCGTGTAGGCGTCGACCTCACCCTTGAGCCGCCGAAGGACCGCAGTCGCCCGCTCGAGTCCCTCGGGCGTCCGCCGGAGTCCCACCCGGTCGTCCATCACGCGACGCAGGCGGACGAACTTCTCGCGGGCGAACCCCTCGGGGAGGTCGGGGTCGCTATCGCGGCAGTCCGGCGCGTCGACGCGGTCGTGGTCGAGGCCGGTCGCCGACTCGTCGGCCGCCGACTCCCCGGCGCGCAGGCCCCAGACCAGCCCCTCCAGCAGGCTCGTCGAGGCGAGGCGGTTCGCGCCGTGGACGCCGGTCCGGGCACACTCGCCGACCGCGAACAGCCGGTCGAGGTCGGTCCGGCCGCGGTCGTCCACCGCGATCCCGCCACAGAGGAAGTGCTCGCTCGGTTCGACCGGAATCCCCTCGCGCCAGTCGACGCCCCGGGCCTCGCACTTGGCCGCGAGACCGGGGAACTCCCCGGCGAACTCGACGGGCCCCACGTCCAGCGCGACCTCGCCCGTGCGCTCGCGCTCGTCGGCGACGGCGCGGGCGACCACGTCGCGGGGGGCCAGTTCGGCGTCCTCGTGGTAGTCGGGCATGAAGCGCTCGCCGTCCCCGTTCCAGAGGAGCGCGCCCTCGCCCCGGACCGCCTCGCTGACGAGGAAGGGGTCCTCGCCCGCGTACGCAGTGGGGTGAAACTGGACGTAGGCCACGTCTTCGACGTCTGCCCCCGCCAGCGCGGCCATCGCGATGCCGTCGCCCGTCGCGGTCGCCGGGTTGGTCGAGCGCTCGTAGAGCGCGCCGATTCCGCCGGTGGCGAGGACGGTCGCGCCCGCGAAGACCGGGGCCGTCTCGCCGTCGGTCTCCACGACCGCGCCGTGGACCCGGCCCTCGTCGGCGATCAGGTCGAGCGCGGCGGTGTCCTCTCGCAACGTCACGCGTTCGTGGGCGTCGAGATGATTCAGGAACGGTCCGCGGACGTGCTTGCCGGTGCTGGCGTCGACGTGCAGGATGCGCTCCTCGGAGTGGGCGGCCTCGCGGGCGTAGTCGAACCCGGCGGAGTCGGACTCGTCCGCCACGCGGTCGAAGGGCACCTCGAGCGTCTCGACCAGTACGTCCTCGACCGCCTCGCGCGATTCGTCGACCAGCACCGCCACGGCTTCGGGGTCGGCGGTGGCGGCGCTGGCGGCGAGCACGTCCTGCTCGAACGACTCGGGATCGCTCCGGGCGATGGCGACCCCGCCCTGCGCCCAATGGGTGGTGGTCTCCTCGGGCCGAGTCGCCTTCGTGACGAGGAGCACGTCCGCACCCTCGCGTGCGGCCGCGAGCGCGGTTGCACAGCCCGCGATACCGCTTCCGACGACGAGGACGTCGGTCTCTGTCGGAGCGTCGAGTACGTCGGGCTCCGATGGGGTGTGGCGTTCGTGCATCGTCATAGCTCCAGCATGCGCTCCATCGCCGCGTTCGCCAGTT
Organism: Halorussus marinus; assembly: GCF_004765795.1. Taxonomy (GTDB): domain Archaea; phylum Halobacteriota; class Halobacteria; order Halobacteriales; family Haladaptataceae; genus Halorussus; species Halorussus marinus. The sequence continues at coordinate 185,289 of NZ_SBIV01000008.1, forward strand.
TCGCCTCCCGGGGCGGGACCTCGACGACGTTGCGTTCGCGCCCGGCGACCAGTTCCTCTAGCACCCACGTCAGGTAGTTGGGGTCGATCTGGCGCATCGCGTTGCAGTCCATGCAGGCCTCCCCGCAGAGGGGCACGACGTTCACCTCGGGGTGCCACCGCTGGAGGTGGTTCACGAGGTGGATCTCCGTCCCGACGGCCCACGTCTCGCCGGGGTCGGCCGCCTCGATCGTCCGGGTGATGGTCGACGTCGACCCCGCCACGTCGGCGGCCTCGACGACCTCTCGGCGGCACTCGGGGTGGACGACCACCTCGGCCTCGGGGTGGTCGTCGCGTATCCGCTCGACGTGGTCGGCCCCGAAGCGCTCGTGGACCTGACAGTAGCCGTCCCAGAGGACGATGTCGGCCGCCGCGACCTCCGCGGCCGACTTGCCCGCGGGATCCCACGGGTCCCACTCGGCGATCTCGTCGGCCATGCCGAGCCGGTGGGCGGTGTTCTCGCCGAGGTGCTTGTCGGGCAGGAACAGCACCTTGTCGCCCCTGTCGAGCGCCCACTCGAACACGTCGTGGGCGTTCGAGGAGGTACAGACCGCCCCGCCCTGCTCGGCGCAGAACGCCTTCAGGTCGGCGTAGGAGTTCATGTACGTGACCGGGACGATCTCGGCGTCGGGCGCGGCGTCAGTGATCTCGGCCCACGCCGCGTCCACCTGCAGGGCTTCTGCCATCCCCGCCATCGGACACGACGCCTCCATCGAGGGCAGGAGGACCGTCTGGTCGTCGCCGGTGATGATGTCGGCCGACTCGGCCATGAACGTCACGCCCCCGAAGACGACGTACTCGGCGTCGGCCTCGGCCGCCTCGACGCTCAACTGGTAGGAGTCCCCGACGGAGTCGGCGTGCTCGACGATCTCCCGGCGCTGGTAGTTGTGGCCCAGTATCACGACGTCGTCGCCCAGTTCGGCCTTCGCGGCCGCGATGCGCTCCGTTCGCTCTTCTTCGCTCAACCCCCGATACGTTTCGGGTAACTGCTCGACGTCGTCGTATTTGAAGAGGCTCAGTTCCGTTTCGATGTCTGCCGTTTCCATTTTTGGCACAGTCGTTTGCACCGAGTTCTCTAGGCATCATAGGACTGTATTGAAAATATTTTCTCTTCACAGACGCGGTTCGGAGCTCAAGCAGACTACGAAGAGCGAACAGAGTGAGGAGAGGTCTGTTTAGGTAGTTTCGAATAGGATTCTCCGAGAGAGCCGCGGAGAAAAGCGCGGCGCGCACGCCTCCGACAGTTACGTCGTCGAAGATTCCGGTATCCGACTCGCCGCCGCCGACGATTCCGCCGGTCTACCGCCCCTCGTCGATAGTCTCGCGGGTTTATCGTCCGTCGTAGACGACCTCGCCGTCGACGACGGTCATCGCCACGTCGATGTCCTCGATCGTCTCGGGGTGGTCCCACGGGGAGCGCTCAAGCACCGTGAAGTCGGCCCTTTTGCCCGGTTCGACCGTCCCGAGTCGATCCTCGTCGAAGCCCGCGTACGCCGCCCCGCCGGTGTAGGCCCGGACCGCCTCGGTGACCGAGAGGCGCTGGCAGTCGGCGGGCGCGTTGACGGTCTGGTGGATCCCGAGCAGGGGGTCGAGGGGCATACAGTCGCTCCCGAACGCGAGGTTCACGCCGGCTTCGAGCATGTCGGCGTAGCGGTTCGAGCGCTCGCGGCGCTCGGTGCCGATCCGGTCGTCGTAGAGGCCGCCCTCCCGGGCCCACTTCAGGAAGTTCGGCTGGACCGACGCGACCGCGCCCGAGTCGGCGAACCGATCGAGCGCGTCGTCGTCGGTGAGTTCGGCGTGCTCGACCCGGTGGCGGGCCTCGCCGGGGTCGTCGGTGTCGTCGTACGCGGCCAGCACCTCTCGGACCGCCTCGTCGCCGATGGCGTGGGCGGTCAGCTGATAGCCCGCGTCGGCGGCCTCCTCGACGAACGCCCGGAGCGACTCGGGATCGACCACCCACTGACCGGTCTCGCCGTCGGCGTCGGCGTACGGCTCCGAGAGCTTCGCGGTCCGGCCGCCGAGGCTCCCGTCGGTGAACGTCTTGACGCCCCCGACCGCGACGAACTCCGAGCCGTGGTTCGTCCGGAGCCCCGTCTCGATCAGGGCGTCGAGGTGGTCCGACCAGTAGTTGAGCCGGACCCGGAGCGACAGGTCGTCGTCGAGATCCATCTCGCGGTACACCTCCGGAGCCCGCGAGTTCCGGACCATGTCGTGGACGCCCGTCACGCCCTTGCGGTTGGCCTCCCGCTGGGCCGCCTCGAGGAGTTCGCGCATCTCCGCGGCGTCCGGTTCGATGGCCTCGTAGACGACGTCGACCGCCTCCTCGACGATGACGCCGGTCGGCTCGCCGCCCTCGGCCTTCACGTCGGCGTCGGGCATCTCGTCGCCGTACCGGTCGAGCGCGACGGAGTTGACCGCCGCGATGTGCATGTCCTCGCGGAACGCCGCGACCGGCCGCTCCTCGCTCACTCGATCGAGATCGGCACGGGTGAGGTATCGGGAGTCGTCCCACGTACTCTCGTCGTAGCCGAACCCGAGGACCCACTCGCGGTCGGTGTCGGCGGCGTCGGCGACGCGCTCGACCGCGTCGGCCGGCGAGTCGGCCCCCGAGAGGTCGGCGTAGACCAGCGAGCGACCGAGGTGCTGGAGGTGGGTGTGGGCGTCGATGAACCCCGGGAGCAGGGTCCGCCCGCCGAGATCGACAACCTCCGTCTCGACGCCGTCGAGGAACTCGACCTCGTAAGCCGAGTCGACGCGGGCGACCTCGCCGTCCCGCACCGCGACCGCCTCGGCGGTCCGGTCGGACTCCTCGAGCGTGTGGACGTCGGCGTTCGTGAACAGGATGTCAGCCGGCGCTGTCATACTCAGAGCCTGCGGGCGCGAGGCGATAATCGTTGGGGAACCGGCGGGCCGCTTGCGCGCCGGCCGATCGGCCGTTACCGGCCGCCCCGAACCGTGACCTCGGACGCGTCGGTCACCACGACCTCGTAGTCGAAGAAACCGAACCGCGCGGTCCCGTCCGCGCGCGGCGTTCCGTCGTATCTGTCGGCGAACAGCGCGTCGAGCGCGTCGGGGTCGACCGATTCGGCGAGGGGAGCCATCTCGGCCGGATCGACGTTCGAAGCGGCGGTCACCGCCGCGACCACCGCCTCGCTCACTCGTTCGTCGCCGCCGACTTCGCGCGTCAGTACCGTCTGTGCGTCCTGCTGGTGGGATCTGTGTTCGATCATAGGTACGGTCCGCCAGAGCGCTTCCGGCGCAGTCCTTGCGATGTGTTCGGGACGATCCCCAGTACCTACTGATGGTTCGCTACCGAACGGGTTTATACGTCACCGGTCGCGGTCGGCGAGCGCGGCGTCCACGAGGTTCCGGAGCCCGCGCCGGAGTCGCTTCGACACCGCGCGCGGCGAGATGCCGAACCGCTCGCCGAGCGCCGCCAGCGACGTCCCGCGCGGATCGTCGAAGTAGCCCGCCTCGAAGGCCGCGACCAGCGTCTCGCGCTGGTCGTCGGTCAGCCCGTACTGTTCGCCCGCGTCGAACTCCGAGAGGGTGTGGATCCAGTTGAGCCGGAGGTCGACGCCGTTGTCGGCGCAGTAGCGCTGGAGGCCGGCGATGGCCCCGTGGTCGGGCGACCGAAGCCGGAACACCCACCAGTCCTCGCGACGGACGACCTCCAGTAGCGTCGCCCGCGACTCGATGACGCCCTCGATCAGCCCGGGGTCGTCGCTCCAGACCGCCTCCACGAGCGCGCCGTCGTCGAGGCGGTCGAGGACCGCCACCCGGTCGACGGCGGGGTTGGATTCGAGCGCCGCGACGAACGAGTCGACGTCGTCGCCCCACACCCAGAAGAACGGCATGACGCCCTCGCCGGTCGGGACGACCCGTTCGAGTTCGATCCGCATCTCGGGAGCCGCGGTCAGTGCTCGCCCGAGCGGGAAGTCCGCGACGGGGACCGTCACCTCCGCGATGACGCTCATCGTACGCGGTTCGGGCGCGACGACCAAGTCGGTTGGGGACGTGGGGACACGCAGTGGTCGACCCCACGAGAAGGAGGCGACAGATCGGTTCCGACCGATCAGTCGAGCGCCATGTACGTCTTGGTCTTCGCGACCCCCTCCATCCCCGAGATGTCGGTCGAGGAGGCGTGAAGCACGTCGTACACTTCCTCGGCGTCGGCCTCCGCGATGATATCGAACTCCCCCGCCACGATGTGGGCCTCCGAGACGGCGTCGAGCGCCCGGACCGACTCCACGATGTCTTCAGAGCGCCCTGCGGCGGTTTCTACCATAATAAACGCGTGAACCATCCGTAGTGTGTGGTTCAGTACCACGCGAGAAAAACCTTTGGGGCGTAGTAACATTATTCAGGCCGTCGCGCGTAACGACTATCATGCGATTTGTTATCATCGGTGCGGGACGGGTCGGCCTCCGGACCGCCCGCGTGCTACGCGAGGAGGGCCACGACGTCACCATCGTGGAGCGAGACGCCAACAAGGCCGAGCGCGCCCGCAACGACGAGTTCGAGGTGGTCGAGGGCGACGGCGCCCGCGAGGCGGTCTTAGACAAGGTCGACCTGGAGAGCGCCGACGCGCTCGGGGCGCTGACCGGGGATCTCAACGTCAACTTCGCGGCGTGTATGGTCGCCAAGCACTTTGGCTGTCGGACGGTCCTGCGGATCGACGAGGACTACCGCGAGGACATCTACCGGAAGTTCGCCAGCGACGTCGACGAGGTGGTCTACCCCGAGCGACTCGGCGCGATCGGCGCGAAAAACGCGTTGCTCGGCGGCAACATCCGCGCGATCGCCGACATCGCCCAGAACCTCCAGGTGGTCGAGCTCACGATCACCGACGAGTCGCCCGTGAAAGGCTACTCGATCAGCGAGCTCTCGATCCCGGCCGACGCCCGGATCCTCGCGTTCGGCAAACGCGACGAGTCGATGGACATTCCCCTGCCCGACGACTCGATCGGGGTCGGCGACCGGGTGGCGGTGCTCGCCGACTTCGACGTGTTAGAGGACGTGCGGCGGATCCTGGTCGGCGACGCGAGCCGCGGGGCGGCCGACGAACTGACCGCGAACGCGGGGGGGAACTGAGATGGTCACCGCCTACGTCATGGTCAAGGCCAACACCGGCGAGGCCGACCGGCTGAAATCCCAGATCCTCGACATCGGGGGGGTCGACGACGCGCACATCGTGGCCGGCGACGTCGACATCATCGCCAAGGTCGACGTCGAGTCGCCCGCGGCGGTCAAGGAGATCGCGGCCGACGGGATCCAGCACGTCGCGGGGGTCGAGGACACCCAGACGTACATCGCGATGGACTGACGTAACCGCTCAGAGCGGCGGGGCGCCCGACGGACCGTCGGGCGCGTCGTCGCCGGGCTCGTCGTCGTAGTTTTGAGTCGCCCGGTCGAGCAGGCTCGCGGCCGGCTCTCGGTAGTCGTAGCCGGGGATGATCCCCTGGACCCACGTCCCCTCGACGTAGTCGACGATCGCCTTCGCGTCGTCGGGCGCGCCGGCGGGGTCCTCGCGGGCGAACCCGACGACGACCGAGACCGCCTCGCCCTCGCGGCGTATCTCGGGCGGGTCGGCGTCGTCGGTCTCGGCGACCGCGTGGACGTCGTCGAGTCGGCGTTCGAGCGTCTCGAACCAGCCGTCCGCGACCACGTCGGCGACGGTCTCGCCCGCGACGACGGCGTCGATCTCGGGCGCCCGGACGGTCACGCGGTACGCGCCGTCATCCGCGACGGTGGTGTTCTCGAACGGCGTGGAAGTCACGGCGAACGCGCCGCCGTCGGTCGGCTCGAAGTCGGGATGACGGCGAAAGGCTCGCTCGGCGGAGTCGTCGGTCATTCGGGCGAGAGTAGGGGAGTCGGGGGAATGTGAGTTTCGACTGGGATGCGACCGACGCCCATCAAAATCACTATACCGCTCAGTACACATACAGACGCTATGGATTCCGGGGGCGGGACGATCGCCGAGATGCTGGGAGCGCTCGAAGCGATCGGTTCGGCGGGCGAACCGGTCACCGCGGGCGAGATCGCAGCCGAGTTCGGCGGCGCTCGGGAGGCGGCGGCCGAGCGCCTCGACGAACTCGTCGAGCGCGGCGACGCCGAGACCAAGTCCGTCGGCGGCGAGCGGGTGTGGTGGCGGTCGCCGGACCCCGAGGCGCTCGGAGCGGCTCGATTCCGCTCGCTCGTCGACGCGGTCGAGGAGTACGCCATCTTCATGCTCGACCCCGAAGGGCGGGTCGTGACGTGGAACTCCGGGGCCAGCGCGATCAAGGGGTACGACGAACGCGAGATCATCGGCGAACACTTCTCGACGTTCTACACGGCCGAGGACGTCGAGGCTGGCGTCCCCGAGCGGAACCTCGCGGCCGCGGCCGAGCGGGGCCGCACCGAAGACGAGGGGTGGCGGGTCCGGGCGGACGGCTCGCGGTTCTGGGCAAACATCGTCCTCACCGCCATCCGGGACGACGACGGGACGCTCGAAGGGTTCGCGAAGGTGACCCGCGACATGACCGAGCGCCGCGAGCGCGAACAGCGGTTCCGCCGCGAGCGCGACCAGACCCGACAGTTGCTCAAGACGTCGCCGGTGGCCCTCGCCGTGCGTGACGCCGAGGGCGAGGTGCAGTTGGCGAACGAACGCGCCCGAGAGCTGTTCGGCGAAACCGGGTGGGGCCTCGACGAGAGAGCGGTCCCGGACGCGGGTGGCGGGAGCGAAGCGTTCCCGACGGCACGGGTCCGGGAGACCGGCGAGCCCGTCTCCGACCAACTCGTCCCCATAGAGTCGGCCGACGGCGAGCGCCGGTGGCTCTCGGTGAGCGCCGCGCCGGTGTTCGACGCCGACGGCGGCCTCGAACGGGTGATCGTCGCGGGCGAGGACGTGACCGACCTCAAGCGACGCGAGCGCGAACTCGAAACCGAACTGGCGGAGATTCTCGGACGGGTCTCGGACGCCTTCTACGCGCTCGACGAGGAGTTCCGGTTCACCCACGTCAACGACCGCGCCCAAGAGCTCCTCCAGCGCTCGGAGTCGGAACTGCTCGGCGAGCGCCTCTGGGAGGTATTCCCCGAGGCCGCCGACGACGACGACGTCTGGGGGAGCTTCCACGAGGCGGTCGACACCCAGACCGCCACCAGCTACGAGGTGTACTTCGAGCCCCTCGACCTCTGGGTGGAGGCCAGCGTCTACCCCTCCGAGACCGGCGTGTCGGTGTACTTCCGGGACGTGTCCGAGCGGATCGACCGCGAGCGGGCGCTCGCCGACTCCGAGCGCCGATACCGCACGCTCGCCGAGAACTTCCCGAACGGGATCGTCACGCTGTTCGACGACGACCACCGGTACACGGTCGCGGCCGGCGAAGCGTTCGACTCGCTCGATCTCGCCCCGGCGGACGTCGAGGGTCGAACGCCGACCGACGTGTGGAACGACGAGACGGTCGCCGAGACCATCGAGGAGACGATGGACGCCGCCCTCGACGGCGACGAGGAGTCGATCGAGATCGCGTACGCCGGCCGGGAGTGGGTCGTCTACGCGGTCCCGGTCGACCGCGAGGACGGGACGGTCACCTCCGGGATGACCATGTCGCTTGACATCACCGAGCGCAAGGAGCGCGAGCGCCGACTGGAGCGGTTCGCGAGCGTCATCTCCCACGGGCTCCGGAACCCGCTGGAGATCGCCCAGATCTACCTCGACATGGCCCGGGACGACGGCGACCCCGGGGACTTCGACCAGATCGAGCGCGCGCTCGACCGGATGGAGACCATCATCCGGAACCTGCTCACGACGAGCCGCGGCGGGCAGGGGGTCGCCGCGACCGAGGCGGTCGCGGTCGCCGGCGTCGCCGAGCAGGCATGGCAGACCGTCGAGACGCCCGACGCGACGCTGGTCGTCGGGGACGAGACGGGGAGCGTGGTGGCAGACGCCGACCAGCTCAAGACCGTGCTGGAGAACCTGTTTCGCAACGCGATGGAGTACGGCTCGCCGGCCGACGACGCGGCCGGCGGCACGACCGTCCGCGTCGGACACCACGACGACGGCTTCTACGTCGAAGACGACGGGCCCGGGATCCCGCCCGACAAGCGCGAGGAGGTGTTCGAGTACGGCTACACATCGGGGAGCGGGACCGGTATCGGGCTCGCGGTCGTCCGCGACATCGCGGAGGTCCACGGCTGGGATGTCGCCGCGACCGAGGGAACTGACGGCGGCGCGCGCTTCGAGATCCGCGGCGTGACGCGACCGGCCCCAGACGGCGGAGAGTAGCGGAGCGGTCGCCGTGCCGTAGCGCGCAAGCAGTCGTGGCGCGAGCGACCGACGGGAGCGAGCGGGCCGAGCGAGGGCCGGAGGGACGAGCCCAGGTTTTTCGATCGAGCTTTGTATCGAGCGAGCGTCGCCGTCGGCCACGCTCGCGATAAGACGGTCGGTATGCGAGGGATGGGATTCGAACCCATGGACCTCTACAGGAGCGGGTCTTAAGCCCGCCGCCGTTGGCCAGGCTGGGCAACCCTCGCGCGGTTCGGGGTTGTCTGTCGGTCAAGAAGTGGGTTTCGGTCCGAAAGCCGGGCGACTACTCGTGGATCTCGACCGATTCGAGCACCACGTCCTCGCGAGGCTGGTCGTTGCGGTCGGTCTCGACCGACCCGATCTCCTCGACGACGTCCATCCCGTCGACGACCTCGCCGAAGACGGCGTGCTTGTCGTCGAGGTGGGGCTGGGCGTCCAGCGTGATGAAGAACTGCGAGCCGTTGGTGTCCGGGCCGCTGTTGGCCATCGAGAGGACGCCGGCGTCGTCGTGGCGGAGTTCGTCGTGGAACTCGTCTTCGAACTCGTAGCCGGGGCCGCCGCGGCCGGTCTCGGTCGGGTCGCCGCCCTGAATCATGAAGTCCTCGATGATCCGGTGGAACACCACGTCGTCGTACAGCGCGTCGCCCCGCACCTCGCCGGTCTCGGGGTCGGCCCACGTCTTCGTCTCCGGAGCGGGCTCGGCGTCGGCCGCGGGGTCGTGTTTCGCGAGATTGACGAAGTTCTCGACCGTCGTCGGCGCGCGCTCGTCGAACAGTCGGACCTCGATGTCGCCGCGATTCGTGTGAAGCGTCGCCGTTAGCTCGTCTGCCATGGCTCATCGGAGGGCGGCCGGAGGGAAAACCCTGCCGGAGACCGGACATTCAACTACCGCGGCGGCGAGGCGTGAGACGATGGACCACACCGCAGACCGACTGACGCTCGCGCGACTCCCGTCGGGCGTCGAGATCGCCACAACCATCCACACATACGAGGGCGCGGCCGACGGGCCGACCGTCTACGTGCAGGCGGCCCAGCACGGTCAGGAAATCAACGGCACCGAAACCCTCCGGCGGGTCCACGACCGCCTGCTCGACGCCGAGGGGGCCGGCCGGATCGTCGCGGTGCCGGTCGCCGACCCGCTGACCTTCGATCACGTCTCGTACACGACTCCCGAGCAGTTCGACAGCGTCAACCCGAACATGAACCGCGTCTGGCCGGGCGACCCCGACGGGACGCTCCACCAGCGGATGGCCGCCGCGCTCTGGGAGTACGCCGGCGACGCCGACGCCATCGTCGACCTCCACACCGGCGGCCCGAACTACCTGACCCACGTCGTGTTCATGGAGGGCGACGAGGAGTCGCGGGCGCTCGCCGAGGCGTTTGGCACCGACCTCCTGCTCTCTGAGGAGGCGGGCGAGGACGCCGACGCCGAGTGGGCGGCCCGGGATTTCGGCGGCAAGCTCCGGGTCGCGGCCACCGACGAGGGCATCCCCTCGATCACGCCCGAACTCGCGCACAACAAGCAGATCGTCGAGGACGCCGTCGAGCGCGGGGTTGTCGGCACGCTGAACGCGTTCCGGCACCTCGGCGTGCTCGACGGCGCGATCGAGGAGAACGGCGATCCGACGCTGGCGCGCAACCACCTCGGGCGGGTCACCGCCGACGACTCGGGGCTGTTTCGGGCGAGCCCCGACCACGCGGTCGGCGACGAGGTCGAGGAGGGCGAACACCTCGGGACGCTGTACGATCCCGCCTCCTACGAGGTGCTCCAAGAAGCGCGGGCAGATCGGGACGGTATCCTCTACTCGCTGGCCCAAGAGGCGACGGTCGCCGGAGGCGACACGCTCCTGAACGTGGCGTGGCGCCGCGAGTAGCCGGATAGCGCCCGACAGTCCCATCAGAGGACTCGACGACGGGTCGGGTCGGGCGTCCTCGCGGCAGAGGGCTGGCGTCGTCGCGTCGCAACTGAGCGTCGTCTGGATTCGCGAATCGGTCGAGGGCGGCGACTGCAATCTATCGCGTCAGCGGGGGTGACCTGCGCGCCGTCGCGATCGGCGAGATCGGAGCGCGCTGGGCGGTCGAGTGGACGGCGGTCGACGCCGCCGCCCTGAAGAGACCCAACTGCCGTCGTCGAAGGCGCGAGCGCCACGCGTCGCTTCGAGCGGGAGCCACTAATATGCTCGCTGAACGCAGATTAAGTTAGATAAAAGACACGTCTGACGCGCCGCGAGCGCCGTCGCGGGCCCGAGCCGGCTTAGTCGAGGCTTCGGATCGTCTCGGCGACCACGCCGACGCCGATGTCGAGCGACTCCTCCTCGATGTCGAAGTAGGCGGTGTGGTGGCCCGCGGGGTTGCTCGCGCCGATCCCGAGGTAGGTCGCCCGTCCGCCTTCCTCCTGAACCCGCCGGATGAGATACGAGGCGTCTTCGCTCCCGCCGAACTCCTTGCGCTCGCGGACCTCCTCGACGCCCGCGGCCTCGGGCGCCGCGTCCAGCACCGCCTCGACCACCGCATCGTCGGCGCCGAAGGTCGTTGTCTTCCCGTACAGGCTGGTCGAGAGGTCGACGTCGTGCATCTCCGCGGCGGCATCGAGAACGCGCTCGGCCTTCCCGAGCATGTACTCGTTGAGGTCGGCGGTCCGGCCCCGGACCTCGACACGCATCTCGGCGCGCTCGGCGATGACGTTCTGAGCGTTCGGCGAGTGGACCTTCCCGACGTTGATCCGGGTCGCGCCGTCCTCGTGGCGCGGGATCGCATAGAGGTTCTGGACGGCGGTCGCGGCCGCCTGCAGGGCGTTGCGGCCCTCGTTTGGCCGCCCGCCCGCGTGAGCCGGCTCGCCCTCGAAGACCACGTCGAGCTTCGCGTTGGCCAGCGGGCGCTCGTAGCTCGCCACGACGGTGCCGGTCTCCAGTCCGAGCCCGAGGTGGAGCGCCAGCAGGTAGTCGAGGTCCGCGAGGTGGTCGGTCTCGCTCATCGGTTTCCCGCCGCGACCGCCCTCCTCGGCGGGCTGGAAGAAGAGTTTGAGGGTGCCGTCGAAGCCGTCGTTCTCGGCGAACTCCCGAGCGATGCCCACGCCGATGGCGGTGTGGCCGTCGTGGCCGCAGGCGTGCATCTCCTCGGGGTGGGTGCTCGCGAACCCCTCGCGGGCCGGCCGGTGGTCGTCGTCGGTCGCCTCGGCGCGTTCGAGCGCGTCGATGTCGACCCGGACGCCGACCGCGGGCCCGGTGGCGTCGCCGAAGGCGCGCTCGGCGACCAGCCCGGTGATGCCGCCGGTCCGGTCGAGGTACGCCTCGGGAGCGCCCTCCTCGCGGGCGCGTTCGATCGCGGCGTCGATCTCGTCGTCGCCCGGCACCCCGAGTCGGGCGTCGGCCGCGACCGCCGCCTCGCCGAGGTGGACCTCGTAGCCGAGTTCGTCGAGTTCCTCGGCGACCAGCGCGGTCGTCCGGAACTCCTTCCAGCCGGCCTCCGGTCGCTCGTGGAGGTCTCTGCGCAGTTCTGTCAGCGTCTGCTCGCTCGTCTGGGCCATGATACTGAGAGACGATCGCAAACGGACAAAGGAGTGACGGTGTCGGCAATCGGACTATCGCTTCGCGGTGACGTACAGCACCGGCGCGACCACGAGGAGCGCGATACCGAGGAACTTGAACTGGAGGGGCGCGAGGTCGGCGGGCGTGATGAGGAAGATCAGCCCGAACGCGGTGGCGTTAAGCGACAGGACCTTCCGGGAGCCCAGCGGGATGGCCGCCAGCAGCGAGAGCACGAACAACAGCAACAACGCCTGGCCGGCGTTGTACTGGTTCACGAAGTCGTCGACCAGGGGCAGTGGTACGAACTCGAACATCCTTGGCTGAGAATCGAGCCGAAATACCCTTTAAAGTTCCGCTATACCCCCGTGATCACGTCGTACCACGCAAGTCGAGGGGCCGAATCCAGACGAACCAGATCGCGATCATCGCGGTGAGATAGCCGCTCGCCCACACGAGCGACCCGAGCGTCCCGTGCCCCGCGGCGCTCAGCGCGTAGTGGGCGAGGCCGGGTGCGACGACGCCGATCGCGAGCGCGGCGCCGAACCGGAGTTTCTCGTCCGAGCCCATCACCGACCACCCTCGAATCGTTCGCGCATATCGCCACGTTCGGACTCTGGCACAGTTAACGGCTCGGTTCGGGGCGCGGACCGGCGCCCCGAACAGGAGAGAAACGGCGCGGCGGCGGTGGCTGTAGTGACTGGCGTGTGGCGTGCGAGCACAGCGGGCCGGATGACAGGCGGTTCCAGGCGACGGCGAATCGGGGGCGACGCACGCCACGCTTTCTCCGAGCCATCGGATAGTAAAAAGGCTCGCTAATTGTTCAATATAGGTCTCTATATCGGGCGATCGACCGATGGGCGGGGTAAACGGCCGGCTCACCGGGGGTGGCTTTTTGTCGGCGGCGTCCGACCGTCGAGATGTGAGCGCGATTACCTTCTTCGGGACGACCGACCTGGAACGTATCGTCGACTTCTACGTCGAAGAGATCGGCGCAGAGGTGTGGCTCGAACAGACCGACTGCACGATCCTGAAGTACGACAACCAACTGCTCGGGTTCTGCGACCGCGACGATCCGGACACCGAGGGCATCCTCACGTTCGTCTACCCCGACCGGGCGGGCGTCGACGAGATGCACCGGACGCTCGCCGACCGCGCCCGCGAGGAGCCCCGCGAGAACGACGAGTACGAGGTCTACCAGTTCTTCGCGGAGGACCCCGACGGACGGACCGTCGAGTGCCAGACGTTCCTCCATCCGACCGATCCGGTGTGACCCGCGGCGCCGAACCCTCAACGAACCACGATAACGTATAACACATCCCGGCCCGTACTTCCGACCATGCCGACCGTCGAATTCCGGGGGGAGAGAATCGACTGCGAGGCGGGAGCGGCGTTGCGCGACGTGCTGTTGGACGCCGGGCTGTCGCCGCACAACCGCACGTCGGAGTGGGTCAACTGCCGAGGTAACGCCACCTGTGGCACCTGCGCGGTCGAGGTCCGGGGCGAAGTGAGCGAGATGAACGCCGACGAGCGTCGCCGGCTGTCGCTACCGCCCCACAGCCTCGACTCGGGGCTCAGGCTGTCGTGTCAGGCCGAAGTCCGCGGCGACGTGCGCGTCGTGAAACACCGCGGGTTCTGGGGCCAGACCGTCGAGCGCGACGAGCGCCGCGAGCCGACCGCCGCCGAGCGCTAAACGTCGACGCCGAAGCCGTCCCGGCCGGTCGACCGCTCGGCGAACGCCGCGAGCAGGTCCGCGGCGGCGTCCAGATCCTCGGTGTCGATCACCTCGACCGGCGTGTGCATGTAGCGGTTCGGGAGCCCGAGGTTGAGCGACGGGATGCCGCCCTGCGAGGTGTAGAAGGCGTCCGCGTCGGTCCCGGTCGACCGCCCCGACGCCTGCAGTTGGACCGGCAGGTCGGCGTCGGCGGCCGCCTCGCGGGCGAGGGCGACGACCTCGGGGTGGTTCGACGAGCCGCGGGCGACGACCGGCCCGGCACCGAGTTCCACTTCGCCGTGCTGGTGGCGCTCGTCGCCGACGTCGGGCGAGTCGACCGCGTGGGTCACGTCGATCGCGATCGCGGCGTCGGCGTCGAGATCGAAGCCCACCATCTTTGCGCCCTGCTTGCCCAGCTCCTCCTGAACGGTGCTGACCGCGTACACCGTCGGCGCGACGTCGGCCGCGGCCGCGCGCCGGGCCGCCTCCGCGGCGACCCAGATGCCGACGCGGTTGTCCATCCCCCGGGCCGCCATCCGGGTGCCCTGAAGCTCGCGGACCGGCGTGTCGAAGGTGATGGGATCGCCAACGTCGACGAGTTCGCGGGCCTCGGCCTCGGTCTCGACGCCGATGTCGACGTGCTGTTCGGCGACGTCCTCGATCTCGTCGTCGTCGGTGTCCCGGAGGTGGATGGCGGTCTGGCCGACGACCCCACGGACGACGCCGTCGTCGGTGTGGATCTCGACGTGCTGGCCCTTCGTGACCGTCGGGTCGGAGCCCCCGACCCGCGAGGGGCGGACGTAGCCGTCCTCGTCGACGCTCGAGACCATCAGCCCGATCTCGTCGGCGTGGCCGGCGAACGCGACGGCGGGCTCGTCGCCCTCGACGACGGCGACGGCGTTGCCGTACTCGTCGGTGCGGACCTCGTCGGCGAACTCCGAGACGTACGCGACCCACTCGCGCTGGACGTCGGCCTCGAAGCCCGAGGGACTGGGTGTCGTGAGAAGTCGATCGAGAAACGCTCGCTGTGAGTCGTCCATGTCTCGACGAACCCGTCGCGTGGTAAAGAACGTCACGACTCGCTCCGCCGAGGCATTGTTCAGATTAGCTGATTCCATGCGAAGGCGAAGGTCTGCAACCAATTTTCGGCAGAGCGGTGAGTCGCGTGGCGAAAATGATTGGCGAACTGTTTCGTTCGGCGTTTTAGCTCTTTGAAGACACGTTCGACGCTATTCCGATTTCCATGTGTGACATGCTGAAATCGGAGGTTTTGCTCGAAGAGTGCGGCCTGTAACCACGGCGCGCCATCGACGAGAAACACCGCGTCGGCGACGCGGTGTTTCTCTTGTAATTCGGTGAGAAACTGCTTCGTCACAACGATAGTTCGTGTCGGATAGAGCTTGGCGTGGAGAAATTTGTTGGTTTGAGGATCGACGGCGGCGTACAGCCAGTAGCGTTGATCGTTGAGTTGAATCACGGTTTCATCGACGGCAACGTGATTCGGGTTTTTGCCGTCAGTCGGCTGTAGATCGGCTTTCTGCACCCAATTGTGGATAGTGGAGCGACATCGTTTGACACCGAATTGTTCTAAGACCGAAACAGTATCCGAGAGTGATAGTCTGGCCGCATGCAGGTGGATACTGAGCTTCATCAACGGCTCCGGTGTCGCTTCTCGCTCCATAAACTCTAACTCGATCGAGTCGCTAGCTCCGTTGAGGCGGTCGATTTCTGGCATGGATCACTAGCAAATCGAACCGCCTCATCCTTCATCCTTATCTGAACAGTGCCCCGCCGACCTGCCCCAACCGCTAAGTCCGCGCTCGGCGAACCGACCGTATGGGAATCCTCGAACTACACTTCCACGACGCGGAGTTCAACTGGACGTTCGACGCCGGCGAATCGGAGGGACGGTTGCTCTCGGTGGGTCGCCGAGACCCCGAGACCGTCTCGGACGGCGGCACGGCCCGACCGCCGTCGATG
>NZ_SBIV01000009.1 GCF_004765795.1 Halorussus marinus
TGCTCAACGGCGACAACCTCTACGATCCCGGCGCCGTCGACGCGCTGTTCGCCGACGGTCCGACCATCGGCGCAGTTCGGGTCGACGACCCGTCGAACTACGGCGTGCTCTCGACCCGCGACGGGCTGGTCACCGACGTGGTCGAAAAGCCCACGGATCCGCCGACGACGCTGGCGAACGCCGGCGCGTACGCGTTCCCCGCGGAGGCGACCGCGTGGCTCGATGTCCCCGCGAGCGAGCGCGGCGAACACGAGCTCACCGACGTGCTCGCGCGAGTGGTCGACGAGTACGAGGTGGGGTACGTCGAACTCGATCGGTGGCTCGACGTGGGCCGGCCGTGGGAACTGCTCGCGGCCAACGAGTGGAAGCTGGGCGAGCTCGACCGCGAGCTTCGGGGCGAGGTCCACGAGGACGCCGACCTCCGGGGGAGCGTCGTGGTCGAGGCGGGCGCGAGGGTCGACGCCGGAGTCGTGGTCGAGGGGCCGGCGTTGATCCGAAGCGGGGCGAGCGTCGGTCCGAACGCGTACGTTCGCGGGGCGACCTTGATCGGCGAGGACGCCGAGATCGGGCACGGGGTCGAACTCAAAAACAGCGTGGTGGGCCGGGGGACGCACGTCGCACACCTGAGCTACGTCGGCGACAGCGTGCTGGGGCGGGACGTGAACTTCGGTGCGGGGACGAACGTGGCGAACCTGCGTCACGACGGGAAGGCGGTCGAGTTCACGGTGAAAGGCGAGCGGGTGTCGACGGGGCGCCGGAAGTTCGGGGTGGTGGCTGGCGACGGGGCCAAGACCGCGATCAACACCAGCCTGAACGCCGGGGTGAAGCTGTCGGCCGGCGCCACCACCGCGCCCGGCGAGACCCTCACTCGCGATCGGTGATCGGAGTCGCGAGCGCACCCCTCAGTCGGGGTCGTCGACCTCGGTCACCTTCGCGGTGTGCCACGCGTTCGCCGCGAGGTCGTCGAACGCGCCGCGGGCGGCCGGACCCATCGCGAACTCGCCGTGGTAGGCGTCGGGCTCGCCCGCCGCGCCGGTCGCGGTCCGGACCGCGTCGGCGATCGACTCGTAGTTGTCGCCGATCACGTCGCCGATCAGGACGGGCAGGCCCGCGCGCTCACAGAGCTCCCGGGCGGCCTCGCGACCGACGTACACCCGATCGGCCGGCCGGTCGGCGAAGACGAGCGCGAACGGCGTTTCGCCGAACTGGGCGTCAAGGAACGAGCGGGCTGACTCCTCGCCCCACGCGATGGCACCGACGCCGTCGAGTCGCCGGAGCGCCGAGGCGGCCGCCGAGCAGAACGGACACTCCCCGTCGTAGACGAGCACGGCCTGATAGTCGGACATGCGCGTGCGTACGACCTCGGGGGACAAAAGCGGAGTCGCCGGCTGTCCTCAGCGTTTCGATCGGCCCGGGGGTTCGTCGATCGCCGCCCGATGGTCCAGCATCTCGTCGTACTGACACGCCCGGATCCGCAGGTCCGACTCGGGCGTGGCGGTGCAGGGCAGGATGAGATCGGCCTCGGCGTCGGCCTCGAAGTAGCGCCGGGCGTCCGACTGGTCGACCTCGCCCGCCAGCAGTTCGGCGGCGCAAGTGGTACACCACCCCTGCTGGCAGTCCGCTGGGAGCCAGACGCCGGCGTCGCGGGCGGCCGCGAGGACGTACTCGGAGTCGGCGACGTCGAGTTCGACCGTCTCGCCGGCCGCGGCCGCGTCGCAGTCTTCGGGAACTTCGATGACGACGCTGTAGGTACTCACGCGCTCGGATACCGGACAAACGCGGATGAAAGTGTCGGCCGGAGCGTGCCGGCGTCGGCCGGCCGGCGACCGCCGATCCCGGCGGTCGGTCGGCGGATTCGGACTCCGCCGAGGCGCCTCCGAGCCGTCAGGCCGAGTCGTTGATCCGGCGGTTCGTCGAGTACGGCGCGTCGCCGGGTTCGCCCCGGACGAAGTGGCCCGCGGGATTGATCTCGCCGTCGCGCTCCATGCTGAGGAGCTCGATGAACCACGCCTCGTGTTCGACCTCCTCCTGGAGGATGCGACTCGCCATGTCGTAGGTCCGCGGGTCCTTCCCGTGGGTCATGTCGCAGATCTCGCTCCAGGTCCGGATCGCACACCGTTCGGCCTCGAGCAGGACTTCGAGGATGCCCTCGGCGTCGAGCTGTGAGAGGTCCGGCGTCTCGCCCTCGAACGGCACCGGGAGTTCGGCGTGCGGACACGACGCCCGCCCCATGAAATCGCCGATGTCGCCGGGCAGGCTCCCCCCGAGTTCGTACACCCGGGGCGCGACGAGCTCGAAGTGTGCGCGGTCTTCGAGCCGGGCGTCCTCGGTGATCTCCTTGTAGTCTTCGTGGCCCGCGAGATGCATCCGGAGATTCGTGTAGTAGTAGTATGTGCTGAACTCCGCGCCGATCGCGTCGATGAGCCGCTCGCGGAGTTCCTCCGGGTCGAGCCCGCGCTCGCGAAGCGCCTCCATCCCCACGCGCTTGTCGGTCGATCCCGGTTCGACGCTGCCTGAACCGTGCCGTCGGTCGTCGTCTGCCATGTGTTCTCCCCCGACGCACGGCACGACTCAGACGCCCTTAATGGTTCTTCCCAGCGAGGAAACACGAGTCGACGGGCGCGAGGAGTTCGAGACGGCGTCCGGTCGGGGTCGGGACACGTCGTGTGCGCCGAATTCGGGCCGTGAAAAACGCTTAACTGCGCTCCGGCGGCCCCGAGACAGTCGGCGCCGGGTGCGAGACCGTCGACGTGTCGGTCGGCGACCGCGCCGAGGGCGCCCTCACGGTCACACTCTCGCGACCCGACGCCCGAAACGCGCTCGACGCCTACCTCGAAGACCGCGAGCCAGAGTGCGACGAGAGGTGATCAGCGCATCAGTTCGCCGCCGTTGACGTTGAGCGTCTCGCCGGTGACGAACCCGGCGTCCCGGAGGTACGCCACCGCGTCGGCGATGTCGGCCGGCTGGCCGTAGCGCTCGACCGGGATCGCCGCCAGTTCGTCTTCTTTCTCGTCTTCGGTCCGGTCGGCGGTCATGTCGGTCTCGACGTGGCCCGGCGCGACCGCGTTGACCCGGATCTCGGGCGCGAAGTCGCCGGCGTGGCTCTTGGTCAGTCCGAGCAGGCCGGCCTTCGAGGCGGCGTAGTGACACTCGACCGGCGCGCCGGTGTACGCCAGAATCGAGGAGACGTTCGCCACCGACGGCGTCGGGGCGTCGTCGGCCTCCCGGTCGGCGGCCTCCCGGAGGTGGGGCAGGGCGGCTTTCGTCACGTTGAACGCGCCGTTGACGTTGGTGTCCATCACCTGATCGAAGTCCTCGGCCGAGAGCGACTCGGTGTAGACGTGCTGGTCGACGCCCGCGTTGTTCACGACGTGATCGAGCCCGCCGAACGCCGAGACGGCCTCCGCGACGAGGTCGTCGGCGTCGGCCGGGTCGCCGACGTCCGCCCGAACCGTGATCGCGTCGGCGTCGGTCTCGGTCTCGATGCGGTCGACGACCGACCGCGCTCGGTCGCCGCTCTGTACGTAGTTGACAGCGACGTCGTAGCCGTCGCGTGCGAACCGCTCGGCGATCGCCTTCCCGATGCCTCGCGAGGAGCCGGTGACGAGTGCTGCTGGCATACCGACACCCGGGGTCCCCGGGACCTTGACGCTTATGTCTGATCGGCGTCACTGACCAGACGTGACCGACCCCGATCGGACCTCCGACGCCGACCTCGAGGACCTGCTCGACGAACTCGAAGAGCTAGAGGACGCCGTCGACGACCCCCACGAGCGCGAGCAGGTCAGGGAGACGATCCGGGTCGCCCGTCGGGTCCAGCCGTCCGCGTTCGGCCGGGTCATCCGGGGGTTCGACCGCCACGACGCCGCCGAGGCGCTGGTCGGGAGCGTCGTGTTCGGCATCCCCATGCTGGTCGAAGGCGGGACGCTCGAAATCGGGGAGTTCGTCGCGGCGAACCCGACCTCGCTGGTCGTCACCCTCGCCGGCGCCGTCGGCATCGTGATCGGACTCCTCTACGTCGCCGAGATCCAGCAGGTCGAGATCCACCGGCCGCTGTTCGGCGTGATTCCCAGACGCCTCGCCGGGGTGCTGGGGATCTCGTTTCTCACGGCGACCGCGACCATGACGGTCTGGGGCCGGGTCGACTGGGCCGAGCCGTGGCTCGCGGTGTGTCAGGTGAGCGTGACGTTCACCGCGATGGCGATCGGGGCCGCGCTCGGCGACATTCTGCCGGGGTCGTGAGTCGGGTTCGGCAAATTCGGGAGCGTCGCGGGCCGTACCCGGGGGACACAAAGTATATCAGCGTGGTGCGGGTAATGGTATCTGTTCCCATAGTGGTTCGTGGTGACGCATGATAGAATGTCCACACTGCGGTTCCGAACTGAATCGGCGGACTAACTCCCAGACACAGCGGAACGGCGACCCCCTCGGACGCAAGAGTCCGGGCTCGGAACTGGTGTCGTGTCCGGACTGCGACGGCGTGATCGACGGCTTCTCCCCGCACTGATCACCGAGCGCCCGTTTTCTCGTCGAGTACTACCGTCGAGCCTGGCCCGTCGCGGGACCGGTATCGCCGATCTCGGGGGTGGCGCCGCCACAACAATAAGGAGCGTGAAGCCGTATACAGTGACGCATGACGAACGAAGAGATCACGCGCCTGCTCAAGAAGGCGTACAGCGACGAGATAGAGACGGTGATGAACTACCTCACGAACTCCATCGTGCTCGAAGGGGTCAGCGCCGAGGAGGTCAAAGAGAGCCTCGAAACCGACATTCAGGAGGAGCTTGGCCACGCCGAGCAGCTCGGCAACCGACTCAAACAACTCGACGAGCGCCCGCCGGCCTCCTACGACTTCGAGGCGCGCCAGGAGAGCCTCCAGCCCCCAGAGGACTCGACGGACGTGCTCTCGGTCATCAACGGCGTGCTCGACGCCGAAGAGGACGCCATCGAGACGTACCGGGACCTCGTCGACGCCGCGACCGACGGCGACGACCCGGTGACCGAGGACCTCGCGGTCACGATCCTGAGCGACGAGGAGGCCCACCGGACGGAGTTTCGGGGGTTCCGCCGCGAGTATCAGGACTGAGGACGCGACCGGCGGGCCGGCGGCCTTTTTTCGGCGGTGTCACTCCAGAGCGCGTTCGCGCCACGCCACCAGATCCGCCCGATCGCGGGTGTCCTCCGGGAGTTCGTCGAACCACCCGGCGTCGGTGATCTCGCCGTCGGGGTCCGAGACTGTCGGCCGGGCCGACTCCGCGCGGGCTTCGAACAGCGGAAGCACGCCTCCCGTCGCGTGGTCCTCCCACTCGATGTCGACCCGTATCGACAGCGCGAGCCCGTCGAACTCGGCGTCGACGCCCGCCTCCTCGCCGAGTTCGCGCTCGGCGAGCGTCCGGAACCGCCGCCGGGAGACCCGACGCCGGTAGGTCCGTTCGAGGAAGTCCTCGTGGGCCTCGGTCAGTCGGTGGTAGACGCGCTCGGCGCGCTGGTCGACCCGGGTCGCGAGATACCAGAGGTCGTCGACCGCCGTCATCGGTCGGGCGGTCGGGACGAGACGACTGGAACCGGGCGGCCGAACGGAGTGAGCGAAACGCTCAGGTGCCGATTGTACCCCGAGAGACCGAATAAGTCTTCGGTCACCCGGACGAAAGAATGGGCGCAGTTCGGCGCGATCGAGGGCCCTCGGAGCGGCCCCGAGCCGCGAGCAGGCCCAACGCTTTTGATAGCTTGCGGAGTCTGTGTAGACGTGCGAAACGGTGCGATCCTCCTCGGCGGACTCGCGCAGGCGGTGGTCGTCGGGGTCCTCCTCGTGGTAATCCGGCCGCCGATGGCGGTCTACGCCGCGACCCCGGCGGTCGCCGGCGCGGTCGGCGGGCTCGCCAGCGACCGGTTCCAGTCGGAGTACGTCGACTCGGGCGGTGCAGGACTGGTCGGCGGGTTGCTGTCGCTCGTGGTCGTCGGGGCGGTCTCGTGGCGGAACTTGGCCGCGCTCCCGCGGGCGGTCCAGATCGACCTGACGCTGCTGACGGTGGTGTGGAGCTTCGTGGCGCTCGCGTTCCTGTTGCCGGCCTGTCTGTTCGTCAGCGTGCTGGTCGGGCAGTTCGGCGTCGTCTTGCGGGAGACGCTGTCGGCCCAGTGAATCGTCGGGCGGCGTCGCGGTCGAAATCGGGCCGCTTTTACCCCGCGCCGGGTTACTCGAAGCCATGAGCTTCGACAAGGAAGACCGCGTCGTGTTGCACGACGAACACAGCGACTACGACGGGCAGGAAGGCGAAATCACGCAGGTCATGGACACGATGTTCGGCGACAGCACGTACACCGTGAGCTTCGAGGACGGCCAGGAGACCGGCATCCCCGAGGACTCGCTGGAAGCCGCCGAGGAGTAACGACTTTTTCACTCCCCGGTACGTACGCCTCCCAATGGCAGAAGTCCCGTTCCACTACGTCGATCTGCGCGCGTTCTGCTACGCCACCGAAGACGACAAGCGCGTCGAGCAGGCGCTCCGGACGTTCCTCCCCGAGGAGATCGAGATCGAGCGCGCCGAGAGCGAGGGCCACCACGGCGACCGCATCGTGGTGCTGTCCTCGCGGGTCGAGACCGCCGACGAGATGCGCCACGTCCTCTCGAAAGTGGCGGAGCTCCCGGACGCAGAGAGACTGCTCTCAGAACTCGACGAGCGAGTCGACGACAACTGCTCGCTTTTCTTGCGGTTCGACAAACAGGCGGCCTACCGCGGGGAGATCGCGCTCGGGGAGGGCATCACGTTCCGTGCGAAAGTCGAGGCCTACCCCGCCGAGAAGGCGGCCGCGGTCGAGAACGCCCGCGAGGCGCTCTCGGCGCTGTGAGGGCGGACGATCGGGGACTTCGGCCCGGTTCGGGACGCCGTCTCTCGACGACGGTCGGGCGAGGGCGATACCGTCACCTCCGGTTCGTGAGTATAAGGTCCCTTAATCAAACATAGTGTCTTAGATGACGTTGACGTCTTGCGGTTTTGCTCGCGGCGAGCGCGATCGGCGACTCGAATCGTCGGGTCGCGATCTGTCGCAGCGGTACGCTTAAATAGGAGAGTGACCCGAGGTAGGAGTACAATGTCCGACAACGACATGTCCTCCTCCGGTACCAGCCGGGGGGATCGAGTTCTTCGAGGGCACGTTAGCTTCCACTACTGACGTCGACTCCGCGCGGGTCTTCGATACGACCCTGCGCGACGGTGAACAGGCACCGCGGACGTCTTTCTCCTACGACGAGAAACGCGCCATCGCCGCGACCTTGGACGACATGGGCACCCACGTAATCGAGGCTGGGTTCCCGGTCAACTCCGACGCCGAGTTCGAGGCCGTCAGCGACATCGCCGCGAGCACGAACACGACCGTCTGCGGGCTGGCCCGCGTGGTCGACAAGGACGTGGAGGCCGCACTCGACTCCGGCGTCGAGATGGTCCACGTCTTCGCCTCGACCAGCGACGTCCAGCTGGAAGACTCCATGCACGCCACCCGCGAGGAGGTCGTCGAGCGCTCGGTCGCGGCGGTCGAGCGCGTCACGGAGGCGGGCGCGACAGCGATGTTCTCGCCGATGGACGCCACCCGAACCGACGAGGACTACCTCGCCGAGGTGGTCGAGGCGGTCTCGGAGGCGGGCGTCGACTGGATCAACATCCCCGACACCTGCGGGGTCGCCACGCCGGCGCGGTTCGCCGAACTGGTGACGACGGTCGACGAGCACACCGACGCGCGCATCGACGTCCACACCCACGACGACTTCGGGATGGCGTCGGCGAACGCGGTCGCCGGCTTCGAGGCCGGCGCCGATCAGGCGCAGGTCTCGGTCAACGGGATCGGCGAGCGCGCGGGCAACGCGGCCTACGAGGAGGTCGTGATGACCGTCGAGAGCGTCTACGGCGTCGACACCGGTATCGACACGACCCGGATCACCGAGCTGTCGCGGGCGGTCGAGGAGTACAGCGACGTCCCGGTGCCCGCCAACAAGCCGATCGTCGGCGACAACGCGTTCGCCCACGAGAGCGGCATCCACGCCGCGGGCGTCATCGAGAACTCAGACACCTTCGAGCCGGGCGTGATGACTCCCGAGATGGTGGGGGCAACGCGGGAGTTCGTCCTGGGCAAACACACCGGAACGAACTCGGTCCGCAAGCGACTGGAGGATTCGGGCTTCGAGCCGACCGACGACGAGGTCCGGGAGATCACCCGCCGGGTGAAAGACTACGGCGCCGAAAAGAACCGCGTCACGACGACCGACCTCGAACGGTTCGCCCGCGAGGCCGGCGTCGCCCGCGAGGAAACGGAGGTCAGCGCCTGATGGCGCCTCGCCGGTTCGCCCCCGTCCGACAGCCGCGCGCGGCGGTCGCCGTCGTTCCGGCGGGTCGCCGGCCCGGCGTGGCAACCCCGCGCGCTTCGGGCAACCGTTGCCGAGCGGGCAAGAGTTATTACAGTGGGGCCCGGTACCATTCGACTACAGATGCGACGGTCACTCGCCACTCGGCCGCTGGCCCGCACGGGGAGCGGCGTGGCCGTCGAGCGCGTGATTATTGTAGGGGCTTGAGCCCCTACTACACCTCTTTTCCGACCCGACTCGCCGCATCGATTCCGAACAGCACGCCGCGCGCTCGACAGATGAATTCGACACACGACGCCAGAACCCAGACGTATCGCACACATCCAACCCCGGAGGTGAGCCGACCGTGAGCGACCCGGTCAGCCCATCGTTCGACGCCGAAACCGAAGCCGAAGCCGAGTTAGAGCCAGAGCCCGGCGAGGACCCGTCGGCGACCGACGCCGAGCCGGGTCGGACCGGCGCCCACTCGGTCGTCGCGGCGCTCGAAAACGCCGGCGCGGAGGCCATGTTCGGCGTGCAGGGCGGTGCGATCATGCCCGTCTACGACGCGCTGTACGACTCGGACCTGCGCCACGTCATGATGGCCCACGAGCAGGCCGCGGCTCACGCCGCCGACGCCTACGGCATCGTCTCGGGCACGCCGGGGGTCTGTCTGGCGACCTCCGGACCGGGCGCGACCAACCTCGTGACCGGGATCGCGGACGCCGACATGGACTCGGACCCGATGGTCGCGCTCACCGGGCAGGTGCCGACAGACTTCGTCGGCAACGACGCCTTCCAGGAGACCGACACCACCGGCGTCACCGCCCCGATCACGAAGACGAACTACTTCGCCGACCACGCCGACACGGTCGGCGACACCGTTGGGGAGGCGTTCGCCTACGCCGCCGCGGGGCGACCGGGCCCGACGCTGGTCGACCTCCCCAAGGACGTGACCCAAGACGAGACCGCGGTCGAGCCCGGGGACGCGACCGTCCCGGACACCTACGACCCCCAGACTGAGGCCGACGACGAGGCGGTCGCCGAGGCGGCCCGACGGCTCGAACGCGCCGAAAAGCCCGTCGTCCTCGTCGGCGGCGGCGTCATCAAGGGCGACGCCACCGAGGAGTTGCGGGCGTTCGCCCGCGAGTACGAGATCCCGGTCGCGACCTCGATGCCCGCGGTCGGCGCGTTCCCCGAGGACGACGACCTCTCGCTGGAGATGGTCGGGATGCACGGCACCGGCTACGCCAACATGGCGACGACCCACTGCGACGTGATGCTCGCGGTCGGCACCCGGTTCGACGACCGGCTCACCGGCGGGGTCGACACGTTCGCGCCCGAGGCCGAGGTGCTCCACGTCGACATCGACCCCGCGGAGATCTCCAAGAACGTCACGGCCGACGTGGCGCTGATCGGCGACGCCGCCACCGTCCTCGACCAACTCGACGCCGAGATGGAGCGGGCCCCTGACTGCCGAGAGTGGCGCTCGCAGTGCTGGACGTGGAAGAGCGAGTACCCGATGGACTACGCCACGCCCGACGACGAGCCCCTCAAGCCCCAGTTCGTCGTGGAGGCGTTCGACGAGGCGACCGGCGACGACACCATCGTCACCACCGGCGTCGGCCAACACCAGATGTGGGCGGTCCAGTACTGGACGTACACCGAACCCCGGACGTGGGTCTCCTCTCACGGGCTCGGGACGATGGGCTACGGCCTGCCCGCGGCCATCGGCGCGAAGTTCGCCGCCGACGACGACCAGCAGGTCGTCTGCTTCGAGGGCGACGGCTCGTTTTTGATGACGATGCAGGAGCTGTCGGTCGCGGTCCGCGAGAACCTCGACATCACCGTCGCGGTGCTCAACAACGAGTACATCGGGATGGTCCGACAGTGGCAAGACGCCTTCTACGACGGCCGCCACTCGGCCTCGGAGTACAACTGGTGTCCCGAGTTCGAACCCCTCGCCGAGGCGTTCGGCGCGCAGGGCTTTACCGTCTCGGACTACGACGAGGTGGCCGACACCGTCGAGGCCGCGCTGGCCTACGACGGCCCGTCGGTCGTCGACGTCCGCATCGACCCCGCGGAGAACGTCTACCCGATGGTCCCGAGCGGCGGGGCAAACGGGAAGTTCGCCCTCTCGGAGGACCAGCTATGACCGAAGGCCTCCAAGGTCCGGCGCCCGACGAGCGCCCACACCCGGACGGTCGGCGCACCAAGCAGGGAACCCGGATCGACCCCGAGGTCGAGGCCGAGCAGGACACCCGGACCGCGGTCGTCTCCGCGCTGGTCGAACACGAGCCCGGCGTGCTCGCGAAGGTCTCCGGGCTGTTCTCCCGGCGCCAGTTCAACATCGAGAGCCTGACGGTCGGACCGACCACCGTCGAGGGCAACGCCCGGATCACGCTCGTGGTCGAGGAGACCGACGACGGCATCGACCAGGTCAAAAAGCAGGTCGAGAAGCTCCGGCCCGTGATCCAGGTCGGCGAGCTCGACGACGACGCGGTCTGTGCCGAACTCGTGGTCCTGAAAGTCCGGGGCGACGAGCCCGACAAGGTCCACGCGATCACCCAGATGTACGAGGGCCAGACCCTCGACGCCGGCCCGCGGACCATCACGGTCCAGATCACCGGCGACCAGCAGAAGATCGACGACGCGGTCGACGCGTTCCGGCAGTTCGGCATCATCGAGATCGCCCGGACCGGCCAGACCGCGCTCGCCCGCGGCGACACGCCGACGACGCCCGGCGAGGAGCCGGGCCACGAGAAAGCCGCCGAGAAGACGAGAAAAGACGACACCCGAACCGGAACATACGATGACTGACGAATTCGACACCGAGATCTACTACGACGACGACGCGAACAGCGCGAAGATAGACGACCGGACCGTAGCCGTACTCGGCTACGGGAGCCAGGGACACGCCCACGCCCAGAACCTCGCCGACAGCGGGGTCGACGTGGTCGTGGGGCTCCGCGAGAGCTCCGCGTCGCGGAGCGCCGCGGAGGCCGACGGGCTCCGCGTGGCGACGCCGGCCGACGCCGCCGCCGAGGCCGACGTGGTCTCGGTGCTGGTGCCCGACACGGTCCAGCCCGCGGTGTACGACGACATCGAAGACGGGCTGGAACCCGGCGACACCCTCCAGTTCGCCCACGGCTTCAACATCCACTACGGCCAGATCGAGCCGCCCGAGGACGTCGACGTGACCATGGTCGCGCCCAAGTCCCCGGGCCACCTCGTCCGGCGCAACTACGAGAACGACGAGGGGACCCCGGGCCTGCTGGCAGTGTATCAGGACGCGACCGGCGAGGCCAAGTCCGAGGCGCTGGCGTACGCGAAGGCCATCGGCTGTACGCGCGCGGGCGTCGTCGAGACCACGTTCCGCGAGGAGACCGAGACCGACCTGTTCGGCGAGCAGGCGGTGCTCTGTGGCGGCGTCACCGAGCTCATCAAGACCGGCTACGAGACGCTTGTCGACGCCGGCTACTCGCCGGAGATGGCGTACTTCGAGTGTCTCAACGAGATGAAGCTCATCGTCGATCTGATGTACGAGGGCGGGATGCGCGAGATGTGGGACTCGGTGTCGGACACCGCCGAGTACGGCGGGCTGACTCAGGGCCCCGAGATCATCGACGAGAACGTGCGCCAGAACATGGAGGAGACGCTCGAAGGCGTCCAGAACGGCGAGTTCGCCCGCGAGTGGATCGTCGAGAATCAGGCCGGCCGACCGGCCTACCACCAGCACAAGCAACGCGACATCGAACACGAGATCGAGGACGTCGGCGCCGAGCTCCGCGACCTGTTCGCGTGGAGCGAAGACGAGGAGACGGCCGACGAGGAGACCGAACAGGAGCGAGTGAGCGCAGATGACTGACACACACACCACGGACCGATCGATGCGAGACGTGAGCCACACCCACCCGTACGGCGACCACGGCGCGGTAAACCGACCGTTCGAGCGCGGCCCGATCGTCGTCGCGGACGGCGGCGAGAGAGTCGACGAGTCCGAATCCGCCGACGACGAGGAGCGATCCGAATCGCCCGAGAAGATGAAAGACGTCGACCACACCCCGCCGCGGGACGCCGAGAGCGCGAATCGGGTCTTCGAGCGCGGCGGAGCCGAAGAGCCCGTAGAGTCCGAAGAATGAACGTACGATCCGCTTTTCCGGTCGCAACGGCGAACAGCCGACGGCGTCCCACGGCGGAGGGGTCCCGATGAGCGAGGGGACCCTCTACGACAAGGTGTGGGACCGCCACAAGGTGACCACGCTCCCGACCGGACAGGACCAGCTGTTCGTCGGGCTCCACCTCGTCCACGAGGTGACAAGCCCGCAGGCGTTCGGGATGCTTCGGGAGCGCGACATGGAGGTCGCGTATCCCGAGCGCACCCACGCGACCGTCGACCACATCGTCCCGACCGACGACCTCGACCGGCCCTTCGAGGGGGCGGCCGAGGAGATGATGTCCCAACTGGAGGAGAACGTCCGGGAGGCCGGCATCGAGTTCTCGCATCCCGGTACCGGCGATCAGGGCATCGTCCACGTCATCGGCCCAGAGCAGGGGCTCACCCAGCCCGGCATGACGGTCGTCTGTGGCGACAGCCACACCTCCACGCACGGCGCGTTCGGCGCGCTGGCGTTCGGGATCGGCACCTCCCAGATCCGGGACGTGCTGGCGACCGGTACCGTGGCGATGGAGAAAAAAGACGTCCGACGCGTCCGGGTCGACGGCGAGCTCGGCGAGGGCGTCGAGGCCAAGGACGTGATCCTGGAGATCATCCGCCGGCTCGGCACCGACGGCGGCGTCGGCTACGTTTACGAGTACGCCGGCGAGGCGATCCGGAACCTCGACATGGAGGGCCGGATGAGCATCTGCAACATGTCGATCGAGGGTGGCGCCCGCGCGGGCTACGTCGAGCCCGACGAGACCACCTACGAGTGGCTCCGGGAGACCGACGCCTTCGAAGACGACCCCGAGCGCTTCGAGGAGCTCAAGCCCTACTGGGAGTCGATCGCGTCGGACGACGACGCCGAGTACGACGACGAGGTCGTCATCGACGGCTCCGCGCTCGACCCCGTGGTGACGTGGGGCACCACGCCCGGACAGGGCGTGGGGATCGACGACCCGATCCCCGCCCCGGAAGACCTCCCCGAGGACAAACAAGATACCGCCCGGCGCGCACAGGAGCACATGCGCGTCGAACCCGGCGAGACGATGGCGGGCTACCCGATCGACGTCGCCTTCCTGGGCTCGTGCACCAACGCGCGACTCCCGGACCTCCGGCGGGCCGCCCGCGTGGTCGCGGGGCGGGAGGTCCACGACGACGTGCGCGCGATGGTCGTGCCCGGCAGTCAGCGCGTGAAGGCCGCCGCCGAGCGCGAGGGCCTCGACGAGGTGTTCCGCGAGGCCGGCTTCGACTGGCGGGGCGCGGGCTGTTCGATGTGTCTCGGGATGAACCCCGACCAGCTCGAGGGCGACGAGGCGTGTGCCTCCTCGTCGAACCGCAACTTCGTGGGCCGACAGGGGAGCAAGGAGGGCCGGACGGTGCTGATGAACCCCCGGATGGTCGCCGCGGCCGCGATCGAGGGCGAGGTCACGGACGTCCGCGACCTCCCCGAGACGGAGGTGAAAGCATGACCGAGGACGTCGAGACCGTCGAGCGAGTCACCGGGACGGGCGTGCCCGTCCGGGGCAACGACATCGACACCGATCAGATCATCCCCGCCCGGTTCCTGAAAGTCGTCACCTTCGACGGGCTGGGCCAGTTCGTCTTCCAGGACGTGCGGTTCACCGACGACGACGAGCCGAAAGACCACCCGTTCAACGAGGATCGGTTCCGCGACGCCTCGATCCTCGTGGTCAACGCCAACTTCGGCTGTGGCTCCTCGCGCGAGCACGCCCCGCAGGCGCTCAAGCGGTGGGGCATCGACGCCATCGTCGGCGAGAGCTTCGCGGAGATCTTCGCGGGCAACTGCCTCGCGTTGGGGGTGCCGACCGTGACCGCCGATCAGGCGGAGATCGAGGCGCTTCAGGAGTTCGTCGACGAGAACCCCGACGCCGAGATCGACGTCGACGTGGACGACGAGACCGTCTCGTACGGCGACCGCGAGATCGACGCGACCGTCGACGACGCCCAGCGCCGGGCGCTCGTCGAGGGCGTCTGGGACACGACCGCGCTGATGAAATCGAACGCCGAGGCGGTCGCGGAGACCGCCGCGAGCCTGCCGTACATCGAGGCCGGCGCGGGAGGCGACGCGTGACCGAGACGATCGCGGTCGTGCCCGGCGACGGCATCGGCCGGGAGGTCACCCCCGCGGCCCGCGAAGTGCTTGCGGCGGTCGATCCGGACTTCGAGTTCGAGACGGCCGAGGCGGGCGACGAGGTGGCCGAAGAGACCGGCGAACCGCTCCCCGACGCGACCCGCGACCTCGTCGCGAGCGCGGACGCGACGCTGTTTGGCGCCGCCGGGGAGACCGCCGCGGACGTGATCTTGCCGCTCCGGCGCGCGGTCGAGTCGTTCGCCAACGTCCGGCCCGTCCGGGCGTACCCCGGCACCGACGCGCTCCACCCCGACACCGATCTGGTCTTCGTCCGCGAGAACACCGAAGGCGTCTACGCGGGCCACGAGACCGAGATTGCGCCGGGCGTAACGACCCTGACACGGGTCGTTACCGAGGCGGCGTCCGAGGAAATCGCGCGTTACGGCTTCGAGTACGCCGCCGATCGCGAGAAGAGCGTGACCATCGCTCACAAGGCGAACGTGATGCGGACGACCGACGGCCTGTTTCTGGAGACCGCCGAGGCGGTCGCCGACGAGTTCGACGTGCCCTACGACGACGCGCTGATGGACGCGCTGGCGATGCATCTGGTCCAGCGCCCCGAGGAGTACGACGTAGTGGTGTGTCCGAACCTCGCGGGCGACGTGCTCTCGGACCTGGCGGCCGGTCTCGTCGGCGGACTCGGCCTGTTGCCGAGCGCGAACGTCGGCCCCGAGCGGGGCGTGTTCGAGCCGGTCCACGGCACCGCGCCAGACATCGCCGGCGACGGCGTCGCGAACCCGAGCGCCGCGATGCTGTCGGCCGCGCTCCTGTTAGAGTACCTCGGCCACGACCGGGCGGGCGAGCGGGTCCGAAGCGCGGTCGAACAGACGCTCTCGACCGGGCCCCACACGCCTGATCTGGGCGGGTCGGCGACGACGCGAGACGTGACTGACGCGGTGTTGGCGTCGCTCGCGGACTCGGAGAAGTAGACTGTTCTCGCGACCGGCGAAACTACCGGAGCGGCTCGCGCCCGCCGATGAGGTTGGTCGTATCGACTGTTTCGGCGCGCGCGCCGCCCTTCTTGACCTCGGTGGCTGTCATGCACTCGAGACAGCCGAACACTTCGTTGTGGTTGTTCCCGAAGACGCGCGCGAAGTCCCGCGTCACGAACGAACCGCAGCTCTGGCACCGGTTTTCCGCCATCGTGTCGTCGCCGTTGGTGAGTCTGTTGTCGGTCGTGGTCATGCGTAGCGATAGTTACACGCCACTAGAGGCACTTTGTTATCCAGTACCTACACCCCCGTAATCAACCGCTACCGCGACTGGTAACCGGCTGTTACGGTACGTTCCGACGTTCCCCGGACTCCGGAAACAGCGATCATAATTTAAGTTCGCGATCGGGGAAAGCAGTAGGCTCGGACTTCCCCCGATTGCTTAACTGTGAAGACGGCCTACTCTCGGCGATGCCCGAGATCCAAGTCGACGCGGAAACGATCGAACGGCTCGACAGCCTCCAGACAGAGGACGAATCGTACGACGAACTCATCAACGAGCTCATCAACATCTACGAGGCCGAGGAGCTGACCCTGTTTCACAGCGGCGACGAGGTGTAGCGGGCGAGCACCGTCTCGCCCGCCCGGACGGCGTCGCCGCGTTCGACCGCGACGTCCGCGCGCTCGACCGACGCCGGCAGGAACACGTCCGCGCGGCTCCCGAACGAGATGTGGCCGAGTCGGTCGCCGCGCCCGAGGCGGTCGCCGGCCTCGACGTAGGGGTGGATGCGGCGCGCGAACGCGCCGGCGATGAGCGTCACCTCGTGGTCGTCGAACCGGACGTGGACCTTCTCGTTGCGGTCCGACTCCTTGGTGAACGCCGGGCGATGCTTGCCCGGCTCGTGGTCGACGGCCTCGACCTCGCCGCCGATCGGCGCGCGGTTGACGTGGACATCGGTCACGTTCATGAACACGCCGACCCGGACCCGGTCGCCCTCCTCACGGACGACCGACACGCGACCGTCGGCCGGCGCGAGGACGCCGTCGCCCGCGGGCGAGCGGTCCGGATCGCGGTGGAACGCGAGCACCGCCGCCGCCAGCGCGAGCGCCGCGAGGCTCCCGAGCGGCGAGACCACGACCGCCGGGACGGCGAGCGCGAGCGGGACCGCGGCGTAGCGCCACGCTCCCGGGGCGAATCGTCGCCCCATCTACCGGCTCGCGGTCTCGCGGACCTGCTCCCACTTGCCCTGGGATTCGAGCCGCTGTTGGAGTTCCTCGGCGTACTCCTGGGCGAGTCGCTCGGCGGCCCGGAGCCGGTCGTCGTCGACGCCGCCTCCGCCGCCGCCGAGCCCGAGCGCATCCTTGACGGAGTCGAAGACTCCACCCCCGCCGGCGCTCGAACCGCCCCCGCCGCCACCGCCCATGGCGTCCATCTGCGAGCGGATGTTCTCCATCTCGGGCATCACCTGTTCGACCTTCGAGGTGTCGGCGACGATCCGGGCGGCCTCGGCGTCGCCGGGGTCCTCGATCTCGAACTCCACGGCGGTCATGACGAGGCCCCACTCCTGTCGGGAGAACTCCGAGTCCGCGACGCGCTGGGAGAACTCCTGATCTACCGCCATCCGGTCGCCGACGATGATGTCTTGCCAGCCGCCTCTGTCGGACATGTTCGAACCCTTGGATTGGGGGGCGTATCAGGGTTTTCCTGCCGGGCGAGCGCCGGCGCTCGGGTCCCCGTCTCGACCCGTGCTCGACCGGCGTCGGTCGGAGCCACCGCGACCGCCGAGAAAAGCGCGGACGGTCGCCGGCTCAGAACGCGTCGCCGTGGACGGTGACCTCCGCCTCCAGCGACTCCTTGACGGCGTCGCCGACCTTGCAGAGTTCGTCGGCGCGCTCGATTACCTTCTCGGCCTGCTCGTCGTCGACGTCGGCCTCGGTCTTGACGGCGAACGAGACCGCATCGAGCTTGTCGTCGTCGTTGAGCTCGCCCTCGATGTCGATCTCGATGCGGCCGAGCTCGCCGACGTCGCGCTGTTCGGCTCCGACGCGGAGCGCGGGGACGTAACACGAGCCGTAGGCCGCGAGCAGGCTCTCTAGGGTGTCGGGGGCCGACTCGCCGGTCGCGTCGATATCGACGCTGTAGTCGCGGATTTCGTTCTGCGCGGCGAAGCCTTCCTCCGAGATGCTGGTAACTTGTTTCGACATGCGCGTGAACCGACGGTCGCCACGTCCCTAAGTATTGCTCATCGGGCAGAAACGGTGGTCGGACGCCGGCGGGGCTACTCGTCGAGGTCGAGGGTCTCGTCGCCGTCGAGCACCGTCACCTCGGCGTCGCTCCCCGTCGCCGCGACCTCGCGGCTGAAGTCCTCGGGGTCCTGTTCGATCGGCGCGAACGTGTCGTAGTGGATCGGAACCGCGTGGTCGGCGTCGACCCAGTCGACCGCGAGGGCGGCCTGTGCCGGCCCCATCGTGAAGTGGTCGCCGATGGGGACCGCGGCGACGTCGGGTTCGAGGAACGGACCGATCACGTCGCGCATCTCGCTCATCAGCGAGGTGTCGCCCGCGTGGTAGAACGACTGGCTGTCGGCGTCCGAGACCTGCGTGGGCTTTGTGTCGCTGATCACGAAGCCGGCGGGCATCCCGCCGGTCGCGCCGTAGTCGGTGTCCATCCCGTTGGTGTGGTCGGCCCGGACCATCGTGACGAACGCCTCGCCGACCTCGACGGTGCCGCCGAGGTTCATTCCCATCCCCCCGACCGCGTCGAAGTCGCCGAACTCGTCGCGACAGTACGAGACGATTTCGGGGGTCGCGACGAGCGTCGTCCCCTCGTAGCGGTCCACGTCGCCGATGTGGTCGGCGTGGCCGTGCGTGAGCAGTACGTAGTCTGGGTCGAGTTCCTCGGGGTCGGCGTCGGTCTTGGGGTTGTCGAAGAACGGGTCGACGAGCAGTTCCGTGCCGTCGACGTCGACGTGGAACGTCGAGTGGCCGTAGTAGGTGAGTTGCATGAGTGCGGGCGGACGTACGCACGGTTGACACTTAAATGATGCAGGCTATCCGGTCGGACGCCTCCGATCGTCGGGGAAAGTAGCAACGCCTAAGTTTTAGGTGTGCCTAATCCGTCTCGAATGGAACTGAGTCGCCGTGACGCGTTAGCCGCGCTCGCCGCGGGCGGCGTCACGGTCGGTGCGACCGCCGCGCTCGACGGTAACCCCTTCGACGGGGGCGACGAGCCCGCGCCCGACCGACCCTCGCCCGAAGAGCGCCTCGACGCGCTGGTCGCGGTCGCGGACGTCGTCTACCCCGCCGAGGTTTCAGGCGTCGAGGAGTTCGTCAGGCGGTACGCGCTCGGCCGGGTCGAAGACCGGGAGGGCTACCGAGACGGAATCGTCGACGCGCTCGACACCCTCGACGAGTACGCCCGGACGTGGCACGACGCCGACTTCCGGGCGCTCGACGCCGAGACCCGCGAGTCGGTCCTCGACCAGATGGCCGTCGACGACGCCGACCCCGACCCGGACGGCTCGGACCGCGAGCGGGTCCGCTACTACGCGGTCAACGAGTTGTTGTACGCCCTCTACACCTCCCCGACCGGGGGCGAACTGGTCGGCATCGAGAACCCGCAGGGCCACCCCGGCGGGGCGACGAGCTATCGGCGGGGGCCCGGCGAATGACCGACGGGACGACCCCCGACCGGACGCCCTCCGAGCGGGCGGACGTCTGCGTCGTCGGCGCCGGCCCGGCGGGCGCGCTGGTCGCCCACCGACTCGCCAGCGACGGCCGGGACGTCGTGATTCTCGAAGCCGGCGAGCGGTTCGACTTCGCGGACCGAACCGAACGGATGGAGCGGGCGATCCGACCCGCCCACCACCCACACTCGGTCTGGGAGATGGGCGGCGAGCGCGACGCCTACACCGCCGCCGGCGAGCGCTCCTACCCGCTGAACGCCGCGCGGGTCAAGGGCGTCGGCGGCACCACCCTCCACTGGCAGGGGATGGTGATGCGGTTTCGCGAGTCGGACTTCGAGCCGTGGCCGATCGACTACCGGGACCTCCGGCCGTACTACGCCGAGGCCGAGTCCCTGCTCGGGGTCGCGGGGGCCGACGACAACCCCTTCGGGCCGCCCCGCGAGGAGCCGTTTCCCCTGCCCGCCTTCGAGCCCTCCCACAGCGACTCCGTCTTCGCCGAGGCCTGCGAGCGCCTCGGCGTGGCGATGCACTCGGTGCCCAACGCGCGCAACTCCGAGGGGTACGACGGCCGGAGTGCGTGCGTCGGCTACGGCACCTGCAAGCCGGTGTGTCCCTCCGGCGCGAAGTACTCGGCCGACCACCACGTCGAGAGAGCCGAGTCCGAGGGGGCGCGGGTGATCGACCGCGCGCCGGTCCAGCGCCTCGAACACGACGCGGCTGGCGACCGGGTGACCGCGGCCGTCTACGCCGCGCCCGACGGTCGGACCCACCGACAGGAGGCCAGAGAGTTCGTGCTGGCGGCGGGCGGCGTCGAGACGCCGCGACTGCTCCTGCTGTCGGAGTCGTCGGCGTACCCCGACGGCCTCGCAAACTCCTCGGGCGCGGTCGGGCGGTACTTCATGGACCACCTGTTTGCGGGGATGGGCGGGACGATCGATCGGGAGACCCGCCAGAACCACGTCGGATTCATCACCAGCGAGTGCCACCAGTTCTACGACGACCCGACCCGGGGGACCGACGGACCGGCCGGCGGGGTCCCCGAGTGGTCGGGCGACGGCCCCGAGCCCGGGCCGCTCAAACTGGAGTTCCTGAACTACGCCGGGCCCTCGCCGGTCGAGACGGCGCTCGCCGGCGACGAGTGGGGCGACGACCTGCTCGACTCCCTCCGAGAGTCCTACGGCGACTCGATCGCGATGGGCGGGCTGGTCGGCCAGCGCCCTCGGAAGGAAAACCGGATCGCGCTGGACCGCTCGACCACCGACGACCACGGCAACCCCGTCCCCGAGATCCACTGGCAACTCGACGACCGCACCGAGGCGACCCTCCGGCGCGCGAACGAGATTCAGGCCGCGATCCTCGACGAGCTCGGCGTCGAGGTCTCGTGGACGGTCGGCCCAGAGGCCACCGGGCCGGCGTTCCACCACATGGGGACGACCCGGATGGGTCTCGACCCCGAGTCGAGCGTCGTGAACCCCCGGCTCCGGACCCACGACCTCCGGAACCTCGCGATCGCGTCGAGCGGCGTCTTCGTCACCAGCGGCGCGCTCAATCCGACGCTCACCATCGCGGCGCTCGCGCTGAAGGCCGCCGACCACGTCGACGAGCGCCTCTAGGCGAGCCGCCGCCAGCACGCGACGAGCGCGACTGCCGGGAGTCCGAACGCGAGCGCGTACGGCGCGGCGTACGCCGTCCCGACAGCGAGCGCGCGCACGGCGACCCCGACCCCGTTCACCGATTCGAGAAACGCCGCGATCGGGCCGGTGTCGTACCACGCCGTCGGCTCGGTCGTCGGCGCCTTGGGGCGCTCCTCGGCCAGTTCGACGGTGATCGTCGAGTACCGGACCTGCCGTTCGAGCGCCTCGCGAGACGCCTCTGCGCGTTCGATCTCGGTCTGGACGTCCGAGAGCTCTCGCTGGACCGCGAGCACCGTCTCGGTGTCGTTAGCCGACTCGTAGAGCGTCCGGAGTCGGTCGCGCTCGGCCCGGAGGTTCTCCAATCGAGCGTCGAGGTCGACCAGCCTGTCGGTCACGTCCGTCGTGTGCGTGCTCGCCGACCGGACCTCTCCCTCGGCCTTCACGCGGTCGAGGAGCGCCGAGTAGTTCTCTGCCGGCACCCGGAGAGTCAGTTCGCCGACGGTCCACCTCCGGTCGTCGCCGCGGACCCGCTCGGTGGCGTCGCCGACGAAGCCGCCGCGGCGCTCGGTCGCCGCGGTGAGGTTCGAACGGGCGGCGTCGAAGTCTCCGACGGTCAGCGACACCTCGCCGGTCCGGATCAGCGCCCGATCTCGGGACTGAGACGCGCTCCGATCGGCCGAGTCGCCCGACTCCGCGCCACCGCCGTCACCGCCCGCCGCCTGCGTCGCCTGATAGCTCGCGTTGGCCGCGCTCTCGGCCGCATCGCCGCCGCTCCCCGAACAGCCTGCGAGGACCACCAGCGAGGCGACGAGGAGCACGAGGACCACCCGTTTTTTCGTGACTGACATGTCCCGAGACTGGACGCCCGACCGAAATAAGCGTCCGGGAGACTGAAACGGACGTTTCACCCACTGCTACGGGTCGGTCACGGGGACGGACCGCTATGCGAACTCCGGCACGACGTGGTCCTCGTAGACGTCGAAGAAGGCCTCCTGATCCGGCCCGATCTGGTGGACGTAGACGTGGTCGTACCCGGCGTCGACGAACTCTCGGACGCTGTCGACGTGGGTCTGCGGATCGGGGTCGGTGACGATGCTGTCTGCCGCCCGGACGTCGTCTTTCGAGACCAGTTCGGTCGCCTGCTCGAACAGTTCGGGGGTCTCCAGTTCGGTCGCCAACTGACCCGGCAGGAGGCTGTTGGGCCAGTACCGGTGGGCGGTCTCGACCGCCTCGTCCTCGTCGTCGGCGTAACACACCGTCAGTTGGCCGAACGCCGGCCCCTCGCCGCCCTCGTCCCGGAACGTCTCGACCACGTCCTGCGGGCCGACCGACCAGAAGCCGTCGCCGATCTCGGCGGCCTTCCGTGCGGTCCTCTCGCCGTACGCCGAGACGCAGATGGGCGGCGACTCCTCGGGCGTGGTGAACAGGCGGGCGTTCTCGACGGTGTAGTGGTCGCCGTAGTGGGTAACCGTCTCGCCCGACCAGAGTTTCCGGATCACCGCGACCGCCTCTTCGAGCATCTCCAGTCGGACGCGGTGGGTCGGCCAGTGGTCGCCGAGGACGTGCTCGTTGAGGTTCTCGCCGGTCCCGACTCCGAAGTAGAACTGCTGGCCGCCGTCCTCGAACATGTCGGCGACGGTCGCGGTCGCCTGGGCGACGATCGCGGGGTGGACCCGCACCGACGGACAGGTGACGCCGACCCCGACGTCGAGGCGCTCGGTCTCGCGGGCGACCCCGCCGAGAGTCGTCCAGACGAACGGCGCGTCGCCCTGCTCGCCGATCCAGGGGTGGAAGTGATCCGAGATCGAGACGAAGTCGAAGCCGACCGACTCGGCGCGGACGGCGTGATCGACGAGGTCGTTCGGCGGGTGTTCTTCGCTCGAAAGGGTGTATCCGAACTCGACCATAGAACGGCCACGCCCCACTGGTCAAAGAGCGCTGTGGCCCCCTCTCGCTCGATGTCATAACCGTTGGGGAAACCCCGAGAATAGTGAAATCGTGTCCACTGTTTAAGAGACTCACAACCGAAGGGACACACGTACCCATGGCACAACACGAAATCCAGCAGGAACTGTCGGTCGATCAGTACACGCTCGGACTCGTCGGCCCGGACCAAGAGTGGGCCGGGGCGGTCGCCGACGGCGGCACCATCAGGACCCACACGCCGCCGGCGTGCTGGGGCCCGATGATCACGCCCGAGTTCAGGGGCGGCCACGAGGTCACCCGACCGGTCCGAGTCGAGAACGCCGAAGTCGGCGACGCGATCGCGCTGAAGATCCGCGACGTCGAGGTGACGAGCGTCGCGACGAGCACCGGGAGCATGGCCGAACGCGAGGACGCGTTCGGCGACGACCCCTTCGTCGATCACCGGTGTCCGGAGTGTGGCACCGAGTGGCCCGAGAGCGTGGTCGAGGGCACCGGCGAGGACGCGATCAGGTGCGCCGAGTGCGGCGCGAACGCCTCCTCGTTCGGGTTCGAGTACGGGTACACGGTCGCGTTCGACGACGACCGGACCGTCGGCCTGACCGTCGGCGAGGAGGGCGCCGACGACCTCGCGAACGACGCCGAGGGGGCGATGGCGCTACCGGACAACTCCCGCCAGCACCCGATCTTGCTCTACAAGCCCTCCGAGATCCCGGGGACGCTCGGGCACCTGCGGCCGTTCATCGGGAACGTCGGGACCACCCCGCCGATCGAGATGCCCGACTCCCACAACGCGGGGGACTTCGGGCAGTTCCTCATCGGCGCCGAGCACGACTGGGGGCTCGAAGACGAGGACGAACTCGCCGAGCGCACCGACGGCCACATGGACATCAACGCGGTCCGGGAGGGCGCGGTCCTGATCTGTCCGGTCAAAGTCGACGGCGGGGGCGTCTACGTCGGCGACCTCCACGCCAATCAGGGCGACGGGGAACTGTCGCTACACACCACCGACGTGAGCGGCCGGACGGAGATCGAGGTCGAGGTTATCAAGGACCTCGACATCGACGGCCCGGTGTTGTTGCCGAACGAGGAGGACCTGCCCCACATCAGCAAGCCCTACACCGACGAGGAGATCGAGACCGGCCGGCGACTCGCCGACCAGTACGGCGTCGACGAGGTCCGCGAGACCGGCCCGATCCAGGTGATCGGTAGCGGCGCGACGATCAACGAGGCGACCGAGAACGCCTTCGACCGGGCGGGGACGCTCCTCGACATGACCGAAGGCGAGGTCCGCGCGCGGTGTACGTTCACCGGCGGCGTCGAGGTGGGTCGGCTTCCGGGCGTCGTCCAGCTCGACATGCTGGCGCCGATGGACCGGCTCGAAGCCCGCGGGCTCGCCGAACACGTCCGGTCGCAGTACGACCTCTGAGCCGGCTCACGCCGCGGGGTCGCGGACGGTTCCGCCCTGCACGGCAGGGAACACCGTCAGGTCGGCGTCCGGCGGGCAGTCCTCGTCCGGTTCGACGCGCTCGCCGTCGACCGAGAGGCGCACGCTCGGTCTGAGGTCGCCGTCGTCGGCGTAGAGGTGGTCGGCCGCCCCGGGGTGGGCGTCGACGAACGCGGCGGCCGCCTCCGCGACGGTTCCGCCGGCGAACTCGACGCTGACCGTCTTCGCTCCGGTCACACCGCGTAGCGGACCGTACACGGTAACTCGCATGGGTCGACCCACGGGCCGCTCCCAGTAAAACCACCGACCCCAGCGCCCGTCGGTGGCGGCGGGGTCCGCGTTCGGTTGCCGAAGATCCGAAAGCACTTTACTGTTTTAGGTGGGCCTAAATAACATGACGAGAGCAATCGACGGGTTCGAGAACGCGGGGCGTCGGACGGACGCCCACGGACCGATGGGGTGGGACGGCGATGACTGACGCCGACCGACCCGAGCGCGCGCCCGGAGCCGACCGGGACGTCGCGGTCGTCGGCGGCGGGCCCGCGGGCTGTTCGGCGGGCGTGTTCCTCGCCCGCGCGGGCCTCGACGTCGCGATCTTCGATCGCGGACGCTCCTCGCTCAAGCGCTGTGCCCACCTCGAAAACTACCCCGGGTTCCCGGCCGGGATCGACATCGAGACGCTGTACGACCTGCTTCACGACCACGCCGAGACCGCCGGCTGTGACGTCGTCGCCGATCTGGTCGAGTCGGTCGACCGCGCCGACCGCGGCGAGGGGTTCGTCGTGACCCCCCAAGAGGGCGACCCGATCGACGCCCGGCGAGTCGTCGCCGCGACCCGCTACGGCGGCGAGTACCTCCGCGGGCTCGACGACGAGGCGGCGATGTTCGAGACCCACGAGCACGCCGGTGAGCGCCACGAGAGCTTCGACGGTGCGTACGCCGACCGCGACGGCACGACGCCGGTCGACGGGCTCTACGTCGCCTCGCCCTCCGAGGCGGCCGACACCCAGACGGTGATGGCGGCGGGACGGGGCGCCCGGGTGGCCCGCCGGGTCGTCGCCGACGCGCGCATCGACGACGGGTGGTGGGAGGACGTCGCCGACGGCGTCGACTGGGTCCGCCGCGAGGCCGAACTCGACGACGAGTGGACCGACCGCGAGACGTGGGTCGAGTGGTTCGACGACTACCGCGCC
Source organism: Halorussus marinus (assembly GCF_004765795.1). Taxonomy (GTDB): domain Archaea; phylum Halobacteriota; class Halobacteria; order Halobacteriales; family Haladaptataceae; genus Halorussus; species Halorussus marinus. The sequence continues at coordinate 25,462 of NZ_SBIV01000009.1, forward strand.
GAGGACGCGCCGGTCGATCCCGGCTCCGACCGCTACGAGCGGGTCCGGGCGGCGGCCATCGACGACGCCCGATCGTCGTACGTCGGCCCGGCGGAGATCGAGTCGCGGGCCGCGGCCGGCCACGAGGCGCTCGCGCGCCACCTCGACGCGGATGCGATCGTCGACGCGGTCGACGAGACGGCGCTCCTCGCGGCGATGGACGACGAAGTGGTCCGCGAGTACGTCGACGCCGACGCCGATCGACCGGAGGTCGGCGAGTGACGATGGCGGGCGAAACGCCGGACGCGACCCCCGTTCGCGAGCGGTGGTCGTCGTGGTTCGACGGCCCGCTGTTCGCCCTCTGTGTGGCGAGCGTCGCGGTCGTCGTCGCGGGCGGACTCGTGCAGGTCAGCTACGGCGCCTTCTCGATGACCGTCGCCGAGGCCTGGCGGGCGGTGTTCAACCCCGCGGTGGTGTTCGACCGATTGGCGTGGGAGGCGTTCCTGTTTGGCGCCGAAGTGCCCGAGATGAGCAAACAGAGCCTCATCGTCTGGAACATCCGACTCCCGCGGGTGTTCGTCGCCGTCCTCGTCGGGATGAACCTCGCGGTCTCGGGCGCGATCTTTCAGGCGGTCACCCGCAACGAGCTCGCGAGTCCGTTCATCCTCGGGGTCTCCTCGGGGGCGGGACTGATGATCCTGCTGACGCTCGTCGTCTTCTCGGGGCTGGCGACGTTCCTGCCGATCATCGCGGCCCTCGGGGGCTCGATCGCCTTCCTGATCGTCTACGCCATCGCCTGGAAGAACGGGACCTCCCCGGTCCGGCTCGTTCTGGCCGGCGTGATCGTCGGGACGGTCTTTCAGAGCCTCCAGACCGCGATGTTCTTCTTCGCCGACGACATCGGCGTCGTCCAGTCGGCGATCGCGTGGACCACGGGGTCGCTGACCGGCACCGACTGGGAGCAGGTACGGATGGCGCTACCGTGGAGCGCGCTCGCCATGGCGCTCGCGTTGGTCAGCTCCCGGCAGTTGAACGTGCTGTTGCTCGGAGAGAGCACCGCCAAGTCGCTGGGGATGAACGTCGAGAAGGTCCGGTTCGGCCTCTCGGGGGTCGCGGTGCTCGCGGCGGCCGCCAGCATCGCGGTCGCGGGCATCGTCGGCTTCGTCGGTCTGATCGTTCCCCACATGGTCCGGAACATCGTCGGCACCGACTACAAGAAGCTGGTGGTGGGCTGTGTGTTCGCCGGACCGGCGCTGATGGTGGGCGCCGACGTCGGTGCGCGCCTCGGGATGAGCGTTCTCACCGGCGCGGACGTCCAGATTCCGGTCGGCATCGTGACGGGGCTGGTCGGCGGCCCGTACTTCCTCTACCTGATGCGGCGTCAGGACGAGATGGGCGAGATCTGAGGACTCGCCACGCGTCCGAACCCCGTCGGGAACGACCCGACGGAGCTATCGGTCCCGAGCGCGTCGACACGCTCGAACCACCCACCCATGACAACTGCACCCGATCAGGACGCGTACGACGTGATCGTCGTCGGCGGCGGAGTCGCCGGCCTCTCGGCCGGGACGTTCACCGCCCGGAACGGACTCGACACCCTCGTCGTCGACGCGGGCGGGTCCATCCTCCGGCGAAACGCGCACCTCGAAAACTTCCCGGGGTTTCCCGCCGGCGTCGACCCCCGTCGACTGCTCGATCTGCTGGGCGAGCAGGCCGAGCGGGCCGGCTGTGAGCGCCTGCAAGCGGAAGTCGCCCGGGTCGAGTCGACCGCCGACGGGTTCGTCGTCGAAACGACCGACAGACACGGCTTTCGGGGCGAGTACGTCGTCGCCGCGACCAAAAACGAGACCGACTACCTCGCCGACGTCGACGGCGTCGGGATCGTCGACCGCGGGAAGACGTTCGTCGACACCGACGAGCGGGGCCGGACCGGCGTCGACGGCCTGTACGCGGCCGGGCGCCTCGCAGAGAAGCCCCATCAGGCGGTGGTCAGCGCCGGCCACGGCGCCGAGGTCGCGGTGACGTTGCTCGAAGACGACGACCGACCGTTCTACCACGACTGGGTCGCCCCGGAAGGGTACTTCACCGACCGGGGCCGGGACCTCCCGCCGGGTTGCGAGGAGATCGACGACGACGAACGTCGCGACCGAGACGCCGAGTCGCGCCGGGTACTGCGCGAGCGCTTCGACGGGCCACAGCCCGACGACCAAGAGACCCACCCGAGCCTCACGGAGTGAGCGGCGAACCGGACCCTTTTTGTTTTAGGCATACCTAAAGACGCGTAATGGCCGCTGGTACCCAGTCGCGTCGAGACGCCGACTCGGGCCCGACCCCCGACGAGGGCCCCGAAATATCCGTCTGCGAGAGCTGTCCCGGAACGACGGTGTTCCTCGAATCGGGCAACACCGATGGGTGGATCTCGACCGACACGACCGCCGCCGTCACCCGGTGAACCGGACGAACTCACGAAAAATCGACCGACGTCGAACGAAAAGCTCGGTCGAGCCTCGCTGGCTATTTTGGAACTCGTTCGAGACGACAGCGCCCGTCGTCTAGCGGGTCGCCGACTCGACCACGAGGGAGTCGTCTTCGAGGTAGTGTTCGATGTGGTGGGCGTGCTCCTCGATGACTTCGAGCTGTTCGCGGAGCATCTCGCCGGTCGCGTAGTCGCCGAGCCCCTCGGCGAGTTCGACGTGCTGGCGGTAGCTCTCGATGATGTCGCCCATCATTTCGAGGTCGTTCGCGAGCGACGTCCGGACGTCGTAGACGTCCTCGTCCTCGGGCTCGACGGTCGCGTGGGCCGCGAGAGTCGTCATGTTGGCGTGGGGAACCCCGCCCAGCGCCTGGAGGCGCTCGGCCACCTCGTCGGCCGCGTCCTCGACGTCCTCGTAGACCTCTTGGAGGAAGACGTGGACGTCGAGGAACTCGGCGCCCTCGACGTTCCAGTGGTGCTTGTGGAGCTGGTGGTACAGGACGTACGCGTCCGCGAGGTCGGCGTTCAGCGCTTCGACGATCTGTTCGGCCTTCTCCTCGTCGAGACGGAGCGAGTTCTCCTCGACGGTACCTGCCTCTTGTCGGACGGTTTTCTGGGTGTTCATTACAGTTCGTACTACACCGTCAAGCCCCTTATACGTTCCTAATTCGGAAAACAATCTTTCGGGTTGTCTAAAACTCGTTTTCGTTCGGAGAACCGCGCGACGGTCTCGGACGGCTCACGACCGGGCGAAGGCCCCGGCGTCCGGTCCGGTTGATCAGTCGCTCGGCGTGCCACCGGGCGAATCGGCCTCGACGAGCGAACTCGCCCCGACGCGACGGGCCCAGATCAGCAGCATGCTCGGGAACACGAACACGCTCACGACGAACGACAGCGAGAGCCCGAGCACGACGAGCATCCCGAAGGCCCGGATCTGGGGACTGACGTGAAGCAGTAGCGTCCCGAACGCGCCCCCGGAGGTGAGCGTGCTCCCGAGCAGGGCGCCGCCCGTGCCGGTGACCGCGTTCCTGAGCGCGGCGACCGGCGCGTGGCCCCGATCGAGCTCCTGCGCGAAGCGGTCGCTGACGTGGATGTTGTAGTCGACCCCGAGCCCGACGATCAGGCTCATCAGCAGGGCGGTCACGAACGTCACCGGCGTGCCAGACAGATACATCCCGCCGAGCACCAGCCCGATGACGAGTCCGATCGGGACGACCGTGAGCGCCCCGAGGGTCGCGCTCCCCTCGGTGAGCCGGTAGCTGATCGCGAGCACGATCCCGATGACCCCGAGCGCGAGCAACATCGTCCGGACGATGCCGTCGGCCATCTGGCCGAGTTCGGCGTTCGCGAACGTCGCCTGTCCGACCGGGGTCGCGGTCAGCGCCTCGCCGGCCTCGACGGTGGCCGCGATCCCGTGCATCGCCTCTGCGCGATCGTCGACCTCGAGGCCCTGCTCGACCGGCACGAGCACTCGGAGCGAACGGAACTCCCCGCCGCGCCGTTCGAGCACCTGACTCGCGCGCTCGGGGGCGGCGTCGTACAGCGCGGCGTACACTGCCTCCACGTCTCGCTCGGGCACGCCGTCGCCGTCGGTGTCGGCCGCCCGGAGCGTCTCGGCGAACTCGCGGTCGGTCGCCGCGACCGACCGCATGACCGACAGCGGCGAGACCACCGCGGCGCCCCCGCCGCGTTCGAACACCGCGTCCCGACCGTTCGCGTCTTCGACCCCGGCGGCGACCCGGTCGAGCGCCGCGGGGTCGGTCACCTCGCCCTCGACCAGTATCATGGTCATCCGGCGATTCCGGTCGGCCGACTGGTAGGCGTCCTCGACGTACTGCTGATGGCGGTAGTACGGGTCGTCGGTGGCCTCCCACGCGAGAGGCCCCGGGAGCTCGGTCTTCCACTCGGCGACGTCGCTCGACGTCTGGTAGGCCTGCCGGTCGATGTCGGTCCACGCGACCGCGCCGCCGGCGCCCGCGACGACCGCGAGCACGATCACGACCGGCGCCGCCTTCCGGGCGGCCGCGACGCCGGCGCCCAACACCGGTCGCAGGTACCGGCCCTTACCGAGCGCGGGCTTGCGCCGGTCGAAGCCGACCCGTTCGAGGAGTCCGTCGACGCTCACCTTCAGCGCGGGCACGAGCGTCGTGAACACCACGAGCGCGGAGACGACCCCGAGCGTGATCCCGACCCCGAGCTGTCTGATGACCCCCATCGGGCTGGTGATGTTCGCGAGGAAGCCGACCCCCGCGGTCACCGTCACCAGCACGAACGCGACCCCCACCGACGACAGCGCCCGACCCATCGGGCGTCGAACGCCCTCGTCGGCGCCGCGCTGTTCGCGGTAGCGCATGAAGACGTGCAGCCCGTAATCGATGCTCAGTCCCGTGATCAACACCGGGCCGATGATCGCGGTCATCCCGGCGGGGATCGACAGCCAGCCGAGGATTCCGAACATCCACAGGACCGACACCACCACGCCGACGAAGCCCACGACCACGTCCGCGAGGTCACGGTAGGCGAACCCGAGGACCGCGAGGATGAAAAGCAACGCCGCCGGGAGGATCAGCTCCGCGGTGTCGGCGTTCTGTTGGCGGTAGTAGGAGGCCGCGGCGTGATCGCCCGTGGTGAAGTAACCGGCTTCCGAGCGCTCCTGGGCGGCCTCGTACAGCGCCCGCTGAGCGTCGGCGGGCGGAGCCGGCGCCCGGTTTGTGGCGCCGTCGGCCGTCTCGAACTCGAAGACCATCCGGCGGCTCTCCGCGCTCGCGGTTCCGGGCTCGTAGCTGTCGGGCACGAGTTGGAGCGCCGCCGAGCCCTCGGCGAGCGAGTCGGCGACGAGCTGTCGGACCTCGCGGTCGCTCAGCCCGTCGAGCGCCCGGATCTGTGCGTCGAGCCCGGCACTCGGGTCGCCGGCCGCCCGCTTGCCGACGACGTTCGAGACGCCGAGGACGCCGTCGCCGGCGAGCGCGCCCGCGACCGACTCGTTGTCCCGCACCGCCCGCTGGTAGCGCAACGATGCGACCAGCGAGTCCTTCGAGAGGACGTTGCCGCCGTCGGTCCGGACGTAGACCGAGGACCTCGTGGTGTTTGCGGTCCGGTTCTCCTCGCCGCCGTAGTGGCGGCTCATGTAGTCGGCTTTCTGTGCGACCTGCGTGTCGCCGAACGCGTCGCTGTCGGTCTGGGCCGACCCCTGCATCTGGAGCTGGGTGATCCCGCCCGCGACGCCGGCGGTCAACAGCAACATCACGACGAGGACCGCGCGGTTGCGGTCGGTCACGACGTCGACGAGTCGATTCAGCGTGTCTCGTATCATCGGACACGCGGACCGACGACACGGTACTCAAAAAAGCCGGAACCACAGTTTCAGACTCAGCAACTGCGGGCCGCCCGGTTCGATCGGGGTCGAGGCGCGCGATCCAACCGTGAGTCAAACGCGCGTTTCACCTTACGGAGCGTATTAGGCCACAGCCGGCGTCTATCGACATGTATGTCGACGAAACGAACCGTCATCTCGGTTTTCGCGGCCGTCCTCCTGACCGCGGGCTGTCTCGGCGCCGCCGCCCCGCTCGGCGGTGCGGACTCGCCCGCCCCGAACTCGACCGCCCCGCCGACCAATCAGACCGGCGCCGACGCCACGGTCAGGGTCGGCGCGTCCGGCGAAGCGACCGCCGATCCCGACCGCGCGGTCGCGGCCGTCGGCGTCGAAGCGACCGCGGCCGACGCCGAGACCGCCCGCCAGCGGGTCGCCGAGAACGTCTCGACGCTCCGGGACGCGCTCGCGGCCGCCGGGATCGAAGACGATCAGGTGACGACCCGCCACTACGCGATCCGACAGGTCCACGAGTCGGAGCGCTCGGAGTCGACGCCCACGCGCTACGAGGCCGTCCACTCGTTCGAAGTGCGCATCTCGGACGTCGACGCGGTCGGGTCGGTCATCGAGACGGCGGTCGACAACGGCGCGACGAACGTCGGTCGCGTCGAGTTCACCCTCTCCGAGGAGACCCGCACCGACCTCCGCGAGGAGGCGCTGGCCGCCGCGATGGACAGCGCTCGGGGCGACGCCGAGACCCTCGCGTCGAACGCGAATCTCAGCCTCGCCGGCGTCACGTCGGTCTCGACATCCGACGTGCGCGTCCAGCCCTACCGCGCGGAGGCCGAGATGGCCGCCGACGGCGCGGCGACGAGCATCGAGTCGGGCCCCGTCTCGGTCCACGCGCAGGTGCAGGTCGCCTACGCGGCGACCGAAGCGTCCGAGTGACGACCGCGGGGCGGGGTCGGACTACCGGTCGACCGACCCGAGCACGATGTCGAGACTCCCCAGCGACGCCACCAGATCGGGGACGTACTCGCCCTCCGACATCGCCTCCAGCGCGTGGAGGTTGTTGAAACACGGGCTTCGGATCTTGAACCGGGCGGGCTGGGAGGTGCCGTCCGACCGGATGTAGATGCCCATCTCGCCCTTCGCGGCCTCGACCGCCCGGTAGATCTCGGTGTCGGGGTCGGGCTTGATCGTCCGGGGGACGTTCGACTGGATCGTCCGCTCGTCCTCGGGCCAGTCTTCGAGCAGGTCGAGACACTGCCGGATGATCTTCGCGGACTCCTCGACCTCCTGTAGTCGGACCAGCACGCGGGCGTAGTTGTCGCCGTGGGGCTCGGTCACGACGTTCCAGTCGAGCTCGTCGTAGTAGCCGTAGGGGTCGTCTCGCCGGAGGTCGTAGTCGACGCCCGATCCGCGGGCGACCGGCCCGGTACAGCCGTAGGCCTTGGCGGTCTCGGCGTCGATGACGCCGGTGTCGACCGTCCGCTTCTGGAAGATCTCGTTTCGAGTCATCATGTCGTGGTACTCCTCGACGTGCTCGGGCAGTTCGTCGAGGAAGTCCCGGACCTTGGCGAACCACTCCTCGCGTGGCTCGGGGATGTCCCAGACGACCCCGCCGAGCCGGAAGTAGTTGAACATCATCCGCTGGCCCGTGAGGTCTTCGAGGATGTTCTGGACGATCTCCCGGTCCCGGATCGCGTACATGAAGATGGCGGTGAAGTCGCCGTACACGTCGAGCGCGAACGTCCCGGCCGCGATCATGTGGCCCATGATGCGACCGAACTCCACCGCCATGGTCCGGAGGACTTGGGCGTACTCCGGGACGTCGATGTCCGCGAGGTCCTCCGCGACGCGCGCGTAGGCCCACTCGTTCGGGATGTTCGCGGTGTAGTCCCACCGGTCGGGGTAGGGCATGATCTGGTACCGGTAGTTTTTGGTCTGACACATCTGCTCTTCACACCGGTGGAGGTAACCGATGTCTGGGTCGACGTCGGCGACCTGCTCGCCGTCCAGCACCGTCTTGAGGTGGAGCACGCCGTGGGTCGCCGGGTGGTGGGGCCCGATGTTGAGAAACATCGTGTCGGAGTCCGACGACCCGTCCGATTCCTCGCCCGAGGCGGTCTCGCGCTTGGTTTCGGCGAGGGGGTTGACGTGCTCTTTCAGCGTCACCACCTGCGGCCGGTCCTGATCGTAGTCTTTGCTTAAGGGGTGGCCCTGCCACGTCTCGGGCAGGAGGATGCGCCGGAGATCGGGGTGGCCCTCGTACTCGATACCGACGAGGTCGTAGGCCTCTCGCTCGTGCCACTCGGCGGTCTTGTACACGCCCGAAGCCGATCGGTGGACCGGGCGCTCGCGACCCACCGGGACGACGACGTTGACCTCCTGAGTGGGATCGTCGTACTTCCGGAGGTGATAGATGCTCTCGTAGCGGTCTTCGTACTCTTGAGCCGTGAGACACGAGAGGTGGTCGAACCCCGCCTCTCGCTTGAGCGCCCCCAGAACGCTCTCGACGTCGTCGGGTCGGATCACGAACGACTCGGCGTTGAGGTGGGTCTCACGCCTCACCACCCGGTCGCCGAGCATCGCCTCGATGGCGTCGCAGTCGACGCGTTCGAGTCTCGGTACCTCCGCCGCGCCGGAGTCGGTCTCTGATGGGTCACTCATTGTGAATCACTGCGGCGGGACGGCCCGCGACCCGGGCGTGGTCGGTCGCGGCGTCGTTCCCACTCCCCGATAGGGCTACCCGGCTGACGCCATTAGGACTACCGTCTGTCTCCGGTCGGTTCGTCCGCGAAAAATTGTCCGGTTCCGAGTCGCGGGCTCAGTACTGCGGTTGCTCGCGACGCTCGTCGCGTCGCCCGCCGCTCTGAGGTCCCTCCCGGTGGCGCTTTGACTCCCCGCCGTGGCGCTCGCCGGCTTGGTGGCCCTCGCTACGCATCGCGGTCTGCTGGACCGGGCTCAAACTGCCCTCGGAGCGCCCGCCGTACTGATTCTGCTCGCCGCGGCTCTGTTGGCCGTGCTGAGGCTGTTGACCGTGCTGGCCCTGCTGACTCTGTCGCTCGTGCTGGGGCTGTTGACCGTGCTGGCCGTGGACGGACTGGCCACGTTCGCCGTGCTGGCCCCTTTGGCCGCCCTGTCGCCCGGTCTGTTGGTGCTCGCCCCGCCGGCCGGACTGCTGGCCACGCCGTCGGCCGTACCGCCGGCTCCGACCGCCGCCCTGCTGGTGCTGACCTGCCTCGCGGTGCTGGCCGCCCTGCTCGCCCACCTGCTGGCGGCCGTGTTCGTCGATGTCTCGCCGGCCGCGCTGGTGCTGGCCGGGGTGATGGCCGCCCTGCTGGCCGTGCTGGGACTGTCGCGACTGCTGGCCGCGCTGGGATTGGTGGTGCTCACCGCGCTGGGACTGCTGGCGGCGACCGCCCTGCTGTTCGTGACCGCGCTGGCGTCGTCCCCGTCCGGTCGACTCGCTTCGTCGGCTCTCCGTGCTTCGTTTTCGGCCGCCGCCGGAGTACCGGCCACCCTCGTTCTGTCGGTTCCCCCGGTCGCGACGGTTCTGTTCGCCGGTCGTTCCCCGCTGATTCTGATTCTGTCGTGCCATCGTTCGGACCTCCGTCGGGAGGGTCGCCACGATTTTGCTTATGTGTAGTGGGCGGAGGCTGACAACACGCGCCACGGGCGTCGGGTCCCGACCGTCGCAGGTGGGCACTCTTAAGACGCGGCGCACACACCTCTCGGACATGGAACCACGGGATCTCTCTTCGCACACCGTGTATCAGGCCGGACGGGGCGTCGAGGAGGTGGCCCGCGAACTCGGGCTCGACCCCGACGACCTGGTGAAACTCGCGTCGAACGAGAACCCCTTCGGCCCGAGCCCGGCCGCCGTGGAGGCGATCAAGGCGGCGGCCGAGTCGGCCAACTCCTACCCGAAGGCCTCCCACGCCGACCTGACCGAGAAGCTCGCCGACGAGTGGGGCGTCGCTCCGAGCCAGATCTGGCTCGGCAACGGCGGCGACGGGGTGCTCGATTACCTCGCGCGCGCGGCGCTCGACCCCGGCGACAGAGTGCTGGTCCCCGAGCCCGGGTTCGCCTACTACGCGATGAGCGCGCGCTTTCACCACGGCGAAGTCGCCGAGTACCGCCTCTCGAAGGCCGACGACTTCGCGCTCGACGCCGAGACGGTCCTCGGCGACTACGACGGCGAGCGCGTCGTCTACCTCACCAGCCCGCACAACCCCACAGGCGGGCGATTCTCGCTCGACGCCGTCGCGACCATCGCCGACGAGACCGACGAGGAGACGCTCGTGCTCGTCGACGAAGCTTACGGCGAGTTCGCCGACGGGCCGAGCGCGGTCGAACTCGTCGACGAACGCGACGACGTGGCGGTCCTCCGGACGTTCTCGAAGGTGTACGGGCTCGCCGGCGTCCGACTCGGGTACGGCGTCGTCCCCGAGGAGTGGGCCGACGCCTACGCCCGAGTGAACACGCCGTTCGCCGCCAGCGAGATCGCGTGTCGGGCGGGCCTCGCGGCGCTCGACGACGGCGCCCACGCCGAGAAGACCGTCGAGACCGCGGCGTGGGCCCGAGAGTACATGTCCGAGACGCTCGACGCGCCGACGTGGGAGAGCCACGGCAACTTCGTGCTCGCGGAGGTCGGGGACGCCGAGGCGGTCGCCGACGAACTCCAGCGTCGAGGCGTCATCGTCCGCGATTGCAGTAGCTTCGGGCTCCCCGAGTGCGTCCGGATCACCTGCGGCACGAAAGCCGAGACGCGGCGGGCGGTCGCCGAGTGCAACGAGGTGCTCGCGGAGTGAGCGTCGCGGTCACAGGCACCCCCGGCACCGGGAAGACCTCCGCGGTCGAGGCCCTCGACACCGACCTCGACGTGGTCCACCTCAACGAACTGATCCGCGAGGCCGACCTCTGGACCGAGCGCGACGCCGATCGCGACAGCCTCGTCGCCGACCTCGACGCGGTTCGCGAGCGCCTCGCCGGTCGCGAGGAGCTCCTCGTGGAGTCGCACCTCGCGCACAATCTGGACGTCGACCGGGTCGTCGTCCTCCGGTGTCACCCCGAGGAGCTACGACGGCGCCTCACAGAGCGGGGCGAAGCCGACGAGAAAGCCGCCGAAAACGCAGAGAGCGAGGCGCTCGACGTGATCCTCTCGGAGGCCGTGGCCGAGCACGGCATCGAGAACGTCTACGAGATCGAGACCACCGACCGGACGCCCGAGGAGGTCGCCGGGGAGATCGCGGCGGTGCTGGCGGGCGAACGCGAACCGAGCGCCGGCGAGGTCGACTACCTCGAATACCTATGACTCTCGACCAGCTCCGACCGGTCGCCGACCGACTGCTCGGGCCGTTCGTCTCGCTGTCGACCCGGCTCGGGCTGACCCCCGACGCGATCAGCGTGGTGGCGTTCGCGCTGGCGGCCGCGGCGGGCGCGACCTTCTACCGCGGCGGCGCCGAGCCGGCGTGGTACCTCCTCGGCGCGGTGCTCGTGTTCCTCAACGGCTGGCTCGACCTGCTCGACGGCGCGCTGGCCCGCGAACTCGGCACCGACTCGGTGGCGGGCGACATGCTCGATCACGTCCTCGACCGCTACGCGGATATCGTCATCATCGCCGGGCTGGCCGCCGGCGTCGACCGATACGCGCTCGGCCTCGCCGCGGTGACGGGCGTCCTGATGACCTCCTATCTCGGCACGCAGGCGCAGGCGGTCGGGCTCGATCGGGTGTACGGCGGACTGCTCGGTCGGGCCGATCGGCTCGCGCTCGTCGGCGCTACCGGCGCGCTCGCGGCGTTCGTGACCGCGACGCCCGGCGGCGTGTCGCTGGTCGGCTGGCTACTGGTCGTGTTCGCGGTCGTGGGTCACTTCACGGCGCTCCAGCGGTTCTACTACTCGTGGCGGGCGCTCGCCTGACCGGCCGAACACGCCGCCGGCGTCGCCGCCCGCAGCGTGGAATTTAAGAGCGCACGCGAACTACCTCCGGGCATGGTTCAGTGTGAGATGTGTGGTGCCGAGACGGGCTCGCCGAAGACCATCAAGGTCGAGGGGGCCGAGTTGGACGTTTGCGACAACTGCTCGGACTTCGGGACCGAGGTGAAGACCCAGCAGGACACCGGCTCCACGTCGACGAAGTACTCGACGTCCTCGTCGTCCTCGGGCGGCTCGTCGTCGCCGAGTACTTCGTCGAGTTCGTCGCGGTCGCGGCGCTCGGACATGTTCGACGACATGGACGAGATCGCCCAGGACTACGACGAGCGCGTCCGGAACGCCCGCGAGACCGCGGGCCTGAGTCAGGAGGATCTCGCCAACGACCTCAACGAGAAGGCCAGCCTCATCCGGAAGATCGAGCGCGGCGACATGCTCCCCAGCGACGAGGTCCAGGAGAAGCTCGAATCCGAACTCGACATCAGCCTCACCGCCGGCGCCTCCCCCGACGAGGACGAAGACTGGGACGGCGGCAGTTCGACCGGCGAGTACACCCTCGGCGACGTCGTGAAGCGGAAGGACTAGGCCACGAGCTTTTCTTCGGGCGCGCCGAAAGACGCGGCGCGCCCTTGCAAAAGCTCGATCAAAACCACTGCGGGCCTCCCGCTGGTCGGCCCTCGGACCGCTCGCTCACTGCGTTCGCTCGCGGAACTACTGGTACTCTCTTTGTGGACTGTTGGGGTTCGCTCGTTCGGCTTTGGTTCTGCGGTCGCACCCGATCGGCTCTCTTCGTTCTCGCAACCTATTAGTCGCGGCCCGGCGGACACTTCGGGTATGCAAATCGTCGTCAATCTCAAGGCGTACCCCTGCGACCCGGTCGAGATCGCGACCGCCGCCCGCGACGCGAGCGAGGCGGCCGGCGTCCCGATCGCCGTCGCGCCACAGGCCGCCCACATCGAACGCGTCGCCGAGACGGGCGTCGAGACGTGGGCCCAGCACGTCAGCGGCGTCGAGCACGGCAGTCACACCGGCTCGACGCTGGCGGAGGCCGCCGCCGAGGCGGGAGCGACCGCCACGCTTCTCAACCACTCCGAGCGCCGGCTGACGCTCGCGGACATCGACGACGCGCTGTCGGCGGCCGACCGCGCGGGCCTCGAGACCTGCGTCTGTGCGAACAACCCGGCCCAGATCGGCGCGGTCGCCGCGCTCGGCCCCGACGCGGTCGCGGTCGAGCCTCCCGAGCTCATCGGCTCAGGCACGCCGGTCAGTCAGGCCGACCCCGACGTGGTGACCGACGCGGTGGCGGCCGCCGAGGCGGTCGACGACTCGGTGTCGGTCTACTGCGGCGCGGGCATCTCGACCGGCGAGGACCTGGTGGCCGCGGGCGACCTCGGCGCGGAGGGCGTCTTGCTCGCCAGCGGCGTCGCGAAGGCAGACGACCCCGAGGCGGCGCTCGAAGAGCTGGTCGCGCCGCTGTAACGCTGTCGGAGGCTGTCGAGAGGGCGACCCGCCGATTGGTCGGCGTCACGAAATTTGGCAGTCGGCGCGTCGACTTCGAGCCGGCGCTCTCGGGCGTTCGATCGGCCTTCGAGCACAAGTCGGCGTTCGCGAGTCGTTAAAAGACGCTCACGGACGGGGGCGACCTACTCGTCGGTCGCGTCGGTCTCCTCGTCCGAGCCGGGGCCGCCTGCGCGCTCGGCCCCGTCGGCCTCGGCGTCGCCGAGTATCCCGGCCACGTCGGCGTGGTCGTACAGCAGATCGCGCATGATCTCGACCGTCTCGGCGTCCCGAGTGCGCCCGCTCCGGACCACGTCCTCGGCGCGTTCGACGGTCGTCAGGGTGTCCGACTGGACCAGCAGGATGGGGACGCCCTTCTCCTCGGCCTTCCCGACCACGGCGCCCGGCGGCCGGAACCCGCCGGTCAGGATCAGACACTTCACGCCCGGCGCTTCGAGCGCGACCCGCTGGAGGTCGGGGCGGTCGCCGCCGGTGATGAGCGCGGCGTCTTTCGTCCGCCGGAGATGTCGGAGCGCCGAGTCGCCCGACATCGCGCCGACGAGGAATCGCTCGACGAAGGCGTCGGCCGGCGCGTCGGTCAGCCGCTCGGCCGACAGCTCCTCGGCGAGGGCCGCGACGGTGACCCCCGCCAGCTCCTGTTCGCGCGGGACCACCCCGAGCACGGGCACGTCCCGGCCTTCGAGGAACGGCACGACCTCGGTGTCGAGGTCGTCGAAGCTCGCGTCCGGGACCGCATTGAACAGGACGCCGAGCAGTCGGTCGCCGACGTCGTCGGCCGCCGCGAGCACGTCGTCGACGTCGCCGGCCTGTCCGTACTCCGAGAGCAACAGCACCTCGGCGTCGAGCAGGTCGGCGACCTCGGGGTCGGTCAGGCCGACGATGCCGCCCGTGGTGAGCTTCCCGCCGCCCTCGACGATCATGAGGTCTTTGTCCGCGGCGAGCGCCTCGAAGCTCTCCCGGACGCCCTCCCGGAGCTCGTCGGGGTCCTCGCGGCCGCGGATCGCCTGCTCGACGAACGTCGGCGAGTAGACGACCGGTTCGAGCTCGTGCATCTCGGCGTCCAGATCGAGCAGTTCCCGGGCCAGCATCGGGTCTTCGTCTAAGGTCTTGCCGACGTTGCTCTGGAGCCGGGTGCCCTTGGGTTTCATGTAGCCGACCGACTGGCCGCGCTCGGCCGCGAGCTTCGCGAGCGCGAGCGCGACCGCGGTCTTGCCTGTGCTGTCTTCTGTCGCGGTGACGAGTATGGTTTTCATAGCTCCTCCCTATCTACGGTGAGTCGCACGTCCACGGCGTCGACCCCGTCGGGGCCGGCGACGAGGGGGTTGACGTCCAGTTCGAGGATCGCGGGGAAGTCGGTCACGAGCTGCGAGAGCCGCTGGAGGCTCTCGACGATGGCTTCCCGGTCGGCGGGGTCGCGTCCGCGCGCGCCCCGGAGCAGGGGCGCCGACCGGATCCCGTCGACCATCTCGGTCGCCTCGCGCTCGCTGACGGGCGCGACCCGCGTCTCGGTGTCTTCGAGAATCTCGACGAAGATGCCGCCGAGCCCGAACAGCAACAGCGGGCCGAACTGCGGGTCGCGGTTCATCCCGATGATGGTCTCGGTGCCGGCGTCGAGGTCGACCATCTCCTGAACCTGAACGCCCAAGATCTCGGCGTCGGGCTGGTAGTTGCGCGCCCGGGTCACGAGGTCCTCGAAGGCGTCGTAGACGTCCTCGTTCGGGACACCGACCCGGACGCCCCCGATGTCGGACTTGTGGAGGATGTCCGGGCTGACGATCTTCATCACGACCTCGCCGTCGATGCCCTGAGCCGCCTCGACGGCGTCCTCGGGGGTCTCGGCGATGGTGCCGTCGGGCGTCGGGATGCCGTAGGCGTCGAGCAGGTCCATGGCCTCGACGCCGAGGCGGTTGTCGCCGCGCTCGTCGGCGCGCTCCAAGATCTCGCGGGCGCGCTCGCGGTCCACGTCGAACCGCTCGGGGGCCTCGTACTCGCGGTCCCGGACGTTCCGGTACCGGACCATCGCGTCGAGGCTCCCGACCGCCCGGGCCGGGTCGAAGTAGTTAGGGATGCCGCCCTCACGCAGGATCTCGCGGGCGGAGTCGGTGCGCTCGCCGCCCATCAGGACCGACGCGATCGGCTTGCCGTGCTCGGCCTGCAGGTCGGTGATCACCTCCGCGAGGTCGTCGAAGTCGATGACCGCGGTCGGGGCCGAGAGCACGACCGCCGACCCCACGTTGTCGTCGGCCAGCGCGAGGTCGAGCGCCTCGGCGAACCGGTCGACGTCGGCGTCGCCGATGGCGTCGATCGGGTTGTAGATGTTGGCCTCGTCGGGCATCGCACCCGAGAGCGCATCGAGGGTCTCCTCGGAGAACGAGGCGAGCGAGAGCGCCGAGTCGCCCACCGCGTCGGTGGTCATCACGCCCGGACCGCCCGCGTTTGTCACGATCGCCACGTCGTCGGAGTCTGGCAACGGCTGGCCCGACAGGATCTGGGCGAAGTCGAACAGCTCCTGGACGTTCTCGACCCGGAGGACGCCGGCCTGTTCGAGCCCGGCCTCGTAGGCCTGCTCGCTCCCCGCGAGCGTTCCGGTGTGCGAGGAGACCGCCTGTGCGCCGGCCTCGGTCCGGCCGGACTTGACCATCACGATCGGCGTGTCCTCGGTCGCCTCGCGGGCGGCGTCGATGAACTCCGCGCCGTTCTCGACGCCCTCCAGATAGCCGAGGATGACGTCGGTGTCCGGGTCCTCGGCCCACGCCTCGACGAAGTCGGTCTCGTCGAGCACCGCCTTGTTGCCGAGCGAGACCACGTCCTTGAAGCCGATGCCCTGATCGTTGGCCCAGTCGAGGACCGCGGTGATGAACGCGCCCGATTGGCTCATGAACGAAATCGAGCCCGACAGCGCGTTCTCGGGGCCGAACGTGGCGTTCAGCCCGACCGGCGTGCTCATCACGCCGAGGCTGTTGGGCCCGACCAGATTCAGGTCGTACTCCTCGGCGACCGCGGTGAGTTCTCGCTCGCGGCTGGCGCCCTCGCTTCCGGTCTCGCCGAAGCCGGCGGTGATGACGACCACGTTTCGAACCCCGGCCTCGCCACACTGCTCGACCGCCTCGACCGCGATCGACGGCGGCACGACGACGACAGCGAGGTTCAGTTCGCCCGGTACCGACTCGATATCGGGGTAACAGTCCAGTCCCAACACGTCGTCGTAGTTCGGATTCACCGGGACCGTCTCGCCCGCGAAGTCGGCGACGAGGTTGTCGACGATGGCGCGGCCGATGGACCCCTCGCTCTCGGTCGCGCCGACGACGGCGACCCGATCGGGGTCGAACAGTCCCGACAGCCCGCCGGTCGCCCGGCCGGCGTCCGAGGCCTGCGTCTCTTCGCTATCCAGACCACCCGTGTTCTCGTCCACGTTCGACGGTTCGCCGGAGTCGCGCTTAAAAGTGGCGTCACGTTACAGCGCCGCGGGAATCGACGCCGGCGGGGCGAGGCCCACCGGCGCGACCGAGCCCTCGTCGTCGCGTCGGTGATCGCGGACGTAATCGAGTCGTAACCGAACACAGGTCGACCCGGACTCGTGCTGGGCCGAGTCGTCGGGGCCGCGGGCCGACCGGTCGGCGAGCAGTCGGCGTCGCGGTCGCCGGTAACGCGAATTATTCACTCGGGACGAAATCAAGAATTCGGACGGTTCGACGGCGTGAAGCTGGTAAATGGTGCATAATTATACGTCCGCATCTGCTGGGTTCACTCGATGTCAGAATCCGGGAAGACAGCCAAACCACTGTCGACGGCGCTCCCCGACCCCGAGGACGCGGACAACGTCGAGTACGACCCGTCGCTCGACCGACTCAGAGCACTCTCGTCGCACCTCGAAACCGAGACGGCCTTTGGCTCGCCGTCGTACGTCAGCGACGAGCGCTCGCGCAACGCCGACCGGACGAAAAACGCGGTCGACGACGACTTCGGCGCCGGCGACTACGCACACGTCGAGGCCGCCGTCGAGTACGCCCGCTCGAACGAGATGGTGTGTCTCGACCGCCGGATGGGCCGCCACCCAGACCACTCGTACGTCTGCCGGCTCTACGTCCCGGCCGAGTACGGCCGGATCGCGCTGGCGTGGGCGAAGCTGTTCGAACCCGTCGAGGGCAACCCCGAGCCGGACTTCCGGACGGTGCAGGTGCCCGACGCCGACGAGACCGCGATCCGAATCCTGCCCGAGGAGGGGCTGACCGCGGTCCGCGGGAGCGACTACACCGGCGAGGCCAAAAAGTCGTTCCTCCGGCTGTTCATGTTCTACGCGAAGAAGAAGGGCGGGCTCGGGCTCCACGCCGGGAGCAAGCGCGTCACCCTCGAACGCGACGGCGACCTCGAGGAGGTCGGCCAGCTGTTCCTCGGGTTGTCGGCCACCGGGAAGTCGACGCTGACCGCACACGGCCTCTGGCTCGACGCCCCCGAGTCCGCGACCATGCTTCAGGACGACGTCTGTGCGCTGTTGCCCGACGGCACCGTCGCGGGCAGCGAGGGCAACGGGCTGTACGTCAAGACCATCGGCCTCGACGCCGACGAACAGCCCGCGATGTACGAGGCGGTGACCCACGAGTCGGCGGTGCTGGAGAACGTCGACGTGGCAGACGACGGGACCGTCGACTTCGACAGCGATCGGCACACCGCGAACGGCCGGGCGGTCATCGAGCGCGACCACCTCGCGTCGGCGGGCGAGGACGTCGATCTCGACTCGGTCGATCAGATCTTCTTCATCACGCGCAACCCGACGATGCCGCCGGTCGCGAAGCTCTCGCCCGAACGGGCCGCCGCGGCGTTCATGCTCGGGGAGTCCATCCAGACCAGCGCGGGCGACCCCTCGAAGGCCGGCGAGTCGATCCGCGTAGTCGGCACCAACCCCTTCATCGTCGGGTCGAAGGGCGAGGAGGGCAACCGCTTTCGGGAACTGGTGGCGGATCTCGACGTCGACTGCTTCGTGCTCAACACCGGCCACCTCGGCGCGAAGTCGAAAGACATCGGCGTCGCCGAGTCGGTGACGCTCCTCCGGGAGATCGCGCGGGGCACCGTCGAGTGGGAGTTCGACGACACCCTCGGGCTGACGATCCCCAGCGAGGTGCCCGGAATGGACGTCTCGGCGTTCTACGTCCCCGACCACGTCGAGGAGTTCGACCGCGAGCAAGAGCGGATGCGGACCGAGCGCCGGACCCACCTCGACACCTTCGCGGACCTCGCCGACGAGATCCGGGACGCGGTGTACTAGCCCGCGATCACTCCGCGTTTCGCGAGCAGGTGTCGATCCCGAACAGTGCGTTCACGCCGCAGAACTGCGTGGCGGCGTTGAACAGCAGTCCGCCGCCCGCGAGCGCCGCGACGACCGCGAGGGGACCGCGACCGGTGACCGACGCGACGACCGCGAGTCCGGCCAGCGCCGCGCCGGCGACGCCGCGGGCGAGGCGGTCTGTGCCGCCGACGTTTTTCCGTAGTGGCATAGACGCTACTGAGGACCGAACGCAGTTAACGGTACTCCCGGCGGAAGTGGCCCCGAAGTAATATGTGTGCAAAGAGTCAAGAATCGGCCATGTCCGAGAACGACGCCGAGTGGGTCGGCTTACTGACCACCGGGCTGGCCGTGTTCGTCGTCGCCCACCTGTTGCTCGCGGATACGATCTGGTACCTGCAGTACGGATCGTACGCGGTCGCGTTCGCACTGCTGTTGGCCGCCATGGTTCGATCCGACGCGGCCGAGACGGCGTGAGCGCAGTGACTCCGCGCTCGGACTTCAGCCGACGTTACGCCGCGCGGTCGTGGGCCCGTCGGACCGCCCGCTCTAAGGCCTCCCGATCCGGGGAAAATCGGAGATGCGAGTCACAGTCACAGTCCGACGCCCCGAGGCCCGCGATCGGCTCGGCGTCGAGCGCGCCGCTGACCGCACACTCGACGTCGGCGTCCGCGGTCCTGACGGCCTCGACGATCCGGCTCGCGGGGTGGCCCAGCAGGTAATCGACGTGCCAGTGGCGGGCGTCGCGCTCCCCGCGGGCGAGTTCGCGGTGGCGCTCGACCCGCGCGAACCCGCCCGGACCGAACGCGCTCCCGGTGTAGGCGTACCAGCCCGCCGGGAGGTCCCGGGCGCCCGCGGCGCCGAACTCGACGGTGGCCGACTCGCGGAGTTCCACCACGAGCGTGTAAGTGCCTTTCATACTCAGAGGTGCGAGAGGACGAGCGCCCCGCCGACCGCGAGCATCGTCAGGCCGTTCAGCGCGACCGACTGCTTGTGGTACTGGGCGAACGCGTCCTCGCCGGCCCGGTCCATCTTCGGCACGAGCACCCACCGGGCGTACGCGGCGTTGGCCGCGCCGATCCCGGCGAGCGCGAGCACGCCCAGCCGGTTCGAGTCGAACTCCCCAGACAGCCCGGCGGCGACCGCCCCGAGGCCCGCGATGGCGCCGAGCGCGACGCCGAAGACGTAGTACTTGGGGAAGATGGCGTTGACCACCCGCCCGGCGTCGTCGCCGAGCACGTCGAAGACGGTGGGCGCGCCCACGAACGAGAAAAACAGCATGCTCCCGAGCCAGACGCCGAGCGCGGCGTCGACGACGACCGCGAGCGCGGTTTGTGCGAGGCTCATGCCCGGCGGTTGGGAGCCCGCCCAAATCAACCGTTTGGAACCGGCCGAGCTACTCGGCCACGTCCGCGACCGTGCCGCCCGAGAGGTCGACGAGCGTCTCGGGGTCGATCGGGAACACCGCCTCGGGCGTGCCGGCGGCGGCCCACACCGTCTCGAAGGTGGTCAGCGTCTCGTCGACGTACACCGGCACGTCGGCGTCGTGGCAGAACGGCGGCACCCCGCCGATCGACCACCCGAGGACCGACTTGATCTCGGCGGCGTCGGCCATCCCGACCGCCTCGGGGGCGACGCCCCTGTGCTCGGCGACCTTCGCCTCGCTGACCCGGTTGGCGCCGCTGGTGACGACGACGACGAGCGAGTCGTCGGCCCGCATCGCGATACTGCTGGCGATCTGGGCCACGTCGCAACCGATCGCCTCGGCGGCGTCGGCGGCGGTCTTGGTCCCCTCGGGGAACTCTTCCACGTCGGGGTCGAAGCCGTACTCCCTGCTCGCGCGCTCGGTGAACTCGCTCGCTCGCTGGTGCATGGCACAGAGTAGCGAGCCCCGGGTTCAAATAGGTCGGGCGAAACGGCAAACCGCGCGGCTCGGTCGACCGACTCCTCCCGGCTCACTCCGGGGGCGCGTCCCAGTCGTCGCCCCGATCGACCGGGTCGTACCCGAGGACCTCGCGAGCGTGATCGAGGTCGACCCACCGGCGGTCCGGGTCGTTGTCGCTGACGCCGTAGAAGACGTCGAACTCCACGCGCTCGTCGGCGAGACAGCACTCGACCATGTGGGCGAAGTCCCGGCGGGACTGCCAGGTCCCCTTCAGCCGGGCGACCATCCGGTCGTACTCCGCGCTGTCGCGCTCCCACCGGCCGTCCTCGACGCCGCGCTCGGCGTCGCCGTAGGGGTGGTCGTACTCGGGGTCCCGGATGCTACAGATCCGGAGAGCGTACACCCGGAGGTCGCGGTTCTCGGCGTAGAATCGCGCGAAGTCCTCGCCGGCGGCCTTCGAGGCGCCGTACGGCGAGTCGGGGCGGACCGGGTCGGCGTGGTCGACGCTCAGTTCGAAGTCCCGCGAGTAGATCTCGGGCGCGTTGTCGACCTCGTACATCCCGACGGCGTGGATCGAGGAGGCGAACACGAAGCGTTCGACGCCGGCGTCGGCGGCGGCTTCGAGCGCGTTCTGGGTGCCGACGACGTTGTTCTCTAACACGTCGGGCCACGTCCCGTCGGTGCTGGGGTAGGCCGCGAGGTGGACCACGGCGTCCTGACCGTCGAAGGCCGGACGGATCGCGTCGTAGTCGCTCACGTCCGCGACGACCGTCTCGCGGTCGGGGTGGTCCTCGCGGTCGAGCAGCGTGAACTCGTGGTCGTCGCCGAGGGAGTCGGTGACGGCGGTGCCGACGGTGCCGTGCGCGCCGGTGAGCAAGACGTCCATACAATCTGCGGGAGCGACACGCCCTTAGTTCGGTCGGGGAAAACCTGCCCCAATCCAAAGGGAAAACTGTTTGAAATCGCTGGCCGCACTCCGAGGCATGCAAGTCCGTATCAGCGACGGGGCGACCGACGACGAGGCCGCCGCCATCGCGGCGGCGCTCGCCCGCCACGTCCGCGACGAGGTGGAAGTGTACGTCGGGGACGCAGACGCCCCCGCGGTCGTCCGCGACCGGCCGACCGCCGGATCGACCGAGCGCCCGACGGCCGGCGTCGAAGCCGACCACGCCGACGGCCTCGGCCCCACCGACCGCGAGGAGCGCCTGTGGGACGAGATCGAGGACATCGAACTGGGCGGCCCCGAGAAGTACAAAGCGCGCCTCGACGAGCAGGGCAAGCTGTTCGTCCGGGATCGGCTCGACCTCTGGTTCGGCGAGGACGGACTGCTGTTCGAGGACGGGAAGTTCGCGAACTTCGACGCGTGGCACCCCGACAGCCCCGAAGTCGAGGCCGACAACGACGACCGACTCCCGGGCGACGGCCTGCTGACCGGCGCCGCCGAGTTCGAGGGCCGACAGCTCCACTTCATGGCCAACGACTTCACGGTCAAGGCGGGGTCGATGGCCCAGAAGGGCGTCGAGAAGTTCCTCCGGATGCAACAGCGCGCGCTGAAGTCGGGCAAGCCCGTCCTCTATCTGATGGACTCCTCGGGCGGCCGCATCGACCAGCAGACCGGCTTTTTCGCCAACCGCGAGGGCATCGGGAAGTACTACTACAACCACTCGATGCTCTCCGGGCGGGTGCCCCAGATCTGCGTGCTCTACGGGCCCTGCATCGCGGGCGCGGCCTACACGCCGGTGTTCGCGGACTTCACGATCATGGTCCGGGACATGTCGGCGATGGCGATCGCCTCCCCCCGGATGGTCCAGATGGTCACCGGCGAAGACATCGAACTCGAGGAGCTGGGCGGCCCGGACGTCCACGCCCGCCAGTCGGGAAGCGCCGACCTCGTGGCCGACGACGAGGAGCACGCCCGCCAGCTCGTCGCCGACCTCGTCTCCTATCTCCCCGACAGCGCCGACGAGAAGCCGCCCCAAACCGAAGGGACGCCCCCGTCGAAGGCCCCCGAGGGAATCGACTCGATCGTGCCCCAAGAGCCCAACAAGGGCTACGACATGACCGACGTGATCGACCGGGTGATCGACGCGGGGTCGTACTTCGAACTCAAGCCCGAGTACGGCAAGGAGATCATCACCGCGTTCGCCCGGATCGACGGCCGGCCGGTCGGCATCGTCGCGAACCAGCCCGCCCAGCGGGCCGGCGCAATCTTCCCGGACGCCGCCGAGAAGGCCGCGGAGTTCATCTGGACCTGCGACGCCTACGATATTCCGCTCCTGTACCTCTGTGACACCCCCGGCTTCATGGCGGGCTCGCAGGTCGAGAAAGACGCCATCCTCGAGAAGGGCAAGAAGTTCATCTACGCCACCTCCTCGGCGACCGTCCCCAAGCAGACCGTCGTCGTCCGGAAGGCCTACGGCGCGGGCATCTACGCGATGGGCGGCCCCGCCTACGACCCCGAGAGCGTCCTCGGACTCCCGTCGGGTGAGATCGCGATCATGGGGCCCGAAGCCGCCATCAACGCGGTCTACGCCCGGAAGCTCGCCGAGATCGACGACGAGGACGAGCGCGCCCGCAAAGAGCAAGAGCTCCGCGAGGAGTACCGCGAGGACATCGACGTCCACCGGATGGCGAGTGAGGTCGTCATCGACGAGATCGTCCCGCCGAGCACCCTGCGGACCGAACTCGTCAACCGGTTCGACTTCTACGAGGGCATCGAGAAGGACCTGCCCGACAAGAAGCACGGCACGATCCTGTAATCGGGGTCACTCGCCCCTCAGGGCGTCGGCCAACACCGCCAGCGCCAGCCCCAGCAGTCCCACGTCGCGGGCGATCACGTCGCCGAAGCGCCCGGACGTCGCCCACACGACCGCGAGGTAGCCGATCGTGGCGGTCAGCGACGCGGCGGCCACCGACGCCGCGACGCCGGTGTACCGGTCGGCGACCAGTAGCAGGGCGAACCCGATTTCGAGCCACCCGTTGACGAGCATGAACGCGACGGGCGAGACGACCAACAGCGGTGCGAGCCAGTCGACGACGTACACCGCCCACGCCCCGGGGTTCAGTAGCTTGTGGACACCCGCCGCGAGCAACATCCCGCCGAGCCCCCACCGCGCGAGCGTCGGGGACGGCGGGAGCGCCCGGGCCGCTCGGTCGGCCACCGATTCGAGCACCGACGAACCGTCGCTGGTCGACATGCGGCCGGCTACGGACCCGGCCGCCGAAAGTCCCGCGGTCGAGCGACGCCACCCCCCGGCGCGGGCTCGGAGCCCTCGAACGAGGCGCGTAACGCCGAGTTGTCCGCCGAAACCGACGCTACAGGGGGCGTCGCCCGGATCGGGGCGGCGAGCGCGACGGTCGGTTCGGCCGGGTTAATCCGGCGTGTCACCGACTAAGGAGCCTCATAACAATCCGGGAGCCCGTCCTCTTTGCGTCCGTGAGGCGGAGCGCTCGCGCCCGCACCTGATATCTATGGGCTCTGACGGACGCTACTGGCCGACGGCGACTCGGACGTACCACCGCGCGACCGACCCCTTCTCGAGGGCGAGCCGCGCCGAGCGAGCGCTCTGGGCGCTCGTGGCGGTCGGGCTCGTCGGCGATCTCGCCACGACCTACTACGGCCTCCAGCTCGGGCTGGTCGAGTCGAACCCGGTCGCCCGGGCCGCGATCGAGCGGTTCGGGTTCGCGGCGATGGGCGGGCTCAAACTGTTCGCGCTGGGCGTCGGGGTGGGCTGTCGCCGCCTGCTTCCCGACAGCCACGGCGCGCTGGTGCCGGCCGGGCTCGCGGTCCCGTGGCTGGCGGCCGCGGGTATCAACCTCTCGCTGTACGCGGCCGTGCTCTGAGAAGACTGAAGCCGCGCTACTGGTTTGTCTGCTTCAGCGACAGGACCGTCCGGTCGAACTCACAGACCAGCGTCTCCTCGTCGTCGTCTCGGTCCACCGTGAACGCCTCGACGTGCATCGTCACGACGCCCCGTTCGCCGTCGGAGGTCTCGCGCTTGTCGGTCACGGTCGACTGCGCCCGGATGGTGTCGCCGTGGAAGACCGGGTTGGGGTGTTCGACCCCGTCGTACGAGAGGTTCGCGACGATCGTCCCGTCGGTGGTCTCGGGGATCGAGAGCCCGACCGCGAGACTCATGGTGTAGAGCCCGTTGACGAGCCGGTCGCCGAACTCCGTGTCGGCGGCGAAGTCGGCGTCGAGGTGGAGGGGCTGTTGGTTCATCGTCATATCGCAGAACCGCTGGTTGTCGCTCTCGCTCACCGTCCGGCGTTTCTCGTGTTCGATGGTCTCGCCGACCTCGAACTCCTCGTAGTACAGTCCCGTCACGACCGGGGGGTCGGCGCGCTCGGTCAAAAACCCCGCCGGTTCGACGCCGGTGGCGCGCTCGCTTCCCGAGTATGGAGCGCCTACGACGGCGGTAATCGGCCCATAACAAAGGGTACGTCGGCGGTAACTCGGGATGCAGTCCGGTAACCGAGACAATCCATGTCCGAAGACCGACGCCAGTTCGTGTGGGCGCGACCCGGAGGGGAACGTGAGCGCGCCGACTCGCCCGCCGGCCGGAACGCGGTGCCGAGGACACCGCAGGGCGACCAGCCCCCGGTCGGCGACAGCTCGGACGCACGCGGGGACCGACCCCCGCGTGTGCGTCCGGCGACGGGCGGCGCGACCGGGCGCGAAGCGGCGCGCCCGCCGAACGCGGCGTCGAGGGGCCCGACTGGCCGCCGATCGGACGATCCCCGAGTGCGGTTTCGATTCCGGGCCCGCGGCCCGGTCGAGGTCGCATCCGCCGCGGGGGACCGAAGCGTGTACCTCGGTTGCGCGGACGGCTACGCGCGTGCGCTTGCCCCGGACGGCTCGGTCCGTTGGACCGTCCGGCTTGGCGGACGCGTCTCCGCGCCGTCGGTCGCCGACGGACTCGTCTACGCGGCGGCCGCCGACGGGACGGTGGTCGCGCTCGATCCGGCGACCGGGGAGCGCCGGTGGACGTTCGCGACCGGCCGGGAACTGCGGGCCGGGCCGGTCGTCGCCGACGGGACGGTGTACGTCGCGGGCGACGGCGGTCGGGTAACGGCCCTCCACGCCGAAGACGGGACGCGGGCCGGGAGCTTCCGGAACGCGGCCCGAGCCATCTGTGCGCTCGCGGTCGACGGCGACCGCCTCTTTCTCGCGGGTCTCGACGGCGGCGCGTACGCCCACGACCGAACCGACGGTCGGGAACGCTGGCGGGTCGCGCCCGACGCGGCGGTCCACGGCGCCCCGACCGTCGAGGGCGAGACGGCCTACGTCGGCACCGTCGACGGCGGTCGAATCCGCGCCGTCTCCGCCGTCACGGGCCGAGAGCGGTGGCGATTCGACGCCGGCGCCGGCGTCTGGGCGTCACCCGCGGTCGTCGGCGACGCCGTCGTCGCGGGGAGCGCCGACGGCGCCGTCTACGCGCTCGACGCTCCAGACGGCGCCGAGCGATGGCGCATCGAGACCGGCGCCCGGATCTGGGCGTCGGCGGTCGTCGCGGACGGCACCGCGATCGTCGGCAACGAAGCGGGAGTCGTCTACGCGATCGACATCGAGACCGGCTCCGTCGAGTGGCGCCATCGGCCCGGGGAGGCCGTGGTCGCGCCGGCCGCCGTCGCGGACGCGACGGTGTACGTCGCCGACCGCGGCGGGGCCGTCAGTGCGCTTTCGAAGGACGTACGTTGAAGGCCGGCCCGATCCGTTTTTTCGATATGGCTCGCAGAACGCTCCTGTTCACGCCGGGCGACCGCCCGGAGATGCTCCGCAAAGCGCCGAGCGCCGGCGCCGACGTGATCGTGTTCGACCTCGAAGACGCCGTCGCGCCGGGCCGGAAAGACGAGGCCCGCGAGGCGATACACGCGGTGCTGGCCGACCCCGAGTTCGCCCCCGACTGTGAGGTCTGCGTTCGGCTCAATCCGACCGGCATCGCGGCCGACGACGACCTCAGCGGCGTGCTCGGCGAGGGCGCGGGCGAGACGCTCGACTCGGTGATGTTGCCCAAGACCGAGTCGCCCGACGACGCCGAGACGCTCGTCCGACTCCTCGACGAGCGCGACGCCGACGTTCCGATTCTGGCGCTGGTCGAGACCGCCGCCGGCGTGCTGGCGGCCCGGGAGATCGCGGCGGTGTCTGCGGTAGACGCCCTCGCGTTCGGCGCCGAGGACCTGTCGGCCGACGTGGGCGCGACCCGAACGACCGAGGGAACGGAAGTGCTCTACGCCCGCGAGCACGTCGTCCTCGCGGCGAGCGCGGCCGGCGTCGACGCCATCGACACGATTCATACGGACATCGAGGACACCGATGGACTCGCCGAGGCGACCGAGTTCGCGATTCAGTTGGGGTACGACGGCAAGATGACGATCCACCCCGCGCAGGTACCGGTCGTCAACGAGGCGTTCACGCCCGACCCCGATCGGATCGAGTGGGCCGAGCGCGTCCTGTCGGCCAAGCGCGAGGCCGACGCCGACGACAGGGGCGTCTTCCGGGTCGACGGCGAGATGGTCGACGCGCCGCTGGTCGCACAAGCTAAGCGGGTGCTCGCGTACGCCCGCGCCGCCGACGAGGCCTGAAACGCAGTCGATCGCCGGTCTCAGGGCCAGAGCCCGCGGACGCTCTTCGCCTCGGCGATCCGGTCGAGCGCGACGATGTAGGCGGCGTCGCGCCAGCTCACGTCGCGGGCTTCGACCTCGGCTCGAACGTCGTTCCACGCCGAGAGCATGTGGTCTTCGAGCTCCTCGTTGACGCGTTCGAGCGACCACTGGCGACGGTTGATGTCCTGGAGCCACTCGAAGTACGACACCGTGACTCCGCCGGCGTTCGCGAGGATGTCGGGCACCACGTCGATGCCCCGCTCTTCGAGGATCGAGTCGGCGGCGAAGGTGGTCGGACCGTTGGCGCCCTCAACGACCACGTCAGCATCGACGTCGCCGGCGTTGTCGGCGGTGATGACGTTCCCGATCGCGGCCGGGATCAGCACGTCCACGTCGAGTTCGAGGATCTTCTCGTTCGAGAGCTTCTCGGGGGCGTCGTGAGTCATGACCGCTTCGGGCTGTTCCTCGTGGGAGGGGACCGCGTGGGTGTCGAGGCCGTCGGGGTCGTAGATCGCCCCATTGACGTCGCTGACCGCGACGACGTTCGCGCCCCAGTCGTCGAGCGCTCGGGCCGCGTTGGCTCCCACGCTCCCGAACCCCTGGACCGCCACCGTCGTCTCTTCGAGGTCCTGATCGTAGTAGTCGACGACCTCGCGGGCGATGATAGCGACGCTCCGACCGGGAGCCTCCTCGCGGCCGTAGCTCCCGCCGATCACGGGCGGCTTGCCCGTGACCACGCCGGGGATCGTCTCGCCTTCCTGCATCGAGTAGGCGTCCATGAACCACGCCATCGTCTGGGCGTCGGTGCCCATGTCCGGCGCCGGGATGTCGCGTTTCGGGCCGATCGCGTCGCGGATCTCCTCGGCGAACCGGCGGGTGAGTCGCTCTTTTTCCTCGGTGCTCAGTTCCTTGGGGTTCACGACGATCCCGCCCTTGCCGCCGCCGAACGGCAGGTCCATCACCGCACACTTCCAGGTCATCCACATCGACAGCCCCACGCACTCTTTCTCGCTCACATGGGGGTGGAAGCGAAGCCCGCCCTTGTACGGGCCCCGGACGTCGTCGTGCTGGGCGCGGTAGCCCGTGTACACGTCGACGCTCCCGTCGTCGCGCTTGAGCGGCACCGCGACCCGGTGGACCTTCGTCGGGTGTTTGAGTCGCTCGATCACGCCGGGATCGACGTCGAGGTGGGCCGCGGCGTGCTCGAGTTGGCGGCGCGCGGTTTCGAGCGCGGACTCGGGCGCTTCGGTCTCCTCGTCGGTCCCGTGCTGTTCCGTGGATTCGGTTTTGCCTGAAGACATGGTGTGTAGTCGCGTCGTCCGCCGACTCGCTGGGCTCGCCGCCCGGTCGGAGCGGCGAGCGTGTCGGTCCGGCGCGAGTCGCGCTGGCGGCGCGTCGTGGGGCAAAGGTTTCCGTAGCCGTATAAAATATTAATGCTATAGTTACGACTTAGGGCCTTATACACACACGTATGACGGATGCAGAATCGTAATCGTATTAACCGAAACGCCCGCTCGCGACCGTCTATGGCGCCGAGGCGGCCACTGGTTTCGGAAACGGTATCAGTCCCCGTCGTGACGGAGTAGGTGACGCCAGACAGTACCACCCATGTCCGAGCAAGCAAACCCCTTCGAGAGCCTACAAGAACAGATCGACGACGCCGCCGCGTACGTCGACGCCGACGACGACGTGCTGGCGCGTCTGAAACACCCTGAACGCGTCCTCGAAACCAACCTCTCGGTCGAGATGGACGACGGTTCGGTCGAGGTGTTCAAGGCGTTCCGATCCCAGTTCAACGGCGACCGCGGCCCGTACAAGGGCGGCATCCGATACCACCCGGGCGTCTCGCGCGACGAAGTGAAGGCGCTCTCCGGGTGGATGGTCTACAAGTGCGCCATCGTCGACATCCCCTACGGCGGCGGCAAGGGCGGCATCGTCATCGACCCCAGCGAGTACAGCGAGGCCGAACTCGAACGGATCACCCGGTCGTTCGCGACGGAACTGCGGCCCCTGATCGGTGAGGACCGCGACATCCCCGCGCCCGACGTCAACACCGGCCAGCGCGAGATGAACTGGATCAAAGACACCTACGAGACGCTGGAAAACACCACCGAGCCCGGCGTCATCACCGGCAAGGCCCTCGACAGCGGCGGGAGCGAAGGCCGGGTCGAGGCCACCGGTCGGTCGACGATGCTGACCGCCCGCGAGGCGTTCGACTACCTCGACAAGGAGATCGAGGGCGCGAGCGTCGCGGTGCAGGGCTACGGGAACGCCGGCTGGATCGCCGCGAAGCTCATCGACGACCTCGGTGCGAACGTCGTCGCGGTCAGCGACTCCAGCGGCGCCGTCTACGACGAGGCGGGCTTCGATCCCCGCGACGTCAAAGACCACAAGAACGAGACCGGTAGCGTCACCGGCTACCCCGGTGCCGACGAGGAGTTCACGAACGAGGAACTGCTCACGCTCGACGTCGACCTGCTGGTCCCCGCCGCGCTGGAGAACGCCATCGACGGCGACCTCGCGGCCGACGTCGCGGCCGACGTGGTGGTCGAGGCCGCCAACGGGCCGCTCACGCCCGAGGCCGACGACGTGCTCGCCGACACCGACACCTACGTCTTCCCCGACATCCTCGCGAACGCCGGCGGGGTCACGGTGTCGTACTTCGAGTGGGTCCAGAACCGCCAGCGGTTCTACTGGACCGAAGCGCGCGTCAACGAGGAACTCGAACGGGTCATCACTGACGCCTTCGACGAACTGGTCGCCACCTACGACGAGACCGACGCTCCGACGATGCGAACCGCCGCGTACGCCGTCGCCATCGATCGCGTGCTCGGCGCGTACGAAGAGGGCGGCAACTGGCCCTGAAGCGGGGCTCTTTTGCACCCGTGCTCTTAATAGGTAGAGGCGGCCGAGATCATGTAGGCGTCGGAGTCCCGTCGTGTTCTTCTCGATAGTCCGGACCGTCATCACCGCGGCGGATCGAACAGGACGACGTGAAAGTGAGGATGAGGATCTGGCCTCGATTTACCAAAATGTCTGTTCTGTGTTATCGTTTGGATGGCGCCGTCCCCGTGAACGCCGAAACGTGACGGATGGCGGGTCGGGGCTCGGGGCTCACAGCCCGAGTTCGCGACCGATGACTAAGTGCTGGATCTCGCTGGTCCCCTCGCCGATCTCCATGAGCTTCGCATCCCGGAGGAACCGCTGGGGTGCAAAGTCCTCGGTGTAGCCGTAGCCTCCGAGCACCTGGACGGCGTCTTCGGCCACCTCGCGGGCGGCCTCGCTGGCGTCGAGCTTCGCGAGGGCGCTCTCGTGGCTCACGCGCTCGCCCTGATCGTACGTCCAAGCGGCCTTGCGGGTCAGCAGGCGGGCCCGCTCTACCTTCCGGTCCATCGAGACCACCTTGTTTCGGATCGCGTCGAACTCCGAGATCGGGTGGCCGAACTGCTCGCGCTCGGTACTGTAGGCCTTGGCGGCCTCGAACGCCCCCTGAGCGAGCCCGGTCGAGAGCGCGGCGATCGAGATGCGACCGCCGTCGAGGGTCTTTTTGGTCTGGTCCCAGCCCTCGCCCATCTCGCCGAGAAGCCGGTCCTCGGAGAGGCGCACGTCGTCGAGCCGGATCTCGCAGGTCGGCGAGGCGTTTAACCCCATCTTGTCCCAGACGGTGGTGACCTCGAAGCCGTCGTCTTCCTCGGGGTCGACGATGAACGTCGAGATGCCGTCGTAGCCGGCCTCCGAATCGGTGACCGCCTTCACGAGCACCGAGCCGGCGACGTTGGCGTTGGTGATGAACTGCTTGGTGCCGTTGAGCACCCACTCGTCGCCGTCCCGTTCGGCGGTGGTGTCCATGTCGCTGGCGTCCGACCCCGAGCCGGGTTCGGTCAGCGCCCACGCGCCCAGATGCTCGCCCTCCGCGAGCGGCCGGAGCCACCGCTCTTTCTGGGCGTCGGTGCCGAACAGCTCGATCGGCTTGGTCGCAAGCGAGACGTGGGCGGCGTACGAGAGCCCGACGGAGCCCGAGACCCGGCCGAGCTCCTCGGCGACCAGCGAGTACATGAGCTGGTCGCCCCCGAGCCCGCCGTACTCCTCGGAGACCGGCACGCCCATCACGTCGAGGTCCGCGAGCTGATCGAAGATCTCGGCGGGAAAGCGGTGTTCGTCTTCGATCTCCTGTGCGATGGGTTCGATCTCCGCCTCGCAGAACTCCCGGACGGTGTCCCGGATCATCCGATGCTCGTCGGGAAGGCTGAAGTCCATGGGCAAAAATTGCGCGAGCGACGTATTAAAAACAGCGAAGGGTCGGGCGCCGGCGGGCCGCGACTCTGATCTCTCGGAGCGTGGGGCTCGAACGCCCGGAGTCCGAAACGTTTTGCGAGTCGCCGGAGACGACACGCCATGGCGAGCGCGCTGGAGACGGTTCGAACCGCGATCGAGTGGCTGGCGGCCTCGGCGGTCGCCGACCTGCTGGCGGCGACGCTGATCGTGATCCTCGGGTGGTACCTCGGCCGGCTCGCGGTCCGGGTCGTCGGCCGGTCGGTCGCCCGGCGGTTCCAGCGACCGAGCCTGACCAAGACGGTGTTAGGCGCGATTCGGGGGGTCGTGATGATCGGGGCGGTGATCGCGGCCGCGCGCGTCCTGAACTTCCGGGGGACCGAGATCCTGCTGTCGGTGACCGTGTTCTCGGCGGTGCTTGGCCTCGTGCTCGCGCCGATCGTCGGGAGCGTCATCAACGGCCTGTTCATCCTCGCCGACCAGCCCTACGAGATCGGCGACATGATCGAGCTGGTCGACCGGGGCAAACAGGGGTACGTCGAGGACATCACGATCCGGTACACCAAGATCTTCACGTTGGAGAACACGTTCCTCGTGATTCCGAACGCGAACATGCGCGAGCGCGACGTCATCAACTACTCCGCGGAGGACACCCGGTCGCGGCTCTCGCTCACCCTGCTGGTGACCTACGAGAGCGACGTCGAGGCGGCCCGCGCCATCATGGAGCGGGCGGCCCGCGAGACGACCGAGGTCGTCGAGGGCGGACCGGACATCCGCGTGGGGAGCGCGCGCTACCCGTCGGCGCCGGTCACCTACATCAAAGAGTTCGCCGACCACGGGGTGTTGCTCGACCTGCGCTACTGGGTCAAAGAGCCCTACTACATGGGTCGAGTCGAGTCGAAGCTCAACGAACGCATCTGGGACGAACTCGAGGGCGCGGACGTCGAGATCGCCTACCCCCACAGCCACCTCGTGTTCGACGAGACCAGCGGCACCGCTCGGGTCGAGATCGACCGCGACGGGCCACACCGATCGGCTCGGGGGGAGTCCGACGCCTCGGACTGAGGCCGCCGGGAACCCGGCGTCAGGACTCGACGGTGAGGACCTCGGCGTCGAGTTGCTCGCGCAGAAACCGCTCGATGTCGGGGTTGGCGGTCAGCGCCCGGAACATCCGTCGCCACCGCCCGACCTGCTTGTGGCCGATGACGACCACGTCCGCCCGCTCGGCCGCGACCTCTTCGAGGATCGTCTCCTCGACGAGGAACCCCTCTCGGACCACGTAGCGCGTCCGCGAGAGGCCCTCGAACGCCGATTCGACCGCGCGCTTTAACTGCCCGCGGGTCACGTCCCGACCCCTGTGGTAGAGGTTGACGTGGAGGACGGTGAGCGTGGCGTCGCGCTGGTCGGCCACGCGGATCGCCTCCGCGAGGGTCCGTCTGGAGTGGCGAGTCAGCGGGTACCGGACGGGGACGACGACGCGAGTCATGTCGGCTCTCACGCCGCCAAAGCCCTTCTATCGCTCGGCTCCGGGCGTCCGGCCGGCCGCCCCGGCGGTCTCGACGATCCGGCCGTCGACGGTCGGGTCCACGCCCGTCTCCCGGGCGTACTCGACGAGCACCTCGTACTGGATCCCGTGGCGCTCGACCCGGAGGTCCTCGCCCAGCGAGGGGAACTCGTCGTCGGTGTGGAGCACGTAGTCCGAGAGCGCGACCGAGTAGGTCCGGTCGGGATCGAGGGGGTCGCCGTCGACCCGGACGGACTCGACGGTGCAGGCGGTCGGGTCCCACGCGATCTGGGCGCCGCTGATCTGGGCGTGCCACCAGTCCGGTTCGGCGAAGTCGAGGTCCGGGCCCGCGGCCCACTCGAACGCCGACCGGAGCGCCGATCCCGGCACCTCGGCGACGACGACCCGCTCCTCGAAGGGGATGACGCTCACCAGATCGGCCGCGGTCACCTCGCCCGCGATCGCGTCGCCGGTCCGGACCCCGCCGGCGTTCTGGAGGCCGACCGCGGCGCCGGTCGCCCACCGGTAGGCGTCGGCGACGAAGTTGCCCAGTCGGTTCTCCCCCCCGAACAGCGTGGTCTCGGCGCGGTCGATGGGGTCGGCCACCTCGCCGACGGTCTCGTCGAGGCCGGCCTCGGCGAGGCGGGCGCGCATCGCCGACGCGACCGCCTCGTCGACCGGGGCGTCCGCGACCGGGTGGCGAGTCACCTCGCCGGTCGCCAGGTCGACTTCGAGGACGACCGACCCGCCGTCGCCGGGTCGGGTGAGCAGCGTGCCGTCGATCCGGTCGCGGCGCTCTGTCGGGACGTGACCGCCGAGGATGGCGTCGGCGTCGACCGCCCGCGCAAGGTCTTCGTCGCCCCGGCCGAGGTGCGAGAGCACCACCGCGTAGTCGGCGTCGAGGCCCGCGAGCGCCTCGCGAGCGCCCGCGATCGGGTCGCGGAACTCCAGATCGGTCGCGAAGGGGTTGAGCGAGGCGGTCCGCGGGGTGGTGACGCCGACGAACCCCACCGTCGCGGCGCCGGCGTCCAGCGTCGTCGCGGGCGCGACGCCGACGTCGGCGCCGAACTGTCCGCCGTCGCCCGTCCGCACGTTCGCGCTCACCCACGTCTGGGGCGAGTCGGCGATCAGTTCGGCAAGCGCCGCCCGGCCGTGGTCGAACTCGTGGTTGCCGAACGTCTCGACGTCCGGGTCGACCGCCTCGTAGAAGTCAAGCGCCTGCGCGCCCTCCTCGACGAGCGCGAGCACGCCCGGGGAGGTGTTGTCGCCCGATCCGACGATCAGGGTGTCCTCGTCGGCGCGCTCTCGGAGCAGTCCGGCGAGCCGACCGGCCCGTTCGGGGGAGTCGTAGACGTTCTCGACGTCGGAGTAGTGGAGGAGGCGGGGCGCCATTACCGATCCGTTGTCAGGGTCGCGGTATGACTCCTTCGAGACGGTCCCGGAGTCAGTACGCCTAAGCCCCTCGACCGACTACGCGGGTGTGATGAACGCGACCACGACCGGCGACGGCGAGACGGTGTACG
Source organism: Halorussus marinus (assembly GCF_004765795.1). Lineage (GTDB taxonomy): Archaea > Halobacteriota > Halobacteria > Halobacteriales > Haladaptataceae > Halorussus > Halorussus marinus. Next base: position 59,750 of record NZ_SBIV01000009.1, read on the forward strand.
TCGCCCGCGAGGAAGACGAGCGCGGCTCGAAGGGGCCGTTTTTCGTCGTCTACCGCGGCGAGGACCGCGAGCGCCGGTACGGCTACTTCTGTGGCAACTGCGAGCGGATCGACAACGCGATGGACGCGATGGGTCGCATCGAGTGTAACGTCTGTGGCAACATCCGCAAGCCGACCGAGTGGGACGCCGCCCACGAGTAGCCCGGCCACTCGACTTTTACTCGGCGTCGCCGAACGACCACTATGTCAGAGGTACGCGAGGGCGTCGTCGAGGAACTCGACGAGCACAGCGAGACGATGACGCTTCGGGAGTTCGTCCAGACGGTCGAGCGACGTCACCCGAGCGATCGACGCGGGATCGACCCGGATCTGCTGGCGGCGTACGCCGAGGCGGTCTACTTCGACGTCGATCTCGGGGCGCTCGACGACCGGGTGACCGACAGCGAGTCGTGGTCCGAGGGCGAACGCTTCTACGAGGTCGGCGACGGACGGATCAGCGCGTACCCGCCCGACTGGCACGACGCGATGGACGGGATCGACGACATCCGCGACGTGGTCGAACTCATCCAGACCGAGGTCGCCGACGCCGAAGGCGACATGTGGGGTGCGGTCACCGAAGAGCGCGGCGTCCCCGAGTCGAAGGTGCTGGCGGTCGGCGAGACCGTCGCGAACATCGACAGAGAGGCCGCCCGCGAGCGAATCAAGGAACTGCGCCAGAACGGCGAGATCGAGGAGTTCGCGTCCCAACACCGGAATCCGACGATCCGTCTCTCGTAGCCCGGGCCGGTCGGTCGCAAGAAAGTTTATTACCCCGTCGGTCGTAGCCGAACGTGGATGCCCACTGTTAGCACACCACCCGTCGAGGAGGCGCGGTCCATCTTCAGCGAACTGGGCTACACCGTCTCCGGCGGCGAGGGGAGCGAGTTTCGGGCCGAGCGGAAGTGGCGTTCCGTCCGCGTGACCGCGCTGGCGGAGTCCGACGAGACGCCGGACGACGGCGACATGCGATGCTTCGTAACCTGGGACGACCACGCGCCCGAGCTCCGGCGGAAACTCCGACGGCTCGATCCGACCTACGAGTGGGCAGTGATCGGCGTCCGCGAGTCCGGCGACTACGAGGTGGCGCGCGCGCCCCCCAGCGCCGCACCCGCGGTCTGAAACGACGCCGTTTTCGGTTTATCGGTCGCCCAGCGCCGCGGCGGTCGCGGCCAGCCCCGACTCGACGTCGACGTCCGCGCCCTGAGCGTCGAGCGCGTCGCCGAGCGCGGCCATGAGGTACGACACGGTCTCGGCGCGGGCCGAGTAGCCCATACAGCCGATCCGGAAGATATCGCCGTCGAGGTCGCCCAGGCCGGTCGCGATTTCGAGGTCGTACTGGTCTAACAGATACCCCGTCACGTCGGTGTCGGTCACGCCGTCGGGGACCCGGACGGCGTTGAGGCTCGGGAGCCAGTAGTCGTCGGGGGCGTTCATCTCGAGCCCCATCGCCTCGACGCCGGACTTGAGCGCGCCCGCGACGTCGCGGTGGCGCGCCCACCGCTGTTCGATGCCCTCCTCGGCGACGAGCCGGAGCGCCTCGCGGAGCGCGTAGACGTTGGTGATCGGCGCGGTGTGGTGGTAGGCCCGGTCTTCGCCCCAGTACCCCTCCAGAAGCGAGAGATCGAGGTACCACGAGCGGGCCTCCTCCTCGCGGGAGAGCACCTTGTCCATCGCGCGGTCGTTGAGCGTCAGCGGGCTCGCGCCCGGCGGACACGACAGGCACTTCTGGGGGCCCGAGTAGGCCACGTCGATCCCCCAGTCGTCGACTTTCAGCTCGACGCCGCCCAGCGACGTGACCGAGTCGGCGATCACCAGGGCGTCGTGGTCGTGGGCCACGTCGGTCAGTTCGGGGACGTTCGGCTGGAGCACGCCCGTGCTGGTCTCGGCGTGGACGAACCCGAACACGTCCGGCTGGTGCTCGTCGAACGCCGCGGCCACGTCGGCGGGGTCGAGGGGCTCGCCCCACGGCGCGTCGACGTGGACGACGTCGCCGCCGGCGCGCTCTGCCATCGACGCCATCCGACCGCCGAAGTAGCCGTTGGTCGGCACCAGCATCGTGTCGCCGGGCTCGACTACGTTGGCGACGGCGGCCTCCATCGCGGCCGACCCGGTCCCCGAGACCGGGATCGTCCACTCGTTGTCGGTCCGGAACGTGTAGCGCAAAAGCTCCTGAACCTCGTCCATGATCTCGACGAACGACGGGTCGAGGTGGCCGACCAGCGGCGTGCTCATCGCCCGGAGCACGCGGGGATGCACTTCGCTGGGACCGGGACCCATCAGCGTCCTGTCCGGGGGTGTCAGCTCGCCAACGGCAGGTTTCTCTACCATGGGCCGTGATACCGCCCCCGGCGACTAAAAGACTTCCACCCGACCGCGGGGATTATTCGGCTGTTGTCGCGGGGCGTCGGTCGGGTAACGCGGGATTGATGGACAGCCACTCGACCTGTCGCCGAGAAACAATCTGTTTCCCGAGCGAACGGGCGCGAACGGTCACGCCCGTTTATTCGGGATACCGGTGTAGCCGAGAGCGCCCGGGGATGAACGGGGGCGTCCGCCGGGCGAGAGTTCCCAACGACACGACCGGACTGCGGGAGACGCGCGGCGCCGACCGACGACCCGGCGGACGCGGTCCGGCCCGTCCGGGACCGATCACATGGGGGAGGGGTCGGTCCCGACGCGGCGGGGCCGTCGTCACGGGGGACGGCGGGTCGCCGGTCGGCGCCGTTGCGCTCCGTACCGAGCCGTCGAGATCGAGGGGCCGAAGCGACCGGCGGCGGGCGAACCGTCGTCCGCCGGCCGGCGCATTTTCCGATTTCGGTGCGCGGGAGTCGAGCGTCGAGGCGCGCTGTTTTCAGACCGGTCGGGACCGAACGGGCGACAAGAGACTTATATCGCCCGAGCGCCAATCGACTACTCCATGATGGTCGGCCACGCGATGGTGGCGTTCGCGCTCGCCACCGCCGTCGCGGCGCGGCGGTGGCCCGCCGAGCGAGCGCTGGCGTTCGGCGTCGTGGCCGGCGGGTTCGCCGCGGTCCCCGACGTCGACATGGCGTACGCGATGTTCGGGCTCGCGCAGGCGGGCCTGGGCGGCGTCTGGGAGATGACGTCCGCGTTCTGGGGGAGTTCGACGCTAGTCCACCGCGCGGTCACCCACTCGCTGGTCGTCGGCGCGGTCGGTGCGGTCGGGTTCGGACTCGCCGCCTGCGAGAGGTGGCCGGCCCGGCTCCTCGCGGTCGGGTTCGCGAGCGCCCTCGTCGCGGTCGCGTTCGCGACCGGGGGCGGACTCGCGGGCGCGATCATGACGCTGTTCGTACTCTCGGGGCTCGCACTCGCGGTCGTCGCGGCCGGAACCACCGATCTCGGGCCGCGTGCGGTGGTCGTCGCCGCGCTCGTCGGGCTGTTGAGCCACCCCTTCGGCGACGTGTTCACCGGAACCCCGCCCGCGTTCCTCTATCCGTTCGAGCCGAGCCTGCTCGACGCCCGGGTGGTGTTGCACGCCGACCCGACGCTGAATCTGGTGGGCGTGTTCGGGATCGAACTCGCCACCATCTGGGCGGCGGGCTACGTCTACCTCCGGGCGACCGACCGCCGGCTGTTCGCCCACGTCGACGCCCGCGCGGCGGTCGGGATCGCGTACGCCATCGCGGCGGTGGTGTTGCCCGCGCCCTCGGTCGACGGCTCCTATCAGTTCGTGTTCTCGATTCTGGCGCTCGGTTTCGTAGGCGTCGCGCCCCAACTGCTCCCGTCGCGGTCGATCCTGACCGCCGAGTGGCACGAGACGGTAACGTGGGCGCTGACGGGGCTGGGCGCGGTCAGCGTCGCGACGCTGGCGTACACGCTGACCTACCTCGCGTCGACGGGGTCGGCGTATTTCTTGTAGAACCCCGAGACCCTCACATTTCTTGTAGCGGGAGTGAGAACCCCGGCGTATGGCACGCCGCGCGCCGACGCTAGAGAGCGTGGTCGAAGACGAGCGAGTGAACGCGGGGCTCGCGTGGCTACTCGTCGCGTTCATCCTTCTCGTGGTCGTCGAGAGCGCTCTCGACGGCGACTTCCTCTGGGCGGGGTTCGCGGCGTTCGTCGCGGGGGTGGCGATCGCCCCGGCCGCGATCTACCGCGATCCCAACGCGATGCTCCCGTGGGAGGTGCTCGTGCTCGCCGCGCTCCCTCTGCTCGGCCGGGCGCTCGCGACGATGGTGCTCACCTCGCGGGTCGCAACCTACTTTTCGGTCGCGGCGCTCGCGCTCATCGTGGCGGTCGAACTCCACGCGTTCACGCCGGTGAAGATGACCCACTGGTTCGCGGTGCTGTTCGTGGTCGTCGCCACGATCGCGACCGCGGGCGTGTGGGCGGTCGTCCAGTGGCTCTCTGACATCTATCTCGGCACCGCGTTCATCCAGAGCGAGCACCGACTCATGTGGGACTTCGTGGCGGCGACCGCGACCGGCGCGGCCGCGGGGGTCGTCTTCGAGTGGTACTTCCGACGGTTCGTCCGGATGGACCCGCGGCTCCCCGACGAGGTGAGCCGGCGATGAAGCTCCGAGACCGGCTCAGAATCTCCAAGCGCCGCCAAGAACAGCTGACCCGCGCGATGGAGCTGATACTGCTTGGCATCTTTTTCATCGGGCTCGACCGGGGCCACGTCGGCATCATGGTCAACTCCACCATCGCGCTCGCGGTCACCTTTCTCCCGGCGGTGCTCGAACGCGACTACGACATCCCGATGGACGCCGGGCTCACCCTCTGGATCACGAGCGCGGTGTTCCTCCACGTCGTCGGCACCCTCGGGCCGTACCAGAGCCGGATGACGGTCATGGGGCTGGGATGGGACAGCGTGACTCACGCCCTCTCGTCGTCGCTCGTGGCCGCGATCGGCTACACGACCGCCCGCGCCATCGACCGCCACACCGACGACGTCTACCTCCCGCCGAAGTTCATGTTCGTGTTCATCCTCATGTTCGTGATGGCGTTCGGCGTGGTCTGGGAGGTCATCGAGTTCGGCATCGCCGGCGTGGCCTCGATGACCGGGAGCACCTCGGTGCTCACCCAGTACGGACTCGAAGACACGATGCGTGACCTGCTGTTCGATGCGGTCGGCGGCCTCCTCGTGGCGGTGTGGGGCACCGCGTACCTCACCGACGTCGTCGGTGCCGTCGAGGAGCGCCTCGACAACCGCGGGCGACAGGCCGACTGAGCCCGCGACCGCCGGGTGGCTTTATGACAGTCTGGGACGAACGTCTACTCGCTATGGTGTTCAAGAAGATCACGCTCATCGGTACGAGTCCCGAGAGCTTCGACGAGGCCGCAGACGACGCCATCGACCGCGCGGAAGACACCCTCCAGAACATCAAGTGGGTCGAGGTCGACGAACTCGGCGTCGAACTCGGGAGCGTCGACGACCGAGAGTATCAGGCCGAGGTAACGGTCGCGTTCGAACTCGAAGCGTAGCACTCCCGGAAATATTCCCGGCCGAACCCGTTCGATTCTCGGCGTCACAATTATCATCCCGGGCCCGAAAGGGAGTGGTATGAGTACCGACACCGCGCCGAACGGCGAGACCACGCCCCGAATCGAGGTGACCGAGACCGCCGCCGAGGAGGCGCTCGCGCTCCTCGACAGCGAGGGCCTCGACGCCGACGAGGCCGGTCTCCGGCTGTTCGTCCAGCAGGGGGGCTGTGCGGGCCTCTCGTACGGGATGCGGTTCGACGAGTCCGCCGAGGCCGACGACACCGTCTACGAGCACCACGACCTCCGGGTGTTCGTCGACCCCGCGAGTCTGAACTACATCGAGGGCAGCGTCGTCGACTACGAGGACGGCCTTCAGGGTGCGGGCTTCCACGTCGAGAACCCCAACGTCGTCAGCGAGTGTGGCTGCGGCGAGAGCTTCCGGACGTAAGCCGGCGCCTACGCCGTCCCGTCGAGCGCGTCCGGATCGACCACCCGTACTGCGCATGGCGTCGAACCGCTCGTCGCCGAGTCGCGCGCCGTCGGTGATCCCGTAGACCTCGTCGTCGCCGAACTGGGACGCGACGAACCACCGGGCGACGAGCGCCCAGTAGTTGCAGTGGCGTACGGCGATCTCGACGCCGGACGCCATCTGTTTTCGTGTCGTCCGTTCACACTACGTCCAGCGGTCGCATAAAGCTCCGAGAACTACCGACAACGACCCGAACGTGGGTTCGGTCGGCTCTCAGTCGCCGCCGTCGAACCGCTTGCGGACGCTCTCGGCGTGGGCTTCGAGCCCTTCGGCTTCGGCGAGCGTCGTGATCGTCTCCGAGAGGTCGCCCAGTCCCGTCTCGTCGAGGCGCTGGACCGTGGTCGAGCGCACGAACGTGTCGACCGACAGTCCGCCGGTGAGCTTCGCCAGCCCGTTCGTCGGCAGGACGTGGTTGGTCCCGCTGGCGTAATCGCCCGCCGCGACCGGGGTGTACGGCCCCAAAAAGACGCTCCCGGCCGAGTCGATCCGGTCGAGGATCGCCTCGTCGTCGTCGGCCTGAATCGAGAGGTGCTCGGCGGCGTACTCCTCGGCGAACAACACGGCCTCGCTCATCGAGCGCGCGACGAACAGCCCGCTGGTCTCGTTGTCGAGAGCCGCCCGGATCGTCTCGGTGCGCTCGCGTTCGGGAGCCTGCCGGTCGATCTCGTCGGCGACCGCCTCGGCGAGCGCCTCGTCGTCGGTCGCGAGCGCGACCGCCGCGTCCGGGTCGTGTTCGGCCTGCGCGAGCAGGTCGGCCGCGACCAGTTCGGGGTCGGCGGTGTCGTCGGCGACCACCAGCACCTCGCTCGGCCCCGCGAGGAAGTCGATCTCGACGTCGCCCCGGACCTCGGCCTTCGCCGCGGTGACCCACTTGTTGCCCGGCCCGACGATCTTCTGAACCCGATCGACCTGTTCGGTGCCGTAGGCCATCGCGGCGACCGCTTGGGCGCCCCCGACGCTGACCACGGTGTCGGCGCCGGCGACGTGGATCGCCGCGAGCGTCGCCGGGTTCAGTTCGTCGGCCGGCGGGGTCGCGACCAGCACCTGCTCGACGCCCGCGACCGTCGCGGGGATCACGCCCATCAGCGCGCTGGAGGGGTAGGCCGCGGCCCCGCCGGGGACGTACACGCCGACGCGCTCGATGGGGCGAAACCGCCGGCCGAGTTCGCGGCCCTCGCCGAACGACTCGCGCCAGTCGTCGGGCGCTTGGGCCTCGTGGAACTCCCGGACGTTCCGAGCGGTGGCCTCGATCGCCGACCGGAGGTCGTCGTCGAGATCCTCGTAGGCGCGTTCGGCCGCGTCGGTCACGTCGAGGTTGCCGACTTCGACCCCGTCGAACTCCCGGCAGAACTCCCGGACCGCCACGTCGCCCTCCTCGCGGACGCGCGCGACGATGTCGCCGACGTCGTCCCGAACCGCCTCGATGCCGGCGTCCCGGTCGAACAGCGCTCGCCGGTCGTCCGGCCCGAGGTCCGCGATCTGTCGTGCGTTCATACCACGCGGTTCGGAGGCCGGGCGAAAAACGGTTTCCTTCCGGCCGGGGACCCGACCGGCGATCGACCGCTCAGACGTCGGGCGTCTCCATGATGTCGGGGACGCCGGCCGCGGTGATCGTCTCGCCGACCACGTAGGAGGCCGCGGGGCTGGCGAGGAACTGCGCGACGTCGGCGATCTCCTCGGACGTGCCGATCCGGCGTTCGACCTGCTCGCGGTCGATCTCGTCGGCGCTGACGCCCATCTGGGACTCGACGCCCGGCGTGGCGACGAACCCGGGCGCGATGCAGTTGACCCGCACGTCGTCGCCGGCCCACTCGAACGCGAGCGTCGAGGTCAGGTTGATCACGCCCGCCTTGGCCGCGCCGTAGTGGCTCATGTGGGGCGCGCCCTTCTGGCCGGCGACGCTGGCGAGGTTGATCACCGCGCCGCCGCCGTCCTCGCGCATGCGCTCGCCGGCGACCTGCGTGCAGTGGTAGGTCCCGTGGAGGTTGATGTCCACGATGGTCTCCCAGCCGTTCTCGCTGATGTCCCCAAAGGAGGCCATGAAGCTCGCGCCCGCGTTGTTGACCAGCACGTCGACGCCGCCGAACTCCTCGACGGTCGCCTCGACCAGCGCCTCGACCGCGTCCCGGTCGGTCACGTCGCACTCGACCGCGAGCGCCCGGCCCTCTCGGTCGCTGTCGGCGATGGCGTCGGCGACCGGGTCGACGTTGTCCTGCTCGCGCGAGCAGACCACCACGTCGGCCCCGTCGGCGGCGAACCGCTCGGCGATCGCCTTCCCGATGCCCGAGCTCGCGCCCGTGACGATGGCGGTCCGACCGTCGACGCCGAACTGGTCGGTCGTCACGCGCGTCCCTCCGTCCCGATCGCCGCGTTCGAAGCTACCATTGTTAACACAATCTCCGTATTGTCGCCGATCGTTAATAAAGGTGGGCCGCGGTGCGGTCGCGACCGGTGCGAGACCAGATCGGGGCAGACCGAACGGGCTCGGCGACTCAGCCGTCCCGATACCGAGTGAGGTGTTCGACCTCGCCGGCGTCGACGTCCTCGAAGGCGTCGCGCGCGATGACGCGCTTGTGGACCTCGTCGGCGCCGTCGATGATCCGGAACTGCCGGACGTTCTCGTAGAAGTCCGCCAGCGGGAGGTCCTTGCCGATGCCGTTGCCGCCACAGATCTGGACCGCGGTGTCGACGGCGTCCTGGACGACGTTGGCGGCGTAGGTCTTGCTCATCGCCACCTCGGTCCGGGCCTCCTCGCCGGCCGCGATCCGGTCGGCGGCGTGGCGAACGGTCGTCCGGACCGCGTGGAGGCGGGTCTCGGCCTCGGCGATTTCGAACCGGAGCGCCTGCTTCTCCGAGAGCGTCCCGTCGAACGCGCGCCGTTCTTCGGCGTAGGCCTTCGCGACGTCGAGGGCGCGCTCGGCCATCCCCGAAAAGCGCATGCAGTGGGTGAGTCGGGCGGGTCCGAGCCGCTGTTGGGAGATGGCGAACCCCGCGTTTTCGGCCCCGAGCAGGTTCTCCTCGGGGACCCGGACCCCGTCGTACCGGATCTCGGCGTGGCCGATCCCGGTGAGTCCGCCGCCGACGTGGGGCACGTCTCGGACGACCTCCACGCCGGGCGCGTCGGCGGGCACGAGGAAGATCGAACACCCCTCGTAGGGGTGGGCGTCGGGGTCGGTCCGCGCCATCACTAACAACACGTCGGCCTCGCTTCCCTGCGTGGTCCACCACTTGTGGCCGTCGATGACCCACTCGTCGCCGTCTTTCTCGGCGGTCGTGCGTATCATCTTGGGGTCGGAGCCGGCGCCGTCCATCGGCTCGGTCATCGAGAACCCCGACCGGATCTCCCCGCGAGCGAGCGGCCCGAGCCACCGCTCTTTCTGGTCGTCGGTCCCCACCAGTTCGAGCGTGTGCATGTTGCCCTCGTCGGGCGCGTCGACCCGGATCGCGGCGGCCCCGAGCAGGCTCCGACCCGCCTCCTCGAACAGCGCGAGCGCTTCCCGGAACCCGAGGCCGAGCCCGCCGTACTCCTCGGGAATCTGGGGCGCGTACACGTCGTACTCGCGGGCCGCTTCCCGGAGGCTCTCGATCGTCTCGGCCGTGACGGGCGGGCCGCCGAGGTGCTCGCGCTCTACCGGTATCACTTCCCGGTCGACGAACTCCCGAACTCGGTCGGCCACCGCCTCCCCGCTCGCTGGGTCGTCGTACTCCATACGCCAACGTCTCCGCAACGATGTAAAAATATTACTCCGTTTCGGTTACTCGCGTAAGTACTATACCGGCGTTGGGCGTACAGTAGATCGACGCGGACCGTGGCCCAGGCGGGTCGCTCCGACGGCCGCATCCGACCACGAACCATGACCGACGACGAATCCGACTACTTCGACCGACTCGTCGACGAACAGGCGCTTCGAGAGTATCTCGCCGATCGACTGGGCGAGCCAGACGACTACGCGGTCGCCCACCACGAGGAGGGGTACTCCAACGAGACGCTGTTCGTGACGTGGGGCGACCGAGAGCTGGTCGTCCGACGGCCGCCGCCGGGCGAGACCGCCGACACCGCCCACGACGTGCTCCGGGAGTACCGCGTGCTCGACGCGCTCGGGGAGACGGCCGTGCCGGTCCCGACCGCGGTGCTGGCCTGCGAGGACCGGTCGATCATCGGGAGCGACTTCTACGTGATGGAGCGCATCGAGGGCGACGTACTCCGGCGGCGCGAGCCCGATCGGTTCGGCTCCGTCGACCACCGCCGGCGCGTCGGCGAGGAGCTCGTCGACGGCCTCGCGGAGATTCACGCCGTCGACTACGAGGCGGTCGGGCTCGACGATTTCGGCCGGCCGGCGGGCTACACCGAACGGCAGGTCGAGCGCTGGACCAAACAGCTACAGTGGGCGTTCGAGCGGACCGCCGACGAGCGGGCGGTCCCCCAACTCCGGAGGGTCGGCGAGTGGCTCGCCCAGCACTGCCCGGCCGACCACCCCGAGACGCTCGTTCACGGCGACTACAAGCTCGACAACGTGATGTTCGGGCCGGGGACCCCGCCGGAGCTCGTCGGGGTGTTCGACTGGGAGATGGCGACGCTCGGGGACCCGCGGGCGGACCTCGGTTGGCTGCTGTCCTATTGGCGCGATCCCGGCGACCCCGAGCCCGCCACGCCCGACCTCACCGCGGCGTTCATGGAAGCCGAGGGCTACCCGACGCGCCGAGAGCTGGTCGATCGCTACGAGGCGGCGACCGGGATCGAGTACGCCCACGACCGGTTCTACCGGACGCTGGCGGTGTACAAGCTCGCGGCGCTCGGCGAGATGTTCTACCGGCGGTACCTCGAAGGCAACAGCGACGACGACCTCTACCCGCTGATGGAAGACCGCGTGCCCGCGCTCGCCGACCGCGCCCAGCGGATCATCGACGGCGGCGAGCCGTTGTAGCGCCGCCGGGAGCGCGGCCACCCCCACCTCGAATTACCAAATTTTTGAATAGCCGAACGATCGGTTAATATCGGTAGCGTAGCTCGGTGGAGTTAAGTCGGCGTGTCACGAACCGATTGGGCATGACGGTCGATAGCATCCAGCGAGTCGCGGTGGTCGGCGCGGGCAACATGGGCCACGGCATCGCGGAGGTCGCCGCGATGGCGGGCTACGAGGTCGCGATGCGCGACGTCGAGGCCGAAATCGTCGCCGACGGCTACGAGGACATCGAGTGGAGCCTCGAAAAACTCGCCGAGAAGGGCCGGCTCGACGAGCCGGTCGAGACGATCCTCGACCGGATCGAGACCACGACCGCCCTCCGGGCCGCGGTCGAGGACGCCGAGCTGGTGATCGAGGCCGCGCCCGAACAGATGGCGATCAAGAAAGACGTGTTCGCCGACGTCGACGAGTTCGCGCCCGAGGACGCGATCCTCGCGTCGAACACGTCGAGTCTCAGCATCACCGAGATGGCGTCGGCGACCGACCGGCCGGCGTCCGTGGTCGGTCTGCACTTTTTCAACCCGCCGGTGAAGATGGAGCTCGTGGAAGTCGTCTACGGCGCCGAGACCGCCGACGAGACAGCCGAGACCGCCGCCGCGTTCGCCGAGTCGATCGGCAAGACCCCGATCTACGTCCGGAAGGATGTCCGGGGATTCGTGGTCAACACGGTGCTGGGGCCGTTCTCGGCCGAGCCCGCCTGGATGGTCTCGGAGGGCGAGGCCACCGTCCGGGCGGCCGACGCCGCGATGGTCCACCGCCGGGGCTACCCGATGGGGCCGTTCGAACTCGCCGACCTCACCGGCATCGACGTCGGCTACCACGTCCGCGAGGAGGGCGGCCGGCCGATTCCGCCGATCATGGCCGAGAAGGTCGAGCGCGGCGATCTCGGGCGGAAGACCGGCCGAGGGTACTACGACTACGAGGACGGCGACGGCGCGGACTACGAGCCCGGCGACGGCGAGGACTTCGATACCCTCCGAGTGGAGGCCCGGATGGTCAACGAGGCCGCGGGGCTCGTCGGCGAGGACGTGGCGACCCCCGAGGAGATCGACACCGGGGTCACGCTCGGACTCGGCTTCCCGGAGGGGATCTGTCGGCGGGCGGACGAACTCGGCCTCGAGACGGTCCTCGACGAACTTCGGACGCTCCGCGAGGAGACGGGCGACGACCGGTTCGCGCCCGACGACTACCTTCTCGAACTCGTCGAGAACGGCCGGACCGGCGAGGCGGCGGGCGCGGGGTTCCACCGCTACGACGACGGCGAGTCGGCGTCGGACGCCTGAACGCCGAGGGACTACTCGTCGCGTTCGGCGTGTAACCCCTCGAATATCTCGGGGTCGGTGCCGAACTTGAGCACGTTGTGGATGACCGAGTTGCGGACGTTGGCGATCACGTCGCCGTGGGCTTTGTAGAATTCGTGGATCCAGCGCGACTCGGACTCCCGATCGGGGAACATCATCACGGTCTTCCACTGGTACTCGCCGTCAGAGAGGAAGTAAAACAGGGTGTGGGGGTCGTCGCGGATGTACTCCATCGCCTCGCGCCACCCCTCCGCGAAGTGCTCGGGGTTGAACTTGAACTCGAGCAGGCCGAAGATGTAGTACTCCTCGTTCGGGATGATGGCCTCCCGAAACACGCCCTCGTTTCGCATCTGACGGATCGACTCGCTCACGGTGACGTGCGAGACGTCGATGTCGTACTCCTCGGCGAGGATGTCGGTGAGATCCCGCGAGGACAGCTGGGGGTCCCGCGTGAGCTCGCGCAGGATGGCGATGTCGCGGTCCTTGAACTCCCAGTCGGGAGGCTCCGATTCGGCGGTCATGATGGGTAGGTTTCCGGGAGTGCGTTAAGAGGGTTGTCCTTCCAAAGGGCGCCGCGGTCGCCCTGCGAGCCACCGCGGTTCTGTCGGGGCGAACTGTCTCGGCCCCGGGGTCACCGAGACGGTCGAGGGCACGAACCGGGTGTCGGCGCTACTCATCCTCGTCGCGATCCCGGAGTTCGTACTTCTGGACTTTCCCGGTCGTGGTCCGCGGGAGTTCCTCGACGAACTCGACCTCGCGGGGGTGTTTGTACTCCGCGAGGTTGTCGAGGCAGTACTGCTTGAGTTCGTCGGGAGTCACGTCGACGTCGGGCACCGGCACACCGTCAGACTCACCGTCCGACGAGCCCCCACTCGCGGTGCTCGCGGGGACGACGAACGCCTTCACGGTCTCGCCCCGCCGCTCGTCCGGAATCCCGACGACCGCGGCGTCGGCGACCGCCTCGTGTTCGAACAGGAGCTCTTCGACCTCGCGGGGGTAGACGTTGTAGCCGGCGGTGTTGATCATGTGTTTCTTCCGGTCGACGACGTAGAAGAAGCCGTCCTCGTCCCAGTAGCCGATGTCGCCGGTGTGGAACCACCGCTTGCCGTCGGCGTCGGTGAACGCCTCCGCGTTGGCCTCCGGGAGGTCGTAGTAACCTTTCATCACGTTCGGTCCGGCGACGACCAACTCTCCGGTGATCTCGTCGAGATCGGTCTCCTCCTCGTCGACCGGGCCCGCCTCGACCGGCGGACGCTCCTCGAAGCTCCCGTCGACGATCCTCGCGTCGACGCCGTCCAGCGACTTGCCGATACTGCCGACCCGGCGTCCGGCCTCGGGGCTGTTGAAGTGGGTCACGGGACTGGTCTCGGTCAGGCCGTACCCCTCGTAGATCTTCACGTCGTAGAGCTCCTCGAACCGCCGGAGGACTTCGATCGGGATTCCCGAGCCACCGACGCCCGCGAGCCGGAGCGACGAGAGGTCGAACTCCGCGGCGTTGGGCTGATTTATCACGTCGTTGTACATCGCGGGGACGCCGTGCATCAGCGTGAGTCGTTCGTCCTCGACGAGCGAGAGCGCCTGCTGGGCGTCCCACTCGGGGAGCGGGTAGTAGGCGCCGCCGTTGAACAGGGTCGCGTTCATCACCACCGTCATCCCGTAGATGTGAAACAGCGGGAGCACGCCCAGTTGCTTGTCGTCGGTCCGGATGCCGTCGGGGACCAGATCGGCCGCGGTCTGGGCGTTCGACGCGAGATTTCGGTGGGTGAGCTGGACGCCCTTCGGTCGACCGGTCGTCCCGCTGGTGTAGGGCTGGACCGCCAGGTCCTCGTCGTCGCGCTCGACCGCCTCGAGTTCGTCGTCGGCGAGAAACGCCTCGAAGTCGGTGCCCGAATCGACCGCCTCGCCCACGGTGACGACGTGTTCGACCGCCGTGTCGGCCCGGACCTCCTCGACGAACGGGACGAGGTCCGAGAGGGTCACGACCGTCCGCGCCTCGCTGTCCTCGAGCAGGTGGCTGATCTCCCGTGACTTGTACTGGGGGTTCATCGGGACCACGACGCCGCCCGCCCGGAGCGTCCCGTGGAACGCGGTCACGAACTGCGGGAGGTTCGGGAGATAGATCCCCACCCGGTCGCCCTCGCCGACCCCGCGGTCGTCCAGCGCGGCGGCGAACTGTCCAGTTCGCGACCAGAAGTCCTCGTAGGTCGTCTCCCGGCCCTGATACGAGAGCGCGACTTCGTCGGGGTGTTCCTCCGCGACCGATCGTACGTGCGTGGCAATATCTGCCATATAGGGTACGTATCGGAGGTCACCCTCTAAAGCGTTGCCCCGACCCGAACCGATATTGGACCTAATCGGCCTATTCGCTAACGATCGTAGCCGTTAGCAGTTTGATCCTTACGATGGAACTCCGGGCTCGGGCGCCGGGCGTCGCCGTGGCCGTCCGAGTTCGGTCGACTGGGCCAGAGCGCAGATCGAATCCGACTCGACGTGTCATACATCATCGACGAACGTCTATCGTAACTGATAGTGACGTTGTTAAGCGTGCCAGATGTTATCACTGGTGGCTATGGCGGGGGACGGGATACAACGACGACACTTCTTGCACGGGGCGGCAACTGCCGGCGTCATCGGACTGACCAGTACGACGACCGGTGCTCAAGAGACCACGACGGACGGCGACGGCGGCGACGGCCAACAGTTGTCGCTCCGGGTCGGGACGTCGGCGGGCGGCACTCGCGACGTCGGACTCGCGGTCGAACGCGCGGTCAGCCAGCACAGCGACGCGCTCGACTACTCGACGATCGAGAGTCCGGGCTACATCGGGACCATCTTCCGGATGGCCCAGGGGCAGTTCAACGCCGGCATCACGGACAACAACTCGCTGACGAAGGCGATGGACGACCGCGGGCGGTTCTCCGAACAGTCGGTCGATCAGGTGCCCTACTACGGATTCTACGCGTTCCCGTACAGCATCTACGTCGTCGCGCGCGACGGCACCGACATCGAGACGTTCGACGATCTGGCGGGCGCGAACGTCTACCCGGCCGAACCGGGCTACTCGACCCGGGCGACCACCCTCGACGTGTGGTCCCAGGAGCCGACCGCCGACGTGTTCGAGCAGATGAACCTCCAGAACATGGGCGTCGACTCCGCGCCGGGCGCGATGGAAGAAGGCCGGATCGACGCCGCCATCGCGTACGGCACGCCGGGAGTCAGATACACCGGCTGGGTCCGGGAGTTCGCCTCCCGGGTCGACGTCCACTACGTCGAGCCGACCGACGCGCTCATCGAGTCCGCCGAGTCCTACGACGGAGCGGGGACCAGCCGGACGGCCTACGACGACTGGAGCATGGATCAGGACATCGGCACCGACGAGGTGTTCACCTGGGACCTCCAGGTCAACTACACGTTCAACCCGGCCGCGAGCGAGGACGCGGTCTACGAACTGTGTCGGGTCGTCGACGAGCACAACGAGACGGTCAACGAGGCCGAAGAGCAGTTCAACGACTTCGAGTCGGTGAGCGAGATGCACGCCTCGGCGATCGAGCGGCTCCCGGTCCACCCCGGCGCCGCTCAGTACTACAAGGACAACGACGCCTGGAACGACGACCTCCAGGTCGGCGAGTAAACCACGGCGGCGCGACGAGAGCCCCTCTCCGGAGGGGCGAACCTGTTCACAGACACTATGAGTTCAGAGACAGACCGAGCCACCCTAACGACCAGATTCCTCGGGGGCCTCGACGTGACGGTCACGATCGCCGCGGTCGTGTTCTGGGCGATCGTCCTCAACTGGTCGTACAACCAGCAGATGTCGAACGTCAAGTACGCCGTCATCTTCGTCGGCGGAATCATGACGGTGTACGCCATCGACCAGAGCCGGCAGGCGCTCGAGGAGGGCGACTGGGTCGACACCGCGGTGCTGTTGCCGACCTCGATCGTCCTCATCACGGCGTCGGTGTACTTCGCGTCGAACTTTCAGGACGTCTATCTCCTCCGGCAGGGGTACGCGCTCGACCACGAGTACATGCTCGCGCGGCTCATCATCCTCTCGTTGCTGTATCTCACCTGGCGGGAGTTCGGAAACCTCTTTCTCGGGCTGGTCGCGGGGGTGATGCTCTACGGGGTCTACGGCAACTACGTGCCGGGCGTGCTCGGTCACGCCGGCATGAGCGAGCTGACGCTTCTGCAGGCGACCGTCACCGATCTCTACGGCTTTTACGGGAGTCTGACCCAGCTCACCGCCTCGTGGATCGCCCCGTTCTTGCTGTACGCCGGCCTGCTGTTCGCGTACGGCGCGTTCGACCTCATCCTCCGGGTCGCCATCGTGGCGGCCCGCCACATCAAGTCCGGGGTGGCCCAGACCGCGGTGCTGGCGTCGGCGGTCATCGGCTCGATCAACGGCTCGTACACCGCCAACGCCGCGATGACCGGTTCGTTCACCATCCCGACGATGCAAGACAGCGGGATGGCGGGCCACCGCGCGGCCGCCATCGAGTCGGTCGCCTCGACGTCCGGGCAGGTCCTCCCGCCGGTCATGGGCGCCTCCGCGTTCGTGATGGCGTCGTATCTGGGCGTCCCGTACATCGACATCGTGGTCGCGGGGCTGATCCCGGCGGCGATCCTGGTCGCCTGCATCGCGGTCGCGGTCCACTACGTCGCGATCAGCGACGCGAGCAGTCAGGACATGGAGTTCTCCGAGTTCTTCGACGACGAGCTCTCCTCGAAGCAGAAGCTCTTCGAGGGGGTCCGGTTCGGCGTCCCGTTTTTCGTCCTGATCTACCTGCTCGGGGTCGCGCAGTTCACCGTGATGACCGCCGCGCTGTACACGATCGTCGCGATGGTGCTTACCGGCGTCCTGATGCCGACGGTCCAGCGCGCCGTCGACGGCTCCGAGGTTTCGCCTGTCGGGGAGCTCCTCACGCAGGTTCGAAACACCGTCGGCGGGTTCCGACGGGGCGCGATCATCCTCGCGCCGATCGCGATCATTCTGGTCGTCATCAGCGGCGTGGTCAACATCTTCGGGACGACCGGCGTCCCCGCGAAGATCGCGCTGCTTTTGATCAACCTCTCGGGCGGGGTGTTGTTGTTCGCGGTGTTGCTCGCGATGGCGGTCTCGATCCTGATGGGCGTCGGGATGCCCACCGTCGCCGCCTACGTCATCGTCGCCATCCTGATCGCGCCCACGCTCATCGCCGACTTCGGGATCACCGAGATCTCGGCCCACTACACCGTGTTCTACGCCGCGATCCTCGCGGGGATCACCCCACCGGTCGCGACCGCGGCGGTGGTCGCGGCCGGCATCGCGGGCGCGAACTTCTGGCGGACCTGCGGGGTCGCGATCAAGATCGCCGCGCCGCTTTTCGTCCTCCCGGTCGCGTTCGTCTACAACCCCGAGCTCGTCTCGCTGTCGGTCGGCCTCGACAACGCGGTGGTCGGGTCGATGGTGCTGGTCGGCGGCCTGTCGCTGATCTACGGGCTGAACTACCCCTTCGAGATGCGGCCCGGCCGGCGGATCGGTCTTCGGGCCGGACTGACCGGGCTCGGGCTGTTCGTGATGGTCTATCCCGGCCGACTGTTCAAGCTGGCGGGTATCGCGGTGTTCGTCGCGGTGTTCGTCGCCGAGAAGGTCGTGACGAGGGGGCTCCAGTTGCCCTTCCTCAAGGGGGTGGGTCAATGAGTACCTCCCAGGATGATCCCGAAGAGCAGGTCGACACCGAGGACGTCGGCGGACTGGGCGAGGTGCTGCCCGACCAGTTGGACCCGGTGTGGGGCCGGGTCGAGTCGTTCCAGGCGTTCCGGCGACGCCACGGGGACACCTACACCAAGGCGATGGAGGCGATCCTCGGGGCGGCGCTCGCCGCGGGCTACCTCTACTGGCTGTTCCTCTACCTCACGGGGTGAGATCGGGCGGGCGAGCCCCGAGCGCGGTCCGACTGGGCGTCGCGCCGCCGTCCGATTCGCTACTCGTGCCACTCCGCGGCCCGCGCCACGTCGTGGGGGATGTGGCCGTCCTGTTCCCGGACGTCGTCGAGGTATGCCCGGAGTTCGGGCGCGAACGACGGGTGAGCACACTCCTCGACGATCAATTCGGCGCGCTCGACCGGCGCGAGCCCCCGCACGTCGGCGACGCCCTGTTCGGTCACGAACACGTCGATGTCGTGTTCGGTGTGGTCGACGTGGAACGCCATCGGGACCACCCGAGAGATCTCTCCGCCCTTCAGCGTCGAGGGGAGCGCACAGACCGACACCAGCGCGTTCCGGTTGTAGTCGGCCGACCCGCCGATCCCGTTTATCATCCGGGTCCCGCGGGCGTGGGTCGAGTTGACGTTGCCGTAGATGTCGATTTCGACGGCGCTGTTGACGCCGACGACTCCGAACCGGTCGATGAGCCCCGGGTGGTTCGAGACGTCGGCCGGTCGGAGGACGACGTCCTCGGCGTAGCGCTCGACGTCGTCGAACAGCCGACGCTGGCCCTCGTCGGTGAGCGCCAGCGAGGTCGCGCTCGCGGACGCCAGCCGGCCCGCATCGAGCATGTCGAACAGTCCGTCCTGGACGACCTCGCCGAAGTACACCACGTCCCGGTCACCGAAGTCCAGTTCCTTCAGCTCGCCCATCAGCGCGTTGCCGAGCGAGCCGACGCCGAACTGGAGGTGGACCGCGTCGTCGAACGCGGCCGAGCGCGCCAGCTCGTCGGCGAGAAACGCCCCGAGATTGGCCGCGACCGCCAGATCGTCGTCGGTCGGGTCCCGGAAAGTGTAGGTGTCGTCGGCGCGGTCGGTCTCGACGACCCCGACCAGCGTCTCCGGCTCGAACTCGACGAACGGGTCGCCGATCCGGCCGCCGGGATCGGCCAGCGGGATCGGCTCGCGGTCGGGCGGCGCCCCCGGCCGATAGACGTCGTGGAGCGCCTGTAGTTCGAGGGGCTGGGCGCGGTTGAGTTCGATCACCAGCCGATCGGCCGCCTCGACGAACGCCGGCACCTGCCCGAGCGACGTCGAGGGAACGAACCACCCCTCGCCGACCGCGATCGCCTCCACGACCGCGACGTCGGGGTCGACCAGCCCGCCGTACTGGACCTCGTCGCCGATCGCAGAGGCGTTCCGGTCGCCGAACGCGATCTCGCGGGCGTTGGTCTTCGCGCGGGCGACCGACGACGACTGGTAGGAGAACCGCCGGTCGACGGCCCCCGACTCGACGAGGTCGACGTCGATCTCCGCGCCGACGTTCCCGCTACTCACGAGCGTCAGCGACAGATCGCGGTCCGATTCCGCGAGCGCGAGCGGTATCAGCTTGGGGTAGCCGACGCTCCCGAAGCCGCCGGTGAGCACCGTCGCGTCGGCGTCGATCCCGGCGGCCGCGGTCTCGGCGTCGAGCCTCGTCGGATCGCCGTAGAGGCGTCGGTCGACGGTACCCGGCTCGGGTCGCGTATTGTGCGTCATGTGTGGACACGCCCCTAAACGGTCGGCGGTGGGTTGGAACTTCCGATACCGACGAGCTCACCGTTACGACTCGTCAAAAGGTATTTTCCTCCGAGTTCCCGAGAGACAGTATGGTCCCGCTGGAGATGGGATGGCGCCACCTGTTGTTCGAGAACTGGCCGGTCGACCCCGACCTCGTCGACGCTCACCTCCCCGACGGGCTAACACCCGACGTCCACGACGGATCGGCGTGGCTCTCGGTGGTCCCGTTCACCAACGTCGCCGTTCGACCGAGCGGCGTCCCCGAGCGACTCGGAATCAGGCTCCCTGAGCTCAATCTCCGGACGTACGTCACCCGCGACGGCGTTCCGAGCGTCTACTTCTACAGCCTCGACGCGCAGGGAGTCGTGAGCGTCCTCGGCGCCCGATTGTTCCAGCATCTGCCCTACTACTACGCACGAATCTCGCTCGAGCGGGCCGACGGCCGGATCAGATTCAGTAGCCGGCGGCGCCATCCCGGCGCTCGTCCCGTCCACTACGAGGCGAGCTACTGGCCGACCGGCGAGCCCTTCTCGGCGTCCGAAGACTCGTTGGCCGCGTTTCTCACCGAGCGCTATCGGTTCTACACGCAGGCCCCGGACGGGACGATCCGATACACCGACGTCGACCACGACCCGTGGACGCTCTATCCCGCGGCCGCCGACGTCGAGACGAACACGCTGTTTTCGGCCAACGGTTTCGGGACTCCTGACGCCGACCCGGTGTGTTACTACAGCCCGGGCCTCGACGTGGTCGCCTCTCGAAGCGAGCGGGCGTAGCTCTCGGAGCGGTCGCCGACCGACGAGACGCAGGCCGCGTCGACGAGCGAACGCGGGATTTATGAGCGCACGGTCGGACGTTCGACCGAATGGTGCCCGGCGTCGCCCGACTTCGAGCGATCGCTCCGCGGCCGGCACTGGTCGCCGTCGGCGTCGCGAACGCCGTCCCGATGGCCGGAATCGGCGTGCTCGGATGGGACGCGGCGGCGCTCGTTTTGCTCTACTGGCTCGAACTCGGGATCATGTGTCTGTTCGCTGTCGTTCGAGCGATCTTCGCGGGGCGACCGTCGGAGTTCGACGGCGACCCGCTGATCGTCGGCGCGCTCGAACGCAGGCGGGCGTCGCTCTCGATTCCGGGGACCGGCCTCGGTGTTCAGCTCTCGACGCTCCCCGTCCTCGTCGCCGCGGTCCCGATGCTCGCGATGGTCTGGCTGTTCGCCGGGGCGGTGACGGTGGGCGTCCTCGGCGAGCCGCCGGATCCGGGGGCGCTGGAGACGGTGATTCTCGGCGCGTTGGGCATCCTCGTCGGCGAGGGCGCCCAGACGCTCCGGGAGTACTTCTACGGGGGCGAGTACCGCGAGCACAGCGCACAGACCGCGATTCAGGGCGTGTTCGTTCGCGGTGCCGCGATAGCTCTGGGCGGGCTGTTCACCGTTACGATGATCGGTCTCGCCAGCGACTCGGTCGCGACCGACGAACCGATCGCCGCGCTCGAACCCGGAGTCGTCGGCGCCCCGCTGTTGCTCGGACTCGTCGTCGTCAAGTTCGGCTTCGATCTGGCGGGGGTCTACCGCGATCGGCTGGTCGCGTTCGACGAGTCGACGAACGTGCTGTTCGGGTGGGCGTACGAGCCGCCGACGGACGAGCCGGTCGACGGGTCGCTGGCCTCGAACGCGTCCCGGATTCGGCCAGCGCTCTGGGGGCGACTGCTCGGCGGTCTCGCGCGCGTCCGGCGACGGCCCGGCGCGGCGCTCGTCGGCGTGCCGGTCCTCCTCGTCGCGCTCCTGTTCGCGACCGGACGGGCGTGGACGATCGCGGGAGCGCTCGCTCTCGGTGCGGTTCTCGTCCCGGGAGCGCTCTTGCAGGCCGACTACTGGCTGCGGTATGGCGCCGTGGAGTACCGGACCGACGGCGACGCGGTCGTCGCGTCCGACCGGCTGTTCCGAACGACCCTCTGGCGGGTCGAGCCGTGGGACGAGACCGGACTCCGGATCGAGCGCGACTGGCTCGACGAGCGACTCGGGACGCGGACGCTCGTCATCGAACTCGGGGACGACGAGGAACTGCGACTCGCCCGGCTCCCGGACGTCGCGCCGGTACTCGAAGCGTTCGATCGACGCCCGGATCGACCGAAGGAGTGATCGCCCGCTCTCGACACCGGGCGATTCCGACCGACCAACCCCGTCACGGCTCCGTCCCCGACCGAACCTGCGTCTCGGGAGCCGTGGCGAGGGCTCGTCGGGAGCAAAATGTGCGCTCGGAGCACTACCGGGCGAAGGTCTGTTAGTAGGTTCGGCGGAGATAGAATCGACAATCGTTCGGTCCGAAGGATCCGGAAGGTCGCCGATTCGCTGGCGGAACGGATGTGAGCGCGAGGCCGACGAGCGACTACGCGCCGAAGGCGCACTGGAGCGGAGAGATTTTGGTCGAGCTTTTGCAAGCGAGCGAAGCGAGCGCTACAAGAGGTCGGAATGTACGCCCGGAACACTAACCTCCAGCGTCATCCCTGGCGGCGCGCCGAGTCGGCTGGCAAACCCTCGTGCCGGGCGGGTGCTGTGCTGCACCGAGCGGCGGGCCGGCGGTGCCGACCCGCCCGTCGCGGCGTGACGTGTCGCGAATCGGGCCGGTGTGACCGGCCAGCAGGCGCCGTGAGGTGGCGCCGGCCCGTACTGTCGCGCACCCGGGTTCTCCGCGCTGTCATCGCTCCCGTGTGGGTTCGCTCGGGCGGGGACTTGAGGTACGCGCTCGGAGTTGGCGCCCGCCGCGGTTAAACGTTGCCCGACCCGACGCCTAACTGTTTAGGGTGCGTACTTTTTGACCCGGAATGAGAACGGTATTATTACATGATGAACGTGGACACCTCGGACGCGCCCGACGAGTACGCGAGCGAGGGTGGCATCTCGCCGACGCTCGACGCGACGCTCGATCTCCTCTCGGATCGTCGTCGCCGGTACGTCCTCTACACCCTCCGACGCCACAGCTCCGCGATGGCGCTCGACGAGTTGGCCGAGGCGGTCGCGTCGCGGGACGACGACGCCGAGACCGACCACGTCCGAACGGCCCTCTACCACAGCCATCTTCCCCGGATGGAGAACGCGGGGGTCGTCTCGTTCGACCCCGACTCGGAACTGGTCCGGCTCACCGACGGCGACAGTTCGCCGGTCGAGGAGTACCTCGATCTGGCGGCCGAAGCCGAGAACGTCGCGTAATCGGTCGCCCGCTGGCGTCCGGTCGGTCTCTTCCTCTGAGATGGGTCGTCCGACTCACTCGCGCCGAACTTCGCTGACGCTCTCGGTCACGTCTTCCTCGACGCGCCAGAGATAGAGGCTGGCGTAACTGCGGTAGGGCGCCCACCGCTCGGCGCGCTCTACCATCTCGGCCCGCGTGAGGTCGCCGTAGAGCGACGCCATCCCCTTCCGGATCCCCAGATCTCCGACCGGGAACACGTCCGGACGCCCGAGCGAGAACATGAGTTGCATGTTGGCGGTCCACTCCCCGACGCCCGTGATCGCGGTGAGTTCGGCGACGACCTCCTGGTCGGTCATCTCGGCGAAAAACTCCTTGGTGTAGCCCCGGTCGCGGAACGCCGCCGCGATGTTCCGCACGTAGTCGGTCTTCTGTCGGGAGAGCCCCGCGTCCCGGAGGACTTGTTCGTCGGCCGCGAGCACGCCCTCGGGGGTCGTCTCGACCGCGGCTTCAAGGCGCTCGCGGGTCGCGGCCGCCGACGCCATCGACACCTGCTGGCGGAGCACCGACACCACGAACCGCCAGAAGAAGTCGTCGGCGGGCTCGATGGTCAGCGGGCCGTGCGCCTCTACGAACGGACCCAGATCGGCATCGGCGCGCAGTGCCTCGTTGGGGTCGGCCGTCATCGCCCGACCGTACGGACCGGAGCCAAATGAGGGTGTGGCTTCCGGTCGCGGGCGCCGTCACTCCTCGGACTCTTCGTAGTCGACCCGCTTTTGGACGTTCACCTGGTAGTGTTTCAGGATGTCCCGACCCAGCAACACCGGGTACTCCATGTGGCCGCGGTCCTCGACGCTCGCGGTCACGGTGTGGCGGTTCCCGCCGACGCCGATCACCACGTCGACGACCGGTCGCGACCGGCTCGACTTGCTGGAGCCGGACTTGACCCGGGCGATGGACTTGATCGGGCCCGCGCCGATCTTGGCGGCGAGTTGGGTGTCGATGCTGGTCCGGGTGGCTCCGGTGTCGGACTTGGCGACGATGTTCTCCGACCCGCTGGTGCCGCTCACGATGACCTCCTCGGTGTAGCCGATCACGATCGGATCGCCCGACGCGATGTCCTTGGGCATCGGCTTGCACGCCGGGACCGAGTCGTCGAGCGTCGCCGTCAGGTTCTCGACCGTCGCCTCGTCGACCGCGCCGCCGGCCCGCTCGATGGCGAGTTGGGCGATGTACGGCGCGGCGCTCCGACCCGTGGCCTTGAACAGCCCCTTGAACCCCGCGGTGGGGTTGACTTCGAGGACGTACCAGCCGTCGTGGCCCTCGATCAGGTCGACGCCGGCGCAGTCGAGGCCGATGGTGTCGGCCGCGTCCCGGGCGAGGTCCGCGACCTCACGCGGGAGGCGATCGGTCGCGTCCTCGACGTTGCCCCCGAGCGCGACGTTGGTCCGCCAGTCGTTGTCGGGCGCGTAGCGGTTCATCGCCCCGACGATCCGGTCGCCGACGACGTACACCCGGAGGTCGCGGTGTTCGCCCTCGTCGCGCTCGATGAGCTCCTGGAGGAACGCCTGCCGGTCGCCGACTCGGGGGTTCACCAGCTCGTCGGGGCCGACCTTCCACGTCCCGCCGCCGTGGGTGCCGATCGCGGTCTTGTACACCGCTTCGTCGCCGAACTCCCCGCGGCCGTCGTTGAGCCGGTCGTTCGACAGCGCGAGCAACGCGTCCGGGACCGGGATGTCGGCCTCCGCGAGCGCGGTCGCGGTCGAGAACTTGTGGATCGCGGTCATCACCGCGCCGGGTCCGTTGAGAACCGGCCGAGCCGCATCGTAGATTTTCGCCAGTCCGAGCGCCTCGGACGGCTGTTCGGTGTTCGACAACAGGAGTCGGTTCATCACGACGTCGACGTCGGGTTCGAGCTCGACCGACCCGTCCTCGATCGAGACCGCGGTGTTCTCCTCTCTGAGCCAGAACGGCTCGTGGCCGAGGTCTTCGATCGCGTTCAGAATCGCTTTCGTCTCCTTGCTGTTGTGGAGGCTGAGGACGCCTACGCGCACGCCGGACCGGTCGTTGCTCATCTGTACGGGAGTATTGGACGCCATCTCTTAAAAAGGCCCCCACCTCGGCGGAACCGGCGACCGACCGCTCGAACGCCGGGACGCGAGCGGTCCGGCCGGCCGAAAGCCGTCGTTACTCGGCGGCGTCGGCCTCGACCGCTCGGCGCTTCCACCCACCCTTAAATAGGGCGGGGTCAGAGAGGTAGGTATGGCCGGGTCGGACGCCGACGACGCGTTCACGTACAACGGCGGAATCGTCGAACCGGGCGAGACCCAGAACATCCGGTACGGCATCAGCGAGACGTATCTGGGCGACCCGGTGCGGATTCCCGTCACCATCGTCAACGGCGCGGAGCCGGGGCCGACCGTGTTCCTCTCGGCGGCCGCTCACGGCGACGAACTCAACGGTATCGAGGTCGTCCGGGAGGTCGCCCAGGAGTGGAACCACGACGAGCTCTGTGGCACGCTGGTCTGTCTCCCGGTGTTGAACGTCCCGGGCTTTCTCGCACAGGAGCGGTACCTCCCCATCTACGACCGGGACCTGAACCGGTCGTTCCCCGGACGGGTCGACTCGACCAGCGCCAAACGCATGGCCCACCAGATCTTCCGGAACTTCCTCGCACCCTGTGACATCGGGCTCGACTTTCACACCTCCACGCGCGGGCGCACGAACATGCTCCACGTCCGGGCGGACATGGACGACCCGGACGTGGCCCGGCTCGCTCGGGCATTCGGCTCGAACGTCATCATCTCCTCGCAGGGGCCCTCGGGGACGCTCCGTCGCGAGACCAGCGAGTACGGCGTCCCGACCATCACCATCGAGATGGGAGAGGCCCACCGGTTCCAGCGCCAGTTCATCGACCGCGGACTGGAGGGGGTCGCGAGCGTCCTCGCGGAGTACGGCGTCCACCGTACCGACGCCGTCCGGTGGCCCGGCTGGCGGACCGTGATCGACGACGAGAAAGAAAAGACGTGGCTGCGGGCCGACGCCGGCGGCCTCGTCGAGATGCACCACGATCGGGGCTCGCTGGTCTACGAGGGCGACACCGTCTGCACCATCACGAACCCGTTCAAGACCGACAGCGAGCGAGTCGAGGCGCCCTTTACCGGACTGCTGGTGGGCGTGCTCGAGAACCCGGTCGTCTACCCGGGCAACCCGCTGTGTCACATGGTCGAACTCGCGGCCGACACCCGGCGGGCGCTCAAGCGCGAGCGGGCCCGGACCGGCCCGGAGGACGACGGCGACGTCCCGCCCCCGCCCGAGAGCCGATAGTCACAGACGGCGGCCAGTTTCGTCGGGACCGTCACGGACTGGGTCGACCGGTGACAACGCCGAGCCGGGATGAGTACGAAAACGCTCAGACGCGGATGGCATCGGTACCGGTCGGTGCCGATCGTGTATCGGATCGCGGCCGGCTTCCTGCTCGGCGCGCTCGTCGGGCTCTCGGTCGGCGAGCGCGCCACGGTGGTCCGGCCGCTCGGCGAACTGTTTTTGAACCTGCTTCGGATGCTGGTCGTCCCGCTGGTGGTGTTCACGCTCCTTTCGGGGATGCAGAAGCTCTCGCCGTCGAAGCTCGGACGCGTCGGAGGCACCGTCGTCGGCCTCTACGCGGTCACGACCGCCATCGCGGCCGCGATCGGACTGGCGGTCGCAAACCTCGTCCAGCCCGGCCGAGGCGTCGAGTTCACGGGCGGGGAGGCCCAGTCGGCGAGCGCCCCCTCGGTCGCGGAGGTCGTGCTCGGCATCGTGCCCGAGAACCCCCTCGGCGCGATGGCGTCGGGCGACCTCCTGGCGACGATCTTCTTCGCGGTCGTGTTCGGCCTCGCGCTCGCGATCGTGCGCGACACCGCCGACGACGAGGCGATACGGGAGGGCGCCGAGACGTTCTTCGCGCTCGCGAACGCCGCCACCGAGGCGCTGTTCAAAGTCGTCTGGGGCGTGATGGAGTACGGCGTGATCGGCGTGTTCGCACTGACGGCGGCGTCGCTCGGCTCCTCGGGCGTCGAGGCCGCGCTCTCGCTGGCGACGCTCGTGGGAGCGATCGCGCTCGGGATCGCGGTCCACATCGCGGTCACCTACCTCGGGCTCGTCGTCGTCGGACTGCTCGGTCAGTCGCCGCTCGCGTTCCTCGACGGGGCCAAAGACGCGATGGTGACCGCCTTCTCGATCCGGTCGTCGAGCGGGACGCTCCCGGTCACCATCGCGGACGCCGAGGACAACCTCGGCATCGACGAGAGCGTCTACGGCTTCTCGCTACCGCTCGGGGCGACCATCAACATGGACGGGGCGGCGATCCGGCAGGCGGTAACGGCAGTTTTCGCCGCTAACTTGGTCGGGGTTTCGCTCGGGATCGGCGATCAGATCGTGGTGCTGGCGACCGTGGTCCTCATCAGCGTCGGCACCGCGGGCGTACCCGGTGCGGGGTTGATCATGCTCACGATCATCCTCGAGGCGCTCGGGCTCCCGCTGGAAATCGTCGGTTTCGTGGCTGGCGTCGACCCGATCCTCGGTCGGATCGCCACGATGAACAACGTGACCGGCGACCTCGCAGTGTCGTCGCTGGCGGCCAAGTGGAACGACGCGATCGACTTCGGATCGGGCGCGTGGGCCCGCGGGTCCGAGGCCGGTGGCGCCGCGGCGTCTGTTTCAGACGACTGATTGGTTTAGGCTCTGATTCCCCCGTCGCATCGCGGATTTCCGATCCGTTTCCCCGGCGCGGGTCTCGTAACTTCTATTTGCCCACAGTCCAACCACCCGAACGGACAAGTATGAGTCAATCGTACAATCGAGGCCTCGTCGAAGACTTCGGCCGGTGGCGGGAGTTCACGGCCGGGATGTGGGCCTGGATACTTCACAAGTTTACCGGGTGGGTACTCGTCGGCTACCTGTTCACGCACATCGCCGTCCTGAGTACCGCGCTCCCGGCGTCGAACGCCGCGTCGGGCGTCATCGCCGCCGAGACCGACGTCTACACGACGACGCTCCAGGGGCTCGAAAGCCTCGCGCTCGTCCGCGTTCTGGAGGTCGGACTGCTCGCGGTCGCCGTCTTCCACATACTCAACGGCGTCCGCCTGCTGTTCGTGGACCTCGGCGTCGGCCTCGAAGCACAGGACAAGAGCTTCTACGCGTCGCTGGTAGTCACCGCCGCCATCGTGTTGGCGTCGGTGCCGACGTTCCTGGAAGGGGTGTTCTGAGATGGCCGAGCGCTACTCCTCGTTCCGGAGCGGCAGTCGATCGTGGCTGTTCCAGCGGGTCACCGCCGCGTTCTTAGTCGTCGTTCTGGCGTTTCACTTCTTCCTGCTCCACTTCGTCAACCACGCCTCCGAAGTGACGTTCGCGGGGACCAGCGCCCGGATGGAGCAGTGGGGCTATCTCCTCACGATGGTACTGTTTTTGCTGACCGCGACGTTCCACGGCGTCAACGGCGTCTACGCCGCGCTGTTGAATCAGGGACTCACGGGCACGAAAAAGCGCGCGGTGAAGGGCGTGCTCGCGATCGCCGGCCTCGCGCTGGCCGCACAGGGAACCTACGTCGCGCTCGTGATGTCCGGAGTGATGTAACATGAGTACGCAAATCCAAGAAGAATCCGAAGAGGCGACCGAGACCGAGACCGAGACAGCGCCGGTCGAGCGCGAGTCGCCGGGCGACCGGCGCCGCGAGGCCAAACGAACGGCCAGCGACCAGCGGGTCGCGTCCGAGCCGGTCGGCGAGATCGAGGGAGACACCTTCCGGCTGAAGGTGTTCCGCTACGACCCCGAGGTCGAGGGGAAGATGGAGCCGCGGTTCGACGACTTCACCGTCCCCCGCGAGAAGGGGATGACGGTCCTCGATGCGCTCATCTACGCCCGCGACCACTACGACACGACCCTGACCTTCCGTCACTCGTGTCGGCAGGCGGTCTGTGGCTCGGACGCCTTTTTCATCAACGGCCGCCAGCGGCTCGGCTGTCAGACCCAGATCTCGGACCTCGACGGACCGGTCCGGGTCGAACCGCTCCCCCACCAGGACGTGGTGAAAGATCTGGTCGTCGATATGGAGCACTTCTACGATCAGATGCACGCGGTCGAGCCGTTCTTCCAGGGCGACACGCCGGACGGCGACCTCGAAGAGCAGCGCCAGTCCCGGGAGAACCGCGAGAAGATCAAGATGTCGACGCGCTGTATCTGGTGTGGCGCGTGTATGTCTTCGTGTAACATCGCGGCCGGGGACAACGAGTATCTCGGCCCGGCGGCGATCAACAAGGCCTACCGGTTCGCGATGGACGACCGCGAGGAAGACGAGCTCAAGGAACACCGCATGAAGATCCTGGATCAGGAACACGGCGTCTGGCGCTGTCAGACCCAGTTTTCCTGTACGAACGTCTGCCCGAAGGACATCCCGCTGACCGAGCACATCCAGGAGCTCAAGCGCGAAGCGGTCAAGCAGAACCTGAAATTCTGGTGAAACCATGCACGAACACGACGTACTCGTAATCGGCGGCGGCGGCGCCGGACTCCGAGCGGCCATCGCGGCCCAAGAGGAGGGCGCCGACGTGGCCATCGTAACGAAGCTCCACCCGGTTCGGAGCCACACCGGGGCGGCCGAGGGCGGTATCAACGCGGCGATCCGGGAGGGCGACTCGTGGGACCTCCACGCCTACGACACCATGAAGGGGTCGGACTACCTCGGCGACGCCCCCGCGATCGAGACCCTCGCACAGGACAGCCCCGAGGAGACGATCCAACTCGAACACTGGGGGATGCCGTTCTCCCGCGAGGACGACGGCACCGTCTCCCAGCGGCCGTTCGGCGGACTCTCGTTCCCCCGGACGACCTACGCCGGCGCCGAAACCGGCCACCACCTGCTCCACACGATGTACGAGCAGGTCGTCAAACGCGGCATTCAGGTGTACGACGAGTGGTACGTGAGCGAGCTCGCGGTCACCGACGAGGACGACCCGAGCGAGCGGACGTGCCACGGCGTCGTCGGCTACGACATCAAGACGGGGCAGGTCGAGGGGTTCAAGGCCCGGAACGGCGTCATCCTCGCGACCGGCGGCCTCGGACAGGTGTACGACCACACCACCAACGCGGTCGCCAACACCGGCGACGGCGCGGCGATGGCGTATCGGGCGGGCGTCCCGCTCGAAGACATGGAGTTCATCCAGTTCCACCCGACCACCCTCCCCTCGACGGGCGTGCTGATCTCCGAGGGGGTCCGCGGCGAGGGCGGCATCCTCTACAACGCCGAGGGCGAGCGGTTCATGTTCGAGTACGGCTACGCGAACAACGACGGCGAACTGGCCTCCCGTGACGTGGTCTCGCGGGCCGAACTCACCGAGATCAACGAGGGCCGGGGCGTCGAAGACGAGTACGTGTACCTCGACATGCGCCACCTCGGCGAGGAGCGCATCACCGACCGGCTGGAGAACATCCTCCACCTCGCGCGGGACTTCGAGGGCGTCGACGGCCTCGAAGAGCCGATGCCGGTCAAGCCCGGCCAACACTACGCCATGGGCGGCATCGAGACCAACGAGCACGGCCAGACCTGCATCGACGGCCTCTACGCCGCCGGCGAGTGCGCCTG
This sequence comes from Halorussus marinus, assembly GCF_004765795.1. Classification (GTDB taxonomy): domain Archaea; phylum Halobacteriota; class Halobacteria; order Halobacteriales; family Haladaptataceae; genus Halorussus; species Halorussus marinus. The sequence goes on from NZ_SBIV01000009.1 coordinate 90,296, forward strand.
CGTGTCGGTCCACGGCTCGAACCGGCTGGGCGGCAACGCCCTGCCCGAACTCATCGTGTTCGGCGCTCGGGCGGGCCGTCACGCCGCCGGCACCGACCTCGGCGAGCCCGAGATCGCGACCGGCCGCGACGAGGAGTTCGAACGCGAGGACGGTCTCGACACGCCCGTCGACCCCGGTGCGGTCGGTGGCGCGAGCGACGCGGTCGCCGACGGCGGTGAGCGAACCGACGGTTCGCGATCCTCGTCGGACGCGCGGTCCGACGGTGGAACGGCGGTCGCGAGCGCCGACGACGTGGTCCAGCGCGCGGTCGAGAACCAGCGCACCCGGATCGACCGCCTCCTCAACGAGGACTCGGGCGTCCAGCAGGCCGAACTCCGCGAGAAGCTCCAGAAGTCGATGACCCAGAACGTCAACGTCTTCCGGAACGAGGAGGGGCTGAAGACGGCGCTCGAAGACATCCGAGAGGTGCGCGAGCGCTACGAGGACGTGTACGTCGACGACCCCTCCCGGACGTTCAACACCGACCTCATCCACACCATCGAGATGCAGAACCTGCTCGACCTCGCCGAGGCGATCACGCTGGGCGCGCTCGCGCGCGACGAGTTCCGCGGCGCCCACTGGCGCCAGGAACACCAAGAGCGCAAGGACGACGAGTGGCTCAAGCACACGATGCTTGCGTGGAACGACGGGAGCCCCGAGCTCTACTACAAGCCGGTCATCCTCGAAGGCGAGGAAGACACCTACGAGCCGAAGGTCCGGTCGTACTGAGACGGCGATTTTTTCCGGGCGGTCGACGCCCGACGCGTCTCCTCCGCGTTCGCTCGATCGACCCACCGGAGAGCGTCCCGCTCGCGGTTCGATCGGATCCCCGTCGGCGTCGGCGGCGCGCCGAGCGCAGACCGAACGGGCCGACGAGTGGGTTCTCAGCCGTCTTCTTCGATCACCGTCGTCTCGTCGCCGCTCGCGTGGCGGAGTTCGAGGCGATGGCGGGTGTGGCGGGCGTGGGTCTCGGCCCACCGCCGGGCGGCGTCCTCCGAGAGGCGCTCGACGGTCTCCGGGCAGTTGCGACACGCGACCCGCCACGTCGCGATCCCGTCCGGGAAGTGGCCGGTGTGGCGCTGGTGGTCGAGCGCGAACTGCTCGAGCGCCTGATTGCCGACCCCGAGGTCGTCGAGTTCGTACGCCAGATCCCACTCTTGGCCACACCGCTCGCAGGAGACCGTCGGAGTGTCGTCGATGTCGGTCGCCGATGGCGGGCGGTCGTCGCTGTCGGTCACGCGCCTGTGTAGCGCCCGCGAGTGCTTGAACCTGTCCTCCGAGCAGTCTCGGGGAATCGCCAACTATATCTCCGTCTCGGTGTTTTCCCACGGTGGTATGTTGTTGGAGGGAACCGTCGTCGCCGACGCGGACACCGTGATCGACGACGGCGCAGTCGTCGTGGAGGGCGACCGTATCGCCGCGGTCGGCGACCGCTCCGAACTGGCAGAGCGCTACCCCGACCGCGAGCGCCGGCGCTACGACGTGCTCGCGCCGGGGATCGTCGGCGGCCACGTCCACTCGGTCCAGTCGCTCGGACGTGGCATCGCCGACGACACCGCGCTGTTAGACTGGCTGTTCGAGTACGTCCTCCCGATGGAGGCCGACCTCGACGCCGACGGGATGCGTATCGCGGCCGAGCTGGGGTACGCGGAGCTGATCGAGTCGGGCGTGACGACCGTCATCGACCACCTCTCGGTCCGCCACGCCGACGAGGCGTTCGAGGCCGCCAGCCGGATCGGGATCCGGGGCCGGATCGGGAAGGTGCTGATGGACAAAGACGCCCCCGACGGGCTGGCCGAAGACACTGACGCCGCGCTGGCCGAGAGCGAGCGCCTCATCGAAGAGTATCACGGCGCCAACGACGGTCGGATCGGCTACGCGCTCACCCCGCGGTTCGCGGTGAGCTGTACCGAGGCGTGTCTCCGGGGCGTCCGGGAGCTCGCCGACGCCCACGACGGCGTCCGGATCCACACCCACGCCAGCGAGAACCGCGACGAGATCGCGCAGGTCGAGGCCGACACCGGGATGCGGAACATCCACTGGCTCGACGAGGTCGGGCTGACCGGCGAGGACGTCGTGCTGGCCCACTGCGTCTGGACCGACGAGAGCGAGCGCGAGGTGCTGGCCGAGACGGGCACGCACGTCACCTACTGCCCGTCCTCGAACATGAAACTCGCGTCGGGCGTCGCGCCGATCCCCGACTACCTCGACCGGGGGATCAACGTCGCCCTCGGCAACGACGGCCCGCCGTGTAACAACACGCTCGATCCGTTCACCGAGATGCGTCAGGCCAGCCTGCTCCAGAAGGTCGAGGACCTCGATCCGACTACGTTGCCGGCCCGGACGGTGTTCGAGATGGCGACCGTCAACGGCGCGGCGGCCGCGGGCTTCGAGGGGGTCGGCCGGCTGGAGCCGGGGTGGAAGGCCGACGTGGTCGGGCTGAGGACCGACCTCACGCGGGCGACCCCGATCCACGACGTGCTCTCGCATCTGGTGTTCGCGGCCCACGGCGACGACGTGGCGTTCACCATGGTCGACGGCGAGGTGCTCTACGAGGACGGCGACCACGTCGCGGTCGACGCCGATCGGATCCGACGGGAGGCCGACGAGTACGAGGTGTCGGTCGCCGATTAGGAGAGTCCGAGCGCCGCCAGCAGGTCGAAACTGAAACCGAGTTCTTCTACGATGCGGTATCCCAGATAGATCCCGACGACTCCCATCACGCCCGGCAGTTCGGGCGGCGCCGGGACGGGTATCTGGAGTGCGTGAAACAGCGCGCCGAGGACCGTGCCGGTCGCCAGCGCGAGGGCGGTGAGCGTCGCGTCCATGCGGGGACGTGGACGTCGATCGCCTAAAAACCGTTCTGCTCGGCGGCGGCCTCCGAACCGGAGTCGCCGACCGTCACCGCCACTGCGAGAGGGTGTGTGACTCCTCGTAGGGCATCACGAGCCACGCGTCGTCGTTCGACACGTCCGCGATCACGGTCGTGGGCTCGTCGCCGCTGTCGTCGAGGGCGAACATGACTTCGCCGTCTTCGAACGATTCGTCGATGTCGTCTGCGGATGGGATAGTCCAACTCAGGGTAATCACCGTGTGGTTCGGACGGGTGTGATCGTTCCTTGTGACGGACGGCTCTTTAGTATTCACCACTGTTCCGGTCGTAACGACCCGTTATAGCGCGGTACGCCCGCCAAAACGCGGTGAAACGGTTGGCTAACGAACGCGTCTCGCCGACAGGACGGCGGCCGCGAGCGCGACCAGCGCGGCGGCGACGCCGAAGCCGGGGACGCCGCCGTCGGCGCCGCCGGCTTCGGTCGTTCGGGTCGTCTCCGAGTCGCCGGCCTGCGAGTCGACGGTCACGGTCACCGACTCGGTCGCCGTCGCGCCGTACTCGTCTTCGACCACGACCTCGACCGTCGCGGTCCCGCTCGTCCCGAAGCTGTGTTCGACCGACTCGCCGGTCACCTCGGCGTCACCGAACCGCCACGTCACCGTGGTCTCGCCAACCGAGTCGGTCACGTCGGCCGAGAAGGTCGCGGCCGAGCCGACGGTCACCGAGTCGGGCGCGTCGACGGTGACCCCGGGTCGGTCGTTGACCACCAGCGTCGCGGTCGCGGTGTCGTTCAGCGCGGCCGAGTCGGTGACGGTGAGCGCGACCTCGCGCTCGCCGGGGTCGTCGAAGCTGACGGTCGCGGTCTCGCCGTCGTAACGCTCGCCGTCGATCTCCCATCGGTAGCCGGTCAGTCGACCGTCCTCGGCGGCCGAATCGGCCGCGCTCAGTTCGACCGACTCGCCGACCAGCACCGACTCGGCGGCGTCGATGCTCGCGGTCGGCGCGTCGACCGCCGTCACCGCCAGCGTCCCGGTGCCCTCGGCCGCGGCCGAGAGCCGCGCCGTCGCGTTCGACTCGGCGACGACCTCGGTGTCGAGGATCGCCCAGCCGTCGGCGGCTCGCTGGGCTACCCGGAGGTCCTCGACCGCCGCCGCGTCGGTCGGCACCGAGAGCTCGACGGTCGCCGAGGCGTTGGCGGCCGCCGCCGGACCGGTCAGCGTGACCGCGTAGACGGGGTCGCCCGGCGGCGCCAGCGCCGAGAGGTTCGCCCGCTCGGACACCGTCAGCACGCCCGAGGCGTTCGCGTCGGCCAGCGTCACCGACCTGACGGGCGAGTCCTCGAGCGCGACGGTGGTGCCCGGCCGGTCGGCGTCGGCGTCCCGGATCGCGGCCGAGGCGGGGCCGCCGATCCGGACCAGCCAGCCGTCTTGGTTCTCCGAATAGCTCGTCGTGTCGCCGACCCCGACGTAGCCGCCGCCGTGGCCGTCGATCGCCGGCCAGAACTTATCCCAGTACTGGTTGCCGTAGGTCCGCTCCCACTGCGTTTGACCCTCGCTGTCGGCCTTTACGAGCCAGCCGTCGGCGCCGGTCTGGCCCAGTTTGTGCTTCGCGCCCGAGAGGACGACCCCGTCGTCGTCGGCCAGCACGCCGTAGAAGGCGTCGTCTTTCTCGGTGCCGTAGGTTCGTTCCCACTGCTTGTCGCCGCCGCCGTCGATCTTCACGAGCCAGCCGTCTTCGGCGCCGTCGCCCTGACTGGCGGTCCGACCCGCGAGGAGGAACCCGCCGTCCTCGGTCGCGGCCGCGTCGTGGATCCGGTCGGCGTCGGCGCCGCCGTACTCGGCGTCCCAGTTCACCTCGCCCTCGGCGTCGACGTTCAGCACCCACGCGTCTGAGGGGTCGTAGGTGCTCGACTCGACGGTGCCGGTCAACAGCAGGTCGCCGTCGTCGGCGACGAAGATCGAGTTGACGTACTCGTCGGCGTTGGACTTGAGCGTGTCGTAGGTCTGGCTCCACGCTTGGGTGCCGTCGCTTTCGAGTTCGACCAGCCACGCCTCGGCGGTCGAGCCCTTCTGCCAGCCGCCGGCGTAGACGGTGTCGCCCGACTTGGCGAGCGACCAGAAGCCGCTGGGGCCGTCGCCGCCGTGGGTCTCCTCCCAGACGACTTCGCCGTCGTCGTCGACTTTCAGCACCCAGCCGTCCCACGCCGAGTCTGCGTCGGGACTGGAGTAGCCCGCGAGCAGGTAGCCGTCCTCGACCGCCTTCACGTCGAAGAGCCGGTCGGTGCCGGGGCCGCCGTAGCTCCGCTCCCACGTCGTCCGGCCCGCCTCGTCGACCATCGCGACGTAGCCGTCGTCGGTCCCGTCATCGCCGGCGGTCCACCCGACGACGAGGTAGCCGCCGTCGGTCCGGATGCCGGTCGTCAGCTTGTCGTCGCCGTCCCCGCCCACCGACGTGTTCCACCGCTCGGGGAGCGGCTCGTCGGCGTCGGCGGCCGGCGGCGACGCGCTGGCGGTCGGCGTCGGTGCGGCCCCGACGGTGCCGACGGCCGGAGCCGCCAGCACCGCCACCGCGATCACGCACAGCATCGCTCGGTTCATGCTCGGTACCCCCGGTCTGCCCTCGTCGCGGCGTCCAGTTTCATTGGTAATCCACCGTTGTGTTGTCGTATCGAGGCATTTCCCCGCCTGCGCCGGCCTGCGGTCGCCGGAGCGAAGGTTCGATACGACCGTGGGACCGATCGAGCCTTTGTTATGTGGCGTCTGAACGCGCGGTAGGCGTCGGTTGAACGACGTCCTCGCCCGCGACTCTCGGGGAGTCTCGTCGAACCGAATCGGCGGCGGTCGCCGAGATCGGTCGCGTCGGTCCGGCCGTACCCGGCGCCTACCGGCCGACAGACGGGAGATAACAAAGTACCGGTCGCCCGATACTCCGGGCGATGAGTCGCCGACACGTCGCTCGCGAGCACCGGACGACAGCCGTCCCGCGGTGGCCCGCGCCATGAGCCTCGAAACCAGCGACGGCACGCTGGTCGATCGACTCGCGCGGCCGGGCGCGCCGGTCGATCTGATCGCCGTCGTCGGCTACCTCGCTGTCGCGGTCCTCGTGGTCTTTCGGCCCGGAGTGTACGGGACGCCGATAGCGACCGCGCTCGGGCTCCCGGCGCTTCTGTTCGCGCCCGGCTACGCGCTCGTCTCGCTGCTGTTCCCCGGAGCGACGCCCGACGACGCGGCCGGCGGCCGAGCGCTCGACGCCGTCCGGTCGGACGGGCTCGGTGGCGGCGAGCGCGCGGCGCTCGGGTTCGGGATCAGTCTGGCGTTTCTCCCGGCGTTCGGGCTCGCGCTCGCGGCGTCGCCGTGGGCAATCGCGCCGGTCCCGGTCCTGGTCGGGGCGAGCGGGTTCGCGGTCGCCTGCTCGATCGGGGCGGCGATCCGGCGGCTTCGCCGGCCGGCCGACCGCCGGTTCTCGGTGCCGGTCCGAGGGTTGCTCGCGGACGCCCGGCGCGCGGTCCGGGACGGGTCGGTCGGGGAGGTCGCGCTCGACGTGGCGCTGGCCGGCGCGGTCGTTATCGCGGTCGCCGCGGTCGGGTACGCGGTCGCCGCGCCCGGCCCCGGTCAGTCGTACACCGACGCCTACCTGCTCTCGCAGAACGAGACCGGCCAGCTCGTCGCCGACGACTACCCGCGGAACTTCACCAGCGGCGAGAGCCGACCAATCGTCGTCGGCCTCGACAACCACGAGGGCGCCGAGACCGACTACACGGTGGTGGTCGAACTCCAGCGAGTCCAGCAGGCCGACGACGGGGGCGCCCGAGTCGTCCAGGATCGCCGGCTCGCGGCGTTCACGCCGACCGTCGCGGACGGGGAGACGTGGCGTGTCCGCCACGACGTCACGCCGACGATGACCGGCGATGATCTCCGGCTCGCGTATCTCGTCTACCGCGGGGCGCCCCCGGAGGACCCGTCCACCGAGAGCGCGTACGAACACGTCCACGTCTGGGTGAACGTCTCGGCGTGATCGACCGCATGCGGAGCCACGACTGATCCATGTGGCCGTGGGAACACCTCGCTGTCGGCTACCTCGCGTACTCGTTGAGCTGTCACCTGCGCGGCGACGGCGCCCCCGGCGGCTGGCCCGCGGTCGCGCTCGCGGTCGGGACCCAGTTTCCGGATCTGCTCGACAAGCCGCTGTCGTGGTCGCTCGGGGTGGTCGCGAGCGGCCAGTCGGTGGCCCACTCGGTGCTACTCGCGGTCCCGGTCTCGGCGCTCGCGATCGGCGCGGCCACCGGGGTCGGGCGGCGCCGCGTCGGGGAGGGGTTCGCGGTCGGATACCTCAGCCATCTCCCGAGCGACGTCTTCTACCCGCTGGTCCGCGGCGCTCGACCGAACGTCGACGCCGTGCTCTGGCCGCTGGCGAGCGCGCCCGCCGGGGAGGCCAACGCGGGCCTGCTCGCCACCGCCCGGCGGCTGTTCGACCGGTACGCGGGCGAACTGCTCGCCGGCGAGCCGACGCCCTACCTCGCAGTCGAACTCGGCTTGCTGGTCGGGGTAGTCGCGCTGTGGGTGTACGACGGGATGCCACCGGTCGGCGCGCTGGTGGCGAACGCGACCGAAGACGCCGCCTAGGATCGTCAGGACGGTCATAACAATGTGTTCGTCCGGCAAACGTCCGGGCGTGACAGAGGACGACCGTCGGCTGAACAGACGCGCGTATCTGCGGGCGCTCGGCGCGACCGGAGCGGCCGGGGCGTTGGCCGGCTGTGGCGGTCTCGACGCCGATCCGGACGGCACCGCGACCGAGACGACCGGTCGGACCCCGACCGGCGGCGAGCCGGCCGAGGCCCCAGCCCGGGAGAACGCGACGACCGAGGCGACCGACCGCTTCGAGACGGTGGTGAACGTCGCGGACGAGGGGGCCGACACCGCCGGCGAGGAGCGCGTCGACGACCTGCTCGCGGAGCTGGCGGCCGACGATACGATGCTTTACTTCCCGGCCGGACGCTACCGGCTCGGAAAGTGGAACCTCAGCGGTCACCGAAACATCGGCGTCGTCGGCGACGACGCGACCTTCGTCCCGCCAGCGGGCAAACAGGACTACTGGCTGGCGTGGGGCCAACTCGAGGACCTCCTTTTCGAGGGGTTCGCGCTCGATTGCACCGCCGACGGGGTCGCCCCGGTCAACCACATCTCGGTGACCGGCGGCCAGAGCGCGGTCCGGGACGTGGCGCTCCGGGGCCACCGACGAGTCCCCCGGAGCGGCTTCGAGATCGCGGCCGCCGACCCGGACGCCGAACTCCTGTTCGAGGACGTCCGGCTCCCCGACGGCTCGACCGCGGGCAACGCCATCTACACCTTTCCGAAGAGCGTCGGCCGCCTGAGGATCCGGAACTGCCGGGTCGAAGACTGGGCAGAGGGGCTGTACGCCTCGCCCCACTCGGGACCCCTCGAAATCGTCGGGGGCCACTACGCCAACAACGGTATCGACCAGGTCCGGGTCGGCGGCGGCCCGTCGGGCGCGACGGTCCGGGACGTGACCGTCCGAGTCGACGACCCCGAGCACGCCGACAGCAAGCCGAACATGCGGGGCATCTGGATGGAGGAGGGCGGCCGGGTCCGGATCGAGAACTGCGACATCGCCATCACCGATCTGACGGGCACGTACAGCTCCGGGGCGATCGTCGTCGGCCAGCAGTTCGGGGCGGCGACCATCGCCGACACGACGATCCGGACCGACGCCGACGCGCCGGCGATCAGCGTCCGAAACCCGATCGACTCGATCGAGGGCCAGACGATGCCGAGCATGGACCGGCTCCCCGAGGACTGGCGGGTGGAGTGTCGGAACGTCACCGTCACGGGGTCGGTCGGCTCGGGCACCGCGATCCGGGCGGTCGATCGAGACGACTGCGTCTTCGAGAACATCTGTGTCAGCCACCCCGAGGGGAGCCGGGACGGCGTGCTCGTCGAGAGCGCCGAGGGGTGTGCGGTCCGGAACGCGACGATCGCGGTCGGCGGCGACGCCGTCGTCGGCGAGGACGCGACCGTCGAAACCACCGCCGTCCGGACGGACGGCTCCTGTGGCGACTAGATGTAGCCGAGGTCCGCGAGCCGATCCTCGACCGCGCCGTCGTCGCCGTCCCCGACGGCGGCGGTCCCGAACGCCACGTCGCCGTAGTCGGCCCGCGTGACCGCCCGGTCGAGCAGGCCGTCTGGCACCCCGCCCGACATCCGGTCGGGCACGTCCCGTCCGGCCGACGCGAGCGCGATCGGCGCGACGTCGGTCAGCGAGAGGACGTCGAGGTCCGTCCCGGCGTCGAACGCGGGTCCGTCGGCGACGAACACGCCCCGGGGCTTGTGGTCGTGGGCGTCGATCGGCGCGAACCGCTCGCCGATGAGGTTGGGGTTCACGACGTGGTTCATCTCGGTCGGCATGAACAGCACGTCGCAGGCCCGGTCGGCGTACGGTCCGTCGTACACCGCCTCCCGGCGCCGGACCCACTCAAACACCGGGTCGCCGTCGGGCGTCCGGAGCGACGCCAGCAGTTCCACGAGATCCTCGCGGACCTGTTCGTACTCGTCGGGCGACACGACGCCGCCGGGGTCCCGGCCCGCGACGTTCACCCGGACGCCCAGTTCCGTGCTCCGGCAGTAGGCCGCCGACGCCCGCCTGTCGACCCCCTCGCTCGCGGCCGAGACCGCGCCGTCGGGGAGCAGATCGAGCAAGAGGTCGTCGATCCCGGCCCGCCGCGCGAGTGCGTAGGCGTCCCCGGGCGTGAGTCCGACGGCCCCGAGCGCGCTCGTCAGCGCCGAGACCGCGTTCGCGGCGAGGGGCGACCCGTCGTCGTCGGTCGCGTCGTCCTCGCCGGTGAGCGTCGACTTCTCGCTCGCGAGGCTCGGGCCGGTCTCGTCGTCGGTCGTCTCCACGTAGCCGGCCTCGCGGAGGATCTCGTTGAGATAGACGTCGTAGCCGTCGACCCGACCGATGCCGTGGTCCGAACAGACCACGACGTTGGCGCCCGGGGCGGCGTCCCTGACCCGTCCGAGCACCTCGTCGGCGGCCTCGTAGATCTCCCGGAAGGTCTCGCGGTCGTCGAAGTTGTGGAAGACGGCGTCGGTCTTCTGGACCTGAATCACCGCGACCCGCCAGTCGTACGATTCGAGGAGGTACTCGGCGGCCCGGCCGCGGACCTCGATCGCGTCGAGGTAGCCCCGGCGCTTCTGGGCCTTGTCGTCGCTGGTCTCGCCCGACGAGTAGATCCGGTAGGGCTCGCCGATCGCCGCCGAGAGCTCGTCGCGAACGCTCGCCGGATGGCCCGGATCGTCTTCGTGGGCCAGATACCCCGGGATCAGCGCTCCCTCGATCGGTTCGGCGGGGTGGGTGACCGGGACGTTCAACACGACCGCCGGCTCGCCGGTCGCCGAGAGGTAGTTCCAGATCGCCGGGCGCCGGACGTGGTTGCGGGTGACCAGCTCGTCGTCGCCCGGATCGTCGCCGGGGCTGAAAAAGCCGTAGACGCCGTGGCGGCTCGGATCGGTGCCGGTGTACATCGACGGCCACGCGCTCGCGGTCCACGGCGGGAACGTCGAGGCCAGCGGCGCTTGTACGCCCGACTCGCGTAGCGACGCGAAGTTGGGGAGCGATTCGTCGAACGCATCGAGGTACTCGAAGTCGAGGGCGTCGAAGCCCACGACCACGGTTTTGTTCTCGGCTGTCATTGTCGTCTCCGCGCGGTCTCCGGGACCGCCCGCTCGTCAGATCGAGACGACGCCGGCCACCATTGTTCTCTGGAGCTTAGGTAACCGACAGCACCGGACTAAATCGCCTGCGGTCAGGCACCGCCTGTGGGAGCGCGCCGGCGCCGAACGCGGCGCCTGAACCAGCCGACGGTCGGCGATGGGAGCGCCTGACCGGTCGCAGACGCCGCGAGAACGGAGTTACGAGGACGCTGAGCCCGAGAACAGCGGTCGGTTAAACCGGCGATGGCGCAGGCTTACCGGAGCCGCTTGTAGACGCTCGACAGCGCGTTCGTGACCCGCGTGCCGCGTTCGAGGCTGTAGTACGACCGGAGCTCCGGGCCGAACTTCGCCTTGTACTCACACAGCCGGCGCTCGTTGGCGCCGACCAGATCGTAGCGCTCGACCCCGCGGTCGATCGCGTCCGAGACGATGGCCCAGTCGACCAGATCGTTGACCGGCAGGTCCCGATCGTGTTTCGCGCCGCCCTGCCACCGGTAGACGGTGTCGTCGAACTCCAGCGCGACCATCCCGCCCGCGATCTCGCCGTCGACCTCGCAGGCGTAGGGGCGGACCGTCCCGTCCGGGAGTCGGTCGTAGAGGTCGGTGACGAACTCGGGCGTGACGCCGTAGGCCTCGTCCTGGTCGGCGTGGCGCTGGGCGACCTGCGAGATGACGGCCTCGATCTCGTCGTGGCCGCCCTCGTAGACGCGGTAGTCGCCATCGGTCCGGATGTTGTTCCGGGCGTCTCGCGAGAACGACATCAACACGTCGTCCTCGCCGGGCGTGAGGTCCACCTCGTAGGTGTGGCGGACGTCGACGTCGAACTCGGACCACTCGAACGGCCGCACGTCCCGGTAGGCCGGATCCGACCGGATTTGGACGTACTTGGGGCCGAGTTCGCGCTCGATCCAGTTGAGACAGCCGTCGACGAACAGCCGGTTTCGCCGCTCGGCCTTCCGGCGCTTGAGCTTGGCCTGATTCAGGAGAGTCGGGCCCAGATACGACACCCACAGCCCCGGCGGCGGCGAGAACGCCATCGTCATCCCGCCCTTGCGGAGCTCGAACACCGGGAAGAGCCCGACCGGCTCTTGGCCCTTGTACCCGACCAGCGGGTGGAGTTCGGCGCCGGCCCGATCGGCCTGGACTTCCAGTGACTCACGGTAATGAAAGACGTTCGCTTCGGGCGACCGTTCGACGAGATCGTTCCACCGCCGCCAGTCGCCGTCGTCGGCCCGACTGACCGAGATGCCGCGTTTCTGTATCGTCGTGCTCATGTTATTCGATGTACCCCAGATCCGCGAGTCGCGCTTCGACGTCGCCGTCGTCCGTTGCCACCTGCGCGTCCGGGTCGAACGCCGGATACGCCCGGGTGCCGACCGGCTCGACCGCCGGGAGCGCGGACCCGTCCATCCTGTCGCCGGCGGGGATTCCCAGCGTCGCCAGCACCGTCGGCGCCACGTCGAAGAGGTGTGCGCCCGAGAGGTCGGCGTCCGCGTCGACGCCCGCCCCCGCCATCGCGATCACCCCTTCGCGCTTGTGGTTGTACGGTTCGGAGGGCGGCCCGAACTGGCCGTCGCCCACCCGCGTCGAGAGGAACTCGTCGAACTCCCGCGGGACCGTCACCACGTCGGGCGCCGCCTCGACGTACGGCCCGGAGAACACCTCCTCGCGGCGCGCGACCCGCTCGAACGCCGGCCGGCCGTCGGGGGTCTCGACCGCCGACAGCATCGCGATCAGGTCCTCGCGCACTCGCTCGTAATCGCCGGGCGCGACGACGCCGTCGGGTTCGCGGCCCCGCAGGTTCACCCGGACGCCGAGTTCGATCCGGTCGCGCATGTACGCGACCGACTCGGCGAAGTCGACCCGTTCGGCGGCCGCCCGCGCCACGTCGTTCGGGACGCGCTCGGCGACGAAGTCGGCGAGCCCCACCGCGTCGAGTCCGGCGCGGATGCGCTGGCTGGTGATGCCGACCGCCGCACCCGCGGCGAGCGCCCGCCCGAGCGGGGAGAGACTGTCGGCGGCGTCCCTGCTCTCTTTGCCTTCCCGGAGCTGGTTCGACGCGATGGTCGACCACGTCGGCATCCCCTCGCCGTCGGCGGTGGTCTCGACGAGCCCCTGCTCGCGGAGGAATTCGTTGACTCGGAACTCGCTCCCGCGGTACTCGCCCATGCCGTGGTCGCTCGCTACCACGACGGTGTCCGGATCGCACTGGTCGAGGATCGCGCCGACCTGCTCGTCGACCGCCTCGTAGACCGCCCGGACGGCCTCGTCGTCGCCTGGCCGCTCGTGGAAGACGGTGTCGGTCTGCTGGAACTGGACGAACCCGAACGACGGGTCGAACCGATCGGCGAGGTACCGAAACGCCTCCCCGCGCATCTCGGTGAGTCGGCGGTACCACTCGATCTGCTCGTCGCCCGACACGTCCCGGGGCGCGTACACTCGGTAATCGCCCATTTCCGCCCGGAGGTCGGCGAGGAGTCCGGCGGGGTGACAGTCCGGCTCCTCGGGCGCGGTGTATCCGGGGACGATCGCGCCGTCGATCTCGCGGGGCGGGTGTGTCACGGGCGCGTTCACGACCACGCTGGTGCGGTCGTTGCGGTCTAAGACCTCCCAGAGGGTCCGCTCGCGGACGTGGGTCGCGTTCACCACGTCCCAGTCGTAGCCGTCGAACGTCAGAAACCCGAACACGCCGTGCTTGCCGGGGTTGACGCCGGTGTACAGCGACGGCCACGCGCTCGGGGTCCACGGCGGGATCTGCGAGCGCAGTCCCCCCGCGGTCCCCTCGTCGAATATCGACTCCAGCCGCGGCACCGCGTCGGTCTCGAACAGCGGGTCGAGGACCCGACGACACCCCGCGTCGACCCCGACGAGCAGGGTCTCCAAGTTCGTCTCCGGGCGATCAGCCATGTATCGGATCCACCGCCCGTCCGTCCTTTGTTATGGGCCGTCTGTCCCCCGACAAACCTGACCTGTCGGATCGTTCGGCGGTTATGCTTCCATTACGGCCCCTCACTCGCTATTCAACGGAGTGTTTCGATTTCTCTCCCGGACCGTTCGGTAAACGGCCACTACATTTAAATTGGTAAGCTAGTCTTGAATTGAAATCGGTACACTTTTGAATAGGTAACTTCCCATTGAGATACACATGGCACGCGATGATGCGGCACGCGAGACGGAGTCCGAAACGTCCCTGCTCGACCGGCGGTCGTACCTCAAGATGGCGGGTGCGGCGGCGGCGTCGGTCGCGGCGGTCGGTGCGTCAAGCAGTACCGCCGACGCGGCCGACTACGAGACGATCGAGATCCCCGCGGGCGAGCGCCGAGTGTTCGACGTCGGGTCGGGCGAGACCTTCGAGAACAAGCTGATCGACATCAGCGCCGACGGCGCTCACTTCAAGATCATGACCAACGGCGACGGTTGGACCGTCCGGAACATCGGCGTCCGGGGCCGGAACAACGACCGGTCGGACACGTTCGGCTGTATCTACTGCCGGGCCGACGAGGGCGGCGAGGGTCTCGTCGAGAACGTCTACATGGGCGACGGCGCGGCCGACCGGTGTGGCCACGCCGCCTTTTCGGGCTACGGCAACGCCGGCCACGTCACCATCCGGAACGTACACGTCCAGGGCTGGTCGGCCGACGGGATGTATCTGAGCCACCCCGGCGTCCCCGGCAACTCCGGCGGGACGTTCACGGTCGAGCGCGCGTTCGCGAAGAACAACAACATCGAGAACATTCGGATCGGCACCACGGGTAGCGAGATCCGCGACTCGGTCGTCCACGTCGAGGGCGAGAGCGCGGTCACGAGCAACGAGTCGGGCCAGAAGAACCCCCGCGGGATCTGGTTCAAAGAGGAGACCGGCCTGCTGGCCGTGAACTGCGACGTGAAGGTCGACGGCGCGACCGCCGTCTACGGCGGCGGGCGCGGCGGCGCGGGCACCCTCCGGAACTGCCGGGTCGACGGCTCGATCCGGGGCGACGTGACCGAGGAGAACGTCTCGGGCGACCCCGACGTCACCCCGCCCGAGACCGTCCCGATGTCCGCCGAGGCCGCGGCCGCGGGCGAGTCCGGCGGCGACGGCGGTAGCACCACTCAACCGACCACCGACGCCGACCAGTCCGCAGACGAGGACGGAACGCTGTTCGAACTGATCAGCGCCGACGACGCGTCGAGCGTCACCTACGAGTTCACCGTCGAGGGGAGCGTCTCGAAGAACCTCTCGGGGGACAACTCCGCGGAGGTCGCCGACTCGATCACCGACAACGGCGACGGGACCGTGACGGTCTCGGGCGTCGGGGGCAACGGGTACGGCGACTCCTTCTACGTTCAGGGGTCGATCACGGCGATCGACGTCGACGAGAGCGTCTGGACGCTCCGGTACGGCGGCGAGGAGGTGTCGGTCGAGGAGTTGGTCCTCCCGAACAAGCTGATCGTCGACGGCTCGAACCGACCGCGTGCGGTCACCACCTACACCTTCGAGGTCTCGGGGCGGGCCCGCAAGAGCGCCGACCTCGGGTCGGTCAACGCGTACGACGAGGTCTCGGACGGCGAGATCTCCGGTCGCATCGTCGGCGGGAAAGACGGCTACCGGTTCTCGGGCGAGGTCACCGGCTTCAGCATCGACGGCCCCGCCGACGTGCAGGTAGAGAACAACTCCTGATCGACGAATCGCTTCGACGCCGACCCTCGCGGCTAATCGGTCCCAAGCCCGGGAGAAACCGCTCGTTACTCCACGCTCGCCGTGAGACGGCTCGCGCGAGCGCTGTCCGTTGCAGACTGTTTCGGCCCTCCCGGATGACTGTTCCACCGACGGCCAGTGCTTTTAAATTAGTAACTTCACATTGAGCGAAAGTCGGAAGCTTTTTGAAGTGGTAAGCAACCATTGAGAACTGCATGGCACGCGACGATACGGCACGCGACCCCGGCACCGAACGCACTCGCCCCGACGAACGGTCACACCCCCGGCTGGCAGGTGTGGCCGCCACCCGTTCGGGCCGCACCGAGTCTCCCGTCCCCGCTGACACGACCCGGACGCTCGCGCCCGGCGACGCTCGGTCCGTCTGCTCCCCGGAGGGTCGAGATGGCGAGTAACGTTCAGGCCGGCCGCGAACGCTGGGAAGACGTGGCCCGCGATCCGGACCCCGAGGATCTGGGGTACGAACTCGACGACTGGGAGGTCATCCAGGCCCAGAAGGGCGATCGGGGCCACCTAATGTTCCTCCCCGACGACGAGGATCAGCTCCGCGAGGAGGCGTTCGTGGTGGCCGACGCCTGCTCGGTCTGCGACGTCGTCGACCGGATCTAGCTCGACTCGACGATCCGTCGGGCCGCCGCGAACAGGTCCTCGGCCCGCTCGGCCCGCCTCGCCTCCGCGGTCACGCGAACGAGGGGCTCGGTCCCGCTGGCGCGCACCAGAAACCACCCGCCCTCCGCGCTCGCGCGCACGCCGTCTCTGGTGTCGACTTCCGCGTACCGGGCGCAGACTCGCTCCCGGACGCCCTCCATCACCGCCTCCTTGCGATCGGTTTCGACGCTCCCACGAGAGAGCGGGTACGTCTCGATCTCCCCGACCAGCGACGCGAGCGATCCGCGGCGTGCGACCAGACCCGCGAGCCGACACGCCGCCAGCGGGCCGTCGGGACACAGCGTCTCGTCGGGCCAGATCCACGCGCCGCTTGGCTCGCCGCCGAACGCGACGTCGGGCTCGCTCGCCCGCTCGGCGACGTACACGTCTCCGACGCGCGTACGCGAGACCGAGACCCCGAGCGGGTCGAGCGAGTCGGCGACCGCGAGGCTCGTATCGACCGGGACGGCCACCCGGTCGGCCGCCGACCGATCGCCGGTCGCCTCGCGGGCGAACAGCGCGAGCAGGACGTCGCCCCCGACGAACTCCCCGTCGGCGGCGACCGCGCGCATCCGGTCGGCGTCGCCGTCGTGAGCGATCCCGAGGTCGGCGCCGGTCGCGGCGACGGTGTCCGCGAGCGTCCGGCAGTTCTCGGCGGTCGGCTCGCTCGGGCGCGCCGGGAACGATCCGTCGGGGTCGGCGTCGAGCGTCTGGACGTCGTGTCCAAGCGCCCGGAGCGCCTCGGCGGTCACCCCGCCGACCCCGTTGCCGACGTCGAGAACCACCGAGAGGTCGCCCGGCTCGGCGGCGTCGGCAAGCGCCGCGGCGTGGCGGTCGGTCGCGCCGTCCCACCGCGTGACCTCGCCGAGCCCGTCCCACGGCGCGAGGTCGACGTCGCCCTCCCGGACCCGGCGGGCGACGGCCTCGCGCTGGGCCTCGTCGAACGCCTGCCCGGAGGGATTCCACAGCTTCAGTCCGTTGTCGGGCGCGGGGTTGTGACTCGCGGTGACCACGAGCCCGGCGTCGGCGTCGCGCCACCCGACGCTCCGGGCGACGGTGGGCGTGGCCGCCCGTCCGATTCGGACGACGTCAGCGCCACACTCCCGGAGTCCGGCGGCCGCCGCGTCCGCGAGCATCCGGCCGCTCTCGCGGGCGTCGCGCCCGACCACGACCGTCTCGTACCCCTCGCTGGCGACCGCCCGGCCCACGTCGAGCGCGAGCCGGCAGGTCACGGTGTCGCCGACCGCGCCGCGGACGCCGCTTGTCCCGAACATCTCAGTGCTCCTGGCCGTCGGCGCGGCTCAGTTCGGGCGGGGTGCCGACCTCGTCGGTCCGCCGGTAGTTGAGAAAGTGGACGACCGACGAGACGCCGAACGCCACGAGGATCACCGTCGCCACCACGAGCCCCGAGAGCAACTCGAACGGGTAGACGTCGAGCCAGACCGCCGCGACCAGCGCGGAGCTCACCGCGACCAGCCCGAGGTAGTACCGGTCCCACGGGAACTGCTCGCGAGAGACCTCGCCGAGATAGAGGTTGAGATCCGACGCCCGGTCGCCGAGTCGGACCACGCCCGCGTCCCGATCGTACTCGACGATGTCGGCCTCATCGAGCTTCGGGAGGTGGGTCTGGTACAGCGAGATGTACACCCGCTTTCGCTGTTCGGTCGTGAGCGCCGCGAGCGTGGTTTCGTTTTCCCACGCCGCGACCTGCTCGGTGAGATCCGACAGCTCGGTTTCGCCGCCCTCCTGACGGAGGTAGTAGAGCGCGTATCGGCGTCTGGGGCTTTTCAGCACTTCGAACACCTCGTCTTGGGAGAGCTGGTCGGTTCTAGACATAGTCCAGTGGCCGCCGGCCGGTCGTCGGGGGCGATACGTCTACTGGGCCACCGGACGGGGGAGATGTGCGCAGGTGAGACCGCCGCATACACCCGATATTGCGGCGTTGGCACTTTGTTACCCGCGTGCTGTTCGGGGGTAATCCGACGGTACGGTCGGTCAGCGCCGGCGATACGGGGTGGATAGCCCGCGTCGATCCGCGCGCTCGACTCGGCGACGACCGGGGGTCGACCGCTGGGTCTCGTTCGGGCCCATTCGCCCGCGAGAGGCCCGATAGGCGTCGCCTTCGGGGGAACCAGCCGGCGTATAACAAAGAGGCGTGCAGGGCATGGGGAGAATAACGCCCGGCCTTCCCCCGCTCGGGACGCACGGGCACACCCACTCGATCCCCTATGATCACGTTACCGACCGAAACGACTCGATTCTCGACGCGCACAGCGCCGGAGGTGACCGTCCGTGGCTAAGTCGGACGCCCCCGCCACCGACGACCGACTGGTCCCGCGGCTCGGAGACGACTGTGAGATCGCTCCCGACGCGATCCTCGGCCACCGCCACGCCGCCGACGCCGATCCCCCGGTCGTCGGCGACCGCGCCACCGTCCGGTCGGGGAGCATCGTCTACGCGGACGTGGAGATCGGCGACGACTTCACCACCGGCCACAACGCCGTGATCCGGGAGGACACCCGGATCGGCGACGACGTGGTCGTCGGCACCGACACGGTGATCGACGGGACGACGGCGATCGGCTCGCACGTCAGCCTCCAGACCGGAGTCTACGTCCCGACCGACACCGTCCTCGGCGACGAGGTGTTCGTCGGTCCGCACGCGGTGCTCACAAACGACCCCTACCCGATCCGCCGGGACGTCGACCTCGACGGACCGACCCTCGAAGACCACGTCTCGATCGGCGCGAACGCCACCCTCCTGCCCGGCGTAACCGTCGGCGAGGGCGCGTTCGTGGCCGCGGGCGCGGTCGTGACCGAAGACGTCCCGCCCGGGACGCTCGCGGTGGGCGCACCCGCCGACCACCGACCGCTCCCGGCGGAACTGACCGGGGGGAACCGGATCGCATGAGCGAGATTCCGATCGCCGACCCCGCGCTCGGCGACCGCGAGATCGCAGAGGTGGTCGACGTGCTCGAATCCGGTCACCTCGCCGACGGCCCGCAGGTCCGGAAGTTCGAGGCCGAGTTCGCAGAGTTCAGCGGAGCCGACCGGGGCGTCGCGACCGCCAACGGCACGACCGCGCTCCACGCCGCCCTCGAAGCGCTCGGCGTCGGCGACGGCGACGTGGTCGTCACCTCGCCGTTCTCGTTCGTCGCGAGCGCGAACGCGATCCGGCTCGCGGGCGCCGAACCCCGGTTCGCCGACGTCGACCCCGAGACCTTCACCCTCGATCCGACCGCGGTCGAGGAGACGCTCCGGCGCGAGGACGACGTGGCCGCGATCCTGGCGGTCCACCTCTACGGGCTGGCGGCCGAGATGGACCGACTCGGCGAGCTCGCCGACCGTCACGACGTGGCGCTGGTCGAGGACGCCGCACAGGCCCACGGCGCGCAGTTCCGTGGCCGGAAGGTGGGATCGTTCGGCGACGCCGCCTGCTTCTCGTTTTACCCGACCAAGAACATGACCACCGGGGAGGGCGGGATGATCACGACCGACCGCGACGACGTCGCCGACCGCGCCGAGAGCTACGTCAACCACGGCCGACCCCCCGAGGGCGGCTACGACCACGTCCGGGTCGGCCACAACTTCCGGCTGACCTCGATGGCGGCCGCGATCGGCCGGGTCCAACTGGAGCGGCTCCCCGAGTACAACGACGCCCGGCGGGCGAACGCCGCCGCCCTGAACGAGGCGCTGGCCGACGCCGACGTGATCACGCCGACCGAGCCCGACGATCGCCGCCACGTCTATCACCAGTACACGATCCGGGCGAACGATCGGGACGCGCTGGCCGCACACCTCGACGACGCCGGGATCGCCACCGGGGTCTACTACCCGACGCCGATCCACGAACAGCCGGCGTACGACGACGTCGACGACGCCGCCCCCGTCGCCGAGCGCACCGCCGAACAGGCCCTCTCGCTCCCGGTTCATCCGAACGTCTCCGAGCGAGACGTCAGAACGATCGCCAAAGCGGTCCGCGAGTACGACTCCGATTCATGAACGACAACGCATCTCCGATCGACACAGCGGTACTGGGCGTCGGCAGCATGGGTCGCCACCACGCCCGCGTCTACAGCGAACTCCCCGACGTGAACCTCGTCGGCGTCTACGACCTCGACCGGGACGCCGCCCGCGAGGTGGCCGCCGACAACGGCACGCGTGCCCTGCCGCTCGACGAACTGCTGGACGCCACCGACGCCGCCTCGATCGCCGTCCCGACGCCGTACCACGCCGAACTCGCCGAGGCGTGTATCGACAACGGCGTCGACGTGCTGGTCGAAAAGCCGTTCGTCGACGACCTCGACGCCGGCCGAGCGCTCCTCGACCGGGCCGAGGCGGCGGGCGTGACCGTGCAGGTCGGCCACGTCGAGCGGTTCAACCCGGCGGTCCGGGCGCTGGCCGACATCGTCGCCGACCTCGACGTGATCGCGGTCGACGCCCACCGGCTCGGGCCGCCCCCGGAGGGTCGAGCCGTCGACGAGAGCGCGGTGCTCGATCTGATGATCCACGACATCGACGTGGTGCTGGCGATGCTCGACGCCGAGGTCGCGGACGTGAGCGCCAACGGCGCGAAGTCCAACCAGTACGCCAGCGCGAACGTCCGGTTCGACGACGGCACCCTCGCGTCGTTCACCGCGAGCCGGGTGACCCAACAGCGGGTCCGGACGCTCGCGATCACGGCCGAGGACTGCCGGGTCAACGTCGACTACATCGACCGATCGGTCGAGATCCACCGCCACTCGCTTCCCGAGTACATCGAGGACAACGGCGACGTGCGCTACCGCCACGAGAGCATCGTCGAGCGCCCGACCGTCGAGACCGGCGAGCCGCTCAAAAACGAACTGGAGTCGTTCGTCGCGGCGGCCCGCGGCGAGCGCGAACCGGTGGTCTCCGGCGAGGACGGCCTCCGGGTCCTCGAAGTCGCCCGCCGGATCGACCGGGTCGCCGGTCGCGAGGCCCCCGAAGCCGAGGTGAGCGCGCGGTGAGCCTACAGGTCCACGGCCTCTACGGGAGCGAGGCGCCCGAGAGCGTCCAGCGGGCGGCGTTCCGGACCGGGCAAGTCCCGGTCGCGGTGTACGGCCTCGGGAAGATGGGGCTCCCGCTGGCGGCGGTGTACGCCGAGACGACCGGCAACGTCGTCGGCGCGGACGTCGATCCCGAGGTAGTCGAGGCGATCGACGCCGGGGAGTGTCACGTCGACCGCGAGCCCGGCCTGCCCGAGTTGGTCCGCGAGACCGTCGCGGCGGGGGCGCTCGAAGCGACCGACGATCCCCGAGAGGCGGCGGCTCGCGCCGCCGTCCACGTCGTCATCGTCCCGACCCCGATCACCGACGAGAAGGAGGCCGACCTCTCGATCCTGCGGTCGGTCGCCGGCGACATCGGCGCGAACCTCGACCCCGGCGACCTCGTGGTCGTCGAGTGCACGGTACCGCCCCGGACCTGCGAGGACCTCCTCCGGCCGTTGCTCGCCGACGCGGCGGGCCACGAGGCGTTCGGGCTCGCGTTCTGTCCCGAGCGCACCGCGAGCGGGCGCGCGCTCAGGGACATCCGGGGCGCCTACCCCAAGGTGGTCGGCGGGATCGACGACGAGAGCACCCGAGTCGCCGAACTCGTCTACGACCACATCACGGACAACGAGGTGCTCGCGGTCTCGGACGCCACCACCGCGGAGGCGGTGAAGGTGTTCGAGGGCCTCTACCGCGACGTGAACATCGCACTGGCGAACGAGCTGGCGACGCTCACCGACGAGTTCGGGATCGACGTCAACGAGGCGATCGCGACCGCCAACACCCAGCCGTTCTGCGACATCCACGACCCCGGACCGGGCGTCGGGGGCCACTGCATCCCCTACTACCCGTACTTCGTGATCAACGAGGTCGACGCCGACGCCCGACTGCTGTCGACCGCCCGCGAGGTCAACGACGCGATGCCGGCGTTCACCGTCGAGACGCTGGCTCGCGAACTCGACGCCGAGGGGACGAGTCCCGACGACGCGACCGTCGCGGTGCTGGGCCTGACCTACCGACCCGGCGTCGAGGAGATCCGGGCGACCCCGGCCGGCCCCATCGCCGAGCGGCTCTCGGCGCTCGGCGCCGAAGTCCTCGCGGTCGATCCGATGCTCGACGACGCCGAACCCTTCGAGGCCGAAATGGTATCGCGCGCGGAGCTTTACGGCGCCGATCTCGACGCCGCCGTGATGGTGACCCCCCACGAGGAGTTCGACGCCATCGAGTGGGAGCGGTTCGACCCGCTGGTCGTCGTCGACGGTCGCGGGAGCCTCGACCTCGCGGCCACCGACCACCGCGTCTACACCATCGGGAGCGGCCCGACGGGCGGACGCGACGCGGCGCTCTCCGAGGAGGTGGCCGAATGAAGGTCCTGACCGTGGTCGGGGCCCGACCGCAGTTCATCAAGGCCGCCGCGGTCTCGCGCGAGCTTCGCGAGCGCCACGAGGAGGTGCTGGTCCACACCGGCCAACACTACGACGAGGAGATGTCGGACGTGTTCTTCGAGGAACTGGGGATCCCGGAGCCCGACGCCAACCTCGGGGTCGGGTCCGACGACCACGGCGCCCAGACCGCCGAGATGCTGGTCGGGCTCGAAGACCTGATCGCCAGCGAGCGACCGGACGCGGTGCTCGTCTACGGCGACACCAACTCCACGCTCGCGGCGGCGATCGCCGCCGCGAAGATGGACCCCGCGCTGGCGCACGTCGAGGCCGGGCTCCGGAGCTACAACCGCGAGATGCCCGAGGAGATAAACCGGGTCCTGACCGACCACGCCGCAGACCGGCTGTTCGCGCCCTCCGCGCGTGCGGTCGAGAACCTCGCCGCCGAGGGCGTGACCGACGGGGTCCGGGACACCGGCGACGTGATGTACGACGCGGTGCTGTGGGCGCGCGACCGGGCGACCGACCGCTCTACGGTCCTCGACGATCTCGGAGTCGACCCCGGCGAGTACGTGCTTGCGACGGTCCACCGCGCGGCCAACACCGACGACCCCGACCGGCTCGCGGCCGTGCTCGACGCGCTGGCCGCCGACTCTCGCGAGGTGGTGTTCCCGGCCCACCCACGGACAGTAAACCGTATGCGCGAATACGGACTCTACGACGAGGCGCGCGACCGACTCACGCTCACCGATCCGGTGGGGTACCTCGACTTCGTGCGCCTGCAGGACGCGGCGGCCGTCGTCGCGACCGACTCCGGGGGCGTCCAGAAGGAGGCGTTCTTCCTCGATACGCCCTGCGTGACGATGCGCGAGGAGACCGAGTGGCGCGAGACCGTCGCCGCGGGCTGGAACACCCTCGTGGGCGCCGACGGCGAGGCCATCAGCCGGGCGCTCGCGAGCGCCGACCCGCCGGCGGACAAGCCCCAGCCGTACGGCGACGGCACCGCCGCGGCGGCCATCGTCGACGGATTAGACGATGTCTGAGCCGACGTCGGCGCCGATGCCCGGTGGCGCCGAGTTCGTCCTCCTGCTGACCCACGACGTCGACCGGCCGTACAAGTCGGTGCAGGCGCTCTATCACGCGGTCGAGCGCCGAGACCTGGGCCAGCTCCGGTCGCTTGTCCCCGGAACCAACCCGTGGTGGCAGTTCGAGGAGATCAGGGAGTTAGAGGCGTCGCTCGGGGTGCGGTCGGCGTTTTACTTCCTCCGGGAGAGACGCCTGCTCGAACGCGAGCCGAGCGACTGGCTCGATCCCTTCTACTGGATCGAGCACGTCGGACGCTACGATTTTACGGCCCCCGAGATGCGAGATCTCCTCGCCGAACTCGACGAGGGCGGCTGGGAGGTCGGCCTCCACGGCTCGTACGACTCCTACGACGACCCCGACCGGCTCCAGCGCGAGAAGGCGCTGCTGGAGGCGGCGCTGGGGGGGTCGGTCGCGGGCGGGCGCCAGCACCACCTGAACCGGGGGCCCGAGACGTGGCGCCATCACCGCGAGATCGGACTGCGATACGACGCCACGCCGGGGTCGAGCACCGAGTACGGGTTCGAGCGGGGCTACGAACCGCTCCGGCCGTTCGACGACGAGTTCGTCGTGTTCCCGCTCACCCTGATGGAGGCCGCGCTCCCGGACCCCGGCGAACAGTTCGACCGGGCGTGGGCGGCGTGTGCGGATCTGCTCGCGGAAGCCGACGACAACGACGCCGTGATGACGGTGCTGTGGCACCCGCGGCTGTTCACCGAGCGGGACTTCCCCGGCTACCGGTCGCTCTATCGGCGCCTCGTCGAGACCGCCCTCGAAATGGGCGCGTGGGTCGGCCCGCCGGGCGAGTACTACGAACTGCTCGACCACCCCGACGGATCGGCGTCCGGCGCCGAGTCCGACCGCCCGAACGGCGCGAACGCCGACGACCGCGCGGGCCGCGGTGAGGGGCAGGGCGGCCCTACCTCGGGACAGGCGGGGGATAACAAAGTGAAAACCGCCGCTAATCGGGAGCCAACAGGATGAGAGTCGAGCAACTCGAACTGTCCGAGTGGGAGTCGGCGCTGCCGAGCGACGGCTTCGAGGTCTTCCACCTGCCCGAGGCCCTGACCGTGATCGAGCGCCACACCGACGCGGAGATGAAGCTGTTCGGCGGCTTCAAGGGCCAACAGCCCATCGCGCTGTTGCCCGCGTTCGTCCGCGAGCGGTCGGTCGGGACCGCCGTGACGTCGCCGCCGCCGGGACTCGGCATCCCGCGGCTCGGCCCGATCATGATGCCCACCAGCCCGAAGCGGCGCAAGCAGGAGAAAGTCAACCAGGAGTTCACCGAGAAGGTGCTCGCGCAGGTCGGCACCGACCTCGGGCTCGACGAGCGCCTCGCCGACGCGGGCGTCGAATCGCCGGTGGCCGAGTCGGTGCTCGATCGGCTCGACGTCGACTCGCGGCTGACGCTCTTCCGGATGATCTGTAACGCCGACTACGCGGACCCCCGGCCGTACGCGTGGGGGAGCCTCCGGGTCGAGCCCAACTTCACGTACTTCCTCGATCTGAGCGGTCGAGACGCCGAGGCCGTCCGCAACTCCTTCTCGAAGAGCCTCCGGCGGGAGATCCGCGACGCCGAGGCGCTCGACGTGAGCGTCGACACCGAGGGGCTGGCGGGCGCTCGGGACGTGTTCCGGGCGACCCGGCGGCGGTACGCCGAGCAAGACGAGCCGTTCACCCAGTCGTGGGCGTACGTCCGGAGCCTCTTCGAGGCGCTTGACGACCGCGCGCGGGCGTACGTCGCCCGCGGTCCCGACGGCGAGTACCTCTCGGGGATCACCGCCCTCTACTCGAACGACGCGGCGTACTTCTGGCAGGGCGGCGCGAAGGCGATCTACGAGGGAACCGCGGTCAACAGCCTGATCCACTGGCGGCTCATCGAGGATATCATCGAGGACCCGCCGGTCGAGTCGGTCGACACCTACGACCTGATGGGCGCGAACACCGAGCGGCTCTGTCGGTACAAGGCGAAGTTCGGCGCCGACCTCGTCCCCTACTACGTGGTCGAGTCGTCGGGCGCGGCGATGGACGTCGCCAAACGGGCCTATCAGCTGGTCCAGTAACGAAC
This sequence comes from Halorussus marinus, assembly GCF_004765795.1. Lineage (GTDB taxonomy): Archaea > Halobacteriota > Halobacteria > Halobacteriales > Haladaptataceae > Halorussus > Halorussus marinus. The sequence goes on from NZ_SBIV01000009.1 coordinate 115,784, forward strand.
TCGACAGTCGCTCGCGAGCGTCCGTTTTCTCGCCGGCGCAGTTTCCGGCCGGAAGCGGCCGGCTACGCCATCTCGGCGATCTCGACGCCGGCGTCGGATTCGAGCCACGCGGCGTGGTTCCGGGTGTCGTAGACGACGACCCGGCCCTCGCCGTCGGTGAACGCGGCGTAGCGGTCGGTCTCGGGGCGGTTCTCCCGTCGGTCGTTCTCGCCGTCGTACTTGGTGGTCATTGGATTCGCTCGCTGTGTCCCCGTTAGTGGGTTTCTATGAGTAACTCAGGGTCGAGGACTGATAAGTATTAGCACGGTGTGGAAACTCGCCCCACTGCCGTGTCCGCTTTTCGGAGCCTATCGGTCTACAGGCGCCCCATAACAAAGCCCCGAGACGGGCACGGTTCGACGTACCTACCGCTCTCACCATGGATTCGGACACCCACGCCTCCCGAACGCGGGAGAAAGTGACACTCCTCGTCGGTTTCGCGTCGCTCGCCGCGGCGGTGGCCATCGCCCACCGGTCGCCGCCGTCGGCGTACGAGCTGTCGATCTACGCCGGGACCCCGGCGGCGTTCTGGGTCGGTGCGGGCGCCGGTCTCGTCGCGTCGGTGTTCGTCTCGCTGACCGGACGGGGCCGGCGTCGACGGCTCGGGCTGGTCCTCGGCGGAGTCACCGCGCTCGCGATCGCCTCGCTGCCCGTGATCCGGTCGTACCACTTCTACGGCGCCGGCGACTCGCTCACTCACCTCGGATGGGCGAAAGACATCGCGGCCGGCCGGCTCTCGGTACTGGAGTTTCTCTACCCCGGGGTCCACACGATCGCGGTGATGATCGGCGACGTGACCGGGATGGCGCTGTCGCGCGCGCTGCTCGTGACGGTGGTGGCGTTCACCGCGGTGTTCGTGGTCTTCGTCCCGCTCGCGACGTGGGCGATGACCCGGGACCGCCGCGCCACCGCGGTCGCGGCCCTGTCGTCGTTTCTCTTCTTGCCCGTAAACAACCTCAGCGTCTTCGAGATGGCCCATCCGACCTCTCAGGCCATCATGTTCCTGCCGCTGGTGCTGTATCTGCTTGCCCGGTACGTGACCCGCGCCGACCGCGGGGGCCTGCCGATCGGGACCCCGACGGGCGTGCTCGCGGCGCTCGCGTCGGTCGCGATCCTGCTGGTCCACCCCCAGCAGGCCGCCAACGTGGTGGTCGTGTTCGGCGCGGTGCTCGGAATCCAGTTGCTCTCGCGGTGGCTCGGGACGCCGGCCGCCGACCACAAGCTTCTGGGCTTCCAGACCGCCTTCGTGGCGGCGGCGTTCCTGCTGTGGGCGCCCCGCCACGACCGAGCGTCGGGTGCCACCTCCTCGCTGGTCGAGATGCTACTGAGCGGATCCGAGATAGCCGGCGACGTCGGCGCGCAGGCGCTGTCGGTGTCTGCCATCGGCGGGAGCGTCGCGGTGCTCTTTCTGAAGCTCTTTCTGGTGAGTCTCGTGTTCGCCGCCCTCACCGCACTGCTGGTCTTCGACGGGCTCCGGGGCGGGCTCGAAGACCCCGACGCCAACGCCTTCGTCCGGTACTTCGGGGTCGGACTGATCCCGCTTCTGGGGCTTTTCGCGGCGTTCCTGCTCGTGAGCTACGCCGGGCTCCACTTCCGCCAGCTCGGGTTCGTGATGGTGCTCGGGACGATACTGGGCGCGCTCGCGATCGCCCGGGCCATCGAAACGCTTTCGACCCGGTTCTCGGCGGGAACCGCGAGGGCCGCGGTCGGCGTGGTCTTCGTCGTGATGCTGGCGCTCTCGGTCCCGACGCTATATCAGTCTCCGTACATGTATCAGGGGTCGGGCCACGTCACGCAGGCCCAGATGACCGGCTACGAACACTCGTTCGAGTACGCCGGCGACCCGTCGTTCTTCGGAATCAGAGGCACCGGCGAGCGGTACGCGGACGGCACGCTCGGCTTCGAGGCGAGCCGAGAGCGTGCGCCCACCGCCGGGAGCCTCTACGCGAACACGAACGCCACCGGCGAGAACTTCACCGGATCGTACATCGCCGCCAACCTCGGGGAGCGGTACCTCGCGTTCACCGACGCGACGCGCCAACAGGACGTGGCGGTGTATCGCGAACTCCGGTTCTCGGCGGCGGGCTTCCGGTCGCTCGACGCCACGCCGGGGATCGACCGCGTGCGGGCCAACCCCGACGCACAGACGTACCTGATCAACGGGACGCGATAGGATGGACCTCAAACGCATCTCCCGCGGGCTCAAGGCGACGTTCGGCGCGCGAGTCATCTACATGGCCGCGAGCGGACTGTTGACGCTCGTTCTGACCCGGTTTCTCCTCTCTAACGAGCAGTACGGCCTGCTCGGCTCGGCGGTCGCGGTGCTCGGCGTCGCCCAGCTGTTCGGCGACCTCGGCATCGCCAAATCGGCCGCCAAGTACGTGACCGAGTACCGCGAGAAAGACCCCGGACAAGCGCCCCACGTCCTCCGGGCCGCGGTGGTCTTCCGACTCGCCGCGGCGGGGGTCGTCGCCGGCGCGTTCCTCGCGTTCGGCGGCCCCATCGCGTCGCTGGTCGGCCAGCCCGAGATCGAACCCCTGCTCGCGCTCGGGGCCGGCTACATCGTGGTCCACTCGCTTTTCACCTTCTCGCAGGTCGTCTTCCAGGGATACAACCGGGTGAGCTACAGCGCGCTCGTTCAGGCGACCGGCGCGGCCGCCCGGCTCGTGCTCGCGGTCGCGGGGGTCGTCCTCGTCGGCGGCGCGGTCGGCGCCATGGCCGGCTACGTCGCGGGGTACGGGCTCGCGGCCGCGCTCGGGCTCGGGCTCCTGTACGCCAAGTGTTACCGGGGCGTCGAGGCCACCGCCGACCCCGAGCCCGGACTCGTCGGTCGGATGCTCCGGTACAGCGTGCCCCTGACCGCGACCCGAGGCGCGAACGTCCTCGACAAGCGGGTCGACACCATCCTGGTCGGATACTTCATGACGCCGGTGGCGGTCGGCTACTACTACCTCGCCAAACAGATCGTCGGGTTCGTCCAGACCCCGGCGGCGTCGCTCGGATTTACGCTCTCGCCGACCTACGGCGAGGAGAAGGCCAACGGCGACACCGACCGGGCGGCCCGACTCTACGAGACCGCCCTCGAACACACGCTTTTGTTCTACGTGCCGGCCGCGGCCGGCATCGTGCTGGTCGCCGAGCCCGCGATCAGGCTGGTGTTCGGCGAAAGCTACGTCGGAGCGGCGCCCGTGCTCCAGGTGTTCTCTGGGTACGTCGTCCTCCAGGCGGTCGCGTTCATCACCAGCGACGCGCTCGATTTCCTCGGGCGGGCCCGGTCGCGGGCCTACGCGAAGGGGCTGACCTCGGTCGGGAACTTCCTGCTCAACCTCGTTCTCATCCCGGCGTACGGCGTCGCGGGCGCGGCGGCCGCGACGGTCGTGACGTTCGCGGGCTACACCGCGGTCAACGTCTGGGTCATCCACAGCGAGCTGTCGCTGTCGGTCGGCCGGCTCGTCCGCCACCTCGCGGCGACCGTCGGGGTCGCGGCCGCGATGTCGGTCGCGGTGGCGCTCGTGTTGACCGCCACGACGGGCGCGTTCGCGGTGGTCGCCGCGATCGCACTCGGAGTCGCGGTCTGGGCGGGGCTGTCGGTCGCCGGCGGGCTGGTCGATCCCGGACGGGTCACCGCCATCCTCTCGTGAGTCGACCGAGCCCCACACCGCCCGAGCCGACGGTCGGGTCGGCGGTACGCCCCGCGTAAATCCCCGCAGAACGCGCGTACGGCCCCGAAGACGGGCCATAACAAAGGCCGACCCGCCCCTCGGTTGCGGCGAGCGGCGGGTTCGACGCCCGCAGTACACAACTATGTCCATGGAAACCTCTGATCCGAACCGAGCGTTCGTGCTCGGCCTCGACGGCGTCCCGTGGTCGCTCGTCGAGGGATGGGTCGACGACGGCGAGCTACCGAACTTCGGCCGCCTCCTCGCGGAGGGCGCGGCCGGACCGCTCGAGAGCACGATGCCCCCGACCACGGCGCTCGCGTGGCCCACCATCGCCACCGGGACGTGGGCCGACAAGCACGGCGTCTACTCCTTCCGGGAGGTCCAGTCTGACTACACCAACCGGATGAACACGAGCAACGACGTCTCGCGGCCCGAGCTCTGGGATCTCCTCGCGCCCGCGGTGGTCGCGAACGTCCCGATGACCTACCCCGCCGACGACGTCGACGGGCGAGTCGTCACCGGGATGATGACCCCCGAGATCGGCGAGGGGTTCACACAGCCGCCCGCGCTGGCCGAGGAGATCGCCGACCGGATCCCCGACTACGACGTCGGACTGTCGTGGGAGGAGTACCGCGACGACACCGAGGGGTTTCGGGCCGACCTCGACGAGCTGGTCGAAGCCCGCCGGGCGCTGTTGGACCTGCTGATGGAGACCGACGACTGGCGGCTGTTTTTCTTCGTGTTCACCGCGCCCGACCGGCTCCAGCACCTCGTCTGGGACGAGGAGGTGCTCCTCGATCACTACCGCGACCTCGACGACGCGCTCGGGGACGTCCTCGACTACGTCGCCGACCGCGACGCGAACCTCTACGTGGTCTCGGACCACGGCTTCGGGCCGGTCGACACCTACGTCCACACCAACACGTTCCTCGAACGCGAGGGGTATCTCACCCGGAAGGGCGGGTCTGGCCGGGGCACGCTCGAACGCCTCGGGCTCACCAAAGACCGGATCAGGGGCGCTATCTCCTCGGTCGGCATCGACGAGCGGGCGCTGTACGACCACCTCCCCGACGCGCTGGTCGACTCGCTCGCCTCTCAAGTCCCGGGAACCCACGAGCTCTACGACGTCGAGTTCTCCGAGACGGTCGCGTTCACCCACGGCGCGGGCAACTTATTCGTCAACGACACCGAGCGCTTCGAGGAGGGCGTGGTCGCGCCCGACGATATCCCGGCGGTCAAAGCCGAGATCCGATCCCGGCTCGAAGGCCTCACCGATCCCAAGACCGACGAGCCGGTGTTGAACGTCTACGACGGCGACGACGTGTTCGAGACCGACCCCGAGAGCCCCGACCTCGTGGTTCGGGCCGACGAAGATGCGGGGTATCTGGTCGGCAACTCGCTGACCGACGAGGTGTTCCGCGAGAGTCGGATGGCCGCCAGCCACCGGGCCGAGGGCGTCTTCTTCGCGTGGGGCCCCTCTATCGAGGCCGGCGCGCGCCCCGACGGCGCCACGGTCGCCGACGTTGCCCCGACCGTGCTCCACGGCGTCGGCGAACCGGTGCCGGCGGACGCCGACGGCCGGGTGCTCGCGGAGATCTTCGACGCCGACGCGGCCGCCGGGCGAACTCGCCCGAGCGAGCGCGACTACGCCGACCGAGAGAGCGCCCAAGCGGTCGAGGCCGACTTCGAGGACGTGGAGTCCCGACTCAAAGGCCTCGGCTATATGGAGTAAGAGCGCGGAGTCAGACCCATGCCCGAGGCCACAGCCCCGGACATCGACGTGTCGAACCGAACGGTGTTGATAACCGGCGGCGCGGGGTTCGTCGGAAGCCACCTCGCGGAAGCGCTGGTCGCCGACAACGAGGTGCGGGTGCTCGACGACCTCTCGGGGGGCTCGCCCGACAACGTCCCCGCGGGCGCCGAACTGATCGAGGGCGATATCCGGGACCCCGAGACCGTCGCCGACGCGATGGCGGGGGTCGATCTCGTCTTCCATCAGGCCGCGCTGGTCAGCGTCGAGCAGTCGATCGAGCGCCCGCAGGCCAGCCACCGGATCAACGTCGACGCCACGGTCGAACTCCTCGAACGCGCACGCCAGACGGACGCTCGGGTGGTGCTCGCCTCCTCGGCCGCGATCTACGGTCACCCCGAGTCGGTGCCGGTCGCCGAGAGCGATCCGAAAGAGCCGACCTCGCCGTACGGGATCGACAAGCTCTCGATCGACCACTACGCCCGGCGCTACCGGGACCTCTACGGGCTCGAAGCCGTCCCGCTCCGGTACTTTAACGTCTACGGGCCGCGCCAGAACCCCGAGTACAGCGCGGTCGTGAGCGTGTTCTTCCGGCAGGCCCGCGACGGCGGTCCGATCACGGTCGAAGGCGACGGCGAGCAGACCCGCGACTTCGTCCACGTCTCGGACGTGGTCCGGGCGAACCTGCTGGCGGCGACCACCGACCGCGTCGGCGAGCCGTTCAACGTCGGGACCGGCACCAGCGTCACCGTCAACGAGCTCGCCGAGACGGTGATCGAGGTGACCGGCTCGGACGCCGACATCGAACACGTCGACCCCAGACCCGGCGACATCCGCCACAGCGAGGCCGACGTCTCGGCGGCCCGCGAGGCGCTCGGCTACGAGCCGACCGTCTCGTTAGAGGATGGGCTCCGGGAGTTAGCCGAGGCCCAGGGCCTCAGATAGCCCGGTCGAGAGACCGATCGGACTCGGAGTCCTGAGTCGGCGTTCTCCGAGCCGAAAACCAGACCGCACCGCGAGAGACGCGTTCGCACGTTCCCCGACGTCGGTCACTTCTCGTTGATGGACTCGCTTGCGATGTTACGCCCGCGAGTCTTCAAACTCACTTCGCGCCGCTTGCGGACCTCCTCCAGCACGTCGACTTCGATGAGTCGCTCGAAGATGCTCTCGACCTCGTCGACGTCCATCCCGAGGAAGTCCGGGATCTCGAACGGCGATACCCCCGAGTACAGCGCCATCAGCACTTCTTTTTCGACTTCGTTCAGCTCGACGCCGCCCTCGTTCTTTCGCTCGCCCTTCCGGAGGAGCGACTCCAGGAGGGTTGCCCGCCGGGTGTCGCCCGAGATGTACGTCTGGACGCTGGTGTCGCCCTGCGTGTGTTCGACTTCGAGGACGGTCCGCTGTTGGCCCTTGACCGTTCGGGCCGCCCGGTCGACGCCGCCGATGTCGTCGAGTTCGATGCCGACGAACGTCCCGCTCGCGATGGCGACGTTGACCATCTCTTCGGTGATCTTGATGCGGGCTTTCTCCCACTCGGTGTCCTGGACGACGCCCCCTTCGACCGCGGGGTGTTTCGTCAGGATCATCTCCTGGTTGAGGAGCGCGCCGTAGAAGTCGGTCTCGAACTCGTCGATGTCGGTGTTGGGCCCGAGCAACACGACGTTATCGCCGAACTCCACGCTCAGGTAGTCCGAGACGCTCGCGACCGCCTGATTCACGTCGTAGCGCCCCTTCAGGCCGTCGACCTCCGAGAGGGGAATCGTTCGCTTGCCACCGTTGCCGGCCAGCACCAGTCGCTTGTTCGACAGCAGGATGCGGCCGCTGGTCCAGTCGGGGTCGTTCAGCTTGCGGCCCTTCTTGACCACTTGCAGGAACTTCCCCTGCGTGTCGGATATCTTGTACTCGCCTTCGCTCATGCGTTATCTCCGGGCTCGCGGCGTCTCGCCTGCCGGCGGGGCGCCGCGATTCGTCGCGGATCGTCGGTTCCGGTGGCGCGATTCGATCATGCGGGTGGCCGAACGGGCTCAGTCGCCATCGCGCATCGCGTCCACGCGGGTCGAGAGCTCCTCGATGGCGTCTGTCTGTGCCTCGGTCGCCGCGACGATGTCGTCGGTCGCCGACTCGACGTCGTTGGTCTGATCGCGCACCGAATCGACCGTCGCCATCACCTGCTCGACGTTGGCCGCCTGCTCGTCGTTGGCCTCCGCGACCTCGGTCACGCCGGAGGCGGCCTCCTCGACCGCGTCGGCGATCTCTTCGAGCGCGACCAGCGCGTCTTCGATCTCGTTGCCGGCGTGCTTGACCTGCTCGTTCGACTCCTCGACGGCGACCACAGTCTCGTTGGCCTGCGACTGGATCTCCTCGATCCGGCCGGCGATCTCCTCGGTGTGCTCGCGGGTCTCGTTGGCCAACTGCTTGACCTCGTCGGCGACGACTTCGAATCCCGAACCGGCCTCGCCCGCGCGGGCGGCCTCGATGTTGGCATTGAGCGCGAGGAGGTTGGTCTGGTCGGCGACCTCCGCGATCACCTCGACGACGTCCTCGATCTCGTTCATCTGGGATTCGAGTTCGGTCACCGTCTCGACGAGGCTCTCGCTCATCTCGATGACCTCGTCGGTCGCCTCCCGGGCACCCTGACTCGATTCGAGCCCGCTGTCCGCCGAGGCCTTCGCCTGCTCGGCCGCCGACGCCACCTGATCGGAGCTCGCGGCGACCTCCTGCATGCTCGCCGAGAAGTTCTCCATCTCGGTCGCGACCTCCGACAGCTGGTCGGTCTGCTCGTCGACCCGATCGTCGATGACCCGGGCGGCCTCGGCCGCGTTCTCGACCTCGGTCGCGAGGTCGTCGGCTTTCTGCCCGACGTGCTCGGCCGACGTCTCGAACCGCTCGGCCATCGCGTTGACCTGATCGACGACTTCGATCAGCGAGTCATCGACCACGCCGTACTCGTCCTCGAACGAGGCTCTCGCCGAGAGCTCCCCGGCCTCCATCGCCGAGAGAGTCCCGCCGAGCTCCTCGACCAGCGAGGCGATCCCTCGCTGGCGGCGTGCGTCCTCGGTGCGGTCGCGCACGGTTTCGACCACCGCGACGAGTTCGTCGCCCTCGTACAGCGGCATCGCGGAGAACTCGATCTCGCGGTGCTCGCCGTCACGGTCGGTCATCGTCCCCTCGTCGCGATAGAGCGTCCGCTCGCCGCCGGCCCGTTCGACATCGAACTCCGTGTGGGCCGACTCCGGCGCCGCCGCGACCTTGTCGGCCAGCGTCTTGACCCGACGGCCGTCGGGGTAGAACGCCTCGCTGACCTGCTCCATCCCGAGCGCCTCCTCGGCGGAACGGCCGGTCAGCTCCTCGAGCGCCGTGTTCCACGCCGCGACCTCGTCGCGTTCGACGTCGAGCATGAACACCGGAACGCCGATCCCGTCGAGGAGTTCGTCGTCGTCGACGTTGAGTTCGTCGGCTGGCTCGGCCCCACCAGTCGCCGCCCCCGCGTCGCTCGCCGTCCTCGCGCCGTACGCCTCGAGACCGCGCTCCATATCCTCGAACGTCGCCGACAGCGCCGACCGGAGCTCCGATTCGGCGTGCTGGATCTCGGCGGCGACCGCTTCGTTGTCGGCCCCGAGTCGGTGTTCGAGCCGCTCGAACGCCTCCTCGACGAGCGTCGAGACGCTCGCCTCGTACGTGGCCGCGAACGCGGCCGCCGGAGCCCCCGCCTCGACGTGGCGCCGCCCCAGTTCGGTCGCGTCTTCGATTACGCCGCCGGGGTCCTCGACCGTTCGGCCGAGGTGAGTCGCTTGGGACTGCTGGAGGGCCTCGTCGGTTTCCGTTCCACGATAGGCGTCCGCGAGATCGGCCGGGGCGATACGCTCGGTGTCGGAGACCGACACCGCGGACGTCTGCGTTCCCCCGTCGAAGGTGACATCGTGCTGTCGATCGGCGGGATTGCTATCCCGACTGAATCTTGTTAAAATTTTTACGAGCCTGTCCCTGACCATCTTTGGCGGAAAGAGACACCAAATGGATATAAAGCTTTACGCAAATTTCACACGCGATAACCCCGTTCGGCCGCGCGACTCGACGGAGTATCACGTCCCTGTCAAGCCGTTCGATGTCGGTCGATCGATCCCGGGCTGACTCGTCCGGCGACGGCGAGCGAATCAGGCCCTCCCGCCGAGTTTCGAGAGCGCCGAGAACGCCCGCTTTCGGACCTGCTCGTCGTCGGTGTCGTCGATCAAGCTGTCGAGTCTGTCGCGCGAGCGCTCGCCGCCCACCTTCCCGAGCGTGAACGCCGCCTTCGCCCGGGCGTCCGCGCCGGCCTCGGGATCGTCGAGCAGGTCGAGCAGGGCGTCTTCGGCGGCTTCGCCGCCGACGTTCGCGATGCTCGTGGCCGCGAACTGGGCGGTCATGCCGTCGTCGTCACCCAGAACCGACACCAGCGCCTCGACCGCGGCCTCCCTGTTCGCCTCGCCCGTGACGCGCCCGAGGAGCCACGCCGCGTTCCGGCGCTGGTGGGCCTGGGTCCCCTGTTCGAGGATGTCGATCAGCGACTCGACGACGCTCCGGTGGTCGTTGGCGCTCAGCTTCTCGACCATTCGCTGGCGGAGCTGGTGGCTCTGCTGGCCGGGGGCGTTCGAGAGGAGTTCGATGAGCGAGAACACCGCCGCCCGGCGGACCGCCTCGACGTCGTCGGACAGCAGCGAGACGAGCGCGTCGAGCGGTTTGGCGCTCCCGAAGTTCCCCAGCGAGTTGGCGGCGATCCGCCGGACGGTCTCGCTGTCGTCGTCGAGCAGGTCGAGCAGCGCGTCGAGGGCCTCCTCGGTCCCGATGCGCCCGAGCGAGTCGGCCGCCTCCCGTCGAACGTCGACGGTCTCGTCGCCGAGGGCCTTCCGAAGCGCCGAAACCGCCCGTGGGTCTCCGATCCGTCCGATCGCCCGTGCCGCCCGGGCTCGGACCCGCGTGTCGGGGTCGCCGAGTCGCCCGATGAGCGCTTTCGTCCCCGCGCGGTTACCCAGCCGCCCCAGCGCGTTTGCGGCCGCCATCCGGAGTTCGGGCTGGTCGGCCGACAGTAGATCCACGAGCGCTTCGGCCCGCGCCCACTCGGCGCCATCGGTGGGCACCTCCTCGTCGGAGAGTGCGCCGATGAGCCGCTCGACCGCGTGGCGCTGGTCGAGCGCGTCGATCGCCGCCGCTCGGACCCCATCGCTGTCGTCCCCTTCGACGGCCTTCACGAGCGCGTCCTCGACGACCTGCTCGTTGCCGTCTATGTCGCCGAGGATCTCGGCCGCGCGCCGACGGACCGCCTCGTTGTTGCTGTTTTTCAGCAGCGAGACGATCTCGTCGGTCTCCCCCGTTTTCTCCAGTTCGAACAGCGAAGTCACGACTAATCACTCCGAGCGGGGCGAGAAAAAACGTGGTGGTAATCGGTCGGAAACGGGAAGATCCCGAATCAGACGCTCACAGCGCTCTCCTGAGAGAGCGACTGCGGGATGGTTGCGCGGTAGACGGTGACTACATTAGCTCCTCGACTGGCGTTTTCATTCAGGTGTTTGACGCGTCCTCTGACAGTTGTAGTAGTGCACGAATAATTCATACACATCAATACCGTATTCTTCAGCCTTGTATTCGACGTGTCATTGAAATTTCCGGAACGCCCACGGCTGGAACTTCGAACCATTCGAGATGTGCTCGCGGATGTGCGTCAGGTTCTCGAACGCAACTGCCGTGCAGTCGTTCTCCACGGCTTCTTGCACAATTGCCTTCGATACGCGATGGAAGTACGTCCCGTCACGCTTGTGGAGTGTTGCCTCGGTTTTCTCCCAGTCATCCGTTAAATACTCCGCAAACGGCGTTCCTTAGTTGTTTTCCGACGTGACGAACTCGGCGGTCACGCGGTCGCCAACGGTGGCGAGAGTAACGTGGTTGTCGTTGTACGTGATGAGGTGCTCGTTGTACACAACGACATCCTCTCGAAACTCGGGCCTGCTTGCTTTCTTTCCATCTTCGAGGATGCGGTCTTTGCAGGTATCGAAGGCGTCGGCAGCGAGGTTGCGGGCAGATTGAACGAGACTGGTTTGCTCTCGAACGTCCGCGTAACTCTGTTCGTGGAGCGTGTTCTTCGTGTCTTTGATTTCCGTGGGGTCGTCGTTCCATCCCGTCAGCGACGTATTGGGCCGCTTGACGGAATTGCTCGAACGTCTCATCAAGAACGCTGGACTTCCTCGGAAGCGTCGGGCTTTAGCTGGCTGTTCCTGACGATATCTATACCCCTTTAGTATGGGCAGAGGACTTGCAATTTTATTCAATTATTATACTATATATGACAAATAGGTAGCCGACGGTCGTGATGAGATAGTTGACCGACAGGAGCGTCCGAGTGTTCTGGAAGTCGGTGAGGAAGGCGCTCACCGTGGTTCCGATCGCGGCCGCGACGATCAGGCTGAACCCGACCGAGAGGTGAAACATCGCCTGCCGGGAGGTCCGGTTGTACGCCCGGACCGAGAGCCCGACCATCGAGAGCCCGGCGAGCGTGAGGGTGAGACTGAACGCGACGTACAGCAGTTCTATCGTTTCCATGGGTGATCGTGCTGAGAGGCCGGAGTCGGAGCCGATGCAGTCAGTTGGGCGGTCATTCCGCTTTGAGGTCCCGCCAGACGTCGGCGAGCGAGTTCTCCTCATCGGGTCGATCCTCGGCCTCGACGTCGATCTGTCGCTCCTCGAACGAGACCTCGAGCGTGTCGATATTCCGGCGGTACACCTTCGTTCGGCGGCCCTCCTCCGAGAACTCCCGGCCGGACAGTTCGAGCAGTTCGGCCTCGGTGAGCTCCTCGATGCGACGGTAACTGGTCGCGATCGGGATCTCGAGCTCGTCGCTCAGCTCCTGGGCCGACTTGGGCTCGTTAGTGGCTCTGAGTATCTCGGCGTTGTACTTGTTGCCGAGCACCCGAAGGAGTTCCACGGCCTCCATCAGTTCCGGTTTCCTAAGCGGGGGTTAAAAAGATACCGTAGCAGACCAGTCAGCGGGGGCGCAGTGTCGGCGTCGGAACTGATAAGTTACCCCCGCGGATGACACCAACTATGTCCCAAACAGTGGGCGACGTGCAAGTCCTCGAATTCCGGCTCGAGGACCGAAAATACTGCATCGACATCGCGCACGTCGACGAGATCGTGGACAAAGACGAACTGACACCGCTTCCGAACTCCGATCCTCGTGTCGAAGGCGTGATGGATCTCCGCGGGACGACGACGACCATCATCAACCCGAAGAAGGTGCTCGACTTAGAGGAGTCCGAGACCGGCAATCGCATCATCGTCCTCGAAACCGACGACGAGGACTCGGAGGTCGGGTGGCTCATCGACGCCGTGAATCAGGTCGTCAGCCTCGACGACGAGACGGTCGACGAGAGCGTCGACAGCGACTCGGTCAAGGGGATCGTCCGCCAGGACGACGGGTTCGTCGTCTGGGTCAAGCCCGAAGAGATCAACGGATAGGGTCACCGATCGGAAACGTCGGTCACCGATCGCGAGTGAGGGTCTCGCCGGGCGCGGTGGTGGCGCCGGCCGACAGCTTCACCCCGGCGTTCAGGCTGGTGTTGATCGCGGTCTTGGCCCCGTCGCCAGCCACCACCCCGAACTTCCGGCGCCCCGTCGACACCCGCTCGCCTTTCACCGTGAACTCGACCGCCTCCCCGTCGTGACGCAGGTTCGCCACGTTCGTCCCCGCCCCGAAGTTCACGTCCCGCCCCAGCACGCTGTCGCCGACGTAGCTCAGGTGCGCGACGTGCGTCCCCCGACCCACCACGCTGTTTTTGAGCTCGACCCCGTGCCCGATCTCGGCGTCCTCGCCGATCAAGGTCGCCCCGCGAACGTACGCGTTCGGACCGACGCTCGCCCCGCTTCGGATCAACGCCGGCCCCTCGATCACGACCCCGGCGTCGACCCTCGCGCCCGCCTCGACCACCACGTCTCCCCGGAGGTCGGCGTCCTCGTGGACCTCGCCCCGGAGCTCGCGGTCGAGCTCGCCCAGTTTCCACTCGTTGGCCGCGAGCAGTTCCCACGGCCGGCCCACGTCGAGCCACCGATCGAGTTCGACGTACCCCACCTCGTACTCGTCGACCACTCGCGCGAGCACGTCGGTGAGTTCGTGTTCGCCGCGCTCGCTCGCGGAGACGTCGAGCCACGCGGTCGCTTCCGCGGGGAACGCGTACGCGCCGGCGTTCGCCAGCGTCGTCGGCGGATCCGTGGGCTTTTCGACCACGTCGGTGACGAGCCCGTCGCGGGTCGAGAGCACGCCGTAGTTCGACGGGTCGTCGACCCGAACTGCGCCGATGGTCGGACCGTCGGCGAACAGCGCGTCGACGGCGCCGGGATCGTA
>NZ_SBIV01000010.1 GCF_004765795.1 Halorussus marinus
CTAGTAGCGCGACGAACGCGACTACCAGCAGCCGCAGCACAGATTTCTTCCGTATTGTTTGGTGTGTCATCTTGTTGAGTTACCCCCAAATAAATTGGAAGTCAAGTGGTGCTGCGGTCGTCAGTTGATCAGCCGAGGCCGGTCGAACGACTGCGACTCGGTGTACCAGGTATCCTCGGTCGCGAAGACCCAGTAGGCCTCACCGGGGTTGAAGTTGCTGACCGTGATGTACTGGTATCCGTTGCCAACCTGGCCGTAGACAGCAGTCGAGCCGGAGACGCCGTCGGACACACTAGCGAGCGCTTCGTTAGTGTTAGCGGCCTGCTGACCTTCCTGCCACTGGCCGACGAGGTTCCAGCCCTCTTCGAGCTGGGTGGCCTGCGGCGTGCCGCCGTCGTCGTAGTCGCTCCCGCCGACGACGTTGTTGACGTTGACTTCGAATTCGGCGGACTCGTTGAGGGTCACGATGTACCCCTGGCCGCCCTGCATCGCGTCGAAGTCCTGCTTGTCGTCAGGCTTCGCCGGGTTGTAGGTCTGCCACTCGCCGCCGTCGTAGGTCATGATGCTGTCGACGTTCTCTTCGCCGCCGAGCTGCGTCACGACCTCGCTGGCGGAGAGCTCACCGGACGCGGCGGGCACGGACACGAAGTTCGCGCCGGCCGAGAGCTGACTTTCGAGGGTAGCGACCTCGGTGTGTCCCGTCGTGTCGTCGAAGTCGCCGAATCTCTCGTGGACGCCACTGGTGAACGTGACGTTGGGTGCGTCACCGGTCTGCACTGCTCCATCCACGGTTACCCTGAGTTGGTTCGGCGCGGTCGGGTGCACGGCCAGAACGTTCTGAGTGTCGACGCCTTCGACGCTGGCGTCAATCTCGTCCGGCTCTTCGTGGATCGAGACCGGCTCGTTGAACTGGACGTCGATGTGGGTGGTGTCACCGTCGTAGCTGGCGATCTCGGCGTCGACCGGCATCGGGTCGTTCGCATCAACGGCAGTCGAGCCGAAGTAACCCCAAGCGGACTCACCGCCAACCGCAGTGATGTCCTCCGCGGAGACATCGTAGTCACCGTCGCGCGGGACCTCGTACGTCGCTTCGTACGTGTAGGTACCGTCGTCGTTCTCGGTCTCCTCGAAGTGGTCCTTGTCGAGAGTCACGTCGAGGTTCTCACCTTCGACGACGAAGTCCTCCGACGAAAGGCGGATCGCCAGTGAGTCGACTTCCTCGTCCGCGTCGAAGCTGACAGTGACGTTCTGACCGTCAGCCGAGACGTCTTCGGAGTAGACGTTGAACCCGACTTCGAAGACGACCGAATTTTCGATCTCCTTGCCCACGGAGTCGGTCGCGTTGGACCAGATGTAGTCGTTTTCGCTGAGAGCCTCTGCGGTCACGTTCTCTTCGAGCGTGAGCGTGGCCATGAGGTTCTCTTCGTCGTACTCGACGCCGACGATTTCGTTGTTCTGGTCGCTCTCGTTCTTGTAGGTGAAGTTCGCCGTGGTCAGGTTTCCGCCGGAGCCGTTGAAGACCTGCTCGGAGAACTGCACCGTGATCTCGTTCGAGCCGTTCGTCGTCATCGCGGGACCGAGCATCTTCGGCGCGTCGCCGTCGGTCAGGTTGACGCTGACGGACGAGTTCACGCCGTTGCTGAGATCGTCGGTACCGCTAACAGCGTTGATCTGGACGGACTCGTTGTTCAGGTCGGCCGGCTGGACGACCTCGGTCGTGTGGATCGTGTAGGTCGTGCTCGCGTCACCGTCACCATGATCGGAGATGGAGACGTTTTCACCGTTGAACTCCGCGCTGGAGACCGGCTCGTTGAACGAGACGACGATTTCGTCAGTGCCCGCGTTCGTCTTGGCGGACGTGACATACGGACTCTCGGTGTCCTTCTCGACCGTGGCGATCACCGAGTCGGTGTGCCCCTGAGCCGAGAGGTCTTCGACCTCGACCTTGATGCCGAGGTTGTCAGTGTCCGAGACCGTCGAGAGGTTGAGTTCCGTACTCAGGTCGAGGTTCTCACCCGGACCGACTTTGCTCTGCGAGTCGTTGATGTCCGCGTTCCCCACGACCGACACGGTCACGTCGACCGTCTCGGACGTGGTGATGCTGAGACCACTGTACGGGTCGACGTTGCCGTTGTTGACATCGGCCGCGCTGTCGAGAGTGACCGAGGGACCGGTCGAGTCGCTCAGCGCGACAGCCTCGGTGCCGACGTTCGCACCGCCAGCGTCCTCGATAGCGCCCTGGCGGGCGTTGACGAGGTCGGTGCCGAGGGCCGAAGCGTCGACAGCGTCGTTGAGTTCGAGGGTGACGTGCGTCTTGCCCTCGTCCATGTACGAGCCCGTGACCGCGTCGATAGAGCTCGCACCGGCGTCGTTGTCGTCCTGATACGCGAAGTCGTCGGTGGTGAACGTTCCGTCGTCACCAACCGGGGAGACGCTCTCGTTGAACTCGACGACGACGGTGTTGGTACCGGCGTCAGCGTCGACGGACGTGATCTTCGGGAGGTACTGGTTGACGTGGAACGTTCCAGTCTCGTTGCTCGCGGCCTCGCCGAGTTCGCTGTCGGACGAGAGCGCGACGTAGTACCCGCTACCGTCGACTTCGGGAATTTCGAGCTTCTCGTCGATGTTGTCAGCGGGCTCGACGTCGCTTGCCGAGCCGAGGTCGGCGACGTGGACATCGCCGTTTGCGTTCTCTTGGTAGAGGTCGAAGCTGACAGTGGTGTTGACCTGGTCCTCGTAGTCGTACGTTACGGTGACGTTGTCACCGGGGCGCACGACGTTACCAACTTCGTCGACGGAGACGTCGTTGATGTCGGGACCCTCGTCGTTGATGACGACGTAGGCTTCTTTGGTCTGGGTGCTGTTCTCGTTGCCGGCACTGTCGGTGACAGTGACGTTCACCGCGTACGCGCCGTCAGTGAGGTTCGCCGAACCGCTATCGTAGTCGTCCAGGTCGATGGACAGCGACTTGCGCGTGTTATCGTCGACGTACTGCGAGTCGTCGATAGTGTACGCGTAGTCGTCACTCGAACCGTTGAGCGTGACGACGACCGACTCGGTGTTGTTCTCGTAGTAGTCGTACGTCACGTCGAGCAGTTCGTCGGACGCCGTACGGACCTCGCTGTTCGGCTTCTCGATGTCGAGCTGGCCGGGCGCGATGTCGTCGATTTCGACGACATCAGTCACAGTCGTATTGGCACTGTTACCGAGCGAGTCCGTCACGTTGACCGTGATATTGTAGGTGCCGTTAGTGAAGCCCTGACCGCTGAAGCTATCAGCCGACGCGTTGTTCAGCGTGAGAGTTTCGGATCCGTCACTATCTGCGAGAACGGTGTAGGTCGCGTTGTTACCGTCACCGTCGGCAAACACGACTTCAACGGAACCGGCACCCATGTTGGGTTCGTCGAAGCTGTAGTCGACAGTGAGGGAGTCACCAGTCCGCTTGTACTGAGTTTTGGTCGGACTGTCGAGAGAGACATTCTTCGGAGCCGTACCGTCAACGTCGAGAGCGCCCTTTTGAACGTCCGTCGCCGTGTTACCTGCCTCGTCCGTCACCGTGACGGTGAGGTTGTAGGTATCAGTACTCAGCCCCGTCGTGTCGAGGATGATCGAGTTGACACCAACATTCGTAGTCGTGTTGGTAGCGTACTCCTGCCCATCCAAGGTGAGAGCGGCCTTTACCGATGCGACACTGGATTCAGCATCGCCAGCAGTAAAGGTCGCGTTGACACTAGTCCCGGGCGCAACCGGAGAGGATTCTTTGATACCTTTAGCTGTTGCGGTGGGCTTTTTATCGTCAATCCGGAGTGCGTTTGCTTCCTCAGCACTACCAGTTAGACTGCCCGATGTGGAATTTGTCTCGGCTACGATGTCGTAAGTGCCGTTGGATAGCGCAGTCAGATCATCGATTGTGACTGAGCTGAAACTTTCGATATCCAGCTTCGTAATTTGGTCAGATCCATTCTCCACAGTGATGTCCACAGAGTTGACTTTATTTGCTGCGGAGACTTCCACAGTAAGGCTGTCACCACTCTGTAGAATCGCTTGTGAGCTCTGTGTCGGCGAATCAATAGTAACCGGCGGTGTATACGTCACCGCGTCACTCTTGGTCTTCTCATTCCCGGAGAAGTCAGTAGCAGTGACGGAGACATCGTTATTTCCGTCGTTCGCGGACACGCCCGAGCCATCAGACGGAATCTGGAAGGTACCGTTGTACGTCTTATCGTTAGACGTAGTCAGTTCCTCCGACTCTCCGAAACCGAATGCACTGAGGTCCGTCGTGACCGTATCGACACCTGCGTCGGCGTTGTCAGTGGCATTCGCACTGACGTAGAGCGTGTCACCGTCGGTGACGGTATCGTCACCGGCATTGTCGCGCACGGTGACATCGGAGACGGTCGGCTGAGTGTTGTCGATGAAGTTGAAGTTCGCCGTTGTGCTCTTGCTCGTATCGCCGCTGGTGATGTCATAGGAGACGGAACCGGTGCTGGTCACGCTACTGGTGTCGTACGTGACATCAAACGAGATCTCGGTAGCGCCGGTCTGGCCGCCATCTGCGAGCGATACTTCGGCCGTATTACCAGCCTGTGAAACTCCGGGATCAAGAGACACTTTGTCTGAGTTACCTGTTGCGGCGTTATCAACCTGCTTGATTGTAGCACCTTTGTCAGTTGCCGTCGACAGGTCGACAGTAACAGTGTCCGTATTGCCGGAGTCAATTGCTATATCGAACGATACTGTTTGTGTGGTCGTACCTTCACTGATGGGGACGTTCCCCGCGCTCCCGCCAGAGAGCGATTCCGTGTTCGCAGCCGCAGTCCCCGCGAACGCCACGGTGCCTCCGAAGACGGAGACGACCATGAGCGCCGAGAGGAAGACGGCGCGAAGCTTGTCGCGTGTTTGTTCTCTAGTCATTTTTGTTTTGTTTGACACGTTTAATGTGCCCCGGCTGGGGAGATATCCAGCCTACGTACTGTAGGCACATACTGTCGGTATATAGGCAGAGCATATAAAGCTATGGAAGGGATACATTTCAGAAGCTCTTAAGTAGAGAAGCCTTTGCGACCCCTGCCATCTTAGAGTCGCCTAAACCGGAGACGGGGGTCAGTAGTTCTGATGTCTTATGTTACAGAAATTAGAGGTTTCCGTCTAATTCAGCTCTGATTAATTCCTCGAACTCCTCCGTCTGACCGTACGTTTCCCGGTGGTCGAGCACGATCCGCCCCTTCTGAGTGACCTCGTACAGACCGCTGTTTTCCGCGGGGCCAACACGCCGGACCAACCCCAAGCTCGACAGGTGCGGGAGCCGCGTGTTGATGTATCCGCGATTCTTATCGAGGATCAACGCGAGATTCTGGGCCGTATTTCGGCCCCGATCGTCGAGGATTTCGAGAATCTCGAAGTCCGTCGGCTTCGCGAGCTTCATCGGTCTCGCTCCGCGAAATTGCCTGAGTGCCGATGCATATACTATAGCTACCTACCGATAGTATTCGGTGAGATCGTACAAAAGGGTTGTGAACGGGAGAAAGAGAGTAGACTTCGAAAGTTTGGAGATCGAGCCCTCAGCTCTCGTCGCGTTCTTCCAGAAGATTATCGATTTCGGCGTCGAAGTCAACGTCCTCGGCGTGATACTTCGATCGGTTCTCCGCCACGGCTCGCCCCTTCTCGGTGATGACGTAGAGCCCGCTGTTGGGGGCCGGACCAACCCGCTCGACGAGTCCGTAATCGGCCAAAACCGGCAATCGCGTGTTCACGTAGGCGCGGTTCTTATCGAGTTCGTGAGCCAGATTAACCGCGTTATCGCGTTTTCCGTCGGCGAGGGCCGCCAAGATATCGAAGTCTGTAGGCGTAGTGAGTTTCATTAATATACGCTACGTTGCGCTCCAGCGTATAAAGTCGGTTGATGCCAGCGACAAAAATACTGAGAGTACATACTTTCAGTATGGAACCGACGAGCGATCGATTCGACCGCTAGAACGGAGGGCAAGGGAGTCTAGAAGTGGTAGAGTAGGCGCTCTCTTAGGATGTATCGGGCGAGTCCTGGAACTCGGCTCCGTCGGTTGCCTGCGCAGCGAGTTCGAGATGTTCGATGATCCGTTCGTGTTCTTCGATCGCTCGTTCGATGTGCCGGCACATCTCTTCGGAGTCTCCGTCCGCATCAGCATGATAGGTGTAGAGAAGGTGCTGTTCGAAAGCACGGGAAGAGTGAGCGTTCGCATCGAGTAATGACTTGGCTACGAGCCACTCCCAGTTCTGCCAGTCGTCGCCGTCGGATACCTCTTCCAATATATCGCGTTTGGCCATGTGTCATCAAGTGAACTCTACTCACATATAAAATATTGTCTTTCTGAAATTTAAGCATCGCATACCTCCGCAATTTAAATGGGAAGAGTCATCCGGGGGAGAACACTACCGACATGGAATCGTTTTAACTATCAATATATTTCGAATCGAAATTCTATTACTGGTACCGCCGCATTCGACGGACATGGAAACGGTTTGTGCGAGTGATTATCACGACATCGTACAGGTCGCCGACCCGAGAGTCTCGCCCGACGGCGAGCGAGTCGCGTTCGTTCGGAAGGTACCGAGCGACGACGAGGAGTACGAGGCGACCGTCTACGTCGTCCCGATCGGCGGCGGCGAACCCCGGCAGTTCACGGTCGCCGAGGGAGTCGACAGCAGTCCGCGGTGGAGCCCGAGCGGCGATCGGCTCGCGTTCGTCAGCACTCGGGGGGCCGACGACGGCCGCCCGCAACTGTGGGTGATGCCGACCGACGGCGGCGAAGCCCGGCGGGTCACCGACGTGGCGGGCGGCGTCTCTCAGATCGCGTGGTCGCCCGACGGGGACAAGATCGCGTTCGTCCAGCAGGCGACGGCCGACGACCGCGAGACGGGTCGGGACACCGGGCTCGACGGCGAGGAGTACGAGCCCGACCAGCCCGACCCCCGCGTCATCGACCGGATGGTCTACCGGGCCGGCGAGCGGTACTTCGACGGCCGGCGCGATCACGTCTACGTCGCGGACCTGCGAGCCGACGGTGACGGCTCGGAAGCCGCGAGCGGTCGGTCGCCGCGAGCGGCCGTCCGGCGGCTCACCGACGGCGACTACGACCACACGACCCCCGAGTGGGGCGACGAGTCGACGCTGTACTTCGGCGTCCGGCGCACCGGCGATCCCGACGACAACATCGACCTCGACGTCGTGGCCTACGACCTCGACGCCGACGGGGAGGCCGAGACCGTGGTCGAGACCACCGCGTGGGGCCCGATGCTGGCGGCCACGGGCGACGGCCGGATCGCCTACGCGGAGACCCCCGAGGAGAACGCCACGCTCCGACAGACGGAACTGAAGGTGATCGACCGCGAGACCGGGACCGTTACCACCCCGACCGAGGACCTCGACCGGACGCTCTCGGCGGACGTGTCGGTCCAGTGGGGCCCCGACGAGTCGGAGCTCTACTTCTCGACGCCCGACGAGGGCGACGTCGCGGTCTGGCGCGCGCCCGGCGACGCGAGCGCCGCCCCCGAGCGCGTGGTCGCGGACGGACACGTCTCGGGCGGGTCGGTCGGCGCGGACGCCGTGGCGTTCGTCAGGTCCGAGTGGGACCACCCCGGCGACGTGTTCGTGACGACGCGGGCCGGCGCCGAGACCAGACGACTCACCCGCGTCAACGCCGACTACCTCGACGACCGGGCGATCGGTCGACCCGAGGAGATCCGCTTCGAGAACGAGTCGGGCGAGCAGATTCAGGGTTGGGTACTGACGCCGCCGGACTTCGATAGCGCGGCGTGGAACGCCGCGGAACAGTCGAGCGGCGACGAGCCGCGAGACCCCGACGAGCAGTACCCCCTCGCGGTCGAGATCCACGGCGGTCCCCACGCGATGTGGTCGACCAGCGGGACGATGTGGCAGGAGTTCCAGGTGTTGGCGGCGCGGGGGTACGTCGTCTTCTGGTCGAACCCCCGCGGGTCGACCGGCTACGGCGAGTCGTTCATGTCCGCGGTCGGCGAGGGCGGCTGGGGGCCGGTCGCCGCCGAGGACGTGCTGGCCGGCGTCGACGACGTGGTCGACCGGGAGTACGTCGACGCGGACGACGTGTTCGTCACCGGCGGGAGCTACGGCGGCTACATGACGACGTGGCTCGTCGGCCACACCGATCGCTTCTCGGGCGCGGTCAGCCAGCGGGGCGTCTACGACCTCAACAGCTTCTACGGGTCGACCGACGCGTTCAAACTCATCGAGTGGGACTTCGACGCGACGCCGTGGGACGACCCCGAGTTCCTCTGGGAGAACTCCCCCGCGGCGTACGCCGATCGGGTCGACACCCCGACCCTGCTCGTCCACAGCGACGACGACTATCGCGTCCCGGTCAGCAACGCCGAGATGCTCTATCTCATGTACAAGAAAAACGGCGTCGAGACCCGGCTGGTCCGATACCCCCGCGAGGGCCACGAGCTCTCGCGGAGCGGCGAGCCCGGCCACGTCGTCGATCGGCTAGAACGCATCGTCCGGTGGTTCGACGGCTACTCCGATCACCGCGACGTGGCGCCGGCGCTCGAACGCGGCGACGAGGGGCTGTCGGCGAGCGAGGACGATCCGGAGGCGAACGGCGAGTAGCGCGACGGCCGGTCCCCTGCGATGTTGTCTCACACCGAGGGCCGTTTCCGACCCCCCGAACGATCGGGCAGATCGGGCGACTGCGACGGGCCGTTCACCTGAAACGAAGGGGTTCGATCGGGGCGAACCGCGGGTCGCGACCGATCGGTCGGTCGGGGCCGGCGGTGTGTCAGTCGACGATGATGTTCGAGTCGCCGTCCTCGATCACGGTCGGGTCCGGCTCGGGCTGCATCTCCGCCTCGTAGCGGTCGATCCAGTCGGCGAAACACTCGGGACAGAGACGCTGGCTGTCGATCTGCGACCGGTCGACGGTGAGTCGGACCGTGCGCGCCAGCGCGTCGGAGACGTCGTCGCCGCAGTCGTCGCACGGGGCGGCGTCCTCGCTTCCCATGGTCGGGCGGTGTCGCGGGCGATATTTAGTTGTTCGCGTCCGGGCCGCGCCGACACGGCCCGGCGCGACCGGCCGGGTTCCCAAGCCTTTTGACTGACTAGTCAGTAAGTCCGATAACGAATGGACGACCGACCGACCCGAGACATCCTCGACGCGACGTATCTCGCGCTCTGCGAGCACGGCTTTGCCGACCTGACCGTCCAGGACATCGCCGCCCACACCGAGACAAGCAAGGCGACGATCCACTACCACTACGACAGCAAGCGAGACCTGTTCGTGGCCTTTCTGGCGGACCTCTACGAGGGCTACACCGACCACATGGACGGGGTGACCCGCGAGTCGCCCCGCGAGGAGCTTTTCGCGCTCGTCGAGGCCTCGCTCGAAGAGGGCGACGACGTGCCGGGCGTCGACTTCCGGACCGCGATGCTCGAGATCAAGGCCCAGTCGCCGTACGACGACGCGTTTCGAGAGCGACTCCGGGAGTTCGACGACTACCTGTTCGAGCGCATCCGATCCGTGGTCGCGGCCGGCATCGAGGCCGGCGAGTTCGACGACGACGTCGACCCCGACCGCGTCGCCGAGTTCCTGACGACCACGATCTCCGGCGCCCACACCCGCCGGGTCGCGGTCGACCACTCGCTCGACCGGCTCCGCGAGACGCTGATCGAGTACGTCGAGCGAAATCTGGTCGCCGACGAGACGGCCGAGGTGAGCGCCTGATGGGCGTCCTCGACTCGCTGTTCCGGGGCCGCGAGGAGTTCGACCTCACGTCGGGCGACGTGGGCAAGCCCCTGTTTTTCCTGTCGCTTCCCATCGTCGTCACCAACCTCTTTCAGACCGCGTACAACCTCGCGGACACCTTCTGGCTGGGCCAGTACAGCACGAACGCGCTTGCGGCCATCAGCTTCGGCTTTCCGATGGTGTTCCTGCTCATCTCGCTGGGGATGGGGCTGTCGGTCGCCGGTAGCGTCCTCGTCGCCCAGCACACCGGCGCCGACGAACCCCGGGAGGCCGAGTACGCCGCGTCCCAGACGGTCACGTTCGCCGTCATCGCCTCGATCATCCTCGGCGGGATCGGCTACGTCTTCGTCGAGGAGTTCCTCGCGCTCCTCGGGGCCTCTCCCGACGTGCTCCCGATGGCGACCAGCTACATGCAGGTCATCTCGCTCGGGCTGGTGTTCATGTTCGGATTCTTCGTGTTCATCTCGCTGATGCGGGGCTACGGCGACACCATCACCCCGATGCTGGTGATGTTCGGGTCGGTCGTGCTCAACATCGCGCTCGACCCGTTCCTCATCTTCGGCTGGGGGCCGTTCCCCGAGCTCGGCATCGAAGGGGCCGCCATCGCGACCGTCTTCTCGCGGGGGCTGGCGATGGCGGTCGGGCTGGCGGTCATGTTCCAGGGGACGCGGGGCGTCCAGATCAACCTCCGGGACATGGGGCCGGACTTCGAGTACCTCCGGCGGCTCCTCCGCATCGGGCTTCCGGCCTCCGTCGAGGGGACCGGCAGGGCGCTGTCGATCAACCTCCTGCTTTTCATCGTCGGGATGTTCCCGACCACGGTCGTCGCGGCGTACGGCATCGGGACCCGGGTGTTCTCGGTCATCTTCCTGCCCGCCATCGCGGTGGCCCGCGGCGTCGAGACCATGACGGGCCAGAACGTCGGGGCCGACAAGCCCGACCGCGCGGCGCAGGCGGCCGGGCTCGCGGCCAAGGTGATGTTCGGCGTGCTCACGGGCGCGGGCGTCGTGGTCTGGTTCGGCGCGGGCGCGATTTCGAGCGTGTTCACGACCGACCCCGAGGTGGTCGCGGTGTCGGCGGAGTTCCTGCGATACGTCGCGCTCTCGTTCGGATTCATCGGGATCATGCGCTCGTACACCGGGAGCTTCCGCGGGGCGGGCAAGACCCTGACCGCGGCGGCCATCTCGGTCCTGATGCTCGGATTCATCCGACTGCCGATCGCGTGGTTCGCCGCCGGGCCGCTCGGCGAGACGGGCATCTGGCTCTCGTTCGCCATCTCGAACGTCGCGGGCGCGGCGATCGCCTACGCGTGGTACCGCCGGGGAACGTGGCGTGACGCCGACCTCACCGAGACCGAGGTCGCCGACGACGACGAACCGGGGGTCGCGGCCACCGACGACTGACCGCCGACCACGCGAACGCTTTTGTTGTGAGGCGTCGACGGTTCGGTGATGGAGGACCGCGACAGAGTCGCCGTCGCAGTCGGTAATCCCGACAACGTCGACCAGCTGGTGCGGACCGCGATCGACGTGGCCCGGGACCGCGGCGGCGAGGTCGTCGTGGTCGCGGTCCGGGTCACGCCCCGGGAGTCGCCGTTCGGGCTGTTCACCGACGAGGTCATCGCCCGTGAGTTGGGCGGCGAGCGCCGGGCGCTGCTCGATCGCGCGGTCGACGTCGCCTCCGGCACCGACGTTCCGGTCCGGGGCCGGCTGTTCGTCGCCGGCTCGGTGGCCGACGGCGTGCTCCACGCGATCGACGAACTCGACTGTGGCTGTCTCGTCGTCGGATGGCAAGACCGCACCCGGGAGAACGCGATCCTCGGGACGAACGTCGACCGGATCGTGCGCCGGGCCGACGCCGACGTGCTCGTCGAGAAGATCGGCGCCGTCGCCGACGGGGTCGAGGCGGTGTTGTTGCCCGTCGCCGAGAGCCCGAACGCCGACCTCGCGGCCGCGGTGGCGCGAGCCATCGCGGCCGGCAACGACGCTCGGGTCGACCTGCTTCGGGTCGCCGACTCGCCCGCACAAGAGCCGGCCGCCCGCGAACTGCTCGCCGACGCGAGCGGACGCTTCGGGTCGGTCCCGGTCGAGACCGAGGTCCGGGTCGGCGACGTCGCCGACGCCATCGTGGCGGCGTCGGCCGACCGGGACGTGACCGTCCTCGGGGCGACCCGAACCGGGCAGATTCGGCGGCGGGTCGTCGGCTCGACGCCGCGAGCGGTCGGGCGGCGCGCCGAGGGGTCGGTGATCGTCGCGAAGAAGCGAACGCCGTCGCTGGTGGGGCGACTACTGGGGCGATAGGGAGTCGGGCGCCGATCAGGCCGTCCGGAACGCCCGGTCGCCCGCGTCGCCGAGTCCGGGGACGATGAACCCCTCGTCGTCGAGGTGGTCGTCGATCGAGACCGTCAGCAGGTCGGCG
Organism: Halorussus marinus; assembly: GCF_004765795.1. Classification (GTDB taxonomy): domain Archaea; phylum Halobacteriota; class Halobacteria; order Halobacteriales; family Haladaptataceae; genus Halorussus; species Halorussus marinus. Next base: position 12,171 of record NZ_SBIV01000010.1, read on the forward strand.
GTCGGGAACTGCTCGCCCACCCGGAGCAGACCGTCTGGCGCGCTGACCGCCGAGAGCACGAACAGGTGCTCGGGGTCGGGCTGTTCGTCGGTGATGCGGTCCATCACCGCACACATCGTCGAGCCGGTCGCGAGCATCGGGTCGGCCACGATGACGGTGTCGTCGGCCGTGATCTCGGGGAGTTTGACGTAGTCGATGGTGATCGGGAACTCGCCGTCGTCGTTCATTCCGGCCTCCTCGTCGCGGCCGGCCGAGATGACTCCCTGCTTGGCCCGGGGGAACGCCTTCAACAGCCCCTCGACGAACGGGGTCGCGGCCCGCAGAACGTTGATGATGACCACGTCGTCGAGCCCCTTGACGCGCTGGCCGGTCGTCTCGGTCAGCGGCGTCTCGATCGAGACGTACTCGGTCTCCATCGCGCCGTCGATGATCTCGTAGCCGCAGATCCGGCCGAGCTTGACGAGGCCCTTCCGGAACGCGACCTGTTCGGTCTCGACGTCTCGGAGATTCGAGAGGGTGTCTTGAGCGAGCGCGTGCGTGATGAGCTTGGCGTCCCCGCGGTCTTCGATGGTCATGTCTGTGCGTATGGCGGTGACGCGGGGGCTTATCTCTTAATATGGCGAGCCGCCCCGGCCGAACGTCACCGAATCACGAGGTGGGTCACCACGGCCAGCAGCGCCGCGACCGCCGCGATCGTCTGCCACTCGTAGGCCAGCACGTCGAGAAACGACAGCCCCCAGACCACCGCGACCGCGAAGAGGCTCGACAGCACGAGGTTCATCGCGGCGAGCACGCGCGGGTCGCCCTTCGAATCGGTCATCCGGCGGGTATCGCGGCCCGATCGACTTATCTCTTGCCCGACACGGCCGGTAGACCGAAGGTCGCGGGCGACGACTCGACGGCCCGTGCTGGAGAACGATCGGGGAGAGGCGGTCGATCCGGTGCCGTTTCTGGTGGTGGCGACGCTGGGCGCACTCGTCTGCTACAGCTTCGGACCGGGGTACCTGCTGGCGTTCGGGGTCGGGGTGGCCGAAGGGCTCGCGGTCTCGACGGTCGCCGCGCTCGCCACGACCGCGGTGGCCTACCACCGGTTCGTCCGGACCCGCCGGCCCGAACACCGGGGCGAGATCCCGGCCGAGGCGCGAGTCCGGCGACTGCTGGTGGGGGCGCTCGCGGTCGCGGGCGTGTTCGTGCTCCTGTCGGTGCCACTGCTCGGACCGTAACGCTTTCGGGCCGGCGTTCGTAGGGCCGACGATGCGCGAAGTCGAGGCCACGACGTTCGTCCCGGAGTCGCCGACGGTCGTCCGACGGGCGCTCGCGCCCGCGGCGGTGGTCGAGTACGAAGGGAGCTTCGACGTCCGGGGCGTCGAGGAGACCGACGACGGGTGGACGGTGACCGCGGGCGCGCGCGGCCTGACCATGCACCTCGACTTCGAGGAGCGCGAGGACGGCCTCGCCTACCGCCAGCGCGGCGACGGCGGCCCGTTCGACGCGATGGAGACCACCGTCTCGGTCGAGCCCGAAGACGAGGGGAGCCGCGTGAGGATGCGGTCGCGGGTGAGCCTCGGCCTCCCGCTCTCGGCGGTCACCGACCGCGTGGCGGCGTGGAAGCGACGCGGCGAGCTACGACGGGCGCTCGACGCGCTCGCGGCCGACCTCTGAGTCGCAATCGCGGCGTCGCCGGCGGCTCGGCGAGCCGCGGGTGCTGAGACCCGGGACCGACCAACGGCACCCTTTTATCGCCGGGACGATTTCGTGATAAACGATGACACTTGCCGACCGAATCGCGACGTTCCGAAGCCAGGTGGAGGAGTGGCTCCACGGCCTCTACCACGGAATGATCGAGCACCCGGCGTTCGAACTCGTCGAGAAGGAGGCCGAGGACACCGAGGACGCCTTCATGTTCGCGTGCTTCGCCGACGCGTTCGGCATCCCGAGCCCGGCCTCCTACTACACCGCCGAGCTCCTGCCGTACCTCGGCGACGAGTTCGAGCAGTGGGAGCGCCGGATGTGGGACCGCGAGAGCCTCATCGAGCGCAAGGGCCAGCAGTACCACTTCTAAGATGAACAAGTTCGTCTTCTTCGGCGGCAAGGGCGGGGTCGGCAAGACCACGGTGTCGTGTGCCTACGGCCTGAAGTGCGCCGACGCGGGCCTGGAGACGCTCGTCGTCTCGACCGACCCGGCCCACAGCACCGCCGACGTGTTCGACCAGCAGTTCGGCGACGACCCGCGGGCGGTCGAGGGCCGCGAGAACCTCTGGGCGATGGAGATCGACCCCGAAGAGGAGGTCGAGCGCCACATGATGGACATCAAGCGGACGATGACCGATCAGGTGAGCGCCGGGATCGTCAACGAGATCGACCGCCAGATAGAACTGGCCCACCGGACGCCCGGCGCCTACGAGGCCGCGCTGTTCGACCGCTTCATCGACGTGATGCGCGAGGCCGACGAGTACGACCGGGTCGTGTTCGACACCGCGCCGACCGGGGGCACTCTCCGACTGCTCGGACTGCCCGACTTCCTCGAAGGGTGGATCGCGCGCCTGCTGGAGAAACGCACAGAGAGCATCGATCTGTTCGAACGGGCGGCCATCGGCGACCGGGAGGCCCGCAAGAAAGCGAGCGAGGACCCCATCATCGCGCGGCTCACCGAGCGCAAGGAGATGTTCGAGTTCGCCGGCGACACCCTCCGGAACGACGCCTCGTTTTACCTCGTGTTGAACCCCGACGAGCTCTCGATCCGGGAGACCGAGCGAGCGATCAAGGACCTGACCGAGTACGACCTCGGAGTCGCGGGACTGGTCGTCAACAAGGTCGCGCCCGCGCCCGACGCCGGCGAGGACGGGACCGGCGCGCGCTACCTCCGGGAGCGCTACGAGAACGAGCGCGACCGCATCGACCGGATCCGCTCGGAGTTCGACGCCCCCGTCGTCGCCCGGATCGAACAGCGCGTCGAGGAGGTCAAAGGCGACCTGCTCGCGGAGGTCGCGGCCGAACTCGACATCGACGTCCCGACGGTGGAAGCCTGAGTCGACAGCCAGAAAGTTTTCATCGGGAGCGTGTTCGGCCATATGACTCTTTTTTCGCTCGAAACGGAACGATACCGCTTCGGGCCGGCGTCTGACGGCGATTTCGAACTGTCATTTCTAGCTAAAAATCAAGACAATCTTTAAGTCCCTATTTTCCGTGTCTCGGAGTGAGGCGACATACCATGGTACAAGTAATGTGGCTGGTGGTTTCGGTGCTCGCAATATTCACCGTGGGGTACTTCGGGTACTCCAGATACCTCGCCCAGTTCGTCGAACTGGACGGGGACAAAGAGACGCCGGCCCACAAGTACGAGGACGGACAGGAGTATGTACCGGCCAAAAAGCCGGTGCTGTTGGGGCATCACTATTCGAGTATCGCGGGCGGGGCGCCCATCGTCGGGCCCATCACGGCCGGACTCATCTGGGGTTGGGTTCCGGCGCTGCTGTGGATCGCGGTCGGGAACCCCCTGATGGGCGCGGTCCACGACTTCGTGTCGCTGTCGGGGAGTCTCCGACACGAGGGGAAGTCGATCGGGTACATCATCGGCGAGTACATCGGCGACGACGGCAAGAACATGCTGCTGTGGTTCGCGTTCCTGACGATCATCCTCGTCGTCGCCGTGTTCGCGTTCGTGGTGGCGCTGGTGTTCCAGGAGTTCCCCAGCGCGGCCACCGCGAGCATCCTGTACATCGGGCTCGCGTTCGTGTTCGGGGTGTATCTCTACCAGCTCGACGGACCGTTCATCCCCGGGACGATCGTGTTCGTTGCGGGCGTGTTCGCGAGCGTCTGGGTCGGGATTCAGTACCCCATCGCGCTGAGTCAGGGGACGTGGATCCCCATCGTGCTGGGCTACGCGTTCGTCGCGAGCGTCCTGCCGGTGTGGATGCTGCTACAGCCCCGTGACTACCTCTCGTCGTTCCTGCTGTACGCCGGCGTCGGCGGCGCGCTCCTCGCGATCATCGTCGGGACGCTCATCACCACGCCGTCCCAAGCGCTCCAGACGAACATCCCGGCCTACAACGGGTTCTGGGGTAGCGACTCGTTCGGCGTCGTGAGCCCGCTGTTCCCGATGCTGTTCGTCACGATCGCGTGTGGCACCATCAGCGGGTTCCACTCGCTGGTCTCGTCGGGGACGACCGCGAAGCAACTCAACAAGGAGACCGACGCCCGGCTCATCGGCTACGGCGGAATGCTCGGCGAGGGACTGCTCGCCGTGGTCGCGCTGTCGGCGGTCGCGGTCGTCGGCATCACCCCCGAGGGCGCGACCGGCGGTATCGGGCTCGCACTGCCGAACTTCGCGGAGGGCGGCGGCATCATGCTCACCAGCTTCGGCATCCCCGTCGAGTACGGCGCGCCGTTCATGGCGCTGGTCATGGTGAGCTTCCTGCTCACCTCGACCGACACCGCGCTCCGACTCGGTCGGTACATGCTCGAAGAGATCATCGGCACTCCCGAGTCGCAGGTCGAGGAGGTCGCGACCAACCGCTACGCGAACGCCGGCTTCCAGTCGCTGGTCGCGTACGGGCTCATCGCGTCTGGCACCTGGACGCCGCTCTGGCAACTGTTCGGCAGTGCGAACCAGTTGCTCGCGGCGCTCGCGTTGCTGACCGCGACGGTGTGGCTGGCCAACTGGAGCGCGAACAAGCAACTGGTCAGCACCGGCGTGCCGATGGCGATCATGTCGACGATCACCATCCTCGCGCTGGTGTACCTCCAGTACTACCAGAACCTCTACCAGGGCATCATCCTGGGCGAGTCGTCGACGGCGCTGTGGTCGCTGGTGCTCCAGATCGCCATCGGGACGGTGCTCCTGGTGTTGGCGCTCGCACTGCTCCGGAAGGGGTACGGTAACATCCAGCAGGCGCGGCGCGGTCGGGCGGGTGCGCCCGCGACCGACGGCGGCCGACCGCAAGAAGACGACTGATCGACCGACGGCGCTTTCTTTTTTATCGCCAGAGCGACCGGACGAGCCGCTCGACCAGCCCGGGCTCGGCCTCGGGGACGGCGTCCCAGAGCCGGAAGGCGGCCGCCGCATCTGCGTTCGTGCTGGCGACGAGTCGCTCGCGGTCGGGGGCCGCGACGACGAGGTTGAGCTCGTAGCGGCCGTAGAAGCCGAACTTGATGAGCGTCCGGTCGCGGAACCCCTCGACGAACTCCCGGACCGGGTCGGTGAGTTCGGGGACGACGAGGACGAACGTGAACTCGGTCTCGAAGTGCTCCTCGTCGGCGACGATCCAGTCGTCGGCGAGGTCGTGGCCCAGTTCGACGAGCCGTTCGAGTTCGGGAACCGTCGCGGCGTCGGCCCGGCGCGCGAACAGGTGCTCTTTGGCCTCGTGGTTCGCGTAGTTGAGCGCCGGGTGGAACAGCTGTTTGCGATTCTCGACCCGAACCTCGCCGTAGAGGTCGAAGCGCTCGCCCCGGACCCGGTAGCCGTTCTCCAAGTCGAAGCTGTACATCAGCCGATCGCTCACGCGGTCGAGGTACTCGTCGTCCCAGTCGGGCACGTCGTCGGGGACGGCCGCGTCCGGGACCCCGTCGGAAGCGACCGGCTCGTCCGGACCCCCACTACTTTCGCTCATGCGTCCGGATCGTAGGGGTGGACGTCGTCGACCGCCGGCGCGCCGACCGCGAGAACCCGAAGCGTCTCGGTCGCGTCCGCGGGGTTGAACGCCCGCTGGGGGCTGTCGGGCTCGACGACGAACAGTTCGTCCTCGTCGGCGACCAGTTCGCCGTCGGGAGTCTCGACGTGGAGCGCCCCGGAGACGACGTAGAACAGTTCCTCCTGGTCGTCGTGGTAGTGGTACGCCAGCGGAATCTGGTCGCCGGGGGCCGCCTCGTAGAGGTTGACCGCCGCGTTCTCCAGCCCCGCGAGGTCGCCGAGCGCGCGCTGGACGCACGGTCGATCGGGCGTCGGGTCGACCGACGACGGGTCGATGACGTGGTATCCCATGTGTGACCACAGTTCGCAGGAGTTTAAATACCCTCGGACGCCGAGAGCCCCCGCGGGCGCCTCGCGGGCCGGCCGCGCGAGCCCTCGAAACCGCCGAAACCTTAAGAGTCGACGCGTCCAACGATCGGACACGACTCACACATGGACGACAAGCGAACCGAGGCGTGTGGTCGGTGTTCGATGACCGCCGTCGTCTCGATGACGACCGACGACGGCGAGCGCGAATCCGCCGGGCACAACCCCTTCGACGGCGAGCGCATCGAGGTCGAGGAGGCCGAGTTGAAGGCGGTCAACCGCCACGTCGTCTTGCTCGGGCGGCTCAAGCGCCGACTCGACGAGATGGCGACCCGGCTGACGTACGGTCGCTGAGGGCGGTTCGACCCGGCCTCAGCCGCCGCCCACCGCGACCGACAGGTTTCGCTCCGCGACGGTCACGTTCGTCCCGCGCACGAACTCGTCGGGGCCGGCGAGCACGACCGTCCACTCCTCGCCCGGCGACCGGACGTCGATCGTCGCGCCGTCGACCGTCCAGGTCCCGTTCGCGGCGGGCGCGCGCGCGTCGAGCGACGCCGCGAACGCCGCGGCGAACTCGCTGGCGTTCGCCGCGTCGTCCCACCGCAACGCCCACACGTAGCTCGCGTTGCCGGACGCGCGCCGGAACGTGTACAGCGTATCGTTGCCCCAGCCGGCGGCCCCGCGGACGGCGCGCGACTCGCCGAGCCCGTTTTCGAGCGCGGTCCGGACGAACGCCTCGCCGAGGGTGTCGGTCCCGACCTGCCGCCAAGCCGACCCGGTGGCGTTCGCGGTCGCGGGGAGCGACCGGGCGGGTTCGGCTCCGGGCGGGTAGCCGTGGAGCACCTGTTCGCTCGTCCGGGGCGGTCGCTCGTAGACCGCCGCCAGCCGGGCGGGCGAGTCGATCCGGCTCGCGACGTAGCGGTGGCCGGCGATGTACTGGCGGTTCGCGTACCGCTGGCGGCTCCCGGGCGCGAGCCGGCGGTCGTACGCGGTGTAGAACTCGGAGTTGAGCCGGTCGCCGTCGGCGTAGCGCCGGAGGTACGCGTCGGTCGCGAACACCGCCGCGCCCTCTATCACGCTCCGGACCACGAAGCTGGTGTCCGTAGTCGATCGCGGGAGCGCGCGCCGGAGTTCGGCGCTCCGGCGGTTCTTGAACTGGACGTAGTGGACGTACTCGTGGGCCAACACCCACTCGATCGAGGCGGCGGTGTGGTTCGCCGGCGGGTACAGCCGGATGCCGCCGAACAGAGTGGTGATGCCGTTGGGAATCCGGCGGCGCTCCGACCGGGTGAGAGTCGACTCGAACTCGACGCCCGCGAGCTTCCAGAACCGGTAGAGATGAGGTCGACGGTCGGGGTCGGCAGTCGTGTTGTCCGTCGGAGTCTCGTCGGTCGCGTCGGTAGCCGTCGTCTCGTTGTCGAACCGGTCGACGACGTGTACGTACTCCGGCGGGGTGACGTTGGTGCCGAGAACGCGCTGGACGCGGGCGAAGACCCGCGTCTGGTTCACCGGTAGCGGCGCGCCCCGGGCCTCGATGGTGTCGTCGTCGCTGTCGGCCGTGCGAGTCTCGCCCGTCGTCGTTTCGGCCGGGTCCGACGCCGTCGGCTGTTCGGTGGCGGTGCCCGGCGCCGCCGTCTCGGAGGGCCGGTCGGCGACGGCACGCTCTTGGTCGCTGACAGCGGTCGGGGCGGTACAGCCGGCGGTCACCAGCAACGCGGCGACGAGTAATGTCGCCGTCCGGGAAGACGCGGCCATGTCAGGCGGTCGTCGTCTGATCGGCGGTCGTGTTTCGGGCGGTCGTCTCCTCGGTCGTCGTGTTCAGTTGGTCGTCGAGCGAGACGGCCGTCTCGGCCGCCGCCGGGAGTTCGACCGACACGTCGTCGCCGTAGCCCGAAAAGCGGAGCCGGAGTTCCTGGTGGAGGTCCATCTCCTGACCGCGGACGGACACGGTGGAGTTGATCGACGTGTCGGACTTGACCGGGAGGTGGGTGTCTTTCGCGATCCAGTACGTGACCGAGACGTTCTCGACCGTGCCGACCTGCCTGTTGGTCACGTTGGCCGAGAGGTTGGCGTACCGCTCCGGATCGGGGGCGGCCCTCAGGACGTAGGTTTCGGTACCGTCGACCGTCTGTTCGCCCACCAACTCGGCGCTCGAGATGTTCAGGAGTTCGCGCTGTCGGGTGAGCGTGTCGAGGGCCGACCACCGCTGGGAGAAGTTACCCGAGAGGTTCTGGCGGACCCACTTCGAGGAGAACGTCCGGGTGAACTGCGGGCTCCGCTGGTAGAGCGTCCGATCCACCACGTAGGTCGAGACGGTGCTCGACCGGCCGGCCACTCGGGCGGTCCGGTTGATGCGGAGTTCGCGGTCGAGTCGGTTCACCGCGCCGGTCGAGTTGGTGACCGTCCGGCGCCGGACGTTGTTCGACGAGACGACGGTGTCGATGTGGGCGCCGATGCGGTACGTCTCGACGTCGGCCATCGCCGAGACGCCGGTCCGCTTGACAGCGGTGGCGTTCGCCGACGACGCGGAGATCGTGTCGTCGGTCGCGGCGGAGTCGGTCTGCGTCTCGGTAGCCGCGGTCGCGTCGGTCGCGGCGGAGTCGGTCGCGGCGGAGTCGGTCGCGGCGGAGTCGGTCGTGGTTTCGAGGTCGGTCGTGGTTTCGAGGTCGGTCGTGGTCCCGGGGTCGGTCCCGCCGCCCGAACAGCCCGCCAGAACGACGAGCGCGGCCAACAGGAAGGCGATGAACGCGTTCCGTGGACGTGACATTCGGAAAGTGGTCGGTTCCTGACAGCATAAAAGCTCCGATTGCGCAACCGACGCGACGTTCACGCGCCGGATCGGCGGGAGAGTGACATCCCAAACCGCCGGAGGACGGAACGGGGCATCGATAGCCCGACTCTCGCGGCCGGGGCAGGCGAGCGCCCCGCGTCATCGGTAGTCGCTACGGCGGGGCGCCGGCGAGGGACAAAAGATAAACCCGCCCGCGCCTTACGGTCGCCGACCAGAATGGAAGAAAGCGTTTCGGGCTTCAAGCTCCGCGGGAACTGGGGCGACATCGTCGAACACGGGGAGCGCATCACCGAAGCCCTCCGCGAGGCCGACGCCTCCGGCGACGCGTACGAGGAGTGGGACGAGTGGCGACCCAAGCACCACGAGCGACTCGGCGAGGACGTCTCGGAGAAGACCTCCGAGCAGGCCTCGGTCGCCGAGGGCAAAGGCGAACAGGAAGGAAAGGCTCCCGACGACGACCTCAAGACCGCGGGCGAGAAGATCAGCGAATCCTACGAGAAACTCGAAGAGGAGAAAACCGACGAGGCCGTCGACAAGTGGCAAGACTCGGTCAACTACGTCGCGCGGGCCGCCGACTCCGCGAGCCGAAAGGCGATCCGGAAGGTCGAGGACACCGTCTACCAGAAGGTGATGACCCGGCTCGCGCCCTACTACTTCGACAACGACCTCATCAGCGCCAACGTCCAGCGGGTCGGCCGCGGCGACGGCGAACCCGAGTTCGTCTTCGAGGTCAACGTCAACGACGACGACCTCAAGGAGATGGTCTCCGAGAAGCTCGCGGACTACGAGAGCGAGATCGACCGCTGGCACGTCGACACCGAGAAGCGCACCGACACCGTCGAGGCCGCCGAGGGCGTCGAGCCTCCGGCCGAGCCCGAGGAGTCGACGCCCAACACGAACTGACCGCCCGGGCGTGCCAACGGGCTCGCACGGAGAGTTCGGCCGCAGGCCGGTACACTATTCTATCGCCGGTGATAGGTTGAGATATGGTCGCGAGCGGCGTCGTCACGTTGGTAATCGCTGGCATCGCTAGCCTGTTCATGGCGTGGGCCATCGGCGCGGGATCGTCGGGGTCCACCCCGTTCGCGCCGGCGGTCGGCGCGAACGCCATCTCGGTGATGCGGGCGGGGTTTCTGGTCGGACTGCTCGGGTTCGGGGGTGCGGTCTTGCAGGGCGCAAGCGTCTCGGAGGCGGTCGGGACCGAGCTCATCGGCGGCGTCGAGCTCACCGCGATCGCCGCGACGACGGGGCTGCTCGTCGCGGCCGCGCTGGTCGCGTTCGGCGTTTTCACCGGCTATCCGATCGCGACCGCGTTCACCGTCACGGGCGCCATCGTCGGCGTGGGGCTGGCGATGGGCGGCGAGCCCGCGTGGGCGAAGTACCGCCAGATCTCGGCGCTGTGGATCCTGACCCCGTTCGTCGGGAGCGCGTTCGCCTACACCACCGCCAAGCTGCTCCGGTCCGAACGCACCGCCGAGCGGGTCGTGATCCCGCTTCTGGGCGGGTTCGTCGGCCTCATCATCGCCAACATCAAGTTCGCGATTCTGGGACCGGGCGACGCGAGCCGGTCGATCGCCCAGAGCGCCGCGGCGAGCCTCGACCTCGCGACGGTCGCGGGGCTCGATCTCGGACAGGTCCTCGCCTCGCTCGCAATCGGCGGGGCCGCCGCCGGGTTGCTCTTCGCGGACGTGAACAGCGACCTCGAAGCCGGACAGCGTCACTTCCTGCTCGCGCTCGGGAGCCTCGTCGCGTTCTCGGCCGGCGGATCGCAGGTCGGGCTCGCCATCGGACCGCTGGTCCCGCTGTTGGACCCGTTCGAGATCCCGCTGGTCCCGGTGCTGGTCGGAGGCGGACTCGGCCTGCTCGCGGGTTCGTGGACCGGTGCGCCCCGCATGATCAAGGCCATCGCGCAGGATTACTCGGCGCTCGGGCCCCGGCGCTCGATCGCGGCGCTCATCCCCTCGTTCGCGATCGCGCAGGTCGCGGTCTTTTTCGGGATTCCGGTGTCGTTCAACGAGATTATCGTCAGCGCGATCGTCGGGAGCGGCTACGCCGCGGAGGGCGGCGGCGTGAGCCGCCGGAAGATGGGCTTTACCGTGCTCGCGTGGCTCGGCTCGCTGGTGTTGGCGATAGCGGTCGGCTACGGCGCGTTCGCGGCGATACGGATGGTGTGAGAAGACCGATCGCAGTCGGGACGCTCGCGGTCACCCCTCGGTTTCGACGCCGTCTTCCAGTTCGGATTCGGCGTCGCCGTCGACTTCCTCGCGCTCGGCCGGGTCGAGTTTCGTCACGCGGGCCTTCATGATCCGGGTGTTCTCGACCTGATCGACGTGGAGGCGGACCCCGTCGTAGGTGATGTCTTCGCCCTCCTCGACCAGCCGGCCCGCTCGGTTGAAGATGAACCCCGCGATGGTCTCGAACTCCTCGCCCTCGGGGAGATCGATGTCGAGTGCCTCGTTGACCTCGTCGATGTTGAGTTCGCCCTGCACGATGACGGTGTCGTCGTCGACGTACTCGACCGGCTCTTCTTCCTCGCCTTCGAGGATGTCGCCGACGATCTCCTCGACCATGTCCTCCATCGTCACCAGCCCCTCCGTGGTGCCGAACTCGTCGATGACGATGACCATCTGCATCCGGTTCTCGCGCATCTCGGTCAGCAGTTCGTCGACGTTCTTGCTCTCGGGGACGTGGAGCGTGGGCTGGATGACATCTTCGAGCGAGAGGTCGTCGTTCTCTCCGTACGTGTTCTCCCGGACGAGGTCCCGGATGTGGATGATGCCGATGACGTTGTCGAGGCTCCCCTCGTAGACCGGGACGCGCTCGTGGCCGCTCTGGACCAGCGTCTCGATGGCCTCGTCGATGCTGGCGGTCTTGGACACCGCGGTCATGTCGAGTCGCGGGGTCATCACCTCCTTGGCGATGGTGTTGTTGAACCGGAAGATGCGCTGGAGCATCTCGCGCTCGTCCTCTTCGAGGACGCCCTCGCGCTCGCCGGTCTCGATCATGTCCTGAATCTCGTCGCGGGTGACGTACGAACTCTCGATTGCCGACCCGCCGCCGGTGACCTGATTGATAACGCGAGTGAGATAATCGAAGAAGACGACCAGCGGGAGCAGGAAGTACTCGGAGTACTTCAGGGGTCTGGCGATGCGAAGCGACCACGACTCGGTGTTCTCGACCGCGTAGGACTTGGGCGCGCTCTCGCCGAACAGCAAGACGAGCGCGGTGATGCCGAAGGTGGCGACCGCGACCGCCTCCCCCTGCGAGAGGTGGAACGCGAGCACCCCGGTCGCGATCGACGACATCGCGATGTTGACGATGTTGTTGCCGACCAGAATGGTGACCAGCAGTCGGTGGGGGTCGCTCTTGAGCGCGGCGACGGTGTCGGCGCCCGGCATCCCGTCCTCGACCAGCGCGTCGACCCGGTGTTTCGGGAGCGAGAACATCGCGATTTCCGACGACGAGAAAAACGCCGAGAGCCCGATGAGAACGAGGATAGCGACTGCTCCGAGCCACGTCAGGAGCCCCTCCGTGAGGGTGACCCCGAGGATCTCGGCGGCGGGGGTCGCCTGCGCGAGCGCGAGTAGGGGTATCTGGGGAGACACCATTTAACAGTCCATCTTCACAGTCGGAAGGATTAACTCTTTATTCTTTTCCCCGGATAGGACTTCGAACTGCCGGGAGCGAAGACCTTACACCCGCTTCGGTCCAATCGTCGTCTATGAGCCACTCGACCGACGATCCGTCGATCACCCTGTATCGCTTGCAGGCGTGTCCGTACTGCGAGCGCGTCGTCCGCAAACTCGACGAGTACGGTCTCGACTACCGATCGCGGTTCGTCGAGCCGATGCACAGCGACCGCAACGCGGTCAAGCGCGCCAGCGGCAAGCGGTCGGTCCCCGCCATCGTCGACGAGTCGACCGGCGTCACGATGAGCGAGAGCGGGAACATCGTCGAGTACCTCGACCGGACCTACGGAGGGGCCGAGTAATGGTCGAGTTCGACGTCGTCGACCTCCCCGAGACCGATCACGTCGCCGAGGGCGACACCGCGCCGGACTTCACTCGACCGCTGGTCACCGACGAGTACTGGGAGGACGCCGCGCTGTCGGACCTCGCCGAGGAGGGGCCGGTACTGCTCGTGTTCTACCCGATGGACGGCGCCTTTCCCGCGACGTACGTCTGGAACGAACTGCGCGACCGGGCGTGGGAGGACGACTACGACGTGACGGTCGTCGGCCTGTCGATCTCCGACCCGTACGCCCACAAACAGCTCGTCGAGGAGCGCGGGATGGACTACCGGCTGTTCTCGGACCCCCAGAACGGGGTCGCCGAGTCGTACGGCGTCGTCCACGACCTCGACGGGATGGCGGGCGTGAGCGAGCCCCGGCCCGCGGCGTTCCTGCTCGACGAGGACCGGACCGTCGAGTACGCGTGGGTCGCCGAGGAGTGGCCCGACTTCCCCGACTACGACGAGATCGAGGCGGCGCTCGACGCCGCGTAGCGTTCTCGACCGACGCGCCTTTTTCGCCCGGACACGAACCGTCTCCCGATGAGTCTCGACCCCGAGGACGTCGACCGGGCCGCGACCGCGATCCGGAACGGCGAACTCGTCGTCTACCCGACCGAGACGGTGTACGGGCTCGGCGCGGACGCGCTCGACGAGTCGGCGATCGAGCGCGTCTTCGAGGCCAAGCGGCGGTCCCGCGACAAGCCGGTGTCGCTTGGGGTGCCCAGCCCGGACGCCGCGCTGGAGTACGTCCGGGCGACCGACCGCGAGCGCCGGTTCATGCGGGAGTTTCTGCCCGGACCGGTGACCGTGCTCTGCGAGAAGCGCCCGACGGTCCCCGACGTGCTGACCGCCGGGCGCGACCGGGTCGGCGTCCGAGTGCCCGACCACGAGGACGCGCTGGCGCTCCTCGAAGCGGTCGCCCCCATCACGGCCACCAGCGCGAACGTCAGCGGGCGACCGAGCGCGACCCGCGCCGCCGAGCTGGACGACGAGATCCGCGAGGCCGCCGCGGCGGTGCTGGACGGGGGCGAGACCGGCGGGACCGGGAGCACCGTCGTGAACGTCGAGACCGACGAGATCCACCGACGCGGACCAAGCGCCGACCGGATCGAGTCGTGGCTGGCGACCGACTCAGAGGCCGAGTAGCGACTTCAACGAGCGCGTTTTCACGCCACACTCTGCTCGGTACTCGCAGGGCTCGCACTTGGCGTCGTCGCCGAGCCGGGGCGGCGGGCCGTCGAGCGCTCGCACGGTCTCGACCGCGCGCCGATAGGCCGCCTTCCGGCGGGTCGTGAGGTCGAGTTCGCGCACGATCCCGTGGCCGGGGTACTCCGCGAACGCGCGTTCGACCGACCGCTCGCGCTCCCACGACAGCGCCTTCGCCGCCGCGACCATCCGGACCGACTGGGGCTCCCAGACCCCTTGTTCGGGCGGCGACCCCGCGAAGACCATCGACGGCGCGGGCGCGAGCTCGGACGCGTCGAACTCCAGCACCTTGTGGACGACGCCGCGACACTCCCGCCCGTCGAGCAGTCGCTCGCGGCCGGTCGGCGCGCGGAGTTCGGGCCACGCCGCCGGGAACCGCTCGCGAGCGCGTTCGAGGTTCCGGCGGAACGCCGCCGGAGTCACCGCGATCGGGAGGTCGGCGAGGCTGTCGTCGGACGCCCCGAGTAGCTCCTCGTACCGGAACGCGAGGTTCCGACAGTCGGCCACCTCGTCGGGAACGGACCGTTCGTCCTCTTTTCGCCGGTAGTAGAGCTTCCGCGGGCAGTAGGCCGCGGTCGCGAGGTCGCTGAAGGCGATGGGTGACACGCCGCGAGTTGCCCCCGGCTTCGGATTTAAATGTACGGACGAAAGGAGGAGGAGGAGGAAACGGCAGACAGCGACATTAGCTCACGCCGGATTGCGGACGCTCGGTTCGGGGGACCTCCGTCCAGCAAACAACACGACAGCGCGCCGAAGGCGCACACACCGACGATTCTCCCGCGAGCGAGGAGCCCTCGGCGAGTGCCCGAGCGGACCGAGGGCGCGAGAGAGGGGGTGAGGACGTGTCGTCGAGAGCGGAGCGACCGACGGCTCGGGAGAACAAGGTTCTCCCGGTGTTTTTGACCGAGCGTTTGCAAGGGCGGCGCGTTTATGCGCCGCCCGCAGGAAAAGGCCCTAGAAGGAAACGTTCGTCTCCATCCCCTCGGTGGCGTCGTCGAGCCCGTCTTTCTGCATCTCTTCGGTCATCCGGTCCGAGAGCTCCCGGTCCCGGAGGACGTTCTCGAACTCGTCGGTGAACCGGTCGTTGACCGTTCGCATCTCCCGCTTGGTCTCGATGATCCGGCGGTAGCGCCGGATCGTCGACTCGCTCACGTCGAGCGCGTCGGCGCAGTCGGCGGTCGAGGCCTCCTCGTCGAGGAGTTCGCGGAGTTCGTCGAGGTCGAACGGGGCGTCGGCGTCGGCGTCCCGGAGGAGGTGGAGGTCGACTCGCGCGCGGGCGACCGTCTTCCCGAGGGAGGCGTCGCCCAGTTCCCGGGCGATCTCGGCGTCCGAGTCGCCCGCGTAGTAGCCGCGAACGACGGTGACGAGCTCCTCGTCCGAGAGCGTCGTCCCGAAATCGTAGCGCTCGCGCATCTGGGCGACGACGGCTTCGAGGCGCTCGTGCAGTTCCGTCTCCGAGCTCAGCGAGCCGTGGGTCTCCTCCTGGCGCTCGGTGACGGTAGATTCGTCGGTGACATCCATGAAGATGTCCCGGAGTTCTTCGGTTTTCTCGTCCATGCCCTCTGATTTCTGCCGGACGCGTCCTCGGGTTAAAAGCCTGTCGCCGACGGCCGACCGGATCGTCAACCGAAGTTTTGATTTCGGTTGACGGCCCAGCCACGCCCATGAGTACGGACACGGCGTCGGTCGAACTGGTCGGCGAAGAGGCGGTCGAGAACGTCGCGCGCGCGGCGCTACTCGCCGCGCTCACGGGCGCGTTCGCGTACGTCTCGTTCCCCAATCCCGTCTCGCCGGTGACGATCAGCCTGCAGGTCCTCGGCGTCTTCCTCGCGGGACTGCTCCTCGGGCCGGTCTGGGGCGGGCTGTCGATGGTGCTGTATCTCGCCGCGGGCGCGGTCGGCGCGCCGGTGTTCGCGGGCGGGTCGAGCGGGATCGGATCGCTGGTGGGCCAGAGCGGCGGCTACCTCTGGTCGTACCCCGTCGCGGCCTTCGTCGTCGGCGCGATCGCCCACGGCGGGCTCGTCATCCGGGATCCCGCCGAGCAGAGTCTCGTTCGACTCGTGGGTGCGATGGTCGTCGGCACCGCGATCATCTACGCGTTCGGGACGATCGGGCTCTCGGTCGTACTCGGACTCTCGCTCCGGGAGGCGTTTCTCGCCGGCGCGGTCGCGTTCATCCCCGCCGAAGCGTTCAAGATCGCGGCCGCGATCGGCATCGTCCGGAGCGACCAGATCGCCGCCGAATAGATGATCGAGACCCGCGACCTCGTGCATCGGTACGGCGACGACGGGCCGCGGGCGGTCGACGGCGTCTCGCTCGCGATCCCTGACGGCGAGTTCGTCCTGCTGGCGGGCGCGAACGGGAGCGGCAAGACCACGCTTGTCCGTCACTTCAACGGCCTGTTGGCGCCGGATTCGGGCGAGGTGCTCGTCGAGGGCACGCCCGTCGGCGAGGACCTCGTCGGCGCCCGGACGACGGTCGCGATGGTGTTCCAACAGCCCCGCGACGCGTTCGTCGCCGCGACAGTGGGCGCCGACGTTGCGTTCGGCCCCGAGAATCTGGGACTCGCCCGCGCGGAGGTCGACCGCCGGGTCGGAGACGCCCTCGATGCGGTCGGGATGGCGGGGCGGGGCGACGAGCGCATCGGCGAGCTGTCGGGCGGCGAGCGCGAGCGAGTCGCGATCGCGGGCGCGCTCGCGATGGCGCCCGATCACCTCGTGCTCGACGAGCCGTTCACCGGGCTGGACGCCCCGTCCCGCGAATCGGTAGTGTCACACCTCCGCGCGCTCAGCGAGTCGGGCACCGGGGTCGTGGTCGTGACCCACGACCTCCGGGACGTGTGGGACCTCGCCGACCGCGTGGTCGCGCTCGCCGACGGGCGGGTCGCGGTCGACGCGCCGCCGACCGACGCCCGCGACCGCCTCGCCGACCTCGGAGTCCGGGCGCCGTGACCCTCTCGTACCGGCCGGACGACACGTTCGCCCACCGGCTCGACCCCCGGGCGAAACTCGGGTTTCAGGCCGCGTTCGCGCTGGCGGCGTTCGCGCACACCACGCCCCGCGGCCTGCTCGCGCTGACCGGCGTGACCGCGGTCGCGCTCCGGGTCTCGGGCGCGTCGGCCCGCGAGGCGATGTGGGCCTATCGGTTCGCGCTCCCGCTCTTGGCGGCGGGCCCGGTGTTCGCGGCCGCGACGCTCGGCCCGCCGTGGGTCCGCCCCGCCGAGGGTTTCGACACCGCGCTGGCGAGCTACCGGGTGGTGCTCGTGTTGCTCGTGAGCGCGGCGTACCTCCGGTCGACGCCGGTCCGGGAGTCGCGGGCCGCGATCCAGCACCTCGTGCCCGGGCGGGCCGGCCAGTTTCTCGGCGCGGGCGTCGGCTTCGTGTTCAGGTTCTTCCCCGTGCTTCGCGGGGACCTCCGGCGGATCCGGGACGCCTCGGCCGCCCGACTCGGCGGCGAGCAGTCGGTGGTCGACCGGATTCGGCGGGTCGGGGTCGCCGGGCTGGCGCGGGCGCTCGCGCGAGCCGACCGGTTCGCGGTCGCGCTCCGGGCGCGGTGTTTCGCGTGGAACCCGACGCTCCCACACCTGTCGCTCTCGCGGACCGACGTGCCGGTGATCGCCGCGTCCGTCGCGCTCGCGGCGTGGGCGGTGGTCTGACCGGAAGCTGTTCACGTTCTTATAGTATCGGATCGAACTATCCCGGAAGCCGTGGTATTTGGCCCCATGGGGCTGTTTCGGGGGACTAAACTGGCAGTCGTGGGCGCTCTCGGTGCGGTGATCGGGTGGTGGATCGACGCCGAGGGAACCGTCCGGCAGTACGAGTCCGTCGAGTGGCTACTCGAACGCCCGGCGCTCCGGGGAGTCGTCTTCGAACACGCCGCGCTGGTCGACTGGAGCGTCGGCGCGTTCGTCGCCGTGGTCGCGATCGACCTGCTCGGAACGATCGGAGCCCGAAACCGAGACGAGACGGTCAGTTCGACGCTGGGCGTCGGAAAGGGCGTCGTCGCGGTCGGGGCGGCCGTCCTCGGAGCGAGCTACGCCGACGCGCTGTTCGGGGCGCTGGTTCGGCGCGCGCCCGCCGCCGCCGAGTTGGTCCGGACGTCTCTGGGCGGCGAGGCGGCGTTCGGCTTCGCGGTCGGGCTCTGGATCGGGGCGGTGGTCGCCGACGAGGCGCGACTCTGAAAAACGATAAACTCGAAGTCTGTTTTTCGAAGGTGGGAGCGTCCGAGTCGGTAAAACTTAAGCGAATCCTGTCCACCGTGTAAGGCATGGACAACTTCGTCGTGATGCAGGCGGGGAGCGAGGTCACCCGCCCGACGTTCTGGAGGATCGGCCACATCGGCGAGGCCATCTTCTACTACCTCGCGTTCGTGGCGATAGCCATCTTCGCGTACGGCGTCTACGACCGGTTCGCCACCTACGCTCGGGGGACCGAATCGTGGTTCGACCGCCTCGACGGGCTGGCCGGTCGGGTCGGGTCGGCCGCGAAGATCGTCTTCTCGAACGAAAAGCAGTTCGATCGGGACCTCTACGCGGGCGTGATGCACGCGTTCATCCTCTGGGGGTTCCTGACGCTGCTCATCGGGACGACCATCCTGATGATCGACATGGACTTCTGGACGAAGCTGTTCGGGCAGGACTCCTTTTTCGTCGACGAGTTCTACCTCTCGTACTCGCTGGTGATGGACGCGATGGGGCTGTTGTTCGTCGTCGGAGTCGGGATGGCGATCTACCGGCGCTACTGGGTCCGGAACGGCCGGCTGTGGGGGAAACACACCTCCGCCGAGGACGACCTGTTCGTCTGGACGCTGTTCTTGCTCGGGGTCGGCGGCTACGTCACCGAGGGCGTCCGCATCCTCGGCACGAGCGCGACCCGCGACGTCTCGTTCGAGACCGTGAGCTTCGTCGGCTGGTTCGTCTACGACGTGTTGCGAGTCGTCGGCGTCGACGCCGAGATGGCGACCGCCGCCTATCCCGTGGTCTGGTGGTCCCACGCGCTGCTGGCGCTGGCGTTCGTCGCCGCGATCCCGTACGCCAAGCCGTTCCACATGATCTCGTCGTTCGCGAACGTCGTGACCCGCGACGAGAAGGCCGGCAAGCGGCTCCCGGGCGTGCCCGACGACGCCAGCCCCGAGGAGATCGGCCACGGCTCGATCGAGGACTTCTCGTGGAAGGAACTGCTCGACCACGACGCCTGTACCAAGTGCGGCCGGTGTTCGTCGGTCTGTCCCGCGAAGGCGTCGGGGCGCCCGCTCGACCCCCGGGACGTGATTCTCGACCTCAAGCAGTACCGCGAGGACCTCGACGCGGGCCGCACCGAGGAAAAGCCCATCGTCGCCGACGGCGGGAGTTCGGTCGTCGCCGCCGAGACGATGGAGTCGTGCATGTCGTGTATGGCCTGCATGGACGCCTGCCCGGTCGAGATCGAACACGTCGAGCAGTTCACCCAGATGAACCGTCGGCTGACCGAGTCGGGCCAGATGGACCCCAACGTCCAGGACGCGATGATGAACGTGTTCCAGAACGGCAACACGTTCGGCGAGCCCGACCGCAAGCGCCCCGACTGGGCCGACGACCTCGACTTCGAGGTGCCCGACGCCCGCGACGAACCCGTCGAGTACCTCTGGTACGTCGGCGACTACCCGAGCTTCGACGAGCGCAACCGGAAGGTCGCCCGGTCGCTGGCGACCATCTTCGAGGAGGCCGGCGTCTCCTACGGCATCCTCTACGACGACGAGCAGGCCGACGGCAACGACGTGCGCCGGGTCGGCGAGGAGGGCCTCTACGAGATGCTCGTCGAGGACAACGCCGCCGCCATCGCGGACTGCGAGTACGACAAGATCGTCTGTACCGACCCCCACAGCTACAACACCTTCCAGAACGAGTACCCCGAGTTCGACGCCTGCGAGTGGACCGCCGAGGACGTGTTCCACTACACCCAGATCGTCGAGGACCTGTTCCGGGATGGCGCGCTCGGGCTCGCCGGCGACGAACTCGACTACACGGTCACCTACCACGATCCCTGTCACCTCGGGCGGTACAACGGCGAGTTCGAGGCGCCCCGCGAGATCGTGGCGGGGACCGGCTGTACGCTCGACGAGATGCCCCGCAACCGCGAGGACAGCTTCTGCTGTGGCGGCGGTGGCGGCGGGCTCTGGATGGACTTCGACGAGGACCCCAAGCCGAGCGAGGAGCGCCTGCGGGAGGCGCTCGAAGACACCGACGCGGGCGGGGCGGTCGAGAAGTTCGTCGTCGCGTGTCCGATGTGCATGACGATGTACGAGGACGGCCGGAAGACCGGCGGCTACGAGGACGACATCGAGGTAGTGGACGTCTCGGAACTCCTCGTGGAAGCCATCGGCGCGAAAGACCGCATCGAGGTCGCGGCCGACTGACCCCGCGGTCCGATCCCGCGGGGCGTCCGTGTTCTACGACCCGCGCCGAAGCGTCGCCACTCCGGAAGAGACGTCCGAAAAAGACCGCGCGTCCCGGCGCGCGGAAGTGCGCCCGCGTGGAGTTTCATTGCATGGCACGCGATGAAGCTGGCACGCGAGCGCGACCGTTGCTACGGTTCGAGCGTTGTTATGTCTGACGCCTCTGCGAACGTCGCCGAAGCGCCACCGCCTACAGGAAGCCGAGGAACCCGATCTCGACGGCGTACAGCGCGGCGGCCGCGAGCCACGTCTGGAAGGCCAGCGTTCCCACCGCTGACAGCACCACGAACTCCCAGTCGCGCATCTCCGCGAACCCCGCCGGGACCGTGAGCATCCCGCGGGTGAAAAGCAGGGCGTTGCTCACCGGCACGACGATCCGACCCCACCGCTGGAACCAGCCGTCGAACCGGTCGAGTTGGCCCTCGTCGATCCGGAACCAGCGTTTGCCGAGGAGGTACTCCCGGCCGCCCCGCTTGGCGAGCAAGAAGAGGGCGTACTGGCCGATCGTCGCGCCGACCACCGCGACGAGGATGACCGCCGCGATCGACGAGAGGTCGCTCGGGCCCTCCGCGAGCAGGGTCACCCCGAGCGGGACCAGACTCTCGCTGGGCGCGAAGTACAGCAGCATCGCGCCCTCGAGGATCAGGATCAAAAACAGCGCGAGCAGTCCGTACTGGTCGAGCCACTGGCGGGCGAGCTCCTCGTTCCCGATGAAAAAGAGACCGACGCCGACCACCGCGGCGAGCACGATGCCGACAGTCAGCAACAACAGCCCGTTGTCCGCGAAAAATTCCCGGATCCGACCGGTGTCGGTCGCGTTCGACAGCACCAGCCCCGCCAGAAGGAGGGCGACTCCGGAAGCGAGCGGCACGTCTGCGACCAGCGCGAGCGAGGACACGTCCATCAGCTACCACGTCAGTGCGGGCGATTAAATGCGTTGTGACCGCGAACGATGCGGTTTTGGGACCGGGGCCGCAAGGGCCGATATGAATCTCACCGACCGACCGCGCCGGCTCCGGCGCGACGGCGTCCGCGGGATGGTCAGCGAGACCGACGTGACCGCGTCGGACCTCATCGCGCCCGTCTTCGTCGACGCGACGACCGACGAGCGAGTCCCCATCGAATCGATGCCCGGCCACGAGCGCGTCCCCGTCGAGGAGGCGGTCGCGCGCGTCGAGGAGGTGCGCTCGACCGGGGTCGAGTCGGTGATGGTGTTCGGGATCCCCGAGTCGAAAGACGAGCGGGGCACTCGGGCGTGGGCCGACGACGGCGTCGTCCAGGAGGCGACCCGCCGGATCGTCGACGACACCGACGCCTACGTCATCACCGACGTCTGTCTCTGTGAGTACACCGACCACGGCCACTGCGGGGTTCTGGAGGAGGGCGCCCGCGACGGCGCCGACCCCCGGCTGACCGTCGAGAACGACGAGACCCTCGATCTCCTCGGGAAGATCGCGGTCTCGCACGCCGCGGCCGGGGCCGACATGGTCGCGCCCTCGGGGATGATCGACGGGATGGTCGGGGCGATCCGGTCGGCGCTCGACGACGCGGCGTTCCGGGACGTGCCGATCATGAGCTACGCCGCCAAGTACGAGTCGGCGTTCTACGGCCCGTTCCGGGACGCCGCCGACGGCGCGCCGGCGTTCGGCGACCGCCGACACTACCAGATGGACCCCGCCAACAGGCGCGAGGCGATGCGGGAAGTGCGCCTCGACGTCGAGCAGGGCGCGGACGCGCTGATGGTCAAGCCGGCGCTCCCGTACCTCGACGTCGTCCGGGACGTTCGCGAGGAGTTCGACCACCCGGTCGCGGCGTACAACGTCTCGGGAGAGTACGCGATGCTCCACGCGGCGGCCGAGAAGGGGTGGCTCGACCTCGAAGCGGCGGCGCTGGAGTCGCTGATCTCGATCAAGCGCGCCGGGGCTGATCTGATCCTGACGTACTTCGCCGAGGACGTGGCCGAACGGCTCTGAGAGCGCCGGGAACAGAGCGCTTCTCCCGGCCGTTCGGATGGGTGCTCACGCGCGAGATGCTCCGACGCCGACCGCCTCGCGCCGGCGATCCCGGTGGACGAACGGTCGGAAGTCGACCGGTCGACCGGGGCGTTTCTGGACGGAATACAGCCTTATATCGGTAGTATCCGATTATGTATCTCACGGGCGTCGACCGACCAGATTAATTTTTGTATCATCTCAACGCGTATCCTTATGTAGCGCTTTGCCGTCACGATATATCGTAATGCAACAACCGAATGCAGAAGAATACGAGATATTCCTGCACAGTCGTCCAGACGATTTGGTCGAAGTGCCGGCCGAGGTGAGAGAATGACGGCCGCGCCGATGCAGGTCGACCCCGAGGTGCTGGCGAACGGCGTCAACCTCGTGTGGGTGTTGGTCGTGTCGTTTCTCATCTTCTTCATGCACGCCGGCTTCGCCATGCTCGAAGCCGGGCAGGTGCGCTCGAAGAACGTCGCGAACCAGCTCACGAAGAACCTCCTGACGTGGAGCGTCGGCGTCGTAGCGTTCTTCTTCGTCGGCGCCGGCCTCTCGTCGGTCGTCGGCGCGGTCACCGGCGCCGGCGAGGCGGCCGCGTTCGCCACGCTCGACGGCGGGGATCCGAACGCGTGGGTCGACTGGCTGTTCGGGGCGGTGTTCGCGATGACCGCCGCGACCATCGTCTCGGGGGCGGTCGCGGGCCGCGTGAAGCTCCGGGCGTACGTCTCGTACACGCTGTTGCTCGCGGCGGTCATCTACCCGGTCGTCACGGGGTTCACCTGGGGGCTGGGCTTTCTCGAACAGCTCGGGTTCACCGACTTCGCCGGCGGCATGATCGTCCACGGGATGGGCGGGGTCGCCGGGCTGACCGCCGCCTACGTGCTCGGCCCGCGGCTGGAGCGGTACAACGACGACGGCTCGGCCAACGTCATCCCCGGCCACTCGCTGACCTTCGCGGTTCTCGGGACCCTCGTCCTCGCGTTCGGCTGGTACGGCTTCAACGTCGGCACCGCCGCGACCGTCTTCGCGGTCGAGGACGGGGCGCTCGCGCTCGGCGACTTCGCGTACGTCGGCCGGGTCGCGCTCAACACCACGCTCGGGATGGCCGCCGGCGCCGTCGGCGCGGCCGCGGTGTCGCTGTACAAGACCGAGAAAGTCGACACTCTCTACGTCGCAAACGGCCTGCTCGCCGGGCTGGTCGGCGTGACCGCAAGCGCCGACCTCCTCACCTGGTACGGCGGGATCGCGTCGGGCTTTCTCGCGGGCGCCCAGCTACCGATCGTCTTCGAGTTCGTGGAGACGCGGCTCAAGATCGACGACGTGTGTGCAGTGTTTCCGGTCCACGGCTCGGCGGGGATGCTCGGCGCGATCCTCCTGCCGTTCTTCAGCGTCGAGGGGTTCACCGTCGGCCAACTGATCGCGCAGGTGGTCGGCGTCGGCGTCATCACGCTCTGGACGGTCGCGGCGACCGGCGCGGTGTTCGGGCTGTTCCGCGCGGTCGGGCAGGCCCGCGTCTCCCGCGAACACGAACTCGACGGCCTCGACAGCGCCGAGCACGGCGTCGACACCTACCCCGAGTTCGGCCGCCCCGACGTGACCGAGGGCGGAGCCAACGCGGTCCGGACCGACGGGGGCGAACTCCCCAACGCCGGCGAGATCAAGCTGGTGACCGCCGTCGTGCGCCCCGATCGCCTCGGGGAGGTCAAGACCGCACTCGCGCGGGTCGGCGCACCGTCGATCACGGTGACCGACGTCTCGGGCCGCGGGAGCCAGCCCGCCAAGACCGGCCAGTGGCGCGGCGAGGAGTACACGGTCGACCTCCACCAGAAGGTGAAAATCGAGTGCGCGGTCGCGGACGTGCCCGCCGACGAGGTCGTCGAGGCGATCCGGGAGGCCGCCGACACCGGCGAGCCCGGCGACGGGAAGATCTTCGTGCTTCCGGTCGAGGACGCGGTGCAGGTCCGGACCGGCGCGCGCGGGACGGAAGCGGTGTAGTCGCGACCGCTCGCTTCGGCGACGACCGTTTTTTGCCAAAATCTATGACATCACGTCCGTGATCGGGCCGTGTGTCCCGCGATCGAGCGACCGCTCGCGACCGCGATCCCGCCCCGGCCGACGAGCCGAGCACACGCCGGAACGTTCTGATCGGGGCCGGTGTCGCCCTCGTGACCGCGCCACTGTTGCCGTTGGCCCCGCTCTGTGGCGGCGGGGTCGCCGGCTACCTCGAACGATCGGACCTCGCCGGGGGCGCGCGGGTCGGCGCGCTCTCGGGCGGCGTCGCCGCCGTCCAGGTGTTCCTGATCGCGTGGTTCGTCGTCAGTTTCTTGTTCGTCGGGTTCGCGCCGTTCTTCGCGATCTCGACGGTGTTCGCCGTCGCGATCGCCGGCGTCGTCGCGGCCTATCTCGTCGTCGCGGGCGCGCTCGGTGGCGCGGCCGGCGCGTACCTCCGACGCGAGCGGTGACCGACGCGCCCGGTGCGGACGTGCCACTTTTTTAACGTCGTGTCGAGACCGTTCCGGTAACCGTGTCCGACGCCGACGGAGAGATCCCACTGTCGCCCGAGTCGCTCGACAGCGGAACGAACGTGCTCGTCGCCGGAGAGCCCCTGACGAGAAAGCGCTCGGTGATGGTGGAACTGCTGGACACGCCCGATCGGGGAGCCATCCTCGCTTCGACCAAACAGCCCGCGGCCCGGCTTCGCGAGGAGTTCGGCCGGCGCTACGACGCCGACGAGTGGGAGCTTCGGTTCGTCGACTGCGTGACCAAGCGCCGATCGATCGACGCCGTCCGGGAGACCGAGACGACCCGGTACGTGACCGATCCCGGCGACCTCACCGGGATCGGGATCGAGTTCTCGGGGTTCATGCGGGAGTTCTACCACAGCGACGACATCGGCCACGCCCGGCTCGGGTTCGACTCGCTGTCGCCGGTGCTCATGTACGCCGACATCCGACGGGTCTACCAGTTCCTCCACGTCATCACCGGCAGGGTCGCGAGCTCCGGCTTCGCGGGGGTGTTCACCCTCGACACCGTCGGGGGCGACCGGCAGGTCGCAAAGCAGTTGACGCAGGTGTTCGACGCGGTCGTGGAGGTCCGAGAGACCGACGACGCCACCGAACTCCGGGTCCGGGGCGACGACTTCGGTCCCCGGTCGTGGACGCGGTTCTGAGCCGGTTACTCGTCCTGGAGGTGCTGTTTCGCCAGATCGACCATCGGAGACTCGCGCCGGTCGAAGACGAACGCGAGCCCGGACCACTCCCGGTAGGGAAAGTGTGCGACCTGCACGTTCTCGTACCACCGGATCGTGGCGTCGAGACTCCCGAAGTCGAACAGCGGCTCCTCGCGGGGCGGGTCGCCCAGCCCCTTCATCACGAGGGTCTCGATGCGGGCTTCGAGTTCGTCGTCGGTGTGGCGCTCGCGGACGTCCTCGCGGACGAACAGCACGTCCGACTCGTCGGCGCTGAACCGGACCGCGAGCCGGAGCGGGGCGTCCTCGCGGTCCCGGAGCTGGTGGATCAGCTCGCGGATGTCGTCGTTGACGTCGGCCATCTCGTCTTCGATCTCGTCCAGTTCCTCGTCGAGGTTCTCGCGGGGGTCCTGTGGCGCGTCGACCATGTCGTTGAACGGACCGAGACGCGGTCGAGACATAACAGTTGGTGAAACCCGCGCCCGTCTCGGCCGGGTCGCCGAGACAGAAATGGACTTCACGCAGGAGTCCGAACCACCGTCCATGCACGACGATCGCTCGCGTGAACTGTACGACCGGGCGCTCTCGGTCCTGCCGGGCGGGGTCAGCTCCCCCGTCCGGGCGACCCGCCCGTACCCCTTCTTCGTCGAGCGCGGCGACGGCGCACACGTCGTCGACGCCGACGGCAACAAGTACGTCGACTACGTGATGGGCTACGGCCCGCTCTTGCTCGGCCACGATCTGCCCCAGGCGGTCGAGTCGGCGATCCAGTCCCAGCTCGCCGACGGCCCGATGTACGGCGCGCCCGCGGAGGTCGAAGTCGAGCTCGCGGAGTTCATCGCGCGCCACGTCCGGAGCGTCGAGATGGTCCGGTTCGTCAACTCGGGGACCGAGGCGACCACCTCGGCGGTGCGGCTCGCGCGCGGGTACACCGGCCGGGACAAGATCGTCGTGATGCAGGGGGGCTACCACGGCGCCCAGCCCTCGACGCTGGTCGAGGGCAAGTCCGGCGGGATCGGCTCGCCCATCTCCGACGGCATCCCAGAGGCGTTCGCCGAGGAGACCATCACCGTCCCGTTCAACGACGCCGAGGCGGTCCGGGCGGTGTTCGAGGAGCGCGGCGACGAGATCGCGGCCGTCCTCGCCGAGCCGATTTTGGGCAACTGCGCGTCGGTCGGCCCGGTCGAGGGGTACCTCGAAACCCTCCGGGAGGTCACCGACGACCACGGGGCGCTGTTGGTCTTCGACGAGGTGATGACCGGCTTCCGGGTCGGCGGCCTCCAGTGTGCGCAGGGGAAGTTCGGGGTCGAACCCGACCTCACCACGCTCGCGAAGGTCATCGGCGGCGGCTTCCCGGTCGGGGCGGTCGGCGGCCCCGCAGAGATCATAGAGCAGTTCACCCCGACCGGCGACGTGTTCCAGGCCGGGACGTACTCGGGCCACCCGCTGTCGCTGACCGCGGGCCTCGAGACGCTCCGGTTCGCCGCGAAAAACGACGTGTACGACCACGTCAACGAACTCGGCGAGACGCTCCGGAGCGGCCTCACCGACATCCTCGAAGACCGCGCGCCCGAGTACACCGTCACGGGCCACGACAGCATGTTCAAGGTCGTGTTCACCCGCGAGGGGCCCCGCGACCCCGAGGGCCAGTGTGAGGCGGGCTGTCGACAGGACCCCGACTGTCCGCGGTACGACCACTGTCCGAAGAACAGCGCCGACGTCGACGCCGCAGAAACCGAGCGCTGGGAGCGGCTGTTCTGGCCCGCGATGCGCGAGCAGGGCGTGTTCCTCACCGCCAACCAGTACGAGTCGCAGTTCCTCAGCTACGCCCACACCGAGGAGGACGTCGAGGAGACCCTCGAAGCCTACAAGGAAGCGCTTTAGCCGACGGTCGTGCGACATCGGTTTACCGATCGGCTCCTAACCACCCGATATGAGTTCCGGCTACGCGCGCAGGACCGACGGCTCACACCACTGGTACTGGGTCGCGGCCATCCCCGGAGCGTTCGTCCTCTGGCTGGCGACGCTCGCGTGGCTCGCCGTCGCGTCGTCGTTCGAGGCGTTCTCGTTCGGGACGCGGATGATCGAGCTCTCGATGGTCGCGCTCGGCGTCCCGTTCGCCTTCCTCACCGCCTACTTCCCGGTGGCGGTGTACCGCGACGCCAGCTACGTCGACCGGACCAGCGGCAAGTGGGCGCCGATGCCGATGCGCCAGGCGCTGGCGGCCCTGCCGGGGCTGGCGTTGCTGGTCGTCACCGGGATCGCGGTGGTCCTCACGTCGGGGAGCCCGGTGGTCCCGATCATCGTGGGGTTCGTCGCGGACGTGCCGTTCGCGGTGTACTACCTCCGCAAGCGGAGCGAGCGCGTCGGGGTCCCCGGGTTCCCGTGAGCCGGCTCAGAGCCCGAGGTCGAGCGCGCGGTTCGTCACGAGGACCGTGAACCCGGTCGCCATCACCGCCGACAGCAGGCCGAACGAGACGCTCCAGCCGGCGAAATCCGCCAGTCCGCCGACCACGACGCTCCCGGTCGCGCCGAGGAGCATGTACACCGTCCGGACGAGGCCGAACCCCGCGCCCCGCTCTTCGTCCGAGAGCTTGTCGATGAACCGCGACTGGACCGGCGCGCCCCAGCTCATCGCCACCCCAGCGAGCACGACGCCGACCGCGAACGTCGCCAGGCCCGACCCGAGCGCGAGCGTCCCGTACCCGAGCACGCCCAGTCCCATCGACAGCGACGCGGCCGCGTCCCGGTCGAACCGGTCCGAGAGCCACCCCATCGCGGGCTGGGTCGCGCCGTGGACAACGAAGTACAGCGAGAACAGCGCGCTGGCGGTCGTCGCGGTCAGCCCGTGGTGGACTTCGAGGAACGTCGGCAGAAAGGAGGCGGTCGCCTGCCAGGTGAACGCCCCCGCGACCGCCAACACCGTGGTGTAGGCGATCTCGGGTCTGGCGAGCAGTTCCGCGACGGGTCCGAGCGCGAACCGATCGCGCATCGGCTGGTCGGGACGGGTAGGCTCGGTCGGGCGGACCCTGGCGGCGAACGCGACGAACGTCGGGGCCGCCACGACGGCCCCGAGCAAGAGCGCGGGCCGCCAGCCGTACCGGGCGGCGACCGCGGCGGCCGCGACCGGGACCAGCAGGCCCGCGAGCGGGCCGCCCGCGACGTGGATGCCGATCGCGCGCCCGATGTTCTGGAAGTGCTTCGAGATGAACGTCGTCGCGACGCTGTAATGGAGCCCCGCCGCGCCGCCGAGGGTCACCGCGAACACCGCGAACGCGGGGTACGACGGCGAGGCCGCGAGCAGTAGGCTCGCCAGCGTCGTGAGCCCGACCGCGGTCAGGATCACTCGGCGCTCGCCGTACCGGTCGCCGAGGACGCCGCTCGGAAACTGCGCGAGCGCGTAGGCCGCCCACATCCCGGAGAGGGCGATCCCGACCCCACCGGTCGAGACGCCGAACGAGTCGGTGATGTCGGGGACGACCGGGCTGATCGCCAGCCGGGCCGCCATCGTGGCGAAGAACGCGACGGTGGCGAGCGCGAGCACTGTGTTGCGGTATCGCCACCTCACTGGTCGTCGGTTCGGCCGGCCCCCCGAAGTGGTTTTCGAGTCCGGCAAGGGCGTCGCCGCCCGCCCGGAGACGGACAGAAGCGGAGACCCCTCAGCGAGGCCACAGCGGCGTCTCGATGCCGCGGAGCGACGCGGCGACCTTCGCCGCGTACAGCGCGACACCGACGAGGAGCCCCGCGACGCAGACCAGATACGCCTCGGTCGGCGAGAGCACTCCGAGGAGCGGATTCGCCGGGAAGGGGTAGAAGGGCCGGACGTCGGCGTACAGTGTGGCGTCGAGGGCGACGTGGGCGTACACCCCGGTCAGGGCGGCGGCCGCGACGCCGACCGTCGAGCGCGGTTGGGCCAGCCCTACCGGTCGGAGAGCGCGGTTCACCCCGGGCTTGGCGACGAAAGCGAGGACGGCGAGAGCGGCCGCGAGGAGCGTCCCGACCGCGAGCGTGTGGAGCGGACCGTGAATCGGCCCCGAGAGGACGCCGAAGAACACCAGTACCGCGCGGGCGTCGACGACGACGTTCGCGGCGAGAAACGTCGGGAAGTCGAGCCACCGGAAACAGAGCAGTCCGAGGCCCGCTCCGACGCCGAGATGCAACGGCGTGAAGGGCATACGCCTGACACGTCTCCGGAGCCACTTGTATCGGGGCGTTCCGAGCCGACGACGGGGGATTGCGAAGGTGGTTTCAACCTCGGACGCGGACACTCGGGCATGAGCACACGCGCGACCCAGATACGCCTCGCCACGCGGGGGTCGGACCTCGCCCGCCGGCAGGCCGCCGAGGTCCGAGCCGCCCTGGAGGACCGGCGCTTCGAGGTCGAACTGGTCGAGGTCGAGACGACCGGCGACGAGATCCGGGACGAGCTCATCCACCGGCTCGGCAAGACCGGGGCGTTCGTCCGGAGCCTCGACGAGAAGGTGCTGTCGGGGGAGCTCGACGGCGCCATCCACTCGATGAAGGACATGCCGACCGACCACCCCGACGACCTGATCGTCGCGGCTATCCCCGAGCGCGCCAGCGCCAACGACGTGCTGATCACGCCCGACGGGGCGACGCTCGACGAACTCCCCGACGGCGCGGTCGTGGGCACGTCGAGCCTGCGCCGGAAGGCACAGGTGTTACACCGCCGGCCCGACCTGACGGTCGAACCGCTCCGCGGGAACGTCGACACGCGAGCCGAGAAGCTACTCGCGCCCGCCCTGCAGGCCGAACACGAGGCTCGGACCGAGGCCGAGAAAGAGCAACGTAGCGCCGAAGCGATGGCGAAGAAGGGCCACAAAAAGGAGTACGAGGGCGAGTTCGACCGCACCGTCGAGGAGTGGTTCAACGACCTCGCCGAGGTCGAGCGCCGGGCCCTAGAGCGGGAGGTCGATACCGAGTACGACGCGATCGTGCTCGCGCAGGCGGGACTCGAACGCAGCGGGCTGGCCCACCACCTCGAGTACGCCGAGCTACCGACCGGCGAGTTCGTGCCCGCGCCGGGGCAGGGCGCGCTGGCGGTGACGACCCTCGACAGCGAGCTGGCGGGCGACGTCAACACCGTGCTCGACCACCCCCGAACGCGGGTCGAGACCACGGTCGAGCGAACCGTTCTGGCGGAGCTTGGCGGGGGCTGTGTCGCCCCGATCGGCGTCCACGGCCTGATTCAGGGCGAGGGCGTCCACGTCGACGTGCAGGTGTTCTCACAGGACGGCACCGAGAAGATCGAGGCGACCCGCGATCTGCCGGTCGAGAACCACGTCTCGGCCGCCAAGGAGCTGGCGGCCGAGCTCCGCGAGCGGGGCGCGGCCGAACTCATCGAGGCCGCCCAACGCGACGAGCCGGCGCCGGAGGGCAAGCGGGAATGAGCCGGGACGTTCGGGTCGCCGTCTTCCGCCCGGACGACGAGCGCCTCGACGACGCGGTCGAGCTACTCGACTCGCTGGGCGCCGACCCCGTGGCCGACCCGATGCTCGAAGTCCGGCCGACCGGGGCGTCCCCCGAGCCCGGCGAGTACGTCGTCCTGACGAGCAAGACCGGCGTCGAGCTGGCGGCCGAGGCGGGCTGGGAGCCCGGCGACGCCGCGGTCTGTGCCATCGGATCGAGCACCGCCGACGCGCTCCGCGAGCACGGCTACGAGGTCGACGTGGTCCCCGATGAGTACACCTCCGCGGGGCTGGTCGCGGCGCTCGAAGACCGGGTCGACGGCGCGCGCGTCGAAGTCGCCCGGAGCGACCACGGGAGCGCGGTGCTGACCGAGGGGCTCGCCGAGGCCGGCGCGGACGTCCACGAGACGGTGCTCTACCGGCTCGTCAGACCCGAGGGCTCGGGCGAGTCGGCCGCGCTCGCGGCCGACGGCGACCTCGACGCCGCGCTCTTTACCTCCTCGCTCACGGTCGAGCACCTCCTCGACGCCGCCGCCGAGCGCGGCGTCCGCGAGGCCGCCGTCGCGGGGCTGAACGACGCCGTCGTCGGCGCGATCGGCCCGCCGACCCGCGAGACGGCCGAGGCCGCCGGCATCGAGGTCGACGTGGTGCCCGAGGCGGCGGACTTCGAGGCGCTCGCGTGCGCGGTCGTGGAGGCGGCCGCCCCGACCTACCACGAGTAGCGCCCTCGGCCGGGCCGGCGACGGCCGACGCCCGGCGAACACCCCGAGGGCGGCAGAGTCGCGACACCGTACCAAAGACCTTTACAGCCGGATTCGGGACATTAAATCGATGGACAGCACCGCCGGAGAGCGGGTCTACTACGTTATCAGCGACCTCCACATCGGCGGGGACGAGCAACTGGAGGAGGTCGAGTTTCTCGACGAACTGCTCGGCTTCCTCGAACGGCTGGCCGAGACGGACGAGAACGCCGAGCTGGTGATCAACGGCGACGCCTTCGGGCTGTGGGAGTTCACCTCGGTCGACGGAATCGAGAAGTTCGACGTCCTCGAGGAGACCTACCCGGCGCTGTTCGAACAGCTCCGGGCGACCGGCGAGAACGTCCAGATCACGCTGTTGGCCGGCAACCACGACCACGAGCTCGCGGCCTACGACGCGTACGTCGAGCGGTTCGCCGAATACAACGTCGAACTCGTCCAATCGGAGTCGATCACCCGTCGCGTCGGCGAGCGCACGATCCACTTCGAACACGGCCACCAGCGCGACTCGAACAACCGGATCGACGACTGGGAGAACCCCAACGCCACGCCGCTCGGATACTACTACAACACGCTCGTTACCAGTCGGGCGGGCAAGCTCTCCGAGCGGGGCCGGTACAACTGGCTGAAGGACGTGCAGGCGGTCACGCCCACCGAGCGGATGCCGGTCTGGCTGTTCTCGAAGTACTTCTACCGGGAGATGAATCCCCTCCTGCGGTACGCGCTCGTCCCGTTCTTGTTGCTGTTCAACGTCAGCGCGCTCCTCGCGGTGCTCGCGGGGCTCGATCTGGTCGGGGTCTGGTCGATGCCCGTCGACTCGCTCGCCGGGTTCCTCGCGCAGTTCGGGGCGGCCGGGACGGCGGTCTACCTGCTCCTCGTGGTCAACGTGGCGGTCACCGGACTCCTGTTGCTGGTGGGCGTCCCGCTGTATCTGCTCCGTCGGGACATCAGACAGACCATCGACCGCTTCGGCGTCTTCGAGACCGAACTCACCGTCGACGCCGAGGCACCCTACGAGGAGGCCGCCCGCGAGATCTTCGCGGAGTCGCCCGAGACGGCGATCTTCTGCTACGGTCACACCCACCGCCCGTCAGTGGGGTCGGTCGGCGACGGCCTGCTGGTCAACACCGGGACGTGGCTCAAGCGCCTCCACCGCCGCGACGGCGTTATCGGGGTCCTGCCGCCGGTGTTTTACCCGTCCTATCAGCTGTGTGCGGTCCGCATCGCCGCCGAGTCCGAGGGCGTGGCGGTCGAGTACGAGGAGATAGAGAAGCCGAGCCCGAGCCCGGAAGAGCTGACGCTCACCGAGCGTCTGCTCACCCTCGGCCGGAAGCCGAACCCCGACCTGCCCGACCGAGCGGTCGTCGAGAACGAAGCGCCCGATTCGACGCCCGACGTCGTCGAGACGGTCGAGCGAAGCGAGCGCGGAGCCGAGCGGCCGCGGACCGATAGCTGAGGTTTATACGTAATACCGACCAAGCCCCTCTCGAATGGCTTGCGCTGGTCCCGTCCCCGCCCTCGCGGAGCGCGCCGCGGCGTGTGCCGGCCGCCTCCGGGGGGCCGACGACGTGCTACTCGCGTCGCACATCGACGCCGACGGCCTGACGAGCGCCGCGATCGCGGCGTCGGCGCTCGAACGCGCCGGAATTTCGTTCGAGACCGTCTTCAGCAAACAGCTCGACGCCGAAGAGCTCGCGGCCATCGCGGCGACCGACTACGACACCGTGCTGTTCACCGACTTCGGGAGCGGCCAACTCGATATCATCAGCGACCACGAGGCCGCCGGCGACTTCACGCCGGTGATCGCAGACCACCACCGGCCCGCCGAGGCCGAGACCGAGTTCCACCTCAACCCTCTCCTGTTCGACATCGACGGCTCCTCGGAGCTGTCCGGGGCGGGCGCGAGCTACGTGCTCGCGCGGGCGCTCGAACCCGAGGCGGGGGACAACCGCGATCTGGCGGCGCTCGCGGTCGTTGGCGCGGTCGGCGACATGCAGACCACCGACGGCGAGCTGGTGGGTGCGAACCGCTCGATCGTCGAGGAGGGCGTCGCGGCCGGCGTCCTCGAGACGAGCACCGACCTCGCGCTGTACGGCAAACAGACCCGCCCGCTCCCCAAACTGCTCGAGTACGCCAGCGACGTCTACATCCCCGGCGTCTCGAACGACCAGAACGGCGCGATCCGGTTTCTCGACGGGCTCGACATCGACCTCAAGGCCGACGACGGCGAGTGGCGCCGGTGGGTCGACCTCTCGGACGACGAGCGCCAGACCGTCGCCAGCGCGCTGGTCCAGCGCGCCGTCTCGAAAGGGGTCAGCGCCGACCGGATCGACGGTCTGATCGGGACCACCTACACCCTCACCGACGAGCCCGCCGGGACGGAGCTTCGGGACGTCAGCGAGTTCTCGACGCTACTGAACGCGACCGCCAGATACGAGCGCGCAGACGTGGGGCTGGCGGTGTGTCTCGGCGACCGCGGGGCCGCCCTGGAGCGGGCCCGGACGCTCCTCGCGAACCACCGCCGGAACCTCTCGGAGGGCCTCCAGTGGGTCAAAGAGTCGGGGGTCACCCGCGAGGACCACGTCCAGTGGTTCCACGCCGGGGATCGGATCCGCGAGACCATCGTCGGGATCATCGCCGGGATGGCGGTCGGGGCCGACGGCGTCGAGCGCGGGACGCCGATCGTCGCCTTCGCCGAGAAGAACGACGAGGAGGTGAAAGTGTCGGCGCGCGGAACGCCGTCGCTCACCCGGCGCGGACTCGATCTCTCGGCCGTGATGGGCGAAGCCTCGCGGGCCGTCGGCGGCGACGGCGGCGGCCACGACGTGGCCGCGGGCGCGACGGTGCCGAAGGGGACCGAAGAAGAGTTCCTCGCGCTGGCCGACGAACTCGTCGGCGAACAGCTGTCGTAGTTCTACGCCACGATCCCACCGTGCGAGGCCGCGACTGTCGCGACGTTTCTCGGGGGTCCTGTCGATCGACGCCTTCCGACGCCGGCCTCCGGACGAGGTTCGGGCACGCCGCCGAAGATACGACGACCGCACGATAGCGTCGCGGCGGGCGTACGCATCTCGATTTTATATCGCGATATGGAGTTTATTACAACGATCGAACACCGTCCCGGCGTCCGGTGCGATCGCCCCGCACCGGCCGACTTTTACCCGCGCTGGTCCAACGCCGACGTATGGCCGACTTCGACCCGGAGCGGTTCGAGGACAAGTACGCGAACTACTTCAACGAGCTCCAGAAGGCGTACAAGAACGCCTTCGAGCGGATGAACGACCGGTACGACTCCGAGCTCGTCCACGCCATCGACCAGCAGGTGCTCAACGAGAGCGAGCCCTTCTACGAGAGTAGCGCGGAGCGGAGCTCCGCGGACGATTCGAGCGGGCGGAGCCCGCGAGAACACGACGGCGAGTTCCGCGTCGAACTCCCCGAGAACCCCGCCGACCGACTGCAGGGCGTGCTCGTCGACGAGGAGAAACTGGACGAACTGCTCGACGTCTACGTCGAGACGATCGAGACCGAACTGCGCCGCGTGTTCGATTTCGAGAAGTGAGTCCCTCGCGAGTCGTGGCCGTGGCCGCTCGGCGCAATAACAGTAGTTGGTAGGACGATTTTTTATTCGACGGGTCGAAACCGTCCGTTCAGTACAGGGCTGTACTGGGCGTTGCACTTAGTTCCTCTTTCAACGCGACCAGTGCTATCCGATGAGCGAATTCGAGCAGTAAGACGAGAACTGAGCGAAGCGGGATACCCCGGATTCGAGTTTCGATAACGGGGAAATCGTCCTCGGATCTCTCCGGTTTGTGGGTGGTCGGGAACTACCGCGAGACGGGAAACTCAACCCAGAGAGTCTCCCACGGCCGTTTCGGATTGTCGAGTGGCTACCACTCGTTTCGGCCACGCCGGCCGACCCGGAGTACGCCCCGGATATAATCCACGGGATTGCAGAGAAACACGGGCTAAAGGTCGTGATCATCGGCGTGGACGAAGCGCAGGTCCGGATCACACTCTGCGATCCCACTGATGAGACTCGGGCAGAGTCGCGATTAGCGACTTCCTTGGGGATTTAGCCACTCCAGCCCCATATCTATTCTGAGTAACTAAACCGGACTACCAGCCTTGGTAAATCACATGGCGCTATATAGAATTGTCGAAGTGGCGCTACGTTTCGCCGAACGGAAAAGAACACGCGAGATACGGCTCGAAGCGCTTCTGGATCGGAACCCCAAACAGAGTAGCTGAACCGGGTCGCGGGGTCGTCTCAGTCGGACGGGCGGCGCGTTCGTGCTCCTTCGGCGTCGGCGGGAGCGAGAGACGGATAGACGAACGCGGCGATCGCTCGCTTCGCCTGTTCGGGCGCGTCGTCGTGATCGAGAGAGATCCTGCGGGCGCGAGCGGCGTGGATGACGTCGGTGATGAACTGAGAGGTGTCCTCGACGTCGACCGCGCGAAAGCTCCCGCGCTCGATGCCTGCCCGCAGGACGTGCTCGATGTTGCCCCGGATGACCTCGTAGTGTTCGTTGAACGCCTCGCGGTGGGCCTCGTTGTGTTGGGCCTGGGCGAACAGTTCGTGGTACACCTTCATGCGCTCCCAGTGGTCGAACCTCTCGCCGAGTTCGGGGCCGAGAAGACACTGATCGATCCGGCCGTCCAGCGCCTCCCACGGGTTCTCGTCGTCGCCGAGTTTCGACTGGCTCTCGTACTGCCCGATGAGGTACTCCAGAAACGACGAGATGAGGTCGTGTTTCCCGTCGAAGTGGTAGTGGATGAGCGTCCGACTCTTCTCGAACTCCTCGCCGATGTCCCGGACCCGGAGGTCGGAGTAGCCGTGCTCGCTGAGCGCGCGGAACGTGGCCTCCATGATCGCTTCCCGCGTGTCGGGGGCCGTCTGCGAGGCGGTCATACCCCTCACTACGCGCGAGGACCCTAAAGATCCGTGGAGACGAAACGACGCGGCTGTGCGGGCGAGGCCTGTCCGATCGTCGGGACGGACTGAGAGGGCTCTCGCCGGACAACTCGAAAGCGTCGCGGCGCGAGACTCGCCTCGTGGGGCTCGAAACGGGATGCCAACCGTTCGTCCTCGACTCGACCCGTCGGAGTCTCACCGCGCGCCGTCGGGACGTTGGGGCTCGGCCGTCAAGTATCTTTACCAAATGGTCAATCTTATCCCGGTCGAGCGCCTCCTCACAGCCATGACATCGCGCGAGGCTACCGACGGACGAGTCGGGCCGGTCGCCGGCCAGACGGTCCGACACGGGACCGGCGTCAACTCGAATCGGGCCTTCCCGACGGACGCCCATCCGACCCACCTCGACCCGTTCGTGCTGTTCGAACGGTTCTACATCGACCCCGAGAAGGGGTTTCCGATGCACCGCCACGAGGGGTTCGAAATCGTCTCCTACATGATCGAAGGCGGGATGGACCACGAGGACTCGCTCGGCGTCGAACACACCGCCTACGAGAACGAGGCGATGCGGATCACGACGGGAAGCGGCATCCGACACTCGGAGTTTCCCGCCGACGGCGCGGCGTGCAACGGGCTCCAGTTCTGGGTCAATCTCCCGCGCGCGGACAAAGACGCCGACCCGGACTACGCCGACGCGACCACCGACGAGCTCCCGATCCGCGAGCTGGACGGCGCGACCGTACGGACCGTCGTCGGCGACGGCTCGCCGATCGAACTCCGCACGCCGATGGAGTACCTCGACGCCCGCGTCTCCGACGGCTGGACGTGGGAGCCCGACGAGGAGTGGACCGGCTTCGTCTACGGCGTCGAAGGCGCGGGGACCGTCGACGGAGACGCCTTCGGCGAGGGCGACGTACTGCCGGTCGCGGACGGCCGGAGCGTCCGACTGGAGAGCGACGAGACGCTCCGGGCGGTCGCGGTGGCGGGGCGACCGCACGGCGAACCCATCCGACAGCGCGGCCCGTTCGTGCTCTGAACTGGCCGGGTCGGCGCCGCAAGCGCCGCCGGGACCGTCCGGGGCCCGCGGGCCGGGAGGGTGAACCAAAGGCCTAAGACCGCGGACTCCCTATCGGTCACCATGAGCACGGACACTCAGGACGACGGGAACGACCTCGAAGAGCGGGTCACCAACTTCCTGCGGCGCAACTTCCCCCAGATCCAGATGCACGGGGGGAGCGCGGCGATCCAGAACATCGACCGCGAGACCGGAGAGGTCCACATCCAGCTCGGCGGCGCGTGCAGCGGGTGTGGCATCTCGCCGATGACGATCCAGGCGATCAAGAGCCGGATGGTCAAAGAGATCCCCGAGATCGAGCAGGTCCACGCCGACACCGGCATGGACGCCGGCGGTCACGGCGGTGGCGGCGGCATGAGCCCGTCGTTCCCCGGCGAGACCACCGACGACGGCGACGACGACGACGAGGGACCGCAGGCCCCGTTCTAAGTCCGGATTTCCGGGCCGAAACGGCCTCGTTCTTCGCGTACAGACCGGCTAACATCAGGATATTTATCCCGTCGCGGGTTGGACGGTGTTCGTATGACCAACGACGACGCCGCGGGGAACGTCGTGTTCGTGGTCATGGACACGGTTCGCAAGAGCCACCTCTCAGTCTATGGCTACGACGAGCCGACGACGCCCGGCCTCGAGCGGTTCGCCGACGAGGCCGCCGTCTTCGAGCAGGCGGTCGCCCCCGCGCCGTGGACCCTACCCGTCCACGCGTCGCTGTTCACCGGGATGTACCCGAGCGAACACGGCGCGAGCCAGGAGAACCCCTATCTGGAGGGCGCGACGACGCTCGCGGAGTCGCTCTCGTCGGCCGGCTACGAGACCGCGTGTTACTCCTCGAACGCGTGGATCACGCCCTACACCCACCTCACCGACGGCTTCGACGATCAGGACAACTTCTTCGAGGTGATGCCCGGCGAGTTCCTCTCGGGGCCGCTGGCGAAGGCCTGGAAGACGATGAACGACAACGACTCGCTCCGGAAGGTCGCCGACTACCTCGTGAGCGTCGGCAACAAGATCCACGAGTACACCGCCTCGGGCGAGGGCGCCGACTCGAAGACCCCGCAGGTGATCGACCGGACCATCGAGTTCATCGACGACGCCGACTCCGAGTACTTCGCGTTCGTCAACCTGATGGACGCCCACCTGCCCTATCACCCGCCCGAGGAGTACAGGGCGGAGTTCGCGCCCGGCGTCGACTCCACCGAAGTGTGCCAGAACTCCAAGGAGTACAACTGCGGCGCCCGCGAGATCGACGACGAGGAGTGGACCGCCATCGAGGGGCTCTACGACGCCGAGATCCGCCACATCGACGCCCAGCTCCAGCGGCTGTTCGGCTGGATGCGCGAGAACGACGAGTGGGACGACACCATGGTCGTCGTCTGCGCCGACCACGGCGAACTCCACGGCGAACACGGCCTCTACGGCCACGAGTTCTGCATCTACGATCCGCTTGTCAACGTCCCGCTGATGGTCAAACACCCCGAGGTGGACGCCGAGCGCCGCGAGTCCCAGCAGGTCGAACTGCTCGACCTCTATCACACCGTGCTCGACCACGCCGGAGTCGACGCCGACCGCGCGACCGTCCCGCTGGACCGGACGCGGTCGCTCCTCGACGCCGACTACCGTGAGTTCGCCGAGAGCGACGCGGGGGCGGCCCCGGGGAGCCACCCCGGCGACGGCGAGTACGCCTTCGTGGAGTACTACCGCCCCGTCGTCGAGCTCAAACAGCTCGAACAGAAGGCCAGCGACGCCGGGATCACCCTCGACGAGGACTCGAGATTCTACTCTCGGATGCGGGCCGCCCGCCGCCCCGACGCGAAGTACATCCGCAACGAGCGCATCGCCGACGAGTTCTACCACCTCGATTCGGACCCCGGCGAGCGCGACGACGCGCGCGGAGCGGACAGCGACGAGGAGGTCGAACTCGAAGCCGCGCTCTCGACGTTCGAGGAGAGCGTCGGCGGCGAGTGGAAGGCGGTCGACGACGAGGACGTGCTCGGCGAGATGAGCGACGACGCGAAAGACCGCCTGCAGGATCTGGGGTACATCGACTGACCGCCCGCGTGCTTACACCGAGTCGACGCCGACGACGCTCACCACGGCGCCCCCGATCCCGATCGGAACCCAGTAGATTGCCCCCCGAAAGAGGATGACGGCGGCGAACGCCGTCTCCCAGCCGACCCCGATCCCCGGGAGACTCGAGAGGAGCGTGACCAACACCGCCTCGATCCCGCCCGCGCCGCCCGGGAGCGGCGTGACCCCCGCGATCGCGCCGACCGGAACCACGAACAGGAGCACGTCGAACGGGATCGGCGAGCCGATGGCGACGAACGCCAGCCAGAGCGCGATCATCTGGAACACCCACCCGAGCGTCGAGGCGCCGAGGGTGAGCGCCAGCCCCCGCCGGTTGGTCGCCACGCGCTCGATCGAGTCGAAAAACTCCGACACCCGGTGTTCTATCTTCTCGGGGCTGAGCGCGACGTCGACCGGCAGGACGCGCGAGACCCACTCGAGGGCGGGCGCGAGCACACGCGCGACGGTCCGTCGGAGCGCGCTCCGGTGGCGCCACCCGAAGAACGCCGCCACCGGGACCGCGACCGAGAGGCCGACGATCGCGGCCGTGGCGATCCGGAGCTGGCGGCCAAACGACGTCTGGGTCGCGTAGAACCCCGCCCCGAGCAACGAGAGCGTGATCGAGGGGACGAAGTTGAGCGAGTCGACGCTCGCGATGGCCGCCAGTCCGCGCTCGTACTCGGTGTCGGCCACCTTCGAGATCAACAGCGCGGTAACCGGCTCGCCGCCGGCCTGTCCGAACGGCGTGATGTTGTTCGAGAACATCGCGCCGTTCAGGACGAAAAACGACTTCGCGAACGAGATGTCCGATCCGAGAACGTGGAGGACCGTCCGGAGGCCGTACCCCCAGGCGGCGAGCCACCCCAGCGTGGCCGCGACGAGCAACGCGACCGTCTCCGGGTCCGCCTGCCGGAGCTCGCGGAGCAGGTCCTCGACTCCGACGAAGTAGAGCAACAGCCCCAGGATGGCGAAGGTGCCGAGGAATCCGAGCGCGGTTGTGCGCAACTGCGCGCCGTTCATGGGCGATGCTTGCCGCCTGCACTAATCAGTATGTCGGAACTCCCGCTCGAAACGCGGGCGAGAGCCGCTTCGCGCCGGGTTAGGGGCGGCTTTCGGCGTTGGCGTCGGCCCACGCCCCCAACAGGTTCGCCAGCGTTCGGTTGACCGGGGCCGCGACGCCGAGTTCGTCGGCGTGGGCCGCGACGTGGCCGTTGATCGCTTCGACCTCGGTGTGGCGGCCGGCGAGCACGTCCTGGAGGGTCGAGGACGCGTTCTCGGCGGTGTCGGCCGCCACCGCGTCGAGCGCTCGGACCGCGTCGGCGTCCGAGAGTTCGATCCCGGCGGCCCGCGCGACGCGGGCGGTCTCGCGGGCGGCGTCGGTCGCGACCGCGCGAGCGGGACCGGACCGAACCCCGCCGTTCTGCGTCCGGGCGAGCGCCGTGGTCGCGTTGATGCCCGCGTTGACCGCGAGCTTCCGCCAGCGCCGGCGGGGCATGTCGTCGGCGACGGTCGTCTCGATGCCGGCCGCCCGGAAGGCCCGCCCCGCCTCGTCGGCGACTTCGGCGGTGCCGCCCCCGCGGGGGCCGAGGACGACCTCGCCCTCGCCGGTACACGCGACCACGCCCGGCCCGGTCAGGCGCGCGCCGTAGGTCGCGGTGCCGGCAAGCACCGGACACTCGAGGCGGTCGGCGAGGATCGCCTCGTTTCCCATCCCGTTCTGGAGCGAGAGCGCGGCGTCGAACGCGCCGGTGGCGAGCGCCTCGGCGGCCGCCTCGGTGTCGAACGCCTTGACCGTCACCACCGCGAGGTCGGCCCCGAGGCCGGTCCCGTCGGTGGTGGCCGCGGGCGAGACCGAAAAGTCGTACGTCCCCTCGACGCGGAGTCCCGACTCGCGGACGGTCGCGACGTGGGGGTCCCGGCCGACGAGCGTGACCGCGTGCTCGCGGGCGAGCAAGCCCCCGACGAGGCTCCCGAGGCTCCCCGCACCGAAGACGACGATCTCCATGTCCGAGCCTTGTGCTCGCGGGTAGAAAAGTCGCCCCGTCTCGGGTCCGCGCGAGTGGCCGTGGCGGGCGAGGTCGCTGGTAGCCCAACCGTTAACCCGCCGAGTCCCCGAGGGCGGGGCATGGAACTCTCCGTCGTCGACCTCTCGCCGGTCCCCGAGGGCGGGACCGCGACCGACGCCTACGCGAACACCGTCGAAGCCGCACGACAGGCCGAACGACTCGGCTACACGCGGTTCTGGGTGGCCGAACACCACGGCATGGCCGACACGCTGGCGGGCACGACGCCAGAGGTAGTGCTTGGCCACCTCGCGGCCGAGACCGACGCCATCCGGCTCGGGTCGGGCGCGGTGTTGCTCAACCACTACAGCCCGTTCAAGGTGGCCGAGCAGTTCGGCGCGCTCGACGCGCTGGCGCCCGGGCGCGTCGACGCCGGGCTCGGGCGGGCGAACGGCTCGCCGGCGGTCGACCGGGCGCTCGGCACCGAGCGCCACGTCCAGAACCCCGACGAGGACCACGCCGAGAAGGTCGAGGCGGTCGTCAGCCACCTCTACGACGAGTTCCCCGACGACCACGCCTACGCCGACCTGCAGGTCCCGCGGTCGGGCGACGATCCCCCGGCCCCGTGGCTGTTGGGGTCGAGCCCCTCCAGCGCGGCGATCGCGGGCGAACTCGGGCTCCGGTACTGCTTCGCGGCGTTCATCCGGCCGCAGTTCGCCGTCCGGGCCTTCGAGGAGTACCGCGAGCACTTCCGGGCGTCGGCGCTCGGCGGCGGCGTCGACGAGCCGACCGGGACGATCGCGGTGAACGCGATCTGCGCCCCGACCGACGAGACGGCGGCGCGGCGCCGGGCGGTGGCCGAGGCGACTTACAAGCGGATGCGGCGCGGCGAGGTCGCCACCAGACCCTCCGTCGAGGAGGCGATCGACGAACTCGGGGGCGTCCCGGCGCCGACGCCGGCGACGCTCGACGACGACGAGTGGCCCCGGGCGATCTCCGGGAGCCCGGAGACGCTCGCGGGGCTACTCGACCAGCTCGCCGACCGCGTCGGCGTCGACGAGGTGATGATCCAACACGTCGTCGGCGACCACGAGCACGCGCTTCGCTCGCACGAACTGCTGGCCGACGGCGTCGGGCTCGAATCGCGGTAAGGCGAGGTCGGTCGGCGGCCGCTCAGTCCTCGGTCCAGTACATCAGCGCCTCCTTTGGCTCCCCGCAGTTCGGACACTTCTCGGGGAGGCCGCCGTCGATCTCGCCCATCTCGCCGCACTCGGTACACCGCCACATCAGCTCCGCCTCGCCGAAGTCGTGGCCCGCGCGGGCGTGCTCGACGCTGAGTCCCTCGACGCCCTCGCGAGTCGTCACGAAGAACCCGCCCTCCTCGAACCCCCGGATCGTCCCGAGCTCGGTCCCGTCCTCGTCGTAGACGGTCGCGCCCAGATCGAGCCGCATGATCGCTTCCTCCGCCTCCGGTTCCCCCTCCTCGGCCGGCGTTTCACCTTCCCCACTCATGGGAGAGGCTACGCTCTCGGACCTGATAAACTTCCTCGCCCGAAAACGGATCGGCGACCGACCCGAACGCTCGACCCGTCGCGTCGAACCGAAAAAGACCGACTCCGAGGCGAGTCCGCCGGGCCTCAGGCGATCTCGTCGTACTGCTCGGAGAGCTTGTCCGCGGCCTCACCGAGCTGTTCGCGCTCGAACTCGGTGAGGTCCCACTCGACGACCTCCTCGACGCCGTCGGCGCCGAGCTTCAGCGGCACGCCGAGCGCCACGTCGTCGTGACCGTACTCGCCGTCGAGCTTGATCGAGCCCGGCAGTACCTCGCCGGTGTCGCGGACCACGGCCTCGACCATGTGGCCGACGCCGGTCGCCGGCCCCCACTCGGTCGCGCCCTTCTTCTCGATGACGTTCATCGCACTCTGCTGGAGCTCTTCGAGGATCTCCTCTTTCTCCTCGTCGCTGAACTCGGGGTCCTTGCCGTTCGCGCGGACCTTCGAGAACACCGGCACCTGAGCGTCGCCGTGCTCGCCGAGGATCGTCGCCTCGACGTTCCCGACCGGCTCGTCGAACCGCTGGCTCAGCACGTAGCGGAACCGCGCGGAGTCGAGCCGGCCGCCGAAGCCGATGACCTGCTCGCGGGCGCGGTCGCCCGTCTCGTAGAGGTGGCGGTTCAGCAGATCGACCGGGTTCGAGGTCGTGATGGTGACGAAGTCGTCGTTGTGCTCGGCGATCGAGGAGCCGATGTCCTCCATGATCGGAGCGTTGTCGCCCGCGAGGTCGATGCGGGTCTGGCCGGGCTGGCGCGGGATGCCGGCCGTGATGACGACCACGTCCGAGCCCTCGGTCGCGGCGTAGCCGCCCTGTCGGACCGTGGTGTTCGCGTCGTAGGCCGCGCCGTGGTTCACGTCGGCGGCCTGCCCGACGGTGTCGTCTTCCTTGTCCGGGATGTCGACCAAGACCAGTTCGTCGGCGATGTCACGAAGCGCGATGTTGTACGCCGCCGCGGCCCCGACCGTGCCGGCCGCGCCGACCACACTGATTTTCGTCATACCACCTGAGATACTGCCCGCAAATCGGTTAAGCGCTTCGAAACCTCGAAAAACAGAGAGGCCGGTTCCCGCGACGCGTCGGGCCTCGATCGGCGATGTCGGTCCCGCCACGGCCGCGAGCGCGACACTTTTCGGCCCCGACCGCCTTGTGGCACGTATGAGCACGGACGACGGCGACGACGACGGATTCGACAAGGAGGCCGAGCGCGAGAAGCTCCGAGAGAAGTACGGGAAAGACAAGCAAGATCGGGAGTCGACCCAGCGGATGAGCGAACTCCTCCTCCAGGGCGCGACGATGACGGGCAAACACTGCAAC
This sequence comes from Halorussus marinus, assembly GCF_004765795.1. Classification (GTDB taxonomy): domain Archaea; phylum Halobacteriota; class Halobacteria; order Halobacteriales; family Haladaptataceae; genus Halorussus; species Halorussus marinus. The sequence continues at coordinate 56,899 of NZ_SBIV01000010.1, forward strand.
AACTGCGGAGACCCGATCTTCCGGTCCGACGGTCAGGAGTTCTGTCCGACCTGCCAGCACGAGGGCCAGCAGGCCCGGAACGCCGACGAGACCGAGCGTCCGGCGGGCGCGGACCGCGCCGACGCCCCGGGACCCGACGCCGGCGAGGTCGCATCCGGATCGGCCGGCGACCCCAGCGCGCAGTCGGGCGACGGCGAGCCGCGGGTCGAGATCGACGACGTTCGGGTCCCAGACGCCCACGCCGACCGGTCGGAGCTCCGAACCCCGCCGTCCCAGCGGGACCGAGACGCCGGCGCACGGGCGCCCGAGCGCGACCGGGATCGTGCCCGCGGGAGCGGTCGGGGCGCCGGCGACCGGGCGCAGGGCCGAGAGTCGACCCGAGATGCCACTGCGAGCGCGGGCGGTATCGACGCCGCGCGAGCCTCGCTGGTCCGAACGCTGAACGACCTCGCGCGGCGCGCGGAGGACGCCGACGACGTGGCCCGCACGCGGGACCTCCTCGGCGCGAGCCGCGAGGCCGCCGAGGCGCTGGCGGCGCTCGACCGGGCGAGTCGGTAAATAGGCTCGAAGAAAACGCGGTTATCGCTCGCTCGTCTCGGCGGTCCGGGTCGCCCGCGAGCCGAGCGAGTCCGGCTCGAGCGGGGCGTTCCGGAGGCGCGCGAACAGCAACTCGACGTCCCAAGTCTCGGCCACATCGGCGGACTCGTGCTGGGGCTCGCCGTAGAGGGCCTGTTCGTCGCGGGCGTCGCCCGGCTCGTGGCACGGCTCGCCGTACAGGCACTGCTCGTCGACCGGGCCGCGGTCGGGGTCGGCCCGCGAGCGCGCCGAACCGCTTCGGGAGGTGTCGAAGACCATACCTACCGTACCGTATCGGCGCCCTTAACTGGGGGACGCCGTTCCGACGAGTTTCGATCCCAAACGCGCGATTGAACCCCGACCGTTCGAACCAAGGCGCTGTTTCTACCCCCGGGGTCGGGCTGACCGTTCCGGAGAAACGAGTCGTTTCTCCCCCGGAGCGGGCCCCGACGGCCGGTCACTCGTCGTAGTCGCTACCGACGACCTCCCGAATGCGCTCGGCGGTGACCTCGCCGACGCCCGGGACCTGTTTCAGGTCGTCCTCACGGGCGGTCATCACCGCTTCGACGGTCCGAAACTCCTCTAGCAACGACCGGGCGGTCACGGGCCCGACGTCGGCGATCGAAGCGACCACGTACTCCTGCTGTTCGGCCAGCGTCTTGCTCGCCTTCTCGCCGTGGACCGACACCTCCCTGTCGTCGGTCTCCTGCTCGCGGGTGGCGATCACTTCGAGCAGGTCGGCGGTGTCGTCCTCGTCTCTGGTTCGGAGCACGCTCGCCCCGAAGTCGACCGCCAGCGACGACAGCGCGCCTCGGATCGCGTTCGGGTGGACGTTGCGCTCCTCGTAGAGTTCGCCGCCCTCGAGGATCAGGACCGGCCGAGCGTAGTGGCGCGTCGCGTCGCCGACCTGCTCGAACAGCGACCGGTCGCCGCCGGTCAGGGTGTCCAGAAAGTCCGATACGGACTTGCGCTCGACCACCACGCGGTCGCTGAGGACGTAGTCGCCGACCGAGAGGGTCTCGAGACGGGTCTCGATCCCCTCGCGGGTCGAGAGGTCCCGCGCGATCGTCGAGTCGAGTTCGCGCTGGTCGGCCACGATCTCGACCGTCCCGTCGTCCGGGGCGGCCGTCGCGACCGCGCCGGCGTCGGCTTCGTCTGTTCCGCCGTCGTCGGGGTCCGCGTCGTCTGGTCCGTCGGCGCCGGCATCGCTCGACTCGTCGCTCGAATCGAACGCCTGTAAGCCGGGCTCGACGTCGGTTCCCGAGGCTTCGGCCTCGCCGGCGTCGAAGTCCCCGAGCCGGCGCTGGGAGTCGTCTAACTCCGCTTCGACCTCGTCGGCGACGCCCTTGAGCTTCCGAAGTTCGTCTTCCATCTCGTCCTCGCGGCGCTTCGAGATCCAGAAGTACGCCTCGTCGCGGGTGTCCTCGGCGAGCAGGACCGCGACCTTCCCCTCGGCCTGCCGGCCGGTCCGGCCCTTGCGCTGGATCGATCGGATGGCGGTCGGGACCGGCTCGTAGAACAGCACGAGGTCGACCTCCGGTACGTCGAGGCCCTCCTCGGCGACCGACGTCGAGACCAGCACCTCGAACTCCCCGGCCCGGAAGCGATCGAGGGTCTCTTGCTGTTCGGTCTGGGTCATCCCGTCGCTTCCCTCCTTGTCGCCCTGCCCGACGAACCGCTGGGTGTCGAAGTGCTCGCCGAGGAACTCGGTGAGCGCCTCGGCGGTGTCCCGTGACTCGGTGAACACGATGACGCGCTCGCCGCCCTCGATCCCGAGCGTCTCGGCAATCCGGATCCGAGCCCGCGAGTACTTGGGGTGGAGGCCGTCGTAGCTCTCTGCTTTCCGCATCGACTCTTTGACTTTCGGCTCGCTCACGAACCGCTGGCTGGCCTTCGACGCGCCGGAGCTCCGGGCGGCGTTGCGCTGGCGCTCGAAGTACCGCCCGAGCGCCTCGACGCTCTGGGTCTCGACGTACGTCACCGCGGTCCGGAGCTTCCGGATCTCCGCCAGCGCCGACATCCCCTGATATCCCTCCGACTGGTCGTTGTCGATGAGCTGTTGGAGCTCCGCGCGCATCTTCTTGATGTCGGTCTCCGAGAGGTCCGCGCTCGTCTTGCGGGTGATGCCGAGCTCCTTGAGCTTCGCGAGTCGGTCCTCGACCACCTCGTTGAGCGCGTCCCGAATGTCGAGTATCTCGTCGGGAAGCTCGACGCGCTCCCACTCGACGTCGGTGTCGTGGGTGTAGGCGTCGACGTCGCTGTCGTCTTCGGTCATCACCTCGACGTTCTCGATGCCGAGGTTCTCACAGACGTCGAGGATCTCCTCTTCGTCGCCGCCCGGCGACGCGCTCATCCCGGTCACGAGCGGGTCGGCGGCGTCCTGGTGGTAGCGCTCGGCGATGTAGTTGTACGCGTAGTCGCCGGTCGCGCGGTGGCACTCGTCGAACGTGAGGTGGGTCACGTCCCGGATGTCGATCCGGCTCCCAACGAGGTCGTTTTCGACCACCTGCGGAGTGGCGACGACGATCCGGGCGCGTTCCCAGAGGGCGGCGCGGTCGTCGGGGCTGACCTCGCCGGTGAACATCACGATGTCGTCGTCGGGGATCTCGAGGGCTTCCCGGTAGAAGTCGGTGTGTTGCTGGACGAGGGGTTTGGTCGGCGCGAGAAACAGGCTCTTGCCCTGCGCGTCCGCGAGCCGCTCGGCGGTCACCAGCAGGCTCACCGTGGTCTTGCCGAGCCCGGTCGGCAGACAGACCAGCGTGTGTGCGTCCTTGGCCGCCCCCGCAAGCTGGAGCTGGTACATCCGCCGCTCGATGAACTCGGGAACGAGGAGCTCGTGGTCCACGTACTGCTGCTCGCCGGTGGTCGCCATTCGACCCACGGTTGGTCGGCAAGCGATTAAAGGGTTCGCCTATCGGGGTGAAAGTGAAACGAGCGGCCGGAGGCGCCTCAAAACGTCACTTCCGGCAGGTGGCGCAGCGACAGGTAGATCACGACCGACGACCCCACCGGAATCGTGAGGTTATCGTCGATGACGTAGCCCGCGACGACCGGCTTCGCGCCGTCGGCCAGCGTCGCCGCGAGCGCGCCGAGCACGGCCGCGACCACGGGAAGCCCCGAGAGGCTCGCGATCAGCACGCAGACCCCGAAAGTGAGCAAGAGCGTGTGGGTCGCTTTCACGCCGAGCTCGCCCGAACTCGCCAGCCCGCTGATCGGGTCCGCGATGGTGAGCATCAGCATCGCGGGGACGGCGACGCGGGGCTCGAACAAAAGCGCCGCCACGGTCATCCCGAACAGGTAGAGGGCGTAGCCCGCGAGGTTGTCGTGCTCGTACTCGCGGGTCAGCTCGTCGAAGATCCGCCAGTCGAGACCGACGAGCAGTCGGATCGTCTCCAGTCCGAGCGCGACGGCCGAGCTCGCCACCAGCAGAAGCTGAAGCTGGCGGTAGGAGACGAGGTCCAGCACGAACAGCGCCGGGTAGCCCGTGCCGCTGACGTGGACGAGCCGACGCTTGACCTCGCTCGATAGCGACACAGCTACTGGTCTGGGGTCGGGGCGTCCAGTTCGCCGAACGCGAGGTCGCCGGATCGGAGGTCCGCGAGCAGGTCGGGCAGATCGTCGACCGCGACCCGGACCTGCTCGGTCGAGTCCCGCTCGCGGAGGGTGACGGTGTCGTCGTCCAGGCTGTCGTAGTCGACCGTCACGCAGAACGGCGTGCCGACCTCGTCTTGGCGGCGGTAGCGACGGCCGATGTTACCGGAGTCGTCGTAGGTGACGTCGAAGCCGGCCGCCCGGAGGTCGGCGGTAACTTCGCGGGCGGTCTCGCCCATGCCGTCTTTGTCCATCAGCGGGAAGACGCCGACGAACGTGGGCGCGACCTCGGGTTCGAGCGCGAGCCGAGTCCGGGCCTCGCCCTCGATCTCGTCTTCCTCGTAGGCGTGGTCGAGGACGGTGTAGATGACGCGATCGACGCCGATCGACGGCTCGACGACATGGGGCAGGACGTGCTCGCCGGTCTCTTTGATCTCGTCGACGCTGAAGCCGGTCTTCTCGACCGGGATCGCGTGGGTCTCGCCGTCGACCTCGACGGTCACCGTCTCGGCGTCGAAGGCGGTTCGATCCCGCTCGGCGAGCGTCTCGAGGGCGTCGGCGACGTCGCCGGCCGCGCCGCCGAACTCCGGGCCGAGGTAGCTCATGTCGGGGTCGACGGTGGCGCGCTCGACGACCGTCGGCTCGTCGTACTGCTTGAACACCGTGAAGTCGTCGTCCGAGTGGTCGTCGTGCTTGCTGAGGTCGTAGTCGCTCCGATAAGAGTAGCCCGAGATCTCGATCCAGTCGCCGTCGACCTCCGACTCGGCGTCCCAGCAGTCCGCCGAGTAGTGAGCGAGCTCGCCCGGGAGGTGCTGGCGGAACCGGAACCGATCCATGTCGACGCCGATCGACTCGTACCACTGCTTGCCGACACCCAGATAGTAGGCGATCCACTCGTGGACGATGCCCTCGTCGACGGCCTCCCGGACCGTCTTGGTGAGGTACTCGCCGTCCTCGCGCTCCTGCTCGTCTGCGGGGTAGAGGGTGAGCTCCACGTCGGCGACCCGATCGAGCGGCGGCTCGTCGGCCTCGGGGTCGACGAAGTGTTCGAGCTCGGCCTGCGTAAACTCCCGGACCCGGATGATCGACTTCCGGGGGCTGATCTCGTTGCGATAGGCCTTGCCGATCTGGGTGATGCCGAACGGGAGCTGGTTGCGGGCGTACTCGGCGAGCTGGGGGAACTCCACGAAGATGCCCTGTGCGGTCTCGGGGCGCAGGTAACCCGGCGAGGAGCTACCCGGACCGATGTTGGTCTCGAACATGAGATTGAACTCCTCGACCGACTGGCCCGCCAGTTCGGCGTCGCAGTTCGGACACCGCAGGTCGTGGTCGGCGATGAGCGTCTCGACCTCCGGGATCGGGATGCTCTCGGCCTCCTCGATCTCGGTGTTGTCCTCGACGAGGTGGTCGGCGCGGTGGCTCTCGCCGCACTCGGGGCACTCGACGAGCATGTCGTCGAAGCCGTCGAGGTGGCCCGACGCCTCGAAGACGGGCTCGGGCAGTACGGTCGGCGCGTCGATCTCGCGGTGGCCCTCTCGCACCTGGAAACGCTCGCGCCACGCGTCCTCGACGTTCTGCTTGAGCGTCGCGCCCTCCGGGCCGTAGGTGTAAAAGCCCGAGACCCCGCCGTAGGCGCCGGCCGACTGGAAGAAGTACCCCCGGCGCTTGGCTAGCTCCACCAGGTCCCGACTCATCGCAGCGCCTCCAGCAGATTGATGTCCCGGACGATGCCGGTGAGCTCGTCGCCGCTCACCAGCGGGATCTGCTCGATGTCGTTGCGGAGCATCATCTGGGCGGCCTCCTTGGCGGTCTTGGTGCCCGAGACGGTCACCACGTCCGCGGTCATGAACTCCGCGACCGGCGCGGCCGGGATCTCGACGTTCCGGGTCGGGAGGTAGCGCTTGCCGACCGCCTTGATCGACTCCCACTTCCAGTCGTCGTCGTCGTCGGCGATCGAGTCGCCGGTGTCGGCCTCGCCCTCGACCACGCGGGCCACGTCGATGATGTCGACCTCGGTCAGCACGCCGTCCATCTCGCCCGCGTCGTCGAGCACGACGGCGTACGGGAGGTTGGCGTAGTAGAGTTCGCGCTCGGCGACCGTCAGCGGCACCTGATCGTGGGTGGTGTTGACGTCGCGGGCCGCGAGGTCGCCGACCGCGGTGGACCCCTCGGCGTCGCCGTCGGCGATCGCCCGGATCACGTCGGTGACGGTGACGATCCCCTCGAGCCGACCGTCGACCACCGGGACCCGGCGGGTCCCCGATTCGACCATCAGGGACGCCGCCTCCTCGATGGTCGCGTCCTGCGTCGTGGACGGGACCTCCCGCATCAACAGCGCGAGCTGGTCCTCGTCGGGGTTCTCGATGAGGTCGTCTCGGGAGATGAGTCCGCGGAACTGCTCGCCCTCGTCGGTGTGTTTGATCACGGGAACAGACGAGAACGACCGTTCCTGCAGGTATTCGAGCACGTCGTCGCGGGTGCCCGGAAGTTCGACAGTGACGACATCCGAGCGGGGCGTCATGGCTTCGCCGACGTTCATGTTCGCCGCGTACGGGTTGGGCCTTCTTGTAGTCTACGAACACGAGAGCGCCTCGACGCGCTCGCTCGGCGGGGCGGCTCGCGGAGAAACTGGGAGACAGGTCACTCGTCGTCGGACGAATCGGCGCCGAAGTCGACCTCGTAGTCCTCGTAGCGGTGGGGGTTCGGGAAGAAGTGTTCGACCTCGTCGTGGCGGAACGACGCGAGGTGGGTCTTGTCGAGCTTCTGGAGGTGGGTGTACATATCTTCTTCTTCGAGCGCGGTCTTGACCAGCCCCGGCGCGTGGCGCAGTTCGAAGTTGCCCGCGATCAGGATGGCCTGCTCGGTTTCGGGATCGAGCAGTTGGGTCACCATGAACACTCGGCCCTGCATCTCTTTGCGGAACACCCGGTACTGCGGGAACGCCCCCGTCTCGACGGTCTCTTCGATGTCGTCGGCCTTGTTGCCCGGAACGACGTGGACCAACCCGAACCGGTCGGTCGCGCCCGCGTCGGGGTTCGTCGGCGCGGTGTGACCCGCCGGAATCGTCAGCACGTCCCACCCCTCGTCTTCGAGGTCCTCGGCGATCGCGTTCATGTCCTCGACGGTCTGTTGCCACGCGTTGCTGTGGACGTCGGCGCTGGCCGCGATCCGCTCGGCGTAGTCGGGGCCCTCGTCGCCCGTCCCGGTTTCGGTCATGTGTACGCGTCTCGACCCGCTGGCGGTAAAAGCTGTTGTTCGAACCCGGGGTCAGGCCGCGACCCCGAACACCGTCTCCAGCGCGTAGGACCACCCGAGCACCGCGAGGCTCGCGAGAAACAGCTTCGCACCGGGCGACAGCCGGTCGTCGGGCGCCAGCGAGTACCGCGACAGCGGCGGAATCCGCTGGACGGCCGCCTGAAACCGGGTCTCCTCGCGGGAGCCGACGACCCGACCCGACGAGTCGTTCTCGACGACGCGGATCTCGCCGTCCTCGCCCGACTCGGTTCCCCACGGCGGGGCGGGTCGGAGCTTGAACGTCCCGTAGCCGAACAGGAGGAGGCCGACGACGAACATCACGAACTTCGCGGTCACCAGCGCTCCGCCGACCGCGACGCCGACCGCGACGCCGACGAGGAACACGACCGCGGCGACTGCGAGCGCGTACACCGCGGCGTCGAGGGCCTGTCGAGCGCGGTTCGGGGCGGTCTGAGACATCAGCGTTCGGTGTAGGGCGTGAACTCGTCGGGCTCCTGGTAGTCGGGCAGATGACGGTGACAGTTGCTCGTCCGGCCGGTGTCACTCACGACGTGCATCGACGGGTCCTCGGCGTCACAGATGCTCCCGAACTCGTCGGCGAGATATTCGCGGGCGGCGTGCTCGTCGTTTTGCTCGACGTGGTTCGCCGCGACCTCGACGTGTTCGCGGACGCGGCTCGGCACGTCGAGATCGCCGAACAGCTCGGTCCGGATCTCGTCGATGTCGGAGAACCGCGTCTCCATCCCGAGTTTCTCTTTGGCGATCTCCGTGAGGCTCTTCTCGGCGCGGGCGCGCTCGCGGAGCACCTCCCGGAACACCTCGATGGCGACCCAGAGGTCCGGGTCGATGTCCTCGTACTTTTCGGGCCGGATCTTCATCGGACACCGGGTCGTGAACGGACAGCCCGCCGGCGGGTCCCGCGGGCTCGGCGGCGTCCCGCGAAGCGTGACCCGCTCTTTGTCGGCGGTCGGGTCCGGCTCCGGAATCGCCGACAGCAGCGAGTGAGTGTAGGGGTTCTTCGGGTTGGCGAACATCTCCTCGGTCTCGCCGAGCTCCATGACGTTCCCGAGGTACATCACCGCGACCCGGTCGCAGATGTGGCGGACGACCGAGAGGTCGTGGGCGATGAACAGGTAGGTCAGCCCGAACTCGTCTTGGAGGTCCTCGAGGAGGTTCAGGATCTGGGCCTGCACGCTCACGTCGAGGGCCGACACCGGCTCGTCGAGCACCACGAACTCGGGTTCGAGCGCCAGCGCCCGCGCGATGCCGATCCGCTGGCGCTGGCCCCCCGAGAACTGGTGGGGATACCGGTAGTAGTGCTCGGGCTGAAGCCCGACCACGTCGAGCAGTTCCCGGACCCGTTCGCGGCGCTCCTGGGGCGTCTCCCAGTCGTGGACGTCGAGGGGCTCGCGGATGATCTCGCCGACCGTCATCCGGTCGTTGAGGCTGGACTCGGGGTCCTGAAACACCATCTGGCTGTTGCGCCGCCAGTTTTTGAGTTCCGTGCCCGACAGCTCCGTCACGTCGGTGCCGTCGAAAAGCACCTCGCCGGCGGTCGCGTCTTCGAGTTGGATGAGCGTCCGGCCGAGCGTGGTCTTCCCACAGCCGGACTCGCCGACCAGCCCCAGGGTCTCGCCGCGCTTTATCTCGAAGTCGACGCCGTCGACCGCCTTGACGGGGTTCGAGTCGATGATACCGCCGTCGTCGTAGTAGGTCTTCAGCCCGTTGACGTCCACGAGCGTCTCGCCCGTCTGGACGCCAACCGACTCCTGTCGTACTTGTTCGCTCATCGGTCGGTCACCTCCTCGCCGTCGCCGCGCCGCTCGTGCAGTTCGACCGCCTCGGCCTCCGAGACGTCCTCGGGGTACAGCAGGCAGGCGGCGGTGTGATCGTCAGCGCCGTCGGTGACCGCGACCGGCTCGGGGTGGACCCGCGTACACTCCTCGAACGCCTTCGGGCACCGGGGTTCGAACCGACAGTAGGTCGCGGGCTCGTTCGGCGTCGGCACGTCGCCTTCGATCGTTTCGAGCCGATCGGCGCCGGGCTGGTTGCCCGGGATCGAGTTCAACAGCCCCTCCGTGTAGGGGTGTCGGGGGTTCGCGAACAGCTCCTCGACCGGCGCGGTCTCGACGATCTCGCCGGCGTACATCACGTTGACGCGGTCCGAGATCTCCGCGATCACGCCCATGTCGTGGGTGATGAACATGATCGCGAGGTCCCGCTCCTCCTGGATGTCGTCGAGCAACTCCAGGATCTGGGCCTGGATGGTCACGTCGAGCGCCGTGGTCGGCTCGTCGCAGATCAGCAACTCGGGATCGCAGGCAAGCGCCATCGCGATGACGGCGCGCTGGCGCATCCCGCCGGAGAACTCGTGGGGGTACTCGTTGACCCGCCGGGCGGCGTCCGGGATGCCGACCGCTTCGAGCAGGTCGATCGCCTCCTCGGTCGCCTCGGCCCCGCGCATGTCCTGGTGGAGCCGGAGGGACTCTTTGATCTGGTTGCCGACGGTGTACACCGGGTTCAGGCTCGTCAGCGGGTCCTGAAACACCATCGCGATGTCGCCGCCCCGGATCGAGCGGTACTCCTTTTCGGACTTGTCGGTGAGTTCCTCGCCGTCGAACCGGATGGAACTGCCCTCGAGCACCCGGCCGGGCGAGTCGACGAGCCCCATGATCGAACGGGCGGTCACGCTCTTGCCCGACCCGGACTCGCCGACGACGCCGACCGTCTCGCCGCGCTCGATGTCGAAGCTCACGCCGTCGACCGCGCGGATGACCTCCTTGTCGGTGAAGAAGGCGGTCTGGAGGTTCTCGATCGACAGCAACGGCTCGGACTCGCCGCGAGTCGCCGTCGCGTCGGTTCGGGCCATCAGGCACCACCTCCGCCGGCCGCGACGGCCTCACTGCCCTCGCCTTCGCCCCCTTCGCTCTGGGGGTCGATCGCGTCGCGGATGCCGTCGCCCAGCGCGTTGAACGCGGTCACCACCAGCACGATGAGGATGCCGGGGATGAACGAGATGTGCCACGACGTCGTGGTGACGTACGACTGGCCGATGTCGATCGCCCGTCCCCACTCGGGCGTCGGCGCGCTGACGCCGAGGCCGAGGAACGACAGGCCCGCGACGCCGATGATGATACCCCCGAGGCTCATCGAGGAGTACACCAGCAGATACCCCAGGATGTACGGCGCCATGTGTTTCTGCATCGTTATCCGGGGTTTCTGTCCGAAGCTTTTGGCGGCGTCGATCCACTCCTGTTCGGCGATCTGGAACGCCGGACCGCGGACCGCGCGCCACAGGATCGGCCACCCGGTCGCCGCGAAGATGAGCGCCAACAGCAAGCCGCCGCTGTAGATGCCCGCGATCCACGTATCGGCGAGCACGACCGACAGCAACATCACGAACAGGAGCCGCGGCAGCGACATGATCGAGTCGCCGGTGATGACGACCGCGAGATCGACCAGCCCCTTGTAGTAGGCGGTCAGTAGCGCGAACGACGCCGCGATGAAACCGCTCAGCCCGATCGAGAGGAGCCCGATGAACAGCGACACCCGGGCGCCGGCCGCCATGAACGTGAACATGTCTTTGCCGGACGGTAACGTCCCGAACGGGTGGAACCGGCCGTACTCGTCGTACTGCATCACGCCGACGTTCTGGTCGGGGGTCCCCTGCGAGCGGGCGCCGAGGTTCGCCTGCCCGACCGTGACGTTGGCCAGTTCGCCGTTCTCGTCGTAGTAGTCGACCGTGTAGGAGTACGGGTCCTGAATGGTGCGTTCGACCGTCGTCGGGCCGAGCGCGGGAGCAAACATCGCCATGATCACGAACGCGAACACGATCACGGCGCCGAACTGTCCCCAGCGGTGGCCCCGAAGTCGGTCGATCATGTCGTCGCGGGGCGTCCAGTCGGCGTAGCGGTAGTGCTCACGGAAGACGAGATAGCCACGCCAGAGCCACCAGGTACAGACGATGGCGTAGACGTAGACGAGCGCGACCCGAATACCCCACGCGACCGCGGGCGACAGCCCGAGGAACGTCTCCTTCCAGACGCCGGCAGGCGTCTGGAACCCGTTGTTCGGGATGAGCTCTCGCGAGAGCAGGGTCGGGAGTTCCATACCGGGACCGAACAGGCCGGTCACGAAGTTGACGACCGCGCCGGCCTCCAGCGCGAACAGCAACAGCGCGCCCGCGAGCCACCGCATCGCCGGCCCGGGGTCGTCTTGAATCCGTTCGAGCAGCGTCGCTTCCTCTGGATCGTCTGTCACGCTCATATCAGGCACCTCCGTCGTAGCCGACTCGGGGATCGATTATCGTGTACAGCAGGTCCTGGACGATGTTGATGACGACGACGAGCAGGATGAACACGAACATCAGCGAGCCCACCAGCGGCATGTCGCCGTTCTGGATGCCCTGGAAGAACAGGTAGCCGATGCCGCTGATGTTGAACACCGTCTCGACGAGCACCGAGCCGCCGATGAGCAAGAACGCCTCGCCCGTGATGATCGGCACGAGCGGGATCAGGGCGTTCCGGAAGATGTGTTTCCACACCAGCGACCGCGGCGGGACGCCTTTGGCCTTCGCGGTCTCGATGAAGTTTGAGTTGACCGTCTCGAGGACCGCGGTCCGACCGATACGCATCTCGTTGCCCATCGACGCCGACCCGAGGACGATGGCGGCCGGCGCGATCTTCTTGAGCGCGGGGAAGAAGTGGTCGGGACTGGTGAGCAACGTCACGAGGTCGCCGGGAAGCGGCGGCGGTCCGGTCACGTTCGTCTCGTAGAGCCAGTTCTGCCAGCTGAATCCGAACAGGCTCTGGGACTGCGAGAGGACGCTCATCAGGATGACCGCCAGCCAGAAGTTCGGCATGGCGCGCCAGACGATGCCGCCGAACGAGGCGAGGTAGTCGCTGAACGTGTTGGGGTTCAGGCCGGCGTAGAACCCGAGCGGGATGCCGATGAAGACCGCGATGAGCACCGACCAGAACCCGAGCCAGATAGTTCGGGGCGCGTAGGAAGCCAGAAGCGAGTACACGTCGCGCTCGGGCTGGACGACCCACGATTCGCCGAGCTGGAAGGTGAAGAGGTCGACCATGTAGTCGATGTACTGTCGCCACAGCGGTTCGTTCAGTCCGAGTTGCTCTCGAATCCGGTTGTACGCCTGGGGATCACCCTGCGGGCCGATGATCGCCGACACCGGGTCGAGCGGTCCCGCCCGGATGACCAGAAAGGTGATCGAAGCCCCGAACACGAGCACCGGGACCGACAACAGCAGCCGCTTGCCGAAGTACTGCCAGCGACTCACGGCACATCACCGCCGCCCCCACGGCAATGAGTGTCGAGTGGTACGTGTCCACTTTGGACTGCGAGCATGCGTGATGAATTTGATGGTCCTCTCATTATGTCTTGCGTTTTCTGTATCCGAAATCGCGGCCGCAGACGGTTCTAAGCGGCCGAAAGCTGTCGAGCCGTGCGACGAAAGAAGCGCGTTCGAAACCGCGAGACCGGGTCAGTTGCGCTCGCCGACGCTCACGTCGTTGAGCAGCTGGCGGGTCGGACCCGCACCGCCGAACGGTTCGATGTCGACCCAGTCGTACCAGAAGCGGTCCTTGTAGTCGTGGAACAGCGTCAGCATCGCGACGTCCTCCCAGTTGGCCTCCTCCATCTCGATGGCGGCATCGTCGCGGGCCTGCTGGGCCTCGTCGGTCGGCTGGGGGTTGCTCGAGATGGTCTGCCAGGCCTCGGCCGCCCGGTCGGACGCGTCGGTCCCCTGCCAGTTGATGTAGGAGACGGGTGCGTCCGAGGAGGTGTCGGTTTGGGGCGGGTTGAGCAGCTGGAGGAAGTTGTCCGGCGCGGGCCAGTCCATGAGCCAGCCGAGCGTGTACACTTCGAGCTTGCCGTTGAGCCCCTGCTTGCGCAACGCCGCGAACGGCGCGACGTCGACGGTGACGTCGATGTACGCGCTGGTGAGCTTGTCGCGGAGCAGGCGTGCGGTCTCCTGGAAGACCGGCGACGACTCGTAGGCCGTGATCGTGACTTCGGCGCGGTTGTCCTCGCCGTAGCCGGCCTCCTCCATGATCTCGCGGGCCTTGTCGAGGCGGGTCTCGGTGCTACCGTACGGGTAGTCCTTGGCGTGTTCGTCGTAGCCGGTGGCGCCGCCGGGGAAGATCGCCGGCGGAACGAAGTGCGATGCGGGCTTGACGGTGCCCTTGAACACGTCCTCGGCGAGCGACTGGTGGTTGGCCGCGTACGCGAACGCCTGCCGGACGGGCTTGTCGACTTTCTCGACGTTGAATCCGAGGTAGTAGTTGCCGATGGTCGACGTCCGGACCATGTTCACCGTCTCGCCGTTGCGGATCTCTCCGTACGAGCCGAGCGTGGAGGACCCGCCGTTGGCGTCCCCGCCGTCGAGCGACATCTTCGACGGATCGAACTTGTTGGTGGGGATGGGGAAGTAGTCCGCGTTCTTGTTCATCGCGTAGTTGTACCGAGCGTTCGCGTCGGTCACGATGTTCCAATGGATCCCGTCGACCTTCGGGACGGTGCCGTGGTAGTCCTCGAAGCTCTGGGCCATGGCTTCGGTGTCGGGCGACCAGCTCTCGAACTGGAACGGACCCGCGCCGACGGGGTCTTTCCCGAACTCGCCCTGCTCCATCTCGCCCTCGTAGCCGTCGATGTCGCCCACGATTCCTTCGGGGACGACCGCGAAGGACGTGTACGCGATGACTTCGGGGACCGAGTGGAACGGCTCGGAGATGGTCATCTCGACGGTGTAGTCGTCGACGGCCTCGACCGCCATGCTCCCAGGCTTGTAGACCTCTCTTTCCTCGCCGTCGTCGGTGGTCTTGGTGGTCGTCTCGTGCTCGACGCCGATCGAGTCGAGGATGAAGTACGCGCGCTTGGAGGCGTCGGAGGCCGCGAGACGCTCCCACGAGTAGACGACGTCGTCGGCGGTGACGTCGTCGCCGTTGTGGAACGTCGCGTTCTCGTTGAGTTCGAAGGTGTAGGTCTTCAGATCCTCGGAGATCGAGTAGTCCGTCGCCAGACGGGGCTCGACGGTCGCCGTGGCGTTGGCGTAGTTCATCAGGGGCTCGTGGATCTGCTGAATGACCTGCCCCTCGGAGGTGCCCGTCGCCGCGATGGGGTCGAGCGTCGACATCGTGCTGTTCGTCAGCCGGAGGTACGTCCCGTCGAGGTCTTCGGCGACCTCCTCGGTCCCGTCGGTTTCGTTGCCGGCCGACTCGTCGGTCGTCTCGTCGCCGGTGTCGCCGGTACAGCCGGCGAGCGCGACAGCCGATGCCGCACCGCCCGTCGCCTGCAAGAAGCGACGACGGCTCAGATTGTCAGTATCTGTCATCCAACCGCTCCTTGAAAACCGACGCGGATAAATTTACCGTTTGGAATTAGATGTTGCTCTCAGTTTCCGTTCATAACGCGTCGCTGTCGTAGCTTTTCTGCGCTAACCGAGCGCGCGATCGTCGAGCCGACCAGATCCCGGTGCCGGCGCGTCGCCCCCGGACTCCGAAGCGCGGCCGACCGGCGTCGGCGCCGGGGTCGTTTCGGAGCGTTTATACGCCGTGATACCAAGTGTCACATATGGCCCCCAACACGGCCACCGCGTCCGAAGCTCTCGCAGAGCGCGAAGTCATGGCCTCGGTCGACGACGACGGACGGACGGAGCGACTCATCATCGCTGACACCACCGCAGATGGGGCGTGGCTTTCGATCCCGGTATCGGAGGGCGTCTCTCTCCGAGAGTGGGAGTAATCGGTCGGACCCGACAGCAGGGGGACGACGGCATCGGTCCCGCGGCGGTAACGCGCCAATACTCAACCTTTTTGCCGCAGGTGTTCGTTCTCGTGAGTATGAACTACCGGGAGGTCTCAGGGGATCGCGAGTTCGTCGCTCGACTGGGCCACGGCGAGGACTGGCGTTCGGAGATCGAGTCGCTGGCCGACGAGGCGGACGTCGACGCCGCGTGGTTCCTCGCCATGGGCGCGGTCCAGGACGCGACCGTCTGGTTCTACGACCAGACCGAACTCGAGTACACCGAAGTCGAGTTCGACGAACCGCTCGAAGTCGCCGCGTGCGTCGGGAACGTCGCGTGGCTCGACGGCGAGCGGTTCGCCCACACCCACGCCGTGCTCTCGCGCCGGAGCGGCCAGACGCTCGCGGGCCACCTCGACTCGGCGACCGTGTTCGCCGGCGAACTCTACATGCGGAGCTTCGAGAGCGACCTGACCCGCGACCACGACGAGCCCACTGACCTCGACCTCTGGCTATAATGCGGCCGGAAGACGAACGCTACTTCGAGCGGGTCGAATCCGACCTCGACGAGGCCTTCGAAGTCGCCCGCCGAGCGCGCGCAGACAGCGCCGACCCCAAGCCCGAGGTCGAGATTCCGGTCGCGAAAGACATGGCCGACCGGGTCGAGAACATCCTCGGCATCGAGGGCGTGGCCGGGCGCGTCCGCGAACTCGAAGGCGAGATGTCCCGCGAGGAGGCGGCGCTCGAACTCGCCGCGGACTTCGCGGAGGGACGGGTCGGCGACTACGAGTCGAAGGCCGGCAAGGTCGAGGGCGCGGTCCGGACCGCGGTCGCGCTACTCACCGAGGGCGTGGTCGCCGCGCCGATCGAGGGGATCGACCGGGTCGAACTGCTCGAAAACGACGACGGCACCGAGTTCGTCAACGTCTACTACGCCGGGCCGATCCGGTCGGCCGGGGGGACCGCACAGGCGCTGTCGGTCCTCGTGGCCGACTACACCCGGGCGCTCATCGGCGTCGACGAGTACAAGCCCCGAGACGACGAGATCGAGCGCTACGCCGAGGAGATCGGCCTCTACGACAAGGAGACCGGCCTCCAGTACACGCCCAAGGACAAGGAGTCGAAGTTCATCGCCGAGCACATGCCCATCATGCTCGACGGCGAGGCGACCGGCGACGAGGAGGTCTCGGGGTTCCGGGACCTCGAACGGGTCGACACCAACAACGCCCGGGGCGGGATGTGTCTCGTGCTCGCGGAGGGCATCGCGCTGAAGGCGCCGAAGATACAGCGCTACACTCGGAATCTCGAGGAGGTCGACTGGCCGTGGCTACAGGACCTCATCGACGGCACCATCGGAAACGACGACGGCGACGACGCCGAGAGCGAAGACCAAGACGACGCGGCCGGCGACGACGACGCCGAGGCCGAAGACCGAGACGACGCGGCCGGCCCGCCCCGCGTCGAGCCCGCCACGAAGTTCCTCAGGGACCTCATCGCGGGCCGTCCGGTGTTCGGCCACCCGAGCGAGGCCGGAGGGTTCCGGCTTCGGTACGGCCGGGCGCGCAACCACGGGTTCGCGACCGCCGGCGTCCACCCCGCCACGATGCACCTCGTCGACGACTTTCTGGCGACCGGCACCCAGATCAAGACCGAGCGGCCCGGCAAGGCCGCCGGCGTCGTGCCCGTCGACTCCATCGAGGGGCCGACGGTGAAGCTGGCGAACGGCGACGTGCGCCGGATCGACGACCCCGAACAGGCCCTCGAACTCCGCAACGGGGTCGAGGCAATCCTCGACCTCGGGGAGTATCTCGTCAACTACGGCGAGTTCGTCGAGAACAACCATCCGCTCGCGCCCGCCTCCTACACCGTCGAGTGGTGGGTGCAGGACTTCGAGGCGTCGGGCGCCGACGTGCAGGCGATGCGCGACTCGCCCCGCGTCGACCTCGACGACCCCGACGCCGACGAGGCCTTAGAGTGGGCCGGCGAGTACGACTGCCCGCTCCACCCGAAGTACACCTACCTCTGGCACGACATCACCGTCGATCAGTTCGAGGCGCTGGCCGACGCGGTGGTCGCGGGCGGCCTCGACGACGGGACGCTCGTGGTCGAAAACACCGATCCCGTCCGGGAGGCCCTCGAAAAACTGCTCGTCCGTCACTCGGAGGGCGACGAGCGCATCCGGATCCGCGAGTGGCTCCCGCTCGCGCGCTCGCTGGGGCTGAGCGCCGACCGCGAGCGGACGTGGGAGGAGCTCTCTACGACCGCCCGCGAGTGGGGCGAAGCCGAGTCGGGCGACAACGCGGTGAAGGCCGCCAACGAAGTCGCGCCGTTCGAGATCCGCGAGCGCGCCCCGACCCGGATCGGCAACCGGATGGGCCGCCCCGAGAAGTCCGAGTCTCGGGAGCTCTCGCCGGCGGTCCACACCCTCTTTCCCATCGGCGAGGCCGGCGGGAGCCAGCGCGACGTGGTGGCGGCCGCCGCACACGCCGAGGGGATGGCCGACACCCCCGGGGAGGTCGAGGTGCAGGTCGGCCGCCGGGAGTGTGCCGACTGCGGCGAGCACACCTTCAAGACGACGTGTCCGGACTGCGACGGCAACACCGTCCCGCACTTCACCTGTCCGGACTGTGGCTCAGTGGTGGAACTCGACGAGTCGGGGCGGGCGGTCTGTGACCGCTGTGAGGTCGAGGCCTCGTCGGTCGAGACCCGCGTCGTCGACGTGAACGACGAACTCCGGTCGGCGCTGGCGGCGGTCGGCGAGCGCGAGAACGTCTTCGACACGCTCAAAGGCGTCAAGGGGCTGTCGTCGTCGTACAAGACGCCCGAGCCGATCGAGAAGGGCGTCCTCCGGGCGAAACACGGCGTCTCCTCGTTCAAAGACGGGACGGTCCGGTACGACATGACCGACCTGCCCGTCACCGCGGTCCGGCCCGCGGAACTCGACGTGAGCGCCGACCGCTTCCGGGCGCTCGGCTACGAAGAGGACATCCACGGCGAGCCGCTTCGCCACGACGACCAGCTGGTCGAGCTCAAGGTTCAGGACGTCGTGCTCTCGGACGGCGCGGCCGAGCACATGCTCAAGACCGCGGACTTCGTCGACGACCTGCTCGAGAGCTACTACGGGCTCGACGCCTTCTACGAGGTCGAGGAGCGCGACGACCTCGTCGGCGAACTGGTCTTCGGGATGGCGCCCCACACCTCGGCGGCCGTGGTGGGGCGGGTCGTGGGGTTCACGAGCGCGGCGGTCGGCTACGCGCATCCGTACTTTCACGCCGCGAAGCGTCGCAACTGCTTCCATCCCGAGACGAAGGTCTGGTACGAAGACGAGTCAGGGGAATGGCACCACAACCCAATCGAGACCCTCGTCGAGGAACGGCTCGACCCTGAAACCGCGGACGAGGACAGTTTCGGCGCGCTCGTCCAGCACCTCGACGGCGACGTATTCGTCCCATCCATCACTGAAGGCGGCAAGCAGACTCTCCGGCGGATCGAAACAATCTCGGAACACCCCTCGTCCGACCACCTCGTGCGCGTCGAAACCAAAAGCGGCCGCGAACTGACCGTGACGCCGGACCACTCGATGCGACGCTGGAAAGACGGCAGCGTCGAGCGCGTCACGGCCCACCGTCTCACCGAGGGCGACGCGATACCCGCACCGAAGCAGGTCCCGGTCGACGGTTCGGTCGAGACGTACGACTTGCTCGCCGAGTTCCTCGACGCCAACTCTATCCCGAACGAAGACCTGACGATTCGCGGAATCGGGGAAGCCAACCTGAAGGAACTGCTAGCCGACGCAACCAACGCGGATAGCTACCTGAAGCCCGTCGCGGATCAGCTCGGCCTGAACGACTCGACGGTGTACAACTGGATATCCCGCGACAGCATCCCCGCGAGCGCACTCCTCAAATTTTTCAACCGCGAGACTGTTCTCGACCAGGTTCCCGACGGCGTTACGCTCGGTGTTCGACGCGATACCGCGGAGGTTTCTCGCTTTTTCGATGTCGACGAATCCGTCGGCACGCTGCTCGGCTACTACGCAGCGGAAGGCTTCACGCGGAAGGAGAAGGGATCATTCTACCAGACGACCATCTGCACGCCAGACGAGGCTCCTCGAAAGGAGCTGGCAGAGACGTTCGAGGAGACGCTGAACGTCGACGCATTCGAGGAGAACGAGTGGAAGGTCACGGTGTCCAGTCGCCTTGTGACGTCCCTGTTTGCGGATGTCCTCGACGCCGGTAGCCGCGCCCAGACGAAACGAATCCCGGACTGCATCCTTTCCGCGCCGGACTCCGTACTACGCTCATTCCTCGCAGCGTACTTCTCGGGCGACGGCAGCACCGCGAGCGACCGCGTTGAGGTGCGTGCGCACACCGTCAGCGATGACCTCAAGTCGGACCTCGTCGCGGCCCTCAAACGGTTCGGTGTCGGCGCGAAAACGTACCGGGAAGAGCGAACACCCAAGACCGGCGCGGTCGCAAATTTCTACGACGAGTCCAAATCATTCGAGACGTGGGTGCTGAAGATCACCTCGCAGAACGCGGTTCGGTTCGCAGACCGGGTGGGTTTCGATCTCGATCGAAAATCCGAGACGCTTGACGATGCTGTTGAAGATGTCGAAACTCGAACACAACGCCTCTTCGGTGACGGCGGCGACGTATGGCTTGACGAGATCGTCAGTATAGAGGTCGTTGAATCGTCCGTCGAACACACGTATTGTGTCACCGTCGAGGATACTCACACGCTCGTCGCGGACGACGTGTTCGTCGGCCAGTGCGACGGCGACGAGGACTGCGTGATGCTCCTCATGGACGGCCTGCTAAACTTTAGCAAGGAGTTTCTCCCCGACCAGCGCGGCGGCCAGATGGACGCGCCGCTGGTCATGTCCTCACGGATCGACCCCTCCGAGATCGACGACGAGGCCCACAACATGGACATCGTCCGGGAGTACCCACGGGAGTTCTACGAGGCGACCCGGGAGCTGGCCGACCCCGGCGAGGTCGAGGACGTGATGACCATCGCCGAGGAGAACCTCGGCACCGACCGGGAGTACACCGACTTCCACCACAGCCACGACGTGACCGACATCGCGATGGGACCGGACCTCTCGGCGTACAAGACGCTGGGGTCGATGATGGACAAGATGGACGCCCAGCTCGAACTCGCCCGGAAGCTCTACGCGGTCGACGAGACCGACGTCGCCGAGCGGGTGATCGAGTACCACTTCCTGCCGGACCTCATCGGCAACCTCCGGGCGTTCTCACGACAGGAGACCAGATGTCTCGACTGCGGCGAGAAGTACCGCCGGATGCCCCTGACCGAAGAGTGTCGGGAGTGTGGCGGCCGAGTGAACCTGACGGTCCACCAGGGGTCGGTCAACAAGTACATGGAGACCGCGATCCAGGTGGCCGAGACCTACGACTGTCGAGAGTACACCAAACAGCGCCTCGAAATCATGGACCGGCGGCTGTCGAGCATCTTCGAGAACGACAAGAACAAACAGGGGAGCATCGCGGACTTCATGTGAACCTTTTGCTGCGGGCGCGCCCCGAGCGGCGCGCCCTTGCAAAACGTTCATGAAAAGCGCGGCGTTCCTCCCTGCGGTCGTCACTTGGCCCGCTCGCTCGGGCTCTGCCCTCGCTCGCGATCGGACTCGCGGCGATCACCGCGACCGTACCGCGACCGCACTGCGACCGTACCGCGACCGCACTGCGATCGTACCGCCACAGCGCCGCGACCGCACTGCGACCGTACCGCCATAGCGACGCGACCGCAGGCGGTCTACCGCCCCTCCGCGAGCCGACTGCCGATCCGGGAGGGGAGACCCGCCTCCTCGACCGCGCGCTGGACCGCCTCGATGTCGTATTCCACGCGACGTTCCTCGACGGTCAGATCGTCGAGGTCCAGAATCGCGTAGGCGGCGCGGGGATCGCTGTCGCGGGGCTGGCCGACGCTCCCGGGGTTCAAGACGACGCCCTCGTCGTACACCTCGTGGTGCTGGACGTGGGTGTGACCCATGATCAGCGCGTCCTCCTCGCCGAGGAGGTCCGGACCGAACTCGTGGGGGCGAGTGTAGTGGTCGGGGTCCTCGGGATGGCCGTGGACGATCTTCACCCGATCGTCGAACTCGCGGCGCTCGTCGGGGAGCTCGGCGAGCCACGCGCGCTGGTCGTCCGAGAGGCGTTCGTCGGCGTGTTCGACGCCCGCCTTCGCCATCGCGTTGAACCGGAAGGCGGTGCCGGTGGCGACCGCCCGATCGTGGTTGCCCATCACCGTCGGGACGCCGCGGGTCCGGATCGCCTCGACGCACTCGGCGGGCCACGGGTTGTACCCGACCACGTCGCCGGCGCAGACGAGCGCGTCGACGTCGGGGAGGTCCGCGAGCACGGCTTCGAGCGCGATCTCGTTCGAGTGGACGTCCGAGAGAACGCCGACCTTCATGGTCGACCGATGGGTCGCCTGCGACTTAGTTCCCGTTCTCGATCGCGAGCGAGAAGCCGTCCTCGGCGCGGGCGAGCCCGGCCGCACACACCGCGTGTTCGAACTCGAGGTCGTAGACCTCGCGGGCGGCGTCGGCGGCCGTCGACGCCTCGAAGTCGAACGCCTCGGGCGCGTCCTTCTCGTAAGTCGCCACGAGCGTCGGCTCGTCGACCTCGCGGACCAACAGCGCGTCCCGGCGGACGGTTCCGACGAACGCCCCGTCGTCGCCGACGACGCCCGCGATGCGGGGCGTGTCGTAGTCGTCTTTCTCGTAGTCCAGCGCGAGCAGGCTCTCGGCGAGCGCGTCGCGCGCCGGGTAACCGAGATCGAGTTTCTCGGTGATCGGATCGACGTGCGAGCCGTTGCCGACGACCGCCGACTCGCCGGTCGTCCGGACGCAGTTGTACGAGACGTACGGGTTGTCAGTCTCGGGCGCGTCGGCGGTCGGCGCGACCGTCAGTGCCGCCTCGCGCTCGACGACGCGTCGGTTCGGGAACGACCGCGAGGAGACGCGGTAGGCCGCCAGTTCGGGCGCGACGATCAGAAACCGTCCGATGTACATACACGAACGTGCGTACTTTTCGGCCAAATACGTGTTGGTTCATGCACGGACGACGAACAGTTCGGGAACGGGAGGCCGCCCGACGAAACTGCGGTCGGCGCGGACCGAACGAGAGTGAGAAACCGTCGCAGGGCGGACCGAACGCGCAACGCTTACAATCCCCCGGCGACTACCCGAGAGTGCAGAGTCCCATGGGGTAGTGGCCAATCCTGAAGCCTTCTGGGGGCTTCGACCCAGGTTCGAATCCTGGTGGGACTATTCTTGGTTTCCCGTCGACTCCGAGCGAATTCTTACTTTCGAGTTTCGATCTCGGCATCGGGCGCCGTCTCGTCGGAGTTTCGCCTCCGAGGAGAGCGATACCGAAAGAGATTAAACAGCCGGTTCCGAAACCGACAAAGCGCAGAAATCGGATCGTACGGGCTCTTATACCCCCCTCGAAAGCCTCGGCTCCGTCTCTCGATTCAACCCCTTCGTTTCGACTGGAGACGAGGACCGGGCCCGCCACAGCTAGTTCGAGTTCGCGTTCGACTCGTCGTCGGTCGCGTCTCCGTCGAGCGCCCCGAGGTCGCGCTGGTCGTTGTACTCCTCGGGCCCCGCCGCCGCGCCGGTGATCTCGCCGTATATCGCTTCGCGGGCCTCGTCGGCGGACTCGAACCGCTCGTCGACCAGCCGATCGAACACGCTCCCGAGCGATTCGGTCTCGTTCGCGAGGTCGAGGGGCTGGTCGCCGTACTCGGCCGCCAGTTCCTCGCTGGTCGCGGGGTACTTGTGTTCGCCGAGCAGTTCGCCGGCCTCCCCGAGCATCGACTCGACGCTCTCGGTCCGCTCGCGCCGGCGTTCGCGGGCGCGTCGCTGCTCTTTCTCGGCGTCCGGATCGTAGTCGGACATGGATTCGGCTACGGTCGTGACGTCCCTAACCTTGCTGGCTGTCGAGCCGGCGAGCGCTCGGCGCGGCCGGCGTCGACGAAGGTCACTTCTCCACGTCGAGCAGGGCGACTCGCTCGCGGACGAGCTCCGCGAGCGTCGCGTCGGTGGCGGCGAGTTCGGCGTCCGAGACGTCGAAAAACTCCCGAACCGCCGGGGTGTCGATGCGGTCGGACGAAGCGGCGTCCGGGTCGGTCGAGGCCAGCAGGTCTCGGACCGCGTCGGCCGCGGCGGCCTCGTCGGCCGCCGGGTCGAGACCGTTCACGGCGACCGCCACGGGCGCGTCGCCCTCGCCGACCCCCAGACGAAGCGCGCGGTTGATCTGGCGTCGCCCCGCGGCGTACAGCAGTATCTCGACTGCGGGGTCGCGAGCGACGTTCTCGCCTCGCTTGAACGCGCGGTCGGCGTGCTCGACCGCCGCCCGGAGATGTGACTCGCCGACGACGAGGTCGGCGTCGACCGCTTGGACCGCACAGTCGTGCTCGTCGCCGATCGCCCTCAACCGGTCGAGAAAGCGATCGAGGTCCGCGATCTCGGCCCGGCCGTCGACGATCTTCATCGGTCGGCCCCCGTCATTCGAAATCACCGAGGCTCTGCTGGCCGCCGTCGCCGGCGTCCGCCGACGACTCGGTGTCGAGTTCGGTGTCGGCCTCCACGCCGGTCAGGTCGGGGTCCTTGCGGCCGACGTTTTCGAGGATGGTCTCGGCGGTCTTCGTGCGGCCCCGGACCGCCCCGAGAACGACCGACTTGTCGGCCTCCCGGAGGTCGGCTCGCGACTCGACGCCGGCCTCGTAAAGCCGCCGAGCGCGCTTGCGACCGACGTTCCGGACGCCCGCGAGGTCCAACAGCTCCTCGCGGACGCCATACTCGACGCGCTTGCGCGCCTCCCGGATCGCGGGCCCACATTCGAGGTCGAGTTCGCCCGCCAGTCGCTCGGCGGCGTTGAGCAGCCACTCGGCGGTCTCGACCTTCCCGCGGATGTCGCCCGGGCCGACGCCGTAGCGCTCGGCGATGGCGTCCTCGTCGGTCTCGGACGCCCAGTCTTCGAGCATCCGGGCGGTCTTGAGCGCCGAGAGCCAGTCTTCAAACGCGCCGTCGTCGAACTCCGAGGGCATCGAGCCGAGGAACTCCGTCTCGCGCTCGTAGGCGAGTTCGGTGTACTCCTCGCGGTCGCCCGACCGGAGGTAGAGTTCGTACATGTCGGGCGTGCGCGCGACGAGGTGGTAGAGCCCGAACGCTGTCGGGCGGTCCTCGGCGTCCCGTAGCCCGTAGATGATCTCGGCCGCGCTCATCGGGTCGACGTACAACTGTGAGACGCGGTGGCCGAGACCGGTCGCGCGCAGGCCCCCGTTCTCGCGTGCGAGAAACTCGTTGCGTTCGAGGTAGTCCAGAACGTTCTGTGTCACCGTTTCGAGCCGGCCCGTCTCGTCGGTCTGGGTGGCGTAGAGAGTGCGTTCGAGAAACGACACCAGCTCGTCTTCGGTGTCGGCGAACCCCGTCGCGACGGTCGCGAGGATGTGAGTCCGGAGCGCGGGCTCGGCCGCGAGTTTGGAGCGCACCGGCTCGGGGTCGGCCCAGACGTAGCGCTCGAACAACTCGTCGAGCTCGTCGTGGCTGTTGGCGATGAGCACCGCCTCGCCGTAGGGGTCCAGTCCCGGCCGGCCGGCCCGGCCGAACATCTGGTGGACCTCCAGCACGTCGAGGGGCGCCATCCCGCCGACGTCGCCGTCGTAGCGCCGCCAGTCCCTGACGATGACCCGACGGGACGGGGTGTTGACCCCCGCCGCGAGCGTCGGGGTCGCGGAGATGACTTTCACGAGTCGGTCGCGGAAGGCGTCTTCGACGAGCGCGCGGTGGTCGCTCGCGAGCCCGGCGTGGTGAAACGCCGCGCCCTTCGCGACGGCGTCGGCGAGGTCCTCGCTGGTCTGGGTGTCGCTCGCTTCCCGGATCTCGTCGGCGATCTCCGCGAGCCGGTCGCGCTCCTCGGGGTCGAGGTGGTCGCGGGTCACGTCCGCGAGTCGGCGCGCCGAGGCCTCGGCGTTGCGCCGAGAGTTGACGAACACCAGCGACGATCCCTCGTCGGTCAGGGTATCCTCGACGAGGGCGGCGGTCGCCTTCTCGTTGCCCCGCGAGATCTGGGTCTTCGAGCCGTCGTCGAAGTGGAGCGCCTGCCCGTAGAGGACCCCCGATCGGAGTTCGATCGGCCGCCACGTCGAGTCGACCAGCGTCGCGTCGAGCCAGTCGGCGATCTCGTCGGCGTTGCCGACCGTCGCCGAGAGCGCGACCGTCTGGAGGTCCTCGTTGAGCTTGCGGAGCTTCGCGAGGGTGACTTCGAGCGTCGGGCCGCGGTTGGGGTCGTCGACGAGATGGACCTCGTCGGCGACCACGCAGGTCAGGTCGTCGACCCATTGGGCGCCGTTCCGGACGAGCGAGTCGACCTTCTCGCTGGTGGCGACGATGATGTCCTTGCTCGCCAGCCAGTCGCCGTCGCTGTCGTAGTTGCCGGTCGAGACGCCCACGTCGATCCCGTACTGCTCGAACTCCTCGAACTCGGCCTTCTTTTCGCTGGCGAGCGCCCGGAGCGGAACGATGTAGAGGGCCTTGCCGCCGCGGGCGACGCTGGTGAGCATCGCGAGTTGCGCGATGAGGGTCTTACCGCTGGCGGTGGGGACGCTGGCGACCACGCTCTCGCCGTCGGCGACGCCGGCCTCGACGGCCTCGCCCTGTGGCGGGTAGAGCTCCTCGATGCCCTGCTCGCGGAAGTGGTCGGCGACGCCCTCGGGGAGACCGTCGATGTCGGCGATCTCGACGCTCACGGGGTCCACCTCCGGCGTCGGGGGACGAACGGGTTCATTACACCCGCTTTGGCGCGTCTCGTGGTTTAAACTGTCGGGTCGATGTGGGCGAGATTCGGGGGCCCGAAGGCGGATCGTGTGTCCGTACTCGGGCCTCGAACCGACCACCAACTCCGGGACCTGCACCGGGCACCTGAGGGCTCGGCGCGAGGTTGGGTCGCGGTGATTCATAAGCGACGGGAGTCGCTGGCGGTTCGTCGCCGCGAGTGTTCGGAGTCGTTGGTCCGCGGGTTCGGTGTCGCCGAAGACGCATACGGGAGTCCGCCATCGCTTTGGGGGTGCCCCCCAAACGTCGAACCATGCGAATCGAGTTCGACCGCGACACCTGCACCGGGATGTTCCAGTGTACCGCCGAGTGGGAGGCCTTCGAGGAGAACCGCGAGGACGGCAAGGCCGACCTCCGGGACGGCGAGGAGGACGAGCCGGACCTGTTCGTCCGCGAAGTGCCCGAGGACGCGGAGTTCGACGCCAAGATGGCCGCCCGCGTCTGTCCCGTCGACGCAATCGAGGTCTACGACGACGACGGCGAGCGACTCGTCCCCTGAGGAAGTTCCACGCGAAACGGGGGGGTCGAGGCCGTCCCAGCCGACAGTGACGACCCGAGCGTCGCGTTCCGAACCACCGACGGCAATGCGACTCGCCGAAAGCCGGCGGGTGCGTCGTCGCGAAAAATCGACCGTCGCTCGCACTCCTCACTCGGTCGTCCACATCTCGACGCCGTCCTCATCGTCGACGGCATCGGGATAGAGCTGTTCCTCCCAGCCGCGTGCGTCCCCGCGCACGTCCCAGTAATCACTCATAGACCTGTTTCAAAATTCGGCGCCAATCTATAAAAATCGTTGGGCGATCGCGACGATTGTCGCGCCGTCCGGGGGCGTCCGTCGCTACGCGAAGGTCTTCTCGGCCCACGTAACCGCGTAGTCGGCGCCGTGATCCCGGTACGTCTCGGTGTCGAGTGCGGCGAACGGCGCGGGGAGTTCGAGGCCGTGTTTGACCGCGCTACAGGCGAACTCCGCCGCCTCGGCGAAGTCGGTCTCCTCGCGGGCCATCGCACCGGGGAGCCCGTCGAGTCTCGGCTCGATCCGCTCGCCCGCGTCCTGCCACGCCTCGAACAGCCGGGGGCGCTCGTCGGCCCAGTCGGCGAAGATCTCGCGGGTGTAGAGACCCCGATAGGCGTCGTACAGCGCCGCCGCGATCTGGTAGACGCTCCCGGCGTCGAACGGGAGCGCCGCGTCGAGGTCGGCGTACCGATCGCCGAAGAACCCGAGGAAGTGCTCGGGGTCGTCCGATCCGACCTCGACGAGCGCCTCCGCGATCAGGAACTCGACGAAGTCGTCGGGCGAGCCCTGCACGCGGGCCTTCACGAACACCGTCGGCGGGACCGTCTGGCGGGTCCACGCCACGCTGCCGTCGCCGGGCATCCCGATCGTGAAGTCCGTCGAGGCGTACCGCCCGAGCAGTTCCGGAGCGTCCTCGGGGAGCCACGACTCGGGAAACGACGACGGATCGAGCGAGTCGACCAGCAGACCGAGATCCTCGGCCTGCGCCGGGGCGAGCGTCTCGAAGTCGGTCCCGCAGTCGAGGACGAGCGCCTCGGGGGCGTGAGCCGCCCGAACGGCCGCCACGTCCTCGGGGAGCGTCCGTTCGTCGAACATCACGCCAGAAGCCAGAGATTGACCAGTAGCGCGACCGCGAGGACCGAAGTGATTCCGACCGTCCCGACCACGATTTTGGTTGCCGTGCTCATGGTCGGGGGTTCGGCCGCGAGGGTTTAAAATGGGCCGGATTGAGGCGAACGAGCCGTCGGGGCGGCGCCCGGCCGAGTCAGTCCGCGCCGGTGCCCGCGCCGACGTCGGATTCGCGGGCAATCCGCTTCCACTCGCCGGTCCAGAACCGGAAGACGTTGACCGCCGCCCGGACGTACATGTCCCCGACGATGGAGACGTACACCGCGGTCAGTCCCAGCCCGAGGCCGGGCGCGAGCGTCCACGGCCCGACCGAGAACAGCGCGACCCCCGGCGCGACCGCGAGGAACGCGATCGGGAGCTTGAACAGATAGCTCCCCACGATCGTGCCGTAGAACGGCCAGCGGGTGTCGCCCGCGCCCCGCAGGCCGCCCCGCATCGTCCGCGAGACGCTGAAGCCCGCGACGCCGAGTCCGAACACCCGGATGAACGTCACCGTCAGGTCGACGTGTTCGGTGCCGAACGCGACCGCGAGCGGTCTGGCCGCCGCGACCAGCACGACCGCGATCAGCAACTGGGTTATCAGGGCGATCCGGAGAGTCTGCCAGCCGTACGCGTCGGCCTCCTCGTCGTTGCCCGCCCCGATCGACTGGCCGACGAGCGTCGAGGAGGCGGTCGAGTACCCCCACGCGGGCATCAGCGCGAGCAACATCACTCGCCGGCCGATGGCGTAGGCCGCGACCACCGGCGTCCCGAGGGTCGTGAGCACGACCAGAAACGGGAATCGTCCGAACGTCCGGGCGAGTCGGGTCCCCGCCAGCGGCAGGCCCACCCGGACGATCTCGGTCGCGATCGACCAGTCCCACTGCTTGCCCCCGAGCGGGAGTCGGACCGAGAACCGCCCCGAGAGGAGCACGCCGGTGAACAGGACCGCCGCGAGGGTGTTGGCGATGGCGGTCCCCCACGCCGCCCCGGCGACGCCGAGAGTCGGGAACGGACCCAGCCCGAAGATCAGGACCGCGTTCAGCCCGATGTTCGTCGGGAGGGTGAGCAGTCGGATGTACATCGGGGTCCGGGTGTCGCCGACGCCGGCGAGCGCTCGGGCGGCGATCATGCTCCAGAACCGGAACGTGACCGACAGCATGATGATCCGGAGGTAGAGCGCGCCGAGTTCGATCGTCCGGGGGTCGTCGGTCAGCAGCGCGATCATGCCGTCGGCGTACACCCACGTCGCGGCGGTGATCGGAACCGCGAGCAACAGCGCGATCCACAGCGACTGCTTGATCGCGAAGTTGGCCTTCTCGTGTTCGTCGGCGCCTTCGAACCGCGAGACGACGCTGATGGTACCGCTGGTCAGTCCCAGCGAGATGCCGAACGGGACGAAGAAGTACTGAAATCCGAGTTCGAGCGCCGCGACCGCAGTCGACCCCATCGCCTGTCCCACCATGAAGAAGTCCGCGACCCGGAGCAGTGTGCGCATCCCGCCGGTGACCATCACCGGAACCGCCAGATCGAACGCCTCCTCGCCCTTCTCGCGATCGAGCAGGCCGAGGCGCGCGAGCGCGGCCGGAAAGAGAAACGCGACGGCGCGCGCCCGGCGCTTGGCGTCGTCGAGCATCGGTCCGAGTGGTTCGAGTGGCCGGTGTAAACCGTTTTGGCATCACCGCGTCGGTTGCCGGTCCTCGCTCGGGGCCACAGCGCTGAAAACAGCTCCCCACACCCCGATGGTCGGCCCGCTCGCGACTACCGGTCGGGCTCTTCCCAGCCGTCGGGCACCTCGATGACGTACTTGCCGTCCTCTTGAAGCGCGATGATGTACTCCTCGCGCTCGTACAGCTCCATCAGGTTGAGTTCGTACTGCCCGGGCTCGACGATCCGGATACTCTCGAACTGGCTGTTGAGCTCCTCGCGGAGCTCTTCGAGCCCCGGCGAGTCGTCGTCGGGCGTATCGACGACCTCACCGGCCGGCGGCGTCTCGGGTCCGGCGGCCGGAGCGTCGGGGAGTTCGTCGTCGGAGACGACGTCGCTTCGCGCGCTCGCCTGCGCGGTGTCTTCGCCGGTCGCGGACCGCGTGGCGGCCTCGGGATTGGGCGACCCCGCGTCGGCCGTGTCGCGTCCCGGCGACTCGCGCCGGTCGGTCTCGGTGCCGGTTCCCACCCAGTCGCGGACGGTCGCGGCCGCCCGACCGACGGCGCCCGCGCCGTCGTCGCCCTCCGCGTCGCCCGCGGTCGGCCCGCGCTCGGACGCCGAGGCGTCCCCGACCGAGGATCGGGCGTCGGCCGCTTCGGGGGCCTTCTTCGGGGCGGTCCCGCCGGCGTCGCGGGGGGTCGCGTCGGCGCCCCCCGTTTCGGGTCCGGGATCGACCGCGCCCGACGGCCGGAACTGGAACTTGTTGCCGCCACAGTCCGGACACCCCGAGAGCATCTCCTTCGAGCCGTCGGCGAACGCGCGTCCGCAGTTGGTACACTGGTGGGGCATTATTTCCGGGAGACGAGCGCGCTGATGAGGTTCTCGTCCTTGTGGAGGGTCTCGATCTGGTTCGCGGGACCGATGACGGTGAGCTTCGCGGTCGACTCCTTGCCCATCAGCCGGTCGAGGAAGCTCTGGTCGGAAGTCTCCGAGCGGGGGTAAGTCTCGATCTCGATGCCGTTGAACTCGTCGGGGCTGATCTCGGTCATCGTCACCTCGATGAGTTTGCTCTCCTCGTCGGGGGACAGCCCCTGTTCGAGGATGACGATGTTGCCGTCGCGGACGCCGTCGAGTATCATCCGTATCTTCTCCATCGACGCCATCTCGGCCATCCGGTCGGCGCCGATGAGATCGATCTGGACGCCGCCTCCGCCGTCGTTGGGGCCGTCCTCTTTCACTTCCGGCATCGTATCACCCGAAGTACTCCGCGATTTTCTCGTACACTTCGTCCATGTTGTCGCCTTCCAGCGCCGACGAGGGGATCGTCTCGTGTTGAGGGAAGGCGTTGCGGATGCGCTGAACGCTCGAATCTTCGAGGTCTGTCTTGTTGGCGAGAATCAAGACCGGGAGGTCCTGGCTCTCGATGATGCCGATGAGCATAGTGTTTACCTGCGTGAACGGGTCGGTCGTGCTGTCGAGCACGTAGATGACCCCGTCCACGTCCTCGCGGAGCCAGTGCATCGCCTCCGCGACGCCCTCGGTCGCCTCCCGGGAACGTCGGACGGCGTCTTCCTTTTCCATGTCGTGGTCGAGGAACTCCTCGTAGTCGACCTTCGTCGTCACCCCCGGTGTGTCGACGATGTCGATCGTTACCTTCTTTCCGTTGCGCTCGATCTCGACGTTCTCCTTGCGGCGGGCCCGTCGGGTTTCGTGTGGAATGTGGCTCTCCGGACCGACGGCGTCGCCGGTCCAGTCGCGGGCGATTCGGTTCGCGAGCGTCGTCTTGCCGGCGTTGGGCGGCCCGTAGATGCCGATACGCTTCGGTTCCTGTGCGGAGAATAGCTTGTCAGTGACGCGGGATACGCTGTCTTTGAGATCCGTGAACAATCCCATCCTTTCCTCCCAGTCCTCCGCTATCGGTTAAGAGTACCGTCACGGGGGCTGTTGCGCGAACAACATTACCCCACTCACTTAAACCTACGTCAGACAACGTGGTGTCGAAAACCCGTATTCGGGATCTGACAGCGGTTCCGATACTATATCTCCATGATCTGTCGATAGTAGTTCGTTTAGCATGTCTCTGGCCCGGAGGGCTATGGGAGTGTATCGCCCGCACGCGAATCTCAGCCATATGAGGTACGTCGGAGATGGTTCGTCAGGTTGGGGTGCTGTGGATGGTTCGTCGGGCTGGAGTGCTGTGGATGGTTCGACAGAGAGGGCGCGTGAAGGGCCGGACTTTCGACGCGTCGTTTGCGACCAGCAGTGAACTCGATACCGTCTCGCTCCGGTTCGGTGGTGAACTCGAATCAGAGTCGACTCGCCCCCGAATTTCGAGTCGAGTCGGTCGGCGTTTCCAATCGAAACGTGGGGGTTGTGAGCCCGAGCCAATGGAGAAAGAGACGGGGTCGGGTTCGACCACTGAACGCGCTCGACCGTTCGATTCGACGGGTCGAGAGTTCGAAAGCTAGCGAACGTTCATACTATTCGTCCGTCGACGCCGACGGAGGAGGTCTTCGGGCGGCGTCGTTCCGACCACCCCCACCCCTTCGTTTCAAGTGGAACGGGCGAATCGCCGGGGTGGGGGTGCGGGTTCGGAGCGATCGGCGGATATAATTCACTATCCGAAACAACTAAAATATAGATTAGCTTTGGTTCGCGGATATTGTTTAAGCCATGTTGTAATAAATGCTCTGGTTCTAGAGACCCCCTCCCCGCCCCACCGCGTTTCTCCGTCTCCACCCGAAACGAAGGGGTGGGGGGTGGAGTGTTCCTCGCCACCATCTTCCGGGGTCGGTCCGAGCGATCGGGTCGGTCCGATAACTGCTCTCTCGGGTGAGTGTGAGACCACCGCGCGAATCGAGTCGCGGCTACTCAGGATCGGCCCGCGAACTATCGCTACGAAAATGACAGCTATATTTACAGTTAGGAGATAATACGTGTCCGAGACGGCGCTTGGAGTCCCACTTTTTCCGGCGAACTTCGTGCGATCTCCCCCGCCGGAGATCGTTTCGACCGCGAACTCGGTCGGCCACCGAGGAAAGAAGAAAGAGTTTAATACCCTCCTGGACCTTTGGTTCATTTGCATCAACTGGACGCGCCGGCGACTTCTCGCCTTCGGCTTCCCGGCTCTCTCGGCCGGTATCGCCGGATTTCGTCGTACGAAGCGCGTCTTCCACCTGAAACGTAGGGGTCGGAACGCACGCATGTCTGACGAAAACACGCAACCGACGGACGACGAGGTCGAGGTGAGTCCCGACAGTAGCTTCGAGAACGTCGACCTCGACGACGTCGTGCTCGACGACGAGGACGACGACCAGGGCCTGTTCGACGATCTGCTGTCGGGCGAGCCCATCTTCGAGAACAAGGAGGTCCTCCGGCCGTCGTACACGCCACACGAACTCCCGCACCGCAAAGACCAGATCAACAACATGGCGACGATTCTGGTCGCGGCGCTCCGGGGAGAGACGCCGTCGAACATCCTCATCTACGGCAAGACCGGGACCGGCAAGACCGCCAGCGCGAAGTTCGTCAGCAAGGAGCTAGAGAGCACCTCCCAGAAGTACGACGTCCCCTGCAACGTCGAGTACATCAACTGCGAGGTGACCGACACCCAGTATCGCGTGCTCGCCCAGCTCGCGAACAAGTTCATCGAGTCAAACCGGGAGTTCGTCACCGGTCGCATCGAGGAGCTGTCGGCGCTCCGCGAGGAGGCGACCGCCGACCCCGCCGCGCTCGCGGACACCGAGTTCGACTCGACGGCGGAGATATCCGCCCGGATCGAGGAGCGCGAGGCCGACCGCGAGGAGATGGAGTCGGTCCCGATGACCGGCTGGCCGACCGACCGTGTCTACAGCACCTTCTTCGACGCGGTCGACTACGAGGAACGGGTGGTCGTCATCATGCTCGACGAGATCGACAAGCTGGTCGAGAAGTCCGGCGACGACACCCTCTACAACCTCTCGCGGATGAACTCCGAACTGGACAACTCCCGGGTCTCGATCATCGGCATCTCGAACGACCTCAAGTTCACCGACTTCCTCGACCCCCGGGTGAAGTCCTCGCTCGGCGAGGAGGAGATCGTCTTTCCGCCCTACGACGCCAATCAGCTCCGGGACATCCTCCAGCACCGCGCCGACGTGGCGTTCAAGGCCGACGCGCTCAGCGACGACGTGATCCCGCTGTGTGCGGCGTTCGCCGCACAGGAGCACGGCGACGCCCGCCGGGCGCTCGACCTGCTCCGGACCGCGGGGGAACTCGCCGAGCGCGACCAGTCGGAGGGCGTGACCGAGACCCACGTCCGGAAGGCCCAAGAGAAGATCGAACTCGACCGCGTGGTCGAGGTGGTCCGGACGCTCCCGACCCAGTCGAAGCTCGTGCTGTTCTCGATCATCTCGCTCGAGAAAAACGGCGTCCACAACATCAACACCGGCGAGGTGTACAACATTTACAAGCGCCTCTGCGAGGAGATCGACGCCGACGTGCTCACCCAGCGCCGGGTGACCGACCTCATCAGCGAACTCGACATGCTCGGAATCGTGAACGCGGTCGTCGTCTCGAAGGGCCGGTACGGCCGCACGAAGGAGATCAGCCTCTCGGTGCCGATCGACGAGACCGAGGCGGTGTTGATGTCCGACTCGCGACTCGGCGACATCGAGAACGTCCAGCCGTTCGTACAGGCCCGGTTCGACAACTGACGACGCTCGTTACGCTCGACCCGAAACGGCGGGCTTTCACGGTCGAAACGTTGTCCACCCGAAACGGAGGGGCTACGCGGCCCCCGAGAAGTAAAGGCGCACCCATCCGAGCCACGGGATCCGGACCTCTGCGGTCCCGCGGACCCAGTCGGGTTTCACGACCGTCGAGATCCGTCTGGCCTGATCGTACTCGCCGTTGTTGTCCCCCTTCGTGATGAACCCGGCGTGGGGCGCCGGGCAGTTCGCGAGTTCCCCGCAGTTGTCGGCTCGCAGGTACTGCTTGTTGGCCTCGTCGTACCAGTTCTCGCCGCTCTCGACCCAGAACATCGCGCGGTGTATTATGGGCGTCCTTCCGGGGTCGCCGTTCTGCGTGTAGATGATCACGTCGCCGGGGTTGTTGAACTTCGAGTAGCCCGCCTCGGCGCCGGCCCGATACGTCACGATTCCGGTGTCGGCGTGCGCGACGTCGGGGGCGAGGCGGCCTTCCTCCATCACGAACACCAGATCGCCCTTGTACATCTGGGGTTCCATGCTCCCGCTCTCGATGGCGACCATCGGCGGCCAGACGCCGCTCGCGGCGAACAGCAACAGTCCGATCGCCACGACAATCGCGGCGCTACTCAGCAGTTCGCGGACGAACACGACCGCCCCGTGGTCGCTCCGGCGGAAGCGCCCGATCAGCGCGATCGGCCCGGTGTCGCTCGCCTCGCCGCCGTCCGAGCGCGGTCCCGGCGGGCCGTTCGACCGGGCCGCCGGCGCGTCCGAGCGCGATCCCGACTGAGCGTCCGGTCCGAGCCCGTCGTTCGACCCCGACGGCGACGCCGCAGTGTCGCCCCGGCTACCGTCGTCGGCGGACTCGTCCGACGAAGTGTCGTCGCGGGGAGCACTCATCGGCCCCACCTTACCCGTCCGAGGTTGTCAATTTTCCGGGTCACCGGCGCCGAACGCCCGGATCGGTTCGGCACGCTTTTGCTTCCGCCCCGAAATGTGGCGTACGTGCCGATGGAGACCCCGGCCCGCATCGTCAGCGAACTCACCAGCCGCGGGTACAACGCCGATCCCGAGGCGGTGACGCTGCTCGCGGGCGCCGACGAACCGGGGCTCGCGCTCGCGGCCGCGGTCGAACGCGCCCCCGACGACGCGCTGAAGCTCTCGGCCGACCACGTCCGTCGCGTCCTCGACGACGCCGGCGCGAACGCGAACGCGGACATCGCGAGCCCCGAACCGCCCGCCCCGAACACCTCTGCTTCTACTGGAGCGAAAAACAGCGCCAATCGAGAGACAGAACGACGAAGCGCAGACGAAACGAAGGGGGTAGAAAGCGCGGACCGAGACGCCTCTCGGCCCGAGCAGTTCGTCCGGGACCCCGACCTCGACGCGCGGTCGCTCGACATCGCGGGCGATGTGACCGGCGAGAGCACCGGAACCGGCGAGTACGAGGACTTCGTCTCGGTGTTTCGCGACCGGTACAAGCGCCTCTCCTCGCAACTTCGCTCGCGGGTCAACGTCCGACCGACGTCCGCGGTTCGGAAGATGCCCGGCGGCGGCGACACCGCCATCGTCGGGATGATCAGCGACATCCGCTCGACCGCGAGCGGTCACTGGCTCATCGAACTCGAAGACACCAGCGGGACGTACCCCTGTCTGGTGATGAAAGACCGGGAGTTCGCCGACGTGGTCGACGAACTCCTCTTCGACGAGGTCATCGCCGTCGAGGGCACGCTCTCGGACGACAACGACGACGGCGACGGCATCCTGTTCGTCGACTCGCTGTACTTCCCGGACGTGCCCCGGACCTACGAGCCCTCGACCGCCGACCGCCACGTCCAGGCCGCGCTCATCAGCGACGTCCACGTCGGGAGCCAGGAGTTCATGGCCGACGCGTGGTCGCGGTTCGCCGACTGGCTCCACACAGAGGAGGCCGAACGCGTCGAGTACCTCCTGCTCGCCGGTGACATGGTCGAAGGCGTCGGCGTCTACCCGGATCAAGACGAGGAACTCGACATCGTCGACATCTACGATCAGTACGAGCAGTTCTCCGAACACCTCAAGGAGGTGCCCGGGGATCTCGACATCGTCATGATCCCGGGCAACCACGACGCGGTCCGACTCGCCGAACCCCAACCCGGCTTCGACGACGAACTCCGGTCGATCATGTCGGCTCACGACGCCGAGATCACCGGCAACCCCTCGACGGTGACCGTCGAGGGCGTCGACGTCCTGATGTACCACGGGGTCTCGCTCGACGAGGTCATCGCCGAACTCCCCGAGGAGAAGGCGAGCTACGAGGAGCCACACAAGGCGATGTACCAACTCCTGAAAAAGCGCCACGTCGCCCCGCAGTTCGGCGGCAAGACCCGCCTCGCGCCCGAGGAGCGAGACTACCTCGTGATGGATCAGGTCCCGGACGTGTTCCACACCGGCCACGTCCACAAGCTCGGGTGGGGGAAGTACCACAACGTGCTCGCGGTCAACTCCGGCTGTTGGCAGGCTCAGACCGCGTTCCAGAAGTCGGTGAACATCGACCCAGACGCAGGCTTCGCGCCGATTCTCGACCTCGACACCCTCGACATGACCGTCCGGAAGTTCAGCTGATTCTCCGCGTCGCGACGCCTCCTCGGATCTCGGGTCGACCGTGTGGCGCGGTACCGAAGGCTCCACCCGAAACGGAGGGGTTCGGCCGCGATCCGCCTCGCGTGGCGATGGGAGCTGATCGTCTCATCCGTGGCGTCGCCGACGACTCCTCCGACGCCGCCCGACCAGATCCCGACCCGTCGATCGTCCTCACCCCGAGGGCGGGTCGAGCCGGTACTTCAGGGTGCGGCCCCCGTCGAACCGCGGACCGCTCCCGGCGGGTTCGAACCCCGCCGCCTCGACGACCGACGCCGTCCCCTCCTCGCGTTCGGGGACCAACACTTCGACGCTCATCCCCTCCTTGCGGGCGAATCGGATCGGCTCCTCGAGCAGGCGCTCGCGGGCGTCGGGCGACCCGCGGAGATACGTCACCCGGACGGTGCCGGGCATCGCGTCGAAGCCGACGAAGCCGACGATTTCGGTCTCGCCGTCGGCCTCCGTTTCGGCCACTCGGACCGTCCGGTCGTGGACCACGTTACGCATCACTTCCGCGGGCGCGTCGGCGAACTCGCCGAGCGCGTCGTCGTCGTCCTCGACCGCGTCTCGTACACGCACTGGTTTCGATTAGACGACCGCGAAGTTAAAGCCCGCGGGGACCCCGTCGCGATGGCCGGCGACGCGTAGTTTCTTCTCGGTCGGCTCCGTATCCGCGCGTATGAGTGACACGGACGACGCCCCCCGGCTCTGTGACTTCTGTCGGCTCCCCTTATCGTGTGGCCGCGAGACGCTGAGCCATCGGGGTGCTACCTACGAGTTCTGCTCGGAGGCGTGTCGGACGGCGATGCGCGAGACCGATCGGGTGTTCACCGAGTACCACGGCCACCGTCGGATGCGGACCGGCGTGTCGGGCCTCGACGCGGGCCTTCCTCAAGGACTTCCGCGCAACTCGTTCGTGCTGGTGTCGAGCGACGAGGGCGCCCGTAACGAGACGCTACTGGCCGAACTCGTCTGGCGCGCCCTAGAGCGCGACGAGCCCGCAGTCGTCGTCACCTTCACCGAGCCGCCGGTCTCGGTCGTCGAGAACTTCCTCGCGCTCGACTGGAACGTCCTGCCGTATCTGGAGTCGGGGCGGCTCCACATCCTCGACTGTTTCACGTATCGGGTGAGCGATCGCGACCGGATGTTCGACCGGATGAACGAGTGGACAAGCCACATCCGCCGGATCGCCCGGGACGTGACCGAGACGGTCAGAGACCCGAGCGACGTGAGCGAACTCCAGAACAAACTCGACGGGTGTCTCGAAGCGCTCGGGATGACCGACGCCGGCGTCGTGACGATCGACTCGCTGACGGAGTTCGGTACGCTCGTCCAGCCGATACGGGCCTACGACTGCGTGAAAGACGTCCGGGCCGACGTCTGTAAAGGCCGGTTCGTCCCGGTGTTCGCCGGGGGGACCATCACCGGCGAGGAGCGGACGTTCCCCCACGACCTCGGGTACGCGGTCGACGGCATCGTCGACATGCAGATGAACGGCTCGATCGTCCGAGACACCCTCATCAAGCGGCTCCGGATCCGGAAGATGAACGGCGTGCTGTCGATCCCGGAGTGGACCGCCTACGAGTTCACCGCAGGTCGGGGGCTGGTCACGTTCGACCCGATCGCGGAGATGGACGACCCCGCCGAGGGCGACGGTCCCGTCGATCCGGACTCCGACGCCCCCGGCCCCGCCGAGCGATCGCCCGCCGACGCAGAGCCAAACGCCCACTCGCCGGACGCTCCGGGCCCCCGTGAGGAGTGATTCCCGGCCGGCAAGCTTCTCGCACATGAAAGCAGTTATCTGCACGCCACAGCTACTCTCCCATATGTTTACTACCCGCACGCGAGGGCCGACCAGTCCACAGGTGATCGTATGCGCGTCGTAGCCAAGTTCGGCGGGACGAGCCTCGGCAGCGGCGATCGCATCAACCGGGCGGCCGACTCCATCGCGGACGCGGTCGCGCAGGGCCACGAGATCGCGGTCGTCGCGAGCGCGATGGGCAACACCACCGACGAACTCCTCGACGAGATCGAGTTCGAGGCCGACGATCCCGACCGCGCCGAGATCGTCAGCATGGGCGAACGCACCAGCGTCCGGATGCTGAAGGCGGCGCTCTCGTCTCGGGGCGTCGAGGCGGTCTTCGTCGAGCCCGGCTCGGGCCGGTGGCCGATCTACACCGACGGCCACGGCGAGGTCGACGCCGAGCGGACGAAGGCGGCGGTCGCGGAGCTCGCGGCCGAACTCGGCGACGTGGTCCCGGTGATCACGGGCTTTCTCGCCGAGGACGACGAGGGCAACGTCACCACGCTCGGGCGCGGGGGCTCGGACACGACCGCCGTGATGCTCGGCAACTACATCGACGCCGACGAGGTGGTCATCGTCACCGACGTGGAAGGCGTGATGACCGGCGACCCCCATGTTGTCGAAGGCGCGCGCAACGTCGGGAAGATCTCGGTCGACGAACTCCGGAACCTCTCGTTCCGCGGGGCCGAAGTCGTCGCGCCCAGCGCGCTCTCGTACAAGGACGAGACCCTCGACGTCCGTGTGGTCCACTACCAGCACGGCGACCTGCTCGCGGGCGGCACCGACATCATCGGGGAGTTCGAGAACCTCATCGACATGCGCGAGGAGCCCCTGGCCTGCCTCACGGTCGCGGGCCGGGCCATCCGGAACCAGCCGGGGATCCTCGCCGACCTCTCGACGGCGCTGGGCGACAGCGACATCAACATCGACGCGGCCGCCAGCGGGATGGACTCGATCACCTTCTACGTCGACGAGGACGTCGCCGAGCGCGCCGAGAACATCCTCCATCGCGAGGTCATCGACGGCGAGTCGCTGTCGAGCGTCACCGTCGACGACGAAGTGGCGGCCATCCGGGTCACCGGCGGGGAACTCCCCAACCAGCCCGGCGTCATCCGGAACTTCGTCGACCCCCTCTCGGACGCCCACATCAACATCCACGACCTCATCACCAGCGCGACCAGCGTCGCGGTGTTCGTCGACTGGGACGACCGCGAGGAGACCTTAGAGATCGTCCAACGGCAGTTTTAACACGACCTACGACTTTTTACAGCGGTCGCACGGAAAGACGCTTCGCGTCTTTCGAGCCTCGGCTCGCTTCGCTCGCCGAGACGCCCCGAGCGGCGCTCGCTTGCAAAATCTCGATCAAAAACACCGGGAGAGCGAAACTCTCCCGAGCCTGCGTTCTCCGCTCACGCAGACGCGGCGCTCCTCCCTTCGGTCGTCGCTTGATCCGCTCGCTCACGCCCGTTCGCTCGTGATGCGATTGCTCGTGCACGCGCTTGCGCGGTATCCCGTGGGTCGGCAGTCACGGTGAAAACGTGTGGACTGATGCGTCTTCGCACCCGTCTTCGTCCGGCGAGTGCGCGACGTTCTCCCAAACGCTTTTGAGCGATTGCGAACAACTTCCGGGTATGCCATACGAACCCCGACTCGGTGGGATCGACGGCCAGCCACGGCGACGCCACTCGGACGCGGGGTTCGACTTTTTCTTCGCGGCCTGAACTGAGAGCGGCGGACTCCCCCGTCGAGCGAGAACTCGCCGGCGACGAAACCGCTCGGGGCGTCCGACCCGGAGCCGCGCGCATCGGACGCGCTTCAGAAACGATAAACGGTCGCACAGGGTTGTACCCATCAAGAGCACACCACGCACGATGAAACTACCAGAGTCAC
The DNA here is from genome assembly GCF_004765795.1 of Halorussus marinus. GTDB lineage: Archaea > Halobacteriota > Halobacteria > Halobacteriales > Haladaptataceae > Halorussus > Halorussus marinus. The sequence goes on from NZ_SBIV01000010.1 coordinate 97,209, forward strand.
AGGCCGCGGTCCTGCGGGCCGCGAGCGCCGACGAGTCGCGGAGTATCGAACGGTTGGCCGACGAGACGGGCCACAAGCCCGAGACGGTCACCGGCACCGTCTTCGAACTCGAAGACGAGGGGCTGGTCGCCGTCAAGGAGTCGATCGAGGAGACGGTGACGCTCACCGACGAGGCCCGCGAGTACCTCGATTCGGACCTGCCGGAGGTCGACCTGTACGAGACCGCCCTCGACGCCGGGGCCGACGCCGACCCGGTCGAGATGGGTCGCGTCATCGGACAGTCCGGGCTCGAAGGTCCGGCCGTCGACATCGCGCTCTCGAACTACGCCCGGAAGGGGTACGGCGTGATCGAGAGCGGCGAGATCACCGCCGACCCCGACGCCGACCCCGAGAGCGACGCCGAGGCCGGCGCACTGGCAGACCTCGACGCCGGCGAGGCCGTCGCCGACGAGGCGGTCCTCGACCAGCTAGACCGTCGCGAACTGATCGAGCGCGACGAGTCGACCGTCCGGACGGTGACGCTCACCGACGCGGGCGTGACCGCGCTGATGGAGGGCGTCGAGACCGCCGAGACCGTGGGCCAGCTCACCCCCGAGATGCTGACCTCCGGGGAGTGGCGCGACGTGGAGTTCGCCGAGTACAACGTCGAGGCCGACGCCCAGCGCGTCGACGGCGGCAAGACCCACATCCTCCGCCAGACCGCAAACAGGGTCAAAGACACCCTCGTCGGGATGGGTTTCGAGGAGATGGAGGGCCCTCACGTCGACGCGGAGTTCTGGATCAACGACTGCCTGTTCATGCCACAGGACCACCCCGCGCGGACTCACTGGGACCAGTTCGCGTTAGAGACCCCGCGCGAGATCGACGAGCTTCCCGAGGAGTTGGTCGAACGCGTCCGGGACGCCCACCGAAACGGCGTCGGCGAGGACGGCGAGGGCTACCACTCGCCGTGGACCGAGGAGGTCGCGAAGGGGGTCGACCTCCGTGGCCACACCACCTCGCTGTCGATGCGGTACCTCTCGGGCAACGAAGTCGGCGACCTCGAACCGCCCCAGCGCTTTTTCAGCGTCGAGAAGGTGTACCGCAACGACACCCTCGATCCGACCCACCTGCTCGAGTTCTTCCAGATCGAGGGGTGGGTGATGGCCGAGGACCTCTCGGTCCGGGACCTGATGGGCACCTTCGAGGAGTTCTACGCCCAGTTCGGCATCACCGACATCGAGTTCAAGCCCCACTACAACCCCTACACCGAGCCGAGCTTCGAGCTGTTCGGCACGCATCCGACGACGGGTGAGATGGTCGAGATCGGGAACTCCGGAATGTTCCGCGAGGAGGTGCTCGAACCCCTCGGAGTCGACTGTGACGTAATGGCGTGGGGGCTCGCGCTCGAACGCCTGCTCATGCTGATGTACGGCTTCGAGGACATCCGGGACGTCCACGGGACGCTCGCGGACCTCGAACTGCTGCGGGAGACGGAGGTGCTACACTGATGCCAGTCGTCGACGTGAACCCCGACGAACTCCGGGACCTGACCGGCCACGACGAGAAGAGCGACGACGAACTGATCGACGACATGTTCGGGCTCGGACTCGAGTTCGAGGGTCGGACCGAGGACGGCGACCTCCAGCTGGAGTTTGCGCCCGACCGCCTCGACCGGCTCTCGGTCGAAGGCGTCGCGCGGTCGCTTCGCTACCAGTACGGCGACGACCGCGGCGTCTACGTCCCCGGCACGAACGACGCCGACTGGACCATCGCGGTCGACGAGAGCGTCCCCGACGAGCGGCCGTACGTGACCGGCGCCGTGATCCGGGACGTGAGCCTCGACGAGGACGCGCTCGACTCGCTCATCCAGCTCCAGGAGAAGCTCCACGCCACGATGGGCCGCAAGCGCGCGAAGGGTGCGATCGGTATCCACGACCTGACGATGCTGAAAGGGGAAGCCGCCGCCGTCGAGGGGCAGTCGGCCGCCGGCAACTCCATCACCTACCGGGGCGTCGACCCCGACGGCGACCGGTTCGTTCCCTTGGACGCCGACGCGGAGATGACGCCCGCGGACGTTCTGGACTCGCATCCGACCGGCGAGACGTACGCCGACCTCGTGGCCGAGTACGACCGCTACCCCGCGATCTACGACGACATCGGGCTGTTCTCGTTCCCGCCGGTCATCAACGGCCGGCGGACCGAGGTCTCGACAGACTCGCGGGACCTGTTCGTCGAACTAACCGGCACCGACCAGTGGACCATCGACCGGATGTGCAACATCATCTGCTATGCGCTCGACGCCCGGGGCGCGAAGGTCGAAGCGGTCGAGGTCGAGTACCCCGACCGGACGCTCGTGCGCCCCGACTTCGAGGTCCGAGAGAAGACGGTGACCCACGACCGGATCGAGAGCCTGCTCGGGATCGATCTGAGCGCCGAGCGCGTGGTCGACCTCCTCGAACGGTCGGGCCTCGACGCCGACCCCGAGGAAGTCGGCGACGACGAGGTCGCCTACACGGTCGAGGTGCCGCCCTACCGGGTGGACGTGCTCCACCCCCTCGACGTCGTCGACGACGTGGGGCGGGCCTACGGTTTCAACGACCTCGAACCGCGCTACCCCGACGTGGGGACGGTCGGCGGCCGCCACGACCGCTCGAAACTCGAAGACGCCGCCCGCGAGGTGCTGGTCGGACTCGGCTTCGAGGACCTGCTGAACTTCCACATGATCAGCGAGCCGGAGAACTTCGACCGGATGCGGATCTCTCGGCCGGAGGGAAGCGACGCCGACCTCGACCACGTCGTCACGGGCGCCGCCGAGCCCGCGACCATCCTCGAACCGTACAGCGAGGACTACACCATGCTCCGGACGTGGGCGCTCCCGTCGCTCATGATGGTGCTCGAAAACAACACCCATCGGGGGTATCCGCAGGACCTCGCGGAGATCGGGCTCGCGGCCCGGGTCGACGACGCCGAGAACACTGGCGTCGCGGAACGCCGGACGGTCGCGGGCGTCCTCGCGCGCCACGACGCCTCCTACGAGGACGCGAAGGCCCGCTTGCAGGCGATCACGCGCAACTTCGACGCCGACCTCGAAACCCCGGCGACCGACCACCCGTCGTTCATCGACGGGCGCGCCGCGGCGGTCGTCATCGACGGCGAAGACGTGGGCGTTATCGGCGAAATCCACCCCGAAGTGCTCGTCGAACACGACCTCGAACTCCCCGTCGCGGCCTTCGAGTTCCGACTGGACGCGCTGGCGTAACGGCCTCGACCTCGTCAGTCGAGATCCGCGCCTACGGCGTCCTCGACGTTATCGAAGCCGTCGCGGTCCAGCAGTTCGAGGAGCCCCTCGTTGATGTCGCGCGCGATGGACGGGCCCCGGTAAACCAGTCCGGTATAGAGTTGAATCACACGCGCGCCCGCGCGGATCTTCCGGTAGGCGTCCTCGGCGGTGAACACTCCGCCGACGCCGACGACCGGGACGTCCGTACGGTCGGCGACGAACCGGACCATCTCGGTGGCCCGGCCCTCGATCGGCTTCCCCGAGAGCCCGCCCGTCTCGGCGCGGTTGTGGCTTCGGAGCCCCTCCGGTCGGTCTGTCGTCGTGTTTGTCGCGATAACGCCGTCGAGGCCGAGTTCGTTCACGAGGTCGAGGGCGTCCTCGACCGCGGGATCCGGGAGGTCGGGAGAGAGTTTGACCAGCAGGGGGCTCGCGCCCGCGTCGAGGAGTTCGCCGAGGATAGCCGCCATCGATTCGCGGTTCTGTAGCTCACGAAAGCCCTCGGAGTTGGGACACGAGACGTTGACGACGAAAAAGTCCCCGCCGTCGGCGACCGCCTCGTACGTTCGTCGGTAGTCTGCGGGCGCCGCCGCGGCGTCGACGTGCTCGGTCTTGGCGAGGTTGACGCCCACGGGGACGGGCGCGTCGGTCGCCGCGAGGCGGCCGCCGACCGCCTCTGCGCCTCGATTGTTCAGTCCCATTCGGTTGACGATGGCCTCGTCCTCGCGCAGACGAAACATCCGCGGACGAGGGTTGCCGTCTTGGGGCTCGGCGGTGACTCCGCCGACTTCGACGTGTCCGAAGCCGAGGGTTCCCAGCACCGAGGGCACCTGCGCGTTCTTGTCGAACCCGGCCGCGACCCCGACCGGGTTGGCGAACTCCTGACCGAACGCCGAGACGCGGAGGCGGTCGTCTTCGACCCGATAGCGAGTCGCGAGCGCGTCCGCGAGCGGCGTCCCCTGTGTGGCTTCGAGCCCGCGATGGACGAGCCCGTGTGCGGTTTCGGGCGGAAGGGAGAAAAGAAGCGGCTTCACGGCGTCGTAAGCGTTCATCGTCCGTCTACCCCGTCCGGAGCGGTAAAAATCCCCCGCTCGGCTTCAGAACTCGTGTTCGACCTCGTCTTTGTTGGCCTTCTGGATGATGATCTTGTCCTCGCGGACGCGAACGAACACCTCGTCACCGATGTCCATCCCGGCGACGGCCAGCTCGTCTTCGTGGAGATTGATGTGGACGTTGTGGTACTCGCCGTCCTCGCCTTTCGCCCCGCTCGGGCTGAGCTTCTTTTTCCGTACCATCGCGGTATCCTACCAGTTGGTTCGCCACAGAATGTACTTAAGTGTTTTCGACCGACCCATCTCGACGGGCCGCTTCGAGTTCGACCACTCGGACTGCTTATCGTTTCGGGGCGAAATCGCACAGACTGCGCGGTTCGGCCGAAAAAACACCCGACGGCGCCACCGTCGTATTTAATAGTTTCGCCGCGAACGACTCATATCGGCGATATATTTATAATGGGTCCTGTGCTGGGTTGGCATGGAGGAGAAAACCATGGTACGTGAAGATGGTAAGCGAAATTTCGCGCTGCGTGAGTCGGGCGACGAGTCGAGCGTGTTCTCCGGGAACACCCCCCGACAGGCGGCTCTCAAGGCGGCTCGCCGACTCGAACCGGCGCCGTCGGAGGACGACGCCGACCAGACGGAGATCCGTCTCCGCGAGAAAGGCACCGACAAAGTACACATCTACGAGGGCTGGGCGTGGCACGAACAGGCCCCCGACGACAAGCCCGACTGGATGCCCGACGAAATCACCGAGGCTAACGTCTCGAAGCAGGGTATCGAACACCTCGATGAGTAAGCCGGCGGGCAGCGACTCCGTATTTGTTTTCGCCGCGCAGTAGTGAACGCCCCGACGTCCCCCGAACGCGCACGAGATGCGAGCCGTTATAGCGCTGGTGGCGTTAGTGGGACACGCGCGGGCAACACACGCCGTGACGACGCGCACGACGCGCCGGACGATCGGTCGTTCTCCTCCCGCGCCACAGCTTTCGCCCTCGCTCAGCCGTCGCTCTACCATCGGCGCGCTATCTCTCGCACTGGCATGCCACGGTACTGCACCCCGAAGAAGTTCGGGTTCGACGGCCTTAAGTGTAACCCGGCATTCGTTAGGAATGCGAACGAGGTCCCGCGGTTTGGGCCTCCGGAACTCGGCGAGAACCGGCGCCTTTTTGAGGCGCCTCGGCCGACTTCCGCAAGACAACCGATCCAATGCCCTTAAGTGTAGTGGGCTACTCGGATAGAACGTCGACGGCGTCCCTCGATTCGGGACGGCCGAGGCGAGCTCGATCCGACGCCCTTAAGTGATACTGGGGCATTTGGATTGAATGTGCACGAGCCTTCGGGGGTCTTCCCGCCGAAGGCCGGCCCGGTTCGACGCCCTTAAATGAATAGGGCGGTTCGAATCGTAATGCAGCAAACGACACGACGTGATTCGGGACGCGTTCAACTCGCGTCGCGATCTCGGACCGAACCCGCTTCGATGGGTTTAAGACCGATCGAAGCAAACGTTCAGGTCCGAAGGAAATGAGGATTCCACCCCTGCGGTCCGCCGTACACGATGGGATCTGATGTTAGCCCTGGTAGTTCGGTGACACCCGACCAACGATTTGGTTTGGCGTCGTCGAACTGACGGACATTTAGCATTCAGTTGCTTCCGCCAGAGACCCACCGAACCCTTCGTGGTTCGGCAACCATTCCGGTTGATCCTGCCGGAGGCCATTGCT
>NZ_SBIV01000011.1 GCF_004765795.1 Halorussus marinus
GCTTCGCCGTGCGAGCGCGGTCATGGTTTCGTGAGTTCCGCGAGATCGCGCTGATGTGTGTCGTCTATAACATCAAACGCTTCGTCAAACAGTGAATCTCTCCGCCTTACAGCGATTCAACACAGCCGCTGTATATTATCGGCTACTTCACCGTAGAGTCCGTTCACGATCTGGAGGAACTAACGCCCGAGGAGCGTGGCAGCGTCTTGGACAAATACCCGAATAACGCGCATGTCAAACGGGAAAGATTGGCATCAGACAGTAGAACACCTGGTCGAGACAGCTATCCAATAATCGTAAGTGGTGATCCAGACCGGAGTGAACTGCTGGAGCATGCAGTTCCGCTGACCTCTCCGACCGTCTCTGGCTCTGGACTGTGGTACAGCAAGTACCGACCACTCTCAACGCCGAATACTTTGCTCGGTATCAACGCTACCGATCTCAAACGGTCTATGCCAAAGAAGCTGCGAGGGAAGCCAGACGAAATCAGATCGTGGTTGGAGGGTGATGTTTCGTATGAGGTTCAATCTCGTGCGAAGCCGCCGAAGCATTATCTCTCTGACGGAGAGAAAGCAGGTTCGGATCAAGCTTCCAAGTCTTCAACATCGAGAGGATACGTCATCGCTACAGATACCGGGTTCGCACCACACGTGCATCAAGGACTAATCTCTTTAGCGACTTGTGCACCGCAGGTTCGGAGTTCAACGAAACCAGGAGACTGGGTGTTTGCTGTCGGTAATCGGCACTATCCAACTCGACGTGAACTGGTGTACGCTTTTAGAACAGAGTATGTTACCAAGATGGATGACTACTATTCTGATCCCCGATTCCACGCCCGGAAACCTCTATCCGAGAATAGTAATCGCGCTGGAGATAACATCTATGCTCCCCGCTCTGCAGTGGAAGAGATCTCCATCGTAGACGGATCTGAACTCCCAGACGGTTCTGGAGCGACGGCAGGAACGCGCTATGAACGAGGCGAGATTGACGAGGAGCTATGCTATACTCACCAGGGAGGAGACTACTTCCAGCTCCATTCGGGATATCACGACCTATCGAATTACTCGACAGATGTGGAGAAGCAAGGAAATCGGGAGAAGGTCCTCATTTCAAGTGAGTTCTATTACTTCGGGGAGAATCCGGTTACCGTGCCTCAGGAAATCGCCGACTTGGTCATTCCAGGCTCCGGTGACCACAACGGTCGAAACTCAGGACGCACCGAGAGAGATAGCGAGAAGGTAGCACCGTTCGTGAAATGGCTTCGCTCAAATCACCGTGTTGGTATCCAGGGCCATCCAAAGCACTCTGATTCTGACTTTGATTTAGAAGACACTACTGGGCCTGGCTGTTAGTGTTTCAAGCCAGTCCTGAGTCCCTCACGGGAGACTACATCAAGTAAGTTGGTTCGCCAGTGATTCGAGTTCCTCGGCCGCATCGAGAGCAGCAAGCCACCGGTCAGGAAGCGTCGATGCTCCGAACCGTGCACCGGCGACCGCGCCCGCTACCGCGCCAATCGTATCGGTGTCGCCGCCACGGTTGACAGCGGTCACAATCGCCTCCTCAGCACTCTCGGCGAATAACCCATCGTGGAGTGCTGTTTGCAGCGAATCGATGACGTACCCTGACGTTTCCAATGCACCGGGGGACTCACCGCGAGCGAGTGATTCGAGCGCCGCTATGAGTTCGTCAGGTGCGTCTGAACCGACGTAGTCAAGCGCGTCTCCCAACGGCGTCTCCGTGTCGTCAAGTATGCCTGCTATGGTGAGATTCAGAACTGCACACCCGTACGTGCACCGTGAATCCGCGTGTGTGATCTGTGAGGACTGCCGGCTCACCTCTGCGAGTCGGTCCCAGTCAGTCGCGTACGGGATGGCGAGTGGTGGACACCGCATCACGCTCCCGTTCCCCGCGTTCTGGCCCTCGCGGCTCTGCTCCCAGACGTGCTGGCCTGCCTCGTCCCATTCGTCGCCGTGTTTGAGGCGGCTGAGCGACCGCATCGTCATACGCCCGATATCGAACGGCCCACTGTCATACCACGCGACGAACCGCTCGGCGATATCCGCTGGATCGAACACTTGGTGTTCGACCAGACTTCGGGCGATGCACAGCGCTTGTTCGGTGTCGTCTGTGATCGTCCCGGCGGGCTGGTTCCACGTCCCGTCCCCAACCATCTCGTCAAGCCGTCCGTGCTCAGTCTCGATTGCTGCCGCCGAAGAGAACTCAACTGGCCGGCCAAGCGCATCCCCACACGCGAGACCGAGAAGTACGCCACGAGCGTAATCCGAATCCATACGTCATCAACGACAACCGGTGAGAAAAATGTAGGGTGGCAGTCACTCGTCGGACTTCGTTCCCTCAGAGGGACGACGTTCAAGGGGTACCGATCATAACGGATTCAATAGGGAATAACAGCTCTGCCGAGTCCTGATTATTAAAACCAGAATAGAGGAAGTTGGGTTATAACGGGGACTGGTCACGGATCGTTTGGACTGCGAGACGGGATAGGAGGCGTGCGGGCCCGCGCTTGGGCAGGTCGCGGAGCGTGTCGATCCCGCCTGGTGGGGATCCGCCACCGACGTCCAGCTCCCACTCGGTTTCGTCGGCGAACCGTTCCACGGCGCGTTCCACGCGCTCCTGGACCGCCCCGGCGTCCATCGTCTCCACGACGCCGTCCCGCAGCACGAACTCCCCATCCACAATCACCGTCTCGACATCTGCTGGGGCGGCGTTGTTCACCACGTGTGCGGGAACGTTAGTTAGCGGCGTGAACTTCGGCTTGTCCACGTCAAGAAGAATAATGTCCGCGCGCTTTCCGGGTTCGATACTGCCGATCTCGTCCCCGATACCGAGCGCTCGGGCCCCCTCAATAGTGAGCATTCGCACGAGTTCCATCGACGAATACTGGCCGGTCGTCCGCTTGACGTTGGCAGAAAGACGGGCTTGGCGTGCCTCGCCGAACATGCTGTAGGAGTCGTGCCAGTAGTGGTCGTCAATCCCGAACCCGACATCGACGCCCGCGTCGCGTAACTCGGGGACTGGCGTCCACTGCATGTCGGCGTCCGGGTTCCAGTACGCGAACACCGACGGGCAGTGCGCGACTGACGCCCCCGCAGCCGCCGTCCGCTCGATATCGTCCGCGTCGGCGACCCGAAAGTGCGCGGCGAGCAAGCGGTCGTCCAGGAGGCCGACGTCATCGAGCAGCCCTAGTGAGTCAGCGGCGTCGTTCGCACGCGCCATCGTATTGCTCTCCTCAAGTTCGAGCAGGTGGGTGTGGACGAGCAGATCGGGATACTCGGCGGCGAGGTCGGCAGTTCGCTCCCATAACTCGCGGGTACACGACCAGTCGTCGTGCGGGCAGATCGTCGCCCGAATCCGGCCCTCGTAGGTGTCGTGATACGCCTCGATGAACGCGCAGGCACGCTCGAACTGCTCGTCGAGGGGGACATCCCAGAACAGGTCCGTCATTGTCGGTCCGAAGAACCCGCGGAGGCCCGCCTCCCCGAACGTGTCAGCCCCCGACGCGGGCCGGACATCCATCGAGTTGACCGTCGTCACGCCCCCTAGGAGGAAATTCAGCGCGGCGAGGTCGTACCCGGCGTCGACGAGATAGTCGAACTCACCCTCGCCGATCCGGCCGTAGAGGGCGGTCATACTCCCCATCATCTCCAGGAGGTCGAGGTCGCTGAACGCGCCGATCAGGGGTGTGAGTTCGAGATGCGTGTGGGCGTTGACCAGCCCCGGCATCACCACCTTCCCGTCGCCGTCAATCGTGTGCGTCGCTTCCCCGTCCGTCTCGTCCTCGTCGGTCTGTCGGACGGCAGTGATGCGACCGTCCTCGATGAGGACTGTGCCCCGCTCGTACAGCCGGTTGCGCTCATCGACCGTGAGCACGAGCGCATCAGTAATCGCAATGTCAGCAGCCATCTTGGTTCGTCACTGACGTGGCCATCGCGTCAAGGTTCGGGTCGCGTCTTTCTTGAATACGGGCCTCGTACAGAGGACAGACGTCACTCGTCGGGTTTCGTCCCCGTGCGGAGATTCTCCCGGTACTCCGCCCATGCCTGGTACATCTCCACTCGTTCTTTCTCCGTCATCGTGTCGTGCTCGTCCGCGTCGTAGAACGGGAGTTCGTCCTTCTCAGGCATCGCCATCACTCGCCCGAGCGGGTACAGTTGCTCGTAGTAGTGTTCGAGCACCCAGTCTTCGCCGTGTTCGTCGACGGCTTGCTGGATGTACGGGGCGGCTTCGGGATACTCGTCGGCGAGTGTCTCAGTCATTGGGAGTCGTGTACTGCTGGCGTTGTTTGCGTCAGTACGTCCAAGCGTTGGAGGTCAGGCGTCGGTGAACTCGGCGAGTGAGTGATTTGCGCTGGTACTGTTCCACTTGCCAATCTGGATGAGCTCGAACGTGTCTACGGGGTCGTCAAGCTCGGTGGCAAGCTGGGTCTGAACTGCAGTGGAGATACTGTCGACGGGGATTGCGGTCAGCGCATGCCCGGTGAGGAAGTAACTAGTTGCAAGGCTTGTCGGGGCGACGACGATTACGTCTGAGCCATCGACGTCATCGAGCGCGAGTTGGGCATCTCGGTACTGGAGCACGGTCGCATCCAGCTCATCGACGGGGAAGAGGCAGCCCGCAGCACCGTACTCGATACTCGCCCCCGCCGACTCAAAATGCCCTTTGAGCATAATAATACACAGATATATGCTCCGAGAACATTATTCTTGTGGTGCGTGGGTTCCTTGACCCGGCTTTGTCGAACCCTACACGCAATAACGGGTATTCGTAGTCGTACTGAATATTCAAAGATAGTCCGAGAGACAGTGTTCGCCAGTACTGGGGTAGGGGAAGAGACACTCGGAAAATCAACCAGTCGGACGGGTATCGGCTGGCGACGACACCTCAGGAAGGCTCGGAACGGTGAGATCGGCTCGCCGAAGGAACTGTGCATTAATAGCAACAATAACTGTGCTCAAGGACATCAGTAACGCTCCGACGGCCGGAGACAGAAGAATACCCCACGGGAAGAGGACACCCGCTGCCAGCGGGATGGCGAAGACGTTGTAGCCAGCCGCCCAAACGAGATTCTCCCGCATCTTCTTGTAACTCGCCCGGCTCAACTTGACGAGTCGGACAACGTCCATCGGATTGTTCTGGACCAGAATGATGTCCGCCGATTGAACCGCCACGTCCGTCCCGCTCCCGATAGCGATGCCGACATCCGCCCGGGTGAGCGCTGGTGCGTCGTTGACGCCGTCGCCGACCATCCCGACGCGTTTGCCCTGATCCTGCAGTTCGGTCACTTTCTTGTCCTTGTCTTCGGGAAGGACCTCCGCGAACACGGTGTCGATGCCGAGGTCCTCGGCGACGGCGTGCGCCACGTCCGCGGAGTCACCCGTGAGCATCGCCACTTCGATATCGAGATTGTGGAGCGCTTCGACGACCCGATAGCTATCCTCCCGAATGACGTCCGCCATTGCGAACGCGGCGACTGGCGAGCCGTCGCGGACGAGGTAGACGACCGTCTGGGCGTTCGCGCCAGCCTCGTCTGCGAACACTTGAAGGTCGGACGGAACGTCGCTATCGAGGTGTTCGAGGAGGTTCGGTCCGCCGACGTGGACGGTTTCACCTTCGACTGTCGCCCGCACACCGCGTCCTTTGAGCGCCTCGAAGTTCGTTGCGGCCGGTGAGGTGACGCCGTTCTCATCAGCTGCGTTCCGGACCGCTTGGGCGATCATGTGTTCGGAATCACCCTCGACTGCGGCGGCCAGTGCAAGCGCGTCGTCCTCGCTGATGGCGTCGGTTGTCTTGATTCCGACGACGCCGTGTTCGCCTTTCGTAAGCGTCCCTGTTTTATCGAACACGATAGTGTCGAGGCTTCGCGCCTGTTCCATAGCGATGCGGTCGCGGATGAGCATCCCGTTTCGTGCAGCCATCGAGGTGTTGATGGCGACGACGAGCGGGATGGCCAGCCCGAGCGCGTGCGGACAGGCGATGACGAGAACGGTGACGACCCGCTCAATGACGGTGGCGTCGAACTGGACCGCAAGCGTCCACGCGATACCGGTCACGACTGCTGCCCCGAGAGCGACGTAGAACAGCCACCCCGCTGCCCGGTCAGCGAGCATCTGCGTTTTGGACTTGCTCTGCTGGGCTTCTTCGACGAGTCGCATAATACCGGCTAACGTGGTTTCATCGCCGGTCGCGTCGATCCGGACGCGGAGACTGCCGTCGCCGTTGACGGTGCCGCCGATCACCTCGTCGCCGGGTTCCTTCGAAACGGGCCGGGATTCGCCGGTGATCATCGCCTCGTTCACGTCGGAGTCTCCCTCTTCGACCACACCGTCGGCGGGAACGCTCGCCCCGGGACGAACGAGCACGAGATCGCCGTCTTCGAGTTCGCTCACGGGGACATCTTCGGTGTCACCGGAGTCAGTAATACGCTCGGCGGTATCGGGCATCAGTTTCGCCAGTTCGTCAAGTGCACTGGAGGCGCGCCGGACCGACCGCATCTCGATCCAGTGCCCGAGTAGCATAATGTCGATGAGCGTCACGAGCTCCCAGAAGAACGCCGACTGCGCCGGGTAGACCACGCTCGCCAGACTGTAGACGAAGGCGACGGTGATCGCCATGGAGATGAGCGTCATCATCCCAGGCGACCGGTCTTTCAGCTCGGGGAGGGCCATCTTTAGGAAGGGGATGCCACCGTAGGCGAATACGATCACTGCAAAGACAGGGTTGACCCATTCACTGCCCGGAAACGCCGGAACGGAGAAGCCAAGCCACTCCTGAAGCGTTGGGCTGTAGAGGAGGACAGGGATTGAGAGGAGCGTCGAGACGAAGAAACGCCGGCGGAACATCTGCTCGTGGCCTTCGTGCATCCCACCGTGACCGTCATGGTCACCGTGCTGGCTGTGTGCGTCGTGATCTTCTTCGCCGGGTGGCTGGGGCTCAGCCTCTGTTTCGATGAGCGACTGTTCACTGCGCTCCTCAGTATGCGACTCGTCGTGGCCACTATGTGCGTCTTCCCCGTGACGCGTATGGTCAGTCCCGTCAGTCGAGCGTTGAGAGTCGTCGTCCATTACTCGATAATTGACCCCGCGGGGGTTTCAACGTGGAGGTCACTTCGAACTGACATACTCGCTGAACGGGCCTCAATCGGAGCGGTTCCGAGACTGATGTGGTCGAATAGCGTCCTCCGCCACTCTCCGACGTCACTGTCCGATTTCCCGTCAAAACGACGTAGACCGTCCCCGGTGCCCCTCCAGAACTGACGAAGCACTCTCCACCGACGGGCACCGTTTTGGCTCAGGGGTTGGGGGCGTAGAGGGCGTACAGAATAGACAGCATCCCCGCTGCCGTGACGAGTGCCGCAACGAAACCCGCTTGGAAAATCGATACTTGGAGTATCTCGAAAAGAACTCCTTCCAAGAGTCCGCCGAGCCCGACCAGAGCGAAGCCAGCGGCGACGTACAGGAGTAACTGCGTGCGATGCCGTTGATATCCACGATACGCCTGGTACGCGATGACCAGCGCTAACGCAGTCGTGAACAGTTTGCCGATGACGAATAACGTGTGTTCCATAGGTCAGTCTCCCCGCATCTCCTCGAAGATGGACGTGATCCGGTCGGCGGGGTCCGGCCGGACATCGATCTGGACGTCGAATCCCTCCGCCTGCAGAAGGACTTCGATGCGTTCGAGGCGCGCCTCGTACTCGCTGTAATGTCGTCCCCCGGGATCGACGTGCGTGTACTCCTCAAGGAGGCCCTGCTCAACGAGGCGGGTGACGCGACGGGAGACGGTCGGGCGGGACATGTCGCATTCCTCGCTGAGCTCCTTCGCGGAGAGTCGGTCGGTCTTCGTCGCCACGAGGATGTCACGGGCGTACTCGTCGTCGAGTGTGGCGAAGACCTCCGGCGGGTCGGGCTCCTCGGTCACACGCACCTACTCACGACAGGAGCGTAATATACCCTACCGATTTTCTGACCCAGAACGCTGGCTCGCTATTATATCGTGTCCGCACTCGTACTGATAGTTGAAGGTGCAATAATTATGTCTACACTCGACTCCGGCATGAACCAGCTTGAGAGCAAAGTCGGCGGCCTGACCGTCGGCGGGAAAGTCCACAGCCTCAGCGCGTGGTTCGTACTGGCGCTCCGCCTCATGATGGGGTACGCGTTCGCGTACTCCGGGTTCACGAAGATCACCGGCGAGTTCGCTGCCGGCGGCTACCTCTCGAACGTCGCGGCGACGAACGGAAACCCGCTCGCGGGCGTGTTCGCGTGGATGGGGTCGACGCCGTGGTTCGTCGAGTTCGCCAACGTCGCCGTGCCGTACGGTGAGCTCCTCATCGGTCTTGGGCTGCTCGTCGGTGCGCTGGTCCGCCTCGCGGCGTTCTTTGGCGCGCTCATGATGCTCATGTTCTACTTCGGGAACTGGGAGATGGCGCACGGGTTCATCAACGGGGACTTCGCGTACATGCTCGTGTTCCTCGCGGTCGCCGCGTTCGCCGCGGGCCGCATCCTGGGCCTCGACCAGTACATCGAGAACTACGATGTCGGCGGCGAGACGCTCGTCGAGCGCTACCCCGCCCTTGAATACATCCTCGGCTAACCACGCCGAGACTTTTGGTAGTACAACTATGCAAAATCCAATTCACGCACGCGGGATTCGTTCTCTGGGACTCATCGTCGTCGGAGCGCTGGCTCTGGCCGTCGTCGCCGGAATGGCGCTAACGCACGCGACCGTCCCGGATGCAATGATGTGGGGCTGGCACGACGGTATGTGGAACGGCGGCCATATGGCCGGGTGGGGCGGATGGGGCTGGGGGATGATGCTGTTCGGTCTCCTATGGATGGCCCTCCTTGTCGCTCTCCCCATCTATCTCGTCTACTGGCTGGCAACGCGATCCCAAACGGATGGCCGCTCTGCGGACAGCGCGCTCGCCGTCCTCCAGGAGCGGTACGCCCGTGGCGAGATCGACGACGAGGAATTCGACCGCCGGCGCGCCCGTCTCACACCTGACGACGGCCGTTAGCGGCTCTTCTTTGGCTACTCGTTGACTTCGGTCTTCACGACGGTCGCTGGACGAGTCGTCAGGCGGAGGACGCGGTCAGTGACACTCCCGAGCAGCGCACGATATTCGTCCGGCCGCCGTTTGGTGCCGAGTACGAGTAGGTCTGCGTCGTGGTCGTCAGCATACTCGACGATAGTTTCAGCAGGGCGGCCGTGGTGCATCGCCGTCTCGACGTCTACGTTGGCCTCTGATGCTCGGCGGCGGAGCTCTGTAAGCGTCTCTTCGCCGTGTTCTTCGAGGCCGTGTTCGGGGCCTTCGGCTTCATCGACGTATTCGTCGCCACTGTATGCAGTCACGACGTCCTCGTCGACGACGTAGAGAACGTGGAGGACGGCGTCGTGTGCGGCCGCGAGGTCGAGTGCGTGCGCTTCAGCGCGTTCAGATGCGACCGTGCCGTCTGTCGAAAGCAGGATCTGGTCGTACATTCACTCGGATTTCAAAGGCGCATACAATAAAATCGGCTTCCGATTCTCGACACGTTGGAGGGACTCACCACGTGTGAGATGCGCTGGGAATCGGCGGAGTCGAAATGAGAACCACGGATAATACTCTGTACAGCGAGGAATCTTCGATGAAACAGACGTTAGTGGTCGTGGCCCTCCATCACCATCGGATGCCCGGTGGCGTATTCGTCCGGGTCCTCCTCGAACGTCTCCTTGCAGGTCTGCGAGCAGAAGTAGTACGTCTCACCGTCGTGGGTCGCCGATGGCTCGCTGTCGTCAGTTCGCATCCCACAGACGGGGTCACGGTACTGGCCAGGCGCACCGAGGCCGCGACGATACACGTACAGGAGAAAGCCGGAAAGCGCGAACGCAATGAGGTTGAGGTAGAACGTGTAGTTGAGCTCGAAGTACGTCTGCTCGGTCGCCGTCTCGCCGCCCGCCAGATCAGGGACGATGTTGAGGACGTCGAACAGTAACTCCATGAGGAAGCCGGTGAACGCCATTGTGACGAAGAAGACGCCAAGAATGTACAGCATCACCTTCCAGCCGTAGTACTTCCGGTAGACGTTCAGCACGGGGATCGTGATGAGGTCGGCGTAGACGAACGCGATGACACCGGCGAAGCTGATGCCGCCGCCCCAGAGTGCGACGGCGAACGGGACATTACCCATGCTACCGACGAAGCTGAGGACGGCGATGGCGACGCCCATAATCGCGTTCTCGGCGGTCACGAGCAGCCCGTCGCCCTGGATGAACAGGGTGTTCCAGACCGACTGGGGGACGAAGACGATGACGAACCCCGAAATGAGGAAGCCGGCGATGACGTCCTTCCAGATCATCGACCACTCCTTGCGGTACTGGTTCCCGATCTTATACCAGCCGCCCCACGACAACAGCTCCTCGCGCCACCCGCCACGACTCGACGTCTCCTGGAGGTAGGTCTCCATACAACCCTTCGAACAGAATTTCAACGTCTCACCGCCGTCAGTCGTGAGGGAATACTCGTCTTTGCCCTCCATCCCACAGGTCGGGTCCTCGGTGATACCAGCCTCGCGGTCGCGCTCGTTGAGCGTCTCCCGGACTTCGTCGAACAGATTCTCTGGGAGCGTCAAGTGCACGATGGCGGCCATGACGGCGATGAGAATCAGGCCGCCGAGCAGTTCCGCGACGAGGAACTCCCAGCCAAGCAGAATCAGAATCATCAACCCGAGTTCGACGATGAGATTCGTCGACGCGAACATGAACGCGAGGAAGTTCACCGCGTGGGCCCCCTTCTTGAACAACCCCTTCCCGATGGCGACAGCGCCGAAACTACAGCCACTACTGGCCGCGCCGAACGCAGTCGCCTTGGTGAGCCCACTCAGATCGCCGTCGCCGAGGACCTGTGCCATTCGCTCCTTGGAGACGTAGACCTGGACGAGACTCGTGATCGTGAGGCCCATGATGATCGCCCACGCCGCCGTCCAGAGGAAGCCCACACCGATACGTAGAGCTTCGAAGATACCATCAATCATCGTCGCTACCATAGGTATCAGTTCAAAGGGATCATCTATTGCAGTTTTCCTTCAGATAGTTCGGGTCAGAGCCGTGGTGAGTAGGAATTCAAAAGAATAGTGGTGGGTAGAACACGCAGGTCAAAGGCACAACCGCATTGAATAGTTAGATCGTAGTATTACCTGACACCCGAACTAACGGAGGGATACAATATGCCGACAAATACAGACGATACGCGACTTATTACGCTCCTCCTCGTTATCATCGGTGCCGTATTCATCGTCCCGTTGTTCTTCATGGGCTTCGGGATGATGGGGTTCGGTCCGATGATGGGCGGGATGTGGGGCGGTCACATGTGGGGCGACGGGACGATGCCTGGCTGGATGTTCATCGTCGGCATCGTGATGCAGCTGCTGTTCCTCGCCGCCCTCGTCGGTGGTGGGTACCTCATCTATCGCGCAGTCACGGGAGATGCGAGTGACTCGGACCAAGCACTCGAAGAGCTTCGGCTTGCCTACGCTCGCGGCGAGCTGACCGACGAGGAATACGAACAGCGACGCGAAGCACTCGAACGAGACACTTGACCCGATACATCTGAAGCATGGCCAGCTTCCCTGATCACCGTCAACAGTCGACCCGTCCGCAACTTCCAGCATGGCTTGACCAATACACGACGCTGGGATTATACGGCCTCCTCGTTGGCACGGGACTCTGCCTGATCGCCTTCCTCACGAATCCCGTTCCCGACCCCTCGTTCCCGTGGGCGACGCTACCGGAGTCGCTTCGATTCCCCTTTGAGCAGCCACGGATCGAGCACTGGCCAGTCACGTACACCATCGGCATCTGGCTGTGGATCATCGGGTTCCCGGCGCTGTTCCTTGCTGGCTACCGGCGATTCGGAACTCGAACACCGTTCGGCTCGATGTTCTGGCTTACTGGCCTCCCCACGCTGGCGATGCTCGGGTGGACGACCTACTGTCGATTCTTCTGGCCAAAACTCCATCCACCGACCTGGAATGCTCCCTCCTATACACTGATTTGCTGGTTGTACTGCTCCTCGTACAATGTGGTTTGGAGTAACACCGCGTATCTGATCGCGCTGTTCGGTATTATCGCAACGCTGCTCGCCGTACGTAACCAGAACGCAGACGGAGTCGCTCTTCTCGGGTTTGGGATCTTGGCACTCCCCCTCGGATTACCAGCAGTGTACGAAGGGTATCGCCGAACGACGACCTGAGAGAGTGACCGACTCAGAAATAGTGCGCTTTAGGAACCGCTGAGAACGCGAACAAATGCACGTTGTAGGACACTCCGGAGACCAATCTACTGGATTTGTCGATTAGCAACAGTCGGTTACATTGGGGTTCCACTCACACGAATTGCCTGTCGTAAGGTCGTTCTCGTCGATGTACGCTGAGAGACAAGCGTAGTTACAGAAGTACAGCGGAGATCCACAGTCGTCGTCACAATCGCGGACACAGATCGGGTCGTGGTCGAAGATACGTGACTCACAGTACACACATGTCTCCTCCGCGTCGGGAGTTACAACAGTCGTAGACATACCGGTGCCACGGATGCTGGAATGGAAAACGTATCGTACGAGTGTGAGCAGCGCTTCTGTATCACGCACGCAGGTACTGCCAATTATTAGGGATTTCAACGATGACCTAGATTCACGAATCATGCAAGCCGGGTCCCCAGTTTGACTATCCCTCCCTCCCACCATGGAGTATGTCCCGCGATCTCTATGACTGCACCGCGGCTGAACTCGCTACCCACTCCGTCGAACACCTCCAACACGACACGCCACCACGCACCGCTGCCGAGTGGCTCGCCGAGAACGGCTACGACGCCGCCCCGGTCTACGCGAACGACGACCCAATCGGATTCATCCACAAAAACGACGTCACAACCGACGACGACGGCGACACCCTGGACGACCACCTCACCCCGCTGACCATCGGCCACATGATCAGCGGCGACACACCGTTCACCGACATCCTGTCCGCCCTCATCGAGCAACCAGTCTACTTCCTCGGCGGCCACAACCACGTCACCGGCATCCTCACCCGCGCCGATCTCAACACCGCCCCAGCACGCATCTACCTCTTCGACCGCATCACCTACCTCGAAGAACACCTCCGCGAACTCATCCTCGACACGAAACCAGACTGGAAAACCACGCCCGTCACCGCAGACGAACTCGACGACATCGAAGACCGGTACGAAGACGCCCAAGCCGCCAACGTCGCGCTAGACGAACTCCACTACGCACAATTCTCCACGCTCGAAACCATCGTCACCAGCGTCGAAGCCTGCTGGCAAACCTGCGGGTTCTCCACGAAAGGCAGCGCAGGCTCACGACTCCACGAAGTCACCCAACTCCGCAACGACGTCGCCCACGCCAACCTCCTCGTCGAAAACACAGATAGTAACGAGTTCCTCAGCACCGGCCGCACCACAGAAAACCTGTATGACACTCTCGACACCATCGACCAAGTACTCACGAACCTGCAGGAAGCCGGGTACGCCCCAGAGACAGTAGAAGCATAACGTACAGTGAACCCGGGTCGAATCGCGCTCTCCATCTAGTCGACACGGCTCAATTAGAACTGCTCGTAGAGAGACTCACAGAAGGAACGATGATGGGAACCCCCTCGCATCCTCCTCTTGGAGAATCTATAAATGCTTGACTGGGGTTCACACTACCATGGTTCCCTGGCGGGTGTACCAGCAAATCGCCACCGAGCTCGATGTCCCTCCCGAGACGATGCACCTCGTCAACGTGCTTGCTGATGGCGGCTATCTCACGGAGAACCAGCCGCCGTATCTGAACTACGACTTACCTGACTTTGGCACGCAGGTCACGTGGCTGGAAAAGCACCCGACGCAAGGGATCGCATACTGTAAAGAACGCTACGGGGAGGACGCCGCAGTCGCCGCGACAATCCATGCTGTCGGCACAGAGGTTGCCTCCCGGACGGAGGGCGATCTCGCGGTTGGCTTCGCCATCCTCGGCAACTACATCGACGACTTTCTGCAGGACATTTCCCGGCACGACATCGCTGCCGAGGTCGAGAAAGTCCGGTCGTATTTCGATGCGAACACGATGGAGCTCAAGCGCATCGAAGACGCGCATACCGACGAGGAAACCACGTACGAGTACTGTGATTACTGTGGCGACGAACTCGAAACCGCGTTCAGGTATCGCTGCGGAACGTGTGGCACGCGGTTCCCCGGCTGGTCGGCACTCGTCTTCGCTGAAGGTGAAGAACAGAGCGACTCGAAATGGCGCGAACAGCTCGACGTCACCGTTCTGAGCCAGAACGTCGAGAAGCGATTCCTCGTCCTCCGCTCGAAAACCTCGCTTCCCGGGTGGATCGAAGAAGGCGGGCAAATCGGTCAGATCATCGACGGCAGCCTCCACGACATGGGCCGCGTGGTGAATATCGATAACCGCGACATCCAAGTCGATTACTGGGGCGGCGTCGCAACAAGCCTTGAATCAGGACAGGACATCACGGTCTGCAGCTCCGAAACGATGATCGCCACAACCCAGCAACTCGGGTTGTTACGAGAACTACGCCGCGACTTCGCAGGCTGGCGGAACGAACAGAACCCAGACCCGACAGTGGCGAAACTCGCTGTCAACGGCCCCCACCTGTGCAACACACTCGACCAATCCACGATCACTCCGCCGACACCTGCCGAGGTAGAGGATACGCGGAGTCTCGACGGCTTCGAACTCGACGACTCACAGCAATCCGTGCTGGCCGACATCCTCGGCCTCGACCCCGGAGACCTCTCACTCGTCGTTGGGCCACCAGGGTCCGGGAAAACCGAGGTGATCGCTAAAGCCGCGCACGAACTTGCGAACCGAGGCGAATCCGTCCTCGTCACGTCGCACACCAACATCGCCGTTGACAACGTCATCGAGAAACTCAGCCACCAAGATTCGCATCAACTCGTCCGGGCCGGCCGGCCTGAGAAAATGTCGAAGGGTACGTCCGAAGTGATGCTCTCGAAAGTCATCGACGAGAGCGACGACGACTCCGTCTCAGAGTTGCTGGAGGAGGTCGAGGCCCTCAAATCGGAGATCAGCAACATGGGGAGTCAACTGGAGCACGACCAGGAGCAATACGAGGTGTTGCAACGAGCGGCTGAAACCGGACCTGTCAGCAACACGCAGATGAGCGAGGTCGAGGACGAGATCGATGCGAAGCAAGCCAAGCTCTCCGAAACGCGGCGGAAGATACAGGAGCTCCAGTCGGAGGCGGAGAAAACCTCCATCGAGAACGCGGACATCACCGGTGCGACGATCATCCGCTCCCAACTCGGCGGCCTCGCCCAGGTCCAGTTCGATACGGTCATCATCGACGAAGCGAGCCAAATCCCCGTCCCGCTCGGCCTCCTCGGGATGATCAACGCGAAGAAATGGGTGGTCGTCGGCGACCACCATCAACTCCAGCCAGTCCTCAAGACCCTCTCGACGAGCGACGGCAGCCCACCTGACGACGCCTCCATCTTCTCGTTCCTCCGCAACCGATACGATATCGACCAGTGGCTCGAATACCACTACCGAAGCCACGCCGACATCATCGGCTTCTCCCAAGACCACATCTACGACGGGAACATCACCATCGACGACTCCTGCCCCAGCGGGTTCGAATGGGACCCCGCGGACGACCCCGATTCGAACGTCGAAGCCATCTGCGACGGCCCACCCGTCACGTTCGTGGACATCACCGGCGAGCAATCCTGGCGCAAACGCTTCAGCGGCTCCGTCAACACCGCAGAAGTCGATGTCGTCGCCGACCTCGTCGCCCACCTCATAGACGAGCACGGCATCCCAGAATCCGAACTCGGCGTCATCACACCCTACCGCGGGCAACGTACCCTGATCAGCGACGAACTCACCGACTACGGCAGCGTCGAAGTCTCAACCGTCGACGGCTTCCAAGGCCGCGAGCGAGAAACGATCATCTTCAGCGCCGTCAACACCGAGAAATCCGGGCTGCAATTCGCCGGGAACAAGAACCGCTTCAACGTCGCCTGCACCCGCCCGAAAGACCAGTTCATCATGGTCGGCAACAAAACCGCCATCGAAGAGAACGCCCCGCGGAGAAACACACTCCGCGCATTCATCCGCTACGCCAGCAAGCACGGCGGCGTCTTCAACTGGGACGGCGGACTCTGGACTGACGGAATCGACCCCTCCAACGTCCCTGCACCAGAGCCACGCGACCAACCCGACATCATCGAACCACCGGCTGGCCAGTCCTCGAACACAGGTCGTACAACGACCACCACCAATGGCTCCGGACACAGTAGTAGTGGCAACCAGTCAGACAGCCCTTCCGTCGATCCGCAAGTCCGCTCACGAGTCACGGACATCGTCCAGTTAGCCCCGACATCAAACGGCGAATTAGCCGACGCATGGGGCCTCGACACCGGGAAAGAAGCCTGGCAATACCTCACCTCAGAACTCGACGACTACTACGAACGAAACGCCGACCACAAAATCCAACCAACCGACAAAGCCCACAAGCTCGTTTCGACTCCGAACACACCGTAACGCATCGGTGCCCCCGCATTCCGATTCCTCCAGATCCTAGAAAATCTAAAGTAAACCGTTTCTACAGCCACAAACGCTATTACTGAATACGCGCTCTCAATTCAGCAGGATCCTACGACCTCTTTCAATGAGAAATATTCGGTGATACACGCGGGAGAGATGCCGTCCTCAACTACGACTTCCGGACGGTAGTACTGTTCGCTAAGCGGTTCAATTCTATCTAGCGCGGGAATCTCAGCCAAGGATGTAACATACTTCGTGAGCGCGTCCTCGTACGACTCTGATATCATCACGTCGTCGGGTTCCTCTAAATATTGGAAGTCAATCGCATCGGAGATGAACTGGAATTCCGCCATATACAGTGGCCGCTCAATTTTCGTCGCGTCAATAACAACCACTATCTCCGGAATAGAGAGCTCACGACCATCTGCTGGAGACAAATTTTCAACTGCCAGTTCCAACGAGGGATAGAGAAAGCTACACTCTTGACGATCAATGGGGAACGCGATGTCTTTTTCAGCGGCTATTGCAGCCAGATCGGCCTCAAGCGAGTCACGGTGGGTACTGTCGGACGGCTGAACCCCTTCTTGTGTGATCGCCTCAAGTGCTTGCCGGGGAGCAAGATGATAGAGATACACAGAAGGTGTCATAGAACAGCTTCCAAAGAGAGTCTTACAGTACTTCTCGTTGAACTATCCGTTAGGAAAGTCTGCGTACCGAATATGGGACTTTCAATCAACGTCGGGTAACGGTTATCCACTCGTACTGAAATACTGGGCACGTATACTGCGCATTCTCGATTCGTCCAAATCACGCGAATCTACGTGAGGGAACGTCACTCGGAGTCAGGTTTACTGAATCCAAGGATTACGAGTTCATGGAGATCGAGCATTGGTTCCATAAATCTGAGCATCTTCCGTGTCCCGGAAAAGACTGTACTACCCGAATAGTAGTCCGGTACCACGAGACACCCAAATTCGACTTTTTTCCGCTCATTTACTTCGGTGTGTGCACCTCGCCCGAACTTTGCGAGATCCTTCCAGACATATTTTCTCTCCGATTTTTCCAACTCTATGGCGATTCGCTGCTCTGGATGATACAGGTCTACACTATGATTGAATCCCTCGTCGTCCCACAATGCGCACTCATCCGATCCTTCAAGCGAGTACTTCGTCAAGCTTTGTCCGACTCTTCGGTCAAACTCTGTAACTTCGCGGCCAGACTCAGACTCTAAAAACACATCTTCTGGGACGGATTCAATTGCTCGTCGAATCTGCGAAAGCTCGTCTTGAGGGAACACATGTTTCTCATTATTGTCTCGAAATTCACTCAATCGGTGTGTTCCAATAATCTCGACCATACACGATCCGTTTTCAGGAGAATGTATAGTATCTATGGACGGAGCGGGTCTACTTGCTGACCACACCCACTCTATCCAGCAACACGACACCCGATTCGTCGGTCAGAGGGTCGAGTTTGCCTCTTGTAACGACTCGATAGCTTCCTGTAGGTGTGCCCGCAATTCATCGCTCATACGGTCATCATCTCCGGGTCGCCCACTCCGGGAGTCACTATCACGCGATACGTCCGCTGCCGAGTTCGATTTCGGTGTGCCCCATGTCTCAGTCCGTCCCAGATCGATGCTCTCCTGTTCGGCGACGTCGTCGAGCCGTTGCTGTTGGTCAGACTCGTGTTCAGCCGTCGCTGTGCTCTGTTCCGGGCGGGACCCAGTCGGACGTCCGCCGCGTCCGAACGCGTCCAGCGGGAAATCGTACGCGTATGCTCGCTTCACTTTGTTGAACGTTGTACGGCGGGAGATCCCGAGCACCTCCGTGATGTTACTCCGGTCGCACCCGCGTTCTAACGCCTGCCGAACCTGCTCGTCCTCCATCCGTTGCAACAGTAATTGCTGGTCGTCTGGGATGTGGCCGCGCGCTGAGTTCTCGATCTGATCGACGAGCCCCCACTCGCCAGTCTCAATGTCCTTGTCGACGATCTGCCGGTCGCGCGACTCGATCCGGTTATCGAGCCCCATCAACACCCAGAGGCGCTCCCGGACCGCAGACACTGACAGGTCCGCGGTCATCCCGGACGCAATGTCTCCGGTCCGTGTCGGCCCGTGTGTCGCCAAGTACTGCAACACTTCGACGTCCTGCGGGAGGAGGACGCTTCGGTCTGCTTCCGTAATCGTGACCGGTGACTCACCCGGCGTCGCCTGCTGATGCACCCAGCTGTGACAGGGGCGGCACAGCAGCGTCAAATTCTCCAGGTCGTGCTCGCCCATCCCGTCTGGATCCCGCTCAATATGATGGACGTGCAGTGTCGCCAACCCGCCTTCCGCCGGGCTGCGCCGCCCGCACGACTGGCAGCGGTGCTTGTACTCCTCTAGAACGTCTTGACGCGTATCCGGGTCAACCGTCTCGTGACAGTTACAGTGCCCGGGCTGTTCGGACTCGCCGCTCTTCGTTCGGTCACCGCTCGATTCGCCGTGTCGTCGTGCCGTAGTTTCTGCCATGCTTCGTCCTCGTGGTGGTCAGTTACGCGCCGATACGCCGGGTACTGCGTGCTGTATCGCTTCAATCCGCACGTGCGCAGGGATCGCTACGACTGGGTCGAGATCGGTAGTCCAGCTGGGCTGAGTGGAGTGCTGGAGCCAGGGTGCTGGCGTGCCGATCTCGGGGGTGGGTGTGTGCGACGCATGCTACACCTCTCTGGTCGGGGTGAGTGACTTCACTTGGAACTCGGACTTGCTACAGTATCGTTCGGCGATACGGCCGAGCGCTCGCGTCCGCAGCACGTCCGCGACGTTATGCAACACGAGCTCCGCGAACCGCCCGTCCTCAAACGCCGCTACAGCCGCCGCACTATCATCGAACGGGTCGAGATCACCGTACGGGCCGTCGCACAACACGTCGTACGCCGTTACGAGGCCACCCTGGTCGGCGCCATCCACTGTCGTGTTGAATCGGTCCGTGACGACCGGCATCATATCCGCATACGGCGCGTCCACGAACGGCCACGCCAACTCACGGTGCGCGTACCGCGTTCGAAGGAACGGTAAATCGAACCCGCCGTTCCACGTCTCCCCGTTGTACGCGACCAGCAGGATGTCCTCATCACGGAACCGCTCCGCAACGAACTCGGACACCGCGAGCAACAGCTCTCGTTCACACGCGTGGGTAGACACGCTCACAAGCGTCTCTGACACTGCGGACTCAACCGCCGCCTCAATACCTGACGCGTCTCTCCCGTCAGTCTGCACGAACACTCGCACACCCAGCGGCACCGCAAACCCGACCGTCGTCACGACATCAACCGCGTCGAACCCGGTCGTCTCAATATCAAACGCCACTTGCTCCAACACCATCACACGTCACCCCCTGCGTGCGTAGCGTCCCGCTCGGGAACACGGTCCTCGGTCGCCGGGCGGACGCGGAACTCACCGAATCCGAACCGCGAATGCGTCCCAACCCGCAGCACGCCGTTCCGTGCCGTCTCAACCGGATCATCACCAGCATACTCGACGATTTGCCCGTGATCTACCGTGTCCACCACGTACGACTCGGCACCATCTGCGAGCCGGGTCTCCCGGCGCCGTAACTCGCCCGTCGACAGCCCGGACCTCGTTTCCGCCGTGTCGACACGCCACCACCACGGCACGCTCTGCGGATCACCACTCGGATGCTCGGAATCCAGCACGTACGGGGACACTAACTCGATCCGGCAGGCCTCACCGCTCGACTGCGCTGCCTCCAGCCGTGAGTAGTCCAGCGAATCCACGTCCACGACCTGCGTTGCAACGACCGACAGGTCGCCAAACCCGTAGTTCCGCGCGCCGCCGACCTGCAGTCCGTCGAGCACGTCCGCATCGACCGGGACGACATCGTCGCCGCGCGACTCGCTGTGGAGATAGCAGTGCACGTACCACGACACCGACCGCCGCTGGTTCCGCTGCCCGGCTGGCCGGCCAAACCAGCACGTGTCGTCGAACGCCACTCGGCCACCGTGCCGTTGCAGGTCGAGCGCGTTGTGCGCGTCTCGCGGCCGCGAATCCAGCAACCATCGCTGCGCCGCATCACGGAACACGAACAAATCCTCGTACGCCTCAACAGCAGGCAGCGACTGCCCGAGCTTCCCTGCATACCCATCCTGCGACGCCGCCGCAGGGTACGCACCGTACTCGCCCGGCAGGAACACGCCGTGACTCACCTGGAGCGACCGCCGCGTCTCACCGTCGACACGCCGCGCAACAGCGTTGAACAACGCGTTCCCCGTCACGAAATACGGGTGCCCGAGGTACTGCCCGTCCAGCTCGAACAACACTTGTTGAATCCGCGTCACGCACACCACCCCACACGGCGCTGGGCAACCACGTCGCTAGGCGGCCGGCACGCACCCACTCCGTTTCCAGTGTCTTTCACCCCGCAGCGCGACCACGATCTGCCACCCCACCACAGCACTCCACCACACACCCGGTTTCCAGTGCCACGACCCACAGAGACGCTCACACGCCCGAATGTAGCACCTCCGGATACGGTCGAAGCAGACTGCAGCCGGACACACACCCTGTTTCCAGTGTCATCTCGACGACCGCCCACGCTTGAACCACACACCCCATTTCCAGTGTCATCGACACAGCAACCACCGAACACGGTCCCCCGCCGACCGACCGATCCACACACCCCGTTTCCAGTGCCACGGGCCAAACAGGCACGCTCCCCGGAGAAACCAGCCGGTCTCTCACCACCAGCACCCACGACACCGTGATCACGCATCACGCGCATCACCCCCAGCACCAGCAGCCGCTCCAGCACCCACCGGTCCCAGCGCCGCGACATACTCCTCGATGTACTGGAGCGCCGTCGACCACGACCGGATGCGTCGCAACTGCGCATCCAGCACGCGCCACCGCCGCTCCTCATCCACAGCGAACGGTACAGCCGGGAGCCGCGACCACACATCCGCAAACGACCGCGCCGGCCCGGCACCAAGCCGCGCCGCCAGCCGCCCACCCGGCGCACCCGTCACGTGCACCGCAAACGACGGCGTCGTCAGCACCGTCCGATGCGGCACAACCACTGAATCAGCCGGTCCATCACGCTCGCTGACCGCGAGGAACAGCTCATCGAACTCGAACCCCGACCGGTAATTATCCACGAGCGCCGCGACCAGCAACGTGTGGTACTTCAACGACGTGTACGGGTAGTACGGCGACTCGTTGAACAACGACGGCACCGTTGCATCCAGCCACGCCGCGTGCAGCGCCGTCGACTCCTCACCACTGATCACGTCGTACAACGCTCCGCCAATATCACCGACCGGCTCCATCGCCGACGCCTGCTGCCCAGTCAACAACGACACGCGGAACCACGACTCGTGCGCATCCAGCGTCTGCTCCGGTTCTCCACACGGACGACTGAGTAACGCTGCATCCCGATCTGCACCTAGCGGCACCGCCTCATTCACCCGCACTCCGCAGAACGACTCCGCAGCATGCTCATGCCCCCGCATTCGCGCTTTATGCACGTCATGCCGGTACACTGCGACCAACGGATCGACACTCAACCCGTCGACCTCCACTTCAGCAGCCTCCCGCTCCGAGTCCGTCCGTGACACGAACGGCCGGATCGACTCCGTCGGCGGCTGCAACCCTTCCTCAGTCGACTCGTCAGGATCGGTCATGCCGACCCACCTCCGGGCATCGACACATCACCATCACGCGCCGCTACACGCGCCTGCAACGCCTTGACGAACGCCGGTCGGCACTCCGAGGTCCACAATTCGTCCTTCTCCTCCATCGCCTGCGTCACTGCCTGCGCACGATTGAACACCCGCCGCACCTCCCGCTCACTGTACAGCGGATTCATCACCCACGCGTCCGCGATGCCGGCACCGAAATTCCGAGCGCCGCCAACTTGGAACTCGAACTCGTCGCTGTGCGCGTCGAGGAACGACACCGCTTCTAACAGTAGCCCGACGAACTCCGGCTTCAGCTCGCGGAGCGTCAGCTTCCACGTCCCGTCAACGTTCCCGAGCACGTCACGATCCGCCTGGCGGAGCGGCTGCCCACCGTCCTCCTCGTTCCGCGACCGCACCTGATTCGAGATTTGTCGATAGTGCGCCTCCGCCTCTCCATCTAGGACATCCACCTGTCGCCGGATCGGTGAGAATGACACCGGGCGACGCAGCAACTTCCCCGGCTGATCACCGAATCCACCGAACAAGTCGTAGACGACACATCCATCGTCGTGTTCGTCGAGACACTCACCTTTCTTGTGGTACCCCGATTCGAGGTCGCGCTCGTACACGTTCGCGCGCA
Source organism: Halorussus marinus (assembly GCF_004765795.1). GTDB lineage: Archaea > Halobacteriota > Halobacteria > Halobacteriales > Haladaptataceae > Halorussus > Halorussus marinus. The sequence goes on from NZ_SBIV01000011.1 coordinate 22,908, forward strand.
TGTAATCCGCGTTCGGTTCTCCCGGGTGGCACGCAGTCGCGCCAGCGATCTGGACGACTTCCTCGCACCCGTGCCGCAGCCAACCTGACAGGGTGAATGGTGAGATCTGCCCCTCGATCTGATTCATTGGATCGTCAGACTCGTACCGCTCCGCCGACGCGTGGTGCCGGTCCGTGACGATGCCATCACCAGGAGACAGCAGGTCGATTTCGAGCCCAATGTACACGTCCGGCAGCAACATCTCCTCCACTGACCGCGGCAGCTCCACCTCGACATCGAGATGTGAATCAACGAGCCCCGACTCATCCGATGTCATCGCTCACCACCCCAGAACAACCCGCGAACTACATCACCCTCTGGGCGACTCGCACGACGCCTCGCCTCGTCACGGGACAACTTCGCCCGCGTCTCGGACGTTTCTGGCTCCTCAATGTCCGACGCGACGTTCGCAGGTGATCCACCATCTGGGATCTTCCGAACCGACTTCGTCGCCTCCGCACTCACTCCCACCACTTCGGGATCCAACAGCACCGGCCACGACGACTGCGTAGCCCCGTCCGAGCACACTCCGATGCGGCCCTCGACAAGCAATTCCCGCACACCAAGCGTGTACTCCTTGGGAAGCTCATGACCCTCGTCACCGCACACTACGTGACCGATCTGAAACATCACCTCACCAGCCGGCCGAAACACGTACACTGCGACCGCTTCACCCTCCCGAAGAGAAGAGCCGCACACTTGACACGTCGCGGCCCCTTCCCCGAGCGAAATATAATTTAATTGATGTATGTCTTCAATCAGTGGCCTGTCGCTACCTTCTTGGGTTTTCGAAGTTGAGTTCTTCATGGGTTCTCGGACGGTATTCGGAACCCAGCCTGGGTGCTGCAACACCCGGGCACTTCTGTTGATCAGTGCCCAACGGCTGAGTTCGTGTCCATTAGTCAATCGTCCATTGGCATAAACCTTTGGACGCTTGACTAATGGAGGGCTATCCAGCAGTCATATGTGAAATGGCACTCACGTCAGTACTATGGCCGACCGGGACCGGGACGAAGAAAGTGGGAAATTTACTGAGGAATATCCTCCCCAAGAGTTCCTAGATGCGATAGCCGAACTCGGTCCAAGTGGAACGACGGACATCTCCGATTATGTTGGCTGTGACCGTCGAACCGCCTATCTGAAATTGAAATCTCTCGAAGAGGAAGGGGAAGTTAGAAGCAGAAAAGTTGGGAATTCTCTTCTTTGGGAGCTAGCTGAATAGTCATTTGTCCGTCGCCGTATCTGGCACAAACTCTATTCCCGGTAGAGATAAGTGCGCTCTCTCTGCAGGTTATAAGCATCTTCAGAAGCCAACGTAGGACTATCTTAAGCCTCTAACAAATGAGTTCACAACTCCCTTCAAATATCCAGCCAGGAACAGTCGTAGAAAACCGTAACAGACTCTGGAGAGTTGACGCTGTCGACGGAAACGTTGTCACGGCAACCCCCCTGGATGGGAACACAGCTGACCGGCATCGATTCTATACGCCTGTTGAGAACATCAAGGAAGGTAGTTTAGAACCGCCAGACCCGAAGAAGCTCGGCAATCCCGAGTTTCAGCGGTTACTGAATCGGGCATATCGTCTCTCTATGCTCCACGGGACGGCCCCGCTCGTGAGCCTCCAGCGATCACGAGTAATCCCAACCGAGTACCAACTTACCCCAGTTGTGATGGCTCTCGATATGCCCCGGGTCCGGATGCTACTGGCGGACGACGTCGGTCTCGGGAAAACCATCGAGGCGGGTCTTATCACCAGTGAGCTTATGGCTCGCAACAAGGCTGATCGAATCCTCATCATCACGCCTGCGAATCTTCGGGAACAATGGCGTGAGGCGTTCAATTACTTCTTCCACATCGATGCGGACATCATCAGCCGACGCCACCGAAAGGCGATGGAAAAGGAGATCCCGCCAGGAACCAGTCCGTGGGAACACTTCTCGAAGCTCATCGTCAGCATCGACTATGCGAAGCAGAATAGCGTCCGGCACGAGATTCTTGATCAAGATTGGGACCTCGTCATCATTGACGAGGCGCACCAAGCGGCGAAGCCCCACGAATCCGGGGCGAACGAAACGGTCGATATGCAGCGCTGGGACTTTGCGACTGAGATCACCGACCACGCCGAACACTGTCTCCTCCTGACGGCTACGCCTCACAACGGGTACACGGATTCGTTCGCCAGTCTGATCCGGATGCTCGACGTCGACGCTGTCTCCGGGCCTCGACACAATCCCACTATTCATCGAGACGTTGCCCGAAAGCACGTGGTTCAACGCCGGCGAGATGACGTCAAGCAGTGGTTCTCCGATAGCGAGGGGAAGAGTCCCTTCCCGGAGCGTGACCAAGACGAGGTTCGGGTCACACCCACGGAGTACGAGAAGGAGACGTACGACGCCGTTCGGGAGTACGGTGAACTGCTGATGTCCTCCGCACAGCGTTCCAGTTCCAAGAGCCAGACACTGGCACGCTGGTCCGTTATTCACTTCCTCAAGCGAGCGCTGAGCAGTCCCGAAGCCCTCCGACGATCTCTGAAGAACCGCCAGGACAAACTCGAAGGTCGGTTGGAGGATCTTGACGAGGAAGACACCCAGACTGTAATCGAGGAAACAGCCGGAATCTCTGAGTCGATGGCACAGGCAAATGCACTCGACGACGACCCCGGTGAAGAGTACAGCGAGGAGGAGGTCGGGGAACGAGTCGAGCGAGTCGTCACGGGTGACAAAGCCGCCATCGAACAGGAGCTGGACGTTCTCGAAGACGTCGCAGAGAAGGCGGAGCGAGTCACCAAAACCCGTGACGCAAAGCTTCAGCGGCTTCTCGACGAGACACTTCCCAATCGGTTCCAGTACCCCCGTGTCATCATCTTCACGAAGTACGTGGACACGCTGGAGTACCTCGAAGAGCAGATCAAGGACTCGCAGAGCGACGAAACAGAGGTCTTCACGCTTCACGGATCGCTGAACGAAGCCCAGCGGAAGGAACGGTTCAAAGAGTTTGAGGACTCTACACGGGGCGTTCTCATCGCCACCGACGTGATATCGGAGGGCATGAACCTCCAGCACGCGGCGAACCAGATCATCCACTACGAGCTGCCGTGGAACCCCAATCGTCTGGAGCAACGGAACGGCCGAATCGACCGGTATGGTCAGAAGACCGACGAGGTCGTCATCCGAACGATGGTGGTCGAGGACCAGATGGACGTCGCCATCCTCGAAAAGCTCGTCCAGAAAGCGAACAACATCAGGCAGGAGTACGGCTTCTCACCGCCGTACTTCGGTGACGACGAGGGTATCCTCGAACTCCTCAAAGACGAGGGGATCGACGCGGGCGTTCCACAGGCGACACTCGAAGAGTTCGGAGGCGGTTCCGCACCAGCAGAGCGTGAGAGTGCAAGCGTCTTCGACGACGAGACACTCGACCGGATTAAGTCCGAGTCCTTCTACGGACACACCGAAGTCGGACTGCAAGAGGTTCAGAAGCGCCAAGAAGAGACGCACCAGCGGATCGGCGGTCAGGGAACCCTGGAACAGTTCGTGAAGAGCGCTTTGGACTTGTTCAGTTGCTCGTACGAGATGAACGTCCAAGGCCACCTCGACATCAAGATTACTGCTGACCGGCTTCAAGGACCGGATATCGACCGAGAGTACGAGGACGTGACGTTCGATCCGAACGAGGCGTCCCAGTCCTCGGACACGGAGATGCTCGACATCGCCCATCCGCTCGTACAGCGGCTCATCGAAGCCGTCAAAGAAACTGCGTTGACCGACGAGGATCGCTATGGGCGGACAGCCATACGGGGAACCGATGAGGTGAGTGAGCCGACGGCAGTGTATACAGCACTGGTTCGATATGTGGCAGACACCGAGCCTGACCCAACGATTATGGAGGAGTTGGTGCAGGTCGGGTTGCCGATCTACAGGGACGAGCCCCTCAATCAGGACATCGTCGAGGCGCTGGAGGAAAGCGAAGCAAAACCGGTTCAGCTGACACAGATGGAGAAGGAAGACGATCTCGAAGCAGCACTCGGACACGAGGCGTTCGAGCAGACGCTCCAACACCGGGCGGAACAGCGCCGTGACAAGATCGTCGAACAGCGAACGGAGATGCGAACGGAGCTTGAGAAATCCGGAAGCGGAAGCTGGCTGTCCGGCATCGACGACGTCGAGATTGCGAGTAAAGATCTGCTGACTGTCACCGTCTACTACGGAAGCAACTAACGATGAGTATCGATACCCCCTCCACCGAAGACGAAACAGAATCGAGTTCCAGTACGCCACGAACCGGGTCAACGACGTTTATCAACACTAGCGGCGGCCTGCTCACGGACGAACTGGTGAGCAAACTCCGCCAGCGTCACTGTGGGGAGTCGGCCGTCCGACCGGAGACCTTTGCGTTACCGGACACGGAGCCGCCCGAAGAGGCCGACATCGAAGCGGAGATCGGGAATACGTGGGACACGCTTCGAGAGCGGTGGGACGAGCTCACGATGGACGAGACGCTGTTCCATATGGACATCTCGGACGCTCGTACGAAGTGGATCCTCAAGCTGTTCCAGAATCTCGGCTTCGAACCGGTCTTCCAGCGTGAGAATCTCGAAGCAGGCGGCATCGAGGCGAATCTCTCCCACAAGGGTTGGCCCGACGGTGACATCGAAAGCTACGGCGAGATGGAGGGGCGGACGGCTCCGATCATCCATACCGTCGAACCTGAGCAGAAGCTGGACGAGAAACCAGAGGACGCTCCCCGTGGAGCCAAAAGTCCACACGACACGCTCCAGGAGTTCCTGAACGCCAGCGACAAACACGACTGGGCCGTCGTGACCAACGGACTAACGCTCCGGATTCTTCGAGACTTCTACCACACGTACACCCGTGGGTACGTGGAGTTCGATCTGGAGAATATGTTCACGAGCCGGGATTACGGAGACTTCCGGGCGCTCTACCGGCTCTGCCACGCCACACGGTTCATCGAGCCCGTTGTCGCCGATGATGAAGAGGATGACGTCGAAACCCCGCTGGAGCAACTGTATCAGGTCGCTCTATCAACCGGGGTCAAGGTCGGTCAAGACCTCCAGTCCAACGTCGTAAGCGCCATCGAGACGCTAGGAACTGGACTACTCAATCAGGAGATTCGAGAATACCTCGAAGAAGGTGGAGAGGAGGAAGCCAAGGAGTACTATCAGGAGGTTCTCCTGGTGGTGTATCGCCTGCTCTTCCTGATGTATGCAGAGCAACGGGGAATGATGGCTTCTCGTGATAGTCTGTACACTGACGAGTACAGCATTACGAACCTCCGTGAGAAGGCCGAAACACGCACGAACAGGAGTGACCGGAACAGCGACCTGTGGCACGGATTGCAGTCCACGTTCCGTCTCGTCGAGAAGGGCGATGATGAACTGGGTGTCCCCTGTTACAATGGGATGCTCTTCGACTCGGATCGGTTAGAATGGGTGTCAGAAAGCGAGTGCTACAACGACGATCTCTTAGACGCAATCGAGGATCTAACGCTGATCGAACACGAGGGGACTCGCCAGCGCATCTCGTACGCCGACCTCGGCGTTGAGGAGATTGGCTCCGTCTACGAGAGCCTTCTCGAATTCACACCGAAGCTTGCAACCGAGGTTGTTGAGCTAGAAGACCGAACGGTCTCTCACGGTGAGTTCTATCTCGATGATCGAGGAACCGAACGGAAAGAGACCGGGAGCTACTACACGGATCCCGGACTGGTACAGGAACTCGTTCAGAGTTCGCTCAAGCCCGTCGTAGAAGATCGCCTCGAAGATGCTGCCACAGCTGAGAAAAAAGAAGATGCTCTCCTCGATATCTCGGTCTGTGACCCAGCAAGCGGAAGTGGGGCGTTCCTGATAGCTGCAAACAATTTCCTCGCACAGCGACTCGCTCGTATTCGGACTGACAGTGACTATCCACCTGAAGAGCAGATACGTGAGGCACGTCGTGATGTCCTCCAGCATTGTATCTACGCCGTTGACCTCAACCCAATGGCCGTCGAACTGGCGAAGGTCAGCCTGTGGATCAATTCCGCCGTGGAAGACAAACCGCTGAACTTCCTCGACCACCACATCAAATGCGGAAACTCCCTGATTGGAACCAATTCGAAACTTCTGGAAGGAGAATTCCCCGTTGATGCGTACGAAACCGCCGGTGGCCGTGATTGGCACGTCGGGAATGAGATTCGGAAGCGGATTAGAAGCGAAAACAAGGAACGGTCTAAGGGTTCCTCAGAGTCGTCGTTGCAACAATGGGGTGCGGGCAAGGAGGAGTATGTGGATATCGCTGAACAGATTGATGAGATCGAAGAGGAAGATACGGAAGACATAGAGAAAAAGAAGGAGCTGTACGACGAACTCCAGCAGTCAGAGGCGTACCAACAAGAGAAACTCGCGTACGATATCTGGACAGCAGCGTTTTACTGGCCAATGGATGGTTCAGCGAAGGAATATCCATCCCCTTCGACAATCGAAAAAATCCGTCGTAACCCGTATCCGAATGACGAAGAGCTTCGGGATTTGATAGATATAGCTACTGAGCTTGCGGAGGAGCAGCGATTCTTCCACTGGGAACTTGAGTTCCCGGAAGTGTTCGGTGGGTCTTCATCTGGTTTTGATTGTGTCTTAGGCAATCCTCCGTGGGATAAAGTAAAAGTAGAAGAAAAAGAATGGTTTGCCGGAAAGGTTCCTGAAATAGCGGAGTCTGACTCGAAAGGGCACCGTTCACAACTTATTAATGATCTGGAAGAATCGAACTCGGATCTTTATAAGCAATGGGAGTTAGCGTCCAAACGGTCTTCCCAAACGTCCAAATTCATACGGGAATCTGGACGCTATCCGTTATCTGGATCTGGTGAAGTCAATACCTATCCCATATTTACAGAACTCTCAAACTCTGAGTTAGTAAGCGATCTTGGAAGAGTAGGGATGGTCGTCAAGACAGGTATTGCAACAGACTATCGGACGAGAGATCTATTTGCTCATTTCGTAGAAAACAATCAGTTATCGACTTTATATAGCTTTGTTAACAGTGAAGGACTCTTCCCTGACGTTCATCCAAATGAGCGGTTTTGCCTACTCACTCTCACAGGGGACGAAAACCCAGTTTCCGAATTTGAGTTGTCATTCTATAATACAAATATCGAAATGCTAAATGATAGCAATAGAAAGTATACATTAACCCCGGACCAGATAGAAGCGATAAATCCGAATACAAAGGGCTGCCCGACCTTCAAGAACAAACGTATTAGGGATATTTCAGTTTCGATCTATGATAAATTCCCTGTATTAGTTAATGAGGAGTCAGAAAATAATCCGTGGGGATTAACATACCATCGGGTCGTCGATATGACGGGAGATTCAGGCTTATTCGAAAATAACACGCTTGAATCTCTTCGGGAGCGAGGATATGAACTTGATAAGAACGGTATCTTCCAAAGTGACAATCCTGCCGAGGAAAATTACCTTCCGCTATATGAGGCGAAGTATATTCATCAATTCGATCATCGTTTCGGGACTTTTGAAGGAGTCTCTAAAGACTCTCGATTTACTCGAAGAGCCAGTACTAGGACTCCGTCTACTACAGAGAAACAGAGTGTGGATTATGAAATTGTTCCTCGATACTGGATAGAAGAGGGCGACTTTGAGAGTCTGAAATCTGAAATGAATTGGGACCGTGAATGGATATTTACCTTCCGAGATATTGCGAGAGTTACTAGCGATCAGCGGACAGCAATGGGAACAATCGCTCCTTTCTACCCATTCAGTAACAAAGCACCTGTTCTTACTTTCTCTAAGGACAGATCGGGCGAGGAGGTGGTTATTTTCACTACACTATTCACCTCATTTGCATTTGATTTCATTCTGCGACAATCTCTCAGCGGTGCGTCAATAAACCTATATATCCTAAAACAACTCCCAATGCCTGAACCAGAGTTGCTATCAGAATACAGTGTTGAATATGGTGGAGAGGAGCAATCTCTTGATCAGTTCCTATTTGAGCGCGGGCTCAAACTAATATGGACTTCCCACTCATTAGATCCATTAGGAAATGATGTCGAGATCGAGTCAGGGCCTTATGTGTGGGACGAAGAAGAGCGAGCCCAACTCAGAGCTGAAATCGATGCCGCAGTCTCAAAGTTATATGGACTAAACCGAAGTGACTTCGAGTATGTTTTAGAATCATTTGACATATTAGAGAAAAAACAGAGGGAAGAGTATGGTGATTATAAACAGAAGAGAAATTGCCTACGGACATATGATGAAATAGAACTAGTGAGCGACTGACCTCGCTAATAGAAATTATTGTTGAGGGTCAGTTCTTAGGGTTTCTAAAGGCACCCACTCTTCTTTTTCCTCACCAAAAAATTCCCACCATGTCCATCCATTTATTTCATATTCACTATTCGTAACATCTGAATTCGCTTCACGAGCGGCCCCCGATGGGGAGAATTTCTGATTATTATAAATTATATGCCCATCTCGTATTTTGGCTTGAACCGCTTCACCGGCTTGCTCACCCCGTTTATACTGGTGACGAATTACAACTTTCCTTTCGAGTTCCTTTAGCCTTGGATGGCCATTTTCCGATGTGTAGGCCTTCTCCGACATAAGAGAAACTATTAAACATATCTTCTTAAGCAATTCGTCAAGTGGCCTTCCTAGAGCACCCCCCGTCGACAAGAAGCAACATCAATTACCCTTGCCCTCGTAAAGGAAGTTAGTATCGTGACTGATGTTGAGTTAGCGAATATTGTCGGGATTCTTGATTTCCATAGGGAGTTAAACTTAGAGGCAGTTGCTGAGTTATTAGAATCTTCTAGTGTAGTGTCTGAGGTCAACTATTCTCCTGAAGAAAACCACTGGCTTCAAACTAGGTTTAGATTTAATGAGGGGTCGAAATACGTGGCTTTCTATCGATCTGGAACCTGTGCATTAGTTGGTTGTAGTTCATTTGAACAATTGAATCAGCTTGTAGAACTGGTTGAGAACGCAATGGAGCCAGTAATACGAGATACCCCTTCACTGGATATTAAGAATTTGGTGTGTGTTGGTGAGTTAAGCCAGAAGCTTAACCTCACACACTTAGCAATTGCTGCGGGCCTTGAACATGTGGAATACGAACCAGAGCAGTTCCCGGGATTAATCTATAGAGGTAATGAATCCGATCCAGTATTTCTTGTCTTCGCTAGTGGAAAAGTGGTTATTACAGGGGCAACTTCAAGAAAGGAGGCAAATCAATCATTTCAAGATTTCACAGAGAAGTTAGTAGAATTGGGGTTAAGGGACTAACCCAGCACAAGCATTTTGTCGCACTTGGCCATCTGACAATGTAATGGCCACTCGTCTCAATCCTTTCGACGCCCTCGATAACGTCCAATCCTCCTATCGGTCCTACGTCGAGACGTTCCAGAACGTCGACGACGAGACGATTAACGCCTGGATTGAGAACCGCATCGAGACGGGGAAGGTGCTGTGGAAGGAACCGTTCGTCCAACTGAATCAGCGCTTCCAGTACGGCGATACCCTCGAAGAGTTCGTCGCAGACGATAAACTTCACGAGGGTATTCTGGACGTGTTCACCGGTGCTGGCGGCGATCCAATCGAGCCGTACAAGCACCAGACTGAGGCAATCCAGTCCATCCAATCTGGGAACAACACCATCGTCTCCACGGGCACGGGCTCGGGGAAGAGCTTCGCTTTCGGGATTCCCATCGTCAGCCATTGTCTCGAAGCCAAAGAGCGCGGTGAGGACGGGATCAAGGCGGTCATCATCTATCCGATGAACGCTCTGGCGAACTCCCAGTACGAGGACTTCGCAGAGCGACTCGCCGGGACTGGCCTCCGGCTGGGGCTCTACACGGGTGACACGCCACACAACCCTGACGAAGCACCTGAGTTCCTCCGGCAGTTCGGCCGTGAGGAGGCGTTCGACTCCGAAGTCGTCTCTCGGGAAGAGATGCAGAACGACCCGCCGGACATCCTGATGACGAACTACGTCATGCTCGACCTCATCCTTACCAGGCATGACGACAAGAAGCTCTTCCCAGAGATGCACGAGGGAGTCCTGCAGTATCTGGTCCTCGACGAGATCCACACCTACACCGGCCATCAGGGAGCCGACGTCGCCGCACTCGTCCGCCGGTTGAAGCAGAATACCGACGCCGGAGAGGAGCTCGTCTGTGTCGGTACCTCTGCGACGGTCCAGAGCGACGAGGGAATCGACGCCAACGACGAGATCGCCGACTTCACCGGGAAGATCTTCGGCGAGGAGGTTGACGCCGACAACGTCGTTCGGGAGTCTCACTATCCGCTCCCCCTCTCTGACGACGAGCCGCTCCCCGACGACATCGAAGTCACCGAGGACGACATCGCAACCTTCGATGGGAGTCTCGAAGCCGCACAGGGCCTCACCGAGAAGCTCCTCGACCGGGATCTGATGCCGGCGGAAACGACCGATGCTTCAGCACTCGGAAACACGCTGGAGGATCACCCCACGATCAAGTTCCTCGACGAAGAGCTCAGCTCCCAGAGCCAGCAGATCTTCGCCGGCGAGGACGACGAAAGCGAAGACGGGAAGGATCTCGTCAGTAGCTATCAGGAACAGTACCGACCCGATACATCTCGGTACGACATCGAGCAAGAACTTCAGGCCGCTCTGCTCGTCGGAACGGTTGGAACGACCGAGATACAGGGCGAGGAACAGCCGATCTTCATCCCGAAGCTCCACACCTTCTTCAGCCAGGGGAGTGGCCTCGTCTCCTGTCTTACTGAGGAGTCTTTCCAGGACGACGAGCCGCATCTGAGTGACGCCGGCGACATTGAGTGCCGTACGTGCGCACAAGAACACGACCGCACCCGGACTGCCTACCCGCTCTCGTTCTGTCGGGGATGCGGTCAGGAGTACTACACCACGGTCGTCGATCAAGAGAACACCGTCACACAGGGTGCGCTGAGTACCTTCGTGGACACGGAGGAGGACGAAGAGGAGGCGTACCTGATGCGGGGCGATTGGGACCGAGAAACCGCTCCACTCCCCGATGAGTGGCTGAACGACAACGGGCAGCTTCGAGACACCTACGTCGAGGCTGAACCCCGACCAGCTACCTATTGCCCGGAGTGCGATCAGCTTACCCCCGGACGAGTGGAACAGGGACAGCTCGAATGTGGATGCTTCGCTGCACAGGGCGTCGAGGTAATGCGAGTGAACCAGCCGTTCCTGTTCTGTCCGAACTGTGGCGTCCACTACACTCGCCGAGTCAAGAACGAGTTCAACAAGCTGTTCACGTTCGGGACGGTCGGTCGCTCGACGGCGACGGACGTTCTCATCGGGAACACGATGCGGAACCTCCCCGACGACCAGCAGAAGACCATTGCCTTCTCTGACAATCGACAGGACACTGCGTTACAGGCGGCTCACCTCAATAATCTCTACCAGCGGGTTCGATTCCGACGCTCACTGTACCATACCCTCGCACAGGAGGAAGACGATGTCAGCCTCACCACGCTCGGGAACGACGTCTTCGATCTCCTCGATGACGAGGAAGCCCTTCCGCCAGCCATAGACACGGGGATGTTCGGGCCGTCGGCGGAGGACCGCCAGAACTACAGCGACTACCTGCTGTTCAACGTCATTCTCGAACTCGGCCGTGAACAGCAACGCACCCAGCAGAGCCTCGAAGATGTCGGGCTGATCGATGTCGAGTATGAGAACCTCGATAAGCTTGCGGACGTCGACGATGTCTGGGAATCGATCCCCGTGCTTTCGACTGCAGATCCGACGGTGCGGGAAGAGTACGTCCACGGATTCTTGGACATCTTCCGCCGGAGTATTGCGATAGACCACGAGAGCACCACGAACTTCGCCGACTTCAAGCGGAACGTAATCAACCAACTCGACGAAGAGGTCCATTTCCACGGGCAGGAGTTCTTCAACTTCCCAGTCGGATACAGCGATACAGCAAGTACTAGTGGGAGACACCGTGTCCGTCGCCTCACTCACCCTCGCTCTCGACACGTTCGTTGGACAGCCCGTGCGTTAGACGTCGACACCGATACTGCGAAAGCGATCATCAATAGCGTTATCGACCTCATCAGCGATGACGAGGTACTCAAGCTGTTGACGCAGGAGTCGCTGAAGTACACCGGGAAGGTGTATATGCTGAACCACAGTGCGATTCGAGTTACTCACGCTGACCCCGATGACGTGCGGGTCTGCCCGAAGTGTGGAACACCGACGACTCGGGATGAACTCGACGTCTGTCTGAACTACAGTTGCGGCTCGATCACGCCCGAGGAGACGGATCTCGAATCGTCCTACTTCTACGATCTCTATACCGAATCGTTCGACGCCGCCGTCGACATCATCGCCGGCGAACACAGCGGTCAGGTTGAGAACGAGAAGCGGAAGCAACTGGAGTCGGACTTCCGAGAGGGCGAGAAGGTGAACACCATCGTCTCGACGCCGACGATGGAGCTTGGGATCGACATCGGTGACCTCTCAAACGTTTATATGCGAAACGTCCCGCCGAACCCAAGTAATTACGCTCAGCGCTCCGGTCGGGCCGGACGACAAAACCAACCCTCACTCGTCACGACGTTCTGTGGCCGTGGGTTCGGACGTGGATCCCACGACCAGTACTTCTACCGAAACCCAGAACGGATTATCGCCGGGGAAATCAGTCCGCCAACGTTCCTGCTCAACAATCAGGATCTGGTTGAGGCGCACATCAACGCCCTCGTTCTCGAACAGATCGAACTAAAGTTCCAGAGCAAGCCCCGCCAGATGCTGGTCATCGAGGAGGGAAGCAACTACGAGATTATGCCCGATTACCGGGCAGATCTGGAGAATGCCGTCAAGAACAACCGACAGAAAATCATTCAAGCGGTGAAGCAAGCGTTCACCCGTGAGCGTGAACAGGATACCGTCGGGGAGTGGTTCACCGATGCCTTCATCGAGCGCCAGGTGGACAACTTCGTCGAGAATCTCGATGAGGCATTCGAGCCATGGCGGCGTGAATACACCCGACTGAGCCGTGAACTACGGCGCTTGAACCAACTCCTCGCCACAGAAGGAGGATCGTATCAGGACCGGATCGAGCGCAACGCCATCGAGGACCGTCTTGAGGATATGCGCTCGGGGAAGAAACGCTTCTACACGTATCAGTACCTCCGCTCACAGGGATTCTTGCCGAACTACGGATTCCCCAGACAGAGTACGACGCTCACGTTCACTTCCCGAGAGGACGACATTCAGCGAGATCAGACACGGGCTATCAGCGAATTCGCACCCGGAAACCACGTTTACTACGCTGGAGAGCGGTTTGCTGTTCGGTATGCCCGTCCTCGGACGAAAGATTCGGAGCCAGTCACCCGACATCTCCGTGTCTGTCCGGAGTGCGAGACCATCCTGATGGGAGAGGATGCTCAGGAGGCCGCAGCGTGTCCCTCCTGTGAGACGGCCTTCGATGGGACCCATCCGAATCCGAATGCGATGGAGCTCCCGAACCAACACGCTCGACCGGAAGAGTACATCACCAGCGACGAGGAGGAACGCCGTCGACAGGGCTACGACATCAACAGCTACTACGAACGGTCCGATCCCCAAGCATACGACTTAGAAGGAAACGGGATCGAGGCCCGAGTGACATACGAAGGGAGTGCGAATATTGTCTTGGTCAATAGCGGGCTTCGAGATGCTGACGAAGACGACCTCAACGGATTCGCCCTCTGTATGGAGTGTAACCGCTGGCTGACTAGCGAGGACCAAATCGAGAGTCACGTCGACGAAGACGATCCGGACTGCTACGCTAATGCGTCAGAGGAGGCGATCAAGCGTGAGATCGAGTTGTTCTCTGAGGGGCAACACGACACGGTGACACTGACTACGCCACTCCCCAGCGACCTGGAGCCAGAACAGACTGAGGAATTCTATCGAACCCTCAAGGAAACCGTCTATCAGGGCATTCTGGTTGCGTTCGATCTGGACGAGGAAGAGATCGACACGTTCGTCAAACCAGCAACAGGGGAACACGGACAGGTTACCATCGTAATCTACGAAACCAGTGAGGGTGGCGCAGGTGTACTCCACTCGTTGATGGACGAGGCACGCTTCAGAAAGGCAGTTCGAGAGGCACAGACCGTCCTTCACGGAGATCCCGATGACGATGGTTGTGAGCGAGCGTGCTATGAATGCCTCCTGTCTTTCTACAATCAGCCAGAACACGAGTTCCTTGACAGAACACTCGTTGAGTCGTGGTTAGAGAATATGGAATCTGGGACGCTGACGGAACTGCCCGGAGGAAGTGGTGGTGAGGACAAGGGGAACTTCGATAAGCTACTGGAGGCTTGTGAATCCAGCTTTGAGCGTGAAGTGCTTCATACCATCCGGGATCAAGGGTTCGAGCTTCCCGACGATGCCCAGAAAGTCATCTATGACGGCGATGAGCCAGTCGCAAAGCCGGATTTCTTCTACGAGCGGTCAGGAAGATCTATCGCTGTATTCGTAGATGGGCCTGCCCACGAGAAGGATTACGTCAAAGAAGACGACGAGCAAAAGCGGACCCGACTCAAACAGATGGGATATCGTGTAGTCCCTATTACTGATATTGAACAAGTAGCGGACGTATTGAGAACAATTTGACCAGCTAGGTCTGCTGAACGTGTTTCATCAAACTCCCTCAATATGGACGTGAATGCTACGGAATACCGAGTGCTGATAACCATCGCTGTCGTCTGATCCGATAATGCAGCGCTTCTCTGAGGGAGATCGCGTCCGGATCGATATTCCTGATGAGACGGATCCCGATCATCAGGAGTATCACGGCGAGCACGGGCGAGTCGTTGCAGTGTTGAGTGATGATGCGGATTCAGTTACTACTGACGAGCGGGATGCGCAGCTCTACCGGGTCGCATTTGATTCAGGTGAGACGGGTGATTTCCGGTGGCGTGACTTGCGACCGCCCATCGACGACTCCTCACAAGTATAGTCCTCGGCAGCCCTCGACCAGTTTCAGGACAGATCTGGCGGGGAAAGGATCATCATCCCGCTCTGTTACTGTTTCGTCATGCCTCCGGATCGGCTCCGTAGTATCGTCCCGATGTTTGGTGGTGGAACGCGGTATGTCGACACGCTGGATGCGATACTTGAGTTCGTTGAAGCGCATCAGCCGACGACGGACGAACTCGTCGGATGGCACCGTGGTTCGTTCCAGAACGTTTCCAGTCAGGACTCGATCCTGCGGCGGGTGCGGTATTTACAGCAGGTCGGGTTTCTCCGTCAGGCGAACGATCACTGGGAGCTTGGTGATGCTGGTCGGGAGTACGTTGAGCAGGATGACGTGGCGACGCTGCTGCGAATTATGTGTGATCGGAACGTCGGGCTGAGGAGTCTCATGTATGCGTTGGCTGCTGGTCCGATGACGCTCGCAGAGGTGAGTGAACAGCAGCTCGATACGCATCCAGAGTTAGGGTGGAGCCGTGGAGAGACCGACATGGCGAAGCAGCGGGTGAATTGGCTGCGGAGTATGGGGCTCGTTGAGAAGCGCGGCGACGAGTACGCGTTGACGGAGGACGGCCTACAGTTCGTTGAGAGCGCGGTGGAGGAATGGGCTGACTCCGAGTGGACACCGTCGGTGGGCGATGCTGGAATGGGTGCTGGGACGTACGAAACGACTGTTCACGCACGGTCCGTCGATCCGGAGTTCCGCGCGACAGTACTGTCCCGTCACGACCGGACGTGTCCGATTTCCGGGATAGACCATCCCGGCCTATTGGACGTGGCGCATGTCCTGTCGTGGAGTGATTACCCGGAATACAGGGCTGATCTCTCGAACGTGCTGGCACTCAGTAAGACGCATCACGCGGCGTTCGACCGGGAGTTGTTCACGATTGACCAAGATTACCGACTACGCGTGAATCCTGAGTTCGAGACTGAGAGTGACGTGTTACAGCGGACGATTATTGACTGCGAAGGGGAGCGAATCTCGCTTCAGGAAGAGAGCCTGAACCCGCAGTACGTCTCGCAGCACAATGCGGCGCTTGAGTGGGTGTGAGTGGGACGAACAAGTGGAACAGCAGGGCTGTTGTTCGCTCCGTTTGCGGGCCAAGTGTTTATAAGCGAGCTGGTGATAGTACGGGTTACGCGACGCCCGAGACCACCCCTGCATCTGTACATCGGACGATGCGTAGATCTCTCTGGCAGACCCCCTCGATACCTCAAACCCTGGTATCATAGAACGTTGCCGGCGCGGTGCCAGCGCGCCATCGGACGTCGCATGCTCGCTGTGCGGACAGCGGCTAGCATGTGATACCAATGACGCGAGAACACCCAGCTGAAGATGACGAATGTACAGTGCAGGACAAGGACAGTCAGCAGTTCCAAACAGTAGAGGAGAAAGCGAGAGAAGCGCTAACGCACGATGATCCGATGGAGAGTTGTGCTGTTACCGTTCGCGCGCATAACCGGTACTGTGACAACAATGGCGTGACGCACCATCTCATTAGGACTACGGAAGAGTGGATGGCGATTCGAACGTGGGTAGAGGCTGGCGGCGACACCGGGATCACGGTCGACAGTCACGGTGAAACGCTGACGTTGGACGTGTTGGAGCTTGACCAAGACAAGGTCGCAGACCGGATCTGTACCGAAGCGCTTGACGCGATTGATAGTCACGACGCGGTCGGGCAACCCGTGGAGCCGTTCACCGAACTGGTTCGGCACGCCGAAGGTGTCGCAGAACTCCTCGTGACGGAGTGGGAAACCGGCGCAGACCATGTCGTCAGAGAACGACTATACGAAGGGGTGGCCGGGTGGATTGACCGCACTGCGTGGACCGCTCATGAAGAGGAGGCCATGTACATTGAGGCAGAACGGGCAACAACGCAGTTCATCAAGAACCATGTCGGGTGCGAGGTGAGTGATGACGTGGAAGCGACCATCCAAGACATCTCGAAAGAGGCGTTATACGACGCGGTCGCCAGACACCGCGAACGTGAGACCCCGCACTTGGACTACGCAGCGGAGGTGACGCTCACAGACTGACCTTTGTTTAGTGACCGGGGGTTTGGTGACAGCGAAAGCAAGAACGGAAGGTTCGGTGAGTGTCTACCCCTTTGATTTTTCTCCTGGCCAAGTAGTGATTCTGTTACACACGAATGACGGGAATTGCCATTATTACAGCTGGACGGGAGGACGCCTATCAGGATTATCTGCAGTCTGTGAAGGAAGGGCATGACCCGGCAGAGTTTGAGGAGTATCTTTCTGATGGCGAAGTTGACGCGGTTACTGATTCGGAGACGGGGAAAGTGCATCTGTGGGGGACATCAGTTGACTCGAAGTGGCAGTTCGTGGAGGGTGGGGACATCGCGTTAATCTACCGGGATGGGAGGTACATCGCGCAGGCAACGGTTGTGCGGACACGTGAAGATCTTGACCTGGCTGAGCACCTCTGGCGTACTGAGGGGAACCCGTGGGATCCTGAAAGTCCGTGGCGGTATTTGGTGTTCTTGACTGGGGTGGAGGAGATTGATGTGGACGTTGAGTCGTTCAACGAACTCGCGGGGTACCAAGACAATTATATCCCGCAGGGATTCAGTCGTGTGTCTGATTCGCGTATCCGCGACATAGAGAATGCGTACGAGTCCGTTGAAACCGCGGTTAATGAGTTGACAGGGAGCGGTGTCCGGGTTCATGAGTTCGATGAGGAGCCGTCGCAAGAGGAATCTGAAGAGGTACAAGAACTAGATCTGGGAGAGCGTATTGTTGCGGCGAGTCGGGATGGTGACCAATATGAGGAGTTGGAAGAACTGGTCGCCAAGGCGTTCTCTCGGTTAGGGTTTGAAGCGCGATGGATTGAAGGCGGAGATGATACGGACGTTGAAATCACGGCTCCAATTCACGCAGTCATCGAGGTAAAGGCGCGAAGCAGTGGGACATTGGCCTCGCCGGATGCGACCCGAATCCAGGGGCATAAAGAGCGGCACTCGGCCGACCAGGCGATTGTTGTTGCGCCTGGCTTCACTCCGGCCGCAATTGAAGATGCGGACCGACAAGGGATTGTCCTCCTTGCGACCGATCACCTCCAGGCGCTCTTAGAACGGCGTGATACCTATGGGATTCCGCCGGAAGCACTCTCGGCATATCTCACCGAACCGGGGGCGTTCCAAGATGACCGGCTTGACCAGATCGATGATGAACTCCGGACTCGCCTTGGCGGTACTGAGGACTTATTGGCCGTGATGGAAGCGCTTCAACGAGCAGATCCAGAAGAAGGAACCGCCAACCGACTCCGCTTGATTTTGAAGGGCATGTACAATGAAGAACGAGTTCCGGAGCAGCACGTCATTGAACAGTCACTCAACCTATTAGCTCACCCGAGTATCCAACTGGCAGAGTACAAAGAGGGGCAGTACCAGCCGACAACAACCAAGGAGAATGCAGAAGTCCTGCTCCGACGGTTCGGGAATCTCATCACCGAGGTGAGTAAGTCAGGCGAAGAGTGAGCCAGTCAGATCCCGACTGCTTGATGTAGCGCCCACTCGTTCGATAGAACCTCGTCCTTGTCGTCGGTCCCACCTTCCGTGAGCAGTCCAATATGCCGGAGGTGGTATTTGAACTGAAAGTGAATGCCGGATTTGTACACGGTCGGATCGGTAAGCACGGATTCGTTGATGTCGCCGTCGGCCATGAGCACGTCCTCGCGCCTGGATTGGGTGATGAATACTTCTACGGCGAGTGGTTGGTTGATGCGGCAGGCTTCTCGGACGACGGCGTCGATAGTAGCGGGTTTGATGCCGCGATGGTGGAGGCGTTCGAGAGCTTCGATGATGAGCTGCGTTGGCTCGTACTGGATGGCGACTGAGCGGGCGAGTTGCGCCCAGCGAGGTGCGAGGTCGGTGAACGGTGTGGATCGGCCTTTCCAAGAGGCGAATTCGTCAAGTGCAGCATCGACGGTTCCGTGTTGAGTGCGGGCGAAGCGGACGACTTC
Organism: Halorussus marinus; assembly: GCF_004765795.1. Classification (GTDB taxonomy): domain Archaea; phylum Halobacteriota; class Halobacteria; order Halobacteriales; family Haladaptataceae; genus Halorussus; species Halorussus marinus. The sequence goes on from NZ_SBIV01000011.1 coordinate 41,941, forward strand.
TGCACCGAGATGCGTGAGGGTCTCTCCACCGGGCTGATTATCGACGAGACCGAGAAGGATAGCCCCGCGGCGGCCACCTGATACGCTGTTGATCACGTGCTCGGAGTAAACGTCAGGCGTGTCGTCATCTGCAGCGAGGGAGAGGGCGTAGCCGAGGTAGTTCTTCGGATGGTTGACTGGAAAACTGCCTTCGGTGAGTTGGTGCGTCGTGGCTTGAAACCGGATTGCGTCGATAGTGGTGGAGAAGTCGCCGACGCCCGTGACGCGAGCGGGTTCGATGAGCGTTGCGTCGTACGGGCTTTCGACGCCGATGACACCGATGTTAAGGTCGCGGGCCAGTGCCCGTGCCTGGTCGGTGATGCTTTGGATAGGGGCAGCGACGTACCCGATGTTGACTTCGGACAAGTGGCCGTGCGCCTGGTTAATTCCAGTTCGGACATCAGCAGCACTCGGATCGCTGTTGTGGCCTTTCGCTTCGATTACCGTGACTGGGGTTGTTGCGGCGTCGGCGTTCAGGACTTCGAGAGCGGGCATTCCGACACCGAGGAGATCAGGTTCTCCGTCCGTGAGGCGAATCGTGTTGTACGGCGCGAGGCGACGATGTAATTCGTCAGGAATCTCCCACCCGCCCCACGAGGGTTTCGTGAACTGCGTTTCCGTGACAGCGTAATGGTCCGGGCTCGTATCGAGATCAGGGTAGAGAGTGTCCTTCGCGGCAGCGAGAACCGTGGGCTCGGTGAGAGTAGCTGCCATTGCTACAGTCTTTCCCAACCTGTCGTCATTAAATTGGGCTGTCTGAGAATCATTCTAACCGTTCAAACGGGGACTCTTGTACAGAAAGCAGGGTCAGCTGGATATAGACTTGATGCTAATGTCTCTATATCGAGTCGGTGTAGCTAATGATCGATTCCAACTGTGGTGTTGGGTCGTTCGCCCCTTCCATTAGCCGAACGATTGGGTCGAACGTCCCTTTTCGTAGACCCTCGTACTCCCGCCTGTCTTCGACTCTCTGCTTTCCCCGAAGCGCGATACGTGCCATTTCGGCTAGTCCAGCAGGATTGTAGTGTTCAAAGATGGCGGGATTGTCGAACAGGTCCGTGTCGCGTTGCTGTGAGAGTTCTCGATACCAGAACCCGTAGAACAATAATTCGAGCCCGGTATCGAGGTCTCCCGGTAAGGAGAGGTCACGGTCAACTCGGTCGCCAAATGCAGAAAGTTGGTCTTCTAAGGTGCGTTCAAATTCAGACATCCGTCGTGAAATGTGTTCACCGTTAATTAGAAGCTCTCCAATGAGCGGATCAGCTACTGTGAGGGCTTCGTGGTAGTGTCGGAGGAACCCGAACCGCTCAACGAAGGCGTCATCGTGCCATTCCATCAGGGATAGAAGGGTCGCCGGATGGACGGCGAATACGCCTGTCAGCTGGTCTCTATCGAGCACGTCAGCGGTCGTGTCTGGTTCGATTCGACGGATTTGGTTGAGACGAATTCTACTGCGTACCAAGAATTGGGAGGCGATGATCGTCTGAATACGATTTACACAGATCGAGTGAAGCCTCTCGACGTTCAACTCGGTTTCGTAGGGTTCGTCGCCCGCCTGAAGTTGTGGAGAGAGCGCAGACCGAATTAATCCTTTAATGACGTAGTACCAGAGGTTGTCGAAGTGATCGAGGAGTTCTTCGACTGAGCGGACAGTTGGTGGTTCTTCGAGAAGCGTTTCAATTCGCTTCTGTGCGTAGTCCATCCCGTCTTTGAGCTCCAAATGCGGTTTTCGTCGCTTTGTTGTGATTCGAGTGCCGCCAGTTGCCCAGCTTCCTTCCTCGGCGTCTTGATCAGCTATAGGGGCATCTGGGTTGTCCTGTCGCTGCTGGTATCTTTCTGTGAGTTTAGACGTTGCTTGGGAGATGGCTGCGGTCGCAACTCCGACGTCAAAAAAGAGGGCTTCATCTACGAGCGACTGGATCCCCGCCCGGCCGTCGCTCCGTAGCAATTCGGTTACTTCTCGGGTTCCCTCGGTCGGTTCCGTCGTGATTTGGCGGAAATTTGAGTGTCTCTCATCGGAGAGACGGAGGCGAACGATTGACTGGGCCCACGTTTCTGGAAGCGAGATAGTAACGCCTTCTTGCTCATCATCACTATCTCGTTGCCAGTTGATCTGAAGGGTCTCTCCCCCGTCTGATTCGAGAATGACAGCATCTCCGTCGTCGATTTCTGGTGCGACGAACCGTGCTGTAATCATCTCACTTTCGAAGCGTTCGACACGCGCATCGTGAAGAGTTAGCGTAGCTGTTGAATTCTCCCGGCTGGCCGGCGTGTATTCGGCAAAGTCGAACGAGTCAGGGTTGCGCTGCTGCCCCGGGTGTGCGGGAAAACTCGATTGATGCCATAGCGATGATTCACCGTGCGTTTCGTTGGTCACCGAGAGCAGGGCGGCTTCAAGATTCCCGGATGACGCTGTATCGAGGAGAGCACGACCGGTGATGTTTGGGCTTCCATAGAGCGTTGCTCTGCCCCAGGGGCCTTCGAGCAGTAGTCCTTTGGCGTGAATCCAGCGGGAAGTATCGTGTTCAAGGGGTCGAAACGTGACGCTTTCACCAAACGCTGCGACTGCATCGCTAGGGCTGAGGTGCGTATTCCCATCAGAGACGAGCAGTTCGTATTGATTGGCTTCAATTATCGTCTCGATGTTGGATAGTGTCTTTTCACTTCCAAAGAATGGCGCAAAGAATACTGCGGTAGTGATGTCACCTAACTCATCAATGACCTGCTGGAGAATCGGTTCTTCGAGGTTGTGGAAGAAGCCACCGGAAACCTCAGTCGGTCGGTCGAGATCTTCCAGCCACTCGGTCGTATTCACTGCCCGGTCGATTTGCGTCCGAACGTCGTGTCCTGAGACGTGATCGGCGGCAAGATGTTGTATAAACCGGCGCACATCTTTTGTTACGTGAATCGCTTCTGGGGGACGTGAATCTTCGTCGTCGTCCAATTCCTTTGAAACCGTTATCGTTCGTCCCAGTTGTGCTGCCGTCGAATATTCTCCAAGGGTAAGATTGGCCGAGGAGACTCCGACGTGACATGCCTCCTCTCCGGCGAGGAAATTGACTTTTGGATGGAATGTGCCGCTGACGCTGATTGGCTCTAGGTAGTAGTGGTTGCCGATTGCGCGACTCGACAGCTGATTGCGACGGGCTAACTGTTCGTATTTCTGCCCGTCCATGAGGACGACCGGTGTGACGACGCCCGCGTCTTGCAGCGGGTCAATTGCGTAGTTCCCGAAGAAAAGCGGCTCAAATGGGAACGTGGTGCAGACTGCGTATTCTACGTCTGCACCACCAAGGGCATCGATAAGATTCACTCGTATTCACCTCGGAACCGGTCGAGGATGATCTCACCATCCTGCGTCGGTACCCAGAGGTCTCGGTCCTCATTGTACGTCAACAACCCCGCATCCCGCATGAGCCGACGGAGGTCATTGTAACGGAGGGCTTGGGTTCCGGGTTGTTTCGTCCCTCCTGCGGCGTAGAGTGTGTCATCACTGTACTCCGTTGCTTCCCCACCAGAATCTGCCCCGACACCGAACACAAGCGAAATCGGTCCGCTTCCAAGCCGATCATGGATCACTTGGTTGTGAACGTCGATAACCCGATCCGCCAACACCTCGCGTGCAACAGTGATGAGTGGCGTGTCTGGAGGAATGCTACCCACGTACTGAGCGGTACGGACGATTGAAGAGGGTCTACGCCCGTATTGGGCCTGCATATATCGATTGAAGAGGTCATTATGAGCGGTCAAGTGGTTGTACTGTCTGACGACCGCGAGAAGTTGAACCAAACTCCGAGCGACGAGGGTGCTCATTGCGTCAAATGCCTCGGATGGCGAGGAGGCAGCTTCAATTCCCGTAAAACTGTGCTCAGTCGCGTGTAGCAGCGTCCAACAATTTACGGTATTGTCTGTCGTTGGTCGCCATTCGCCAGCGAGATTTGAGTCCAACCACTCTTGAATCTCTCCGAGCGTCGTGCCGATTATTGTGGTTGTCTCCGGAACAGTGGTCTCGTAGGTAGTGGGTTTCACGCGGCCTGCAAGAAGCAATTCCTTCGTAACTCCGGACTGACTCATGCGTCCATCATCAAGTATGGTTTCGGTCTGAAGAACTGCGTTTGCCTCATCGACGAGTAAAGGTTCTTTCAGCCCAGAAAGTAGCTCCGAGCGGGACGTGCCGCCAGGAGCTTCGCGTTCTAGGTGAGCAGACAGACCCCATAGCTGAGATCGGAGTGCGTGGGCCAGCAGTACTTGAAGGAAGTAGGCGCGTCCGATTGGACGAAACGGTTGAAATCGCTCAGCGTCAACGTCGTCATATTGGAGCACCTCTTGGTCGGTGTTACCTTGCAGTAACTGGTGAGCCCTCAAAATCGATAGGCACCAAGCACGTCGAAAGTAGTGAACCCCGCCGACGACAGCATCCTTCAAATCGTTTGAATGCCGTTCTTCAGAAATGAGGTAGCGATAGTGATCTCCGATGGGGATGTCGAGTTGAGAAGGCCACTCGGCGAGTGATACAGTCTGTTCTCGTTCTTCCCAATCGAGGACTCCGAGAACTACGCGCTGTAGAGAATCCCGTTCAGACGGGTTGTCTGAGCCAGTAAAGCATCCCTGGTGACTAAAGGCATCTGCCAGTTCGTCAAGTAAATCAAGCGAGACTTCCCCGGTCTGAATTGCTTCAAGTATCTGGTCGAAATATTCGCCCGCGACGACATCCAAACTCTCTGCGAGTGACCGTCCAGCAGCCGTGAGAGCGAACTCCCCCTCTTTTAACGAGAAGTTCCCGAGATTGGACTGGAATCCACGAATTGCGTACTGGCTTTTGTCCAACAGCGAGAAAGACGATAGGTCAATGCTCTCCACTTCGTACAGATTGTCGTCTGAGGCGTTCGTTTTCCCCGTTAATCCCGAGAGACCATCTCGGACTTCACCATTGACTTGCTGACGCCGATAGCTTGCGAGCGCGAGGATTTCTTCGAACCCCTTCAGAAGCCGTCGCTTTTCTGATCTGGGAAGTTCACCAGTTGTTGACGCAGTCGAAATTCGATGCATTGCCCAGCAAAATCCCGAAAGATACCGTCCTCGTGCGCGGACATCTGTAGTTATTCCTCGTGCAATTGTGCTTGCGATCCCATTACGGACGCTATCAGCCCGGAGTGGCTGTTCTGGTGGCCCCGTTTTAGATAATCGCTCGCTCCATTGCGGGTCGAGCGCCATTATTATCCGTTGATTCTGTAGGTGGCGTGATAAAATAACGGGCTCACAGAAATTCTAGGTTGTAGCACGCCAGATGGTAGAACAGTGGTTCAGCAGACGATGATTAGGAGTAGAAGACGACGGGTGTCGAGTGGTTCTTACAGCATCGTTATAGCTATTGAAATTGTCGCAAGTCATCTGTCTCAGCTATAGCATTCTCTACCCGGACAACTTAGCGCGGGGCATAGACGCTTTACTGACAAACTGCAAGGCTGGAACGAACACGCCTTCTAAAAGGGCCGTAAGGGTACGACTCAGAGGACGGAACAGACCACCGGCAGAGACGTATGGGTTTTCAGCAGATCAGTAAGAACAACCAGAACGGCAGATAGCAGATGCTGATCTCGTCCTTCTCGATGACTAAGGATTCGTCCTCTCTAACTTCCTTCGGCAGGCTGTCGGTGATGATGAACCGGTACGGTGCCTGGTAATCCAAGTCTCGGAGATCTTCACTATCGGATTCGGTGTGTTGGCCAGAGCCGGGGTCGAAGTCTTCGGCGATTGTTTCGGCGTTACCGGTGTGTGGGTGGTAGGAGAGGATGAAGGGGAGGACGTCCCCGTTGCGGTGGAGGATGTAGTCAATAAGGCCGGATTCGGTTTCTGTGTATTCGACGTCGTATGCTCCGACGGTGTATGCGAGGCGTTTGGCGTGGTCGAAGGCGACGGTGCGGGCGAGTTTGTACTCGAATTCATGGTTGAGCGTGTCTTGCTGTTCGTAGCCTTCGAAGCCGTGGTGTTCCTGCCGCTGTGAGAGGAGGACGAGGTGACGTGGGTTGCGGAGATACAGGCGGGTGCGGCGGTAGCGTCGCAGGGAGTAGTCTTGTGATTCGGTGACGGCGATGCCTTCATCGAGTACGTCGAGGTAGTTGTCGACGGTTCGCCTGTCGACGCCGATTTGATCGCTGAGGTCAGTGTACTGGAGTTCTTCACCGGCGTTGGTGGCGGCGATGGAGCTGAGGCGGTGGAGGTTTTCGGGTTGTTGGATGGACCGGTACTTGGCGAGTTCTTTGTAGAGGAAGAGGAGGAAGTGAGATTTGGAGAGTTCGTTCCGGATCGATGGGTTGTCTGTCTGATGGAGAGTGCCGCCTGTGCGGAGGTATGCGCGCGCGGCGTCGTGAAGGTTGTCGCGGTCGTCCGCACCGAAAATGTCGAAGCAGAGTTCTGAGAGTGCCTCAACGGCCGTGTCGAGCCTGGTTTCAGAATCTCTTCTGGACAGCCCGGTTCGAATCGTCTTGATCGGCGATGGCCCGTCTAAGTCTGATGATTGGTATTGTTCGAGTCGGGTTCGGAATTCGTCATCGAAATCGACGCCGAGGCCTGCGCCGATTTGAACCGTGTCGATGAATTTCATCGGGAGGATCGGCCACAGTTCGAATTCCTCGACGGTGTCGGCGGATTCGGTAGTGGAGAGATCGACTTGGGATTCGACGATGCCGGTCAGGAATACGTACGTGTTCTCGTCAACGAGATCGAGTAGCTCCGCTTTTTGATCCTCGTTGAGGTCAAGGGCTTGGACATCGTCGAGGAGGATGAATTTTTGTCCTTGCCGGGGTGCGACGTGGGTCTGGAAGTAGTCGATGACCTGGTTGAGGCGTTTGATGTCGTCGCCTGCGCGTTCGAGCTGGTAGAGGGAGTCTTCTAGGGGGATGTAGAGGATTTGCCGCGGTTCGATTGCAGAGGTGAGTTCGAGGTCTGTGTTTTGGTGTGGGAAGTTGGTCGTGTTGAGGAGCGCTGCGACGAGTTGGTGGAGAAGGGTGGTTTTGCCGATGCCGGTCTGGCCGTGAATCGCGTAGACGAGACTCTCGACGCCGTCAGTGTAGTGGGCATTCGTCGTTTTGAGAACGCGGTGGAAATCAGATCGTGGGATGAGGTCTGTGGCTTCCGATAGTTCTGGAGAGGTGCCGTCACTCCACCACTGGTTGTGGTGTTCGGCGTCGTCGATGAACTCTTCTGCGCTCCCTGTCCCGAGCATACAGTCGATTATTATAGGCTAGTACAAATATTCACGCATCTCGATGTCGCTATTCAGATTCTACTGTAGCTCTGCTGGCTATCTGGCCCAGTGTGGCAGTCTTTCGGTCCTCGGCGTCGTTCGACACTCCCTCAGAAGTGCCTCATCGGCGCGTCCCGAGGCGCTTTCTTTGAGTGTATTACCGCTAAAGTTGAGTTACCGTGTCTGAAGTTCGCCTAGTGGAAACCTATTTATTCTGGGCGTCCGTTGGTGGGCGTAGATGGCAGTCAAGGCTGATATCGAGGATGGGAAAGAGATCGACATCGCGCTGCGCGTCACAGGGATTGACGAGTGGGAGCACGATGCCATCGCTCGGAAGGTCCAGTTCGAGGACGTCGACGGCGCGGCGGTAGATCTGACAGTGTTCCACAACAACGATGTCGCGGACTTCGAGTGGCAGATCGGGGAGTGGTATCTCCTGGAGAACGTCGTCGGGAACGAGTTCCAGGGGGAGATGCAACTCAACCCAGGGTATGACCTCACTGTCACGCTGTTAGACGACCCTCCAGCCGCTGCCGAGAACGACGAGTTAGCCGAAGGTGATCCCGCGGAAGACTCTGTCGAGCAGTCCAAAGGGAGTGGGACTGCCGCGACAACATCGGATGCGTCCGATACTGAGGAGTTCGTTCGCGGAAGCGAGGTCGATGGTAATTCGCGGCCGACGGCTGATGGAGGCGGCGAGCTCCTGCATCAACAGCCGCTCTCAGACGGGAACTACCTGCTGCAGTTCGAGCTCGGAAAGTTGCCGGAGCTAACGGTCCACGAGTACGAACTCCGAGCGAGCGGGAGTGGCGGGATCGACCCTGACGATTTCACGAACGGGATTGAGGGGTTCTCGGCGAAGGCGGCGAACTACTACCAGTCGCGGATCGGGAGTCCCGTGACGACGGCCGATGCGTCGCAGCGGCGTATCTACGCGACCGAGAAACTCAACAGCCCGATCTCGATTCACGGGTATACGGTGAAGCCGGTCCATCAGGGCGAGACGACACTGGAAGCGCGCTCGTACACGGACGATGGGCCGCTACAGGAGTTCGTCAAGCAGGACGTGAAACGAGCCGTTACCGGGCGGTTCGAGGTGTCGGGGATCGATTCGATCATCGAGCCCACGCCGCAGCGGACCGCGAACAGCGGGCTGTTCGAAGCCTATCGGAAGTACAAGTGCCGGATTCGTGTCGATGCTGACGGGACCGTGATTTGCGGCGTGAACGTCGCGTACCACTTGGAATCGACGTTCTCAGCCGCCGAGTGGGTGCAACGCGGACAGGACATCGCCGATGTGACCGTTGAGCACGACACGGACCTGTACGACAGTGCACGCACGGCGACAGTCCAGGAGATCATCGACATGGACTATGATGATGTGCTGGACGGGCCGGGCGTCCCGATGTCGGAGTACCACGAGAAACACGTCGATCAGGACGTCATCGATTCGATGCGAGCCGGCGACCCGGTCATCGCTGATCTGCAGTACGGAAGCGGCGAGGACTCGATCTTCCCGCAGCTCTTGGAGTACTGTAAGGTCATCCCGACGTTCGACCAGTTGGGTCGCGTCGATGACGCGTTCCTGGACGTCATCCACAACGAGAGCCGGATGAAACCCGAGGAACGTTTCAACGTCGTCACGTCGTTCGTCGACTTGCTCGGTCCGACACCGTACTTCAACTTCGACCCAAGCCCCCAACCCACGAACGCCGGGTATCGAGAACACAAGACGCCGGACATCCCGAACCTGCGGTTCGGTGGCGGACAAACGGGGTACTACGGGGCTGGCGGGCTGGAACGGAAGGGCTACGGCGTGTACAAGGCTCCAGAGTCATTCGACATCATCGCGCTGTATCCCGAAGACGAGGAGGATGACGCGCGGCCGTACGTGCTCTCGCTGCTCAACAAGCTCGCAGAGTACAATGCGAGTCCAACAGCGTTCGACCGCGACACCTACGAACTCGGTTCGGAGTTCCACTACTCCCAGCCCGCGCAGAAAGCGAGTGACTACGATGCGGCACTGATCGTCGTTCCGGACGAAGACGAGGCTGCAGAAGCGGACTACGACGACCCGTATCCCGAGTTCAAGCGACGGCTCGGCCAACTCGGCGTGCCGAGTCAGATGATCTCCGTCGACAATCTCGGCAACGACAACTACCGCGGGAACATCTGCTCGTCCCTCATCGGGAAAGCGGGCGGGGTGCCGTGGCGGATCGACGACGTTCCTGGGGGCGTTGACGCGTTCGTCGGCCTCGACGTGACCTACGATCACGCGACCAAGCAACACCTCGGCGCAGCCGCGAACGTCATCATGGCCGACGGAACCATCCTCGCGTCCGAGGCCGTCACGAAGCAGGCTGGCGAGACGTTCGACGAGGACGACGTAGCGAACGTCATCAAGCACGTCCTGGAAATCTTCGCCGAAGAGGAAGGCCGACCACCGCGGCACGTGGTCATCCACCGTGACGGGAAGTTCTACCTCGACGTCGAGAGCCTCATCAACCGCCTCGACAAAGCCCGGGATCTCATCCAGCGGTTCGACCTCGTCGAGATTCGGAAATCCGGGAATCCCCGTATCGCCGAGTACGACGAGTCGAAATCCCGGTTCGATATCGCGGACAAGGGCGTCGCTTTCCACGTCCACAACGGCGACCACTCCTACCTGACCACGACCGGTGGGAAGGAGGGCAGCCCTGGTACGCCACGACCGCTGCAGATCGTGAAACGCCACGGGTCGACAGACCTCGACACGCTCGCGGAGCAAACCTACTGGCTGTCTGAAGCGCACGTCGGGTCGCTGAGCCGCTCCACCCGGCTTCCCATCACCACGTACTACGCCGACAAGTGCGCCGACTTCGCCATGAAGGGCTACCTCACCAAGGGGAGCGTCATCCGCGGCGTCCCGTACATCTGACCATGCGCCAGTACAGAACCACCCAACCACTCACGCATCCGTCGACACACCGGTAACCCTCGCATGCCCAAGACTGAATTTGAAGCAACGGTCGAGTTCGATGACGGCAGCACCGCCGATCTGGAGATGGCTGCCGACAAATCATGGGACAGTTTCCTGAACTACTTCGGTGACGCCCAGCACGTTTACTGCGTCACGTACAGTCAGTCCCCCGCGTTCATCTACAAGATGTTTCAGAACCAGGACCTTGCAGTGGATTCACTGGAGGTCATCGTCGGGGACAACCAGCACGACGACTACCGGCGGTCGCTGAAAAACACGAACAACGCGAAGAAAATCGCCGCGCAACTGGAATCTCTGCGCCAAGACGGTGATCTCCTCATTCACACCGTCGATTCCGCGCGCGTCCTCCTCCACACGAAGCTCTACATCGTCGAGAACCAGGACGGGTCTCGCACACTCATCTGTGGGTCGGCGAACCTCTCCAAGCAGGCCTGGCAGGGGAGCAAACAGACCAACGTCAACATGGCCTGGCGTACCGACGGAGATACGCCCGTCGACGAGTGGTTCGAACGGCTCTACGCGTTCCACAAGGACTACGCGACGCCGTTCATGGAAGACCTCACAGAGGAGATCGAGGACGCCGACACGGCAGAAGAAGAGGCGAAGATCTACGACATCTGGCTAGGCGGCGACGAGTTCAGTGACGACCCGGTCGCCGAGCTGAACGCCCGGCTCGATGAAGCAGTTGACGACGACCAAGTCAATACGTACAACGTCGTCACTGACGCCGAAGACGCAGAGAAGGCGGTGTTCGCCGCTGAAGATACGGATACCGACCCGACAGAGATCAGTCCGGACAAGCGTGTGCGGCTCTCCCCGCAAGGTCTCGAAGACGCCATCTCGAATCTGGACGACACGCTGTCGGCCAATAACATCCGTATCAACGACGGGGAAATCGTAGCGACACCAGCCGGGATCGCACGGTACAAAGAGACCTTCACGGGATACCCGGACCTCAACGTCGACAAGGAGGCAAACACGGTCGGGCTCCGGGTTGACGACTCCGTCCTCGAATTAACGGCACCGCTCCCGGATGACCCGCAGGAAGTCGCTGACGCGCTCGACCTGATCGAACAGTACGTCGAAACGGTCGGCGAGTTCGGCGAAACGCGAACGACGAAGGAGACGCGCGCGCACTTCTACGAAGGGGTAATCTACTTCTGCTGGGCTCCGTTCGCCAACTACTGCGCCCACCACTACGCCGAATACGAATCCGCGGAACTGGACAAGGACCTGCCGTTCCTGTTCCTTCACGGCGACAACGACAGCGGGAAAGGCATGTTCCTACGGTTCGGGGCGCGACTCATCTCGAACGGGTACGTACAGGAGGTCACGACCGGCGACGACTTTGTCAAAAACAACATCGAGCGTGCTCGTGCATCGGACACTGTTTTCCCGTACATCGTTGACGACGTGGCGAAGTCGAAGATCGACCGAGACATCATCAAGTCGTACTGGGAGGGGAAGTGGGACGGCTCTATCCAGATGCCGACGTTCATCTTCTCCTCGAACGACTCGACGAAACCCAAATCCGAACTCCGGACCCGCATGAAGACGCTGGACTTCAACGTCAACTTCTCCGAACTGGAGAAGGACGAACGGGAAGCCGCCGCGCAGATCGCGGGGGAAGCGGACAGCTGTAACCTGTTCCCGTGGTTCGCCCACCTGTTCCTGCAACGGGATATCTCGCTGCCAGACCAGGCAGACCGGCTCGCGGATGCTCGGGATGTGTTCGCGGAGCTGTACGCGTATGCCGAAAAGGAACCACCAGAGTATGTGCCACTGGAGAAACCCGCCGAGCAAGAACACGACCCGGGGCGTCGAAAATGGATCAGCGCGCTGTCCGACGGGCTGTGTGAGCTCGACTTCAAGGACGACGGGCGTGTCATCGCTGATTTCTCAGCGAATCTGGATCAGCAGCAGTGCTGGGAGTTCCAGAAAGCCACGCCAGCCCATATCCGGGCAGGGATTTACGGGCCGGCGGTTCAGTTTGAAAGCGCAAACAGGTTCAAGAACTGGATAGATGAGCCCAGTATCATCGAAGATGCACGACGCGACACGGAGACGGCCGCTGACGACACCGGTGTTCTGTCTCGGGTCACACGGCTCGTCCGAGGATAACAGTCATGTCTGACCACTCACCTCACCGGCGATTCGACGGGACATTAGTCACGGCACCGTTCGGGGGCGAAAACGTCGAACGGACAGCGCGGGACGAATACCGAGCGCTCCTCGACGAGCACGATTCTGAGGATGTGCTCGTCGTCACGGGTGCGCCGACGAGTACCGACACGTTCCGCGAGACGTTAGGTGAGGAACTGTCGGGTGCGGCGACGCCGTACGTGACCTCGCTCGTCGTGCACGCGACCGATGTCCTCAACCAGACTGATGACCGCGTCATTCTCTCCGACGCGCTGCGGCGAGAACTCCTCCACCGATTCCTCGAAGAGTACGAGTGGGACACGGAGTACCTCCAGCAGGCGTCTGAACAGCCGTCATTCATCGAGGACGTGGACGCCGTGATGAGCACGATCTCCTGGCAGACAGTCACGCCTGACGAAACCCCGGAACTCCGTGACATCACGGCTGCGCTCGATGCATTCCACGAGTGGCTGGCCGAGCACGGCCACATGGAACGCGGGCAACTCATTTCGGAAGCGCTCGATGTCCTCACCGGGGATGCCCGCGGCGATGTCGTCGATTTCGAGGCGGTACTCGCGTTCGAGTTTGAGGAATTCTTCCCGCTCGACCGCGCGTATCTCGACGCGCTCGCAGGAGACTGTGACCTCGTCTGTATCGCCGAAGAGAACGCGAGTGTACGCCGCACATGGGTCGAAACAGGACCCGTTACGGACTACGTCTCCTTCAGCGAATCTCGTCGCGGAGCCTCGGAGACGTCGTCGACGCGACCGGCTGCCACAGCATCGTACTTCGCCGACGAGACGGCTCCGGCAGACCCGGAAACAGGGTCGGTGTCCGTCCTCGCTACGGACTCCAGTGACGAGCAACTCGCCGAGGTTGCCAACGAGATCGAATCCCTCGTCGGGCGGTCGGGCTGGAACTACGACGATATCGCGGTCGCCACGAAACAAAGCGGGAGTGCGGTTACGGACACTATCGAAGCGTTCGAACAAACCGGCATCCCGGCGGAATCGACGACTGTCACTGGATTCGGCGACGACCCCGCGATTCGGGAACTCCTCGCTGCCGTCCGGTATCTTGCTGCCGACGACGAGGATGAAGTGCCCGACCGCGCCCCGGAGATCGATACAGAGCGCTTAGACCGTGTCCACGAGATGGACAGCCTCGAAGATGGGCTTCGCTGGTGGGCGACTGACTCGGGATTGAAAGAGCGAATTGCGGAACGCGCGACCCCGCTGGACGCGCGGGCGCAGTTCGGGAACGTCAAGCGGGCGTTTCGGATGGCCGAGCTCCTCGAAGACACTGCGTTCGTGGATGCCACGTGGGAGTCCGTCGAGGAGATGCTCGAACGCGCCCACGAGTACGCACCGCAACAAAACCAGACGAGTGCGACGGATCTCAACGGCGGCGTCCGCGTCGATCACTTGCAAGCCATCAAGAACGAATCGTTCCGCGCGGTGTTTCTCGTGAATCTCGTCGACAGTGAGTACCCGGGTGACCCGTTCCTGACGCGGTTGTTCCCGACCGAGCGGGTCGCGGCGATGCCGGACTACCCTGGCGTCACGGAGCTCGACGAACCGGACGTAGATGCGACGTTCCCGACGACGTCGACGGCGTCGAGCCGGCCGTTCGCCCGGTACCACACGGAACACGCGCGGCGACGCTTAGCGATTGGGGCTGATGCTGCCGACGAGCACCTGTACTGTTGTCTGTACGAATTCGAAGACACTGCGCTGGAAGAGCGTGCGCAGGCGTCGCGGTTCCTCACAGAGGCGTACGACCGCCTCCCGTGGGTCACCGACGCCGACGACCCACACATCACGAGCGAGCAAGCGGCAGAGGACTTCCTGTTGTCGCGGGTTGACGACGCGCTCGCCCAAGTGCGGCGCGCAAACAGTCAGGACCTGACGGTGTCGCTTGACGAGCTAGAAGCGGAGCTCGGCGAGATCCAGGACCTGCTTGATCAGAGCGGAGCGCGTGGCGAGGACCTCCGGAAGGCATTGCGTGCGCGCGTCGAGTTCGCTAACGGGGAGGTGCGGCGATGAGCCAGGAGTCGCTCTCACCGTCGGCGTTAGCCACGTACGCGACGTGTCCACGACTGTACGACTACAGAGAAGTTCAAGACGTGAACGCCCCGGACCGAACCGAACTCTACCTCAACCAGGGGACGATCTACCACGAGACAATCGAGGACGTGTGTGAGGCGACCGACCGCGACGACCCACCAGAGGTGATTCACGACCGGGCCATGCGGATTTTCGATGCGAAGTGGGACGAACACAGTAGCGCCGACGACTATGAATCACGCGCACACCGGGAGTACCAGCGTGCTGAGAACCGGGCTGCTATCGAGTCGTTCTTCGCGCCCGATGGCGGCGTCGGTATCAGCCACGCCCGTCGCTCAATCGCCACCGAGTGCTGGGTAGAGTGCGAAGTAGATGGGCGAGGACTCCACGGGAAAGCAGACAACGTCATCCGGACGGACGACGGCCTGCACATCTTCGACTACAAGCGGAAAACCCACGGGATGCTCTCCGACGGGACAGCTGAGTATCTCGGCGAGCATCTCGACGGGGAGGCCCACGAGCCGAAGCGTGTGCGGAATGCGTTCCAGACGGCAGCGTACATCGAGGGCGTGAAGAACGAACCGTTCTACGAGGACGGGATGGAGGTCCAGTTCAGTTTCTACGGTCTCCTCAACAGCACGTCGTTCGAGAGTACCCCTACCGGGTACGATGTGTCTGCACGCGGGTGGGGTCGGGAAACGACTGAGATTTACGACGACCACTATGACACAATCTGGGCGCTCATACGGGATACACACGACGGCATCACGGGCGAGACCTTCGAGCCAGAGCCGTTCGAGCTCATCAACGAGGAGGCGTGCCCGGACTGTGACTATCGAGAGATGTGTGCTGACCGCTTGTCGACGGAGGTACGCCGATGAGCGACGACAGTGACGAGCACCCGTCGTGGTTCCCTGTCCCGGAAGAGGACGTCTCCCCGGAGCCCCAGCAGCGGACGATTATCAACTCCGACGCGTACCCGATGCGTGTGCTCGCCGGGGCAGGGACGGGGAAGACGTTCACGATGGTGCGGAAGATCGAGCACCTCATCGACGAGGAGGACGTGTCGCCGGACCGGATTCTCGCGTTGACGTTCACGAACAACGCCGCGGACTCGATGCGTGAAAAACTCAACGCGAAACTCGGCGCGGCCGGGTACGACATCGACGCGTACACGTACCACTCCATCTGTAACGAGATCCTCACCGACTACGCGTACGAAGCTGGGATCGATCCGGATTTCGAGGTCGCCACGGACGCCGAGAAGTACGCCATCGTGCTGGACGTCCTGGACGACATCGAATACCGGTCTGTGAAACCAAACGTGTACGGGAGCGACGGGTACGCGTCAGGGGCCGCGTCGAAGCTGCTCAACTTCATCGGGTCGATGAAGCGCAGCGGCATCACGCCCGACGACATCGACGCGTTCCTCGGCCCTGCTGACCGCGTCTACGAACTCGCCGACCTCTCGGAGCGCGTCGAAAACATCGCCAGCGATCATCTGGGCGGCCGGTCCGTGTCAAGCGTGCTGGATTCGCTTCCAGACGCGCGTGCTGACCTTGTCGCTGAGCGCGACGCACTCGGGACCCAGGGTATCGAAGCCAGCGTCCGCGACTTCCTCGACCGCATCATCGAGCTTTGCGACGAGTTGGAAGCAGCGTTCGAAGCCCACGAGGCGGGCGACCAAGCGTTGCCGGACAACGCGTACAAGCTCCCGAAGTATCTGCTTGGAGGGTACGCGAACGGTGCGCCGAAGGGGATTCCGGACGATCTTGACCTCGAACTCACGGAGCATCTCGACTCGTTCCTCTCGGACTGTCTCACGGCCCGTGACCTGACAGCGGGCTATGCGGCGTATGAGCGTGAACTCGACGAGCGGAACCTCATCGACTTCGACGGCCTCGTCGTGGAGACGGCCGCACTGATGGACTCGCCGGTCGGCGAGGAAATCGCTGACCGGTGGGACTACGTATTCTGTGACGAGTTCCAGGACACCGACCGGCTGCAGTTCGATCTCGTCACGTCGCTGGTCACCGACGACAACCTGTTCGTCGTCGGTGACGACGATCAGGCGATCTACGAGTGGCGTGGCGCGAACGTCGCCAACATCACCGACGAACTCGACCGCGCGTTCGCCGCACTTGAAGATGAACCGTTAGAAGAGAACTTCCGGTCCCGACAGCCGATCCTCAACCTGGCGAACGAAGCAATTCAGAAGCTCGACCACCGCGAACGACACAAGACACTGAAACGCGTCAACGAACCCGCCTACGACGGCGACACCGTCGCAACCGTCGAACTGCCGGACGAGGACGATGCGGACGGCGCGACCCAGCTTCGCACCGTCGTCCAGAATCTGCTGAGCGGCGCAGCAGACAACCTCGAGGAGGCGTACAACCCGGGCGACATCGCGTTACTCGTTCGGAAGAACGACCACGCGACGCCGGTCATCGAGGAGTTCGAGGATGCCGGCATCCCGTACCAAGTTGCTGGTGATCTGGCTACGGAATCAGTCGGCGTCGGCACCGTGACTGCCTACCTGAAGGCGCTCGCGCGGCCCGAAGACGAGGTGAGTTGGAATCGCGTCCTCCTGATGCGGTACCGGCTCTGCGATGCGGACCTCCGGACGCTCAACGCGGGCGACGACCCGCTCGTGGACACACTGTGCGGGACGCCGCTCGACGAGTTCGAGGAACCCGACCGCGTCGCAGAAGCCCGCGAGCACGCCACGGAACTACTCGAACTCCGCGACTCAGCGTCGCTCAGTCACCTGTACCGCGAACTTACGGACATCACGAACATCGAGTGGTACCTCAGCGAACAGGAACGCCGGGATCTCGCCCAACTGGAGGATGTCATCGAACAGTACGGGGATAGTGCCGTCCAACCACCGCTCACCCCGGAGTTCATCGACTCGCTCGAACACTACGACTCCCTGTTCGACGAGAGCGGCTCGACACCGACGAGTCAGCCGGACGTCGCCGACGACGCGGTCAACGTGATGACCATCCACAAGAGCAAGGGCCTGGACTTCCCGGTCGTCCTCATCCCGCAAGTCACGGCCGACGAGTGGGCACCGAGCTCACGTACCTACGACGCACTCGAAACGGGGCTCTCGGATGGCGCGGAGGCGGCGTTCGCCGAGGACTTCGTCGAGCGTGACGGGCGTGAAACCCGGCGCGTGTTCCACGTCGGAATCACGCGCGCCGAAGACGTCCTCGTCCTCCAGGGCGGCATCGAGGACGACGACGATGCTGCGGACGTGCACCCGGTTTCAGAGGCCGTCGACGAGATTCTCCCAGCCCGAATCCCGTGGCAGCCAGCGCGCGGGCAGCTCCCGCTCTGGACCGACGTTCAGGAGTGTCTCCCGGATGATGCGGCAGATTGGACAGACACGCTGGCAAGCGAGACTGTCGGGCGCGTTGGAGGGACCGTCACTCACGACGGCGACGAACTCGCAGTCGAAGCTGCGCGCGACCGCGTGCTAGACCTCGCAACAGCCACCCTCAACGGAGATCTCTCACCGGGGGCCGAGCGAGAGACACTCCAAGTGACGTCGCTGAACGGCCCGTCGACACCGTCACCATCGCTCTCGCACAGCTACACGTCGCTGGCAGCCTACGAGGAATGCCCGCGGAGCCACTACCTAGACTACGTGGTCAACGCATTCCCCGACTATCAGGATGCGACGAATGAAGCCCGGGATGGTGTTTCGCAACGTGAGATCGGGTTGCTGTTCCACGACACTGCAGAGCAAGCCGCGAACCAAGCTGTGGACCGGGGTGCGGAGTGGTACGAAATCTGTGAGCGCCTCGCCAGTCAACGCCGAGCCGAGGACGCGCTCCCGGCGGCGAAACAGTGTATCGACCGGTACTTCGAATTAGACTTCCCCAGCTACGAGCTGATCGATGCGGAGCGAGAGTTCGAACTCGACATCGATGGGCACGAACTCGTCGGATACATCGACGCCGTCTACCGGACGCCAGACGATGAGTTGCTCGTCATCGACTACAAGGCCACCGAACGTCACCGCGACCTGGAGGACGACAAGCAACTCCCGATCTACCTGTTGGCATGTCGTGACCTGTACGATGAGTCCGTCGCACGTGCGGGGTACGCCTATGTCGGTGAGATAGGGCCGACGGTCGAGTCCCGAACATTCAGCGACGGTGACCTGGCGGCGGTCAGGGACGACGTGACGGCGTCGATGACCCGTATTGCCGAGTTCTCCTTCGGTCGGTACACTGCTGGTGACCACTGTCAGTGGTGTCAACACAACCAACTGGCCTGCGCGCCGGATTCGTTCACGGTCGGACCAGGATTCGAGGAGTGACAGTCAAAACCGCGCGATTGGACTGACGGACGGTCTTCCGGTCTCTCCAGCCCTGATTCGCTTGCATATGTCGCCAGGCTTGGTTCGGGACGCTGTTCGCAGTCCGAGCAACTGTCGGGTGGACCTGGGTGACCGAGTGTTTAGGTCATTATCGCAGTAATCATTACTCAAAGTATGATCGTCTACGACCGGGAGGTGGAACTCGATACCTTCACCGACGCAGTGGAGTTCCCAGGCTCGGACTTCATCTTCGTGTATGGGCGACGTTGAGTCGGGAAGACCTCGTCGAGAGCCTACGAACGAAGGCCGAGCACGTCCCCTGGGGGACCGGCTGACCGGGACGAACGGTTCGCCCGTTCTCGAAAAATAGATACGCCAACGGACTCGAAGACCACCTCGACGACTCCTGGTCCCTGTTCAGCGTACCGGACATCGACGATCCCCTCACGGCGTATTGAGTACTCCGGCCTCCGGTCCAGAGAGCGTCTGGTTGAGTCGTTTTGATGCGTGTCGCCTTCCAGATTCCGCACCTCCTCGGTGCTGTACTGGCATTCCAAAGGTTTCATCGAGGAAGGTAGGGATTCCCGGTGATGCGCGCGGTGTGTTGAGCGCTCCACCGTCTTTTCGCGGGTGAAGTAGTTCCCATATTGTCACTATCGGCGATATGGTCGTGCTGTCAGTCGGACAGCCATGCCGTGAATCCGGATTCGTGCTTCTAACGCCCTGTGGCGTTAGAAATATCGAGTTCTCAGGGCGAGGGTTTTTATTTAACCATGTAATTTCCAGGTCTACGATGCAACGCGTCATCGACCGGAAACTGTACGACACGGACCGAGCCGAACAGATCGCCCAGTATGCTCCAAACGCGGATCGAGGTGACCTCTACTACCTCATCGAAACGCTATACCGGACCGCAGGCGGGGAGTACTTCCTCCACTGTGAGGGCGGTGCGGCAACCAAATACGCCAAGTCGTGTAGCGGGGGCGGTACGACAGGCGGTGCGGAAATCAACTCTCTCGATGAGGAAGCGGCGCTGGACTGGTGCGAAGAACGCGGCATTGACGGCGAGATCGTCGTCGAGGAATTCGGACACCTGATCGAAACGTAGCGTCGGTCAGCGGCTGCCTCGGAAACCACTCCTCTCTGAGTGGCTGGCGTACTGCGGATCGTGCCCGCAGCGAGGTATGTGAGAGACCCAAAAGAAACTAACCGGCTTCACCGCCGGGGAACCAGTAGCGACGCTCGTCCGTATCCGCCAACCCCTGTCCCGTCCCCGATAACGAGCGGCGGGACAGCC
Source organism: Halorussus marinus (assembly GCF_004765795.1). Classification (GTDB taxonomy): domain Archaea; phylum Halobacteriota; class Halobacteria; order Halobacteriales; family Haladaptataceae; genus Halorussus; species Halorussus marinus. The sequence goes on from NZ_SBIV01000011.1 coordinate 62,044, forward strand.
CACTCACCGGTCGCTCCAGTAGGGTTGGACGCACGGCGGCGTGAACAGGTAGACACCGTCATCCAGCGGTTGACGAGCGACGGACACGAGATTCCAGCACCGTTTTCGAAGCGAGAGCTGTACCAGACTGCTGCAGACGTTGGAATCGAGGTGTGGAAACCCGCAGTAAAGAACCGAGTCACCGAGCGTGTACTCGACCGACTCAGCTACGAGTGGGACTCAGCCTCTCGAACCTTCGCACCGGTCGTCACGGATGAACTCATCGAAGACATTCACCGAGCAGCAGACACCATCAGTCCAGCATTCGACCCGAAACTGTCCGAGTCGCTCCACAAACAACTCCAGGAGTGGTGCGAACTGCACGGAATCGGGTCGATAGAAACAGGGGCGGTACAGAGAACTGTTGCGCGACACGCCATCCTGAGTGTTCTTCTAAAAGCGACGGTGTACGAGTGGTACCGGTGTCACGGCGTTGTTCCACCACTCACCAATTCGGTACAACAGGCGTTTCACAACGCACGGAAGCAGACACTAGACAGAACGTTCGATCAGTTCGTTCTTGACCACGTCGCGGAACTGGCTGATGAGGACCTCCTGGAATCTACGTTGGCTCACCGGGATCGATTGCTCTTCTCACCCCAGCCAACGGAAGAGATTGGGAAGCTCTACGCGGAGCTAACACCGAGCGAGTATCGACAGTCACTCGGGCAGTTTCGGACACCGCCGGAAATTGCAGTGACGATGAAGTCCTGGGCAAACCGCGATGTCGACCACCTTCTCGACCCTGGAATGGGAGCCGGCGTACTATCCAGCACGTTTCACCCGCGCTGGAGTCTGAACACTGACCCCACGCACATCGACGGGATCGAACGTAGCCCCCTCGCACGGCTCATGGGCGCGACAGCACTCACGTTGGGTGGACAGCTGAATACGCCACGAACACACGACTTCCTCACTCTTGATCCAGACGAACTGCAACACGACATCGGCGGGATCGTGTGCAACCCCCCATACACGAGCGGGGACGCGCTCCCGAAAGAGTACAAAGAACAGATCAACGCCGACATAGAGCAATCGACAGGAATCGACGTCAGTGCGCGATCACCACTCTACACGTACTTCATGTACCACAGTCGGTCGTTCCTATCTTCGGGCGACCGTGCAGCGTTCCTCACGCCGGATAGTTTCCTCACGACAGCCTACGGCGACTCACTCAAACAGTTCCTACTTGACGAGTTTTCCATCACTGCTCTCGTCCAGTTCGACCCCGAAGGCGAGTCGGTCTTCGAGGACGCCCAAGTCACCGCACTCGCTTGCTTCTTAGAAGCAAGTTCTGGCGGTAACGAGGGGGTGACGCGCTTCATTCGCGTGGACGAGTCCATCGATTCGAGTACGCTTCGTAACGCAGTGCAGAATGGGGAGCAGGGTGAGACTGAGTGGGGATTCATCAATCACGTGCCGCAAGCGGATCTCGTACCCCGGCAAAACTGGGCAGCACTATTCGATCCCTGCGACGTAGATACAAGCGAGCTGACTGAGCTCGGCGAGTTCGTCACGATCCACCGCGGGAAGTCCACCGGCGATGTAACCTTTTTCTGCCTGACCCAGGACGAAGTCGACGAGTCCGGAATCTCTGAGAAACACTTGTCTCAACTCATTCGCCAACCAAAGCTCGTCCAGGGGTACGATTTCCGTGGAGAAGATTGGGAGAAATTACAGGCTGCTGGTGAGGAGGTGTGGCTACTAGACCCAGACAAACTACCAGAAGTCCAGAAGTCACGGGAGGACTTCGAGAAGCAAGTGCTATTCAACGCTGACTCGCTCCCAAGGAACAGCAACGGCGAGGTGCCGAACGTCGTTTCGTATCTACAGGATAGCGTCTACCGGACCAATCCGCTCGGAGCGAACGTAATCGAGAACCGCCCGTACTGGTATCGCCCCCGTCGACAAGCCTCACCTCGGTTCTTGGTGCAAGACGCCGGTCGAGACGGCTTCACGTTCATCCTCAACGAGACAACGGCGAGAAACATCAACAACTTCCGTGGATTCTACGACGTGTCCCTTGATGAAACTGAGCTGAAAGCGTTGCTCGCATACCTAAATAGCAACATCGGACAGCAGGTGATCCAAGCACAGACACAACCGCAGCAAGGCGGCTACGAGAAACTCAGCATCAACGCGCTCAACGAACTCCCAGTTATCGATCCGACATCTCTCAAAGAACCTATCGTGGCGACTCTAGCCGACCTATTCGACGAGTTGTGCGAAACTGCCAGAGAAAATGGCGATTGTGAATCGGTGTTAGAGCGTCTCAACAGTCTGCTCCAGCAAGTGATCTGATTGCCTAGTCTGTTTTTCAGCCGAAGAATCGCTCTTTGAGCTACGTGACTCCGTACTGTGACTTCAACGACTCATACTCGGTAGGATTCGGAAGCACTGTGTCGCCACCACTCCGCTTCTCGACTCCGTCCTTGAGAAACGCATAGAGGTCCGAGACTGTGGATTCCAAACCGTACCATGTTGCGGTATTGCGTAGCTCTTCCTCGTCGATTTGTACGTGCTCGATGAGGAGGAGCGCGTAGCTCACTCGCCTCGACCCAGTGTCATTCACGAGACTGTGACAGACAACTTGGGCAGGCGTGAGGGGCTCATCCGGTGCGTACCAAAACGCCGGTTCACCTGCCAGGAAGAACTGCAGGTCGAATGCGGCGAACCGCGCAAGCCCAGTCATCTCCCACTCGTCAGCGGCTTCGAGAGCCGCGGTGTCGTCTTTGGTGTGGACGTGGACAAGTGCCCGCTCGGGATCGAACCACTCGACTGTTGCACTTGGCGCGAGACGCCGGGCACGGGTGCGGTGCTCGTGCAGAATAACGGCTTCTGCGAAGTCGTGTAACGGTTGTAGGCCGGGGACGAACGCATATTCCGGCCCGGATGGGGAGAGCATCGCGCGATGTTTCAACGGGTCCAACGCGTGGTGGACCGCCTGTCGCGTGATGTCAAGTCGATCTGCGATTGTCGTTGCGCGTCGAGGTTCATCCAGAAACCAGCAAATGCGGATCGTCGCCGGCGATAGTAAATCTGGCCAGTCGACGTGCCCCAGTTTAGAGACCAGGCCTCGGTACGCTTCGATCACGGGGTGGCCAGTAACGCGCAGAAGCCGCTGATTGTGGTGGCCCCTGGACTCGCCAATGAGCCCTTCGGTGCGTAACTCGTCGGCCGTCCGGTAGATCTGCGAAGTGCTGAGCCCAGTTTCGTCTGCGAGCTCGTGCACGGTCGCTTCACACCCATCGTGAAGGGCGTCGATGAGTTCGAGTCCCGCGTTTGTAAGCACTGCTGTAAAATAGAATAGTGAATCAGTAATAAGTGTTATCGGAAATTGATTTACGGTAGCCTGTTCCAATCAGTCACTGGTCGAACAGGCGGTGATGGTTTTCGAGCCACTCGATCTCGTGGTACGTCACGTCATCCTGGATGTCGTATTGTGAACTACCCTACCCTACTCGCTCACCGCTGACGCGGCTCGCTCCGTGAGGGTCGGGCTTCCTGCTTCTATGACGCGCTTTGCAGATACCGAATCGGTATCCACAGGAAGCGCAGTCTCCACAGGCGTTCGTTCGGAGTGTCCCACTCCTACTTTTTCGAGACCGCGAGAAAGGATATTCCACGCCGCGTTCGCGTCCCTGTCCGTCTCAAACCCGCAGGCAGGACAGGAGTGTTCCCGAACCCACAGCGGTTTCTCCGTCGAGACGCCGCACGACGCGCACTCCTTGGTCGTCCCTCTCGGGTTGACCGCCACGAAGTGCGTTCCCTCTCGCTTGCACTTGTATTCGAGCAACGAGAGAAACGTCCGCCACGCGGCAGATGCCGTGTTGCGGCTGTTCGACGGCGACTCCAGCATCCCCTTCACGTCCAGGTCTTCGACCGCCACCAGGTCGTACTCCCGAGCGTAGTAGTTCGAGAGTTTGTGCAAGAAGTCGCGGCGCTTTCGCTTGAGGGTGGCGTGGCGTTCAGCCACGACCTGCCGTTGTTTCTCCCAATTCGCGGAGCCGTGTTCCTTCCGCGAGAGGTCGCGCTGTTCGCTTTCGAGCCGTTCGCGCTCGTCAGAGAGGTCTGGCGACCCGACCGCCGTGCCATCGGTGTCATGAGCGTACTTGAGAATCCCCACGTCGATGCCGACGCACTTCTCGGGGGTTTCGGGCTTCGCGGGTGGTTCGCGGTCCATTTCGACGCCGAACGTGGCGAACCACTCGCCCGTCGGTTCCTTCTTGAGCGTGACCTGCTTGAGTGTCGCGTCGTCGGGGATGGCGCGGTGGAGCCGAATCGGTATATCTCCGAGTTTCGAGAGTGATAGGACAGTCTGACCGCCCTTCTTGTCGAGCTTGAAGCCAGACTGGTTGTACGTGAAACTGCGGAACTCCCGTGGTGGCTTCCATTTGAGTTGGCCGACGCCGTAGCCGTTCTCCTTGAGCTTCGAGAGGCTGTTGAGGTTGTCGAACAGGCGTTCCACGACGGTTTGGAGAACTTTCGAGTACACGTCGGAGAGGTCGTCCCACCACTGTTTGAGGTCGGGAAGTTCCGACCGCAGGGTGGTCATGGACGGCAATTCGCCGTGGTTTTCTCGGTACTCGTTGAGGCGGTAGAGCGTGTGGTTGTAGAGTTGCCTACAAATGTCTCGGTGGCGGTCCAACGCCTCGCGGTGGGCGTCGGACGGCTTGAGACGGTACTTGTAGGCGTAGTACATCCGTTACTCTCGTTCTTCAATTAGTTCGTCCAGTTGCTCACGGATGAACGACGAGAGGTTAAGATGGTGGTCTTCTATCCACTCGTCTTGGTCCTCTCGGATGGTGATTGTCTTCCGCTTCACTGTAATGCACGTTATGCACATTATACATATAGTGTCTTCGGTGGCGTGGGCCTGTGGGCCGAGCGTCGAACGTGTTTGAGAACTGTGCGGCACTGTATCCCCTCCCTACTGTGCTACTCGGTCGCTTTGCTCCCTGCGTTGCTCCTTGAGTAAGGGGGCTTAGTGCCTCAATTCAGCTAACGGAAGCGGATTCGAGGAACGATTCCTCTAACAATATACCTGGCGCAGGGGTTCACGACCTCCTTGTCTGTGGTTACCACACCCTGACTAACTTTAATACAGTTGCCACAATATCCCGTAATTGACGTCCGAAACAAATCTCGAAAACGGAGAATTTCGCAACATGGTCGATACTCGCTTCAAACCGCGGCGTGCTCGTTCTCGCTTAGCCGCGGGTCGCGTGTTCGGCGAGTATCTACAAGACCAGCGTGCGAAGAGTTCGGCCGAAAATCGCTGGGCTTGCGTCACCATCGAACGCGAAAGTGCGACGCACTCCGGCGATCTCCGGACACTCTCACCCGCATAACCCGGCTCCCACGCGGACTACCCGTCAGGGGCTGGGGAACACGGGATTGCCGCCTGCTTTCGCCTAGTACTCGCTTCGCTCACAGCGTCACGCGAGTACGGCGACTGAAGCTCGCGGCAGTTTGGTCTGCGTTCGCTCCGGACAATGGAACGAACGAGCGATTCCGTACGCGCTGAGCGTATGAAGAGTCGCTAGCACACATCCCCCGCAGCGAGAGCTGCGGCTACGTCAAGCCCCGGAGTCTCCGTTGGCGAGGGACGCCGGACTTTGAATCCGGAGGTCGCCGGTTCGATTCCGGCCGGGGCGACTGCATGCCGACGTGGTGTAATCCGGCGAGCATACGGTCCTGTCACGGCCGTGATCCGGGTTCAAATCCCGGCGTCGGCGTGGATGCGTGGCGTGGCCACGTGGGGATACCCATCGAGGTAGGCAGCCCGTTGGTGCGATCAGCTGGATCGTTCCCACGATGCTGGGCCCAGCAGGGTCTGCAACCTACATGAGCCGGTGTGGTATTCCCGGGAGCACCCGAAGTACGCCCCCGCGATGAGACGCACAATCACGACTACCCGTTCGTGATTGCGCAGTCGGAAACAGTCGTACAGATAGATAATCAACTGCCGAACGCTCGGCAGTACCCGTGAGCCGATAGTCCAGCGGACGACGATCTGTGCCTTGGGCGCACAGGACCGAGGTTCGAATCCTCGTCGGCTCAGTGTGCCGTGTCTGGGGAATGGTGACCCCACTGGCCTGCTACGCCAGCCTCGGCGACGGGTTCCCGGTTCGACTCCGGGACACGGCGTGATGCCAAAGAATATCTGCCCTGACTGCAACGAGGAAGCGTTCCGCCACGTCCCGCTCGGCGAAACAACCTCAATCGACACGATTGGAAGTGTGAGAATCTGCGTCACCGACGAAGGCACGTACTTCCACGGAACGAGGTGACAGCCTTTCGCCCCTACCGTGACTGGGTGCTGGTGAACTCATTCACCCCGAAAGCGAGGGTCAGAAGCTGAGCAATATGCATCTTCCGACATTCCGTGAGTAACGCGAAGGGGCTCGTCGGAGCAAGCTCCGACGGCGTGTGGTGAGACAAGCAGATTGGTGACTGCGCTCGGTTTGAAACCGAGAGCTGCGAGGCTTCGGAGTTCGAATCTCCGTCTCACTGTTGGCGGGATTTCCCTAGCCCGGCCAAGGGACCGCGTTGGAAGCGCGGCGTCCGCGAGGGCACGAGTGTTCAAATCACTCTCCCGCCGCTGCGTGCCGAAGTGATTCGCAGAGTCGTTAGCGATTCTCGAATTGCGCCGCCATGCCAGAGTGGTCAAACGGACACGGTCGAGAACCGTGTGGTTAGTCCTTCCCAGGTTCGAATCCCGGTGGCGGCATACCGGTCACGGTACCGGTAGACGATTCCCTGTATTCTCTGTCGCCGTACCCAAGTGGTCAACGGGAAGCGGCTCAGAACCGCTGGCGTAGGTCCTCCCGAGGTTCGAATCCTCGCGGCGACACTTCTCTCCGTGGTCAAGTGGTCACGACACCTCCCTGTAGAGGAGGAGATGCACGTTCGAGTCGTGCCGGAGAGACTGCGGGGCGGTGGAAGAGCCTGGCATTCACACACTCTCGCCGAGTTTTCACCGGAGACCCGGTGCGACGGAGAGAGTTCCTTCATCTCACTTGTAACGAGAACACGCAGGTTCGAATCCTGCCCGTCCCACTGACCGATGACCCTTGACGGGCGAGGTCACTCTGCTCCAGTGGAGTAGCGGCCAAACTCACGGCCCTCTCACGGCCGAGCCCTCGGTTCGAATCCGGGCTGGAGCATGCGGGCCCGGAGCCTATGAGGACAGGCAAGCGGCTTTTAACCGCAGGATAGCGGGTTCGAATCCCGTCGGGCCCTATCGGTGCCTGGGAGACCCCCCTGGTGGGGGTGCTGGGCTGTTACCCCGGTCGCGGGAGGTTCAAGTCCTTCCCCAGGCGCTCGGAACCACTAGTTCCATAGCAGTGAGGCTCCCGGAGTCTCCGTTGGCGAGGGACGCCAGCCTTTCAAGCTGGAGATCGGGGGTTCGATTCCCCTCGGGAGCACTCGGGAACTGATAGTGGACAGTGACGCTCTGTGTCGTACCAGCAAGGTAGCGACGCAGACCGGTGACGCGTCCTCTGTCGGTTCCCATAGCGTGCGGTCGACGAGACGGTGCGTTCCTTCAGCCCGCAAGGCCCACACCGGGAGTCATAGCCCGTCGCGCCATCAGTTTCCCGACCGCACGTGGCGACCGTCGAGTCGGGGCGTTGCTTCGCCAGGAACTCGCAGGTTCAAATCCTGTCGGTGGCCTCGTCCATCGAGAACATCCCGGACAAAGAGAGCACGTGGGTGCTCTCGACACCGGATCCGCCTCGACAGTTTCCCGGTCGCCATCACTCATCCCGTGGCCGTCGAGTTGGAGCCATCCTTCGCCTCTGGAGCCGGAAGTCCGGGTTCGAATCCCGGCGGTGGAATCCGTTCTTCCACCGTAGTGTAACCAGGTAGCACGCTGTTCCGGCTCCAGCAGTTTTCCGGCCACGTCCTTGTCTCCGTAGCTCAGTCCGGACAGAGCACCGGCCTTCGAAGCCGGGTGTCGCACGTTCGAATCGTGCCGGGGACGTTCGCTGCTCGCACCACGTGTGAGCAGCACTAGTATCGGAGTCGCCTGTTGCGGCTCCGAGTGATAGCATGGAATTCAACAAGCCAAAGCAAACGGTCGCGGAGGCGACGCGAACTACCAACTACGAAGGTGGAGAAGCGTTCGAGCCTGCTGACCCTCGACTCGCACTATACAAGCGCACGATCAACCAACTGCTGGAGAACTCGTTCTACGAAACCGATGACGAGCAACTCGCCGCTGTCGTCCGACGGTTCGACGCCGCGGCAGACGAGGATCCGGAGTTCGTCCTGAAGCTCGCCGCGTACGCGCGGCAGGAACTCTACCTGCGGGACATTCCACAGGTCCTGCTCGTACTGGCAGCCAACGACGACCGGTTCAAGGACGACTCCCCCGAGTCGCTCATCCGCGAGTGGGCACCGGCGATCATCCAGCGAATGGACGAGACGGCGACCGCCCTCGCTGTCCACGACCAGCTGTTCGGCGGAACTGCCCCGTGGCCGCTTCGACGTGGGGTCGAAGACGCGCTCGTCTCGATGGCCGATGCCTACACCCTGGGCAAGTACGAGCTGTCACGGCGTGAGGTGACGCTGCACGACGTGTTCAATCGCGTCCACCCCAAGCCGGCCGATGCCGACCAGGAGGTGCTGTTCGAGCGGTTCATGCACGGCGACCTCGACGACCATCCCAACATCGACCCGTTGCCGTCGCCGAACACCTGGGAGACGGTCATCTCCGAGCGCGGCAACACCCGAGACGCCTGGGAGACGCTCATCGAGGACGACGAGTACACGCTGCCGATCTTCGCATCGATCCGGAACCTCCGGAACATGCTCGAAGCCGGCGTCGACGAGGACACCGTCGTGAGTCACCTCGACCTGGAGGCGGTGCGGCACACGCCACTGTACCCGTTCCGGTACTACCAAGCCTACACCGCGCTCCAGAATGCTGACGTTCAGGCACCAGCGGTTGAGCGGTGGCTGGAGGACGCAATCGACGTCGCTGTCGAGACGGTGCCTGACGGACTCGGAGACACGTTCGTCGCCGTGGACCTCTCAGGGTCGATGGATATGGCGCTGTCCAAGAACAGCACGCTTCGCCTGAAGGAGATTGGTGCGTTGTTCGGTGCGATCCTGGCCGACCAAGGTGCCGAGGTCGGCGGGTTCGGTGACGACTTCCAGACCGTTCCGATGCACGTCGACACGCCAGTACTGCAGCGTCAAGATGCGGTGCTGGCCATCGACGAGGACGTCGGGAACTCGACGAACGGCTGGAAGGCACTAGAGTATCTTCGTAACCGGGGAGAACCCGTTGAGCGAGTCGTCGTCTTCACCGACATGCAGATCTGGGACAGTACGCCATTCACGGCGCGCGATAACCAGACGGTCAAAGCGGCGTTCGATGCGTATCGGAACGAGGTCTCCTCGGACACCGCGTTGTATCTCGTCGATCTCGCGTCCTACGGCGACCTCGTGACGCCGGAAGGCTACGAGAACGTCTACAACGTCTCCGGCTGGTCGGAGAACGTCCTCTCGTTCATCGAACACGCCGAAAACCCGAAGCAGGTCATCGCTGAAATCGATGCGTTCGAACCTGCGTAGCGTTGTCCTCTCATCTTTCTCCGTCAAGCACGAGTAGTGTAGTTCGGTATCACGCGGTCGTGCCACGACCGAGACGGGCGTTCGAATCGTCCCTCGCGCACTCGGAGCGCAGCTCGTAGACCAGACAGCCCGAGCGACGCTCTTCAGCAGAGGTGACATCATGGCAATCACCAGTGACAACAACCCCGAACCGACGACGACTGCTGTCGTCACGATCCGCATCCCATGTGGCGCAGACAGCGATCTCGTTACCGACGCCGAAGAGCGTCTCTCGCGGGCCGAGGACATCGAGACCATCACCATTGACGAGCTGCACGGTATCGAGCCGAAGCTTTCGGCAACCACCATCACCGTCGGCATCACCATCCGTTGGACCACGACATTGACCGATGCGCAGGTGAGGAGACAGCTCGGCGAGGTCCCTGGCCTTGAGTCAATGGACCGGATCGGATGAGGCGTCATGAACACGCCTCTCCGACGATTTATGCAGTTTTCTCTCTGTATGAGCAACATAGAACCCGCGGGTGACCGCGGTGAGAAGAAGGAACTCCGTCGGGAGCAACCCAGCGGGTGGCTCTACCTCCGTGGTTGTCGCTCGGACGGGCTGTCGAAGCAGCAGGGATGTTCCGGGGGAGTTCGAAGCGGTGCTGGAGGACGTCGGCTTGATGCTACTCTACGGACCACGCTCAGATGACGAACTCCAGTGAGAAATTGACGTAGACCTCGATCTCGGCGAATAGCTGGTGGACGGGGATCCACAGCCGGGTTTTCTCGACGCGACCGTCATCAGCAACTACGCTAGCATGAACTCGATCAGAACTCTCGTTTACTCACCCGAATCACCAGTCGTCGTACCCCCAGTCTGTGACGAGATCGAACAAGGTGCCAACTTCGGTCATCTGGCCTGATCCCTCTACCTGCTCCCAGCCCACTAACTTAGATATATAAGTCGCAGGATTAGGTTAGTGCTAACTAAGGCTTATAAGTTTAGAAGATAAGCTAGGGGTATGCTCCTCGAACCGCCCGACAGAACACGCGGCTTCAAACGCGAACGACTCCTCCGCGTCCTTCTCAACCACCCGACTGGCGAGCTCAGTAAACGCGCCCTCTCACGGGAAGCAGGCACGACCGACGCGTGGGCTGTCAAGCTAACCAACCAACTCGAAAAGCAGGGACTCATCGAAGGCACAACCGTCAAAGACCCGCGTGGTCTCTACGAGTACTGGCAAGACACACGCATCGCGCCATCCAAAGTAGCGGTCGCACTTCAGTCACCGGTGAGTGTGATACAAGACGCTGGCCTCACCCACGCCTTCACGACGTACCAAGCAGAAAACGCCCATCAGGGATTTCTCTTCACCTCCAACACAGCTGTCTACGTAGACCCAGACGAGACACAGGACTGGGTCTCGATCATTGAGGAACACGGACTCATCGGCGGCGGGAACACAGAGTTCAGAGTAGCCGACGAACACGTGTTCTATAACGCCGAAACCGTTAACGAACTCCAGACAGTCTCCATCCCCCAGTTAATCGTGGATCTTCTGGATGAAGGAGGTCCGTGCGTCGAAGCCGCTGAACGACTCATCGAGGCACATCATGAGTGAGGCAGACCGTAGCCAGTACGCCGACGAAGTCACGACGTTTTCCGAATCCGAATTACAGCACCTACTCGAAGTGGCAGCTCCGCCAGTCTGCCTCCTTGGCGGGTGGGCAGTCCATATTCACGTCACCGATGCCTTCCGTGAGGAGCATGGCCGCTCATACATCGGTTCCAGAGATATTGACCTTGGCGTCCACGTCGACTCGGAGTGGGATGCGAATACGCTTCAATCAAAACCAGTTTCCACAACCCTCACGAATATCGAATCCGAGCTTGCGTATAACCGAGGGCGATTCGGTTTCTACCAGTATTTCCATCGCACGACGAAGGAAGCACTTAGCGACGAAGACGCAGCAGACTACCCCCAGCACGAGATCTTCCGTCTCGATATCGATGTCCTTCCAAGCACCACAGAACTCGATTCATTCACTGAGGCGTTTGGATTTCGACCCCCAGCTGACCCCCTCCTCGCTCCAGTATTCACTGACAATCAATCAGAGAAACTCAATGAGTTCGTCCCATGGGACGCACCAGCAGACGCCCACTTAGTACCACGACCGATCCTTGCAGCGATGAAGGTACGCGCATTCCCAGAACGAGATAAGAGCCACAAGCGATTGAAAGACATAGCTGACTTACACGCCCTCGTATGGTACGGGAGCGACTTCAATCAACTCCGAAGTGATATCGAGAACCATTTGACACAAGATGATATCACCCGATTCAAAAACGGAACTTCAACCGAACTATTTGCGAGCGCTGCTACGCTCATTGGAGTTGATAGAGACGTACTCCAGAACTCGATCCAACAGCTCTTCATTTAGCCCATCTCACGAAATGGGCTAGCCTGAACGAGAGGCCGATGGCCACACAGGAACGTCCGACGAATCCACGGGAAGCTCCGAGGCGATTCACCCTGAAGGGCACCCTCCCATGTACCCACGTATGTACGTGAGTACGTACATAGGCCCGTACCCGAGGCGGAGGTAGGTTTTAGGAAGGGAGTTACTTTGTCGACGGCATGTTTCGACGGTCGTTCCTCAGCGCTCTCTCAGCAGTACCGGTACTCCCACGAATCCTCGACCGGCCCCATTCAGATCAGCGGCCAGCCGTTCCATCCGAAGGCAGTCTCATGTTCTGGTTCCATTTCTACGGGGCGATCCGACGCGACCGACCCATGAGTACTGAACGAGCGCGAAAACAGGTAGTGAAGAAGTTGAATCTCCAGAACCTCACCGACGACGAAGCTGTCCGGCTCTTGGAGCTGGCGAACGATGGCGTGTACGACACCGAGGATATGCCCGGACGATGGAGCAGTGTCTTCGAGGAGGTGGAGGGGAACTTCTCTCGTGAGATCTCATTCCAGACGAGTGACCGCGAGATATGACCAAAGCCCCTACCGGAGTCCCGAGGAGTACCTCCTATCGGCCACGGGAGGTTTCTATCAGTATCTATAGATGTGACTGTGGAAAAGCGGGTAGGCCCAAGACAAGGTCGTCTTGGGCTTTAGGGTATCGTGTGAGAGCCAAGGGCCGGATTTGAACCGGCGGTAGGCGGCTCTGCAGGCCGCTGCGTTCGGCCGGACTCTGCCACCTTGGCGCGTCTGGCGCTAATCGCTCGCTGCGCTTAAGTATAGCGGTCCTCGATCGGATCGACCGCAAACGAGACGGCTGCTGTGGCTCGCGATCGATATGAAAAAAGCCCGCACGGACACGATGTCCGTGCGGGCTTAACACCTATGAATGGCAGGCGGCGAATCGAATTTCCCAGAGGGTCGCCCACTCCAGTACTCCTCGATACGCAGGCGGGCTTAACTTCCGTGTTCGGGATGGGTACGGGTGTCGCCCCGCCGCTCTGGCCGCCTTAACGCCGACTCGCGGAATCGAACCGCGACCAACTGACCACAGTCGGTGATTCGACGATTCCTAACAACCGTATGGTACGTGCAATCCAGTTTGCGCCTGGATCCGAGCAATCCGGATCCCAGTGCGAGTCAAATGAGTGTGTGGCTTCGACCTGTTAGTGCTCGCGGACTCAACGCCTCGTTGCCTCGGCGCGTACATCCCGAGTCTATCGAACT
>NZ_SBIV01000012.1 GCF_004765795.1 Halorussus marinus
TCCGGATGATCTCTCTGACGAACGACTCGGGGCTCGACAGCCATCCGGGTTTGTCTGAGATGGCATCCCAGACGAGGCCAACACCTCCATCTGACCCATCATCGGATGGATCGTCCGGTGCTTGGCTCATCTCCGGATCGCCTCCCACGCCGTCCGCGTCATCCAGGTCAGGACGATGACCTCCGCAATCGCGATCACGATAGCGACCACCCCGGCCTCACGGAGCTCAGCGCTCGCGGTCGCGAACGCTGTCGTCAGCATCGTGGTCGCTGTCGCCTCCGAGACCAGCGCGGCGAGGAACTCGGCGACCCCGCTCAGAAGGATCGAGTTCGCTTCGCTCACCGACGCGATCGCGGACGCGATTCCAACCGCGAACGCACCGATCCCCGAGGCCGCGATGTCCTCGGCCAGCACGCTCCACGCGATTAGTCCGCCGGCTCCGACCTTCGAGTAATCGCTCCAGTCGAACGACCCTCGAAACACCGCCCGGACGTCGTCTGTGCTGGGTAGAATGAACCCGCTGCCGGAGTCACCGCCGCCACTACCTGCATCCGCGAACTCGGTGTCGCTACCGCTCATCGAAGTTACCCCCTTGATGGTACTCGATGAGCGGCGAGGCGAACCGCGGCGATTCGTAGTGGCTCGGCCCCTGCATGGCTACTCCTCGTCTGACGCGCCCGAGAACCGGCTGAGGATCGGGACGTCGACGCCGGACAGGAAATCGATGTCGAGCAGGTCGTACGCGGTCCCGAGTAGCCACATCGTGGCGATGATCAACAGCAGAGCCATCAGCCAGCCGAGGAGACCCCACTCGTTGATGATCGCGTTCGCCGACGAGAGCGACCCTGCGTCGAGCAGTTCCGCCATCCCGCCGAGCGACGACTCCGTCAGGTTCGCCGTTTGCTCGGCCAGCGAATCCAGCGGGTTCGTGAACACGTTCTGGAGGCTGTCGATCCCGTACGAGATCGAATACCCGGCCGTCGCGATCGGCCCCGCGATCAGGATCTTGCGGATCGTCCCGCTCACCCCTTCGCCCTGCGCTTCCTCGATGATGTCTCCGACTGATTTCGCCATCGTTACCCTCCGATCCCGAGACCGCTGAGGACTCTCCCGATCCAGTTCTTGAACAGGACGCCGTAGCCCGTCACGCCCGCGATGAGGATGCCGGGGATGCTCTTGAGGAACCCGATGAACCCGTCCGCAGCACCGCCGATCGGGCCGCCGATGCCGCCCGACGTCGTCATCTCGTCCTCGTCGTCGTCGTTGACGAGCCACTCCTGATACACGACGTACCGAACGCCCTGCTGGATCGTGTCGTCAACCGTCACCGTCCCGTTGTGGCCCGCGTCCTCGTAGTCCGCGACGAGGTCGACCCATGCCGAGGAGTCTTCGAGGTCCTCGTAGCTGCTGGTCCCTGCGCCCTCGATGTACTGCGACGACAGCAGACGCGAGGACGGGAACGTCACCGTGTCGGTCAGTTGGGCGTTCCGGAGATCGAGGTCCTGGACGTCCGGGAACTCGTACGAGTAGTAGACGCCGAACCGCGAGTCGTAGTTGTACTCCTCGGCGTCAGCGAACTCGTACTCGGCGTTGTTCGCGTCCGCCGCGTCGAGGACGTAATCGAACTCCATGCCGTAGACGGTCGCGTTGTCGAACGGCGCGCCGAGCGAGTCGACGCTGTGGACGTCGTACGCGCCCGTCGGTTCGTAGACGGTGACGTTCTCGGTCGTGTTGTCGCCGTCCTGATCGATGTGCTGGACACCGTAGCTGACCTTGCTTAGCCGATCCGTCGACAGCGTCGTGAAATCAGCGTCGAGGTCGCCGTCGTTGACGATGATCTTGATCGACTGAATGCCGTCGAACGTGCCATCGCCCGACCCCTCGACCGCGAGGCCGGAGACGTCGGCCTGGGAGACGAATCCGTTGCCGGTGCCGTCCGCAAGGACGTCCGCGTCGTTGGCCGACGCCGAGCCGTTGAGGTGGAGGCGCTTCTCGTCGCCGTCACTGTCCGCGATGACGAGCTCGGCAGTACCGTTTAGCGTCTGGATGTTCGCGGCGGCCCAGAACACGCGCTTGCCGACATCGCTGGTGATCGAGACGCCATCGAAGGACATGGTGACAGACTCGGTGTTCGCCACGTTGGCGTCGACCGAGAGCGTCTGAACGTCCGCGTCAGGACTCGATACGCTCACGTCCGAGTTGGTGCCGGACGTGGTCGTCCACTCGCTCGCGTCGAGTGTCGAGTTCGATTCGGACGGAAACTGAGAAGCAGCATCGAAAGCGAGATTATCCGCGCGCAACGTGACCGGGTTCGACTCGTTCGCGAGCGAGCCGTTCAGCGTCTTCCAGTTCCCGTTGTCGTCTTGGTAGTCGAGCGTGGTGTTGTTCGTCCCGAGCTGGTGGGCGGCCTTCTCGACGGTGCCGGTGAACTCGGGGTTCGGCACCTTGTCGCTGGTGCCGACCGCGAGGCCGGTCGAGGATTGTGCGGCGGCGGGCATCGTCGCCATCAGCAGCACGGCGGTCAGCGCGAACACCTGCTGGAGCCGGTTACGCATCGAGACCACCTCCGAACGACCGTGCGGCGATGTAGCCGATCCCGATTGAAACGCAGAACACGATGAGCGCAGCCAGCCCTGTGTTCGGGAGGCCCCAGAGGTAGCCGCTCGCCGCGAGGCCGAGCCCCGAGCCGATCAGCGACCAGAACGACTGGTAGTCGGTGAGACCGAACCCGGACATCTCGACCTCCGTCCGAGCTGCGTGTCCGCCGTCGGTCGCGATCTCCTCGTCGACGTCGTCGAGGCGGTCCTCGTGATACACCGCGCCGAAGCTCGCCGGCAGGTGCACGGTGTTCTGGTCGACGTCGACGGTAACGGTGCCGTCGAGGTTCGGTGCCTGGACGGCGTGGGTGTGACCGTTCTGCTGGACGGCCACTTCTCCGTCAGTCATGCCGTCCTCCGCGGCGCTTTTCGAGGTTCCGCCAGTCGGTTGTCCAGTCAGTTCGTTCGTCATGTGACCCGTCATCTGTTGGGTCAGCAGTTCGGTTAGCCATAGTTCGGGTCCGAGCGCGCAGTAAATGCGGGCGCGCCCGTCACACACCCAGACTTTTTCAATCCTCTAAATAGTCAGTAAAATGGTTGTTTTGTAGTGGTTTTACCACCACAAGACCAACATTAAAGGGAGGTCAAGGTTTCTGTCGGCCTGATTCATCCAATGGCACTGCACAAACTCCGGAAGCTCGATGAATCGACCGCGGGCCTGACCGTCCCGATCGACGATCTGCGAGAGCTCGGGCTCGCAGACATGGACGGGAACCTCCTCTTCGAAGAACAGTACGCCCGCGTTCGGATGACTGATGACGGCGAGTGGGAGATCACGCTCGTCGACATGGACGCGACTACCAGCCAGTCCGCTGAACTCCCTGCCGACTGACCAAATTCGAAGACGGGGTGGCCGAGGACCGGTTGATCACCGTCTGAGTTGATGGCCGCATCTGATTTTCCTTTCATATAATCCAATAGAAACAGGGGTTCTCGGTTCTTCGTCTGTCGATTAAATCCCCCTTTTCGCTATTTGCTTCGCTGGATGCGAAGAACTCACGCGCGCTACGAGCGCGCACTACCGTAGAGGAGATAGGGGTCGTTCTTCCCGATCTTCCCTAACCGGGATACCGGCATTTCGCTCGTCCTACCGTGTGGTTTCGGCCGATTGGACATATGCGGTGAGGGCCGGGCCGTTCTGGCCCGGCCCGCATTGTTCTTGCCCCTTAGGGGCAACTACCGTAGGGGTGTTAGGAGATCCCGGACCCCCAGACCGAAACTCTTCAAGTAGGATAGAAGGCCTGGTAGAGTGGTATTCGGACGAATCAGCGGAAACAGTGGGGTCGAAAGCTGGCCGAAACTGGCGATCGTGTCGCCGAGGCCGCGATCAAACCGGACTGGAAATATATGCAAGATAGAAATTAATGCGGAGCGAAAAGAATCGCTAAACGAACCAGCGAAATAATGTTGAAAAGGAGAGTGTCGCCACTGCATACCGACGCAAGCCCGGCCGCGAGAGACCGCTATCCTCTCGCGAACAGCGCCGGGTACGGGTCGGTCCGGATCTCGACGTGCTCGCCGTCGATATGCTCGCCGTCGAGCGCAGCGCCGAGCTGCTCGCCAGTCAGGTGGATGTCGTCGAACGTCTCCCAGTTCGCTGACTCGTCATGATCGTCGCTATCGCTCTCGTCGCTGCTATCGTCCTCGGAACCACCATCGTCCTCGGAGTCGGCCTTGCGCTCCTCTCGGTTCTGCTGGCGATCCTCGCGGCGCTGCTCGGCGCGCTCGCGGATGTCCTTGAGATCCTCTTCGGGATGGATGGCTTCGAGTTCGTCGAGCGCGTTCAGCCGCAGCTCCTCGTTGTTGAACACGATGAGTCGTGGCATGCTGATCCGGAGTAGCACGTCGTCCTCGACGAAGTCGGCGACCATCTCCTGGACGTAATCCTCGGTGAAGCCAGTGATCTCGGCGAGTTCCTCGTAGGACGCGCCGTTCATCGTCGCGATGGCGTAGAGGAGATCCCACTTGCTCTGTGTACCGGACTGACCGTAGACCGTGTTGAGGATGCGGCGGAGTCGCGTCTCGTTCGCCTCCTGGACGGCGGCCCGCCAGCCAGTCGGAACGAGCGTGTCGATGCGCTCGCGATCTCGTGGCTTGTAGTAGTCGTCCTCACGGAGCAGGCCGAGATTCAACCCGGAGCGGACGGCGATCGTCGAGGCGAGTTGGCGCAGCGTCGCCCGGAGCGCAGCCCACTCGTCGGCGTGTGGAAGTTCGGTCTCGTGGTCGGTCCCGGCGAAGAACGCTTCGAGCTTCGGCTCGGAGAGTCGCTCGTCGCGCGGACTGCCGTTGATCCGGTAGACCTTCGCGCCGAGCTCGATGCCGTCGCGCTGAGCGAACGCGTTGAATCCGAGCACGTCCCAGCGGTCGCTACGGACCATCTCCTCGACGAACATCCCCTCGCGCATGGTCCCGTCACCGTCGACATCCCCGGAGCCACCGTACTCCAGCATCGACTTCGCTTCGCGGAGGCGCTTGACGACAGCGTCCATGTACTTACTCTCGAACCGATGGTGAACCTCGCCCTTCCAGACCTTCCAAGAGTCGCGGTTGAACGCCGACCAGTCGGGCCGATCGACGCCGAGCGCTGCTGCGGCTCGGTTGGCGACCTCGATCGTGCGGACGAGCGACTCTTTCGAACCGGCGTAGGTCGTCTGGGTCCGGAACTTCGTTCCCTCGCCGTGCTGGGCGACCATCGGGTCGCCGGACGGTAAGACGAGGCTCTCGTCTTGGGGTTGGATCCAGCACTGGAACGAGACCGGAGTGCGGAGGTTGTCGTCGATGTTCGCGGCGAGCTCTCCGGAGTCCTCCTCGTAGCGCATCACCGAGACGTTGTACTCGTAGTACTGCGAGACCAGCGCTTCGGCGCCGGCCTGCGGGCCGGCGATCTCGTCGTCGACGTCGCGACCGACCTTCCAGCCCTTCGAGGAGAGGACGAGGTGGGCGGGGTAGTCGTCGTGGAGCCAGTCGAACTGCTGGTGAACGTCCTCGTCGAGGACGATCGGCTCGTCCTCGGGTTCGATATCGAGGTGCTGCCAACCGCTCCACAGCCGGGTGTAGAAACTCTCGCCTTCGTCGTCTTCGTCAGCAAGGTCTTGCAGCACGGCCTCGATGCCGTGGCCGTGCTCGATGGGGTCCGGATAGTCGATCGCGTCGTAGTCTTTCAGCAGCACCTCGCTCTCGTCATCCTCGTCGGGAACGGGAGCGAGGCGACCCGTCGACGTGTAGTCGTGGGCCATGTGGGCGCTCTGCTGAGGATCCTGATCGTCGAGCGAGATGGTCGCGGTCTGCGTCGGGGCGTCGGCGCTCATGCTGCCTCCGCGAGCGCTGGCTCGGGGCTCGCGACCCGGACGGTCTCGCCCTCAATCTGGGCGTCGACGCGCTCAAAGTGATCCGGCGCGACTTCGTCGGGAGCGGGGAGTACGACGTCGACTCGGCGGCACTCGCAGCGCCAGCCGTAGACCGGGAGATCGTCAACAACGCGCGCCTCCAGAAGGTCACCTGGGACGGTCGGCGTCCCGATGGTGCTGGTTACCTCGGAGCCGCAGAGCGGACAGAACGCGGCGTCGAGGTGCTCGTCGTAGTCGGCGACGAGGACGATGGTGCGCGGTTCGACGAGGTCAGACGAAGACTCGCGCACCGTCACGCCGAATCACCGCCCTGCTGGGTTTCCGTGCTGGACTGCTCAGTTCTCGTATCTTGTGTGCGGGCGCTTCCGCCGTCGGTCTGGAGAAGAGTGGCCTGCTCTGTGGTGTCTTCGCTACTGCGGCTGCGATCGCGGATCTCGTGCCGGCGAACGTACCGAATCCAGTCGTTACACTCGTGGCAGGTGGTTCCACCGAGTTTGTCAGTCAGCGCTTCTCTGAACTGTCCTCCACAACCCGGGCATTCGATGGGGACGGGCGTCACTTCGTCAACGGAGTCCACGACCACCTCGTGGTCGTAGTCCGATTGCTCAGTACCGTCCGTGGACCGATCAGTCATCGGACGACACCTCCTTGGCACCGGTGAAAGTCCGCAGACTCGGCTCCTCCCCGGTTAGCGCCTCCGTGACGAGCGCCTTCGCCAGATGCACCGGCACCGCGTTCCCGATCTGGGCAGTGCGCGCGGCCTTCGTCCCGCCGGCGAACTCGTACTCCGGCGGGAAACCCTGGGCTGCGGCGAGTTCACGAGGCTGGAGCATCCGGTAGCGGAGCCCGAGTCCCCACGGGGAGAGGTCGGGAACGCACAGCGCGTGGCGGTCCTTCGTCGTCACCGTCGGCAGTGGCTCGTCAACGTCGGCGGTGTCGCTGTTGCCGTAGTACTCGACGAGGAACGGACTGACGAGGTGACCGTCGTGGTTCGACGCCGTCACCGTGTGCAGCGGCCGCTCGCTGGGGTCGTACGTCGCGTTACTGTGGAGGCCTCTTTGAGGGCCGTTCCGCGGCTTCACGAACGCTTTCTCCGCGTGGATGCAGTGAATCGCGCCCCGGGTGGCGATGGTCGGCACGGGGTCCTCGCTGGCGTCCCGTGCACGAGCGTTCGAGTGCTGGCCCATCACCATCGACGTCGGCGTACCGCCGTCGGCCGCCACGGTCGTCGCCTCGGCTTCCACGAGGAACGGCGCGTCGCGGTTCTCGACGGCGTCCGCGACCGCGTCCGCAGAGACGACGTCCTCCTGCATCGCCTCAACGTCCTCCGGGGTGATGCTGGCGAGTACGTCCGCGTACCCGGCGAGTTCCTCGCCGCAGTGCTCGCGGATGCCCTTCGCGATGCGCTGCATCGTGTTGTTCGACAGCGGTCGGCTGCGTGTCCAGATCGACTCGCCCATGTCCGACCAGTCGATAACCTCCGCAGCCGGCCGCCACAGCTCGCGGTCGCCGTCCTCGGTGGGATTTCGGGCGTGCGTCGGCGCTGGATGCGTCGCACGTCGGTCCCGACGGCCGACGACGAACAACCGGCGGCGCGAGGTGGCATCGCCGTAGTCGGCCGCGTTCAGCACGTCCCAGTCGATAGAGTAGCCGAGCGAGCAGAGGGCGTCAGTCCACGCCTCGAAGGTCTCGCCGTTCCGGGTCGGCTGACCGTCATCGTCGATCGGCCCCCAGGACTTGAGTTCGGGGACGTTCTCGACGAGCAGCGCGTTGGGTCGGGTTTTCTGCACCCAGTCGACGACGTGCCACGGCGACGCGCGGCGCTGCTCGTTCACGGGTTTGCCGCCGCGTGCACTTGAGAAGTGCGTGCATTCGGGGCCGGCGACGAGCAGATCGACGTCGTCGTCGCCGACGACGTTCGGCGGGTGGAGTTCTTCGACCTTCGCGTTGTGCTGTTCGGCCCACGCGTGGTTTCGGCGGTGGGTTTCGATGGCGTCCGTGTCGTGGTTCACCGCGATCAGCCGGACGTCCATGTCTAGGTTCTCGCAGGCGAGCGCGAGACCCGTACTGAAGCCACCGCCACCGCAGAACAGGTCCACGGCGGTCAACTGATGAGTTCCGCTCGCTGACTGCTCACTCGTCACTTCAACCACCTCGCTTCGGGACGGAGGTCGTGACGAGCGCCGTACTCGCGCACCTCGATTGTCTCGGCAGCTGCCCAGTCGTCTGGGAATTTTTCGGAGTCCTGTGACCGAACTTCGTGGTGGATATCCACGCCGACCCCGTGGAAGTACTCGATGACGAGTCGGTGCTCAACCGTCTCGTGCCTGTGGCGAATCCCGATGAACGGCTTCGTCGACCACTCGGAAAGAACATGCTGTCGGTCTGACTCCCATCGCTTTGCGGGGTCCTGACCGGTCGAGTACTTTGCCGTCATGCTGTCTCACCTCCGGAGAACTCGGTCAGGCTGGCGAGTTCTGGACCGTCCTGCTCGTCGGTAGGCTCGTCGAGGTCCGATGGGTCGGGGTGATGCGAGACCTCGACGTCGAGGTCGTCGGCCAGCACGTCGGCGAGGACGTGTCGATGGCAGTACCGCGGGTTCTTCTCCCAGCAGACGAGCCAGACGTTGCGATATTCGGCTCTGTCGCGGAGTTCGTCGAGGACTTGCTGTTGGCCCGCACCGTCGAGGTGGTCTCGATAGCGGTCCTCGAAGTTGACCGTACGCCATGCAGCGGCGCTCGGGTTGGCGACTCCATCTCGGTCGCCCGCTTCCTCGACAGTCTTGAACGCGTTGAGGAGATCGTCGGGCGGGGCGACCGCGGGAACGTTGCGGTCGGTGACGCGGAGAACGAAGTCCTTCGGGTAGCGGACGACGCCGAGGACGAGGTCGCCGTCGTCGGGGTGGACAAGGGACCCGAGACCGCCGAAGTAGGTCGTGTAGAGCGTCACCGCCGGTCACCTCCCTCGATGTCGTCGGGATCAATAATGCGCGACCACGCCAGTTGCCGGTAACCTCGCTCCGAGCGGTCTCCCTCGACGGTGGTCCATCCCTCAGGCAGAACCTCGTCGAGGAGAGACGCCGGGATGACGGCCATCGCGAGGACGTGCTGGTTGCGGCCCGGGTGCGGGTCGTACACCGCGACCAAGTATGCGGCATCCTCGTCGAGAAGGCGTTCATGCTGGCGCTCGCGGATGAAGATGCGGCCGCGCGCGCCACTGGCGAGGCGTATCTGAGCGCTCTTGATTTCGACGTGTGTGCCCTTCGCGATCAAGTTGATACCGCGGAAGATGACGACATCGGTCGTAGTCGGGTCGAGCAGCGAGTCGGCCTGCGCGTCGCACCACTCGGCTTCGCGGTCGCTGACGTACGCAAGTTGTTCGACGCGCTGGAGAACATTCGCCTCGACAGACTCACCCGCGACCTTCGGATGGGGAACCGCGGGCGCATCGGACTCACTCACTGGAACGCACCTCCTGCCTTCGCGTGACTGTTGCGCAACCGCCAGGGTTCGTCGGCAGGGTCAGTGTGATTGACATCGCGACCCGCGCCGGTTCCCTTCTGGAGACGGGTGATGGTGTCGCACTCAATGCAGCGGTGGACGATGTCCTGGTCGTCACCGAAGACGCGGCGGAACTGCTCGGTGACGTGGGTACCGCAGAACTGGCACTGGTCGAGTTCAGGGTTATCGTTGCTCGCGTCCGCGAGGTCGTCACTGGCAGCCTCCGAGTTGTCGGCCTGGGTGGCTTCGGGATTGTGGAGGACCGCCATCAGGGCCGACACCTCCCGTCGTTGAGGGCCGGGCAGTCTTTCTTCGGCGTGTCGATGGCACAACCGCAGTAGATACAGACGGGCGTGTAGCGGTCGATGCTCACGCTGACCACCCCAGTTCCCTAATCTGACCGCGGGAAGGCGGTGACCCGCGTGCCGGATGCGAAGCTACTCGCTTTCTATTGGGGGTATGTTGAGATGTTGATTCGCCGGTTTCCGGGGAGAACAGACGCGTAGCTGTCTGTTTAGTTTCCCCAGATACAGCTTTAAAATCTGGATGGACTCGCCGGGATTTGAACCCGGGGCCTTCCCCGTGCCAGGGGGATGATCTACCGCTGATCTACGAGCCCTCGAACGCATCCTCACGTTGTCCGGGGCTACTGATAAACCTCTCGGAATCCGGCCACCCCGGTGGGCGCTCACACGCCGGCGGGGAATGTGACCATTTAATTACCTCCGGGCACTTCCTTGAGCTACGGGAACGGCACAGCCGCAAATCTGACTCGCCGGCGCTCGCGGGCCTCGCCCGCGACGGGGTCTCGGACCCCACCTCTTGACCGGCTCGGGATTGCGGACGTGCACGCGTCGGACCGACGCACCGCACACCCACAGGACCACAGCGGACTGTGCAGTTCCAATCACCAACAATGGCACGAATGCACACCCGCCGCCGCGGCTCGTCCGACTCGGACAAGCCGGTGGCAGACGAACCCCCGGAGTGGAGCGACGTAGACGAAGACGAGATCGAAGCCCGCATCGTCGAGCTGGCCGAGCAGGGCCACAGCCCCAGCGAGATCGGGCTGAAACTGCGCGACGAGGGCGTGAAGGGCACGCCGGTCCCCGACGTGAAGCTGGCGACCGGCAAGAAGGTCACCGAGATCCTCGAGGAGAACGACGCCGACGACGACCTCCCCGAGGACCTCCGGAATCTGATGAAGCGGGCCGTCCGCCTGCGCGAGCACATGGACGAGAACCCCCAGGACCACGCCAACAAGCGCGCGCTCCAGAACACCCAGTCGAAGGTCCGTCGCCTCGTCGACTACTATCGCGGCGACGAGCTCGACGAGGAGTTCACGTACTCGTACGACACCGCCAAGGCGCTCCTCGAAGAGTAGATGTCCACCTCGGGTCGCCGCACAGCCGACGGGCACGCTCCCGACGCCAGCGACGTGGCCGCGACGCTCCGCGAGTCGGAGTTCGTCCGGCTGCTCGCGCGCGCCGACGGCGACTGCCTCGCCGCGGCCGGGCTACTCGCCGGCGCGCTCGCCGAGCGCGGCGTCCCTTATCAGGTGCGGGTCGGCCGGTTCGGCGAGACGCTCGCCGACGGCGATCGCCGCGACGCGACCGTCGGCGTCGGACTCGATCCGTCGGCCGACGCCCACCTGCCGGCCGAGGCGACGCCGGCGAGCGCGACCGCCTTCGACGCGGCGGGCGACCTCGACGCCTCGCCCGATCCGGCGCTCGCGCTGGCGGGCGTCCTCGCGAGCGACGCGCCACCCCGCGACCGAGCGGTCCGCGTTCGCGAGGCCGCCCGAGAGTCGAGCGTCGAGCGCCGACCCGGCGTCGGGGTGCCGACCGACGACCTCGCCGACGGGCTCGCGCACACGACGCTCGCCCACGCCGACTACTCCGGCGACGCCGGCGCCGCGCAGGCGACGCTCGCCGAACTCGGCCTCCCGGCCGAACTCGACGAGTCGGCCCGACGGACGGTGGCCTCCGAGTTCGCGCTCGCGGTTACGGGCGGCCCCGAGGCGACCGCGCGGGCGGCCGAGGCGGTCGAGCGCGCGCTCAGACCGCACGCGCTCGCCGACGGTCCCTTCGCGACCGTCGAGGGGTACGCCGACGTGCTGGCGGCGGTCGCCCGCGAACGACCGGGCACCGCGAGCGCGCTCGCGCTCGGTCACGACGCGCGGACCGACGCGCTCGACGCGTGGCGCGACCACGCCCGAGCCGCCCACGGGGCGCTCCGGGCGGCCACGACCGCCCGGTACGACGGCCTGTTCGCCGCCAGAACCGACGCCGCGCCCGTCGAGACGGTCGCCCGACTCCTCCAGGACTTCCGGTCGCCCGAACCCGTCGCGCTCGTCGTGACCGACGAGGAAGCGGCCGCGGCCGCGACCGACGAGCGGGCGATCGGCGCCGCGATGACCGACGCGGTCAACGCGGTCGGCGGCGTCGGCGGCGGCACCGCCCGACGCGGCTACGCGCGGTTCGATCCCGAGACGGACGCCAAGGAGTTTCTCACCGCCTTCCGGGAGGCCAACGCATGAGTCGCACGGCGACGATCCGGACGGAACTCGACGACGCCGAGACGATCGCGGCGGCGGTCCGCCCCGACAACACGTCCGAAATCGACACTCGCGTCGACGAGACGAGCGGGGACGCCGACGGCGTCGTGGTGACGACCGTCGAGCGCGAGACGACCGGCGGACTCCGGACCACGGTCGACGACTACGTGGTGAACCTCGCGGTGGCCAAGCGAGTGGTACAGGCAGCCAAACGACACGCAGACGCTACAACACAACCATGAGCGAACGATCAGTTTCCAAGCAGAAACAGGAGAAGCGGTGGTACACCATTCACGCCCCACAGCAGTTCGACCGGGCCGAACTCGGTGAGACCCCCGCGGACGAACCGGACAAAGTGCTGGGTCGCAACGTCGAGACGACGCTCGGCGACCTGCAGGGCGACGCCAGCGAGAACAACACGAAGCTCACGTTCAAGATCAACGACGTGGGAAGCGACGCGGCCTACACCGAGTTCGTCAAGCACGAACTCACCCGCGACTACCTCCGCAGTCTGGTACGGCGCGGCGCCTCGAAGGTCGAGGCGTACGTCACGGTCCTCACGACCGACGACTACCGCGTGCAGGTCCAGCCGGTGGCGTTCACGACCAAAGACGCCGACGCGAGCCAAGAGAAGGCGATCCGGGACACGATGACCCGCATCGTCGAGGAGGCCGCCGAGGACCGGACGTTCGAAGACCTCGTCGACTCCATCGTCGAGGGCCGACTCTCGTCGGCCATCTACGGCGACGCGAAGACGATCTACCCCCTCCGACGCGTCGAGATCAAGAAGACGACCCTCGAAGCCCGACCCGAGGAAGTCGCCGCCGAGGAAGAGACCGCGGTCGACGTCGACGAAGACGAAGTCGAGGTCTGAGCCGGTCGCATTTTTCGTTTTATCGACGGTCCAGAGTGGCTACTCCGTCACGACGACGGTTCCGACCATCCCCGACGGCTCGTGGGGGATACAGAAGTACTGGTACTCGCCGGGCACCTCGAAGGTGTGTTCGTACACCTCGCCCGACTCGATGCGACCCTCGAAGCCGGCCATCCACCCCTCGCGGGCGGCCTGCTCGGTGTCGAACCCGCCCGACGCGAAGAACTCGGCGTCCTCGGGGATCCCGGACTCGTACGCGGTGACGGTGTGGCGGCGGTTGCCCGTGTTCTGGAAGACGACCGTGGTTCCGGCCTCGACGGTTATCTCGGCCGGCCGGAAGAACGACGCGCCCATCCCCACGTCGTGGTCGGCGTCGTCGCCTCCCGAGTCGTCCGGTTCGGTGATGCCGAGCCGCGCACAGCCAGCGAGCCCGACCGTCGCGACGCCAGACGCCCCGGCGAGAAACGTTCGGCGGTCCATGGTCGACTCTCGGGACGGCGAAGGTATATGGCTCACGGAAGCCCGGCGGTCGGGCCGACGCGGGGGCGGTCGATTATAAAAACGTATGAAGGCCGATCACCGACCCCGAACGTATGCAACCTCGGTTCGTCGGTCGGCTCGGCCTCGCCGACGCCGTGACGGTCGCGAACGCCGGACTGGGCTTTCTCGCGGCCGTCGCCGCCACCGTCGAACCCGAACTCGCGGCGCGCGTAGTGTTGCTCGCGGCGATCGCCGACGGCCTCGACGGGGTCGTCGCGCGCCGGACCGGCGGGACGCCCGCCGGAGAGTACCTCGACTCGCTGGCCGACGTCGCCTCCTTCGGAGTCGCGCCGGCGTTCATCTCGTTCGTGATCGCGCGCGAGCAGTGGGGGCTCGGCGGTCCGTCGCTCGCGACCGCGGCGGCGTTCTGCGTGCCAGCGCTGTTCGTGGCGATGGCGGTCGTTCGACTCGGCCTCTACACCGCTTACGACGTCGGCGACCACCGCACGGAGGGCGTCCCCTCGACGCTCGCGGCCACCCTGCTGGCGGCGGCGGTGCTGGCGGGCGTCGAGAGCGCCGCCGTGCTCGTCGGCGCGACCGCCGCGTTCGCGTACCTGATGGTGACCTGCATTCCCTACCCCGACCTGTTCGCCCGCGATGCGATCGCGATGGGTGGCGTACAGCTCCTCGCGGTGCTCGCGCCGACCGCGTTCGGGCGGGCGTTCCCCCGGCTGTTGCTCGGGGCGGCGCTCGCGTACCTCCTGCTCGCGCCCCGATTCTACTGGCGCGAGGGCTCGGACGCCCGGCCCGCGGCTCAGATGGAAGGGAAACGCTCTTGAGGCGTACGAACCCAGTTTCGGGTATATGAGCCGAGCCAGTCCAGCGGGGTGGGCCGCATGAGCGACGACGAGGCCGACGCGCCCGCGGAGGACGCTAAGGACGACCCAGCCGAGGCGGACGCCCAGACGCCCGTCTCGGCGGACACCGTCGAGGACCAACTCGACGCCGCCGCCCAGAACCTCGACGCCGCCGAGACCGAGACCGACCTCGACGCCGTCGAGGCCGAACTCGACAAGATCGAGGGACTGCTCGAGAGCGCCGACCTCCCCGAGCCCGACGACGAGGACGAGGAGAGCCGGCGCGAGGAGTACGAGTCGCAACTCTCGGATCTGCGCGGGGACCTCGAAGCCGCCCGGGGCCCCTACGCAGAGGACGTCATCGAGGAGATCGAGGGCGTCGAGTCGACCGTCGCCGACACCCGGTGGACCGACGACGGCCGCGACCAGCTCCGGGAGACGGTCGAGACCTTCGTCGCCGAGGTCGAAGAGATTCTCGACACCGAGCTCGCCGCGAGCCTCACGACCGACATCGAGGACCTCTCGTCGGCGCTCTCGGACGCCGCGGTCGCGGTGGGCGACGCGGCGCTCGATCCCGACGACGACGCCGACACGATCGCGCAACTGGTCGAGGCCGCCGAGACGCTCCAAACCGGCGTCGAGGACGCCGAGGAGTGGGACGACCTCGAAACCCGCGATCAACTCCGTGCACAGGGCTTCTACGAGGTTCTCGACCACCGCAAGGACTACCCGCCGGAGTGGCACGCCCTGAAGGTCTGGGAGAAGCGCGACCGGGCCGACATGGTGTTGCTCGCGCTCGAGAGCCTCGAGTCGAACTTCATGGAGCGCCACTGCCTCGAATCGCTCGAACGGATGGGCAACCCCGACTCGCTCGACGCGATGGTCGAGCGGGCGGGTCGGCGGGACAAGCCCGCGATCCGCATCCTCGGCAAGATCGGCGAGGAAGAGGGCCTCGACGCCGTGCTCGACTACGTCGATTCGGACCCCAACCTCGCCAAGCCCGCGCTCAAGGCGGCCGGCGAGATCGGTAGCGACGAAGCGACCCAGCCGGTGGCCGACCGGCTCGTGGCCGACGACCCGTCGGTCCGGAGTCAGGCCGCCCGCGCGCTGGGGCTCATCGGTGACACCCGCGCGATCGAACCGCTCGCGGACACCCTCGAAAACGACGAGGCCGACGAGGTGCGGGCCAGCGCGGCGTGGGCGCTGAACCAGATCGGCACCGAGCGTGCGCTCGACGCCGTCCGTCCGTACACCGACGACCGGGCGTTCCTCGTCCAGAGCGAGGCCGAGAAGGCGCTCTGAATCGGTAACACCCGATTACTCCGTCTTACACGCCGGATAACAAAGGCCGCGGTGAGCTTTCTTCGGGTAGCTGGACATGACACGCCGACAGCCGTTCGGCCAGTGTCCGAACTGTCACGGGTCGATCACCCGCGACTACGTGCTCATCGAGTACGAGTCGGAGGGCCGGCCGGCCGCGTTCGCGGAGTGTCCCGACTGTCGGGACGTCGTCCACCCGTCAGCGGAGTAACGCCGCCAGAAACTGGAGCGCGAACGCGACCGCGATGAGGAACGCGCCGACCCGCCCAGCCCAGGTGTGTTCGGTCACCTCCGCCGGCGAGATGTCGACGCTGTAGTCGTTGTACTCGGAGCTGTACTCGACGTAGCTCGGCATCTGGAAGAACTCGAAGAAGACGAGGCTGGCTCCCAGCGCGCCGAGCGCGTACCCCGCCAGTTCGATCGCCAACGCGGTCGCGACCATACGAACACCGCCGAACCTGTCGAGCAAAAATCCACCGGTTCCCGAGGCTTTAAATCCGAAGGCGGGACCACCCCGACCCGTGCGCCCGTCCATCCTCGCAGTCCTCGTCGTGCTTGCGGTCGCCGGTCCGGCGATCTGTGCCGTCCCGCCGGCCGCCACCGCGAGCGTCTCTCCGGACGCCGTTCGCGCCCAGAGCGCTACCGCCCCGGAGATTCGGGCCGTCTATCCGAACCCCGCGACGCCCAACGACGCCGGGGAGTTCGTCGTCGTTCGGATGCCCGCGGCGACGGACGTCTCGGGGTGGCGCCTGCGCGACGACGAGTCGAGCGCGCGGCTCCCGAACCGCACCCTCTCGGGTACCGTCGCCCTCTCGACCGACCCCGAAGTCGCGCGGAATCTGACCGACGAGCGAGTCGTCGGACTCGCGGGCCACCTCGCGCTGGCGAACGGCGGCGAGACCGTCCGGCTGGTCGGCAACGAGACCGTCGCGACCGTCTCGTACCCCGACGCGCCCGAGGGCGACCGCTGGCACCGCGAGGGCGGCGACTGGGCGTGGGAACCGCTCGGCGCGACCGACTTCCGGGTGACCGACACCGGGCCCGCGAACGCGACCGCGTTCGTCCTGCCCGACGCTCCCGAAGCGGCGCTCGACCCGCTCCGGAACGCCGACGATCGACTCCTCGTGGCGGGGTACACCTTCGGGTCGGCGCGGGTCGCCGACGCGCTCGCGGACGCCGAGCGACGGGGGGTCGACGTTCGACTCCTGCTCGACGGCGCGCCGGTCGGCGGGATGACCCGTCGGCAGGCCAGACTCCTCGACTCGCTGGTCGCGCGCGGGGTCGACGTCCGAGTCGTCGGCGGGCCGACCGCCCGCTACGACTTCCACCACCCGAAGTACGCGGTCGCCGACGACCGGGCGCTCGTGCTCACCGAAAACTGGAAGCCGGCCGGCACCGGCGGCCGAGCGAGTCGGGGCTGGGGCGTCACCCTCCGGAACCCCGAGGCCGCAGACGCTCTGGCGAGGGTGTTCGAAGCCGACGCCGACGGTCGGGGCGCGATCGCGTGGTCGGCGTTCAGCGAGGGCCGGAGCTTCGAGCCGTCGACTCCCGCGAACGGGACGTTCCCGGCCGAAATCGCGTCGGCGTCGGTCCGGGTCGAATCGACGGAGGTGCTGGTCGCGCCCGACAACGCCGAGTCCGAGCTGGTCGCGTTGCTCGACGCGGCCGACGAGTCGATCCGCGTCCAACAGCCCGCGGTCGGCGGACGCGCACAGCCGTTCGTGCGGGCCGCGCTCCGGGCGGCCCGCCGCGGGGTCGAGGTGCGCCTCTTGGTGAGCAACGCGTGGTACGTCGAGTCGGAGAACCGCGCGCTGGTCGAGTGGTTAAACGAGCGTGCCGCCGCGGCGGACCTCTCGCTGGAGGCGCGGCTCGCCCGTCCGGCGGGCCGCTACGAGAAGATCCACGCGAAGGGCGTGGTCGTCGACGGCGAGGCGGCCGCGGTCGGGAGCCTCAACTGGAACAACAACTCGGCCCGGGACAACCGGGAGGTCGTCGCCGTGCTCCGGGGTGAGGAGGTCGGCGGCTACTACGCCGCGGCCTTCGACCGCGACTGGTCGGCGAGCGCGGCCGGCGGCGAGCCCCCGGCCGTCGGGCTGATCGGGGCCGTCGCGGTCGGTGCGCTCGCGGCGATACTGCTCGCGAGAAGGGAGGTGACGTTCGAGCGCTAGTCGTTCTGCTCGTGGCCGACGACCGTGCTCTGGAGGTCTTCATCGAGTTCGGCGTCGGCCATCTTCTCGACGAGCGCGTCGAGGACTTCCTCGCGCATGCCGGGCACGAACTTGATCGAGCCGACGACGAGGTGACCGCCGCCCGAGACGCCGCCGCCGACGATCTCCTCGTTGAGCTCCGAGACCATCTCGGGGATGTCGAGGCGCACGCCGTCGCTCCGGAGCACTGCGAAGTCCGGGCCGTAGCCGATGGTGATGACGGGCTCGCCGGTCTCTTGGACCTTCCGGTCGTGGATCTCGCCGGTGGTCTTACCCGGGGCGGGGTAGGTGAACCGGTAGGCGTGGTTCTCCACGTCGATCCGGTAGAGGTGAGCGTCGCTGTCGAGGCGCTCGTGTTCGACGTGGGCCATCGCGGCGTTGAGCTGGTCGTCGACGTCGGATTCGGCCCGCCCCGCGAGGAACTCGACGAGCTCGCGGTGGCGCTCCTCGTCGTCGGTCCCGACGTTCAACACGTCGTTGATGATGTTTCGCCCGGCGTCGTACTTCAGCCAGTGGGCGGCGTAGTCGAGTGCCTCGCCGACGTCCCGGAGCGTCGACTCCGCGTACCCCTCCGACTCGGCGAGCGCGACGTAGTCGGTCATCGCGTCGGCTTTCGACCGGTCACAGAGACCCGCGACCGCGGGGACGTGGCGGAGCTCGTCGGTGATCGGCGGCCAGATCATCCGGGCGAGCTCGACGCACATCATCCCGGTGGTGATGCGGTAGTCCTCGCCGTGGAGGTAGGGGTTGACGTGGGCGTCGACGAACGGCTCGACCGCGTCGGGGTCGGGGTGGTGGTGGTCGACGACGACGATGGGAATGTCGTAGTGTGCGAGGTTCTCGTAGGCCGGCACGTCCTCGGCGGTGCTCCCGTTGTCGAGCATCAACAGGAGCGGGAGCTTCTGGCCGTGGCGGGCCTGGTCTTCGAGCGCGAAGTTCAGATCGCGGGTGACGTCCTCCATCTCGTAGAACGGCGCCTTCGAGGGGAGGCGCTTGAACAGGTGGCGCTTGGCCTCGGGGTCTTGGTGGGTCTCCTCGATGAACCGTTCGAGGGCGTACTGGACCGGGATCGAGGCGCACATCCCGTCGCCGTCGGCGTGGTGGCGCACCCGGATCGGCCGGCTCTCGAGGACGGTCCGGCGCAGTTGGGCGGCGACCTCGCGAAGATCCGGGAACATCTGGGTTAGCGCGGGCCACTCGACCAGCGGTTCGGTCTCCTCGGGTTCGGCGCGGTCGTCGAGCGCGTCCGCGAGCCGCCCCTCGACCGCCTCGGCGTCCCCGTCGGTCAGGGCGTCGAGGCGCTCGACCTCGACCTGGAGGCCGTCCTCGCGCTCGTCGACTACGCCCGTCACCCGGATCACGTCCTCGATCTCGACCTCGGGGTACGCCCGGACGCCCGCCTCCTCGAAGGCCGCACAGGGGATGACTCCCGTCTCGTCGCTCAGGTGGAAGATGGTCGGGCCGCCGGTCTGTTTTATTTGGACGACCTCGCCTTCGAGGTGGACGGTGTCGCCCACCCGATCGACGAGTTCGTCGATGTCGGCGATATCGTAGTCGTGTTCGACCGCGACCGTCTCGCAGTCGCCGAGGTCGACGGGCTCGAAGCTCAGGTCGCCGTTCTCTCGGATCTCGGTCAGCTCGACCACGAGGTCGTCGCCGACCGCGTAGCTACCGTCGTAGGTCGACTCGTGGACGAGTCCGGAGACCGACTCGGAGAGGTCGACGAACACGCCGTAGTCGACCACGCCGTTGACCGTCGCGGCGTAGTAGCCGCCGGTTTCGACGTCCGAGACGGTACAGGCCGGGTCGAGGTCGTAGACCACGGCGTCCCCCTCGGCGTCGGAATCTGAAGCAGTCATTCTTGTCGGTGGTTTCGGTTCGCCCGATTTTAAGGGTTTGCAAGTGGCCCGGACGGATCGACGCGCCGTTCGCAACCTTTAGAACGCGCCCGCCCGGAGTTTTCTCCATGCGGCTGTTCCGTTCGAGCGAGATTCTCGGCATCGCCGAGGACGCCCTCCAGTTCGCTCTGGCGGCGTCCGAGGACGCCCACCCCCACGAGTACATGGGGTTTCTCAGGGGCGAAGACGCCCGCTCGCTCGGACTCGACCGCGACGGGACCGTCATCACCGACGTGCTGGTCATCCCCGGCACCGAGTCGAACCCGGTGAGCGCCACGGTCAAGACCAGTCAGGTACCGAACGACTTCAACTCGGTCGGATCGGTCCACTCGCACCCGAACGGCGTGCTCAAGCCCAGCGACGCCGATCTGGCGACTTTCGGGCGGGGGAAAGTCCACATCATCATCGGCTACCCCTACGGCGACGACGACTGGGCGGCTTTCGGTCGGGAGGGCGAGCCCCGCGATCTCGACGTGCTCGACGTTTCGCTCCCCGAAGGCGAATCGTTCTTCGACTTCACGCAGGCGGACATCGACGCCGAACTCGACTACGACTTCGATCAGGACTCACCATGACTCACGTCATCGCGCAGGGAACCTTCGATCTGCTCCACCCCGGACACGTCCACTACCTCCGGGACGCGGCCGCGATGGGCGACCGACTGACGGTCATCGTCGCCCGCCGCGAGAACGTCACGCACAAACAGCCGCCGGTGCTCGCGAACCGCCAGCGACGCGACGTGGTGGCGGCGCTCGGGGCGGTCGACGACGCGATCGTCGGCCACCCCGAGGACATCTTCGCGCCGATAGAGGAGCTGGCGCCCGACGTGATCGCGCTCGGCCACGACCAGCACCACGACGAGGCCGCCATCGCGGACGAACTGGCGCGGCGCGGGCTCGATTGTGAGGTCCGGCGCGCGAGCGCCTGCGAGCCCGCCTACGAGGGCGAACTCCTCTCGACGGGCCGGATCATCGACCGGATACTCGAAGAGCGAAGCCGGTCCTGATCGCGGAGAAAATCCGTCGGCTTACAGCGAGTCCCAGGCCTTCAGACCGCGAGGCCACGAGGTGAGG
This sequence comes from Halorussus marinus, assembly GCF_004765795.1. Taxonomy (GTDB): domain Archaea; phylum Halobacteriota; class Halobacteria; order Halobacteriales; family Haladaptataceae; genus Halorussus; species Halorussus marinus. Next base: position 20,711 of record NZ_SBIV01000012.1, read on the forward strand.
TCGGCGATCCACCGGGCGGCGACGAACTTCTTGAGGAACTTCGCGGGCACGGAGTTGAACGTCCGGATCGGGATCACGTCGACGTCGTGGGCGATCGCCTTCTCGCCGACCGAGACGAGCGTCCCCTTGTCGTCGTAGGTCCAGGTCACGAGCGGCTGGTCGTTGATCGCGCGAGCGACGTTCTGGCCGGCGACCTCGGCGGCCTGCCAGGCGGCCTGGGCGGTCGGCGGCGCGGGGCCGTCGCCCTGATCGACGATGGCCGAGTCGCCGATGGCGAACACCCGGTCGTCGCTCGTCCGGAAGTTCGACTCGCAGGTCACGCGGTTGTGCTCGTTTTCGAGTTCGCACTCGTCGAGCGCCTGCTGACCGGTGATGCCGCCGGTCCAGACGAACACGTCGTAATCGAGGGGGTCGCCCTCGTCGAAGTGGATCGTCGACTCGTCGGCCTCGGTGATCGGGTCGTCGGTCAGGATCTCGACGTCGGCGTCTTCGAGGCGCTTTCGGACCGCGCCCTGAAGCTCGGAGTCCTGCCCGGGCATGATCTCTTCGAGCGCCTCGACGAGGTAGACGTCGATGGGCGCGCGCCGCTCGTCGCGGAGCTCCGCGACCTCGCCGGCGCTCTGGATGCCCGACAGTCCGGCGCCGCCGATCACGATCGTCGCCGGGTCGTTCCGGGACGCCTCGGCGGCGGCCTGAGTGACTCGCTCGTGGATCTCCATCGCGTCGTCGAGGCTCTTGAGCGTGAGCGCGTGCTCTTCCATCCCCGGGATGCCGTAGTAGGCGGTCTGGCTCCCGAGCGCGACGAGGAGGTAGTCGTAGTCGAGGTCCTCGCCGCCGTCGAGCGCGACCGTCTGGGCCTCGGTGTCGACCCCTTCGACCGTCGCCTGCACGAACTCGGTGGACCGATCGGCGATCTCGCCGACCGGGATCGTGATGTCGTCCTCGACGGTCGGGTCCCGGATGGCACGGTGGGCCTCGTGGAGGACGAGGTGGTAGTCGTTCTCGGAGACCCAGGTCAACTCGGCGTCCGTGGCGTCCAGTTCGTCTTCGAGTCGCTGAATCGCGCCTGCCCCGGCGTACCCCGCGCCGAGCACGACGACCTGTTCAGTCATACCGCCAACTCCGGAGTCCTCCGATACAAAGGCTTTGGAAGCCTCACGCGGTTGAGTGAGAGTACCTACCACGAACGGCGGCCAACCCGACGGCTCGAACCCGAAGCACGCGACTGGACGAACGGACACGACCGGCGTCGCGGGACCACGAGAGAACGTCGAGAGGCGGAGACCGATCTGTGAGAGCCGGCGGGCGCCGCGAGACCGATATCGGCGGCCGAACTCAGTGGGCGGGCTCTTCGGACGGGGCTTCCATCGAGTCGATCTTCAGGATGAGGATGTTGCTGGTGTCGTCGGTGCCGTCGACGGTGCCCTCGACGACGAGCTTCGACAGCGGCGTCGGACCCACGCGAACCGAGTCGCCCTCGTCGAAGTCACGAACCGACCCCTGAAGGTGGATCTCGGCCCGGCAGAGCTCGGGGTGGTGGACGCTCGTGAGGTCGACCTCCTCGACGTTCGACTCCTCGATGAGTTCGCCGTCGTGGACCAGCGGTACCTCCGCGGCGCTGTCCATCTGCTGGACATCGAGGGCCTCGAACGCGGTCGCGGTCGGCTTGTAGCCGCCCTTCGGCCCGGGGACGCCCTCGACCAACTGGAGCGCTTTGAGGCTCTGCATCTGGTTGCGGATGGTGCCGGGGTTGCGGTCGACCTCCGCGGCGATGTCCTCTCCTTTCACCGCGTCGCCGGCGTCGCGGTGGAGATTGACGAGGGCGGTGAGAATCGTCTTCTGGCTCGGGGTCAGTTCGATAGTAGACATTACCGAACCTTGGGGGTAGATTTCCTTAAATGCGGCGAACGGCCGGTGGCGCCCGATATTTTCGGAATTCGGGGATAGGGGGCTCGTGCTTCCCGCGGCCCCCGATCGACGACGGAACGACACCGATTTGGCGCTGGCTCTGGACTCTCGAACCATGCAAGGAAATCGCGTTCTCGTGACCGGCGGCGCGGGGTTCATCGGATCGAACCTCTCGAACCACCTCGCGGCCGACAACGACGTGATCGCGGTCGACGACTGCTATCTCGGAACCCCCGAGAACCTCGACGAGTCTGTCGAGTTCCACGACGCGAGCGTGCTCGACGACGACCTCCCCACCGACGGCGTCGACGTGCTCTTTCACCTCGCGGCGCTGTCGTCGCTCACGATGCACGAGGACAGCATCGACGGACTCCGGCGCGGGGCGCGGGTCAACGTCGAGGGGTTCGCGAACGCGGTCGAGCAGGCGCGCCGGGACGGGTGTGACACCGTCGTCTACGCCTCGACCTCCTCGATCTACGGGAGTCGGACCGACCCGTCGCCCGAGAGCATGGCCGTGGAGGCCCACACCGGCTACGAGGCCTCGAAGCTCGCCCGCGAGCGCTACGGCGAGTACTTTTCGAACGCCCACGACATGGACGTCGCGGGGATGCGGTTTTTCTCGGTGTATCAGGGCTACGGCGGCTCGGAGGGCCACAAGGGCGAGTACGCCAACATCATCGCGCAGTTCGCCGACGACATCGCGAACGGCGAACCGCCGGTCATCTACGGCGACGGGAGCCACACCCGCGATTTCACGCACGTCTCCGATATCGTCCGCGGGCTCGAACTCGCGGCCGACCACCGGCTCACCGGAATCTACAACCTCGGGACCGGCGAGTCCTACAGCGCGAACGAAGTGGTCGAACTGCTGGCCGACGAACTCGACGCCGACGTCGAACCCGAACACGTCGAAAACCCCATCCCCGAGGACATGTTCGTCCACGACACGATGGCCGACGCCACCAAGATGGCCGAGGCGACCGGCTGGGAGCCCGAGATCGGGTTCGAGGAGGGCATCGAGCGGGTCTGTGCCCAGTACAAGTGATCGTCTCCTGACGGCTCGCGATCGCCGCCCGCCGTTCCGGTCCGGTCCGAACCGAAAACAGACCCTTCTTTAGACTACCCGGCCGAACGCCCGTGTATGAGCCGACAGGTGCGGCTGATCGGGACTCCCATGGACCTCGGCGCGAACCGACGCGGCGTCGACATGGGCCCCTCGGCGATCCGATACGCGGGACTGGCCGACGAACTCCGGGCGGCGGGCGTCGAAACGACCGACACCGGCGACCTGCTGGTGCCACACGCCGAGGAGCGCGACCCCGACGCCGAACAGCCAAGCGAGGGGACCGCGAAGTTCCTCCGGGAGACCGCCGACGTCTGTACGCGGCTGGCCGACGAGGTCGCGGCCGCACTCGACGACGGCGCGTTCCCGCTCGTGCTCGGCGGGGACCACTCCATCGCGGTCGGCACCATGCGCGGGGCGGGCCGGGACGCCGACCTCGGCGCGGTGTGGTTCGACGCCCACGGCGACTTCAACACGCCGGCGACGTCCCCGAGCGGCAACGTCCACGGGATGCCGCTGGCGGCCGCGCTGGGCATCGGCGACTTCGCGGACACCGAGTGGGCGAACGTCCCGACCCTCGCCGAAGAGAACGTCGCTATCGTCGGGCTCCGGAGCCTCGACGACACCGAGCGCGAGGAGATCCGCGACAGCGACGTGACCGCGTTCACCATGTCGGACATCGACGAGCGCGGCGTCGGTCCGGTCACCGAGGACGCCCTCGATATCGCGAGCGACGGCACCGAGGGGATCCACGTCAGCCTCGACCTCGACTGGCTCGACCCGAAGGAGGCGCCGGGGGTCGGGACGCCGGTCCGGGGCGGGGTCACATACCGAGAGGCCCACTCGGCGCTGGAGACGGTCGCCGAACGCGACGAGGCCGAGGGCGTGTTGCGCTCGATGGAGGTCGTCGAAGTCAACCCGATCCTCGACGAGCACAACGAGACCGCGGAGTTGGCGACCGAACTCGCGGCGAGCGGACTGGGAAAGCGCATCCTGTAACGCGACCGTTCCCTGCGGTCGCTCGCGGGAGCACTGCTGGTGTGCGCGCCAGCGACGCACTGTTCGATGCGTGATTTTCTTCCCCCGTCTGCCCGCCGGCTTGGCGAAAACCGACGGCCTCAAGAGTGTCTCGCGCGCGTCGGCTACTGTGACCGACTACGACGCGATCCTCTTCGACAACGACGGCGTGCTGGTCGAACCCCCGTCTCGGGAGACGCTTCGGGAGGCCGCCCGGACCGCCTTCGAGGCGGTCGGCGTCGACGACGCCGACGAGCGCCACGTCGAGGACGTGATGTACGGCGTGACCCCGGAGTTGCTCGGGCGCGTGTGCGACCACTACGGGCTCGACCGGGCGGCCTTCTGGGAGGCCCGGGACCGCCGGGCCGCCGCGGCCCAGCGCACCGAGTTCCGCGAGGGCGAGCGCGACCGCTACGACGACGTGGCGGCGCTCGCGGACCTCGATCACGACTTCGGTGTCGTGAGCTCGAACCAGCACCTCACGATCGAGTTCGTCGTGGAGTTCTTCGGATTCGAGAAGCTGTTCGACACGTACTACGGCCGGGAGCTAACCGTCGAGAGCGTCCGGCGCAAGAAGCCAAATCCACACTACCTCGAACGCGCGCTCGCGGATCTCGACACCGAATCGGCGCTGTTCGTCGGCGACAGCGAGAGCGACGTCGAGGCCGCCGATCGGGCCGGGCTCGACTCGGCGTTCGTCCGGCGCAGCCACCGCGCCGACCTCGAACTGTCGGTCGATCCGACCTACGAGGTCGAAGACCTCTGGGGCGTCGCAGAGATAGCGGGCCGAACGTAGCTACTCGGCGTCCGCGTTCGCCTCGTCGCTGGCCTCGGCTAACACGTCGACGCTCGCGACCGCGTCGGTGCCTTCGAGTTCCATCACCGTCACGCCCATCGTGTTCCGGCCGACCTCGGAGATGTCGGCCGCCCGGATCCGCATGATCTGGCCGTCGGCGCTCATGATGACGAGGTCCTCGTCGGGGCCGACCGCCTTGACCGAGGTGACCCGTCCGTTGCGGCCGCCGGTCTTGATGTCGACGAGCCCCTTCCCGTTTCGGGACTGGCGCCGGTACTCGCCGAGGGGCGTGCGCTTGCCGTAGCCGCGCTCGGTCACCGTCAGCAGGTCCCGGTCGTCGCCGTCCGACGGTCCCGAAGCGTCGGCCGCGACCATGCCGACCACTTCGTCATCGCCTTCGAGGTCGACGCCGCGGACCCCGCGGGCGCTCCGACCCATCTCGCGAGCCTCCGACTCGTCGAACCGGATCGCCATCCCGTCGGCGGTGGCCAACAGCAGGTCCTTCGAGCCGTCGGTGACCTCGACGTCGACCAACTGGTCGCCGTCTTCGAGTTTCGCGGCGATGATGCCGGTCGAGAGGATGTTCTCGAACTCGGCGGCGGCGGTCCGCTTGACGTAGCCGTCCCGGGTCACCATGCTGATCGACTCGTCGTCCTCGAACTCGTCGGTGTTGACGACCGCGGTGATCTCCTCGCCGTCGTCCAGATCGAGGAGGTTGACCGCCGATTTGCCCCGGGCGGTCCGGGACATCTCGGGGATCTCGTAGGTCTTGAGCCGGTAGACCTGCCCCTGATTGGTGAAACAGAGCAGGTAGTCGTGGGAGTTGGCCCGGAACACCTTCGAGACCCGGTCGCCCTCCTTCACGTCGGCGCCGATGATCCCCTTGCCGCCGCGGTTCTGGGCGTCGAACTGGGCGGCGGGCATCCGCTTGACGTAGTCCTGCTCGGTCACGACCACGACCACGTCCTCCTCGGCGATGAGGTCCTCGCGGGTGACCTCCTCGTCGTCGTCGATGAACGAGGTCCGCCGCTCGTCGGCGTACTGGTCTTTGATCTCCAGCAGTTCCTCCTCGATGACCGAGAGCAGTTCGGACTCGTCGCCGAGGATGGTCTCCAGACGCTCGATGCGGGCCTGGACGTCCTCGTACTCGTCTTCGATCTCGGCGGCCTCCATCGAGGTGAGGCTCCCGAGTTGCATCCGGACGATGTGATCGACCTGATCGTCCGAGAAGCCGTACGCCGACTGGAGGCCGTCTTTCGCGGCGTCGCGGTCCTCGGCGTCGCGGATGATCTCGACCACGTCGTCTGCGTGTTCGAGCGCGGTGAGCCGGCCTTCGAGGATGTGGGCGCGGTCCTGGGCCTCGTCGAGTTCGTACTGGCTCCGCCGGCGCACGACCTCCTTGCGGTGGTCGAGGTAGTGTTCGAGGGTCTCTTTCAGCGAGAGGACCCGGGGTTCGCCATCGACCAGCGCGAGGTTGATGACGCCGAACGTCTTCTCGAGGTAGCTCTCGAGCAGTTGGTTTTTGACGACCTCGGTCATCGCGTTCCGCTTGAGTTCGACGACGACTCGGATGCCGTCGCGGTCGGACTCGTCGCGGAGGTCCCGGATGCCCTCCAGGGACCCCTCGTTGACCGCGTCGGCCATCTTCTCGATCATCCGGGCCTTGTTGGTCTGGTAGGGGAGCTCGGTGATGACGATGCGGTCGCTCCCGTTCTCGCGTTCCTCGACCTCGAACTCCGCGCGCATCCGGATGCGTCCGCGGCCGGTCTTGTACGCGGCGTGGACCGCGTTCCGGCCGACGATGTTCGCGCCGGTCGGGAAGTCGGGCCCCTTGACGTGGTCCATCAGGTCCTCGACGGTCGCGTCGGGGTCTTCGATGAGCTCGACGGTCGCGTCGATCACTTCCCCGAGGTTGTGGGGCGGGACGTTCGTCGACATGCCGACCGCGATGCCCGACGACCCGTTGACCAGCAGGTTCGGGAACGCCGAGGGAAGGACCTCCGGCTCCTGGAGGCGGTCGTCGTAGTTGGGCTGGAAGTCGACGGTGTCCATCTCGATGTCGGCGAGCAACTCCTCGGAGATGGGGCTCATCCGGGCCTCGGTGTACCGCATCGCGGCGGCGGGATCGCCGTCGATCGAACCGAAGTTCCCCTGTCCGTCGACCAGCGGATACCGCATCGAGAAGTCCTGTGCCATCCGGACCAGCGTGTCGTAGATCGCCGAGTCGCCGTGAGGGTGGTAGTCACCCATCGTGTCGCCGACCACCGAGGAGCTCTTGCGGTGGCTGGAGCCGCTGGTGACCCCCTCCTCGTGCATCGCGTAGAGGACCCGGCGGTGGACCGGCTTCAGCCCGTCGCGGACGTCGGGGAGCGCACGCCCCGCGATGACGGACATCGCGTAGTCGATGTAACTCTGCTCCATCTCGTCTTCGATCCGGGCCGACGTGACTTCCGCGGCGCCGACGTCGGCGGGATCGGGTACTTCCGAACTCATATGTCGACCCACTCCGCTTCGGTTGCGTGTTCTTTGATGAACTGCTTTCGCGGTTCGACGGCGTCGCCCATCAGCACCGAGAACATCTTGTCGGCGGCCGCGCCGTCCTCGATGGTAATCTGCTTGAGGACGCGGTTCTCGGGGTTCATCGTGGTCTCCCAGAGCTGGTCGGGGTTCATCTCCCCGAGGCCCTTGAACCGCTGGACCTGCGTGGGATTGCCGTCGCACACTTCCTCGACGATCCGGTCGCGCTCGGCCTCGGTCATCGCGTCGTAGGTCTCGCCGCGATACCGGACCCGGTAGAGGGGCGGCTGGGCCGCGTACACGTAGCCCGCCTCGATCAGCGGCTTCATGTGGCGATACAGAAGCGTCAACAACAACGTCCGGATGTGGGCGCCGTCGACGTCGGCGTCGGTCATGATGATGATCCGGTTGTACCGGGCCTCCTCGATGTCGAACTCGTCGCCGATACCCGTCCCGAGCGCGGTGATGAGCGACCGGATCTCGTCGTTCTCGAGGATGCGATCGAGCCGGTGTTTCTCGACGTTGAGGATCTTCCCCTTCAGCGGGAGAATGGCCTGATTCTCGCGGTTTCGACCCTGCTTTGCCGATCCGCCCGCCGAGTCGCCCTCGACGACGAACAGCTCTGAGTCGCTGGGGTCTCTGGACTGACAGTCCGCGAGCTTGCCCGGGAGCGCGCTCGATTCCAGCGCGTTCTTCCGTCGGGTCAGCTCCTCGGCCTTCTTGGCCGCCTTGCGCGCCTTCGCGGCCTCGACCGCCTTCGAGACGATCGCCTCGGCGGTCCGGGGGTTCTCCTCGAAGTACGTAGCGAGCCCCTCGTGGATCGCCGACTCGACGATGCCCCGGACCTCGCTGTTGCCCAGTTTGGTCTTGGTCTGGCCCTCGAACTGGGGGTCGGGATGCTTGATCGAGATGACCGCGGTCAGCCCCTCCCGGACGTCCTCGCCCTTGAGGTTCTCGTCTAGGTCGCCGAGCAGTCCGTTCTCGTCGGCGTAGTCGTTGACGTACCGCGTCAGCGCGGTCTTGAATCCGGTGAGGTGGGTGCCGCCCTCGCGGGTGTTGATGTTGTTGGCGAACGCGTGGAGCGACCCCTGGAGCTCGTCGGTCGCCTGCATCGCCACCTCGACCCGGATGTCCTGCGCTTCGTCCTCGAAGTAGATGACGTCGTCGTGGAGCGGCGACTTCGTCTCGTTGAGGTACGCGACGAACTCCCGGATGCCGCCGTCGTACTTGAACGTGTCCGACTGGCCGTCGGCCTCGCGCTCGTCGGCGAGGCCGATCTCGACCCCGGAGTTGAGAAAGGCGAGTTCGCGCAGTCGGCTCTCGAGCGTCGAGTAGGTGAACTCGGTGGTCTCGAAGATGTCGCCGTCGGGCCAGAACCGGATCGTGGTGCCGGTCCCCTCGTCGGGGTCGAGATCCCGGACCCGCTGTAGCGGGGCGGCGGGCTCGCCGCGCTCGAACTCCTGTCGCCAGAGCGCGCCGTCGCGTTTCACCTCGATCCGGAGCTCGGCGGCCAGCGCGTTGACGACGCTGACGCCGACGCCGTGGAGGCCGCCCGAGACCTGATAGGACTTGTTGTCGAACTTCCCGCCAGCGTGGAGGACCGTCAGGATGACTTCGACCGCGGGCTTGTCGTACTCCTCGTGGGTGTCGACCGGGACGCCCCGGCCGTCGTCGGAGATGCTCACCGACCCGTCACCGTGGATAGTTACATCAATCGAGTCACAGTAGCCGGCGAGCGCCTCGTCGATAGAGTTGTCAACGACCTCGAACACGAGGTGATGGAGCCCCCGCGCGTCGGTCGACCCGATGTACATCGCCGGGCGCTTGCGCACCGCCTGTAACCCTTCGAGGACCTGGATTTGCCCGGCCCCGTACTCACTTTCCTGACTCATAAAGACTGTCTCACGGTAGTAGTCGGGTACGGATAAAACCCTCGCACACGCGCGCGCGAATGCTAAGTCAGGTGACTGAGGGTTTCGCCGCGAACGGCGCGGAGAGCGTCCTGTCACGTCGGGTGTCATCTCGGTTCGGCAATTCGTATAGTCGAATGGTGTGTATCGCGGTCGCCCCCGACCGCCGTCTCCACTTTCACTTTCACTCCGGTCCACCGAGAAGGCTATAAATGTCCCGTCGTTACCTGAGCCCACAGAATGCCATCTATTCAGTCGACGCTCGGCGAGGAGGAGGGGATCGCCGAGGAGTTGGCCGAGAGCCAACAACAGATCTCCATCGCCGAGTTCTTCGAGAAGAACAAGCACATGCTCGGGTTCGACAGCGGCGCCCGGGCGCTGGTGACCGCGGTGAAAGAGGCGGTGGACAACGCCCTCGACGCGACCGAGGAGGCGGGCATTCTTCCCGACATCTACGTCGAGATCGACGACGCGGGCGACTACTACACCCTCGTCGTCGAGGACAACGGTCCCGGCATCACCAAAGAACAGGTCCCCAAGGTGTTCGGGAAGCTCCTCTACGGCTCGCGGTTCCACGCCCGCGAGCAGTCCCGCGGCCAGCAGGGGATCGGGATCTCGGCCGCGGTCCTGTACTCCCAGCTCACCTCGGGCAAGCCCGCCAAGATCACGAGCCGGACGAAAGGTAGCGCCGAGGCCGAGTACTTCGAACTCATCATCGACACCGACGAGAACGAACCCGAGATCCAGCACGCCGAGACCACCTCGTGGGACCGGACCCACGGCACGCGCATCGAGCTGGAGATGGAGGGCAACATGCGCGCGCGGTCCCAGTTGCTCAAGTACATCAAACACACCGCGGTCGTCAACCCCCACGCCCGGATCACCTTCGAGGAGCCGAGCATGGACGAGCCCCGCCAGTTCGAGCGGGCGACCGACCAGCTCCCGGCCGAGACCGAGGAGATCCGCCCGCACCCCCACGGAGTCGAACTCGGCACGGTGTTGAAGATGCTCGCCGAGACCGATTCACACAGCGTCTCTGGGTTCGTCCAATCGGAGTTCACCCGCGTCGGGAAGAAGACCGCCGACTCGATCGTCGACAACTTCCGTGACCGCCACTTCGGCCGGGAGGCCGCCTGGCGGGCGCCGCGGTCCCACGACGAGGCCGACGTGGCCCGCGCGGTCCAGCAGGCGGTCGCCAACAAGGGCGCGGAGGCGACGAACGCCTTCGCCGACGAGGTCGCGAACGCGGTCGCGGCCCGCGACCGGGTGGCCCACAGCGAGCTCCGCGAGATCGTCGCCGACGCCGCCGAGATCGGCGACGACCACGGCGTGACGTTCGGCGCGACGGTCCGGGAGAACGCGATTGGGGCGGCGTGGGACGAGCTGACCGCCGACCGGACGAGCGACCTCTACCAGCTGGTCGACGCGGCCACGACCACCCGAAAAGACGACGAGGCGATCGACGGGCTGGCCGAGCGACTCGCAAAGCGCTTCGAGAAGGGCCGCGAGCGCGATCGGGCGACCCACTCCGAACTCCGAAAGTACGTCGACCGCGCCGCCGACCAGACCGAGGAGTACGACGACGCGACGTTCGGCGAGACCGCCCGCGAGAACGTCGTGACCGAGCTCTGGTCGGTGATGGTGACGGTGCCCGACGAGGTGCCGAAGGTACGGGACCTCGCCGAGGATCGCGACGCCGCCAGCGACCTGCTGGAGGCGATGCGCGAGACCGACATCATCTCGCCGCCGACCAACTGTCTGTCGCCGATCACCGCCGACCTCGTGGAGGCCGGACTCAAGAAGGAGTACGACGCCGACTTCTACGCCGCCTCGACCCGCGACGCCGACGTCCACGGCGGCGACCCGTTCATCGTCGAGGCGGGCATCGCGTACGGCGGCGACCTCGAGGCGGACGGGCAGGCCGACGTCCTGCGGTTCGCCAACCGGGTGCCGCTGGTCTACCAGCGCGGGGCCTGCGCGACGACCGACGTGGTGAAGTCGATCGGGTGGCGAAACTACAACCTCAGCCAGCCCGGCGGCTCCGGAATCCCGAACGGCCCGGCGGTGATCATGGTCCACGTCGCCTCGACGAACGTCCCGTTCACGAGCGAGAGCAAGGACGCGGTGGCGAACGTCCCCGAGATCGAAGACGAGATCGAGCTCGCGATCCGGGAGGCCGCCCGCGAGCTCAAGTCGTATCTCAACAAGCGCAAGTCCCTCGAAAAGCGCAAGAAAAAGCAAAACGTCATCGCCTCGATCCTCCCGAAGATGGCCGAGAAGGTCGCGGAGGTCACCGACAACGACGAGCCCCAGTACGACGACGCGCTGGCCCGGATCATGAACAACGTCCTCGTCGAACGCGAGCGCGAGGACGGACGCGTTCGGCTCGTCGTCGAGAACCACACCGACACCAACGAGTCGCCCGACATCACCGACATCGTGACCGCCGAGCCGTCGAACCTCTCGGACGGCGCGACCGCGGTCGACATGGACGGCGAGTGGTTCGTCAAGTGGTCGCCCACCGTGCCCAGCGGCGAGGAGGCCGTCCTGGAGTACGAAGTCTCGGCGGAGGCATCGTTCGACCTCAGCGTCGAAGGAATCGAAGACCCCAAACTCACCCTCAACCAATGAGCACGGACACCACAGCCCAAGAGAAACTCATCGACCTCGCCGCGGAGTTCTACGATCAGCTAGAGCGGGGCGAGATCCCCGAGATGTCGGTCCCCACCCGGACCAAGAGCAACATCGTCTTCGACGAGGACTCGGACGTGTGGGTGTACGGCGACCGCGAGAGCACCCGGAGCGCAAACAGCGTCCGGGGGGCGCGCAAACTCCTCAAGGCGATCTACACGATCGAGTTCCTCGCCGACCAGCTCGACGCCGACCGGTCGTCGACCCTGCGTGAACTCTACTACCTCAGCGAGAGCTGGGACGTCGACGAGGCGCAGTTCTCCTCTCAGGACGAGTCGAACCAGCTCGTCGAGGACTTAGAGATCGTCTCGGAGGTCACCCGCGAGGACTTCCACATGCGGCCCGAGGAGTCGGGCGCGACCATCATGGGGCCGCTGTACCTCCGCGAGCAGACCCGACGGGGCGAACGCGAGATCCACTGTCAGGAGGACGTCGGGGAGGGCGGCTACCAGATCCCGAACAACCCCGACACGATCGAGTTCCTCGACAACGACGCCGACTTCGTGCTCTGCGTCGAGACCGGCGGCATGCGCGACCGGCTGGTGGAAAACGGCTTCGACGAGGAGTACAACACCATCATCGTCCACCTCAAGGGCCAGCCCGCCCGCGCGACCCGCCGGATCACGAAGCGACTCCACGACGAACTCGACCTTCCGGTGACGGTGTTCACCGACGGGGACCCGTGGTCGTACCGCATCTTCGGCTCGGTGGCGTACGGCTCGATCAAGTCGGCCCACCTCAGCGACTACCTCGCGACCCCGGAAGCCCAGTTCATCGGCATCCAGCCCGAGGACATCGTGGAGTACGACCTCCCGACCGACCCGCTGAGCGATTCCGACGTCAACGCCCTCGAGAGCGAGCTAGAGGACCCCCGCTACCAGACCGACTACTGGGAAAAACAGATCGAGATCCAACTCGACATCGAGAAAAAGTCCGAACAGCAGTCGCTGGCGTCCCACGGACTCGACTTCGTGACCGAGACGTACCTGCCCGAGCGCCTCGACGAGATGGGCGTCCTCTAGCGCTCCCTGACGAACTCGTCGGCGTCTCGGGTCGCGCTGTCCCCGACCTCACCGCCCGTGAACGGATCGCCCTGCGCACAGGACCGACAGTACCAGTTCTCGCCCTTCTCGTCGGTCGAGATCGGGAGTCCCGCGACGTACAGCGTCTCCCCGAACGTGCGCTTGACGCCCGTGCCGACCGGCCGCGAACACGCCGTGCAGGGCACGTCTGGCGCCTCGACGACCTCCTCGTCGGTCGATCGGACCCTGCCGAACGTGGTGACCGACTCGCGGTCGGCGAACCGCTTCCGGAACGGGGGGAACGCGAACAGCGCGACGGCCAGACACGTCACGCCGAAGAGCGCGGCCGGGAGGGCGACCGCGTCGCCGAGGACCGCGAATCCGAAGATCGCACACAGGAAGCTGAGGAAGTAGCTCGCCGGATCCGAGACGAGGTCATCGCCCGAGGCGTCGTCCTCGCCGCCCCCGGAGACGTACCGCTCGGTGCCGTCGGCTCGAAGTTCGATCCGGTCGGCCCCCGGCGAGTAGCTGTACCACGCGTACAGGAGGTTGCCAAAGCCCCAGGTGAACAGGAACAAGAGCGCGTGGACGCCAAGCGAGCCGAACCCCCGGTCGATCAGCACGACCCGATCGCCGTAGTCGTGTTTCACGTCCCACCCCTCGACCGTGTGGTCCTCGACTCGGCGCCGGAAGTCGTCGCGGCGGTTCGACCGGCGGCTCCCGATCGGCGCCCCGCAGTCCGAGCAAAACGAGTCGTCGGGACCCAGCGCCGACCCGCACTGCGAGCAGAAGTTCGAGCCGTTTGGAGGACTCATATGCGAAGGTGTTAGGCCCCCAGTAAGTAAATGCTGGTCACACGTTTCCGTCCCGCGAAACGCGCCCGCGGTTTTTGAGCGGTCGCGTCGGTCGCCCGCAGTCCGCTCACTCCCGGCTCCACGACGCCAGCGCGTCCTCGATCGCCGCGTCGCGGGCCCGGAGGTGTTCGCGCTCGGCGGCACTCCGGACGTCGAGTTCGTGGAGGGTGTCCACCGCGACACGGTCGGCGGCGAGCCTCGCGGCCGCGGCCACCTTCGCGTCGTCGAGCGCGACCGCCTCGCGGGCGCCGACCGCGTCCGGTCTCGTGAGCGTCCGGGCATCAGCCAGGGCCGCGACGCCCTCGCGGGTCCAGCAGTCGTGACAGCACCGGAACGCGAGCGTCCCCACGTAGTCGCCGAGGTCGGTCGGCGCGAGCCCGCCGTCGGTCGCCCCGCCCCAGACGAGTCCGAGCGAGTCGACCACGGCGTAGCGGTCGTCGTCGCTCCCGCAGGCGGCACACGCCGTCGGCTCGTCGGTGTAGGGCCACCCGTCGGGGACCGCCGCCGTCGGTTCCCGTCGCGACATACGCCCACGTTCCGGCAGAAGAGTTAAGAATCTAACCTTTCAGGCCTCGTCGAGCACCACCGGGACGCCGCGGCTCGCCACGTCGGCGGCGAACGCCCCAGAGTCGGTCTCGATCGACTCGAAGGTGTTGTAGTGGACCGGGACCACGAGGTCGGGGTCCAGCGCCGCCGCGAGTTCGGCGGCCTCGCGCCGGTCCATCGTGAGCGAGCCCCCGATCGGCGGGCAAAACAGCGAAACGTCGAGTTCCGCGTGACCGTCGAGCGGATCGGTATCGCCCGGGAAGAAGACGGTCGCGTCCGCCAGCGTCACCAGAAAGCCCGCGCCGAACCCCTCGGGGTGGTACGGGTCGCCGCTCGCGTCCGTGCGAGGGCCGTCGGGCTCGTTGTACGCCGGGACCGTCCTGACGATCGCGTCGCCGAACAGCCGGTCGGTCTCCTCGTCGACCCGGAGCGTCTCGTAGGGGAGATCGTCGAGGTCGACCACGTCCCGGTCGATCTTCGGCGGGTAGACCGCCTCGTAGGCGACGACGGTCGCGTCGGCGTCGGCCACGCGCTCGATGGCGTCCGAGTCGTAGTGGTGATCGTGCGTGACGAGGACGAGGTCCCCGTCCTCGGGGCGGTAATCGCGGGGGTCCGGGTGGGGCTTCTGGGCCGATTCGGGGCGGTACTCGCCGGTGAGGGTGCCGTACCGGCCGGGGTCGATGTAGACGACGGTGTCGCCGGGCGATTCGAGCCGGAGCCCGGCGTAGCCGAGCCACTCGACGGTCAGGTCGCGGTGTCGGACGGTCATGGTCGGGCGTTCGGACAGTCCGTAGTAAACGGTTCGGATTGCTGTCGCGCTCGACGCGGCGCCGAGCGCGGCGATCAGTGGGCGGGGCTGTACGTCTCCGAGAGGACGTTGAGCACGACGACGCCCCCGATTACGAGCGCGATCCCGACCAGACCCGCGAGATCGACCGTCTCGTCGAAAAAGAGAACCCCGACGAGCGCGGCCGCCACGATGCCGACGGCCGACCACGTCGCGTACACCAGCCCGATGGGTAGCTCCTGGAGGGTGAGACTGAGCAGGTAGAACGACCCGAGATATCCGACGACGACGATCGCCGACGGAACGGCGTTCGTGAACCCGTCGGAGAACTTGAGCGCGGTCGTGCCGCCGACTTCGGCCGCGATCGCCGCGGCGAGGTACGCGTACTCTCGCATCCTTGTCGCCGAGTAGCTCGTCGCATCCCATAAACTATTCGACATCTGCGCCGCGGGGCCACGAACGCGTCTCTCCGGCGGCCCGGACGGCGAACGACCCGGGGAGCGATACCTGTCGGTCGATCACTGACGTTCCGCGAGTCGCTCGACCCGCGGAAGCGAGTCGGCGTCCGCGGGGTCTTTGTCGTCCCGAACGCCGAGAAATCGGGGGAACCGCAGGGCGTACCCAGACGAGTAGGTGGGCGAGCGCTGGATCTCCTCGTAGCCCACCTCGAACACCACCTCGGGGCGAACGTCGACCGTCTGGCCGTCCTGCGACTGGACGTGGGGCTCGAGCAGCGCCGTGAGGTCCCCGAGCTCCTCGTCGGTGATGCCGGTCGCGACCTTCCCGATCGTCTCGAACCCGCCGTCGGCCCGGGCCGACAGCAGGAAGGTGCCGAGAAACTCCGCCCGGCGGCCCTCGCCCCACTCGGCGCCGGTGACGACGAGGTCGAGCGTCTCGACGTCCGGCTTGCGCTTGCGCCAGTTGCGCCCGCGGCGGCCCGGCGTGTACGTCGACTCGGGGTTTTTGAGCATGATCCCCTCGTGGCCCGCTTCGAGCGCGTCGGCCTCGATCTCGGCGACTTCGTCGGGATCGTCGGTCGTCCAGAACGCCGACACGCCCGCGTCGAGGACGCCGTCGAGCCGATCGCGGCGCTCGGGCACGGGCGCGTCGAGCAGGTCCTCGCCGGCGGCGTGGAGGCAGTCGAACGCGAACAGATCGAGCGCGACCGACTCGCGGGCCCGAGCCACGTCGTGTTTCCGCCGGAACCGACGGAGCACCGCCTGAAACGGGAGGGGGTCGCCGTCGTCGTCGGTCGCGACCACTTCGCCGTCGAGGATGGCCGGCGCCGAGAGGTGCTCGCGGACGTGCTCGACCACCTCGGGGAGCGCGTCGGTCACGTCCTCCATGTTCCGCGAGAAGACCGCCACCTCGCCGTCGGCGTCGTCCCACCCGAGGCCGTCGGGATCGTAGTGGATCTGGACGCGCGCGCCGTCGTACTTCCACTCGACCGCGACCTCGCCCCAGTCGTCGAGCGCGTCGCCGACGGTCCCGGCCTGCGCGAGCATCGCCTGCACGGGTCGGCCGACTTCGAGTTCCAGTTCGTCGAGCCCCGCCGCGCCGGCCTCGCGAGAGACTCGGGCGACCTCGCCGTAGTCGTTCGACACCTGGAGGGCGCGCGCGACCGACTCGACGGGCACGTCGAAGGCGGCCCCGATCGCGTCCCGGACGGTCCCCTCGCCGACGCCGATCCGCATCTCCGAGAGCACGAGCCGTGCGAGATATCGGGCTTCCTCGGCGCTCGCGCGGTTGAACAGCCCGAACAGGAGGTCGATCTTCTTGTCCTGACTCCCCGATCCCGCGGCCGCCGCGAGGGCGTCGAGTTCGTCGGCGACCGACGCGACCGTCAGGTCCTCGGCCCCGCCCGAACCGAACGCGCCCAGCCCCTGCTGGCCGCCGAACTCGTAGCTCGCGGCGACCTCGCCGACGTCGCCGACCTCCGCGAGTCGGGCCTCGACGTCGTCGGCCGAGACGTTCCGCCCGGCGGCCCGCGCGATCGCCTCGTAGCAGTAGTTCGGCCCGATGTCGAGCGTCCGCGACGACCAGGCGGGGAACACCCGGCCCTGCACGAACCGCGCGACAACGGGGAGATCCGAGCCGGCGGTCTCGAACAGGGCCGTGACCCGCTCGGTGATCTCGGTGTCGGCGCTGAGCGACTCGATCTCGGCGGCGGCGTCGGCGAACTCCCCGAACTTCATCGACCGGGCGTAGTCGGCAGTCGCAGTTAAGCGGTCCGACTCCGCCCGATCGGGACGAAATCCGACGTCGTCGACAAGACTTATGCGGGCGACGTGTGCCAGTGACGACCGATGGTCTCCGCCGACGCCCCCGCGACCGACACGCCGTTCGCCGAGCGGTTCGAGGCCGCGTGGGAGGTCGCGACCGACGCCCTCCCGCTCGCGGTCGTCCCGCTGATGTCGAGCCTGACGAGCCCGGACGACGTCGAGCGAGCGCTCTCCTCGACCGGCTGGCACGGGGGAATCGCGTTCGGACTCCCGGCGTCGCCGCCGGATCTCTGGTCGTTCGTGAGCCTGCCGAGCCGAGGGCCGGGTCTCCACGTCTCGCCGACCCTCTCTTTGCTCCCCGTGGTCGTCGCGGTTCAGGCCGCGCTCGTCGCCGGCCTCCTGGGGAGCGTCCACCAGTTGCTCTCTACGGGGACGTACGACTTCGTCCGGAACGTCAAGCGGTACTTCGTCCGCGTCCTTGGCTACCAACTGCTGGTGTTCGGGGTCGCGCTCGCGGGGGTCGCGATCGGGGCGGTCGCGGGTCCGCTGTTGGTGCTCGCGATTCCGGGCTACTTCGTCTTGGCGTACCTGTTTTACGCCGCCCCGTACCTGCTGGTCGTCGAGGATCTCGGTGTCGGGGCCGCGCTCGCCCGGAGTTACGAGTGGGCGACCGCGGCCGGCCCCTACCTCTCGTACGCCGTGGGATACGCGGTGTTCACCGCGATCGTATCGGTGTTCGTCACCGTCGTCGCGGTGAACTTCGGCCCGGTCGGTATCCTCGTCGGCGCCGTCGCCACCGCTCCGCTCGCGCTCGCGCTGACGGTCGCCACGACCGAGTTCGTCGCCGACATGGCGGCCGCCGAGCGCGAGGAGAGCGGTCCGGGCGACGCCGAGCGACGCCGCGAGAGCGGGTGGACGGACGATCGAGACGATCCGAACGACGGCCCGGACGGCTCGCCGCGATAGCGTACCGACGAGTCCGCGACGAGAGCGCCGAACTATCGGTCGTTGCGCGACGCGATGAAGTGCTGGAGTCGCGCGAACTCCCCGAGGGTCATCGGCGCGCGGCCCTCGATCTTCTGTTGGATCTGCTTTGCGTCCATCCCGTCCATCTCGACCGCGATCGTGTCGACGTCAAGGACCGCGGTGGTCATCCCCATCAGGAGGTGGTCGCGAGTTTCGAGCAGGATGGCGTCCGCGGGCGGGGTGTCCTCGGCGACCCCGAGCACAGCGGCGGCCGTCTCCAACTCGACCGTCGGCTCCTCGCCTGCGGCGATCGCGTCGATCGTCTCGCGGGCCACGTCGCTCCGGTCGGCCACGGTCGGCGCGCCGACCTCGGCGATGACCGTCGCGAGCTCCGAGAGGTACGCCGCCCGAAGCTCGGCCGGGGTCGTCGACTCGGGGTCCTCGATGTCGTCGTACAGCATACCCGAACACAGGGGGCCGGCGTTGAAAGGGTTTCACTTAGCCGCCGCGGGCCGGCCGGGGGATACTCCACCCCGGCGAGCGCTCGTCGGCGTTCCCGTCGGTGTCGCCGACCCCCGGCGCTCCCGGCGGAACGACGACCACGACGACCGTCTCGGTCTCGAACGAAACCCGCGTCGTCCGGCCGAGTCGCTCGACGGCGCCGTCGGCGTCGACGTCGAACTCGACTGTCTGGTTCCGTCGAGTGTAGGTCACCGCCCCGTCCGGATCGCCCGCCCCGGCGGCCGCAGTCGGCGCCCGAACCGCGAACCGCTCGTACGCCCCCCGGACGGAGACGTCCCAGACGTTGAGCGTCGCGTACCAGTAGCCGGGCACGGGCGCGACCGGCAGCCCCGCGGGGACCGACGACAGCACTGCTCCGAACCACCGCTCTCTGGCCCGGTCGGCCGCCCGCTCGCCCGCGTCGGCGAGCGCGTCTCTCGCGAGATCGCGCGCGACCGAGCGGGTCCGGTTCACCGTCGACCGTGACGGTCCGTCGACCGCCGACCGGGCGTCTTCGAGCGCCAACTCGACGGTCACCGACGTCCAGTCGCGTCGCTCGGTCCCCCGGAGCGACGGGGTCGCCGCGAGCAGTTCCGCGACGACGCCATCGGCGGCCGAACCGTTCGCCGCCGCGAGCGCGCGCCCCGCGGTCGTGTCCCACCGATCGAACCCGGCCCGGACCGCACGGCGGCGCTCGGCGGCCGTGAGTTCGAGTCCCGCGGTCGCCAACTCGGCGACGAGTCGCGCGCGGAGCGCTCGAAGCGACCTCGACACCTCCGCCCGGAGCCGGTCGCGGCGGGCGTCGAGCGTCTCATTTCCGACGGCGTCGAGCGTCCGGTTTGCCGCACGGAGCGCGAGACCCGCCGTCCGGAGGTCGGTCGCCGATCGGTCGGTCGCGCCGTCGAGGGCCGAAGCGACGGCGTCGGCGGCGTCGCCGTACGGCACCGAGAACACGTTCAGGTTCCGGGCCGCGAGCGGGTGGCGCGTCTCGCCTTCGGGTATCGCGGCGACCTGCTCGCGGTCGAGTTCGGCGAGCGTGAGGTACGGCGGCGCGCCGGCGACGGTCAGGTTCGCGGGCGCGCCCGGCCCGGCGGCCGCCATCGGCTCCGCGGGCGGGGTCGCGGGGCGGCCGCGATCCGCGAGAATCCGCCGCGCACGGTCGAGGTCCACACCCGCGTCGGCGAGCGCACCGTCGAGGCCCGCTCGGGTCTCGCGCGTCCGATTCGCCCGCGCGTCGAGGCGCGCGACCGTCCGGTCGAGGTATGCCGCCCGCGCCGCGACGCGCGCACGGTCGGCCACACCGTCGTAGCGTTCGGGCACATCGAGCAGGGCCGCGCGGCGCGACCGGAGTTCCCCGGCGAGCGCGGCGGCCGGCGGCCGCCCGTCGGCGACCGTCGCCGTGCGCGCTACCGCGACCGAGACGTTCCGGACGCGCTCGCGGAGCCCGGCGAGGTCCCGATAGATCCACGGCCGGAGTTCGGACGGCCGACGCCCGGCGACGGACGCAGACCGAGCGTCGATCCCCCCCTCGACCGCCCGGCGGGCCGCCGCGTCGAACCCGCCGCGGTCCCGAATCAGGCGCTCGGTCGCCGTCTCGGCGACCCCCCGGAGTTTCGGCCCGTCGAGGGCGCCGCCTCGCTCGTGGACGTGTCGGATCGGGCGATCCGGGCCGACCGAGCCCCGGTGGTTGCCCGCGAGGCCCACTCCGACCGCAGAGACGTCGGCCCACCGCTGGACGGTCGTCCGCGAGTCGTTGCCCCGAGTCCACTCGCCGACGAGCGCGTGGGCTCGGACGACCCGCCGGGTCTCGTGGGCCAGCAGGTGCCAGCCGCCCGGCGAAGCCGGACGCGGGCCGTCGGCGCGCTCGACCCGGGTCGTGGTCTCGACCCGGCGCTCGCGGAGCGTCCAGTTCCCGCCGGGCGAGTCGAGCGAGGGCCGACGCCCGTCGCGGACCGTCCGAGTCGCGGTCACGACTCGCACGTTCGGGGCGTACGCCGACCGCAGGGTCGCGTCGAACCCCTCGTCGGTCTCGTCGCCGACGAACGACGCGAACGCACGGTCTGCGGTCCGATTGACAGCGACGGTCCGCGACGGCGGCCGCTCGGGGGCGTCCGTCGCGGGGCCGCCGGGAAGCGGGGTCGCCGAGCGGTAGCGGTCGAATCCGGCCGTCAGGAGTTCCGTCGCTCTGGAGCCGCGCTGATTGTGGGCGCCCGCGAGCAGGTCGGTCAGGCCGGTTCGGGCGGTCGCCATCGCGAGCGCTCCGCGAGCCGCGGGGTCCGACCGACCGAACGCGGCCCGCTGTTCGCGGACGAGCGCGCCGTTCGCCGCGAGTTCGAGGTGGCGGTTCGCCACGACGTTCTCGATCGGCGCCCCGCCCCGCTGGGCGTACCCCCGTGCCCACGCGACGGCGTAGAGACGTGCGGTCAACCGACGCCCCAGCCCCGGCGCGAGCGGCCCGCGTTCGAGTCGACTCTCGAAGCGTTCGACCCGTTCGTGGAGCGCCAGCGCGGGCGTCGCGACGACCAGCGTCGGCGAGACCGCGGCGCGTTCGACAGCACGCCCGTCCCGACTCGCGACGACAGTGACGTTCCGGATTCGAACCCGGAGCCCCGCACTCTCGGAGTCGCCGGCGGCCGCGATCTCGACTCGACGCTTGGCGTCCCCGAGCGCGCTCGCGTTCCCGACCGCCGGGAGCGACGCGGTTCCGCGCACGCCGTTCGCGCGAACGGCGACGTCGTCGAGAGCGGCCCGCGCCGCGAGATAGATTCGAACCCGGAGGTAGTCGCGGTACGGCGCGGAGTCGTTCAGGACGCGGCCCGCCGGCGTTTCGGCGGGCGCGACGACCGGGTCTCGGGCGGCCGCCCGTCCGGCGCGGGCGACCGCCCCGCGGAGCGCGGTGGAGCTCGCGGCCGTCGTTCGTTCGACGGCGATCCCGACCGAACGGTCGACCTCGGGGGCGGGGCCGCCGGCGAGCGTCGCGCTGAGGCCCGCGCTCCCGACGAGCAGGACGACCCCGACCAGAGCGAACGGGACCCGGCCGCGGCGGTCGTCGGCCAGCCTCACCGCGACCACGTCCGAACCGTGATCCGGACCCGGCCGACGGCGGTTTCGCGGGCCGCGTCGGTCGCCCCGTCGAAGCGCTCGCGGAGGGTCGGTTCGAGCAGTGTCGCGAGCGCGTCGGTCACGATCCGGGTGGCCCGCGTCGCGTTCCCGTCGGTGAGCGCCTCCTCGACCGCCGACCGAGCGCCGACCGCGTCGGCCGACGTCCGATATCGCTCGACAGCACGGGCGGCCCGGTCCGGGCGGGCACCCAGCGCGGTCCGAGTTTCGATCGGCGGAAACAGCCCGCGGACGACGCCGCCCGCGATCGCTCGGGCGACGCGCTCGAACCCGCCGCCGCGGCCCGCCGCTCGGGCGCTCGATCGAACGCTCGGGAGGCCGCTCGACACCGAGAACGCGGCCGCGTGGACGTCGACGCCGGGCGGCGGGGTCGGTCCCGCCGCGACTCGCCCGCGGAGACTCGCGCTCGGGAACGGCTCCCAGCGCGCGATCACCTGCACGCGGTGGTACTCGACACGCCCCAGCGACCGTTCGACGCGCTCCGTGACGGCCCGCGCGAGTCCCGTATCCGCGAGGAGTCGCGACTCGCCGAGCGTTGCGTTTCGCACGGCCGTCGCGGCGAGCAGGCCCGCCAGCGTACCGTGGGCTGTCCGGGAGCCGTCGTCGTAGGACACGCGCGCGGTGCTCGACGCGAGCGTCTCGGCGGCCTCGTCGGCGCGGTCCGGGTCGGACTCGTCGGCCGGAATCCCGACGAGCGCGAGCGCGCTCGCGCTCACGAGCAGGAGACAGACCGACGCGTCGAGGACGGTGCTGATCCCGCGAGTCACCGCCACACCTCCGCGCGGAGCCGACCGGGACGGACCCGGCCCGAGCCGATCCGGACGCTCACGGTTGCGGCGCCCGCGTCGGCGCTCGGCGGCGGCGTCGGGCCGGCGGACCACGTTTCGCCGGCCGCCCGGAGCGTGAGGTTCAGCCCGTAGCCGTCGGGGCCGGCGCGCAGTCCGTCCGCGATCCGGTCGGGGTCGACGACACCGGCGTCGGCGATTCGACGCTCGACGCGGTCGACGGTGGGCGAAGCGACGTTCCGATCGGGGGTCGGGACCGCGCCGTCGAGCACGCCCGCGTACGTAGAGAGCGCGGCGCAAACCGCGAACACCGCCACCAGCGCCGCCAGCGGCTCGACCTGCCCTCTATCCGACCAGCGTGACATCGACGCCCTCCCAGGAGACCGCCCGGACGGTCAGTTCGTCGACCGATCGCCACTCCGGCGTTCGGTCGCGCGCGGCCGCGACGGCCCGTCGAAACGCGGTCGGCGACCCGAACGCGGCGTCCGGCGGCGTCCCGCGGAGCACGTCCCAGAGCGCGGTGTCTCGGGGGACCGGCGCCACCGGGCCGTAGGCGAACGACGCGTGACCGGTCGCGGCGTCGTCCCGGAGCCACACCCGGTAGGGGCCGACCTTCACCCGTTCGGCCGCGATCGGGTGGCCCGCGGTCGTCGCGTGGTCGGCCGCGGCGACCGTATCGACCGTGTCGGCGACCCCCGCGGCGTCCGGCGGTGGGGCGCGCGGCAGCGACGTCGCCAGACCGACCGCGACTGTGCTCGCGAGCGCCACGCCGATCCAGACGTACCACGCGTCGGCAGGGGCATCGAACA
Organism: Halorussus marinus; assembly: GCF_004765795.1. Classification (GTDB taxonomy): domain Archaea; phylum Halobacteriota; class Halobacteria; order Halobacteriales; family Haladaptataceae; genus Halorussus; species Halorussus marinus. The sequence continues at coordinate 44,225 of NZ_SBIV01000012.1, forward strand.
TGGCCCGGGTTGGTCGCGGGATCGGACTTAAAGCTACGCCGCGAGCCCCGCACCGACGAACCCCGCGAGGAACGACCCGACCGCCGCCAGAAGGGCGAGTCCGACCCGATAGCCGACCAGCGCGCGGTCGAAGCCCCGTTCCAGCGCGGTGGCGAGCGCGGTGAGCACCGCCGCGAGCGCGAGCACGTAGGTCGAGACGACGACGCCGAGCGCGCCAGTGGGGAACGGCTCGCCGAGCGCACTCGCGGCCATCCCGTCGGCGAGCGCGACCGTCGCACCGCCGACCAGCGGCCCGAACACCGCCGCCGTGTTCCGGAGCGTGCCGGTGACGCGGGCGAGCTCGCGGCGGGCCTCGCGCTCGACGCGCTGGAGGTCCTCGACGTGGTCGGCCATCGAGACGATCGCCCGGCCCGCGGGCCGGCCCTCGCGGGCGGCGAGCGCGAGTAGCGCGGCGACGCTCCGGGCCTGCGGGCTCGGCACGTCGGCGAGCGCGCCGTGTTCGCCGAGGAACGCGGTCCGGACTCCGACCCGGAGGCGACGCTGGACGCCCGCGGCGGTCGCGAGCGTCTCGCCCGTGCGGCCCGCGACCTCCGGGGCCGCGTCGGCGATCGCCGACTCGACGGCCGCGCCGTCGCTCACCCGCCGGCCCACGAGGTAGAGGGCGTCGGTCAGATGGCGCTCGACCCGCCGGGCGTCGTTCCGGACGAGCGTGACCGGCCGGAACCGCACGACGAGAGCCGCCCCGACCGCGATCCCGAGCGTCGCGGGCCAGCGCGTCCACGCCGCGAGGGGCGTCGTCACGGCGAGTCCGACGAGTCCCGCGGCCGCGCTCGCGGCGACGACCGGCCAGCGGCGCTCGGGCACGTCGGGGTGAGAGCGGGCCACGTCGGGCGGGGGGAACGCCGCCGGTCGGCGCACGACGAGCCACGCGCCCGCACCGACGAGCAGTCCCGGCAACAACAGGTCGTAGACGACCGCGAGCGCGGGGATCGAGACGGGGACGCCAGCGACCCGTGCGGCCGGGAGCACCGCGACCAGCGCGAGCGGGAGCAGGACGCCGAACGCGTACACCCCGGTCGTCGGCGCCCGAGCGTCGTCGGCGAACGACGCCATCCGGTCGCGGGTGCCGTCGAGGATCGCGGTCATCGCCCGATCGAGGCTCCGGGCGCGTTCGCTCGCGGGGGCATCGGCGGCCGCCTCGACGAGCAGGACCGCCCGCCTGAGCGGTGGATTCCGGTCGGCCCACGTCGCGCCGAACGCCGCGAGTCCCGATCCCGGCGTGCCCGCGGCGCGCCGGACGTGATCGCGGAGGCTGGCCGCGAGCGGCCCCTCGGCGGTCGCGGCGAACGACGCCGCCCGCTCGCTCGCGGGCTCGACGCGCATCCGGAGTACGAGTCGGGCGACCAGCGCTGGCGCGGCTCCCATCGCGGCGGTCCGCCGAGCCGTCGCGAGCGCGATCGGAGCGCGTCGAACGCACCGAGCCGCGCCGACTGCGACCGCGAGCAACGCCGCGGCGACCAGCGGTTGGAGCCCCGTCGGGGCGACGGCGAGCGCAGGGACCCCGAGACAGGCGACGAGGACGCCGGCTCCGCGCCCGGCACGCACCACCGCATCGGCGTCGGCGTCCGCGCCGAGGTACGAGAGCGCGCGTTCGAGTTCCGGATCGGTCGACGCCGGTCCGGGGACGAGCCGACCCAACCGCCCGACGAGTCTCACGAGCGCCTCCGGTCCGCGTAGGCCGCCGTCACGTCCGCCGGGTCGGTGCAGTCGTCGGCGGCTAGCTCGGCGAACAGCGCCTCGCGGTCGGCGAGCGCTGCCCGGACGTCCGCGTAGCGCTCGTCGCCGCGCGCGAGTCGGGCGGCGAACCGGCTCTCGCCGCGCTCGATCCGCCCCGCCGGGTCGAGCGAGCCGCCCGAGCGCTCGAACAGGGGCTCGAACCGGTCGCCGTCGACGACCTCCTCGATCCGCGCGGCGCGGCGGCCGCCCTCCGGAGCGTCGCCGGCGTCGAGGGTCACCACGAAGTCCGTCGCCGCGAACGAGGAGGCCGGCACGTCTAGGTCCGAGACGACCCGTTCGCGGACGCCCGCGCCCCCGCTTCCGTGGATGGTGCCGAGCACCGCATCGCCGTTCGCGCCGACCCGCATCGCCTCGTAGAGGACGCGGGCCTCCTCGCCGCGGACCTCGCCGACCACCAGCGCGCCGTCGCCGAGCCTGAGCGCGGCTCGGAGCGCCTCGGTCGGGTCGAGCCCGGTCCCGTCGTCGGTCGACGTCCGGAGCGACTGGACGTCCCGGCCCTCGCGCTGGAGTCCGGCGACCGGGAGTTCGGGCGTGTCCTCGATGACGACCGTCCGGATCCGAGCGGGCAGTTCCCACAACAGCGCGCCAAGCATCGTGGTCTTGCCCGCGCCACGCGGCCCGGCGATCAGCCCCGCCCCGGCGCGCTCGACCGCGAGCGAGAGGAACGCCGCGGCGTCGGCCGGCAGGGTCCCGTTCGCGACGAGCGCCGGCAGGGTCCAGGGCGTCGGATCGCGGGCCCGGAACGCGAACGCCGGCCCGTCGCTCGCGGGGTCGGTGACGCCGGCCACCCGGACGCTCCCGGCCGCGGTGTCGGCGGTCGCATCGAGCGTCGGGGAGGCCCGCGAGAACGCCCGGCCGCTCGCGCGCCGGAACCGCGAGGCCAGCGTCTCGGCGCCAGTCTCGGTGAGTCGGACGTTGGTCCGCATCCGCTCGCCGTCGGCGACGACCCGCAGGGCGTTGTCGCCGACCGGCGCGGTGGCAAACACGTCCGAAACCGCGGGGTCTCCGAACAGATCGGCGAGCACGCCGTACCCGCGGGTGTGCTTTTCGAGGACGCCGGCGATGGTCGCGACCGGCGCGTCGGCGTCGTCGGCCGCCCGGCGGACCGCCCGGCCCGGGGCGCGCTCGCCGCCCGGGACGTCGCCGGCCGCGAGCAGGTCGTGGGCCCGAGCCAGCGTTTCGAGCGCGGGGCGGTCGAGGTCGCGCTCGACGGGGTCGAGGTGATAGGTCGCGATCGGCCCCGGACCGTCGTAGATCCGGACGGTCGCGCCGTTCGCGGCGGTTCGGCGGTCGCGGAGCGTCGCGTCCGCGGGCGAGCGAGCCCCGACCCGGGCCTTCGCGATCGGCGGGCCGACGAACGCCGCGAGCGCGTCGGCGGCCGAGGACTCGCGTTCGGCGATCGCGGCCAGACCGGTCTCGGCGGCGATCTCGCTCGCGGGACCGGCGCGACCGACGGCGTCGCGCGCCGCCCGAATCGGCGCCGTCGTCGCCCGGTCGGCGAGGTCAGCGTCGTAGAACGCGACGCGCTCGACGAACCGACCCGCCGCCGCCAGCAGCGCCGCGGCGTCGGCCTCGTAGGCGCGTTCGAGCCAGTCGGTCCGCGTCACCACCGCGTCGGCCGCCCGGTCGGCGAGCGCACGGATCACAGTGGCTCGGCAGTCGGCGCTGTCGGCGAGGTCGCCGTCGCCGGGGCAGTCGGTCGCGTCCACGACGAGCGCCCCCGATTCGAAGCCGGGGTCGCACGCGCAGGCCGGATCGGGGCTCGCAGGATCGCCGAGTCGCGCCAGCAGGTCACGCATGTGGCGTGGTCGCCGCCCCCTCGGTGTTAAATGTCGGGGCGCCGATCGGCCCGATCGCGAGATCGTCGCCGAGCCCTGCCGGTTCGGCCACCTTTAGGGCGGTGAGCGTCCAAGCGCCGGCATGGACGAACGCGACGACCTGCTGATGACGCCCGGTCCGACGGAGCTCCCGCCGGCGGTCCGGGAGGCCATGTCCCGTCCGCCGCTGAACCCGGACGTCCAGCCCGAGTTCGCCGACTACTACCGTTCGCTGCTCGACAAACTGGCGAGCGTCTACCGCACCGACGACGACGTGGTGGTGCTCGCCGGGGAGGGTATCCTCGGGCTGGAGGCCGCGGTCGCGTCGCTGGTCGACGACGGCGAGGAGGTGCTCTCGCTCGCCAACGGGATCTACGGCGAGGGGTTCGCGGACTTCGTGACGACCCACGGCGGCGAGCCGACGCTCCACGAGGCTCCGTTCGATGCGGGATTCGACGTCGAGTCGGTCAAAGCCGCGGTCGAGGACGGCGACTACGCGGTCGCCACGCTGGTCCACTGCGAGACCCCGACCGGCGTGCTCAACGACATCGAGGAGCTACTCGGCGTGCTACAGGACGCCGGCGTGGTGACGGTGGTCGACGCCGTCTCCTCGCTGGGCGGGACGCCGGTTCCGACCGACCGGATCGACGTCTGTCTGGGCGCGTCCCAGAAGTGTCTCAGTTCGCCGCCGGGGCTGACGACTCTCTCGGTCAGCGACCGAGCGTGGGAGAAAGTCGCGGCGACCGATCAAGGCGGCTTCTACGCGAGCCTCGAACCGTGGCGCGGCCTCGATCTGGCCGACAAGGACCCCGACATGCTCCCGTACACCCACGCGGTGTCGAACCTCTATGCGCTGGAGGCGTCGCTCGATCTGCTCCTCGACGAGGGGCTGGGGTCGGTGTTCGAGCGCCACGAGGCCGCCGCCGAGCGGTGTCGCGAGCGCGGTCGCGACCTCGGGCTGGAGCCGTTCGCGCCCGAGTCGATGGCGTCGCCGACCGTGACCGCGTTCGAGATCGAGGGCCGCGCGGACGAGATCCGGGACCGACTCGAAGCCGACCGGGGCATCGTCGTCGCCACCGGACTCGGCGAGCACGCCGAGGACCTGCTCCGAGTCGGCCACATGGGGTACGGCGCGACGATCGAGCGCGTCGACCAGACGATGGACGCGCTCGGGGCGATGCTCGAGGCGTCGTAGGGTCAGAGCGACCCCGCCGTCCGGGCAAACACTCATGTGGAACGACTCACAACTGTTCGGTATGAACAAGTGGCTACGCATCGGCGGGTGGGCCGCGCTCGCACTGGTCGGCCTCTGGGTGGTCTTCGAGGTCGTGAGCGTCGTCCTCGGCTTCCTCTCGTGGGTCGTGAGCACGGTCGTCTCGCTGCTCGTGTTGGCGCTGTTGCTGTATCTGGCGTACCTCGGAGTCTCGAAACTGTTCGGCGGCTCCGGTGGCTCGGGCGGGTCCCGATCCCGATCGCAGTCCCGCGAGAAAGAACGCGCCTTCGAGTGACGTGGCGTCGCCGGTCGATCGGACAGCCCACCCGGTAGAGAGTGTCCGATGGGTGAGACACGACATCCGAACGACCCGTCGCCTCGTTCCGTCAGAAAGAGCCGGTGGAGGGATTTGAACCCTCGGCCTATTCCTTACGAAGGAATCGCTCTAGCCAGTCTGAGCTACACCGGCACGCTCGGCTTGTACGCACACCGAGCGCGACCTCGTCGCGCTCGCCTGCACTCATTACTACCTGCGACGGTGAAGATAAGCGTTCCGAAATCGCACGACCTCAGCGACTCAGCCGCACGTCGAGACAGACGTTGAGTTCGTGAGGCGCGTACGACCGGACCGCGTGGCGGGTCTCGACCGCGACCGCGTACTCGGGCTCGGCGGCCTCCCTGATCGCGGCCTCGCCGGGTCCGAACGGGTCCTCGTCGTGCTGGATGTCGTAGTAGTGGATCACGCAGTCGTCGCCCGCGAGTTCGACCGCGGTATCGAGGAAGTCGTCGGCGCTGTGCGGGAGGTTCATCACCACGCGGTCGGCCCAGTCGGCGTAGTCGGGGGCGATCTCTCGGACGTCGCCCCGTCTCGCGGTGACCCGATCCGCGACGCCGTTCCGACGGGCGTTCTCCCGAAGGTACTCGACGGCTCGTTCGTTCAGATCGACGCCGACGACCTCCGCGCCGCGCTTCGCGAACGGGATCGCGAACGGGCCGACGCCCGCGAACATGTCGAAGGCCCGCTCGTCGGACTCGACCTGTTTGGCGACCCGGTGGCGCTCGGTGGCGAGCCGCGGCGAGAAGTACACCTCGGCGACGTCGAGCAGGTACTCACAGCCGTACTCACGGTGGACGGTCTCGGTCCCGTCGCCGGCGAGCACCTCCCAGTCGCGCACCCGGAGTTCGCCTTTGACCTTCGAGGCGCGGTTGAGGACGGTCTCGGCCGGAACGTCCGACGACATCACCGCGTCGGCGAGCTCGCGAGCGCGGTCGGCGTCGTCCTCGTCGACGATCACGATGTCGCCGAGCCGCTCGTAGGAGGGTTCGAACCCGAGCAGGTCGGCGGGGGTGTCCTGCGTGCGTCGCTCGTCGACCTCGCGGACGACGACGGTCAGGTCCTCGGACACCGCCTCGGGGTCGGTGACCGGCACGAACAGAGAGCCGTCCTCGGATTCGATCTCGCGGTCCTCGGCGACGAGGTCTGCGTCCGCGAGCCTGCGGCGAGTCTCCTCGCCGCGCTCGCGGTCGACGCGCACGCACGGCGCTTCCATGACCGGGCGTTGGGTCGGTCCGGCGTTAACCCTGACGCTTCGCCGGCCGACGGCGACGCCGGGCTCGCTCGGCCGCACTCGAAAAGCTATACACCGGTCCGCTCGTAGCCCTGGTATGCTCACTTTCGTCGGACTCGGCCTCTACGACGAGCGCTCGATCACCGTCGAGGGCCGAGACGCCGTTCGGAGCGCCGATCGGGTCTTCGCGGAGTTCTACACGAGCAGGCTCCTCGGCGCGACCGTCGAGGACCTCGAATCGTACCACGGCGTCGACATCGACGTTCGCGATCGGGCGGGCGTCGAGCGCGATCCCGAGCCCGTCCTCCGGGCGGCCGAGGACGGCGACGCCGTCTTCCTCACCGCCGGCGACACGATGATTTCGACCACCCACGTCGACCTCCGACTGCGCGCCGAAGACCGGGGGATCGACACTCGGATCGTCCACGCTCCGACCGCCGAGTCGGCCGCCAGCGGGCTTACGGGACTCCAGAACTACCGGTTCGGAAAGGCGACCACGCTCCCCTTCGAGTACGCCCACGGCGCCGACGGACTGCCGGCCAGCGTCACCGACACCATCGACGACAACCGCGAGCGCGGGCTCCACACGCTGGTGTACCTCGACATCAAAGCCGATCGCGAGGAGTACATGACCGCCGACCACGCGGCCGGCCTGCTCGCGGCGGAGTACGGTGACACGCTCGGCGTAGTGGTCGCGCGAGCCGGGAGCCCCGAACCGCTGGTCGCCGCCGATCGGCTCTCGGCGCTCGCCGATCGGGAGTTCGGCGACCCGCTTCACTTGCTCGTGGTGCCGGGCGACCTCCACCACATCGAGGCCGACGCGCTCGGGACGCTCACGGGCGCGCCGGAGGAACTGCTCGACGTCGAGTGACTACCGTTTTTCGCCGTTGCCGTCGGCCCTGACGGGGCGGTCGGTCCCGACGGCGTCGTGGAGGTCGTAGTCGTCGCCGGTCGCGATGTACAGCACGTCCTCGGCGACGGTGAGGAGTTCGGGGACCTCGCGGGCGACCGCCCACGCGATGCCCACCAGCGCGACGACCGAGAGGCTCTGGGCGAGCACCCGATCGGAGATGAAATAGGAGACCATGTTGGGGTTCTGGTAGCCCACCAACCCGCTGATCGGGTCGACGAAGATCTGGAACCACTGGAAGCTGAACGCGAGCGTGATGAACACGACTCTGACGAGGTTGAGCCCCCAGATAACGGGGATCGCGATCGCCAGCGCCCGGAGCTTCCGACCGAGCGGGGCCCGGACCGCGCCGATCAGTCCGCCGAAGATGGCCATGCTCCCGAGGCCGGTGCAGGCCAGCAGGACGTTGGTGGTGAACTCGCCCTTCGTCGGGTGGACGAACAGGTACGTACCCTGAATCTCGCGGCCGTGGTTGATGACCTCGAACTCGTAGCCCATCGCGTCCATGACGAACGCCCCCTGGGCCGCCACGGTCTCGATCAGGAGGTGCTTTGCGGGCGTGATCATCGTGAACGGCAGGTAGATCAGCCCCATGATGGCGACCGCCCGCGAGAGCAGAAAGAGAGTCTCGCGGCCGTCGACGAGGAGGTAGGCGGCGTAGAGACACGCCGGTAGCGCCGCGAAGCTCAGTGCGCCCTCGATGAAACTGCGCTGCTCGAACGCGAAGTGCGGGAAGAGGGCGGCCCAGAAGACGCCAAAGACCACCCACGACGCGGCGGCGAGATAGCGCGCCCGACCGCGACCGCGCTCGCCCTCGTACCAGTCGTAGGCGACGGCCGCGGCGAACAGTCCGACGATCAGCCACGCGAGCGCGTCCGTGAACGCGGAAGTCACAGTTAAGCGGTACCAAGTCCGCGAAGGATAAAGCGTTGACGGCTCCGACCGCGACCGGTAACCGCGGCTTAGCTCACGCGAAACGTACCGTTTCTGCGCCGGGCGCCGTCGCTACGTGGGTCGGCTACGAAAGAATGGGAACCGCGAATCGCACGGCACGTCGAACCGAACCCGTGGGGGTTCGGTGGTTAGCGAGCGTTAGTTGCTACGGCGGACTGCCAGCAGCGCGGCCGCGATGAGTGCGACCAGCGAGACAGCCATGCCGAAGCCGGGGATACCGCCGTCGCCACCGTCACCTTCCGTGGTTTCGGTCGCTTCGGTCGTCTCCTCTTCTTCGGTCGTGGTCGTCTCTTCAGTCGTGGTCGTCTCTTCGGTCGTCGTCGTCTCCTCAGTCGTCTCCTCAGTCGTCTCTTCGGTCGTCGTCGTCTCCTCAGTCGTCTCGTCCTCACCGGTGTCGACGGATTCGAGGATCGTCGCGGTCACGGACGCCGACGCGTCGTCGGTCGCTTCGGCCGTGACATCGACTTCCGAGCCGTTCTCGAGCGCGCTCAGGTCGAACGTGCCGGAGAACTCGCCGTTCTCGTCGAGATCAGCGGTGGTCGACCAGTAGTCGTTGTCGGACTCGATCTCGATGTCGACTTCCGTGCCGGGTGCGAGGTTACTCGAGCCTTCGACCGTCGCGTTCTCGGAGTTCGCCAGTTCGAGTTCGTCGTCCTCGTTGAGGTTGTCGAACTCGAGGCTCTGCTCATCAACGCTGAACTCGGTTGAGACGTTCTCGGAGTTCTTCGTGAAGTCGTTGTTGTCGGTGACGTGGAAGTCCGCCGCGTAGTCGCTGCCGGCGGTCATGTCCGCGCTGTCGAAGACCGCGTAGAACGTGTTGTTCTCCGCGTCCTCGTAGTAGCCAAGCGCGTCCTGGTTGGCGTTGAACTGCTCGGCGTTCGCGTTCGGACCGGGGTCCTGCTGAGTCACGTTCAGGAACACGCCGGTGCCCTGGTTCGTGACGTCACCGTCGTCCGCGGCGTACGAGAAGCTGTTGAGATCGTCGATGTAGCCGTAGATACCCGACGCCTGGGTCTCGACGACGACCAGGTCGTCCTGGGCGATGCTGTCGGACTGCGAGACGCCCTCGAGCAGGCCTTCGACGTCGTCAGGCAGGTTGTTCTGGCTGGTGTCCTGGTGGACCCAGGTGTTGATGTCGTCGGTCGAGCGCTGGCTGATGCTCAGGCTCGTCTTGTCCGCGCGGTTGTCGAACGAGGCGTCCGCGGTGTAGGCAACCAGATCGTAGTTACCGGCCGCAATCGCGTTCTCGAGGTGCTGGTCACCGTCGGTCACGGCGTTCCCGTCGTCGTCTTCGAGCGAGATACTGCCACCGACCCAGACACCGTGCTCGGGCTGACCGGTGGTCACCTCACCGTTTTCGGCGGTGACGAAGTCCGTCGGGTCCTGGTAGTTGTCGCCGTGGATTTCGTCGGTTTCGATCGTGAGTTCGACTTCGTCGGTGTCGGTGTCCGTGTTCTTGGTGACGCGGAACCGCGAGACGAAGTTGGCGCCGGTGTCACCGAACTGGACGTCGGTGGAGTCGGCGTTCTCGATGCTGACGTTGAACGTCAGGTCGTCACCGCGCTCTTGGGAGACCGCGCTCCCGGGGAGGGTGACAGCGGCGTCTTCCTCTTCGGTGACGTTGAGATCGATCGTGTCCGAAGCCGAGGAATCAGTCGCCGCGAGCGTCAGGTCGTACTCGTCGACGTCGAAGCTACTGAAGTCGGCATTGTAGGTGGTGTCGGTCGAGGCGCCCGCGATGATGATCGAACTCTCGGCGTCGGCACTGCTGGTGTCGTCGTCTCCACTGTGGAGAGTGACGTCACCGTCGGCGACGTCGCCGTTGGTGACGAAGGCATCGTAGAGCTGGTCAGCGCTGAGGTCGCCGTCGGCCGAAACGTTCAGGGCGTAGCGGCCGCGGTTCGAGTCCAGAGTGACCTCAGTCGTGGTTCCACTGCCCGAGCTCACGTTCACGCTGTCCGGACTCACTTCGAAGTCCTGGGGCGAGAACGAGAACACTGCGTCGCCGGTTTCTCCGTCGGCGTTCCGGTCGAGGACTGCGTTTTCACCGTCCGGGAAGTGAATCGGCTCACGGCCGGTGGTGGTGATCACGTACTGGCCGTCGAGACCGTCCTCTTCGAGGGTCGCCGTGCCCTCCGAGAGCGGGATCTGCGTGACGCGCGAACCGACGCCGTCACTGCCGTCCCACTCACGCAGCTCGACGATGTCGTTGTTACCGACGTTCGAGCCACTTACGTCGACTTCGAGCGTTTCGCCGTCCCAATAGGAATTGGGGGTCGTCAGAGTATCAGTTTGTTCACCGTGATTCGCAGCTGCTGAACCTGCGAAGGCGGTCGCGCCCGCGAAAACGGACATGACCATCAGCGCAGACAGCACCACACTGCGGATCTTATCGTTTGTTGTTGTCATGGTTTGGTTGGTTATTCGGTCGGCGACAGCACCTTTCCGGCGACCCTAGTTTCGTAACCCGGCGTTTCCGGGCGCGGGCCGACTGTACTCGCTACTGCCACCATGGGTAGGGGTACAGTAGGAATCAACCGGCGGGTGTGGTAAATACTTTGTGTTATCTTAACCGCCGATTCGGGCGTGCGAACCCCTCACACGTCCGGGTTCTGTAGAGAGGAACGACGTCGTTGTGCATCGTTTGCGCGCACGAAATGTCGCATGTCCCGGCCGAAACGGAGTGTTTCCGGTCGAGTGCCGGCCGCTGGGACACTCCCACGGTAGCGCGCCGTGTCGAGGCGAGCGCTCGGGCGAGCGATCGACCGTCGCGTACGAGTAGTCAGCTCGGGGTCATAACGGTGCCTTTCGAGGGACGGAACGGAGGTAGAATGGAGCGTGTGCGGCGCGCGCTCGAATTCTGTCACGGCGTCCGATCCCGACCCGCCGAGTCGCGGAACCGAACGGTCGATGGGTGCCCTGTCACTAAACCGGCGTCGATCGGTAGCTCAGTCCCGCGACAGCACTTCGAACTCGTGGCCGTCGGGGTCCTTGGTGAACGCGTAGCGGTCGTCGCAGGAGGCGGGGTCGCGATAGTCCTCGCCCTCGCGTTCCATCAGCGTCTCCCAGTCGTCGTGGAGGTCGTCGCTCCGGATCGCGAGGTGGCCCCACGCGTCGCCCAGCTCGTACGTCCGGCCGTCGTAGTTGTACGTGAGCTCGACCGCCATCGCCTCGTCGGCGGCGCCTTCGGGCTTCATGAAGTAGTTCGCGAAGGTGTCGGACTCCCACCGGCCGGTGTGTTCGTACTCCAGCTTACGGGTGAACCACCCGAGCGACTCGTCGGCGTCCTCGACGCGCATCATCGTGTGGTCGAGACTCCAGGTCGCACCGTAGTCGCGCTCGACGATCTCGACCTCGTGGCCGTCGGGGTCGGTGACGAAGGCGTACGATCCCCCACAGGAGTCGGGGTCGCGGTAGTCCTCGACGCCCTCGTCCATCAGTTGCTCGTAGGCGTCGTAGACATCGTCGACACGTACCGCGATGTGGCCCCAGGCGTCGCCGAGGTCGTAGGTCCGGTCGTCGTGATTGTACGTGAGTTCGAGGACCGCGCCCTCCTCGTGAACGTCGGCCGGACCGAGGTAGACGTTGGTGAAGGTGTCGGCCTCCCAGCGGCCCTTCTCCTCGTAATCGAGGTGGTTCTGGTACCAGTCGAGGCTCGCTTCGAGATCCTCGACGCGCATCATGACGTGGTCGAGCGTCGCGTTCATACACGTAGACGTTGAGCCGTCCGAGGCGAAAAGGCTACTGTTCGCGGAAGCACCCCGAGCGGCGGGTCACCACCGGAACGTCTCGCGCAGGTCCGGCCAGTGGAACCACCACGCCGCGGCCCAGAGCGCGAGCGTCCCCGACGGAACCGCGAGCAGGCCTCTCCGGGACATCCCCAACGAGAACCAGAGATGGCTCGCGCCCGCGAGAACCAACAGCCCGCCGGTTACGCGCCGATCCTCGTACGCCGCTCCGAGCCGTCCGAGGACGGCGCTCGCGACCGCGAGCAGGTACAGCCCGACGCCGACCGGCCACGCCAACAGTCGCCGGGGCAGACCGATCGTGTAGACCAGCAGGTAGTCCGGGAGCGTCGTGACGTGAAACGGCGCGGTGCTCACCAGCCCCCACGAGAAGACCAGATCGCCGGTGGCGAAGACGGTCCACGGGAGCGCGGCCAGCCCGGCGAGCGCGAGGACGCGACGCATCTACTTCCGGACGACCATCCGGAGGACATCCTCGTCGGCGAGCTCGTGGGCTTTCCCGACCTGCTGTTCGTCGTGTTTGGCGCTCGGACCCGAGACGCGGGCGAACCGGAACCGGCTTTCGAGGTCGCCGCCGAGCCGCCGGGCGGCGTCCTCGACGGTCGACCCCTTCGGGAGCACCAGCGGCTCGTCGTAGTCGACCCCGCGACCGGGTTTGTCCATGTAGATCCGCATCAGGCCGAGCTCCTCCCAGATGGTCTGTTTGAGCGAGTCGAGGCCCCTCTCCTCCTCGGCGGAGATGAAGATCGTCTCCTCTGGGTCGATGTCGTGGTCGCGCAGATCGTCTTTGACCGTCTCGACGTAGTCGGGTTCGATGAGGTCGACCTTGTTGACCGTCACGATCGAGGGGATGTACTCGCGGTTGTCCATCACGCCGTCGACGAGCCGATCGATGTCGACCTGCTCGCGGACGGTCACGTCGGCGTTGACGTAACCGTGCTCGCGCATGACTTCCTTGACGACGTCTTCGGGCAGGTCGAGGTCGACGCTCGACGTGACCCGGATCCCGCCCTTGCCCTTCTTCGAGATCTTGACGCTCGGAGGCGCTTGATCGAGCCGGATCTTGTTCTCGTAGAGTTCCTCGCGGAGGCGGGCGTACTGGTCGATCTCGAACACCGAGAGCACGAACACCACCAGATCGGCCGCACGCACGACCGACAACACTTCCTGACCGCCGCCCCGGCCCTGCGCCGCGCCCTCGATGAGCCCCGGAACGTCGAGCAGCTGGATGTTCGCGCCGTTGTACTGCAACATCCCGGGGTTGACGTTGAGCGTCGTGAACTCGTAGTCGCCGACCTCGCTCTCGGCGGCGGTCAGCGAATTCAGGAGTGTCGACTTGCCCACGCTCGGGAAGCCGACGAACGCGACCGTCGCGTCGCCGTGTTTCTCGACGTGGTAGCCTTCGCCGCCGCCCGCGGAGGACTGGTTCTCGAGTTTCTCCTTTTTCTCCGCGAGCTTGGCTTTGAGCCGTCCGATGTGGGCCTCCGTAGACTTGTTGTACGGAGTCTCGGCTATCTCCTCGCGGAGGGCATCGATTTCGTCCTCCAATCCCATTGGGAGAGAGTGGGCCGCGCGCGCCGAAAAACCCTTTCCTTCCCGGCGGGTGGGTCGGTCTCGGCGGCCGCCGGGGAGACGACCGAAAGATAACTCTTAAAACCGCCGCGGGGGTTCGTACACGTATGGCTGAGACGATAGAAGTGCTCGTCCCCGGCGGCCAGGCCGACCCCGGCCCGCCGCTCGGGCCCGAGCTCGGACCGACGCCCGTCAACGTACAGGAAGTCGTCAGCGACATCAACGACCGGACGGAAGCCTTCGACGGCACCGAGGTCCCCGTGACCATCACGGTCGAGGACGACGGCGGCTACGAGATCGAAGTCGGCGTCCCGCCGACGGCCGCGCTGATCAAAGACGAGGCCGGCTTCGAGACCGGGAGCGGCGAGCCCCAGAAGGACTTCGTCGCGGACATCACCATCGAGCAGGTGAAGACCATCGCCGAGCAGAAGCATCCGGACCTGCTGGCCTACGACACGAAGAACGCCGCGAAGGAGATCGTCGGGACGTGCGCCTCGCTCGGCGTCACGATCGAGGGCGAGGACGCCCGCGAGTTCAAAGAGAAGGTCGACGCCGGCGAGTACGACGACGTACTCGCGAGCGAAGCGACGGCCTAACGCCCGACTGCTCGAAAAACGGGCGGACCGAGCTTTTCGACGTTTCGTCTTCACGGGTAGCGACGGTTCGGATAGCGACGCCTCGTTTAGACCGGGAGCGACGCGTTCGCCACGGAGCCCGTGGGAAGCCGACACGAACTGGTTCGTCGCGGTTCGACGGGTTTAAGTTTCGCATCGCCATCGTTTCGGAACGAGACAGGCGTCTACTGTCGTCCTAGACAGTAACCTGTTTCACTGACCCGTAGGAGCGTCCTGCGTACTACGGAGGTGAACAATGGCAGATCAGGAGATAGAGCAAGCAGTCTCTCGCGCACTCGAGGATGCACCCGAGCGGAACTTCCGCGAAACGGTGGACCTCGCAGTCAACTTGCGCGACTTAGATTTGAACGAGCCGTCGAATCGTGTAGACGAGAGTATCGTCCTCCCGTCCGGAACCGGACAGGAGACCAAGATCGTCGTGTTCGCGGAGGGCGAGACCGCCCTGCGCGCCGAAGAAGTCGCCGACGAAGTCTTCGATGGAGACGACCTCGAAGACCTCGGTGACGACGACGACGAGGCCAAGGATCTGGCCGACGAGACCGACTTCTTCATCGCGGAAGCGCCGATGATGCAAGACATCGGTCGGTATCTCGGTACGATCCTCGGCCCCCGAGGGAAGATGCCCGAACCGCTCCAGCCCGACGACGATGTCGTCGAGACCGTCAACCGGATGAAGAACACGGTCCAGCTGCGCAGCGGTGACCGGCGCACCTTCCACACCCGGGTCGGTGCGGAGGACATGGGCGCCGAGGATATCGCCGACAACATCGACGTCATCCTCCGGCGTCTCCACTCCAACCTCGAGAAAGGTCCGCTCAACGTCGACACGGTCTACGTGAAGACGACGATGGGACCGTCCGTGGAGGTCGCCTAAGATGTCAGCCGAAGCCGAACGCAAGACAGAGACGATTCCCCAGTGGAAACAAGAGGAGGTCGACGAGCTGGTCGACCTCATCGAGGGGTACAGCAGCGTCGGCATCGTCAACGTGACCGGGATTCCGTCCCGCCAGCTCCAGACGATGCGGCGAAACCTCCACGGGAGCGCCGAGCTCCGGATCAGCCGGAACACGCTGCTCGAACGCGCCCTCGAGGAAGTCGACGAGGGCATCGAGGAGCTGACCCAGTACGTCTCCGGCGAGGTCGGTCTCATCGGGACGAACGACAACCCCTTCGGGCTGTTCAAGGAACTCGAAGCCTCGAAGAGCCCCGCCCCGATCAGCGCCGGGGAAGTCGCCCCCAACGACATCGTCATCACCGAAGGTGACACGGGCGTCGACCCCGGTCCGTTCGTGGGCGAACTCCAGAGCATCGGCGCGGCGGCGCGCATCATGGAGGGCTCGATTCACGTCACCGAAGACAGCGTGGTCGCCGAGGAGGGCGAGGAGGTCGACGCCGACGTGGCGAACGTTCTCGCGGAACTCGGCATGGAGCCCAAAGAGGTCGGACTCGACCTCCGAGGCGTGTTCTCCGACGGCGTCGTGTTCGAGGCCGACGAACTGGCCATCGACGTCGAGGAGTACCGCGCGGACGTCGAGGCCGCCGCGGCTCGCGCCCGGAACCTCTCGGTCAACGCGGTCTTCCCGACCGACCAGACCGTCCCTACCCTCGTCCGGAAGGCCGAGGGCGAGGCCAAGAGCCTCGGTCTGGAGGCCGCCGTCGAGAGCCCGGACCTGGCCGACGACCTCGTGAGCGCGGCCGACGCGCAGGTCCGCGCGCTCGCCGCGCAGATCGACGACGAGGAGGCGCTGCCCGAGGAGCTCAGCGACGTCGAGGCTCCCGGCGCGGGCGCCGACGCGGAGACTGCTGACGAATCGAGCGACGAAGAACCCGAATCCGAAGACGACGCCGAGGAAGCCGACGCCGACGACGATGACGATGACGAGGAGGACGGCGGCGACGCGCTCGGCGCGATGTTCGGATAACCCACACCACTACTACCAATGGAATACGTTTACGCTGCACTCATCCTGAACGAATCGGACGAAGAGATCAACGAAGACAACCTCACCAACGTGCTCGACGCCGCCGGCGTCGACGTCGAGGAGTCCCGCGTCAAGGCGCTCGTCGCCGCGCTCGAGGACGTCGACATCGACGAGGCCGTCGAGCAGGCCGCGGCCGTTCCCGCGGGCGGCGCCGCCGGTGGCGCTGGCGCCGAGGGCGATGCCGAGGAAGCCGACGCCGAGGAAGAGGCCGAAGAGGAGGCCGACGAAGAGGAAGCCGACGAAGGCGACGACGAGGACGACGAGGCCGACGGCGAAGGTCTCGGCGAACTCTTCGGCTAACGCCGGCTCGACAACTCGATCTTTCTTTCGCGCGCCGACCGGCGAGTGGCGACGCCGTCCGGTCGGGCCCGCTCACTCGGACGGAACGTCCACGCCCCTGAACTCGAACCGAGCGCCGCCGTCTGTCCCCTCGGCGAGCGAGTGCTCCCAGCCGTAGGTCTCGGCGAGCTGTGCGATGAACGTGAGCCCGAGCCCGATACCGTTGGCGTCGGTCGTGTACCCCGCCTCGAAGACGCTCTCACGTTCGCCCTCCGGGATTCCGGAGCCGTCGTCCTCGACGTAGAACCCCTCCGAGTCGGCGAGTTCGCCGACTCGAACTGTCAGCCCATCGGCGTCGGTCGGGGCGGTCTCGACGGCGTCCTCTGAGTCGCCCGGAGTCCGACGTACTGCATCAGACCGCGTCCGATGAACGTCGTCGGCCGCGGGCCGATTCTCCGTGTCGCCGTGCTCGAGGGCGTTCTGAAAGAGGTTCGACAGCAGATGGCGGAGGTGGTGGCGCTCGGCTCGCACCCGCAGGTCCGACGCGATCTCGAGCCGACTCGCGCCGACCGAGAGGTCCGACCACGCCTGGCTCGCCACCTCGCCGAGCGACACGGTCTCCGGATCGACGACCGACTCCCCGCCTCGGGTCATGATCAAGAGCACGTCGATCATCTCCTCCATGCGGTCGAGGGCTTCTGCCACGTCGTCGAACGCCGATTCGTCGCCGTCTCGGGCCGCCTGGAGGTATATCTGGGCGATCGAGAGCGGGTTTCGGAACTCGTGGGCGACCATGCTGGCGAAACTCTCGAGGCGGGCGTTCTGCTGTTCGAGGCGCTGTTCGCGGCGCTTTCGCTCGGAGACGTCCCTGAAGTACACCGACAGACCGGTTTCGGAGGGGTAGACGTGAAACTCCAACCACGCGTCGAGCGGCTCGAAGAAGGCCTCGTCGGTCGTCTGGCGCTGGGTCTCGGCGGCGCGTCGAAACGCCTCGTCGCCCACCGACGACCGCAGTTCCGGGACGGCCTGCCAGACGACCCGGTCCCGAAGCTCGCGTTCGCTGGCCCCGAGCAGTCGCTCGGCCCGTTCGTTCACGTAGGTGACCCGCCACTCGTCGTCGAGCGCGAAGAAGCCGTCGTCGATGCGCTCGAACACCTCCTCAAGTTCGGCCTGTAGCTCGTCGCGCTGGCGCTCGATCTGTCGCTCGCGCTCGGCCCGATCGAGCGCGGTGTGGATGTTCGCGGTCAGTATCTTCGCGAGGTTGAGCTTCGACTCGGTGAGCCGCTCGCTCTCGGTCGACCCCGCCATGAACACCCCGTGGTCGCCCAGCGGGAGTATCATCTCGGTCTGGACCGGCGTCTCGGGGTTGTAAGCGCCCGTCTGATCGCCGACATCCTCGTAGAGGCGCGGGCTCCCCTCGCGGTACACCTCCCAGATCAGCCCTTCGCCCTCCTCGAAGCTCGGAATGTCGTCGAACAGCCGCTCGGCCGCGTCGGCGATTGCGACCGGACGGAGTTCAGTTCCGCCGTCATCGAGCAGGTGAATTCCGCTGATCGGCAGTCCGAGCACGTTCTGGGCGGTCTCGACGGCGAGCCCGCAGATCTCGGCTCTGGTCCCGGCCGCCATCAGGTCGCGGGTGACCTCCCGGAGCGCTTCGAGGGTCTCCTCGCGCTGTTTGCGCGCGGTGACGTCGCGAAACACCGCCTGATTGAGCGTTCGGTCGCCGATTTCCGTCACGCCCGCGCTGATCTCGACCGGGATCTCGCGGCCGTCGTCGCGGACGACGTAGAAGCCGTCGTCGACCCGGGAAGCGCCGCCGGCGTCGACGTGCGATTCGAACAGCTGTCGGTACCGCTCGCGCTCGGACGCCGGATGCAACTCCGTCTGGTGCATCCCGACGATCTCCGTCTGGGGCTTGCCGAGTAGCTCCGCGGCGGCCTCGTTCGTATCGAGTATCCGGCCGGTCTCGGCATCGACGATGAAGACGGCGTCGGGTGCGGTCTCGACGAGTCGGCGGTACTTCTCCCGCGAGGCCGCGAGTTGGGTCGCCCGTCGGCGCCGCCGGGTCACGTCGCGGCCGATGCCGGCGATCGCGGCGGAGCCGCCGTCGGCGGGTTCGAGTAGCGCCCCGGAGAACTCGTAGGGGAGTTCGCGGCCGTCCGTGGTTCGGAGTGGGACCTCGATCCGGGCGCTCCCCTGCGAGCGGACGCGCTCGATGGCGTCGACGACGCGGTCGGCGTGGTCGGGCGGGATGAGGTCGGCCGGGTGGTAGCCGGCGAGTTCCGCCTCGCCGTACCCGAGCACGTCGCTGGCTCGCTCGTTCCACTGTAGTAGCTCTCCCGACGCGTCCAGCGTGAAGAACACGTCCGGACACGGGTCGGCCGAGTCGTCGGTGGCTCCGATCTCGGGATGGGTCGCGCCGAGACGACCCGCGCCCGGGCGCTCGGCCCGGTAGCGGGCGGCCGCGGTCTCGATGCGCCGGACCGCCAGTTCGGGGCGATAGGTTTCGGCTCGCGTGTCGACGTAGTCGGTGGCCTCCCTGGCGAGCACCGCCGCCGCCAGCTCCGGGTCGGCAGTCTCGTCGAGCACGACGAACGGGAGGGCCGGCGAGCGATCTCGGACCGCGTCCAGGAGCGTGACGACGTCACCGCCCGAGCGATCGGCCGTGGCGACGACACACGACGTCGGCGTCCGTTCGAGCGTCTCGGGCAGTTGGTCGGCGCTCGTGACCCGAACGGGGTCGAGCGCCGCGTCGGCCCCGAGTGCTCGCGGGATCGGCGACTCCCCGCCGACGTACAGTGTGTGGTAGTGATCAGACATCCTCTCGTGGCCGCAGACCGAGCGGTCGTTGGCTGGCACACCTGTTAGGCCGGTAGCGACTAAAAGCCCGTTGGGAGCCCCGCCCGGAGCCGTCCCCGGACGCGACCGCTCCCGAGGTCGGTCCGAGCGTTTAAGTGCGATCCGGCGGCCAACTCGCCGCGATGGAAGCGATCGGCCCCCACCTCGCGGTCGACCCCGCGTCGACGGCGGCGACGCTCGCGTTCGTGCTCGGGGGCGTCGCCCTTGGAGCGACCAGCGGGCTGATCCCGGGACTGCACGTCAACAACCTCGCGTTGATGTTGGCGTCGGTCGCGCCTGCGGTCCCGGGCCCGCCGCGGCTGGTCGGCGCCGCGATGCTCTCGGCCGGCGTGGTCCACTCGTTTCTGGACGCGGTGCCCGCGCTCGCGCTCGGCGTACCCGACCCCGCGATGGCCGCCACCGCGCTCCCGGGCCACCGTCTGGTCGTCGCCGGACGCGGCCGGGAGGCGGTCAGGCTCTCGGCGCTCGGGAGCGGGCTGGCGGTCGCCTTCGCGGTCCCGCTCGCGGTCCCGGTCACCAAGACGATGACGGTCGCGTACCCGACCGTTCGGGCCCACCTCCCGCTCGTCCTCGGGGGCGTCACCGTCGCCCTGTTGGCGACCGAGCGGTCCGTCCGCGCCGTCGGCGGCGGCGCGGCGGGATTCCTCGGGAGCGCCGCGTTGGGCCACGCGACCCTCGATCTCTCGCCGGCCGCGCCCCTCGACGCCGGCGGGATGCTCACGCCGCTGTTCGCGGGGCTGTTCGGCGCGCCGATCCTGCTCGAAGCCATGTCCGGCGCCGGCGTGCCCGAGCAGGGCGATCCGACGATCGCCGTCTCGCGTCGAGCGGTCGCCCGAACCGCACTCGCGGGCGCGCTCGCCGGCGCCGTGGTCGGCTACCTGCCGGGCGTCTCGTCGGCCATCGCGGCGGTGTTCGCGCTCGCGCTCGTGCCCGGATCGACCGACGCACGGGGGTTCGTCGTCGCGACCAGCGGCGTCAACACGGCCAACACCGTCTTCGCGCTTTTCGCGCTGGCGGCGCTCGGGGCGCCCCGGACGGGCGTGATGGTCGCGCTTCGAGAGGCCGGCGCGCCCGTCGACCTCCCGCTTTTGGTCGCCGCGGCGGGGCTCGCGGGGATCGCCGGCTTCGCGCTCGTTCTCCTCGTCGGCGATCGATATCTCCTCGCGGTCGGGGCCGTCGACAACGTCCGGCTCTCGGTGGGCGTGCTCGTCCTGTTGGTCGGGGTTAGCTGGCTGTTCGCCGGCGGGGTCGGTGTCGGAGTCTTCGTGGTCGCGACGCTCGTCGGCCTCGTGCCGGCCCGGTACGGAGCGCGCCGCGTCCACCTGATGGGGGTGTTGCTCGGGCCGCTAATCGCGGGCGCGTGAGTCTTCGAGTATCCGCTTAGTCCGACGGTGGCGGTCCCGGAACATCGGCTCGAACCCGATCCAGCCGAGCGGTCCGAGCAGGTCGCCCACGACCGGCAGTTCGTACTCGACGCGGTCGCGAACGAGCGTGGCGTCCTCGGAGAGGGCGTAGAACTGGTGGGTGTGGCGCCACGTCGGGAAGGGACCGCCGTCCATCACGTCCTCGAAGACGGCGGTCCCATCTCCGCGCTCGCGGCGCGTGATCCGCGAGCGCCACCGCTGTCGGGGGCCGACCCCGAACGGCCGAAGCGACATGTGGATCTCCGAGCCGACGTCGAGCACCTCGTCGTCGGCGTCGTCAGCGCCGTCGGGGCCCGAGACACGCTCGACCCGGAGGTTCATCCAGTCGGGGGTGAGAGCCCGCAGGCCGTCGATTCGGGAGTGGAACGCCCAGACCTCGTCGAGGGGAGCGTCGACGCGGACTTCGCGTCGGTACGTAGCCATGTCGAACAGTAGTAACAGCGCCGATAAAACTCCGGCGGCGAGCGCCCGGCGTCGCCTTCGAGGGTTTATAGTCACCCGACGCCTGAGGGACGAACATGGTTTCGGAGCGCGCGAACCGAACGACCCCGTTCGCCGCGATGGACGTGCTCGAACGGGCCAACCGGATGGACGACGTGATTCACCTCGAAGTCGGCGAGCCCGACTTCGAGACGCCGACGGCGGCAACCGAGGCGGCGATCGCGGCGCTCCGCGCCGGCGAGACCGGCTACACCTCCTCGAAGGGCAAGCCCGAACTCCGGCGCGCGATCGCGGCCTACTACGATCGCCGGTACGGAGTCGACGTCGACCCCGAGCGGATCATCGTCACTTCCGGGTCCTCGCCCGCGCTGTTGCTCGCGTTCTCGGCGCTGGTCGACCCCGGCGACGAGGTGGTCCTCACCGACCCCCACTACGCGTGTTATCCCAACTTCGTCCGCCAGACCGGCGGCCGGATCGCGACCGTCCCGCTGTCGGCCGACGACGGGTTCCGTCCGCGCGTGTCCGCGTTCGAACGGGTTCTCTCCCCGGAGACGGAGGCGCTCTTGGTGAACTCGCCGGCGAACCCGACGGGTGCGGTGCTCGACGGCGATACCCTCGGCGAGCTGGTCGAGTTGGCCGACCGTGCCGGCGCGACCGTGATCTCCGACGAGGTGTACCACGGACTGACCTACGAGGGCGAGGACCACACCGTGCTGGAGTACACCGACGACGCCTTCGTGCTCGACGGCTTCTCGAAGCGGTTCTCGATGACTGGGTGGCGGCTCGGCTGGATGGTCGCCCCGCCCGACTACGTCGACCACGTCAACCGCATCGCCCAGAACACGCTCATCTGTGCGCCCAACTTCGTCCAGTCGGCGGGCGTGGCCGCCCTCGAATCCGGCGACGACTTCCTCGCCGGAGTCAGAGACACCTACCGCGAGCGCCGGGACTTCCTCGTCGACGCGGTCGAAGACTGGGGGATGAGCATGGGCTACACGCCCGGCGGGGCGTACTACCTCCTCGCGGACGTGAGCGATCTCCCGGGCGACGCGTTCGACGCCGCGGACTTCTTCCTCGAAGAGGCCGGCGTGGCGATGACCCCCGGACCCGACTTCGGCTCGAACGCGGAGAACTGCCTGCGGGTGTCGTACGCCAACAGCGCCGAGAAGCTCGCGGAAGCATCGGACCGCATCCAGCGCGCGCTGACGACCGTCGAAACCCCCGCCCTCGACTGACTACTTGAGTCGCTCCTGCAGGAACGAGGGGTGGGCGGCGGTCACGCCTTCGATCTCCAGGATCTCGTCGCGGATGACGTCGCCGACCGCGTCGCCGTCCTCGGCGCGGACCTCCGCCATCAGCATGTGGTCGCCGCTGGAGGTGTAAAGCGTCTCGATCTCTTCGAGGTTCTTGAGCGCGCGGGTGGCCTCGACGTACTCGTCGCTCGCGACGTCCATCCCGACCATCGCGATGCTCTGACTGGAGAGCTTCTTCGGGTCAATCTCGGCCGAATACCCCACGATGACCCCCTCGTCTTCGAGCTTGTCGATGTACTTGCGGACCGTGGGTTTCGAGACGTTCGCCCGGTCGGCGATCTCGGCGTAGGACGCCTGAGCGTCCTCTTCGAGGACCGCGAGAATCCGGTCCTGGGTGGATTGGGTGCTCATTACCAGAGTATTTCCGATACAGGAAAAAATACCTTCCGAACCGGAAAATGGTTTCCTTTCGGACCGAACCGCCTCGAAGCCGGGGCCGAATCGGGCCGACGGGGTCGGCATCGAGCACTCGACCGGTTCTCGGGGCGAGTCCGCAGACGCCCGACGGCCGTCCGCCTCTTAGGTCCGAACGGCGTAGCGGTCGGTCCATGGCACGACGAACCTCTCGCCGACGCGTGCTCACAGCGACAGTGACCCTCTCGGCCGCCGGGTTAGCTGGCTGTGGGATGCCCGGCGGCGACGGGGAGGACGAGGAGAACGGAGACGAAGAGGAGGACGAGGAGAACGGAGACGAAGAGAACGGAGACGAAGAGGAGAGCGACGCACGCTCGCCGCCCTCGCTCGGGCGCGACGACTGAGGCCGGGGCTACGGTCGGCGAGCGCGCCAAAAAGAATCGCGAACGCGAGCCGGCGTTACTTGTGACGGTCGAGCAGGTCGTAGCTGCGCTCCCACTCGTAGTCGTCGTCGAAGTACCGCTCGGCCAGCGGCTCCTCGGGCATGTCGCCCGTGGCCTGCTTTTCGGCCTGGTACGACGGCCGGTCCTCGTCGACGTAGAAGCGACCAGTGAGGACCTCGCCCTCGTAGAGAGCGTCCTCTGCCTCGTGCATCATCTCGGACGCCTCGCGGCGGTCGTGGATGTCGAAGTCGTAGTCGTCGCTGTCCTGGATGTCGATGTACGGGACGTACTGCTTGGCGTCCTTGTTCCAGGTCGGACACTGCGTGAGGAAGTCGACGTGCGCGAACCCGTCGTGTTCCATCGCCTCCGTGAGGATCTCTTTGGCCTGATTCGGGTTGACTGCCGCCGTCCGGGCGACGTACGACGCCCCGGAGGTGAGCCCGAGCGACAGGGGTCGAATCGGGCTCTTGGCGCTCCCGTGGGGCTGGGTCTTCGACTTGTGGCCCTTCGGGCTGGTCGGGGACGTCTGGCCCTTCGTGAGCCCGAAGATCTCGTTGTCGAAGACGATGTAGGTCATGTCGTGGTTCTCGCGGGCGGTGTGCATGAAGTGGTTCCCGCCGATGCCGTAGCCGTCGCCGTCCCCGCCGGCCGCGATGACCTCGAGGTCGGGGTTCGCCATCTTCGCGGCGCGGGCCACGGGGAGCGAGCGGCCGTGGATCGAGTGGAAGCCGTAGCTACGGAAGTAACTCGACAGCTTGCCCGAACAGCCTATCCCGGTCACCAGCAGGGTCTCCTCGGGCGTGCGCCCGACCTGGGGCATCGCCTGTTTCAGCGCCTTCAGGACGCCGAAGTCGCCACAGCCCGGACACCACGTCGCCTGCGGTTCGATCTCCGGGGTGAACTCGTCTCGGTCGATCTCTCGGTCCTCGCCGATTGCGTTGAATGCACTCATGATTAATCACCCGTTGCGGATTCGATGCGGACGTTGTGGTCGGTCACGTCTGCGCCGCCTTCGAGACGGACCTCGAAGCCGGAGACGACTTCCGCGGGCTCGAACGGGTTGCCGTCGTATTTGAGCAGGCTGTACAGCTTCTCGCCGAAGCGTCCGAGCTGGCCCTGGATGTGGCGACGGAACTGCGCAGTCGCGTTCATCTCGATGACCAGCGCCTCGTCGACGCTCTCGAGGAACTCGGTCACTTCGTCTTTGGCGAACGGCATGATGTCGCTGACGTTCATCGACTTGACCGAGTGGCCCTCCTCGTTCAGCCGGTCGACCGCCTCCTCGGCGACGCCCTTCGTCGACCCGAAGCTGAGGATGCCGTAGTCGGCGTCCTCGGGGCCGTGGACCGCCTGGTGGTCGGCGTTCTCCGCGAGGTCCTCGCTGATGGAGTCGAGCTTCGCCAGCCGGCGGTTCATCTGAGTGACCCGGTTGTCCGGATCCTCGCTGATGTGGCCGACCTCGTTGTGCTCGTTGCCGGAGGCGAGGAAGTTCCCGCCCTTCTGGCCGGGGAGCGAGCGCGGACTGACGCCGCCCTCGCCGTCGTAGACGTACCGCTTGAACCGGCCGGCCTCCTTGGCGGCCTCTTCGAGGTCCTGCTCGCTGACGACGCTACCGAGGTCGGGGTTTGGCTCCTCGTCGAAGACCGACTCGGGGATGGTCTGGTGGCCTCCCGAGAGCTTCTGGTCGTAGAGGACGATAGCCGGAATCTGGTAGTCGTAGGCGAGTTCGAACGCTTTGCGGGTCTGGCGGTAACACTCGGCGGGATCGCCGGGCGCGAACACCACGCGGTTGGAGTCGCCCTGGCTCGTGTACAGGACGTGTTCGAGGTCGCCCTGCTCGGGCTTGGTCGGCATCCCGGTCGAGGGGCCGGCCCGCATCGCCTCGACGAGCACGATGGGCGTCTCGGTGATCTCGGCGAGTCCGAGCGGCTCGGACATCAGCGCGAAGCCGCCGCCGGACGACCCCGACATCGCCTTGGCGCCGGCGTGGCTCGCGCCGATGGCGAGCGACGCCGCCGCGATCTCGTCTTCGACCTGCTCGGAGATGCCGCCGAACTCCGAGAGGTTCTGGGTCATGAGGGTGTAGACGTCGGTCCACGGGGTCATCGGATACCCCGAGATGAACCGACAGCCCTCGTCGAGGGCGCCGTACGCGATGCCGTGGGACCCGGAGACGAACACCTGCTCTTCGTCGTTGGTGCCCTCGGGCGCTCGGAGGTCGTGGGTGAACTCGTAGTCCTCCTTGAGCGAATCGTAGGCGTCGTGGAGGATGGTGAGGTTCGCCTCGAGCACGTCGCCGCTCATCGCGTCGTCCATCAGGTCCTCGATCGGATCGAGGTCGAGATCGAGCAGCGCGGCCGTCGCGCCGACGCCGGCGGTGTTGCGCATGACCTCGCGGCCGTACTCTTTGGCCAGTCCGCGCAGATCGAGGTCGTAGACGTGCCAGTCGTTCTCCTCGACGCGCTCGTCGAAGTTCTCGATCTCGCTCGCGTCGAGCAGTCCCTTGTCGTAGATGATGACGCCGCCCTCCCGGAGCTCGTCGAGGTTCTCCGAGAGCGGTTTGATCTCCTCGTTCCCGTAGTACGCCTCCTCCTGGGGATTCCGGGCGAAACTGTCGCCGAGCGCGAGCAGGAAATTGTACCCGTCGCCGCGGGACTTGACCTCCTCGTCGCTGGCCCGGATCTCTACGTACGTGTGGCCGCCGCGGATCCGCGACGGGTAGTGGCGGTGCGTGAAGACGTTCAGCCCCGACCGCATCAGGGCCTTCGCGAAGTTCTGGCTCGTCGAGTCGATCCCGTCGCCGGAACCACCCGCGATTCGCCAGATGAGTTCATCGTCGGTCATAGTGGTAGCTCACGGCCGTTAGGCCCAGTGTTCGTAACTTGGTCGGTGATACAGTAAAGCCTTTGCTATAGATTAGCAAGGAATGTTCATGAGGAATCTGGCGCGACGAACGGCCGATTCGGATGGACACAGCCGTAACGGCTCGTTTATCGCAGAACTACCCCATATTATTTCTATATCTAATTAAGTGATTTTATATACAATGGGAAGAGAAAATTTGGTCGAAAATGTCGAAATCGAGTCTCGCCGCTATTCTCGTCCTCGTCGTCGTCCCCACGGCCGTGGGCGCGACCGTTCCCGCCGCGACCGACGCACCGCTCGCTGACGCCGGTCTCGACCAAGAGGTGAACAAAGGCGCGACGGTGCACCTCGACGGCACGGGATCGCGCGATCCCGACGGGGAGATCGGCACCTACCGCTGGACGATTCGCGCGCCGAGCAACAAGTCCGTGACGCCGAACTGTCGGACGTGTCCGCGCACATCGTTCGTCCCCGCGGAGGTCGGCCGGTACAGTGTCACGTTGACCGTGGTAGCCGACGACGGGACCGCGAAGTCCGATACGCTGTACGTGGACGTAACGCCCGGTGCGGCCCCGGACATTTCGCTTTCGGGCCCCGAGACGCCGACGGTCGGCGACTCGACGACGTACACCGCGGACCTTGATCGGGGAGCGGCCGCGCTCGATTTCGTCGTCTGGACCGTCGACGGCGTGACGGTGGCGAATCACTCGGTGGTGGCCGAACAGGGTTTAGACACGATACCGCGGCGGTTCCCGACGACCGGGGCGCGAACACTGACGGCGACGGTCCACGACGTCGACGGACAGACGGCATCGAGTTCCCTCGGCGTTACCGCGCGGTCCGACGCGAACGCCCGCTCGCGTTCGACGCCCGAACGGGATCGGACGGGCACCCTCGCCGACCGAGCGACGCCCGTCGTCGACGGCGATGCGGTCGTCACCGGCGCGAAACCGCTCCGCGCCCGCTACGAGGTTCAACTCGACGCCGCGGCCGCCAACATCGAGTCGATCGCGTGGCACAATACGTCGACGCGCATCGGAACGGGAGCGCGCCTCGTCCGCGCGTGGGCACCCGGCGATCACGAACTCTACGCCGTCGTTTCGTACACCGACGGGTCGGAGAACGTCGCGACCTTTTCGAACGGTTCGACCGCGGTCGTAGCCGACCCGAGGCCGAACGCCTCGATACGCTCGCTCGATAGGTTCGGCTCCGTCTCGGGGAGCGCGACAGCCGAAGACGAGTACGAGAATTTGGAGACCGTCCGGGTGACCTTCGACGGAGAGCAGATTGCGAGAGCGCCGGCACCGACCCGGCGACGCTACCAACCCTCGGGCGGGCGCCACCAGACCCTGCGATTCTCACATCACGAATTCACACCTGGTGAGCGCTACGAAATAACGGTGGTTGCGATCGACGAGCGCGGGCAGGTCGCACGCGACAGTCGAGAAATCGTCCCGGTCAAAGAGCCCGAGATCGTCACGTCCGAGTTTGTCAACAGTCCGGTCGATTCGTATCACGAGCGAATCGATGCAGAGCGGTATACAGCGCGTCACGTATTGAAAATTGACTTAAATGGAGTTGATCGAGAGAATATTAGCACGGTAATAAATGCAGGACAAGGAAATGCAATGAGAATATCTGACGGTAGTTTGAACTATAAAATAAAGAGTAAAAATGGTTCAAAATATATAATATATTCGACAGATTGGGCAGGGAATTACCCAGGGAAATATGAAGTGTTAGTAAGCTATCTATTTGAAAATAATGCAGATTGGGGAACCGAACAAAAGAGTAGATTTAACGTGACTCCTAGCAAACCAGAGTTGCGACTCGATGTCCTGAACGATGGAACAGAGAACTATATTACCCGTAAACACGGAATCTTTGTAGACGCCAGTGGCTCCTTCGATCCCGACAAAACCGATCTAAAATATATCTGGAAGCACGGTGCGAATCCAAAGAAATCAGACAATACGACCGCAAAGTTCTCGGCATACGAGAGGGCCGCCAGCATCGTCGAAGATCAGCACAATCTCCGAACCAAGCGTAATTTCGATTTCCTCGCCAGTTTCCTCCCGGAAATCGAGTCGAGACAGGTTTTGGACTCAGGCCCTTATAGACCCGATGACATAGTTCGTGTCCGAGTCGAGACGGAACCATACTTCCTCACAAAGCGGACCTACTACGATGATCTTGACCTTGAGATTTCCGCGGAGCACCCACAGGCTTCGATCGAGAGATGGGAACGAATTCCGGCTTCCAATAGCGAGCACTCTGATGCCACGGAAAATCCACAAAAAAGGGTAGGTATCGTGGAAATACCTGCATCCGAGCTATCACCAACCGAGAATCCCGAAATATCAATTTACAATGAAAAGAACCCAGAAAAACAAGAGATCACCGAAATTCCCGCAGTCGACGTTCTGACAAAAGAAGACCAATACTGGACAAACCTATCAGTCCTCAATACGAGTTACCTGATTGAGAAACCGCAATTTAGAGAAGTGACAACCGACTCTACACGGGGTCTCAACCGATATCTACTCCGTGGGTACTCGATCAACGAAAGACATCGAGAAACGGAATACGTTCTCGAAGAAAAAACCAAAGTAGAGGACGCGACTTATGAGACCGAGACGAAAACTTTCCAGAGTGAGGTGGCCCGCGACGCATTCGCCACGATGGACTGGCGTGCCTCTGGAACGGCTCAGGAGCAAGTGACAAAGACGAAAACAGCCACCCGCTGGATTGACAGCCTCAGCGGTCAACCCGAGTTGCGAGATTCCGACCCGTGGAACGGTGAATTCACCGGTGACACTCGACGTGTCGTTGTCGAACCGGCCGAGTATCAGACCGAGAAGCAGTACGAGTCCGAATATAAGGTCGAAAAGAGTGAGACACGAACCGTGACGAGAACGCGAGAAGTGTTGGTTGAGAAGACGAGAACACGAACGGTCACACGTTGCAACCGCCATTTAGGTTGTTTCAAAACCACGCATACAGATACATATCATACAACCGAGAGGAGATCGTATCAGGTAACTCGACCTTATACGTACACAATCACACAAACTCGAACGTATTGGGCAACAACAGGTTCACGCGCCAGTGGAGAATTTACTGGAAAATCACGACGCATTAAGGTGAGTGACGCGGTATACGGGACTGAATATGAAATCAAAGAGAAATCTCAGTACACGGATACAGTTCAGGTGTACGAAGCGTCCCGCCAGACGCTAGTGGAGCCGGCTGAGTACGAGTGGCAAACGGTTCGATCGGTCGATACTGGGCGGGCGGCATACAGAGCTGTCAATTCTGATGACGATCTCCGTGTTGGAAGATCTGATACGGTTACGTCTTGGACATTACATAAAAAGGTTGGTGTTGACAGAATCAGATCATCAACTTATACTAGAAAAAAGAATGTGGCTAAAACTGTCGCGAAAGTAAGAGGTTCTCTTATTCGATTATATATTGATGGTAATAAAAATGAGGTGACTGATCGAGTAGAGAAGGTGGTTGAAAAAAGATTTAGCAGTGCAAAAGGTTATGAAGATATAATAGATTCTATAAAATAAAGATTTAAATGGATGTATTTTTTATATATGTTTAAATGGGCCGAAAGACTGGCTGGTTAGTCATTTGCGCCTTATTTGTCATGATTGTACTCATGCCGATGAATAGCGCATCTATAATTAATAAAACAGGAGAGGATGAAATAGTGGCAAGTGAACAAGGAGTCATACACGAAGTAAAATTCGTTAGCATGGATGATCAAATCTATGTGAACACTACTAATCCACTTAATAGAGAAGATAAAGTAGCAGGATACGTTATAACGGTTGACAATCAGCGCGTATACGATTCAGACCTGCGCTTAGACCACGGCGAGAGTCACAAACAGCGAGTGAACCTCACGCCGGGAATAAATGTGAACCAAGAGGGTGTCATAGAACGAGTAGCACACCAAAGAGCAGGGTGAACGCTGAGGTGGATGAGTTCAGCGACCCTGCAAGATGATCCTTCGGTAGAGTCGTTCTTCAATGTCGCGGAGACCGAGACGCTAG
>NZ_SBIV01000013.1 GCF_004765795.1 Halorussus marinus
ACGAACGTTACTGAGTGATACCATGGCAGACCGAGTTATCTTCCAGAACGACGACGCACTGAGTGAACAGAATCTCTCCCAGCAGCGAGCTCGGGAGAACAGCACCGACTACGTCGAGCGCGGCCTCGACGTCACTGCGGACTGGGCGGCGGGCGAGGTCGACGTCGCCGCCGGCCACGCCGTCGTGAAGGACGGGGTGAACGCCTACGACGTCTTCCCCGACGCCCGCGCCAACGTGGCGCTCGCGGACGGGTCGGGCGTGAACTACGTCTGGCTGGTGGTCGATCCGAGCCAGCAGGACGACGTCTCGATCACGGTCAACACGACTGGGTCGGCGCCGTCGTCGGCGTCGGTGCTGGTCGCGGAGGTCGACGCCGGCGCGGAGGCGGTGGTGGCGAAGAATCAGGCACCGGATGCGACGTTCCGGTCTGCCGAGGCTCAGTCGTTTAGTACAGACGAACTATCTGACGTTGCACGGTTCATCGAAGCTGGCACATCCCTCAGCGACATCAACGACGAACTCACCCAACCCGGAACTGTCGTTTTCGAGGCGGGTAATCACTTCGTCCCTGACTGGATCGAGATCGGAACCAGCGACATTACCATCATCGTCGAAGAAGGCGCTCACATCAAGTTCGAAGACTCCGCATCCCCAACGCTCTACTCCGACACCCAGAACACGGACCATACGTTCCTGCTCTACTCGGACGGCTACGATAACGTCACCATCATCAACCGAGGGATTATCGAAGGAAATTCGACAAACCATCCGTCGCCTCAAGCAGTGACGTTCTTCGGCGGCGGCCACCCGACCTATCTCCAAGAAGGCGGCGACCTCCGAGACGCAAATGCTGGCGTGCTGTTCGTGGATAACGAGAGTCCGTTCTCTCTCGGAGCATCCTCGACAACACTCGATGACAACGGCGCGACTATCATCGCGGAGGGACTTCGAGGCGGCCGACTCATCGGCACGCACGGCGCGAACGGCCAAGAAGCAGTGGACCTCAACGCGAGATGCACTGACGTATATCTCGCGGGCACAACCGGCCGCAACCTCAACGACTCGCTCATCGACCTGAACGAAGCCCCGCGGACAGAAATCGAGGGCGTGATTGCGCTCGGGGACGCAACCGTCGCAAAACACCTCAACGTCTCAGGTGGGAGTGGAAATCGGTATACCTCGCGCTCGGCAATCGGCAACAGCAACGACATCACAGCAACAGGACTCGCCGGGAAAGTGAGCGGCCGTGGAATAGACAAATCGGGGAGCGACCCAATCCAGAATCTCACCGTCGAAGGTCGCATTACAAGCACAGGCGGGAACGCCGTCGGTCTGTTCGGAGCAGAAAACCAGTTTGATGGGTTAACGCTCCGCGGAACGTTCGAGACAGAAGCAGAAAACCCGGCTGTGAACCTCGGCTTCGACGCTCAACAGGTTGGCCTCACACTCGACGCAGAGGCGATTTCAGCAGGCGACGGCTTCCACATCACGGACTGGGCGATTATCAGAGGGTCTGTCCGTGCTGATAACTGCGGCGGCGACGGCGTGGTTATCGAGGAGAACGCGGCGAACGCCGACAACAACACGCTGTTCGTGTCCACGGTTGGGAACGACGGCGACGGCGTGGTCGTGACCGGTTCCGTCAACCAGACCAGTCTCTTCGGGGTCGCTCACGCCAATACGAACGACCTGAATATCGGCGCGAGCGCAACCGATATCGAATGGTGGGGGTGGCATGATTCGCTCAACTACGGCGGCACAAGAACGCTCATTAACGGTATCGGGCGGAACGATGGCGACCCATCGAGTTCCGGCGAGTGGAACGGGTCGGGCCGGGAGGGCGTCAAAGTGTTCGACACGACCGGAAGCTCGAAATACTGGTATGTGAATGGGAACTGGGTCTGATAGACCCGGCGCTCTACGTACCGCGGCGTTCAGACGGCACGTCCACGAAAGAAAATCCGGACCGGGGCGCGTTCAGCGCGTGTTCGCTTGCTGCAATTGCCGCTGGGTATTCTCCGGGGATGCCGCGACATAGTTCCGAGCGGTCGACAAATCAGCCCACCCGAACATCGACTGCAAAGCGAGCGACTCGATCCCGCGCGCCGCCAGGTGCGTGGCGGCGGTCGCCCTGAGACCGTGCGGGTGAGTGGTGTCGGTGTCGAGTTCGCGGGCCTCTGCGAGTGCCTCAGTCACCCGACGGTTGACAGCTTGCCGGGATCGCTGCCAGCCGTTGAGCCGGTCGAAGAACCGTTCGACGTAGATTTCAGCGCGCGGGTTGTGGTCGAACGGCACTTGGCGTTCGGCGGTCTCGGTTTTCGCAGTCCACATCTCGCGTTCGGCCTCGGCCTGCGAGACGGAGTGCTCCTCGCGATAGTCGCGGGCCGCCGCGTTGAGCGAATCCAAGATGCTGCTGGCGTCGTCGGCGGTGGCGGCCGTTTCGAGCAGCTGGCGTAGCTGTCGTTCCAGCACGTCGCTGTCGAGCGTGCCGTTGACGTGCGCGACGTGTGTGGCCTGCATCTGGCTGCGGACGGTGCCGGAGAGCTGGTGGCCGTGTTCGCCCCGTAATACTTCAAGCCGGGCTTCGGCGAGCGATAGCGTGTTGTATTCGGCGCGCTGCTCGCTCTGGCTGCGACAGTAGCCACAGATACCCCCGTCTCGGCCTTTCTCGCAGGGCTCGTGATATGGGATGCAAATCCGGCGGCGTCGCCAATCCACCCACTCGCTTGTCATGTGCGCGATTTCGCCCGGCCGAAGTCCGAGCCGGCCGCCGACGAACGCAACGAAGAGGGCTTCGAGTGACCGGAGATCGTCGTCGATACGGCGCGCGCCCTCGACGAGGAGTTCGTACTCGCGATCGTTGAGCGCACGCTTACGACTGTGTTCGGTCATCGGCGACCTCCCGCGTGGGTGGAGGGCTGGTGGAGAGCGATACGGCTGGCGTTACGCCTTTGTAGGCGCGGGGCGAATTCGAGCATGCTTCTTGGGCTCTCAAGAAGCACGGGATCCGGTGCTGCTACACCGGGTCTTTCTGCGAAGACATTCCCGTACTCCTTACTGATTAGACATGATTCCGAATAGTTAATTCTTTGCCAATATATACTGGTTCGAACACCCCGGGATTCGGTGGATCTCGGGCTTAACCAACACTGGGGCCGGTCGGCGTCCGAGTGTTGGTTAAGACTCGGAATAGTCAAGATGTCGGCCCGTGTAGGCGAATAATCTTTCCTATCTCTCCAAATAGAACCTCATCAAGACCGCCAGACAGCGACGCATCGGAACTGTAATCTCTCTCGACAGGACTATTCGTCGGTCTCGAATTCTTCGACGAGGTCCTGGATCTCCTCGCGGTCCATCTCCTCGACCGCTTCGAGCCCGCTCTGAACGACCAGCGGATACCAGTGCATCAGCTTCTCCAGCGGATCCGCGCCGTCGCGGCGCAGCTGGACGTTCGTCTCATCGAGCACAATCTCCAGTTCATCCTCGAGCCGCTCGGGCAGATGGATCTGTTTCGGACTCCAGTTCTCCCGCTGCTTGACGTTGTTCGCAGAGTGAATTTGTGCGGACTTGGGGAGCTTCTGGTGCCACTCTTCAAACCCAGGCGCGCCGGCGTGAATCTTCCCATGGCAAGACGGACAGACCGGCACCAAGTTCTCAAGCATGTTATTCGTCCGGTCGCCATCAATGTGGTGGGCGAGGACATCCTCGCCACCGCCACAGATGATACATTTCTCTCCCTTTGCATCGAGGCATGCCTGACGATAGTTTTCAACCATCGTCCAGTAACTCCATGCGCGTCATGCGCTCAATGCGTTCATCGAGTTCCTCGCCCTCCATGTCCACCATGCGCTCCATGCCCAACAAGACAACGAGAGTCTTGAAGTGTCGGTCTTTCTTGTAATCGCCATCCGCGACGTAGTTGAGCCGCGACCACTCATCGTTCATGGGGTCTACGAGCTCGTCGGGGAGATAGAACGAGACGCCATTCCATTCCTGCTTGACGTTCTCAACGTTCCATGCGCTCCCCGCGGGCAAGCCGTTCTCCTCGTTCTCCTCGCTCCCGTCGCGGTTTTCGTTCTGGTCGTTCATGTCGCGCATGTCGCGGTCTGAACGCATGTCGGTCTCTTCCCGCTGGTCGTTCCTCTCGGACTGTTCGTCGACGCCGTCGTCCTCGTCCTCGAAGCGCTTCGCTAGCCGATCCTGGACGTCGTCTCCATTAGGCATGGCTGGCCACCTCCTCGGCAACCGCGAGGTAGACGTCCGTCATGTCGGTGTCCTCGGCGTCCTCTCCGAAGATAGACCCGCCCTGTTTGATCGAGCGCGCGATCGCGACGCGGTGAGCGATCTCGAATACGGGGCATCGGCCGCCGAACGTGTCTTCGAACCAGTCGAGCATCCGCTGTTGCTCGTTGTCAAGCGGGTAGTTGACGTCGGAGACGAGGATGCCGCGCTCCTTGATCTGGGTGTCGTAGCGTTGTTCGAGGGTTTCGATCTGGTTGAGGAGATGCTCGAGTGCGAGCTGCATCATCTCGTCTGTCTCGACTGGGACGAGAATGCCCTCGCAGGCCAGGAGGACGTTGTCGTTGATCGGGCCGAGCGATGGGGGCGCGTCGACGACTGCGATGTCCCAGTCGTCGATACCGCCGTGGTCGAAGAGGAGGCTGAGGCGTTCGCGGGGCTTCCAGCCGGCAGCGATGAGCTCCTGCTCGGCGCGAAACATGTCGACGTGTGCTGGGAGGATGTCGAATTCGGGGTGGCTGACGGCGAGGTCGCGGCCGATGTCGTAGTCGCGGGGTTCTTTGAGTGCTTCGAAGAGGCTGTCGGCGTTGGTGGTGTAGGCGTTGTTGTGTCCGAGGCGGTTCGTGAGGTAGCCTTGGGGGTCGGCGTCGACGGCGATCACGTCGTGGCCGAGTTCGGCGAGTGCGCCGGCGACGTTGATGGTGTTTGTGGTCTTTGCGACTCCGCCTTTCTGGTTGGTGATTCCGATACGCATGTCGTTCATGTCGCTCTATGCGCGGGATGCGTGATAAAGATGCGTCAGACGTTCGAGGGGTAGACGCAGCACTATCGAAGTGTTCGCGACAGTTCCGTATAGCGTATAGTGCGATAGAAACTGGCGATCATCGCCCCCCGGCTAGGTAGCACGGCGTGCTACTCATCCGACAGCCAAACATGCTCGGCGTCGCGCTCCAGCCGACCCGCCTCGACCGCGTCATCAAGCGCCCGCCGGACCTGGTGCTCGTCCTCGCTGCCGTTGCCGGCGAGGATCATCACGACCTTGTGCGCGGGGATCCGGTCGGGCTGGGTGGGGCTGATCTGGTAGTAGACAGTACGGACGACACGGTCGACGATGTCGTAGTCTTCGCGAGGCATAGCTCGGGGTTGGGACTACAGTGTCTTAGTCGGTCGCGTCCGAGTCACGCATGACCGACCACCACCTGGCGCTCCTCGTCGCCAACATACTCATCAAACCCGTACAGCCGATGGGAATGACAGCGAATGCACTTGTCCAGATCCCCGCCGAGATCAGCATAACAACAGCTCTCATCACGCCAGTACCGCCATTCCGAGGCGTTCTGGACCGCGGGACAGCGCGGGGTCTCGTGGTACGTCCGCGACGGCGTCACCACTCGGAGCGGGCCGCCGCCCTGCCAGCGTTCCCGCCGCCCCCAACACTCCCGGCAGAGGCCATCATGGTCGGAGACCTCGCCCGCTAGTCCACAGCCGAGACAAAGCGGGACGTCCCCCACTGACTCGGCCTCAACTCGGTCAGTCACCGGACACCACCTCCTCGTCGCTCATGTCCTCAAGGGCGGCCGCGAACGCGTCGTACCGATACGCCTTTGAGCCACAAGTCTGGCAATTGATGACTTCCGTATAGCTGGGGCCGCGCCACTCGTAGCGGACGCCGGCGAACCGACCGCAGTTCCCGCACCGCGGTCGGTCAGTCATCGCGCGTCCTCCTGGTCTGCTTAGACACTGCGAGAACGTCCCCGCAGCGGGAACAGTATTTGTCTAACCCACGGTGCCGGAGGTCGTGCGACTCGTGGCCGAGCAGTCTACATTTCCAACTCATTGTTCGGTCTTCTCGGACACGTCTTTCCGAGCGCAGTCGTGACTACAGTAGTACTCGCCGGTCTTATTCGCTCGAATATCGTCGCCATTGAGTTCTTTGCCGCACCGTCCACAGATTTGCTCACCGTCTCGGTAGCGACGCGTCCAAGGGCCATCGTCTTCGACTCGATCAGTCACCGGACGCCACCTCCTGCGTGTCCTCGAGGCGGTCGTCGTCCACGCCATAGATGCGCACGTCTACGTCGTCCAGCGCAATTCGGCGGGTGTCTATGTAGTCCTCGTAGGGCTGCATTGGGTCGACCTCTCGAACGAACGCGCCGCGCTCGGTATTCTCGGCAGGGACGACGATCTCGTAGTTCCAGTTATCCGAGCGGCCGCCTGCCCGCAGCTCCATGCTGCCGCTGACGTGCTCGTCTATGGTGTGTGGCCTGCCGAGGACTTCGACAACGCCGCGGTCGTCGCCTGCGTGGAGTTCGATGCCGCCCTGGATATCGGCCATCACCGGCAGCCGTTCGCGGAGTGGAGCGTCGATGTCGTAGTCCTCGTGGATGTCTGTACTAGCTTCGTCTTCCGTATCCTGCTCCGTAGCGTCTGTTGGCTCAGGCATCGGCGCCCTCCAAGACGCTCTCAATTTCAAGGACGATCGCCTCCACGTCGTCCTCAGCCACGGCGTCGTTCCCGTCGAACCAGTCCCGAACCGCCTCCGGGAGCGCGTAGCGGTACTCGCCGCGCTGCACCTGTTCGACGAGGTCCTTCTGCTGGAGCGTCTTCATCTTCTTGCGTTTTTGACTACTCTTTCGAGACCCTCCGGCTGCCCAGTACGCGTCTTCGACGCTTCCAGGGCCGTTGTACTTGAACCACTGGAGCATGTCGGCTTCGTACTCGTCGAGGTCGGCGAGCTCGTTCTGCATCCGTGAGATGTATCGGTCCACCGACGGATGTTCCAGGACGTCTGGGTCTGGTGCGGACTGCTCGCTTTCGAGTTCCTCAATGCGCTCGCGAGCGGTCTCTAACTTCCGCTTGAGCGCATCGTTGTCGCTCGTTCCGACGCCGAATTCGTCGGCAAGCACGTCCACCGCCTCCACTGCGCGCTCGCTAATCTCCGGCCGGCTTTCCAGCTCGTCGCGCAACGCCTCCACCTGTTCGCGGTATTCCTCGTTCTCGTCTCGGACGTCCTCCAGTTCGCTCTCGAGCTCTCGAATCCGCTCGTTCTTCTCCTGCTTGATCTCCGCAACCTCAGCCTGAATCGTCTCGGTGCTCTCGCTGCTCCCGCCGGTGGACGTCATGGCCTCGGTGAACTGCTCGGCCATCTGCTGCATGTCGCGCGCCTGGTCGAGTTCCTCCTCTAACTCAGCCTTCTCGGCTTGCAGCTCGTCGACGCGGTCTTCGAGCTGGCTGATCCGGTCCTGGCGGCGGTCTTCGCGCTGGCTGATCTCTTCGAGTTCATCGACGAGATCGCCGGACACGCTCTTCAGTTCCGGGCGCTCGAAGTCGTCGAGGCCGGGTGTCGCGCCGGCATCGAACGTCTGCTTGCGCTGCCACTGCACGCGCTCGATGTCAGTCTCCCAGTCCGCCATCACGAACGCCTCGCCGTCCGCGAGGTCGGGGACGTCGTCAGCGATGTCGTTGCCGAGGACTCGTCGGACGGTCTTGAGGTCGTTCTCCCAGGTGAGGCGATGCCAGACGAGCCAGTCGGCCTGCGTGATGAAGTCCTTCTTGACGTCCGCGGGGCGCTGGCTGATCCCGACCATGCCGAGGCCGTGTTTCCGGCCGCGCTTCCCAATCTTCACGAGCATCTGGCCCGTCTCGTCCAGCCCACCGCTCTGTGGGATGTACTCGTGGACTTCCTCCACGAGCATCAGGAACGGCTTCTTGAGCTTCTTCTCCTTGGCGAACAGCTGGTGTGCGGTGTCCCGGATCAGGTCGCTCGCGTCGCTCTCGTTGAGGTACCCGGAGACGTCGAGGATGATCGGGACGTTCTCTTCGAGGGCGAGCGAGGCGAGTTTCTCGGCGTGCTCGGGTCCGACCTGGAGGTCGCACTCTTCGTCGGCGCCGACATGCAGCATTTCGTACTCCTCCTTGAGGCCGTAGTACTCGCCGTCGGTGTCGACGACGAGCAGCGGATAGCCGTCATCGAGGAGTTGTTCCGCAACGACGCTCGCACTGTTGGATTTTCCGCTGCCGCTCTTGCCGGTGATGAACCCGCGGCCGGTGAGGACGTCGACGACGGGAAGCGTGAAGCCATCCTCGCCGACGGTGATAGTTTCAGTGCTGTTCATCTCAGTATCCGGGTTGTTTGTGGCTGTTTCACTCATCGCTTCCTCCGTACTTCTGATAGAGGTGGTCGCCATGCTGCTTCCCGACATGACGACGTGCTTTCTCCAGCCGGCTGAACGGCGACGTGCTACAATACTGGCAGTACCACTCAGTACGCTGGCCGATCAGGCGATCGTGCAGCTCCGTGTACTCCTCGCTCGACCACGTATCTGGCGGGCCGTCGGGAGCGTCGTAGTTGAACGACTCGTTGTGTTCCTCCCATTCTTCTTGAGGTGCCTGCTCTCCCGAGCCGTCGTCGTCGTTCAGTCCCTCCTGGAGAGCGGTGATCGCGTCGTCGAGCTCCGCGGCGTTCTCCCGAGAGGCGTCTTTGTCGAAGCCGTACTGGCGGCCGTTCATGATGTCTTCAGCGAGCGAGACGGCGGCGTCTTCGAGGGCTTCGGCGTGACTGCGGTCGAGCTCGTCGACGAGGTCGTCGATGGACTGGCGGAGGCCGGTGTCGAACCGGTTGTTCCGCTCGCGCTCGCCCGGCGGTGTGCGGTCCCAGCCCGACGGCCAATCGATATCGGTCTCAGGCATCAGTATCCGCTCCTTTGTGTGCGTCCCGTGGCGAACGATGCCCCCACCGAACCTCAACTGGCCGATGAACCTTGGCGTGTTCCTCGTTGGACATTATCTCTAAGTTCTCGGGGCGGTTGTCCCAGGGGATTCCGTTCCTGTGATGCACGATCTTCCCGTTGAGGGCTTCGAATCCTTGTTCAGCGACAACAACGAGCCGGTGGATTCGCACCTCCCGGGTTGATCCAGAAATAGTTGTCTCAACTACTTCGTACCCGCTTTTTGTAATTCGGTGACCGGGTGGATTCCTCCTGCGGACCCGCCGAGACTCTTCGTACTTGCCCCGCGTCTCAATCTCATGCTTATGAATCCACTCGTGGGCAGTCGCATACCCACATTCTAACTCGTCTGCGAGTTCGGGGATTGTGAGCTGCTGGTTGTGATACAGCTCTCGGACCAGTTCCTCGTCACGCCACGGCCGATCTTTGTTGATTGTTTCTTTCTTTTTAATACCGTGTTCGTCTAGCCATTTCTGAACAGTTGTATCCGATGCTCCAAGCTCCTCCGCGATCTCCGCTGTGTTTAGCCCTTGCTCTACGAACAGGTTGCGTAGAATCTGTGGGTTGCGCCACGGAGTGTCGGCGTCTGCGTAGGGGTCAGCCATCGTTGTTGGGCACTTCCTCCTCGTTGAGGGCGTACATGCCATGGCCAAGCGGTTCGACGATGTTGTCCTGTTTGAGCCGTCCGAGTCGTTCGCGAATGTACTGCGCGGAGTAGCCTGCCTGTTCTGCGATGAGCGGGGCGTTTGCGCGCCCGTCGCGTAGTACTTCGACGATTGCCCAGTCGGCGTCGCGGAAATCATCAACGTCCATCTGTGGTAGTACTGTACTCATCTCCACCTAATAAGTTATCAGCAATGGACAAAAACCTATTGGTGATAACCTACAACCAGTAGGTTTATGGTGTTAGCTCTATTACTATGAATTAGGAAGCGCGGGACACCGGCCGCAGAAACTGGCCGGGGCGTGTTGCACCACGCCCGACCGTGCTCCACGCCAAGGTGAAGCAACAATGAGTTCGAAACCCATCGACAAGAACGCATCGACTCCCGCGGGCACACACCAGGACCTGCCCGCGTCCCGAGACGTCTCGGACATGGACAGCGCTGGCGCGATCGTCAACGCGATCGCCGAGCAGTTCGACGCCGGCGCGACCGCCGTCGCCATCCACGACTACGACGGCCACACGGCACGCATCACCGACGCCGGCGACATCGAGGCGGCCGGCGACGCGGTCGTGATCTCGGGCGACGACGGCCAGACCGCGACCATCCCCGCGGCGGCGATCGCGACGATCGCGGGCACCGACAACTCGCTCGCCGCGATCCCGCTCGACGCCGAGCTGACCGTCACCTACCACGCCCAACAGAGCCAGCACGGTACCCAGACGCGGACCGGTCGGGTCTCGGACTGGGTGGCGAAGCGCTCGGGCGCGGTGTACAAGTTGTCGATCGAGACCGAGGGCGGCGTGACCTATCACGTCTGGACAACGACGGGCTGTGTTGACAAGGGCTCGCGCTGGAGTGAGCGGAAGGTCGGCCACGATGCCGAGGTCGACATCCACGACTCGGAGGTGACCGCGTGATGGCGGCCGT
Source organism: Halorussus marinus (assembly GCF_004765795.1). Lineage (GTDB taxonomy): Archaea > Halobacteriota > Halobacteria > Halobacteriales > Haladaptataceae > Halorussus > Halorussus marinus. The sequence goes on from NZ_SBIV01000013.1 coordinate 10,563, forward strand.
TGAGACCGAGACCACGGCCGACAGCGTCGACGATCGCGACCGCCGCGCCGCCGAAGAAGCCATGGCAGTCATGCCGATCGACGAGGACCGCTACCGCGTCTACAGTGGCGCCGACGCAGACTACCTGGTCGACCTGCGCGATCCCGCGTGCGAGTGCGCCGACTGGCGATATAGAGAGCCGGAGGAGGGGTGCAAGCATGCGCGCCGCGTACTGCAAACGCTCGGCCGGCGGCCGATCCCGGACGGTGTCCGAGTCGATCCGGCGCTCCGGTACCAGCGCGAGAAACTCGCCGACACCAACGGAGGCAGAGCCTGATGTCCGTCTACCTCCGCATCGACGGCCTCGACGTCGACGACCTCGACCAGGCAGACCCGTCGTTGCTCGAAGATCTCGCCGCACACGTCTTCAACGACATCCGCCGCGATCATCCCAGCCTCTACGACGACCTCGAGGGCGTGATCCCGGTTCGGAACCCCGAGCACGACCCGCGGCTCGCAAGCTCGCTCGCGGAGTGTCCGGGCTGTGGTCGGGCTGGCCTGGTCGAGCAGCTTGCCGCCCACGACTGTCCCGGGCTGTCGGCCGGCGGTGATCACGATGACTAGCGAGGTCGATCGGCGGCGCGCGCTCGTCGACTTCCTCGACCGCCACCCGCTCGTCGACAGCGTCGACTTTTCCCGGGATGGCTACCAGCAGGTGCTGCTCGAGCTCGGTGAGCCCGCCAGCGACGAGAGCGGGCAGCCAGCGTTCACGGTGACGGTCGACGGCCGCCGGCTAGCGTATTTCGAGTCTGGGAGCGGGCAATGGTATCGCCAGGAGTTCGAGGCAACGCCCGACCGTGCATGTGGGGATTGGCGGCCGGTCGGTGTCGAACAGATCAGCGAGCCCGACCTGGAGGTGTACGATGCAGTCTGAGACGGTCGGCCAGCTGCGCGAGCTCGCCGCCGGCGACTCGCGGGCCGCGTTCAAGTCTGCGGCCATGGCGTGTGGCCTGTCGGAGTCAGAGGCCGAGCTCGTCTGGCGCCACGACGGCCAGCCTGGCGAGGTCGTGGCGGACGTCCGCGACGCGGGGATGGAGATCCGCAGCGAGGATGGGTGGCTGACGTCGAGCGTGTCAGTGGAGGTCGAGCGATGAGGTCATTCTCGGATCCCGATACGCATTTCGCGATTGTGCGGAGTGAGACGCCAGTCACGGAGGACGGCTACAAGGTCGGGGAACCCAAGCGCTTAGAGTGCGAGGAATGTGGTGCAGGCGTGCTGTTAACTGAAGAGCCAACTCCCGGTATCGACGAACTCCAACACCAGCCGACGTGCAGCCAGCGGTTCGTGAAATCGCGCTGGTGGCAGACGACTGCGGACGGCGAGTAGTCGAGCCGAGATTTTCCCACGAGTTAACCAACAACACTGGTTGACATCGTGCAGGTGTTGGTTAAGAGAGATAGAGCCTCGTGAAGCAGGACGACATCATTCAGCTGTCGCTGTCGCTGTGTCGATCGAGATATTCCTGTTTCCCTCGATGTACTCCTCGACAAGGTCCCGAAGGACTTGGCTCCGTGATGCATCCATCGGAATATCACCCTCGAGTTTTTTATGCGTGATAATAGTGTCAAGTTCTTCTAATTTCTCGTCTGCGATACTGAAACTTGGGTTTGCCATACTATTAGTTTAGCAGGTTAGCACTATAAAGGGTGCCCCATAGAGTCCCTGAGTAGAGAAAGGACTAAGTTACTGCCTTAGCAAGATAGCAGTAGATGGGAAATCCAAGCATCGAGATGCCGGATGAAATGGAGGCCGAAGTCGACAACCGTCGGCACAGTAACACGTCCCGAAGCCAGTGGGTTCGCGAAGCAATCCAGGCACGGCTTGATGCCGAAGACGCTGGCGAGTGGACAACGCCGGATGTCGACTACGGTACAGCTGACGCCGCAGACGCGTGATGAGGGCTAGGGCATAGGCTCACGAACAAGACAGGTCCGGCCTGCCCCCACAGGCCGGGATCGACAACACACCGATGGTACGCACGTTCACTTTCACCCCCACGGCTTATTGTTCCGGTGTCGTTACCCGGCAGTACGCGCGGGTTACACCCGAGAAACCAGCAGTTTCCAGTCACCACAGGAATACTTTCACTTTCACGGTGGCATCAGGTGACCGTTTATACCACACCCATTGTAGGCGGAACAGATTCCAGGCGACGACCCCTACAGGATCACGACCAAAACCAAGAAATGGCGGTACGCATGCCCAACCCCGCGCGAACACACCAACTGGTTCCCGATCAACGGCCACTTCCGATGCCGTGGCTGCGCCGAACTCCGCGCCGCCGGCAAATCATCCGTCGAACCCGAATACGACGTGCTCCGCGATAAGAAGACTGGCGAGCTCGTCGAGCGCGACGCGTTCACGATCGAAGTCGGCAGCCAGAATCCCGCGCGCGCATAACCAGGTGGCCGCGACCAGTGCCGGACACGCCCGCCCCATCCAAAGTCTGGGCGCGTCCGGCCCATGCCATGTCGCGGTCCCGAGACGCACCGGACCCGGCCGCAGTGGCCGCGAACCAACCCAGCACGCCACGAGACACATGAGCCAACACACCCACCCCACTAAAACGAACCGCCACACCACCACCCCAGCCACCGAGGACGGTGGTTCAGCATGACGACCGCGATCGTCTCGGTCGACACCATCCAGGAGTTTATCGATCCCGTCAGCGCGCTCGTCGACGAGTGCAAACTCCACTGGACGCCGGACGGGTTCGAGATTCGTGCGGTCGACCCTGCGAACGTCGCGATGACCCACACCCGGCTCAGCCGGGACGCGTTCGAGTCCTACACTGACGCCGACGCCACGCTCGGAATCCCCATCGACGACCTTGAGGACGTCCTCAAGTTCGCCGGCTCGAACGAACTGCTCCACATCGACTACGTCGAACGCCAGCAGACGCTCGACCTCCAGGCGGGCGGGCTCAACTACGACCTCGGCCTGATCGACCCCGGCGCGATCCGCCAGGAGCCCGAGATCCCCGAACTCGACCTGCCCGGCGAGTTCGTTCTCGAAGGCGAACAGCTCTCGAAGTACGCTGACGCCGCCGACATGGTCGACGACAAAATCACGCTCGGATTCGACCTCGACAGCGAGACGCTGTACGCGGACGGTATCGGCGACACCAACAGCGCGCGATACGCAATCCCGGGCGACGACCTTATCATGGGATCGTGTCCCGAAGAGGTCGCGTCGATGTACAGTCTCGACTACCTGTCGGACATGGTCGGCGTGATCGACGACGACGCCGAAGTCCGCCTCGAGCTCGGCTCCGACTATCCGTGCCTGTTCGCATTCGACATCGTCGAAGGCCACGGGAACGTGCGCTACCAGCTGGCGCCTCGGATCGCAACGGAGGACTAGCGATGCAAGGCACTACCGATCCCGACGAGAAGCCTGCAGACCTCCTCGACGGCGTGCAGATCGCGGAAACCGAGACCGGCGATCGATACCGCATCCACGTCGGTGACGACGGTCTGCTCTCGCTCAGCCACATCACGCTCGACGGAGCGGACCCAGAGCAGGTGACGCCGGCTGAACTTGACCACGACCTCAAGTACGGCACCTACTACGTGCCTGAGTACTCGCCGGCGGGCGACGTCCACGAGGCCGTCGAGATGCTCGCCGGCCAGGACAACAGCGTCACGCCGGGAGGTGTCGTCGATGACTGAGAGCACCGAGGAGTTCCGCGAGGAGCTCCAACGGGTCATCCGCCGGCACGACCCGGATCCCGAGCAGCTCCGCGATGCGGCCGGCGACTTCGAGGAGATCGCCGATCGCTTCGAAGAAATCGGGGAGGTGCTCTAGCGATGACTCAGCCGATCGACGACATCCTCGAAGAGCTCGCTGACCAGTCCAGTCCCTGCCAGCGCGTCCGCCGCCACCACCTGGGCCGGACGGTCGCCGTACTCCCGAGCGACTTCCACCGCGCGCTCCGCGCCGACGACCGCGTGGTCGTCCGCCTCGTCACCGACGGCGACGTGATCGACTGCCGGACCCACCCGAGCGGCGACGGCGTGCTGTTCGCCGCCGACACGATCGACGCCGCGACCGCAACCCGAACTCGGTTCCTCACCGACCTCTCGGACGCAGACCAAGTCAAGCTCGTCCACGTCGACGACAGCCAGTTCGAGACCGAGCCCGACGAGACGGACGATCGCGAGATCCGGACCGACGGCGGGCAGCCCGCGGACAGTGCTGACCGCTGCGGGTACTGTGACACCGACGGATTGGTGTACGAACTCCAGAGCGACCGGGGGCAGGTGACGCGATGTATCGAGTGCCTCGCAATCGAACAGATCCAACAACAACTGTCGTTGCCGTTCGACGTGTGGGTTGACCGCGACGACATCGAACCGCCCGAGAACCCGGACGCGCCCGACTTCGAGCCGTTTGACCCGACCGAACACGACTACAAGACCGCTCGTGCGTGGGCGAGAATCCTCGCGCGGCTGAAAGATGACGACCCGATCATAAAACGCGACCCCGAGGCGGTCGGGACGGTCTTCGAGGACACGCGGGAGTTCCTCACCAACGTCATGGGGTCGGACGCGCACAAGCGACCGTCAGAACTCCGGTCTCAAAGCGGGGATACTGACCGCGAGGTACGCACCGACGGCGGTCAGGTCGAACGCCCCGAGCAGTGTCCGGACTGCGGCGCCGACATGCGCTGCACCCACGACCACCAGACCGACATCTCCGGTGGCGAAACCTGGACGTGTCCCGAGTGTGGCGCCGAGGAGATCGTCACGTTCGACGGCGGCACTACCTCCACGGGCCCGGACGGCGCCGCCCGGCTGCCGCGGTCGCTCACCCAGGCCGGCACGATCCGGTTCGAGACGAAGCGCGACTGGAACGCGATCCAGCCGCCGATCAAGCGCTCCAGCCTCGGCTACAAAGAGCCCGACGTGCTCGCGATCGAGCCCGTCGTCAACGCCGACCAGGATGATCCGATCGAGTGCGAGCACCACTGGCAGGACGACGACTTCCAGTACCACACCTGCAGCCGGCCCGCCGACGTCCGTGTTGTCCGCAACCGCGGTGTCCAGTACGACGAGAATCTCGATCCAGCCGGGCCGACCGGGATCTACAGCGACACCTACTGCCTGCAGTGTGTCCGGCAGGCGCTCCACGCGTGGGTCGACGACCAGGTCGACCGGATCGCGGAAGGCGTCACCGAGAAACGCGCTGCGAGCAGCGCCCGTGACGACGTCGACGGCAACGGAGGTGACTCTCAGTGAGCATCGCCCGAGCCGTTCGCGGCCTCTACCAGCGCCTCGCTAGCGACGACTCGCCGGACAGCACCATTCCCGCCTCGACCGAGCAAGTTCTGTTCCTGCTCAAAAACAAACGCCGACGACTCGTCGTCCAGGAGCTCGCCGAAACCGAGAGCCCGATCAGGCTCCGCAACCTCACCGCGCGCGTCACCGCCCGCCAGCACGACGGCGACTACTCGACCGACCAGCGGAAGGCCGTTTACTGCGCGCTCTACCAATCCCATCTCCCCAAGCTCGACGACGCCGGACTCGTCGACTTCAACTCGGAGCGCGGCACCGTCAGCTACACCCACGACGTGATCGCTGACATCGCCACCCTCCTCGCCCGGATCGAGAACGCCACCGCCGACCGCACGGGAGGTGACGACTGATGGGCGAGACGAAGTACGGCCACCTCCTCGAAGACCACGACTGGGACGACGACGAAGAGGACGACGTCGACGAAGAGCCCGAACCGCGTGCCCAGCTCCAGCACCAGACGGTCAAAGTCCTCTGGCGGACCGACCCCCGCGATCTCGAGTATCGCGCGCTCATCAGCCACGGCAGCCACGACTGGGAGCCGATCTGCACCCACGTCGACCGCGCCCACCGGATCGAGGGCTCGAACCAGTTCGACCCAATGGGCTCGCGCAGCTGGACTGAGATCCCGCGCCGGGTCCAGGAGCGCATCGTCGACGTCGTCGCTGGCGTTGACGCGGTCGAGGAGCTCGACCCCGAGCACGAGATCGGGTTCAGCCGCGACGGAGGTGACGGCGCTTGATGGCAGACGTGCGTCAGACGCTGCCGGAAACTAGGTGCGGTTTTAAGTGTAGTGACTACGACAGTCACAGCAAGAACGCACACAGCACGGTAAGTCCACTACACCAGTGGCTCACCATCTGTAGGAGCGGTAGTGGAACACCTTCTCCTACATTTCGAGTCGGCATAAGTTTACCGCCTAGAGATAGCTGCGGCGCTCTCCAGCGCTCTCACTCTCACAGGCGGGAACTCGGCCATCACGCCACCACCACTAAGACAGCCATGAGTCCGTACACCCTCTCGGCGCGGTTGCTCGCCCAGCTGGCGAGCCACTGCTCTCCCCTTAAAAAGCAATCTCTCATTTCTCGGAGAGATACAGACGCACAACCGGGGTGGATAGCGTGACGTACCAGATCGTCGGCTGTTCGAACTGCACGGGCTACTGGATCACGGAGAACCTCCGCGAGCAGGCCACCACCGAATGCCCTCTCTGTTTCCAGCAGCACGACACCGCGAAACTCAACGTCCGCTTCCAGCACGACAACTTCGAAACCGCGGCCGAAATCCGGTCGAAAATCGTCGCCCAACACGCCGGCGAACTCGACGCGCACGAGAACTGCGACGACTACGGCATCCAAGCCGACCGCGTCGACGAACTCCATCGCGACCGCGAGCGGCGGTTCGCGGACGAAGCCGAGCAGGCATTCAGCGAGTACGACGAGCTGCTCGCCGACGAGGTTGAGACGTCCTTCGAACGCTGGCGGGCCCAGCACGACTATCTCGAAGCCGAAGCCTGGGATGCGCTCTCCGACCAGCACACCCGGTTCGCGGACGAAGCCAAGGAGGCGTTCCGCGACCAGGATACTCGGCTCGGTGACCGTGTCGATCTCGACCGCGACTACAGTACGGTCGACCATGACGACCCGGAGACGCTCGGCACCACCGGCGGCCTCTCGTTCACCGAACAGGGACGGTTCGCCGACGCAACCACCACGCTCGAAGTACCCGTCTCGGAACTAGCGGCCACCATCGTCGACCAGCTCCGCGACACCCTCGTCGACGCGATCCGCGAGCTCGCCGACGGCCGGAGCGCGCTTGAACTGCAGGCGCTCCTCGACGACGCAGGCGTCACAGCCAGCCAGCACGATGCTGATCTGCTCGGACTTGCTGATCGCATCGCCCGCGGCAGCAAACAAGCCGCCCTCGACTTCTACGGGCAACTTGCCCAGACTGCTGGTCGAGCGACAACCGAGGACACTACCCTTGCACCACAGCTGCTCGCGCTCGTCGACACGACGCCGACCATCAAAGTTGATCTCACCAGCGCGTTCTGGGATCGGCGCCGCAGCCAGCGCGAAGACATCTGCGAGTACCTGGCTGCGCTCGCCCGCGGATGCGACGTCCGGATTATCGGCTCGCCGCTTGACCAGCACGACCTCTACGACGACCATCGTTCGGACCTCCCCGTTAGTCGCGACGACATCACACCCTCGCGGGAGAGCCGCGACGACCGCGTCGAAGCAGCGAAAGCCAGCCTCGACCGGGACGGTCGCGAGATCGCCATCCTGCGTGCGCTCGCCGGTGAGGATAGCCAGACGCTCCCCTACGGGACGCTGTACGCGCAGTACGCCGTCCAAAACTCGCGCGTCCGTCAGTGCATCAGTACACTCGCCGACCTCGGAGTCGTCGACACGTTCGGGCCGAACACCGACCGCCACGTCGAGCTCCTGCCCGCCGGCGAGGACTATCTCAACTGGCTCGACACCGAAACCGCACGACAGCGGACGCTTCAGGAGTCCGTTAGCGACCAGTTGCAATCGTCCGACGATAGCCGTGTAACCACGCGCACACACGAGGCCCCCTCCCCGGAGAGCCAACGGCGGCGGCTGCCCCACCTCCACACCCTGCAGCCGCTGGCCCGCTGGGACGCCACCGCAACTGCTGCCAGCACCCCCGAGAACGGCCTTGCAGTGGTTGACTACCCGCTCCAAGCACAGGCCGATCGCGGCAGTCCGCGGTGGCACTACGACTACCGCGACGATCGCCTGGTCGTGGGTGCTGAGTTCGACGGCCCGATGCAGTACTGGGTGTGTGTCGCCAGAGCGTTAGCCAGCTCGAAGACGTTCACGAACATCCTCAAAGACGGCGACCGGCTCGACGACACCGACGAGTTCGCGCACTTCCTCACCGAGAACAAGTACGTCCTCCGTGACTCGCGGTGCCTCGGCCACCTCCCCGACAAGGTGGAGGACGGCGGCGACTACGTCGACGAACTCGAGTCGGCCGAAGAGCACCTCTGTGAGCTGACCAAGCGGCTCCACGAGGGCGACTTCGACGGCAGCGAGGCTGAGTACCGGGGCGTGATCACCCGGGAAGCGCTCGGCCTCGCCGGGACGATGGTCCACCTTCTAGATCTCGTCGACGTGGAGGTCGTCCGGCAGGTCCGCCTCCCGAGTTCGAACGGCGGCCGGAACGACATTCTCACCGACGATCGCCGGGAGACGCTCGTGAAATCGCTCGCGACCGGCGTTGCGATCCAGTCGACGTACAACAACTCGTCGGTGTACCGCCAGCTGTTCGAGACACGGGAGGAGAAGCGGGACGCCGCGATCGTCCCGACGGTCGACTACGACGACCCCTTCGGCGAGTTGATCGGGTCAGTGTGCGTTGTCGGCGATCTCGGCAGCATGGAGGACGCGCTCGTCGAGGATCTCCGCCAGCGGCTCGGCAGTCCCGGCGAGATCCACGAGGATGCACCGGACATCCGAGTCCGTGTCCCAGTTCAGTCGACCGAGCAGCTCGGACGGATGGCGTTCGCGACCGCCGTCGAACGGCTGTGTACAGCGAAGAATCTCAAGCCGACCCGAGAGGCAGTGTCGGTCCTCAGGTTGTTCTCCGCGACGCCGTTCGACGCGGCCGCCGCAGTCTGCGGACTCTCAACTGAGGACCGCCGGCGCGACATCCGGCTCGACGAGGTCCGGACTGGGCTGGCTCGGGTCTCGGAGGCTCGCGTCATGCCGTGGCTGTCATCGGGGGTCCGCGATCTGGTCGCGGTGCTGCTCGAAGCCCGCGAACCGGTGTCGGTTGCGGAGCTCTGCGAGCGCGCCGATATCGCGACGTCGACGTGGCACCGGAACAAGGACGTCCTCGAGGTGCTGGACATCATCCGCGACACTACCGGGGGCGTTCGGCTAGCACTCCCGTTCAAGAACGCCGACGAGTACGACATCCGGCCGTGGTACACCCGCCGCGACGAGGATCGCGACGACTACCGGGAGGCCAGCCTCTCCGGTGTCATCCTCGACCTCCTAGATGAGCTTGCACCGCCTCGGGAGGTGATCGAACGCGTTAGTGAGGCGGTGCGAGACGACAGCGTGGAGCGGCTTCGAGACGAGTGGGCGGTGCTCGAGGGCTGGCTGGCTGTCCTCCAGGGCGTGACGGCCGACCACCGTCACACCGAGACAGGGGAAACAGAGGAACTGGTGGTGTTCGGTCGGCGGCCCGAGCAGGCGAGTCTCCAGGAGGCCTCGGCCCAGAGGGGTGTTGGTGCGTGACCGACTCCGACGAGGAGACGGTGTACGTGGTGTCTCGGAGTGGAAACGGCGGCCGGAACCACGTCCATACGGATCCGGACTGCCAGTACCTCGAGCGCGCGAAGAACGTGTTCGAGAAACCCCGGAGCGTGGTCGACATCGACCGGCTCTGTCAAGTCTGCTCGGGCGAGCACTCACCGGAGAACGAGGGCCCGAGCGGAGACCCGAACGAGACGCGGAAGCTGTTGTCGTCGACGGCGCCGGAGGAGATCGGGCTGTCGGCGATCGGCGAGCGAGACGGCCTGGGCGGTGATCAGGTGTGACGTCGTGCGACGAGTGTGGCGTTGGTTCGATGGGCGCGTATATCCGCGAGTACGAGGACGGCCGCGATCTCTGTGCGGGCTGCTGGCCGGCTGGCGAGTGCGAGCGCTGCGGGACCGAAACAACCGAGACCACGCTTTCAGGCGAGTACCGCTGTCGGCGGTGTCAGGAAACGATCCGTGGTCGGGATTCGACACGCCCTGCTGACCAGGCGGGCCTCGGGGAGTGGTCGTGATGACTGACGAGACTGTGTACGTGTCGCGGCGACGCTACACGAACCGAAGCGTCTACCACACCGACAAAGACTGTCCGCAGCTCCAGTGTTCGGAGAGCGTTCGCGCGGTCTCCCGGCGCGTCCTCCATATGGATATGCGCGAATGCCAGTACTGCGCGGACGTTCAACCGACACCTGGCGGGAGTGGGAGCGGGCACTACCAGAGTCTCATTCAGGCGGCCGACGAGGACGGTGGTCAGGCGTGACCCAGCACCTACGCGGCCGGACTCGGACGTGCCCGCACTGCGGCCGGGAGATCTCCCGCTACCCACTGACGAACTACCCGATGCACGTCTCGATGCAGTGTCCGGAGCGTCCCGACCGCGAGCAGGCCGGCCTCGAGAGGTGGTCCGCATGAACTATCGATCCCCGGAGGAAGACGAGGAGATTCCGCACATCGACCGAGCAGTTGACCAGCTCGGGTTCGACCCGCGGCGGTTCTTCGACGAGCCGCTGCTCGCCGGCGACGACACGGCGATGGATCCGGTTGAGCGGATGCGTGGCATCATCCGCGGCCTCGACGACAAGCAGTCCGTCGCCAGCCTGCTGTCGGTCGAGAAGACCCTCGAGCGTGGGCCCCGTGACGAGGTCATCGAGATGCTGCAGGACCGGATGGCGTTCCTCCGCGAGCACGGAGAGCGCCCCGACAACCTGCGGACCGAGTGGCCCCACGAACTCCCCGAGCGCTACCAGCCCCACGATCGCGACCGCCGGCAGGCCGACGTCTACTGGGTTGACGAAGACGAGGGCGAGCGGCGGCCGTGGTCACAGCGCCCGACGAGTCCGACGGTCGGCCGGTCGTTCGACGATGTCCAAACCGAGGTTGCGACCGACGGAGGTGACTCGCGGTGAACATCCTGGCTCAGGATCACGAGCTCCTCGAGGCGGTCCGCATGCTCTACGCGGCGGGCGAGACCGATCTCGCAGCTGGCGGCGTACACCCTGAGTCGATCGGCGAAGAGCTCGGCATTGACATGAAGACGGCGACCCATCGTTGCCGGGAGCTAGCCGACGAAGGCCGACTCGTTCGCCAGGATGGGTTGAATCCGGAGACGCTGCAGTCTCGGATCAGCTACGCGCCCGTCGACAAAGACGAGTCGAACACTGAACGGCCCCAGCGGAGTGGAGCTACATGACCGAGCAGAACGCGTGGGGTGGGCCGACCGACGAGGCGATCGTCGACGCAGTCCGTGACCGCTGCCGGGAGGGTCGGACAGACTTGCTCGAGGGCGGCGTGCCAAGCGAGGTGCTCGCGGACGAGTTCGGGATGGACCAGCACGCGATGCAGGATCGTCTCCAGACGCTGGTCCAGACTGGCCGTCTGGTCCGCGTTCGTGGAGCGGCCCCCGATACGTATCGTCCCCGGCCGAGCTATCGACCACCAGATGAGCCGGTTGATTCCGATGGGGGTTCCGAACGATTATGACGGTAGAACTACGAGAACAAACCGAGAACACGCCCCGGTCCAATCTGCACACTATCCACGTCACTGCGGAGGGGTACAGCAGATTTGAATTTCCCGATAGAATCGGGAATCGCATGATTCTCACTATGAGACACTCAAATTACCCATCCGATTGGCAGAAGCGACGAGCAAGGGTATTCAAACGAGACGGCTACGAGTGCCAGAACTGCGAGTATCAAGCACCCACAGACTCTAATTCTCCATCGGGACTTCACGCCCACCACCAAACGAAGATCAGCGAGGGTGGAGGTCACGGGGTCGACAATCTAATCACGCTCTGTCAGGAGTGTCATATCGAGGTTCATTCGAACAGAGGCGTCGATGAGGTCCCACCGCCTGAACTCCATGAGTGTACGTACGACGGCTGCGATGAAGTCCGCGGCAAATGGGCGCTTCAGAATGGAGGCTACTGCACTGCACAGTGTGAGTACCGAGATAAAGCAGAAGCTGTCCTTGACGCTCTCCAAACTGAGGAGACCTTCTGTTCAAGTTGTTTCGCAAACTGGCCACCTGACCACGAGGTCTGCCCCCAGTGCGGGAACTGGGCTCCAGACGAGGATGCAGCGTTCCAGGATGGTGATTTTGACATCCACAATCTTGTTGCACACGTCATCTGGCAAGTCGACTTCCTCGACTTAGAGCGAGACTGACGAATACCCGAGTCCGCTCTCCGACAACTCTCCGCCAGTACGAAAGACGCCCTACGGTCCAATACAGTGACAATGTCAACCGAAACACAGAGCCCCACGACTGTCGAGTGTAAGCATCCAGAGTGCTCCGAGATTGGGAACCATTGGGAGTTCCGACACGGTAGCTACTGTAGTACGGACTGCGAGCTCCGACACGAGGGCCGCCAAGTACTCCGGAAGCTCATGTACGACCACTGCCGGTGCTTCACCTGCTTCCGCGAGCTGAAGACCGTCAACCCGCCGAAGCCCGACTTCGAGTTCACCGAGGACGGTCACGGCTGGACGCTCGACGAGAACGGCGACCCGACGCTCCAGTACTACAGTCAGGAGGTAACGCGGAGCGCAGCCACCGGCTTCCAGTTCCTCACCGAGAACGCCGGCAAAGGCGAGAAGCAACGTGGCGACACGGTGATCACGGGCACGATCTGCTCGAAGTGCGGGAACACCGACCACGCTCATCACGATCCCGTGCTCGCCGGCCGCCAAGCGATCGGCCGGCTCGCCGCCCTGCTCGACGGTGACGACGACGTCGTGTTCGACGCCGAAGTCCTGCACCGAGTCTACCAGCGTCGCGACGATCTCCTCCTCGCGGTCGGCCTCGCGCTCCACGACTAACCCCACAGCCATGTCCACCGACACGTCTGCTCCCAGCCAGATAGCGGAGACCGTGCCCCGAGACCCGAGCGCGTTCCGGCCGAGCAAACACTTCGCATCAAAGGTCAAAGACCTCGGCACCGACCGGAACCGCCACCTCGACGGCGAGATCATCAACGGCTGCATCGAGCACGGCAGCCGCCGGAAAGTCGACTCGGGAGTCTACCACTTGCGGGAGACGTTCGGCGGGGCGACCTACCGGCTCGTCGTCGACGTCGACGACCGCGAGGTCGTCACGGGCTACCCGATCTCGATCAACACTGACGCCGCAAAGCGGTCCGGCCGCTGGTCGACCGACCAGATCGAAGATATCCGGCACTTCATCAAGACGGATCCGCGACCCGACCGCGACTACTCGGACTCCTGATGACGTGGAGGCCCGAACTCCAGATGCCTCTGGCCGCGGCGCGTCCCGCGTCTCGGTCTCCATCGAGGGCAACTGTACTTTCCATACCGAAGACCATGCCCAGCCAGCGCCAGCCCCCGATCGAGCTTGCCGTCGGCGCACCACTCCAGGTCCGCCACCGGAACGGTGAGACGATCGTCGGCATCCGCACCCGTGACGGCTGGCGGGAATTGAAACGGTTCTGATACACACTCGAGTCACCTGACAGCATCCACCTATGAGCACGAAGAGTCCGGACACCCCCGTCTGGTTCTGCCCGCGGGAAGTCACCGAACACAACCAGCAACTCGCACGCATCGCACACATGGACATCCGCAAGCTCAAGGCCCTCAAGGCCCTCGTCGTCAGCCTCGCCATCCTCGTCACCGCTCTCGTCGGCATCGAATCCGGGGGTGATCCGACGACCATCTCCTGGCTGGGCTTGGCAGGCCTACTTCTCGTCAACGGCATCGAGGTCGGCGAACTGCTCGCCGTCCTCGCCGCCGCCCGCGAAGAAACCACCGACGGAGATTCCGAATCATGACCATCGACCAACTCCTCAAGCTCGCCAACAGCCAGCTCGTCCAAGCGCTCGTCGCACTCATCATCGGCGGCGCCGGCACCGTCCATCGCTACCAGAAGACCGGCCGGATCCCGCTCTCGACACTCCCCTGGCGAGCCCTCCGACGCACGCTCTACGCCGTCCGCCGGCGCTGGTTCACTGTCGAACGGCCCAGCGGCGACCCCACGATCGTCGACGAAAGCCTCGACGACGTCCGCGACGCGCTCGCCGCAGCCTCCTACAACCCCGGCTGGCCCCTCTCGTATCACTACTATGGAGAAGATCTAAACGCACGTCGTTACTTCAGAGATCCGACACGGCCACATCCGCACCGCCAGATCCACATCCGCGGGTTCGAGACCGCCGACGGCGTCGAACTCATCGCCCACGAGGAGCCCGCGCCCGAGCACCACCCGCGCGCGCACCTGAAGGAGGTCGACATGCACGACTCAACCCAGTGGCTCGCCGACGTCTGGGACGCGAAGAACCTCGACCCCCGCGGCTTCGAGCGGATCACCCCGGAGTGACCGATGGGCTGGACCTGTACGGACTGCGGCCGCACGTTCGCGTTCGACCCCTGCGAACGTGAGCGAACTGCCGAAGACGGGCCTACGTGTCTCGACTGTCTGAACCCCGCCGGGAAGTAACCAGCCCTATTTAAAGTATAAGTCAACCCCTGAACGCTACAGAACGCTTTCCCCATCATGTCCACCCGAGAACGACGAGTCACACTCGCCCTGAAGTGGCACTACCTCGACAACCTCAGCGTCGAGGAGATCCAGGACCGCTTCGAGGACGAAGGCGTCGGCTCGTACGCCAAGTCGACCATCCGCGGCTACCTCAACGAAGAGCCGAAAGAGGAGGTCATCGAGCAGATCGAGCAGAAGCACGCGGACGTCCGCCTCCAGATAGCAGAACGCGAAGAGCGGCTCTACCAGCGAGCGCGGAACGCTGAATCTCAGGCGGTCGAGGACCAACCGATCGTTCGGGTGGTTCCGAAGACGGAGACCGTCTCGAACGACCGAGAGACGCCGATGTCGTGGCCGGCCTGGGAGATCGTCGAGCCGGGCGACGATGACTGGCCGGAGTGGGCGACCGAGCGCGACGTCATCATCCGGTTCGTCGACAACGAGCAGACCCGAGTGCTACCGGGCGAGGAGTATCCGCTGCGGGCGATCGACGGCAGTCCGAAGTACACGAAGGAGCTCGCTGGCCTCGAGCGCGACCAGCCCGACCTGAAGGGGCAGGCGATGGCGCGCCAGGAACAGTCCTCGCATCTGGAGGCGAAGGGTGAGGCACTCGGCATCTACTCGACGGACATCAACATGCAAGTCGACGGCGACGTCGACCACTCGGTCGAGCTCGACGCTGAGACTGCTGCGGCGATCCGGGAGGCGACACTCGACGATGAGTAGTACACAGACCCCGTCGACCGGCGAGACCGAGGAGGTCGAGCTATCCCGTACCCAGATCCGGGCAGCGTACAACCCATTCGAACACGGGTGCTGGCTCGACTTCGCGAATAAGCTCACCCAGGGCTACATGGCCGCCGAACACGACGACTGGAGCCCGCTCGGCGACCACCACGACCAGTGGCTCCGACACCTCGCCGGCGAGGCGGACGTCGACAGCGACCTCGCACTGCTCTGCCACCGAGATGGCCTTAAGACGACCATCATCACGGCATTCGCGGTTGCCTGTCTCGAGTACCTAGACGGCTACCGCGTGATCTGGGCGATGAACACCCAGGACCAGGCCTACGAGAAGGCCGACCGCGAACTCAACAAGTTCATCGAGCGCAACCCGTGGCTACTCAACCTCAACAAACCCCGGAAGACCGACTCGAAGAAGACCAAGGAGTTCGCGAACGGCTCCAGCCTGACGACCGGCTGGCTGAAGGGCGCGATCGAGGGCGCGCGTGCGCACCTGCTCATCCTCGACGACATTATCAAGGAACTCGGCGACGGCTCGACCGAGAGCGTCCTCAACTGGGTCGACGGCGTCGCCCAGCCGATGGTCAAAGACGACGGCCGGACGGTGCTCGTGGGGACGCGGAAGCGCCCCGACGATATCTACAACCACTACCGCGACTACGGGGGGTACGCGCTCCGGGAGTTCCCCGCAATCCTCGACACCTGGGACCAAGAGTTCGGCGAGGATGACGACTGGCAGACCCGGCGCCCCGACCCCGAGTTCTACACCGAGGTCGAGAACCCGTGGGGCGGGGGAACGCTCCAGTTGCTCTGGCCGGAGGCCCGCGGACCGGACTGGCTCGCAGACAAGCGCTCGAAGATGGCCGACCATCTGTTCTGGCGCGAGTACACCCTGACTATCCGCGGCGCTTCGGGGAACCTCATCAGCGCCGACGACGTCAACCGGCGCGTCGAGGATGGCGGCTGCAGCATCCGTGGGGCCTCCCCACCCTCGAAGTATCGTGCTGGCGCGAACGAAGCGATCGTTGTCGCCCACGACCCCGCCCAGTCGCCTACCGGCGACGACGCGGCGTTCGTCGTGTTCCGCGCCAGAGCCGATGGGGCGCGCACCCTCCTTGACGCCCGCGCGGATCAGGGCCTGCAGCCCAGCCAGATCAAGGCTCAACTCGCGGAGTACGACCGGCGGTACGACCCGGCGCTGATCGTGATCGAGGACAACGGCATGCAGCAGTACGTGGTCAACGACGCGATCGAGTTCAGTCCCCAGCTGGCAGGGAAGGTCACGGGAATTTCGACGTCCGGCCAAAAGCACTCCTGGGAGAACGGCATCCCTCGGCTTCGGACGCTCGTTGAGAACGGCGCCATCCAGTTCTACCGCGGGCACCAGGCCAGCGAGGAGTTCGTTCAGGCTGCGATGAGCCTCGAACTGCAGGACGGCAAGCTGCAGGGGCACACACCAGACCTGATCGCAGCGTGGTACATGGCTGAGCAAGGGATGCGCCGGCTGGCCTTCGACGCCGGCGATGAAGAGGACTCTGGGGTGAACTACTTATGAGTGAGACAGACGCAGACGACGAGTCAGACGTAAAGATCCATGTCGACGGGATGGGCGGCGGCGCCGATCTCTCGAAGGCCGAGACGACTACGCAGCTGGCCGAGCGCCGCATTCGCTCGCTCGGCGTCGGCGTCAAGCCACCTTACAACCCCGACCGGCTCGCGAGCTTCCTCGAGCTCAACGAGACGCTGGCCACAGGCATCCGAAAGAAAGCCCGCTACGAAGTCGGGCTCGGATTCGACATTGTCCCCCATCCCTACATCGATGCCGAGGACGCCGACGAGGACGAACGCGAGGTCGTCCAGTGGTTCTGGCGGGGCCCCGACTCGCGATGGCAGACGTCCGCCGACCGGCCGGCCGAACCCGCAACGCCCGAGGAAGTGAAAGAGCTCGTCCGCCAGGACTACCACCTCGTCGGCTGGTGCTGCTTCGAAGTCCTCGTCAACGCCGAGGGCAAGCCGGTCGGCCTGGCGCACGTCCCCGCGAACACAGTCCGCGTCCGCCGTCCCCAGGAGTCGATCAGCCACACCCAGCCCCAGCACCCCGAAGAGGGCCGATTCGTTGACGGCGACGTCGCCGAGTTCGCGTCCCGAGGCTACGTCCAGATCAGGAACGGCCGGCGGCGGTACTTCGGCGAATTCGGCGACCGCTACCGGGGACTGGAGCCCCAAATCCAGACCACCGGCGACGGCCCGCCGACAGTCACGTACACGGAGGCTGACGACGATGAGGAACCCATCTTCGTCGACCGCGAGACGGGCGACGTCGCCGTCGGGAGCGCGGAAGCGCTCGATAATGCGCCGGCGAACGAGCTGATCTTCATCAAGAACCCCAACCCGCTGGAGGACGACTACGGCGTTCCGGACTGGGTGTCGGCGATGCGGACGATCAGCGCGGACGAGGCGGCGAAAGACTACAACCGCCAGTTCTTCCAGAACGACACGATCCCGCGGCTGGTCGTCAAGGTCACCGGCGGCGAGCTGAAAGAGGAATCGAAGCGCGACCTCCGCCAGATGCTCAACGGGCTTCGCGAAGAGTCCCATCGCGCAGTCACGCTGGAGGTTGAGAAGTTCAAGACCCAGAACGATCTCGGCGACGAGGAGCTCGAGATCGAGATCGAGCCGCTCGGCCAGGGCATCAGCGAGGAGATGGATTTCCGGCAGTTCCGCGAGAAGAACGAGCACGAGATCGCGAAAGTGCTGGAGATGCCGCCCATCAAGATCGGCGTCACCGATTCCGCGAACCGGTCGAACTCCGACCAGCAGGACCGGGACTTCGCGCTCGAGGTGATCCAGCCCGAGCAGAACAAACTGGAGGCCCGCCTCTACAAGACACTCCATCAGACGGCGTTCGGAGTCTCGGACTGGACGATCGACTACGAGCTCCGCGGCGCCGACCAGCCCAAGGAGGATGCGCAGCTGGCCGAGCAGCGCGTCCGCGCCATGCGGCTGGCCGGCGTCGGTACCGTCGACGAGGCCCGCGAGGAACTCGGCCTCGACCCGCTCGGCGACCCCTACGGGAGCATGACGCTCCAGGAGTTCGAAGAGGAGTTCGGCGGCAACCCGGCCGGCGAGGGCGAGACGGAGGCCGTTCACGAGCCGCCGGCGGAGTACAAGATCGGCGAGCGCGAGTGGGATGCGGTCAAGAGCAACCTCGTCGCCAAGGACGCGGTCGAGCAGACGCAGTTCAGTAGTTCGAATCTCGACGAGGGGCTCTACGACTACGACGCCCAGGAGCTCTACCTGTCGTTCCTCCGGGAGGATGGGCAGTCCTCGCTGTACGCCTACGTCGACGTCCCGCCCTCGGAGTGGGCGGCGCTGACCAGCGCTGGCTCGGCAGGCGGCTACCACTATGACTCGATCCGGCTAGAGTATCCCTACTTAGAGATCACGAACTTCCACGACCGGCTTCCCGAGGGCCCGACGCCGGACCCTGGGGAAGTCCCCGACGACGTCCCGAGCGACATCTGACGACGACCGCCGATGACCCAGGGAGCGCCCGACTCCCCTGTGCGAGGCACGACCGGGGCACGGAGTTCTACGAGACCATGAGCAACAACGACAGCAAGCGCGGCAAGAAGCGTGGCGTCCTCGGCACCGGTCGTGCCCAGAAGCTCGACAAGACCACGGACGCCGACGCCGACGCCGCCGACGATGATGACGAGGACTGACACATGCCACTGTGCACCAAGTGCAAGGCCGAGGCCGAGGTAACCCACCGGGGACCATCTACGCCAGGATGGATCCGGTGGCTTCTATCGGCATGGCCTGGGCCGCGGTCCAGAGGCGGACAAGCCGAGCAGTGCGACGAGTGTTCGCGCTGCCGGCCAGCGGAGGTCTGACACATGCCTCCGGTAACGAAAGCAGGCGGCGAGCAGTTCCGCAAGGACGTCGAGTTCGTCACGAAGGACGACGACGATCAGATCGCGTCCGGCATCGTGATGGTGCCAGACAAAGCCGACCTCCAAAACGACTTCGCCCGCGAGGAAACGATCCGCGGGTTCGCCGACCAGTTCGAGACGTTCGAGGAAGCCGGCGAAGCCGGCGGCGGCATCATGCACGCCGTCTTCCCCGACGACTGGATGGACCTCGAGCGTAACGAGGTTCTCGACGACGCCGAGGAGATTGGCGGCGAGGAAGTGCCTGCGGGAGCGTGGATCCAGGACTGGCAGATCAACAACGACCAGCTCTGGGACCTCGTCAAGGACGACATTCTCGCCGGGTACAGCATCGGCGCCCGAGACGTCTCCTGGAACGGCCCCTACGAACAGGACGAGGTCGACGATGTCGAGGTCCCCGAAGAACTCGGCGACGAACTCGTCTGGGAGCTCGCCGACGGCCTCATCCGCGAGGTGTCCACCGTCGACATCCCGGCCGTGCCGGACGCCCAGATTCTCGACACGAAGGCCGCTGCGGAGAAGCGACTCGGCGACTACCTCGGCGACCCGAACGGCTTCGTCGAGGAAGCGCTCGAGCGCGGCCACAGCGAGGAGGAAGCCGAACAGCTGTGGGATGTCCTCTCCACGGCGGCCGAGGTGGAGGGCGCTGGTGCTCCGGGTGAGAAGTCCGTCTTCGAGCGCCTCGGAAAGGCCGTTTTCGAGGCGCTCCCCGGACGCGGCGAGTCCACTGGGACGGCGTCCCGGGGCGCGGAGGCCCCCTACGAAGGCGCCGAAAGCGGGTGCTGGGAAATCGCAGTCGAGGACGGTACCGAAGGGTACCAGCACTCGGAGACTGGTGAGTTCGTCCCCGTCGACGAGGCGGACGCGGACATCATGGCTGACATCAACGAAGCCGAATCGGACGCGAAGGACGCTACCGGCAGCGACACGCCGGGCGACGATGGCGGCAGTGACGGCGACGTCGACGCCGCCAGCGACACCGACAACATGAGCAACGACAACCCCGACGACGGCGGCTCCGATGCGAAGGAGCTCGCCGAGAAGAACGCAGAACAGATCAGCGAACTGACCGCGGCGGTCGAAGATCTCACCGAGTCCCTCACGGGCCCCGAGGCGAAGACCGCGGAGATCGAGATCGGCGGCGAGACCTACGAGGTCCAGGAGGACGCCGCGAAGGCAGCGCTCGGCGTCGACGAGGAGACGAGCGTCGCCGACGCGATCGAGCAGCTGAATAGCCAGGTCGAGCGGGCGAATAACCGCATCGACGCGATCAACCGCCAGAGCGGCGCCAGTGGGCAGGTCGACCCCGCGGCCGCGAAGAACGAGAACGAAGGGGACGGCGAGGGCAGTCTCGACGGCCTCGGGAAGGCGCTGTCCTAAGAGGACTTCAACATGAGCACGAACACCATCAACACGGTTAGGCGGCAGAACGAACTGGCAGGCACCGCGCAGAAGGACATCGGCCTCGCCGAGCTCGACGGCTTCCAGCTCCCGGTCGACGTCACCGAGGAGATGCTGGATCGGATGCAGAAGGGCGTCCAAGTCCTCGGCATGGCCGACACGATGACGCTTCCCCGGCTGGAGATGGACGTCCCGCAGTTCGGCGTCCCGCGACTCTCCGGCCACACGCGCGACGAGGAAGGCAGCCGCACCCAGAACTCCGAGGCGGAGTCTGGCAAGGTGCAGTTCAACGCGACGGACAAGCAGTACTACATCCTCGTCGAGCCCAAGCGCGACGCGCTCAAGAACACCCACTACGGGCCCGACCAGTTCGGCCAGTATATCATCGACCAGTTCATCGAACGCTACGGGAACGACCTCGGGCTGATCGGGCTGCGCGCCGGCGCCTCCAGTGGGAACCTCCAGTCGCTCGGCGGCGCTGCGGAACTCGACAACACGTGGACGGGCTGGATCGCGCGCGCCGAAGGCGACACCCAGTCCGTCGACGACCAGGGCGACTCCACGCGCATCGGTCTCGAGGACACCAGCACTGCGGACGCAGGGTCGATGCCGACGATCGCGAACACGGACGGCTCGGGCAACCCGCAGCCCATCGACACGAGTCTCTTCGACCAGACCATCACGACGCTCGACTCCCGGTACCGGGATGGCGACGGCGTCGACCCGGTGCTGATGACGAGCCCGAATCAGGTGCAGCGGTACGCGATGGCGCTCACCGAACGCGAAGATCCGCTCGGCAGTGCGGTCATCATGGGCGACAGCGACATCACGCCGTTCTCCTACGACCTCATCGGCGTGAACGGCTGGCCGGACGAGTACATGATGTTCACCGACCCGAACAACTTCGCGTTCGGGCTGTACGAGGAGATGGAGCTCGACCAGACGCGCGACACGGACACCACGTACGAGCAGCGCCTTCACTCCCGCAACTGGCTGGAGGGACAGTTCGACTTCCAGATCAAGGAGATGCAGGCCGGCGTGCTCGTGACCGACCTGCAGTCCCCGACGGCCTAAGTGGTGACTCATGAGTGAGACCACCAACGCGGCGATCCGCGACCGCTACGAGCGCGGGCTTGCGCTCACCGACGGCGCTCGCGGGAACGTCGCGACCGACAGCCCGGCGAACGGCGCCGACACAGTCGTCGCCGGGGATGCCGACGTCCACGTCGTCACCGCCGACGGCACGAACACGGTCGACCTCTCCGGTGCTGCTGAGGAAGGCCGCCAAGTCACTGTCGTCCACAACGGCGGCGCGTCGACGCCGACGCTGTCGTTCGCCGACGCGGACTTCGTCGGGACCGGCCCGGCGAACATGACCGCGGCGGGCGCGACGGCAACCGTCCTGAACATCGATGGCTCGGCGTCCGGCTGGATCGTCGTTGCAACGGGGAGTGCCTGATCATGCCGGTCGCTGAGAAGACCACCGGCGGTGAGGTCTACCTCCGCGGGATCGACCGACGCGTTTCAACCGGTGACCGCGTCGACGTCTCTGAGGAGTTCGCTACCTACCTGATCGAGGAGCGCAACGACTTCCGCATCGTCGACGTGCAGGACGCCGAGTTCCGCGAGATCGACGACGCTGACACCGACACTGCCGAAGAGGACAGCGACGGCGAGGCGGGCTTCGACGCCGCGGCGTTCGTCGACCGCACGCCGATGGACGACGTCGTCGAGGAGATCGAGGCCGGCGAGGTCGACGAGCATCTTGACGCCGTCCAGGAGGCGGCCGAGCGTGTCGGCGTGGAGGACGCTGTTGGCCAGCGCCGCGCAGAACTGGAGGACTAACCCATGCCTCCCTGGCATGACAGCACCGTCATCGCTGACTCGGCGACCTTCAACGCCGGCGAGACGAAGACCGCGTCGGTCGAGCAGTACCACACGCCGGCCGTCTGCGTCGCCATCGAGAACCTCGAAGGGAACGCCGACGACACAGTCACCATCGAGATCGTCGGCGACGCCGGCACCTACGAGGTCGACAGTCGGACGCTCTCAGAGACAGGCGGCTACGTCGTCGACGTCCCGCAGGCGGAGTCGGTCCAGGTGACCAGCGCGAACGGGACGACGATCAGCGCGGAAGCACGGAACAACCCGAGGTAAAGGATGGCATCCGGCTACTGCACGCTTGAAGACCTCCGCAGGGCGCTCCAGAAAGCGGAGCTGCCGGGCGACATCAGCTCGGATAAACAGCTCGCCGTCGACGCGATCGCGGCCCAGACCGAGCCGCTCGAAAAGCGGCTGTCCCGCCACTGGTACGAGCCCGGCGGGATCAGCGAGGCCTCGGCGATCGACATCCCGACAGGGCCGAACACGCGCGACGACGAACACGACATCCCGACCCACGGCGGGATGGTCCACGGCGCTGCCGAGCGCGAGCGACACCGGTACCACGCGAACAGCGATGCGCTGCTCGAGGCCGGGCCCAGGCATGAGCGTCGCCGCCGAGATAACGACGTTCCAAAACAGAAGATCAAGATCACGACTGGCCCGGAGCACGCGCTCGACCCGCCCATCGACGAGAGCGTGCCGGCGTACACTCGGCTCCGCCTCAACCGGAAGGACGTCGAGGCGGTGAACCAGCTCATGGTCGTGAACGCCGACGGCGGCTATGACGACTGGACCGCGGAGAAAGACGGCGGTGTCGGTAACCAGCATCGCGGCGACGATTACTGGGTCCGCGTGAACAACGGCGGTGTCAGCGAGCTCTACCTGGACGTCCACTCGATGGACGATGACTTGGCGTCGCTGTCGAACGCGGTGTACGTCGACATCGATTACGGCCATGAGGGCATCCCGCGGAACGTCCGGCGGGCGGTTGCGCTTCGTGCGGCGTCAGAGTTCGTGGAGGAGGCTGCGATGCAGATCCCGGACAACGCGAAGGTGTACAACGTCGAGTCGCTGGCTGAGAAGTTCGAGCGGAAGGCCGACGAGCTCCTGGAGGTCTACCAGTGACTCTTCCTGACGACTACGCGGAGCGGTGCCGTGAGCTCGATGCATTCATTCGGTGCCCAGAATGTGGCTCGACGAACGCCACGTTGGAGGTTGACGAAGGCAACGATATGGAGGACCGGACGGACTTGCGAGCAGTCTGCACCGAGTGTGACCATCACTCGCCGTGGGTCTATGGACGAGGTGGCCGATGAACCTCGACAGCAGCTTCGAAGACGATCTCAGAGCCGCGATCCTCGACGACGTGGAGCAGCAGTTCCGCGACGAGATCGGGCCCGAACTGATCGACGTCGCCCGCAGCAACTGGGAGGCGTACGCCAGTCGGAACGACTACGACATCAGCCACATCTGGGAGGACGCTGATCTCGTGATCGAGCGCGACGACAGCAGTGTGTCGGTCCGAATCGAGTGGCCGGAGCTGACAGCACTGTTCGAGTTTGGTGTCAGCCCGCACACGATCGAGGGGAATCCACTCCTCCATTTTTATTGGGACGAGATCGACCAGTGGGTTACGACCGAGTCGGTCGAGTGGGGGAGTGAGACGGGTGGAATCCCCGAATCACGGGCGATCCGTGACGCCATGAACGAGCTTCGGCGGGTGCTACAAGCATAATGGTTGCCACCGAGATCACACTCTGCGAGGAGCACGAAACAGCCGGGTGTGGCTGTATCAACGCCGAACGATACGAACTCGTGTTCGGAGGCGGTTGGTCGTGACCGCCACCGTTGTCGAGTGGGTGCTCGACGAGCTCGGCGCAGTCGTCGACGCTCAGCCAGACGCCCATCCGCTCCGGCGTGTCGATCGCGACAACTCGCTGCTCTACGACGGCGGCGGCACGTTCGACATGAGCGCGGCCATGGACAAGCGGTCGGACGGCTTCCAGAAGGCGAACTACGTCGGCGCATCATTCGCCGACCGAGACCGAGAGTACATCGGATCTGAGCCGAACCTGGACGTCGAGTCGGTTGTCGGAGTCCGGATCGAAGGCTACAGTGGATCGTTCGGCCACGTCGATCCGACCGGCCAAGACGGCGTCGTCTTCCACGGCACGGACGAAGCTCTTGTCGAGCAGATTCAGTCGACGCTCTACGATGCGCTCAAGTATCCCGATGCGGGGCGGACGAACGTTTCGTTCACGCACTTGTCGATCACGAACGAGTCGCCGGCATTGACCGGCTGGCAAGAGTATCACCGCTACGATTTCGACGTCGTCTTCGACGGCTACGAGGACTTATCATGACAAACTGCACGCACTGCGGCGAGCCCGTCGCGGGCGGCGAGTGGCATCGGTCGTGCTATCTTGCCGCCCTCGGCGCACTGCTCGTCCAGACGACTAACGGAGGTATCGCACGATGAACAAATACGACGAAACTGTCACGCGGCGCCGCTGGTTCCCAGAAGACGCCTCGTACACGGACGCGATCGCGTCTGTCGAAGACGAACTTCGCGACCGCCACGATATCGAGGAGATCGATTCGGTAGCGGCAGAAACGGTGCTGAGTGGGGACTGGCGAGTCACTGTCGTTGGTGTTCTCGAGTCCTCAGAGGAGGATGACGAATGACGGGTGCCGGATCAGCCAGCCTTGCGTTCGCGAAGGAGGAGACGTTCGCGGACACGCTCGTTGACAGCGACACCGATGGCAACCCCGAGTACTACAAGTTCGGGCGGAATCCGACTCTCACCGAGCTCGAACTCGCAAACACGCTCCAGCGGATGCGGGAAGGCGATAAAGTCGAGTCTGTCGACAGCGTCGCGCAGAATCTCGAAGGTGCGGTGTCGGTTGAAGCGACGGTGAGTGCGGACGTTCACGCTGACGTCCACGATCTCGTGTTCAACGACGGCGGCACCGGCTTCACGTCAGGACGCGCAGCATCAGGGCGGATCTATGCTGGTGTCGATTACCTTACCGGGACGGCTGAGCGAGAGCTGATCGGGTGCATCCCGTTGGAGTACTCGGTATCCTACGAACAGGGTGGCATGGTCACGTACAGTCTCTCGATGGCGTACGCTGACGAAAACCTCGCCACCTCGATAACACCCTCGAATATCACGGGCCCGAGCGATGGTGGTGATGTTCCGTTCCACGGGTTCACACTCACCGTCGACGGTGCGACTGTCGCAAAGCTCCAGTCCGCGGAGCTATCCATCTCTGACATCGCACGCTACCAGTGGGGCGCCGACCGCAACCCAGTGGATGCAGTTATCGCAACACCAACGACATCACTTACCGTCGATGCCATCTTCACGGGCCCAGACAGGACAGAGATCGCGTACGGTGCTGCGGACGCAACGAGCCCTCAGGACTCACTGACTTCTGTGTCGGGGTCCGCCGATCTTTCCGCCGCTGGTTCGTCCGTCACGACGTACAATCTTCCAAAGCTGAAGCCTGATACCCACTCGTGGAATGACCTCATCACCGGTGATGCAGACGCGTCGGAAGACACAGAGTTCCACGTCAACGGTGGGGTCACTGTCGCCTGATCATGCCACTGAAAGAGGAGTACATCGACTTCGACGAAGAGATACAGCGCCTCGAGCAGAAACGAGACGCGCTAGCAGAACAAGTCGCGGCCCTCGACGAGGATGTCCCGAAACGCGAGGGACTTGCTGAGCAAGGCCAAGACATCGACGTCTGCCTCCGTGGCCTCCGCTGGGCGCGAGACGACGCAGCCACCGACGATGGAGTCCCCGTTTGGAGCGACGATGTCGACGGAGTCACGCTCGCCGGCCTCACTGGTGGCGAGTTCGGGCACGTTGAGGACACTGTTGTCGCTGACGCACTTGATCGCGGAGACACTCGGGTTGGCGAAGGGCTTACTCGGATCTACTACGTCGCAAAAGCAACTCAGCAGGCTCCGTATGTCGATGGATCGATGAGCTTCACCGATAGCGTTCAGGCAGTTAGCCAGCTCCCCGTGCCGTTCCTGAAGTGGGCCGACGATCGTGTCGACGAGCTCACGACGATCGGGGGCGACGAGGGAAACTCCTTCGGCGATTTAGTCGCGGAGAAGCAAGCCAACCAGGACGAGACCTGATCTGGCAGTATGCGCGGTCGGTTCTCATTCACCAGGGTCATGATCCTCGGGAAGTCGACGACTGGGCATGGCGCGATATCGAGGCATACCTCCGCATTAGAGACATCCTCCAGTTTGGTGTCCAAGGCGATTAGTGCGGAAAGATTCAACACGCCACCGTCGAAACCTGCCGAGATATGAACCGGCGCGATGCCCTCACTGGTGCTGCGGCAACCATCTCCCTCGTACTTGCGGGATGTTCTGGTGAGAGCACACCAGGAACGACAACCGAAGACGATCGGGGATCTCCCGCGTCGACGGAGACTGAAAAGCCGCTTCCAGACGTTGACGTGACGGCGACAGATACCTCAGTCGGCGACGCAGACACACATCTCCGGGTCCAGTGGCGAGGCCGCGTCCAACGCGTTCTCGAGCCCACAGGAGAAGCCGCGACAGTCGCTGAAGACGGACACAAGTGGCTGGTAATCCAAGTATCTGTCAGACACGTCGGCGGAACGGCCTGGGAGACGACACCGGTACCGTTCGTCGTTGACGTTGACGGCCAGCGGTATGAGGTATCGACGTCTCGTGCCGAGTCCTACTTTGGCTCGAGCACCCTTGAGGAGGAGGACGTGGAGTCGGGATGGCTGGCTTTCCAAATCCCGCGTGAGGCAACGTCCGCGACTATGAACTTTGACTCCGAGCTGATCTCAGCGACGGTTTCTGCAGGATTCGAAGAGGATCAGTCGCTTTCATTCGACATCGACCAGTAGCACTGCCCGGCGCCCTGCCGTGGCTCTACGACCGGCGCCTGTTCTCGATTTCAGTACCATAAACCCATGACAGAGTTCAGAACCAGCAGTCTCTTAGACGTGTCCGTATCGAACAGGTCCCTCAAGCAAGCCCGGTCAACTATCCAGAGCGAGCTGGGTGGCGTTTCAATCGACGTCAACGCCTCCTCTGCTCAGTCGTCGAATCGAGTTGGCCGGCTTTCTGGACGCGAGCGTGCAATGGGCCGCCAACTCCAGACCGAGACGAACACGCTACTGCGAGAGTCACTGGAGACCACCAAGGACATCCTGAAGGAGATCCGGAAAACCGGTGCGACTGACGGCGGCGGTGGGGGAGGGATGGGCGGCATCATCCCACTCTCGCTAGGATCCGGTGGGTCAGTTCTCTCCGGCGGTATCGCCGCCAGCAGTCTTGTCACGGGGACAGTCGCTGCATCCGGACTCATCAGTGGCGGTGTTGTCATCGACGAGCTCGTCACTGGAGAGCTCCAACTCTCCGACTTCATCACAGGGTCCGTCAGAGCTGGCGATCTCCTCACCGGCGGCCTCTCGCCAAACGATTTTATCAGTGGAACAATCGGCGTTGGCACGCTTATCGCTGGATCGATCACACTTGCATCCTACGTCTCAGGCTCGATCAGCATCGGCGGGCTTGTAACCGGGACCATCGGTGCTGGCACGATTGTTACAGGAACGATCACCGCTGGCGCGCTCATCACGGGAACTCTCGCTGCGGGCGCACTAGTCGCAGGAACCGTGATGATCAGCGACTACGTTGCTGGAAAGATCGCTGCGAGCGACCTCGTCGAGGACAACATCAGCAAGGAGTCTTCCGAGGTCGTAAAAGGCGACCCCAACCCAGCATCGAATAAAACCGGTGCAAACGACCAACTCACAAGCCAACCCAGCCAGGTCAACCCAGCCAGCCCCTGGCACGACATGGCGCCGCCAGACTCCGCACAGGATATCGCGGAAGGCATCGTCAGCACGCCAGACAACCAGAGCGTTGCGCCCCCGCCGGGCTTCGATAGCTGGCAAGAGTTCAACAACACCGATTTCAACACGGCCTCGTCGAACAACGCGTCTGAGAACCGCGGGGAAACAACACTCAACATCACGTCAGAGGCCACAGTCAACGGAACTACCGAACGAGAGGTAGAACGGATCGCTGAGCGAAAAGCCGAGGAGAAAGCAGAAGAACTCCGAGACGAGCTGACCGGAGGCCTGTAGTCGATGACTGTCACGTATGGCGAGGGTGTTCTGACGTTACCGCCCGCCGACGTCGACCAGGACGGCAACGACGAGCAGGGCGTGTTCGTGTTCAAGACGAACATCACAATCGCGATGGAGACGCGAACCGGCCGGATCGGGAGTGGGAAGCTCAGTCAGGCGAACGCTGTGTTCTCGGACTGGGTTGAGGACCAGACCGGCGAAGAGTTCGCGGGGACCGGGAAGCGCCAACAGCTCATGCTCGACCTCGGCGCCGGCGAGCACGTCATCGAAATCGACTTCCAAGGCTTCGAAGGATCCACTCACCAATGGGGGGATTCTGGCGAGGGGGGCACCGCGTCGGACGCGACAGGCGAGAATGTCAACCGGCAGATGGAGCTCCTCGACCGCTACCTCCAGGTCTGTGAAATCGACAGCCGACCGGGACATGAAGCTCTGCTGGAGGTCGGGAACTACAGCACGGACGGCTACTACGAGCCGCTTACGGTCGCTCCTGAGCAGCCTCGTGTTGAGTTCGACGCAGAAGAACAGTCCAGCACGTTCGACGGCTCGCTGACGTTCGTCGAGATCGCGTCGCTGTCGAACCCCTACGACGCCGCTTCGCGGAACGAACGATAACCCATGAACCGCACCCTCTACTCACTCGCCATCCCGTCGAACGCACAGACGCTCACTCAGTCGCAGATCGCCAGGAACGTCGCGACCCACGGTATTCTGAACGAATCAACTGCGGCGGTTGAGTCGCTCAGTCTGGAGCCCGGCCAGCAGCTCCTCGAAGGACAGTTCCGCGGGAAGTACGCACGACTGATGGCTGAGGAGGTCGAGGAGTTGTTCGACGCGGGGGCCATGGGCTCGGTCGCGTTCTACTCGCCAGATGGGCAGAGCGGCGAAGATGGGTACTACACGCTCGACAATATCGACCTCCAGCCGGTCGATCCGAACCTCGACGAACTCCGTGATTTTGATGGTGTGTTGACGAAGGAGGGGACGCGGGAGAACAGCCGTCGATCCGTCCAGACCGCGATCACGCAGGTCGAGAACGACTATGGGAACCGGCAGACGGCCTACGTCGGCATCCATGCTAACGCCCAAGATGTCTGGTGGCTCGACCAGGAGAGCGGCCAGACTGAAGACGCCACCGTGGTCGACACGCGGACCGCCGAGCACGGCGACGTCGACGTGGTCGACGCGCTCGCATCGTCGTACGACAGTCCGACGCTCGTCTTTGATCTGCCCTACGCCCAGGAGGGGAAGGTGGACGTCGTCGTGTGGGACGATCACGGCCGACCGAAGCTCGACAGCGATGGGATCAACAGCTGGCAGTGGGTGTTCTCGACGAGCCACGAGTACGACGGCGAGGCGATCGCGGACAACGGCCTCGTCCGGCTTCGGCTCGGCTCAAGTCTCGCGGTCGAGGAGTGGGACGACGCCGGCGGCGCGTGGTCGGCGGTCGCGCTCGGAACGAGCGACTGGGAGCTGGACGACTGGAGCCTCACTCGGATCGGGCCGGCCCGAGTCGTCGTCCGGGTTCGGTTCGCGGACGCGATCGCGCCCGCGATCGTCGGTCAAGCGATTGTCGGCGAATCAACAGTCGGCACCACCTCAACCAACAACTATCAGGACTTCGAACTTGATGCAGTGTTGCATCGCGGCTGGCGACGCCCCCACTGGGTCGTCCCTGAGAACGAGACACCGCCGACGCCGTCGGGGCTCCAAGACCTGCTCGCCCCGGTCGCGTCTGGGAGCGACTACACCGCAGCCGAAACGCAGGGGCTCGTCAGCCGCGAGGAGGTGTGGCGCTAATGGCGACGACGGTCGACGACTTCGACGACGGCGACATCGCCGAGTACAGCGGAGACACCAGCGCGTTCAGCGTCGTATCCAGCCCCGTCCACGCGGGGTCGAACGCGCTCGAAGTCACCGGAGGCGGCGGCTACACCATCCTCTCCACGAGCGGTCTGCCAGCGTATCCTGCTGCGGGAGACGCGTTCTCATTTCGACTGCGAGTCCAGGACTCAGACACTGGCACGTCGGGGATGTACTTCGGCGTCCAAGACACGAGCCGCTGGTATCGGGTGCGGTGGAACGCGGGTGAGCTCCAACTGCAGCGAGACGGCGAGCAGATCGCCGTGCAGTCTGGATCAGTGCCGACCGGCGAGTGGCTCCGGGTGTTAGTCAGTTGGAGTGCTGACGGCACGATCACGGCCGCCATCGATGACGCGTCCGGTACCAGACACGCCGCGGTCTCGGCGACCGACTCGACCTACACTGACGGCGGGATCGGCTGGAGCCATTTCAACGGTGCGAGCTCGGAGACCGTCCGTTTTGACAGCGCGCAGATCGAGCCGGCGCCCGCAGCGCCGTCCAACATCTCGGCGAGCAACCCGACCCAGACGTCGGTTGACATCGAGTTCAGCGACAACGCGACGATGGAGACCGGCTTCCGGCTGCTGCGGGCGCGCGAGTATGACTCTGGCTGGGGGCCCTATCAGGTAGCCGTGGAGCTCGACGCGGCCCCTGGCACGGGCACGGTCGCGGTCACGGACGACACCGTCTCGCCGGGGATCACGTACAAGTACAAGGCTGCGGCGTACAACGCGTCCGGGGCGTCCGAGAGCGGGGAGAGTGGCGTGGTGTCGACACCGAGTTCAGGGCGGCCGCGGACGCGGACGACGGCGTCGGGCTGGACTGTCGAGGTCGACCATCCAAGCGGGCGGACACTCCGCCCCAGGCTGCTCGACGATCCCGAAGCAAACCCTCGGGTGAACGATCTGCCTCGGATCCGAGTGCCGGTCCCGAAAGACGAGACGTGGGCTTGTGAGGCGTTCGAGGAGGCCGACATGCGGGTGTGGGAGGACGGCCACAAACAGCCGATCGGGACACTCGTCGACGTCGAGCAGCAGCCCGACCGAACGATCTTGGTCGGCGAGGGCGGCCGCGAGCTCAAACAGCCGGTTGAGGCCGAGTACGACATCGAGGACATTCACGTTGCGGTCGGGGACCTCATCGAGGGTAACACGAGCTACGCGGCGGATGTTGACGCGCCCGAGCAGACGTTCCGTCAGGACGTGCTGCAGAAGTCGATCGACACAGAGACCGACTGGTTGAACGACCTGAACACCGCGATCGCGAGCGACGAGCCGTGGCAGGTGACGAGTGATGGCCGGTTCCAGCGGAAGCAGACGAGCTGGACGATGGAGGGCGAGACGTTCAGCGGTACCTCGGGGACTGACAGTTTCGAGAACTACTCGCTGGGCGAAGCGCTGTCGCTCGCGGACCTCATCACGTACGGCCCCTGGTCGTTCACCACCAACCACGACATCCCGGCCGGCGACTGGCGGATCGCACTCCGCTACCGTGTTGAGGGCGACACGGACTTC
>NZ_SBIV01000014.1 GCF_004765795.1 Halorussus marinus
TTTGAGCAACCGGTACAACCTCCCCGATGAAGCGGGAGATTTGCGTCATGGTCAACGGAACTCTCCCGCTTCAACTCCTTTGATTTAGCGGCCTACCTCTCTGCCGTATGGCGATTCAACACAGCCCACTCAGGAGGATGACTGAACAGACCCCGTCAGAAATCCCGTCAGTGGCTAACGGCGACGAGTACATCCGGATCACTCCCTCCCGGAGCGATCTCGCGCCGGAGACCGTAGTCCGTCAACTGGCCGGCCTCCACGGCCTTGACGCTGGCAACGACGGACTTCTCGCAAGTATCGGTCCCTTCGGCGATCCGCCACCGGTGTTCGAGTTCCTCGCAGTGAGTGAGGGGGCAGACGAGCCGGTCGAGTTCTATTACGGGGCCGACCGCCGGTTAGATGCCTTCGAAGAACGCCTCCGGACGCTGTATCCTCCGACCGTCACGTTCGAGCGGGTCACCCTTGACTTGGAAACGAAGCTACTCCCATCGACAGCAGACCCGTCTCAGGACCACAGTGCCGGAGGTGACGATAGCCACGGAATGAACCCCAGGACAGCTGAGGAATTCTCCGGAGACCCGAATTCGGATTCAGAGCCCGTGACTCTCTTCGATTCGACGGGGCAGGAACCGGTCGGTGATGGCGGAAGTGTGCTGTCGGAGAGCACTATGTCGCAGGACGAGGACGAAGTCTTGTTCGAGGCCGATTCGAGTGACGAGTCCACAGCGGCTGGTCCGTCCGACTCCGAACTCGATGCCGATCACCAGCCGGCTCATACGCAACCGACCGTCGATGAGACGACCCCACTCGGAATCAGTTGGCACGGGCAGGCTACCCGGCGGGAAGACTGGATGACGACACTACCCCAATTCACGAATACGGAAGACGACGATGACGATCACGCTCGGGCCCCGCTCGCGTCACTCATCGATCAGCTGACCCGGGCCGAACACCCGATCGCGTTCCAGGTACTCTTTCAGCGGAAATCGGACTGGACGCACGAGGCACGAGAGCGCCAGCGGAAGCTCCGTGAAGGCGAAGACCGGGTCGTCGACTGGTTCTTCGGAGAACTCCTCGGAAACACAGAGAACGAACCACAGAGTCCGTCGAACACCGGGCGACAGCGTCGGTATCTCGACATCGGTGGGCGAGAGCGGGTCGAGGCTATCGACGAGAAGGAGCCACAGCACACGTTCACGGTGAATATGCGGGCACTTTCGCTCGTGACCTCCGACCGACAACGAGAGCGGGTTGACCATCGTCTCGATGATATCGGGTCGGTATTCGATCACCTGAACGGACCGCACTATCGGCTCCGACCGAAGCGCATCCGCCGTGGGCTTCGAAAGGGGCGGCGAGCCAAGAAGCACGCCGACCGGGTACTCAACGCTACGTTGGCTACCAAGAGCGACTGGCGGAAGACCCGCCCCGATCTCGTCCTCGGGCCGGCTGAGTTGGCGAACTTCGTGGTCGTTCCGCCGGCAACTGACCTCACGACCGAGGGCGGGCGGGGGTCCGACGCCGAACCCGAGAGCCGGACGCCCCTGCCACTCCCGGCGCAGGACCACATGGATGCGTTCACGGACGCCGGGATGGCGATCGGCCGCGGTCTTGGGGAAGACGGTACGCCCACGTCGGAGCCGATGCGGATTCCCCCGCATCTACTTCCGTTCCACGTCGGCCGGTTCGCGAAGAGCGGCGCCGGCAAATCGGTCGCGCTTGAAAACGACGCCCTCTCGCTGTACGACCAGACGAACGGGCCAGTGTTCATCATCGACTCCAAGGGCGGGAATTTCCCCGAGAACTATATGCGGGCTCACGCGAAGCGCTTCGGCACCGACGACCTCGAGGAGAACGTCCTCCACTTCTCGGTGCCCGACATCCTGCCTGGCTTCGCGTTCTTCGACATCACGCCGGCATTGGAGGACGGCGTCCGACGCGTCGACGCGATTCAGGACAAGGCCGACCACTACGAGGAGCTCATCAAGCTCGTGATGGGGCCGGAGCGGTACGAGGACGCCATCGCCTCGCCGACGCTCATCAAGTACCTCATCAAGGCGATGTACGACGAGGAGTACGGCCTCGAAAACGGACACTTCCGGCAGGATACAAACTACTTCACCCACGACCAGTTTGAGCAGGCGGTGACCCAGTTCCACGCCGCCGGGCCACCAGATTCGACACCCGAAGATGCACCGCGAGCCAGCGACCCGCAGGTCGCCGAGAAACTGGAGCGACACCTGCGCTCGAACCCGGCGACGTTCTCGAACGTCGTGAGCGGCATCAGCAACCGGATGGACTACATCACGCAGGACGCCCATCTCCGGCGGATCTTCAACAATACCGAGTCACAGTTCGACTTCCGCGACCTCCTCGACGAGGACAAAGTAGTCATCTTCGACCTCGGCGATCTCCGCGACGAGGCCGCCCGTGTGATGACCGGCGTCATTCTGACGCAGCTCTACGATGCTGTCAAGCGTCGCGACGGCGACGAGCTGGCCCGCAAGCCAGACGACTACGTGGCGAACCTGCTCATCGACGAAGCGTCGTCGGTCGTCGTCTCTGATACGCTGACGACGCTGCTCGAAAAGGGGCGGGAGTTCCGGCTATCCATCGAACTCGTGACGCAGTTCCCTGAGCAGATGAAGGAGGCCGGCAACCGCGAGGTCTACCTGAACGTCCTGAACAACATCGGCAGTCCGCTCGTCGGGAAGATCGCCGTCGACGCCGACATCGCCGAGGCACTCTCACACGAGGCAATGGATCCCGTCGAGTTCAAGAATCGGATCAGTTCCCTCCCGCGTGGCGAGTGGATCGCACAGCTCCCGAGCCCAGAGTTCGGCGAAACCGGCCCCGACCCGTTCAGTATCGAACCCCTTCCGATTCCACCCGGTCATCCCGATAGCGAGCAGCCACTGACCGGGACGCAAGAAGAGCGATTCCAAGACGCCTTGGACGCCGTCCACGAGCATACCCGCGAGGAGTACGGGGTCGCCGGCGGGACGACCGTGGAGAGCCGTGACGCTGCGACTGACGTCGCTCTGGAGAACGCGGATGACCTACCGTTGGAAGTCGCGATGGCCCGTGCGATTCGCGCCGTCCAGCTGTCGAACGACGTACGTGAGACGAACGGCTGGGTCTCCGTCGAGGACGTCGATGAGGAACTGCTCTCGCGCATCGAGGAAGACACCATCGAGGCGCAGGGCTACGAGACACTACCAGAAGTGAGGGAGGCGTCCTCGCTCATCGAGGTCGATCTCCCGGACGGTGGTTCGTCGGTGCAGTGTCGGCTCACAGACGAGGGTGAGCAAGCAGCCGCGCCCGACACGTCGACATCACCGACCGGCGGGGGCGAGCACCACGATGCAGTCCTTGAAACGGTCGAGCAATCCCTCGCAACTGCGGGGTTCTCCGTGGAGGTCCTCGATCAGAACGGGGAGTCCCGCCCCGATGCCATCGCGACGCATCCGGATCTCGACCGGGAGCTCCAGGTGGAGGTCGAAACCACCACCCACGTCCGGCCGGCGAAGGTCCTCACGAACCTCCGGAAGGCCCAGGAACAGGAGCGAATCCCGCTGTTCGTCGTCGCAGACCACGACGATCAGCCGGCTGACGAGATTGCCGACCGGCTTGCGAAAATCCTCAGCGAGCCGCGAAATCAGCTCTCCTCCGGGGAAACACGGCTGTATACGATGAACCACAACGTCACATTCAACGGTGGTGCGCGAGCCGCGGATGGAGTGACGGCCGTCCGACCGGCCACTGGTGGTAGTCGCCACACCCGCTGGTTCGAGCGGGACGGTGCGTTCGTCCTCGAGGATAGTGCCGGAGACCAGCACGCCCGGATCGACTCCTTCGACGCTGTGTCGAAAGATCAGTTCCCGGCGACGTACAGCTACGACGCCGAGAGCGAGTCATACACCGTCTTTAGGCCGGGAGAACTTCCCGAGTCCTACGAGTCACGTGAGGCGTTCGAAGCGGATTGGGTACCTGTCAAGCGCCCGTTCGTGCCCAGTACCGACCTACCCGTTCCGGAGTACACGGATGATTCGTATGCGATAGGTGTCATCGAGGATGAGCAGAATCTCGAGCTCTACACTCGAGACTCTGACGCGACCAAAGACCTTGCTGGGCTCATTGAGGCGATCGAAAACAATGAACTCCATCTGGCAGGTGTGGAGCCAGACGAACCTGCCGATAAGCAATCTATGAAGCAGGAAGACCACGAGAACGATCCGTTCGGCATCCAAGCATTCGTCCGCGATAGCATCGTTAAATCCGGCGACGGGGTCGTCGCGGTCGCTGAGGTCTACGATGCGTACGAGCAATATGCGACGGCCGAGGAGTACGAGGTGAAGCCAAAAAACCGGTTCACACGTACGCTTCGCGACCACGTTGCGTTCGAGCGTGACAAGAAGTGGTTGGACGGTCAGACGCGACGCTGTTACGTCGGAATCGAGCTGGACGACGCCGGCGACCAGGAGGAACCGAATGATGCCAGTGCGTAGTCGTTTCGCTCCCGCTCAGGAGGTGCAGGAGCACACGAAATGACGCTCTCCGAGGCAGCCATCCGCGAGCACTACCGTCGTGCCAAACCCATCTACGAGGCGCTGGCGACTGTCAAGAACTATCCAACCATCGGGTTGAACGACTTCGTCGGATGGTACATCAAACGCGACCACGACGACGTCGAGGCGATTAAGGCCGGGTATCCGCAGCGCGGACGGGTTGCCCGCCTCGATCGTGACTACGACGAGATTCACGACCGCCTCAACCGGACCCTCTATGCCGTCACCACCTACAAGACACCGACCGCCTTCCAACAGTGGGAACCCTGTCGCTACGACGAGTCTGAGGGGACGACCGTTTGGCAGGATGAGCCCCCAACCCCCGGGTATGCCGACCTCCGGGCAGTTCCCACCTGGGGCGATATTGACCTCGCCGACGACATCAAGCCGCAGCGAGGCGACCTGGATGGCGAGACGCGTGCCCTCGTCGAGCGTACCCTCGACGCCTACATCGACGAGTATGCAACGCTCTACGGCACGCGGAAGGCGGTGTATGCGCTGGACTCCGTCGGGGGCGCGTACGTCTTTGGGGCCCCGGAGGCCACACTACCAATTGCGGACCACTTCAATGACGATCCGGATGCGCTCGAACGGGTGTTCAACGAGTTCCTCGACCGCTCGAACGCATGGCTCCAGAAGGCAGAGGCCCGCGTGAACGAGCGCGTCGACGGCGCCGGCGACGTCATTCAGCCCGATTGGGTGAACAACAAGAACCGCCAGTACAAGCCGCCACTCTCGATCCACGCCGACCACGATGCCGTCGTCACGCCCATCGCGACCGACAACGTCCGCTACGAACTCCGTCCGTTCGAGGGTGTCGACGACGCACTCCTCGAGCAGGCGGTCAGTTGGGCCGATGACCTCACGCGAGTCGAGCACACGGACTGCGTCGACTCGCTTGTCGCGACGCTCTGGCCGGACCTGTACGAGGACCACGGGGGGTGGCAGGCCACGCTGGAGGAATGGGTGGAAGCGGAGCGTGAGCGGGAACGGGAGCGCCAGCGACAGCGTGAGGCAGCGCTCCAGCGACGCGAAGAGCGAATGGCAGAACTCGACGGTACCCTCGAAGGCCGTCCCGTTACGCCGTTCAAAGAGGACGTCTACGAGGCTGTCGAGGATATCGACATCACCGAGATTGCCCGTCACTACGCGAGCGATGCCTACGATACGGATCCGAACCAGCCGCGGCCGCAGTTCGACCCGTGCTGGCGCCACAGTGAGAGCGGGCAATCCTGTTTCGTCGACGAGCAGGCCAATACCTTCGGCGATTCGAAGGTTAACGCCGGGGGCGGGCCGGCGAAGCTGATGGCGCTCGCGACGGGGATTATCTCCGCCGCCGATGCGGACCTCGACGGGGAGGACTACTGGGCTGCCGTCGACGAACTGCGGAGCGCCGGCTACGACATTCCGGTGTGGGTTCCAGAGGCCGGATCGGACCGCGTCGACGGCGGGACCTACGACCAGATGCCGTTCTGGGCCGTTCGGAAAGCGGCTGTCGCGCTCGAGATTTGTCCGGAGAATGCGTTCGTCGATCGTGAGGGCGAGGAAGGAACCTACGAGGGATTCCCCGGGTACGAAACCTACAACGAGACGCTAGAAGCCATCGAAGACACGGACCTGAACCACGGGCGCGAGCGGGTCACGCCCGAGGAGAACGCAGCTGACGATGAATCGAAGTCACCCCCCGAATCTCCTACGAGTGACGATCGACCTGGTGACTTGGACCGGGCTCACCTTCGCGAAAAGAACCGTCTGTTGACAGCGAAAATCAAGCGTCTCGAATCTGAACTGGAGGAGAAATCGGAGCAAATCGAGGGGCTGGAAACAAAGGTCAACCATCTCCAATCGGAGCTCGCTACCGTCCGCTCTGAACGTGATCGGCTAGAGGCTGCTCTCGAAGAACGTGAGTTCGAGCAAGAGCCAAATCAGGGAAACCAGGACGAGAATCGATCCCCACTTGACAGGGCGAGAAGGTTCATTTCATCCAATCGGTAGACATCTCACTCACTCAGCATCAAATCTTAAACTACCTCAACAGTCACGTCTCCGGCGAATCCTCTCTATCAAACGCCCCCTCAGACACTGGGAAGATATCGATAACGTGCTTATCAAAGGTTCCCCACATAGTCTCGTGCCCGAAACGAATCCGATGACTAAACTCCGATTCAGCCTCCTCCCTATCAACCTCCGAACGCTGGAGCTCACCGACCGTCTCCCCATACCCTTCTCGCAGCTTATCAAGTAACTCATCAGGTGTATACTTCGTCGACTCAGGGTGTGTCCAGCGTACTTCCCCAGGAAAACGTTCCATATCATCCGCATCCTGAGATTCGCTCAAACCCATTATAGCACGGAGCTCGCCTAAATCCTCAGCGTGTGCCGGCTCATCCTCATCAACATCTACATCCGAGAAATCACCCTCCCAGACAGCAACACCCACTAATGACCGCCGAACCTTTTCACCTCGCTCCTGAAGCTCAGAAAGAATCTCCTCTGCTGTATCAGAGTCCAAATCGGAATCCTTGTAGTCATCGTACACCTCCCGATGCTTCTCCGTGATAAACTCCGGAAGAGGAATCCGAGTATCCGTCGCCAACCCCACACGTTTCACAAACTCGAGGATATCACGATCCTCGGGCTCAGGTAAATCGATACCTTCGAAAGGCTCCTCAAGCCGCTGCTGATACGTCTTATCCGAATCTGGGAATTCAAATTCTACCCTCCGGATATCATCCTTATCCTGGATTTTGAGCATCTCAAAGTATTGCTCAACACTCAGATCATCAGGATCAACATTAAAATTGAACTGGCCTTCTCCGAATTCGTGGATATCATCGGCAGTCTTCTCCCAATTAATCTCAACGTGGATTGGATGCTCAGGTGTAGGCTCCGAACCAAACTCTACCTCAAACTCCAGCGTGTCGCCGGCAAGAGACCAATTACCGATCCACTCTACTGTTGACTTTTCTGGAACCTGCAAATCCTCAATTACATCCGGCATTACATTTCTCGGCAATAGAATCCGAGAATCAGGATTAGCGATATGTATCAAATCATTCTCATCCTGGCCACCACCACCGGTGGACTTCCAGAAGCTGAGATTAATCTCTTCACCCTCATCTAAAGTCGCCACATCATATGCCTGGGTATAGAGAGTATACACATCTTCGACGACATTCAGAGTCTTCTCTTCCAGAATCGATCGAGGAATAGTCAGCAGATACGGCTCACCATCCTGTGAATCAGCAGAGTACTTACACAGGAACTGAATGACTTCATCATCGAGAACAATTCGATCATCGAGTAACTCGTCATTCCCGAGCTCAAACCCAGTACTGTCACCAACCGTAACCCGATTGCCGTGTTTAACGGCGTTGTACGCCTCTCGGAAATTCAAATAGAAGACAGCAATATTCTTGAGTTTATTTCTCAGATTCTCAATCGAATCCTCGACTAACAACTCCATCTCCATCGACTCAGGGATATCCTCACCCTCACCTTCGTGAATCTCTATATCAGCCAACCCAACATCAACTGGAACATCTTCCAGTTCTTCCTCTGAGAAACTAATCGCTCCCTCTCGCACCGCCTGATACCCAAAGATCAAACTCAGAACCTCATTCGAGTCAGCCTCAACATCTCGTTTATCAAGATACCCATCAAGTTCCTCCTCCAGAATAGCCTCAAAGAGTGGCCGTATATCTCCGCTTGAAGTCCGGATAATCTCATTAATATAGGATTCCTTATTCAAAATGAGATATCTGAAATAGGATCCAAACTCCTCGATATACTGCATCGTTGCTCGGAAAAGATCCACGACCGAGTACACCTTTACAGTATCCCGCTGGTCCTCAGGTACCGCATCCAACCCTGCGTTGATTGTCCCTGCGATTTTACATATGTGAGCGTACGCTATCTCCGGGTCTTGACGATCCTGAATAACCTCTTCGGGATCCTGAGTCTCTGAGTCAGAATAAAACTCGGTATACTCGAAGAAGCTTTTCTCATTTTCAGACATACTATACAGTATATAAAAGAGGGTGAAAAGCGTTTGTCACCAGAATTTCTTTCACTTTCTTCAGAGTTCGACAGGGCCATTTCGGTTAAATCGTCCGAACAGTTAACCTGACACCAGCGACGACCTCCCCTAGACACCAGGTATGCTGAGAGTCGTGCTGAGTCAACAAATCGTAGGACGGCAGCACTAGACACCAGACTCACCGACGAGGGAGTTCCCGGACAGCCCCCGAAATCTGGTGTCAGGTATTGCTGTCTTGCGATTTGGAGGCGAATTGTGCCACTAGACAGCAGGAAAATCAACCGATATGTGGTGGGGGTGGCGGCCCAAAGTTATGTTCGCGGCCACCAGGGCCGAGATGCCAGGCCGCTGGCCAAGCGAGAGTAGGCTGCCACCCGGACGATGGCGTGGGGCGTGGAGGGTGAAGGAGCAGATCGACATCGTGACTGAGAATGGTGACTGTGGCGACTGTTTATTGTGCCCCCGAGTGGGTGCGGGGCGGTTCCTGTGCTGCCCCTGATTTGTATGTCTGGTCCGGATAGATACGACGATACGGCAGACGATCACGAACGGTTCGAAGCGGAATTGCTCGCTCAGGATCGGGATGCGCGGTCACCATCGACGGCGGATCTTGACGACGAGACGGCCCGCCAGCTGGTTCGAGAGCTACTCGATGCCGGGACAGTCACACCGGTCGTCGACCAGCGGCTCCTCGTTCACGAGCCCAGCAACACAGCGTTCGAATCGATGCAGCAGCTCGCCGTCTTCCACACAGGCTGGACGGCCGCCCGGGACGCCGGCGAGGGTGATGGGTGATGCAGCAGACGCTGGCCGGCTGTGCCTTCTGCGAGGCTCCATCCGGGATAGAGACTGGGATCGCCTACACGTGGGGGAAGGAAGAGCGGGTCAACCACCCGATTTGCGTCGACTGTGCGATCCAAGAGACGCCGGATCCCGATGATCGTGATCACTACGCCTGTGACAGCTGTGGCCTCGTCGTCAACGCGCTCGCAGCGCTCACACGGTTTCGAATCGAACTCGGCCATCTCGAAGGCCCGATACAGGTCTGTGCGCGGTGTAGTCCAGGCGGGCCAGCAACGTACTGGACACGCGACCTCGAGGCACACATCGTCTCTGACTGACCCGCCGAGCGGTCGTCGACGCGAGTGGTACGGCGACCACTGCGGGAGGGTCACAGTTGTCCGTAGCTGTCCCACCCCGCGAACTCAGCAGCGCTGGTTGTGTCGCTGTCTCGTTGCTCCGCTATCTTCAACAGACGGGCGCTCCTCGGGATGACTATGGACTGCCCCGCGTGCGGGTCCCCCGTCACCCTCGAGGTCGGACCAGACCGGCCCCTGTCGACGTCGCTGTCCGACGCCGTCCTCGCAGCGGAAGAGGACGAGCAGATCGAGGTGACCCGCGATTGTTGGGACTGTGGCTGGCACGAAACGCGGGCGCTTCGCGTCGCATCGATCGACAGGACCGCCGGCGACGAGACTGCCGTCGAGCGAGCCGCACTCATCGACGAGATTGCCGATGAGCTCGCAGCGATCGGCTGTGTGGGTACGCTTGAGGAGACGCTGGCTGCAATCCGTGAGCAACGAGAAACCGACTCGGCGACGACCGATACGGACGACGCGGCGGAGTGACTCGCAATGCCTGATACAGAGGCCAACTATAATGTTCGTGAGCAAACCGGGAATCCCGAGCACGCATCGGTCGACGATGTGGTTGACCTCGTGATCTACCGGGCGCAGAACCCGCGAACCGAGCACGAGGATGCACATTTCGATACGGCGGTCGCGGCTCTCGTCGACAGATACGGAACGGAGTCGGTCCGGACAGTCATCAACCGCATCCTCGTCGACGACGAGCCGTTCCGGACCGCCACGAACGGCCTTGAGATGCGCAACGTCGACGGCGTTCGGATCGGAACCGCAGCCAGCTGGTTTCTCGAGGAGCTAAACGCACAGGACGACCACTGAGGGACCGGTTGAAAGGCCGCAGCGACAGGCCGTCGAGCCCCCATTTTTAACTCCTGTTCGTCCTATCTACCCGTCGAGGCCATAATGGCACCCTCCACCCCGAGAGACTCAGATCCATCCCCCGATCTACTCGTTGAAATCGTCGAGACACTGGAAGCCCACGGGCTCCCCACCGACTCGTATCAGCTCCACGACGCTGTTGACGTCGAGGCACTCGAGCAGCTTCTCGCATCCTCAGCCGGGGACGTGGAAGTCCGGTTCACCGTGGAGGGGATCCAACTCGCCGTCACCCACGACGGCGTCGATGTCCTTCTCGACGAGCCAGCCGGGGCACCGGATTAGTAGCGCGATCGAATTCGTCGACAGCGACACTCCCTGAAAGCCCTCGGCCGCTCGGCATCCCGCGACCACCGCTGCGCTCCTCGTCCCTGCGGTGCTTGCGGGGTCGGGGGACGACCGAGGCGGCCTCGCCCTTTCTGAGTCCGCCAGGACGGTGAATGACCATCCGAGCGGCGCAGCCGGGTGGACAGGTGTGTCCGTACCGGCCCGCCCCGCTCGCCGCTGCCGCCCTCCGCGTCGCTCGCGACCGACCATTCCGGGCTGCCTGCCTGCGGTAGCGGGCGGGCTGCCGGGCTAAAGTGAATGTGCCCTCGGCGCCAGCGGGAAAGCGCGGGGGGTTGCGCGGCGTGGCTGCTCACCCCCCACGCTTTCTCCGCTGGCCGCTCGCTCCGGGCGGGTCGGCGCGCGGTGCTGGTTGGGGTCGCCGCACTCGGGCGCGCTCTCGCTCGCGCCCGGTAGGGCGCTCGCGAAGGCGCGAGCGAGAGCGCGCAGTCGGTGCTATCGGTCGTCGACGTCGTCGGAAAACCGCGATGTTAGGGGCATCGCGGTGGCGGCGCACGAGCGCCTTCAGTGGTATCTGGAGGATACCAATGTCAAGTAACAACTCGAGTCGCAAGGTCGTTACGGTGGATGAACAGGCATTCGAACGAACCGAAGACGCCGGCGTCGACGAGGACGGCTTCAAGGTCGTCGACGACAAACCGGAGTTCCGAGCGACGGTTCAGCAGGAAAAGCAGGCGAAGGTGGATTCCAACCACCCAGACGGCATCGTCCAGGACTTCTCGCACCTGCCCCTCGCGCAGGAAGAGAAGATTCGCGCCCGGGAGGCCGAACTGGACCACATCAGCGCCCAGGCGGAACTCGGCACCCAAGACGGGCGGGCGAAGCGAACTCGCAAGGTCGTCACCGAACGGCGACAGCGTAAGCGGGCGGAACGCACCCCGGACCGGACGGATCCGCGAGAGCGTCTCTCCCGGATGGAGCTGGCGAAGGTGAACCAGGAAGCAGACCGGATGGCACAGCGGCTTCGCACCGGTCACAGTCGGGCGGCCGTCTCGCGGGCGCTCGCAAAGCGGGTCGCCAAGGGGCAAGACATCACCAAAGCAGTGTTCGACACGATGGATGCACTCAAGGCGGCCCCCGGCGCCATCTGCCCGATCGAGGACGTCCCGGACGTGCAGACGGATGAGGTGAGCATCGAAGGAGAAGTCGTTCAGCTCTGGGATGCTTCCAGCCGGAAGATCGCTCAAGTGGGCTTGGTCGCGGACGACACCGGGAAAATCAAGTTCACCTCGTGGCGAAAATCGGAGCCTGCCTTCGTCCAAGAAGGGGACACCGTCCGAATGCGGGCGGTTAAGAAGAACTGGTACGAGGGACGATGTTCACTCGCCGTGACCTACGACAGTATGATCGTCTTCCCAGAACGCGACCGCCGCTGGTGGGAGGAGTAGGGGCAACGCCCTTTCTTTTTTCGTGAGTGCCGGACCGGCCCAGGCCCCACCGCCCCACCCACCGCTCCGTGCTCGCTCCCGCTGGTCGCTGCGCGCGCAGCCACAACCTCAAGAACCGAGCTGAGATGTATGTCAGAATTCGGGAATTCGCTAACCGCGTGTATCCGTCCGAAATAAAAAGCAACTACCGCCTAGAGAGGTTTTTAGGCTGACTAGAAACATAGAGGGAATATGGTT
Organism: Halorussus marinus; assembly: GCF_004765795.1. Taxonomy (GTDB): domain Archaea; phylum Halobacteriota; class Halobacteria; order Halobacteriales; family Haladaptataceae; genus Halorussus; species Halorussus marinus. The sequence continues at coordinate 12,599 of NZ_SBIV01000014.1, forward strand.
AAATCGGGAGACGTGGATCAGCGGTGGCAGGATCTATTGCGTAATCCACGAGAAGAGGTCCATCGTGAAATCAAAAGCTGGCTTGATCTGTCTGATAATGTGGACAAGGCAAACGTAGCAAAAGCGATGCTCGCATTAGCGAATTCTGGTGGGGGTCAGATTTTGATTGGATATGAGGAGGTCGGTGAATCATGGGAACCGGATCCATCTCGACCACATCCGATTGACCACTACGATCAAGATACGATTAATGGGATCGTTGAGAAGTTTGCTGAGCCCCAGTTTCACTGTGAAGTATACCATATTGAACATCCAGAATCTGGTGAAGTCTTTCCAATTATCGATGTACCGGGAGACCATCGGGTGCCGATTCGATCAGACAGTGCTGGCCCTGAAGACCAACACGTTACCTACAACACATATTATATTAGGCGGCCAGGGCCAGAAAGTGCAGCACCGAAGACAGGACGTGAGTGGGACGAATTGATTCGGCGGTGTGTCACTGCCTCACGTGATGATCTGTTAGATCGAATGCGAACCGTACTGACGGGGTTCGAAAAAGGAGCAAGTGAAGAAGAGATTGATCCGCTGGATCAGCTTGCTTCGTGGACTGAGGCTATGCGGGAAGACTGGGAAGCCAACGTGATGGACGAGTACGGAAATATGGATAATTCACCCTATCGTCACGGGTACTGGTCATTTGCTTACAGTCTGGATTCTGAGTTTGATCAGCCATCTCTCTCTGAGTTCTTAGATCTACTACGGGAGGTGAAAGGTCATGAAACGGGGTGGCCGGCGTGGCTGATCAGCGAGGATCAGGTACATCCCCGCGATGAGACAATCGAAGGGTGGTATACCGGCGGAACATTCGATGACCCAGCGCACGCAGACTACTGGCGTGCATCCCCAGACGGGATGCTGTTCTTGCTTCGTGGCTATCAGGAAGACAGCAAAGATGAACTTGAGCCAGGTACAGTTTTGGATTATATTCTCCCAATCTGGCGAGTCGGTGAATGCTTGCTACATGCGAAGCGGTTGGGGCGAGAACTCGGTGAGGAAAACACGTCGGTCACCGTGCAAGCCCGATGGACGGGACTAGAGGGACGAACACTGGGCTCAATTGAAAATCGCCGTGGACTTTTCCCTCCGATTGAAAGAGAATCACATCAAGCGACAGTTACGGCCAGTCAACGCTTCACTGTTCAAGATTTTGAAGACGCTCTACCGGAAGTGGTTGAGACCTTGACCCAACCGCTATACCAGATCTTTGATTTCTACGAGCCGCCATCCGATCTAATCCAGAATGAGCTGGACCGGATGCAAAGCCAGTAACAACGCTACTCTAGATGTTCATCCAATTCCCACGCACCTTCATCATCGTAATAGAAACCGGGATGATATCCGAACTGAGAGTTTGATAATGGTCGGAAAAGCGGTGTGAGTTGGTCACGGATACCGTCTTCATCGGACAGACTGAGAGGTGTGAGGCGCGAGGTGCGGTTAGGTTCAGGAAATGCTTCAACCCGGTCAACCTGCCGATGTTGGTCTATTGTCGCGTTCGTGAGATTTGTCCCACTGAGGATTGCATACACCTTCTCGCTGTGTTCATCAGGAAGGACGTCACGATAGAACTGGAGGACGGTGACGAGACTTAATTCAAGATCCTGTGAACTGACTGCATAGTCACAGTCGTATGAATGACCGGTTGGATAGCAGAGCCCGCTCCCCCGGGCCTCATATATGCCAGTATCATACAGAGTTGCCACTGAACTCAGGTCTTTTCGATTCTCGTAGCGAGCGACAATATGGTTCCATGTCGGATCCGCGTGTTCAAACAGTCTATCGGGCCGAAACGATGGTCGACACGTCGCGGGAACAGGCAGTTCCTCAAGTTCTGTGATATCGACAAGACGCGATCCATCAAGAGCACTTTCAGGAACAATATGGAACAAGAGCTGTGGAATTGCATCCTCTGAATTAAGCATATCGAAGCGCTGAAGGTGGTATTCGCGATATAATGTCGACCGATCAACCGCCGGATATTCACGGTTGAGTTCATGGAGACGCCGAAGATGTGAATCACTCATATGCTCCCCCTCTCACCTTAGATAAATATGTATTCGGTCCCCTGTTGTGGCCTTGAGTGCCGCCCCAGTTCCTGCATAGCCAGTTCATTGGTATAAGAATCAGACTCGGTCGCTGTACGCCATCGGTTCCGAGATATCTGAACCGTCTTGTAGAGGTTTATTCCACCCATAATGGGTGAAGGATTCGCTGTACTGGCGAGTTCCTGAACATGGTGAGAACGATGACTACCAGAGACATCTACGAAACTGGCTTCGACGAAGACGTCCAAACAGAGTCGAGCGCTACCCAGTGTCCAGAGTGTGACGGCCGGGTCACTACGAATGCGGTCGAAACGATCTGCGAGGACTGTGGACTTGTTATCGAGGAACAACGTATCGATCACGGGCCGGAGTGGCGGGCGTACGATGCAGACGAGCGCGAGCGAACAGGCGCACCACTCACTACAGCCCGTCACGATCGAGGCATCTCGACCGAGATCGGCCACGGAACCGACGCACACGGGAACGAACTCTCTGGTCAGAAACGCCGGCAGCTGGCCCGGATGCGACGTGAGCAGACCCGTGGTCGCTGGCGGTCCAAAGCGGAACGGAATCTCGCACACGGGTTGGGCGAGGTACGCCGGCTGGCGAGTGCGCTCGAGCTCTCTGAGTCGATTCGTGACCAGGCGTGCCAGCTCTTCCGGAGCGCTCAGAGCGAGGATCTGCTTCGAGGCAGATCCATCGAAGCCATCGGTGCAGCGAGTATCTACGGTACCTGTCGATGTAACCAACACCCGCTTCTCCTCGAGGATGTCGTCGACGCCGCCCGAGTCGAGTCCGCTCGTGTCACCAACGCCTACCGAACACTGAATCGCGAATTAGAGCTCCCAGCACCACCAATGCGCCCGACGTCGTTCATTCCACGCCTGATCTCGGCGCTGGAGTTAGACCACGACATTCGTCGGCGCGCGAACGAACTCGCAGAACGCGCCGAGGGGACAACCCTCACGAACGGCTGTCAGCCATCGGGCGTCGCGGCCGCCTGTGTCTATCTGGCTGCCCAAGAGCAGGGCGCGTTGATTACCCAATCCACCGTCGCGTCGGCAGCAGAGGTGTCAGTCGTGACGCTCCGAAGCCGGCGAGACGAACTCCAAGCGATCTGAGACGCCTCCGGTAGAGGAATACCTACATACAGGCAGAGAGTCTACAAGGGGGTATGGATCTGGACGAGACTGTCGAGTATCTGTCGACAGAACTCGATATCGAGCGGAGTGAGCACGTTCGCGAGGTCGGTCGAGCGGTCGCCGAGCTCCGTGACTGAATCGGTCTCAGGCGGTCAGATTTATCCCGTCGTCGCCGAATCCGTCCCCGCATTTTCTCACCCCTGAGTTTAAATACCAAACCGGGGGAAACGCGGAGCGAATCGATGACTGACCACAACTCAGACCGAGAGGCGTTCCAACCTGTCGGGGAGGGCGCTCTGGTGCCGGACCCAGCGCTGGATCAGCCAGCAGACGGCCAGCCAAGCCGCCAGCGTGAAGCCTCGCATTCGGGTGGGTATCCGGACGGAACAACCGACACAGACCGATCCTGTGTCTCCTGTGGCGCATCGATCCCGGCGTCGCAACGAAAATGCCGGTTCTGTCTCGAACACGAACTTGACGGCGCGTCGGAGTCGGGTGCTGCGAGTTCCGAGCAGACACTGCGTGGTGTGATCCACTTCCTCGTCGAATCGGGGACGTTCTACGGCGCCGTGGCAAGGGGAGCAGCAGCAGCGACACTTCTCTCGTCAGGTCACGACCAGCCCATCGACGACTGTACGCTCATCTACGATCTCGACGACGAGCCCGCACCCCAGCTAACCGAGCGCTGGCCTACGCTCCCCGCTGCTACTGAGGTGACCGCAGCGGCTGGCGACGCGTTACTAACAGCGGCCCGTGAGCGGACAGCGTGGAACGAGAGGAGCGATCGTTCTCAGACGGAGATTCCACGCGTCTATGACGAGCGTGGCCAGGGAATTCGCGATGAGTCGTCCCTCGAGCACACGCTCGACGACAGCGATCAGCTGTGGATCGTCCCAGCAATCGCTGTGGAAACAGTACCCCGCGAAACGAAATCCTCCAGTACCAGAGCTGAAATCCCGACCGTAACAGCCCTCGAGTGCCAGCACTGTACGAAAGAAACAGAACATCGCTTCAGTACACGCGAGTCGCTCCCTGACGAGACCTGGACGGGCCAACCAATCTGGGAGTGCCAAGTGTGTGGCACAGGTCGCTACGGGCCTGCTCCCGAATAGGGCAGTAGGAATCTCACCGTTTAACCAACAGTCTCCGATGGAGATGGCTTCTGTTGGTTAACACGGTGAGTACCCGCAAGTCCGACGTCAGTCATAGCGGGCGTTCATTCGGCAGGTTCGCAGCGGCCTGTCTCTACAAAGCGGGGCGGGAACAGGGGGTGTGGGTAACGCACCGTGACATCGCCAAGTCCGGAAACGTCACGCCGACCACGGCCTGGACGCATCACCAGAGGTTCGATGAACTCGCTGTCTAGACGGGCCAGGTAGGGAGCGAGGGCGCTCCATTCTTCCAGTGGATCGCATCTAGCGCGGGCGGGAACTGCTGTAGTCGGTCATCGAGGACGGCGAGTGGGTGCGCATCGAGAAACGTCGCCTTGTGCCGATCAACCGGCGTGTCTTCGTGATTGAGTTGGATATGACAGGGCCCAAGGTCCGGATGGTCGGCATCTTGGTGGAATCCGAGCATCAGATTTCGGTCCGGTTCGACCCAGTTTATGCGGTAGTATTCGTGGTCGACGCCGGCGGGGTACCAGAAGCGAATCTCCAGTCGTGCTGTCGCCGCGTCGTACGAGTCACTCAGGAACGTCGTCGGATCGACACCCGCGATGACGTACCGGGGTCGGCGTCGAGACGGGCGATAGCGGACCTCTTCACACCCTGGCTGGTTCGTCAATCGGTCGTGAACGTCGCGGAGGAGGGTCCGCTGTGTATAGCGGTCGCGACCGGCAAGAAAGATCATTCTGTGAGAGAGGAGGGTTAGCTCGTGGCGCGGTCAGCCACGTCGGTCATCTGCTCGCGGGCAGCTTCGACGTCGGAGTAGAGTTCCAGTGCGTGCTTGATGAGGCGGCGATCCTCCTCGTTCTCACGCCAGAACGCGATGACGTCGCGGCGGTCCCGGAGCTCCGCACTTGTGAGGTCGCCGTCGGCGAGCGACTGTTCAAGCTCTTCCCACGTCTCGACGTCGTAGGTCGCCTGCCACTCCTCGATCTCCTCGGTAATCGCGGCCAATTCACTCCGCAGCTCCTCGCGGGTATTTTCCTCGATGAGCGTGCGGATCTCCTCGAAGAGCAGTCGCGTGTAGTCCGGTTGGTAGCGCGTCGTCTCGCCGGCCTCGACGCGACGCAACTGGCCCTGGTCGACGAGGTCCTGAAGTTCCTCGTTGGTCGTGCTCCAGGCGGCGTCGGCCTGCTCGCTGATCCAGTTAACTGAGCGGGGTTCGCGAAGTGACTCGGCGACCGCCCGAATGCGGTCGCGGGCGCTCATCGACTCAGTCCACGATTGGACCCCATCTCGCGAGGATTCGGTCATGGTTGGCACCTCTTGGGACAGTGTTCGCGCCCTACTCCCATATATGTTTGTACTGTCTCGCATAATCAAGAATGCCTTGCGGGCGAAGGCGTCCGGACGTTGAAATGCGATACCGACAGAAGGTATGGCCAACCGATGTACGACCGATATTCTGACGTTGAGGAACTACGGCCGACCGGCGAGGCATCCCACAGCCCGGACACAATGTTGGACGACGGGTGTGAGAGTGACCTCCTGGCGGCAACGCGTCGCGACGAGCACTGGTGGCGACCTGATGCGACGACGACAGTCACGTGGAGTGTCTATCCGCGCCGGCGAGTGGTGAGGCGCTACCGATGAATCAGCAAGTCGAACAGGGCTACTGGATGCATCGTGTACTCAGCAATCTCAGCCGCCTCGACGTCGAGCGGTTGGACGACGCGGATCGAGAGCGAGTCGAGACTGCAAGAGACCTCCTGGAAGAAGTGAGCCTACTCACGGGACCAGAGGACGGGAGCGGACCAGACGCCCCAACAGACGACTGATCGTCATCGCCGTCGACGCCAGGGGCACTTCCAGTGTCGGTTTATCGCCCCCCAAGAGGGGTGCGGGGCTTCCCGCGAGTCCAGACATGGCGACACTACAAGCTGCGACGACGTCAACCGGCGCGATCGTATCGGATCCACAGGCTGTCCGCGAACTCTGTGAGAGCTACTGCTTCGGGACGCTCGACTGGGAGGTCACCGACAAGGGCGAACTCACCATCTGGGGGTACGATGACTTCGAAGTGTACGAGGCGCGGGAGAACGGCCTCCCGGACTACGAGGGCGGCATCGTGACCCACGAATTCTTGCGAGAACTTGCCGACCACCTCGAAGCTGACGAGGAACTCGACATCCAGACAGCGGGGTTCACGAAGTGTCGCTTCCCAGTGCTGGCGAAGCGGTACGTCGTTCGCGACGGCGAAGTCCTCTACGCGGATCTCAGTTCCCCCGAACCAATCGAGGAGTAGCGTTGTTCGTCCCCCGAGAGGGGTGCGGGGCGATCCAGTAGCGGTCGCCCCGTGAGGTGATTGCTCGATGGGCCACCGCGCACTCGTTGCGTACGAACGCACAGACGGACAGTACACGCTCCACTACAGCCATTGGGGCGCAGCGAACCTCAAGCTCAAGCACCGAATTTCGGCTGAGTCGCCGTTCGGTGGCGACGACACCAACTCCAAGTGGGCGAAACAGCTGCTGGCTGAACTGGCCGATGGCCTCGAGGCAGATGCGGTCGACGGCTACCTCGCTGACGAGGATCGACCGTCGACGGTCGTCGAGCCGAAGCCCCGCGCCACCGGGCTCACCCTCGACGAGATCATCGCTGACCATCTCGACTACCTCCACCACGAGGCGTTCTACGTGGTGTCACCGACCTTCGAGGTGACCGCCTACCGGACGCTGTGGTTCGGCCTGCAGTACGATTCAGAGACAATCGACAACGGTGAGACGGTCGGGAACGGGGCGCTCGCGACCGTTCGGTGGCACGACGGCGAGCCGGTCGGCGACGGCCATCTGAAGGGGCAGTTCCGGGCGCTGAAGGACGTCGTCGGCGATATGGTCGACAAGGGGGTGTTCACGCCGTCGACGGCGAGGCAGTACCTCAAGCAGAAACTCGGCGAGTGGGTCGGCGAGCGCCAGGAACTGCGCATCCCTGGTGGTGAATCACCGTCGAAAACTGCGTCAGTCGACCGATTATAACGCCAATCCCTTTCTGAGTCCCCACGAACGTCTGGATATGTCAGATCGGGCTGATGACGAGGTGCGAGTATGGCTCGTCGAACGTACCTACTCCGATGATGAACAGAACCTAATCATCCTCACCTACGCGACACCCGACGGCAAACAGTATTATCGGAAAGAGCGGGCACTCACGTCCTTCACCGATATTCGAGATACGACAGCGGCAGTCGATGCGGGGCCCGGCAATCTCGGCACGGTTGATGACCCCGATCTCCAGGACCAATACGCGGCCGAAGCGCAGCGAATGCAGGAGGTCCACGACCCGAACGACGTGATCTGATGCTCACCAGTAGACGTAGTCCCGTGCCATTGGTTATGTCGGAGGAGGCCGTAGACGGGGTATGCGCGAACTCGTCTTCGCCCTCGAATACGAGCCGGGGTGCAATAGGGTGGCGGATGCCCTTGCCGACTACCCCGACGCCCGTGTCCGCTCGCTTTCGTTGCACGCGACTGCCGACCAACTTTGGCGAGTCGACCATGCCACCGGCACTCCGGACGCACTCGACGCCATCGAGGACGCGTTTCGAAACAGCGACTACTACGCCGACTGTCTCGCCACCGAGGACTGCGGCGCCACCCAGACCACCCGCGTCCTTGACCGCACGGACGACACGCTCGTCCTCTACTCCGACTGGGAGCGAACCCCCACCTGCGCCTCGGTTCCCCACATCGCCCGCGACCATCTCGGGGACGGCGTGCTGTTCGAGACCCGTCATGAGGGCCGCCACTACACGTGGCGACTCATCCACTCGGGCGACGGCGACGTGGCGGCATTCTTCGACTCCCTCGAGGTTGCCGTCGAAGAATGCGCTCAGATGGAGATGCTCCGCACCGCGGACACGACGACAGCAGCTGGAGGAAGCGACGAAACACCGAGCGGATTACCCCCGGCGCAGGAAGCCGCCCTCCAAGCCGCCGTCGAACACGGCTACTACGAGTCGCCCCGCGAGGTCGATGTCGGCGAGTTGGCCGAGCATCTCGACGTGCCTCGGTCAACACTTACCTACCGGCTCCGTCGGGCGGAAGAACATTTGGCGAAGCAACACGTCGCCGGCGAGCGGGTAGCGGAAGAACGGCTGGCATCGCACTGACACCGCGGTTGGAATATTCCAACAAAGACATATCGAACTCCCGCTCCTACCGTGAGGTGATGACAGAGAATTCCGATGTGGATACAGCGGGACCACCGAACGGCGGCGGGCAGCGGGAGTTGACTGCCCGTCTCACGGTCCCCGAGATGGACTGTCCGTCGTGTGCGCAAAAAGTCGACAAGAGCCTCCAGCGCGTCGACGGCGTCGTTGAGGCCACGCTCCAGCCGACCACCGGGACAGCTACCATCAAGTACGATCCGGACCGGACTACCAAAGCCGACGTCGTCGCGGCGATCGAAGCCGCCGGCTATGACGTGATCGGCGGAGCAGACGACGAAACCGACGAGTCTGCCGACGGCGTCGATATCGCGCCACCTTCGGAGGTCTGGACGAGTTCTCGCGCGAAGAAGACGTGGCTCGGCGCAGCGTTCGTCATCCTTGGTCTAGTCTTCGAGTTCCTTCTCACCGGCCAGAACGTCGCGATAGCGAGCATCCTCGACTACCCGCTACACATCGCAGATGTCCTGTTCCTCGGTGCCGTCGCGGCCAGTGGCATCCCGGTCGTCCGCAGCGGGTACTACTCCGCGAAGAACCGAAGCCTCGACATCGACCTCCTGATGGGGACAGCGATCATCGCCGCAACCGGCATCGGCTACTTCGTCGAGGCCGCGACGCTGGCCGTCCTGTTCAGCATCGCCGAACTGCTCGAGGACTATGCGATGGACAGGGCACGGGATTCTCTGCGCGAGCTGATGGAACTCTCGCCCGACGAGGCGACCGTCCGTCGCGATGGTGAGGAAGTGACCGTTTCCGTCGAGGAGGTCGACGTTGGCGAGACCGTCGTCGTCCGCCCTGGCGACAAGATTCCGCTCGACGGGACGGTCATCGAAGGCGAGAGTGCAGTCGACCAGTCGCCGATCACGGGCGAGAGCGTCCCCGTCGACAAGACCACCGGCGACGAGGTGTACGCCGGCGCGATCAACGAAGAGGGGTACCTCGAGGTAGAGGTCACCTCGACCGCTGGCGATTCGACGCTCTCGCGTATTATCGAAATGGTACAGGGCGCACAGGCGAAGAAGACCGAGTCTGAGCAGTTCGTCGACCGCTTCTCCGGCTACTACACACCCCTCGTCGTCGTGCTGGCAATCCTGACCGCCGCTATCCCGCCGCTGGTTATCGCTGATCCGGTGGCGGTGGACCTAGCCGGTTACGGGTTCACCTTCGCGGGCGACTGGCAGACGTGGTTCATCCGTGGGCTCACGCTGCTGGTGATCGCCTGCCCGTGTGCGTTCGTCATCTCCACACCCGTCTCGGTGGTGTCGGGCATCACGAGCGCCGCGAAGAACGGCGTCCTGATCAAGGGCGGAAATTACCTGGAAGCGATGGGCGAGGTCGACGCCGTCGCCGTCGACAAGACCGGGACGCTCACCAAGGGCGAACTCGCCGTCACCGACGTCGTTCCGGTGGGTGACACTACGGAGGACGATCTGCTCCGTCGCGCCGCTGGGCTGGAGCAGCGCAGTGAGCATCCCATTGCTACGGCGATTCTCGCCCGTGCTGAGGAGGCGGGCGTGGGCAACCTGCCCGACCCGACGGGTTTCGAGAGCCTCACTGGGAAGGGCATCCGCGGCGAGATCGGCGGCGAGACGTACTATGCGGGCAAGCCCGCGCTCTTCGAGGAACTGGGCTTCGACCTCGCTCGGGCACGCCGCGAGACGGACGGCGGCGTTATGACGGAAGAGGCGACCGAGGGCGAGAACGGGGCGTTCGCCGAGGATGCCCTCTCCGCGCTGGAGCGGGAGGGCAAGACTGTCGTTATCGTCGGGACGGAGTCGAAACTGCTGGGTGCGATCGCCATCGCCGACGAGGTTCGCCCGGCCTCGAAGCGGGCCGTCGAACGCCTGCACGAGCTGGGCGTCGAGCGCGTGGTGATGCTCACCGGCGACAACGAGGGCACCGCCCGCGCAATCGCCGAGCAGGTCGGGGTCGACGAGTATCGCGCAGAACTCCTGCCCGACGAGAAGGTCGACGCTGTCGAGGAGTTACAGGCAGAGTACGGTGATGTCGCGATGGTCGGTGACGGCATCAACGACGCGCCCGCGCTCGCCACCGCGGAGGTCGGCATCGCGATGGGCGCGGCCGGCACCGACACCGCTCTCGAGACGGCCGATATTGCGTTGATGGGCGACGACGTCGGGAAACTCCCGTACCTGTACGACCTGTCGCATACGGCCAACGGGGTGATCCGGCAGAACATCTGGGCGAGTCTCGGCGTGAAGTTCCTGCTCGCGCTGGGCGTGCCACTGGGGCTGGTCAGCGTTGCGTTGGCGGTCGTTGTCGGTGATATGGGGATGAGCCTCGGTGTCACCGGGAACGCGATGCGGTTGTCGCGAATCGAGCCCGATCGGTTCTCCGACACCTGACTCTGCGGCGGGAAGTGCGGGCAGGACGCTCCTCTTTCGCGACTTTCCTGCGCTCTATCGAGACAATTTGCAGTTTGTCTGGGGCAGTAGAGACTGAGCCCCACCGCAGGCTCTGATTTGATGCCCGAGAATCCAGACGACGATCCACTCCACGATTGCGAGTTAAGTCCCGACGCAGTCCTCGGGACGCGCACCTTCCACGATGTCCTGTTCACTGACGATACCGAGACGCCGGTAAACGTGCTCACCGGCGAGACACCCGCACATTCGCAGGCGACCGTCGAGGAAGCGAAGGCGTTCGCTACGAGTATCGATACGGACACACCACAAATCGCGCTCCCGGCCTCTGTCGAGACGCAGATCGAAACCCAGAGCCAACCCTACACGGCGGCCGCGTTCTTCCACTTCAAGGCGACCGGGTCGCTCGAACTGCACCGTGCCTACCACGCCGCCTACGACTCCGACGCGTTCAGCACCGACTTCGAGGCCGACTACGAGTCGGGCGACCTGACGATCACCGTCGAGCAGACTGCCGATTCCTGAACGCGGTCTCCCGAAGCGAGGTTTTTCGAGCGCCGGCGATGGGTGCCGGCGCACCGAGCAGACAGCGCCGAGCGGCGCCCGGTGAGTCGGCACTCCGAGGTGAACCAGATGCATATGGTCATCTACGCGCTGGTGGAAGCACCGACACAGCACGACGCCCTGGTCGAGGGGAAAGCAGTCTTCGACCGTCTCGTCGGCGCGAATCCCCACGGCTGCGCCGTGTTTGATTACTACGTCACGTTCGATGAAGACGACACGACGGTCGCCGGGAAGGCCCGCTGGGGTGACCTGCCGACGGCGGCCCCCATCAACTCAGAGGAGGGCGGTGAACTGCTCGACCGGGCTTGGAAGGCCACGAAAGAGGAGTTTCAGCGGAATCTCGACCGCGTGAAGGAGGCGCTCGACGAGCTCAGCGACGAGGCGATCATGCGCGACGAGGACCTCGCCCGCCACGCGTTCCACCAGGTCGGCGCGTACGAAGGGCCCTCAATCCCGATGTACGACCAGCACGCCCAGGGGATTCGGCATCGAGGCCAGCTCGACCGAGTCCTCGAGGAAGACGAGGACAGCCAGACGCTCTGGATCGTCCCCGCAGACGTTCATTTCTGACCAACGATGCCACGAATCACCAACTGGTCACGAGAGAGTCGCTCACCAACACTCGCGTATCGAAACACCGAGACTGGAGCGCGAGCTGTTCTACACCGGGCGCCGGATTCATACCGGTACAAGTGGCGCGGAGCGATCCTCGTCGACGGCTACCCGATCTGGTCGCGAGGCTTCGAGACGAAGGAGGCGACAACGTTCCGGGATGCGCTTCGGGAGCGGCCAGCGCCCGAACTGAACTGTCCGGAGTGTCCAAACGACGACGTCCTCGTCGGTGAGAAGACAGCTGATGGAGCGACGGTACAGCGCTGGTACGACTGTCCGGACTGTGGGTACGAAGCCCCCTCGCGCATCGTCTACGGCCCTGAACGCTGAGGACGTACACACGCAGGGTGTTTTTCGGCCGGGGCGGAGAGAGTGACCCGGTCGAACCGGGTCGGTCCAACAATGAGTCTCGAAGTACTCGACCGACACAGCGAGGCACTGTTCGAGTTCCTCTGGTGTCCCGTCTGCGGGCAGGAAGTGTTCACCCACATTCCCTTCGAGGGAGTGTTCTGCAAGAACTGTAACACGCAGGTCGTCCTCCAAGAGTCTCGAGAAGACCGTGGCTACGAGGAGGCTGTGCTCGCGTGCTTCGACACCGACTCAACGTGGAACCTTCACGTCGACGAGAAGCTCCGCCGCGACCTGCCTGACGGCTCGGCACGGGCAAAAATCCTCGGTGCACCGGGTGCCTATGAGATCGACTGGTGGAGTCCAGCACCTGGGGAGGATTGGGAGCCGGTCGAGCGTGGTGAATTCGACGACGTGGAGGAACCAGACGAGGTGTCACATCTCGCGTAGCGGATTGCAATCCCGCTACGACTGTGTGGTGTTGTTTCAGCGCCGGCGATGGGTGCCGGCGCACACGCGCCGGCGAGTACCGATGTCGACACGGAGCCAACTCCGATTCGTCCAACGAGTCGAACAGACCGGTGAGACAGATGGCAGCGCCGACCGCGTCGCGCAGGTGTACCGGCATTCGGACGGGTATCCCGGGAGCGTCCTCCGGGATCTCGCACAACTGAAAGAGCTGCTCGATGCGACCCGCGCAGAGCGTGGCCCGGGCTACACGGCGGCGACCTTCGTGTTCCTCGACAAGCTCTCGACGGTCGACCTCTACCTGGATGGCGACCCAGAGCGAACGATCGACGCGGCTCAGCCAGCGGATCTCCTCGAGCCGTCCAATATGGAGCACCTGGACCAGCCGCTGTTCCTGCTGGGCCACGGCGTCGAGAATCCGGCCGACGGCATCCACGGCGACGAGGAGTACCTCTACGTCGTCGAACTCCCGACGGAGAACCCGTTCGACGAGCCGACCGAGTGGACAGTCAAAGTGAGCGGTCACTCCGCGTTCCCCCGCTGGGACGGCCCGACCGACGAGGCCTTCGAGCAGGCGAGCTGGCAGTTCCACGGGTCGCTCGAGGACGCGCTCGCAGAACTGGTCCGGGACGAAGCAGTCGTCAAGTAAAATCCCAAATCGTATTTATACAGTTAGGGTTTAGAAAGACCCAGATGATTTCGAAGGCCGGACTCGCCGTGCTTGACGCGCTGAGTACCGGCCGTGAAGCAACACCGGCGGAACTCGCGGCCGAAACCGGATATTCACGAGACCATCTGTACGACGTACTCAACGAATTGCTCGCAGCGGGATTGCTCACAGAAACCCGTGGGTCCAGCAATCAGCGTCGTGTCCGCATCGCGGAACATCCAGTTACCGAAGCGTATCGAACGCTGCAGTCGGAGTTCAGCCACGTAGACTGGACGGAACTGCTCTCCCCAGCCACACTCCGCGTGTGTTGGTATCTCGATAGACCACGACACATCGCTGATATCGCAGACCGGCTCGGAATCACTCGACAAGGTGTCCACAGCGCGTTATCACCGCTCAAGCACCGAGCACTACTCTCCAGATCTGATTCGAAGTACGCCCTTCATGACGAAGTCTCGCCGCTGTTGGCGTTCGCCCGGGCTACTGTAGAGCACGAACATCGAGCCCGAGTCCGGGAAATCGCTCCCAGTGCCACGATCGCGTGGTGCGATCCGAAGCGAGCACTCGTTCGCCTGCAGACCGACGAGGATACGGACGCACTCCAAGCAGCTCCGGACTGGGAGATGACCGGACTGGGTCGGTTTACAGCGTATGGTCTACAGTTTTTCCTCGCCGGCGAGCCTCCGTTCTGGTATGCTCCGGACGAAGACCTAACGCCTGCTGAAGTCGTATGCCATACGCTCCTTCTGGATAGCGGATCTAGGCGGGTCAGCTATTCGATGCTGCTGATCGAGGCGGAGGATATCGATCAGGAGACACTCGTCGAGACCGCACAGTGGTACGACCTGGAACCCACTGTGAAAGCGTTGTATCGGCCACTTCAGGGCGACTTCGACAGAACAGATGATCTGCCAGTCATCCTCCCAAAAAAGAACGAATATATGGCACTCAAAGACCAGTACGGAGTCGCGTAACACCAACCACGCAGTCTGGCGGAAAATTGCGATGGGTTAGATGATGCCGCCGATCACGAGTAGTCCGACGACGAGCAGCAGCGTCGCAACCACGCTCCCTCCAGCAAGCAGCTTGTTCTCCATCGCCTTCTCGTGGAGGGGCATCTCGGCGTACTCCTTGCGGAACGCGTCGAGGTTCTCCTCGTCGTAGAAGTACTTCCTCTTCAGCGCGAACCGTTCGGTCACCGCACAGCCGGTACAGACCGGCTCCCCTTCGAGCCGTTCGGTCTTGATGTGGGTGTCGCAGGCGATCGCCCCGCAGTTCGGACAGTAGGTGTACGTCTCGTCAACGCCGCTCGTCTCGCAGTGGACGCACCGATGGATGCCGTCCTCCAGAGTGACCCGTGAGGGGCCAGCAGAATAGTATTCGTACGGATACGAGTACTCCAGTATCTCTGTCGTCTGCCGAACCTCAGGTAGATACACCGGCTCAATCGATTGCACTGAGATGTCCGAGAGATTCGGCTCACACGTCTTGTTGTACGTGACGTTATTGTCGCCGGTGTAGGTCACCGTCGTCGTGTGGTAATCCTGGAGGCGGTCAACAGCCCACTCCTTGTACTCCGTTTGGGTCTGGCCGAACCGTCGTTCGTCGACGTCGTCGAATACCTCGGTAAACTGCCCGGTATCGAGGGGAACCGTCGCGTGGAAATTCTCGGTGACCAGCGTCGCGACTTCGTCGTCGGCCACCTTCGGATGGCCGCGCTCAGCGTGGACAACGAACTGTGTGCGGTCGTTGATCCGGTGGATGACACCGACGGAGGTCTCAAAGACAGCGTTCGTGTCGGCGGTGATCGCAACCACCGGTCGGAACGTCACTTGCGAGTGCGGCACCGGCAGATCCGCAGCCTCGATGTTCTCGATGTCGCGGAACGCCTCCTGGACAGGTGCGTCGACATCCGCCGCCGGGTCGTACGGCCGGAGCGTCTCGTCACAGAGGATCTCGATGCGGCCGTTGTAGAGATCGAGACCGATCTCGTCGGCGATCTCCCGGAGGTCCTCGCCGTCGATCAGCTCGATGGGAAAGGGATCATCGTTCCGCTGGAGCCGATCTGCGTACTCCTCGGCAGGGTTCGTAAATCGACCAGTGGTGGCGACCATCCCGCGCTTTGGACCGTCGAAGTCGAAGGTCGCGATGGCGGAATGGAGCTTCTGGACGACCGGCCGGCCGACCGTCCCGGTGTGCTTACACTCGACGATGATCGCACGCCGGGTGCCGTCGACGACCTCCTCCATGATGACGTCCCGTCCCTCGTCGGCCGTCCGCTCGGCCTGGCGGACGTTCTCGTAGCCGAGGTTGCGGAAGACGTCCTCCATCAAGTCCTCGAACTCGAATCCCGAGAGGTCGTCCAGTACAGCCATCCGAATGTAATTGGATAGTATCTTGCTATAACTAAATACGTTGCCGACGGTGGCGACGAAGTCCCGACGACGTGAGCGCTGGTGTTGTTGTTCGTCCCGCAAGGGGCGCGGGACGACACATTCGTCCCGGGTTACCGATGAGTTCTGAGAGCAACAGCGAGATCGCTCCCGACAACTGGTGGTTGCAACGCCGAACAGAAGACGACCATTTCGTGTTCGCCTACGAGTTCTCGAAATCCGTCCTCTGCCACGTCCAGCAATCCTCGGACTGGCTGGTCCGGGTCGATCGAGCCGATGGGACGATCCTCTTCAGCCAGCACGACCTCCGGTCCCGAGAGGCAGCATTCGCGCTCGCCGAGAGCGTCATGGAGCTCTGTACACTGCTCCATCGGGAGGTCGTCACGGAGCGGAGCCAAGCGCGAAAGCCGATGTACGTCGGGTCCCGACCAACCGGGACCGCGAGTGCGAGCAATCAGGAAGCCGGACGCGGTCCAGACACCGCCCGTCGACCGTTGGACTCCCGTCCCCGTCAGCCCCTAGAACGACCACGAGGTATGGGTCACTGGGAGGGTGGGTTTCGATGACCGGCGGCCGAGCGTACCGCGGTGAACGCTGTATGGGTGGACAGCTGGTGTACACGCCCGATGGCGACGTGCTGGACAAGCACCTCCACGTCCTACGCCGCGCCCCTGGCGGGTTCGACTGGGGACCACAGGCTGACGAGGCCCGCATCGATCAACTCGCGATCGCGCTGCTGGCCGATTCAGCGACGAAGAACATCGCGCTCGACCACTACAAGGAATTCGCGCGGTACCTGCGTGAACAGCTCGAGGGCGACGAGTGGCGACTCCCGACCAGCGACATTTCGGCCGATACCTGGTCGCGAGACATCGACGTGGCTGATGAGACGCCCTCACCGGAGGACGTCGACATCACGGCAGTCGATTTCGACGAGATGACCTTCGCGGTCGAGCGAGCGCTCTGCGAGAAACACGACATTAGCATCCACCAGAGCGTCGACGACCGCCGCGAGGAACTGGAAGACGCCCGCCAGGCAGTCCAATCAGAAACTACCGACTCGGAGGAGTCACAGACCGACACCGGCGGGTTCGAGTTCCCCGCAGCTAGCCAGTAGGGACGGTGAGGGCGTTTCCGGCTCTGTTTGTAGAACCCCCGAGAGGGGTGCGGGGGTCACCACTCCCGCAACGTACCGATGAACGGGAACGCCCGACGCACCACGTCGAACGTAGTCCAGACAGAAGCGCTCGCTAACCGTCGCGACGACTCCGTCGAATACGTCGGCTTTCGCATCGACGGCCAGGCCGTCGTTCTGAATCTCTCCGAACACCAGCGTCTCACCCCGGATCGAAGTCTCGATCTGGTCAACCACAGCCCGACAGGCTTCGAGTGGGGATACGCTGGAAGCGGGCCCGCACAGCTCGCCTGTGGGCTCCTCCTCGACTACTACAACGACGCCCAGATCGCGAGAGAACACTACATTGGGTTCCGGAATTGCGTGATCAGCCAGCTCGAGTGTGACGGCCCGGCGGCGTGCTGGCACCTCACCGGCGAAGAAATCGACGCGGCGATGGCGACGATCGCCGACGACGTCGTCGCCCTTCCCGACGGCGGGGGGCCGTCACCGACACTCCCCGAGAACTGGCGAACGGTCACTCGCCCTGACCGGCGAGTCTTCCAGCGGGCTGATCGCGACCACTACATCGTGCTTGGGGAGGGAACCGACGGCTGGCTGGCCGTCCTCTGTAATCAGGGCGATCGCGCCTATCCGGCACCCCTGGCGAGCCGGACGGTTTCGGACGATGCCGATGTCGAGCAGGCCATCCGGGCCCTGGTCGACGAGAGCAACAACCTCATCGAGCCACCGGAGGGGGAGTGCTGATGGAGACAATTCGGCTGTTACGAGCCACCCACCAGCTGCTCGAACGCGGGGTCGAGGCGCTCGAGAAAATCGGTCGCGAACTGGAGCGGTACAACGACTGGCAAGAGCAGACTGACGGCACCGACTCGTGACTCAGACACGTTCTCCCGGCCAGCGGCGGAGTACCGGGTTCCAGTACACGCGCACTCCCGAGGGGTGCTCGTGTCCCATTCATCGCGACGGCCAGCCGGTCACGGCGCCGCTCGGCCTGCGGTTCGCAGAGCGCGTCCATATCGAATCGATCCCACGGCACGTCGCCGGCGCGATCTACGAAGCCCATCATTCCTATATGGACAGTGTCCCGCGGACGAACCTCGTTCATCACGGGCTCTGTTACCAGGACCAGCTACTGGGTGCGATTACGTGGCGCTATCCACTGATTCGCTCGCTGGACTACGACGGCACGCGATACGAGGGTGACGAGATCGTCGAGGCAGCACGGATCTGCATCGGCGTCGACTTCCCGAATCTCGCCTCCGCCGCCCTCGCCCGGTCGATGGAACGATTCGTGCGTCGGCACGGTCGGCGGCGAGGCGTTCGCCTTCTGCTGACGTTCGTGCGAGCTGACTTCGACGGCTCGATGATTAAAGCGCTCAGAGACAAGGGCTGGCACTGCGCCGGGAAAACGGAACCCGGACAGGCAGGTAACCGGCCCGACAAGCAAATCCGAGAGCGGCCGAAGTGGCGGTTCCTCTGTGAAGTTCCTGATGAGTCTGAGCGGGAACAGTCCTCACTCGGACGGTGGGCTCCGTGACTACGAATGCTCGTCTCGATGAGTTTGCAGCAGAGGAAGACTCGGACAACCAGCCGGAGCGCGATCCATCTGTAGTCGAGCGACTGTTGGACCCGATATCACCGGCCCAGGGGCTGCGACTCATCCCCGGCCAAGGTGACCCGGTGTACCTCCAAAACAGGGGAACTGAACGCTACCTGTTCCGGGATGCCCACGAGCGGTGGTTCATCCTCCAGCCCTCGGCCAAGGAGTCGGTCGACGACTTCGTTCGCTGGGTGTATCTCCCCGACGGCAAACCCGCCGAGATTGCCCGGACAGCGATCCGTCAACGGACGGTTCGCGGCTACCGGTACGTTCAGCGAAGCGGAGCTCCCGAGCCGGTTGGGACGACGGTGACAGCGATGTACGTCAGTGAGCCCTGGCCCGACGATGTCTACGAGTGTGGATCCTGCGGAGCCGAGTTCGAGTCGCCCCATGCTCACGCCCTTCACTGCTGGGAGGACCATCCCTGGGTTCCGAACCCGGAGCAGGTTCGGCTACGCCGCTCCAGCACCGAGTAACGACAGTGCGACAGTTTCCCGACGGTGGTTCGATTAACCAACAGACAGCCGCTTCCTAGGTTAGTGTTGGTTAACGTGGTGTTGTTGTTGCGCCCGGCAGAGGGGCGCAGGGCGCGAGACGATGCAGGCAGCCGTCGATGAGCGTTCCTGCGTCGAGGTGACTACGATGAAAGACCCAGAGTCGAGAACCATCTTCGCAGGCGTCGATGGACGTACCGACACCGAACTACCCGAGTGGTATCGTCAGCGTCACGGCGGCAAAGACACCGTGAGCTTCGCTGAGGCGATCCGCGACCTCCCGCAGGCCGTCGAGACGACCGTGGCGTACCAGAATCCGTACACCGACGAGTGGGTCGAGACGGAGCGGTTCAACGCGCTCGTCGAGCCGAGTCGCGCTCGAGAGCAGGCCCGTGAGGAGGACGCCGAAACGGATTCTTTGTTCCATATTCCGACCGACTCGTACTCGATCATCAACCCGGTCGACGTCTACGGCCCTCTGGAGGAGGTCCTTCGGGAGGAGACTATCGACCGAACGCCGCTGGGTGACGTGATGTTCGGCGAGATTCGTCGCTACCGGGGCGGCGGCGAGGTCCATATGGACATCATGTTCGACGGCCTCGAAGTGCGCCTTCCCGGCCGGTCGGACCCGATCACGATGGGCGTCACGTCGGGCTACGACTTCTTCGGTGAGCACGCCGTCTACGTCGAGGGGTTCGCCCAGGACGGGTACTGTTCAAATACGATGCGTTCGCTCACCGACAAGGAGGTCATCAAACACGTCGGCGACGTGCGGAACTTCCGCACCTGGTGGGAGGAGCTTCTCGCACAGGTCGAACTCGTCGCCGACGACCTATTCGAGTTCATCCGGGACGCCCAGGACATCGACCTCGACTTCTCGGAGCTCCCGTTCACCGTCACGGAGTTTTACAGTCTTCTGGGCTTCCCGGACTACCTGGCCGAGCGCGCTGCGAGTGATGCGGAGGCCAACGCGACCTCCCCCGTCGAGATCGATATGTGGACGCTGCATTCCGGCGCCACGTACGCGCTCACCCACTTCTTCCAAGGCAAGGAGGGTGCGTCGCTGGACGGCTACGTTCGCACGGCCAACGACATCCTGTTCAACCCGGAGGGCACCATCGAGCGCGTCGAACGCGCTTACGAGGAGGAGCTGGAGACAGACGGCGATGACGGGTCGCAGGCGTCGCTCGCCGGCGAGCGCGCGCTCGCGAGCATCGAGCGCATCAGCGACGATCTGCAAGAGAAGGTCAACCAGTTCGAGGAGCGCGAGGACGCGCTTCGTGAGCGGTTCCAAGATGCCATGAGCTGATTGTCGGAGCGGCGTTCACTGATACAATCCTAAAATAGCAGTCTACGTTAGAGATTCCGGTTCCTCGTTATATTCGACTACTAATTCGACATCCTCAGGACCGAATTCATCACGTTCCGCTTCAAGCGTATCAAGAGCGTCTTTAACCGGGAAGAAATCCGGCTTCTCGAGTGCATCTTCTGTCGCCCAGGCGTATCGAATCGTTTGCTCGGAATCAATGAGAAACACGGCACGCTGCGGGACGCGCTCGTGGTTCTCCCATTCATCATAACAGATGTCATATGACTCGGCAACCCGCCCGGAACTATCACTAAGTAACGGGAAATTGAGGCCGTATTCCTCGGCGAATGCTCGATGGGCGTAGACGCTGTCACCAGAAATTGCCCAGACATCGAGAGCGGGCGTTAGCTGAAACCACTCTGCATCGCGAATCGCACACAGTTCGTTTGTACAAATAGGACTGAAATCAAACGGGTAAAATACCAGCAACGCAGCCCGATCATTGGCTGTTGACTCATCCAAGCAGTACCCGGTTTGTTCTCCGTCACGGAGACCCGGAAGAGTAAATGACGGTGCAGACGCTCCCTCGTTTATCATACGACATAGTAGCACACGAAGACAGGATAGTCATTGGGTCAGCACTCCGATCTGAATTGCTCACCACTTGATGTGGGATGAAATTCACTAAAGTCCGTACGTCAGGAGTTCGCCGTCGCCCACTCAAGAAGCGGTTCTAATCTCGAACGAATCTCATCACCCTCGTCAGTTAGCGCGTATTCGACGCGTGGTGGAATTTCGTTGTACTGCGTCCGTGAGACGAGTCCTGCCTCCTCGAACTCGTCGAGTCGTTTCGAGATTGTCGAGGTACTCGCCGTCGGGAGGTGCTCCTCAATCTCCGCGAACCGCAGCGAATCGTGTGCGCCGATGATGCTGACGAGTTGCATCGCGTATTTCCGGCTCAACGTGTCGATGACACCCGTGAGCGGACAGTAGCACGTCCCCTCGACATCGCACGCGGGCGCCGATGACGTAGTGTCTGCCATAGCTTCGTGGCCTCCAACCTACTCCATAGCTTCGGACTCTGGAGTACAAGAACTTCCCGTCGTAAAGTATAGGCACAGATGACTCAGACAGCCGACTACGATCTCGTGATTCTCGGTGGCGGCGCCGCAGCCTTCGCCGCAATCACCGAAGCGAGTCGACGCGATCTCTCGACAGCGATGGTGAATACCGGCTTGCCCATCGGCGGGACGTGCGTGAACGTCGGCTGTGTTCCGAGTAAGCATCTCCTTGCCGTCGCCGAGAGCGGAGCTGCAGCGTCGGAGAACCCCTTCGACGCCGTTCGATACCCCGAGGAGCCGACCGTCGATTGGGCCGCCGCCCTCAACGACACCGACGAACTCGTCGAGCGGTTCCGGCAGGAGAACTACGTCGACGTCGCCGAGCACTTCGAGATCGACATCTACGAGGGGTACGGCCAGCTGGTCGACGATACTACCATCGA
This sequence comes from Halorussus marinus, assembly GCF_004765795.1. Taxonomy (GTDB): domain Archaea; phylum Halobacteriota; class Halobacteria; order Halobacteriales; family Haladaptataceae; genus Halorussus; species Halorussus marinus. The sequence goes on from NZ_SBIV01000014.1 coordinate 34,664, forward strand.
GGTCGTCGACGGCGCCGACGAGGGCGCACACATTACTGGGAAGAAGGCCCTCGTCGCGACCGGCAGTTCACCGTGGGCGCCGCCCATCGACGGCCTCTACGACGTCGACTACTACACGAGTGAGACCATCCTCGAGGAGCGCGACCTTCCCGAGAGTATCCTAATGCTCGGTGGGGGATACATCGCGCTGGAGTGGGGACAGATCCTGCACCGTGTCGGCATCGACGTGACGGTTCTCCAGCGCTCCGACCGCGTCCTCTCGGACATGGAAGGCCAACTTGGTCGCGAGATGCAGCGTGCATTCGAGGAGGAGGGCATCGAGGTGATCACCGGCAACGACTTCCAGCGCGTCCGCACGCTAGCAGCCGACGGCGGCGCCGAAGCGATTCAGTCAGGCGTCGCCGTCGAAACGACCATCGACGGAGACGAGCGAACGGTCACCGGCGACGCGCTGTTCGTCGCGACCGGCGTCCAGCCGAATAGCGAGGGCATCGGCCTCGAAACGGTTGGGATCGAAACGAACCCCGACGGGACGATTCGTGTCGACGAGTACTTCCAGACGACGAATCCCGACATCTACGCGGCGGGCGACGTGATCGGCGAGCCCGAACTGGAGACCGTCGCCGCCAAGGAGGGCAATCACGCCGTCAAGAACGCGTTCGGCAACGAGGGCGTCAGCATCGACTACGACGCGGTGCCAGCAGTCGTGTTCACCAGCCCGGAAGTCGCCGCAGTCGGGACGACAGAACGCGAGTATATGGACGAGCACGGCACCTGCTCGTGCCGAACCGTCCAGATGGCGGATGTCCCGCGAGCGAAGGCCGTCGAGAACACGGATGGCCTCGTCCAAGTCGTCAAACACCACGAGACTGACGAGATCGTCGGCGTCCACATGGTCGGCCCCCGTGCCGCCGACATAATTATGGAAGCCACGCTTGCGGTGACGTTCGGCCTCACGGTCGACGACATCATCGACACCGTCCACCCGTTCCCGACGTTCTCCGAGGCGTTCAAACAGGCCTGTCAGGCGTTCCGACGGGACATATCGACGATGAGCTGCTGTATCGAGTGAATCTCACTCCGGGTCGGCCGGCGCAGTACTGCGGAGGAGCATCGTCTTCACACGACCAACCCCATCGAAATCACGGAGCCGATACACGAGTTCCCGCACCCGCGCCGCATCGCCATGACAGAAGACGGTCTCTAAACACCACTCGCCCTGGTGGGTATGGCTCATCGTTTCGATGACGTCCTGAAACTGGTGCTGGGCCGAATGGAGATCGTGAATCACCTCGTGGTGCTGGTAATCGAATGCCAGTACAGCGACGACCTCGCCTGAAACCTCCTCGAGTTGTGAATGTCCCTCGATGTATTCCTGCATCGCTTCACGAATCGCCCGCGAGCGGGAGTCCAACCCCTCAGCCTGCCATGTCTCGTCGAACTCCTCGAGAATGTCCTCAGACACGTTCAAGCTCGTGCGCATACTCCCCAATTGATCCCCTACTGTCTTGACCCCTCGATTATTACGGAATTCACGTTTCAGTCTTAACAACCGCTATACAGCGCAGGGATAGAGGAATATATGAATGCTCCACGGCGAGGCGTTTCCACTGTTGGTCGGCGCGATTGCGCTCGGATTCGTGCACGGCATCGAGCCCGGACACGGATGGCCGGTCGCCGCGAGTTATGCACTCGATCAATCCAATAAGTGGCTCTACGGACTCGCCGCCAGCTCGCTGATCGGCATCGGCCACCTCATTAGCAGTCTGGCGATGGTCGGCGTGTTCTTCTACGCGAAATCCTACTTTCAGCTGACCCAAGTGAACGAGCCGATCTCGATTCTTGGCGGCGTTTCCATCGGCGGTCCAGTCAGCATCGTCGCAGGCGTCTTACTCATCGGACTCGGGATTCGAGAGTACACGCACGGCCATTCTCACCAGCACGAGGACAGCCACGGACACGACCACGATGAGCATACGGAGGAGCAGTCGAGCCACCACAGTCACGGCACGCCACCCACGCACGAACACTCCCCGGATGGGCTCCTTACACGGGTGAAAATTCGGCTTGGAAAAATCGGAGGGCACTCCCACGAGCACGGGACCGATCCGGCTCCTGACGCCGACCGCGGACTCCTCGGAATCGCCTGGTTCGCATTCGTCCTCGGGTTCGCTCACGAAGAAGAATTCGAGATTATCGGCCTCTGTGCCGGTTCGACGTACTGTCTGGAGCTGATGACTGCGTATGCGCTGACGGTCATCGTCGGCATTGTCGGGTTAACGATGCTCCTCATCGCCGGCTATCAGGAGTACGAAGAAACAGTCGAGCGGTATACACCGTACCTGCCGCTGTTCTCAGCGACCGTCCTCATCGTCATGGGACTCGGCTTCATCGCCGGCGTCTTCTGAATCACGCCGAACACTCTCCAGCGTCCCATTCTCAGTAAGGTCAATAAGCGCGCGATTTAGCAGTTCACGGAGGACGAACTCCTCGTAATGCTGTGTTGCACAGTACTCGCACGGCTTCATTTCTCGTGCCACCGCTTCGATGTCGTCGCCGTGCTCCCCATAGAGCGTCTCAACGAGCCCTGCTAATTCGGCTGCCGCGGTTTCCTGCGCCCCAGCGAGCGTCTGCTCAGCGTCCTCTGGTAGGTCATACGAAAAAATCCGCGTGTTCGACTTGTAGTACTTCCGCGTCCCCCCACCAGCTTCTTCGAGCCGGGCAATCTCGACCATCCCCGCATCCTTCAGGACGTTCACGTGGTGGCGCACCGTCGTCTCCGCCTTTTCTTCGCCACGACGATGCAGTTCGTCGTGGATCTCCTCGATCGTCATTTCCTCGGTTGCGAGCATGTCGAGGATCTTCACCCGGACATCGTTCTCCAGTGCCTTCGCTTTCTCCGGGTCCGTCGTCACGACTTCGCGGATCGGCACGTCAGATTCGAGGAGCGCCATTCTTGTGACGACATAGACGGACAACGACAGTAAGAGTAACGCCATTCCAACGACAGTGGTAGTATGATATCGAGACCGCTATAACTCTCGTCATAATGGTTATCCGCGTCGCACGATAACCAACAGGTACGATGGGAACGACACACGACCAATTCAACGTCGGGGGGATGTCCTGCTCGTTCTGTGCCGAGAGCATCAAGAAGGCCTACAGTCGAACCGACGGCGTTGAGGACGTCGACGTGAGTCTCGCCCACGAGGAAGTTCTCGTCGAATACGACGACGACCTGCTGAGCGAGGTCGAGGTAAAGGACACGCTCCGAGACCTCGGGTACACCATCCGCGACCCTGACAAAGCGAAGCGGTACGAGCAACAGCAGGCCGAACTCTCCGACGGCAAGCGTCGCCTCCTCATCACCGGTGGCGCATCCATCGTTATCGCTGCCCTGATGGGATGGATGATTTTCGTGATGGGGCGCTTCGAGTCAACATCTCTCGGGATGGATCTGGTGACTCTGGGGCTGGCACTCGGGACGATGTTCGGGCCCGGCCGCTATATCAAAGAGAAAGCCTTCCAGAGCGTGCGCCGGGGTATCTTCAACCAGCACGTCCTCCTGGAAGCGGGCGCGTTCGCCGGACTCGTGGGTGGACTGCTTGGCCTGTTCGTCTTCCCGAGCTTCCCGACCGTTCACTTCTTCGCCGTCTCCGTGTTCATCACCACCTATCACATCCTTTCGGAGTACACCAGCCTCATCGTCCGCACGCGAGCTTCCCGAGCCGTCCAAGGCCTTCTCGACCTCCAGCCCGACACGGCACGCCGCGTCAGTGATGACGGTGATGTCGAGGAGGTCCCTGTCGACGACCTCGACGTTGGCAATCGCGTCCGCGTCAAGCCCGGCGAAAACATCCCCGTCGACGGCACGGTCGTCGAGGGCGAATCGATGGTCGACGAGTCGGTCGCTACCGGCGAGTCCATTCCCGAAGAGAAGGCCGCCGGCGACGCGGTGATCGGTGGCAGCGTCAACGAGACCGGGACGCTGCTCATCGAAGTAACTGGCTGTGTTGAATCGCCATACGGCAGAGAGGTAGGCCGCTAAATCAAAGGAGTTGAAGCGGGAGAGTTCCGTTGACCATGACGCAAATCTCCCGCTTCATCGGGGAGGTTGTACCGGTTGCTCAAAG
>NZ_SBIV01000015.1 GCF_004765795.1 Halorussus marinus
TTTGAGCAACCGGTACAACCTCCCCGATGAAGCGGGAGATTTGCGTCATGGTCAACGGAACTCTCCCGCTTCAACTCCTTTGATTTAGCGGCCTACCTCTCTGCCGTATGGCGATTCAACACAGCCTCTCGGGTTGAAGGAAGGGGACCCACGTCCCGTAGCAGGTCGGCCAATCGGGACAGGAAAGTCCAGCACCGATTGCACTGGTGTAGGCTCCAAGAAGCATCACAATATACGTCACTAGTAGCGTCAAACTGGCGATATGCCTGTACTCGACCGGAATCCTTGAAATCGCGGTTCGTATATCGTGCCTGCGGAGTCGGGCTTGAGACATAATATTGGGTAGGGACGTTGACTTGCGGTGTGACGAGTTGATGTCTTGGAGACAAAGTGTTAAGCCGGATTCCCAGCGAGTGGGACACCGCCTGCTATTCATTGAGGAGCCGTCTCATGATACTGTTAAGAAGACACACGGTTTGTAGGGAAAACCCCTATATGCCAATAGTATGATGGCTCAAGAACATACCCAGGAACGGTCAATAGATGAACGCGACCGCGAGGTGAAGTCTGCCAACGACAACATCTGTCCCGAGTGTCAGGGTCATATTACACGGACTAGCGACAGCGGTGAGGCGACCTGCGAAAGCTGTGGGTTGGTTTTTGAAGATAATCCAATCGACCACGGTCCTGAGTGGCGTGCGTTCACTTCAGAGGAACGCGATGAAAAGAGTCGGGTCGGGGCTCCGACGACGCAGCTGATGCACGATAAGGGTCTGAGTACGACTATCGGCTGGCAGGACAAGGATGCCTACGGACAGGCTGTCTCTGGTCGCAAACGTGCTCAATTACAGCGCCTCCGGACGTGGGACGAGCGGTTCCGTACGAAGGATGCTCACGAGCGGAATCTCAAGCAAGCGCTCGGGGAGATCAGCCGCATGGCGTCCGCTCTGGGACTTCCTGAATCGGTTCGGGAAACTGCAGGCGTCCTGTACCGGCGTGCTGTGGAGCAGAACCTGCTCCCCGGTCGCTCGATCGAGGGTATGTCGACGGCGTCGTTGTATGCGGCTGCTCGACAGCACGGAATGCCACGGCCGCTGACGGAGTTCGCCGATGTCAGCCGTGTCGAGAAAATCCGGATCCAGCGAGCGTACCGATATCTGTCCCGAGAACTTGGGCTGGAGATCGAGCCGGAGGATCCCATGCAATATATTCCACAATTCGCGTCATCGCTCGACGTGAGCGACGAAGCAGAACGGCGCTCTCGAGAACTGCTTGAGGTAGCTACAGATAATGCCGTCCACAGTGGAAAGAGTCCAGCCGGGTTGGCGGCTGCCGCTCTGTATGCTGCGACCCACCTCACGAACGAACAGCTCACACAGGAGACGGTGAGTGAGGTCGCCCACGTCAGTCGAGTCACGATCCGAAATCGATACCAAGAGCTTCTCGAGGTGTACGCGCAGTATGACTGACCGGATAGCCCCTGCCGGGCGAAATCCAGCTACTGAGTGGGTCATGATACGATATTTACCATGAGCGAGTTCTCAATACAGACCGAGGTCGAGATATTGGAGCTGCTCGTTGATGAGTCACCGTGCCATGTGATGGAGATCACTAACGCCGTCGATGGACACCCGATCACCATTGACCAAACGTGTGCTCACCTCCATAGTGAGGGCTGTATTGTTCCACTGGGGAGGGGTCTCTACGAGATCACAGACGCAGGCGAACAACGACTCGAAATTCAGCACGATTCATAATTGTGTCACCATGTCTCCCCTCTTTCGATGGATCGACCGTCATGACTCTGGAACCACGATCCCGACTGAGTTCGTGGGACCAATGGGATGCCTCTCCAGCAATCGGACACCATATCCCGAGGACCACGTATTATCGAATAATGGGAGATGATTCAGTGTCGTCCGAGGACACTCCGGAGGTACAGGATGTCCTTGATGCGCTGGATGATCCCGCGTGTCGGGCTATTCTCCAGGAAACTATCGAACCAATGACTGCGAACGAACTCCTCGACGCATGTGACATCCCCAAGTCGACGCTGTATCGAAAATTAGAACTCCTCAGTTCCGCTTCCCTCGTTCGAGAACAGGAGACGATCAACCCCGGAGGTGGACGGGTTACCTACTACGAGCGGTCGTTCGAGGACGTCACGATCTCTATGGACGACACAGGTACGTTTTCGGTGAGCGTCGATCGGCCGCCGAAATCTACAGACGAACGGCTTGCAGATATCTGGTCGATGATGGGGGACGAAGTATGAACGGCGTCATCACGGCGATTGCAGTCGTCAAGTTCGTAATCCTGCTTCTCGGTGGCGGGATTACCTATATTGCATTTAAAGCCTATCGACGTACGGGTGCGGATTCGCTACGTGTCCTTGGTGTCGGGTTCGGTATCATCACACTCGGGGCAATTCTAACTGGCGTGGCCAACCAGTTCTTTTCTGTCGGATTGGCCCTCGGCGTGCTCATCAACAGCCTGTTCGTCGCCCTTGGCCTCGCGGTCATCATGTACTCGCTGTATATCCAGAAATGAACCCCGTTCCGAATGTTGCCGTTCCTGATCTCCGTCGGGGTAGCTACCTAATCCTTTTCGGCGTTGTTCTGTTCGTTCTCACGCTTGTTAGCAGTGCAATGCTCGCCCCTGCGATTGGGACGGCTTCGGAGACAGACCAGACGTCCCGAACCTTGGTCGGGTCTCAGGGGGGTGGCCCAGGCTGGCACGAATACGGCAGCGTCTATCTTCTCAACGGGACGAACACTACCTGGCGTGAATCGAGTGCTGATAGCTATTTTGACGTCACACAAACGGAGAACGGAACAGTGTTAGCCGGGTTCATGGACAGCGGGTACGCTTCGTGCGGACCGTACGAGTCTCCCTGTACCCGAACGGGATTCCGAGTCATTGACCCCGGGAAAGACCTGCAGGTGGTTTCGGAGTATAGCTTCCCGGTGCGAACGAACAAGAACAGCGAAGTCCACGATGTCGAACGACTCGAATCGGGAGAATACTTGGTCACCGATATGGAGTACGAGCGTATCTTTACTGTCAAGAACGGCGAAGTCACGTGGCAGTGGAATGCGAGTTCGTTCTACGACGCCCCACAAGATCCGACGACGACCGACTGGCTGCACATCAACGACGTGGACGTCATCGGCTCTGGGCGCTATCTCGTCTCAGTACGGAATGCCAACCAGCTACTCGTTATCGAGCGCGGCGAGGGCGTCGTTGAGGTTATCAATGAGGATACGACCGATTCGAACGATGCCAATTGCCGGAAATCCGGCCAGTTGAACGACTATGACAATGATGGCGATATTCGATGCGGTGACCCCGACGTGCTCAACCACCAGCACAACCCCCAGTGGCTCGGGGATGGTGCCGTCCTCGTTGCCGACAGCGAGAACGACCGAGTCGTGGAACTGCATCGAACGGAGGGCGGTAAATGGGAGCCAGCGTGGGCTCTTGATCGGGCAGCGGGTGTCGAGCTCGATTGGCCCCGGGATGCGGATCGCCTCCCGAACGGAAACACGCTTATCACCGACACGCTCAACCGGCGACTCGTAGAGGTCGACGAATCCGGGACTGTCGTCTGGAGCGTTCGAACAGAGCGTATCCCATACGAAGCCGACCGACTGCCCTACGGTGAGTCTGTCGGAGCCCCGAAGTACACGACTAACGGAAGCAGCGTCGACAGCCCTGACGCCGGCGTGCCGGTTCTCTCACTACTGCTGGTCGGGCTTCGGGCAGTCGTTCCGTCAACGCCATTCTGGTTCCGGGAACCACAACTTGGACTGACGCTTGTCTCTACACTCCTCATTGTCGTCGGCGGAGTTGATCGTATTCGTAACTAAATTTCCTCTCGAAGCCAGTCGAGAGCTCGCTCGCGTTTCTTGATGTCGAAATATCGCATTTCGTTGGGGGCGACTGGCCAGATCGGTCGGATTGCATACCACCAGTCGAACAGGAGTTTTGCCCATCGTGTATCGCCGACTGCGGCGTACCGGTCGATATCGAACTCAGGGCCGTACCGGAGATCGGGAACCACCCCGTGGAGGTGTGTGAGAAACGCCCTGAACGTCCAGTTCGGAACTTCCTCGTACACGTGGATGTACCCGTGCTTATCGCTCTTTTCGACGAGGAGTGAGTACAGCTCTTGATAGCCTGTTCGCGTGCCCTTCCCGACGCGAATCGCAATGAGGTTCTCGTTCGTCTCGTCCAACACCTCGAACATTTGATCGGGTGCTGTGTGGGACATCGTTAGTGGGAGTGATTCGTCGTACCGACAGGGTCAGTATCGGGATCGGTACGCCCGACGAGCTCCACGGTTGCGTGGTCGATTCCTCGATTCGTGAGATAGTCGTGAACCCGTGACTGGATTCTCCGTTGCTCCTCGAGTGTGGTCGACGTATCTGTCAGTCGGACGGTTGCGACGGTGAGTTGACTACAGACTTGCCAGACGTGGAGATCCTCAATCTGGTCGACGCCATCGAGTGTCGTCAATTCATCCCGGAGTTCTTCGGACGACACCGGGCTCCGTTCCAACAGGATCGAGGTGCTTTCCCGGAGGACGTTCCCGGCCGACGCGAGCACCAGCAGCCCAATGAGTACGGCCGCCACAGGGTCTGCGATGGGGAGATCGAACACTGCGACGGCGGCGGTCGAGACGATTACCGCAACAGAGCCACCGGCGTCACCGAGCAGGTGGTAGAACGCCCCGCGCTCGTTGAGACTCATCTCACCACCCTGCAACACGTACACGGAGCCGATGTTTACCAGCAGGCCACCCGTAGCGATGATCAGCGTCAACTCGGGATTGATCGCCACTGGCTCAAGGAACCGCTGGTAGGACTCCCAGACGATGTATCCGACCATTGGAAGGAGCAAGACGCCGTTCAGGAAGGCCGCAACCGGCTCCAGTCGGTGGAGACCGTACGACCACGCCTCGCCACCCTCGAACCGTTCGGCGGTGTAGCTCGCGCCGAACGCCATCGCGTACGCCAGCATATCGAACAGCATGTGGAGTGCGTCGCTGATAAGCGCGACCGACCCGAACAGGAGTCCACCAGCCAGTTCGATGACGAATCCAAAGAAATTGACGACCGCGACGAGCGCAAGCCGACGCGTACTGCCACTTGATTTAGACGGGAGGTTGTGCTCTGCGGTCTCCTCATCAGTATGCTCGTGAAGGGTCATAAGTTCACATTAGAGGGGGTTCTATTTCGAATCTGAGGATTCCGGTTGTTCCTGGGTAGATTCCTGGGCCCCGTCTTCACTCGTCACCATCGAATCCTGCGCCGTTGATTCAGTGCTATCCGAAGAGGTAATCTCCTCATCGGCTCCCTCCGGTTCTGGTTTGGACCGCTCCGATTCTTCGGAGAGTGATGTATCTTGGGCGGAGGAGCCCGCGAAATCGAGCGGACGAAGCCAGATGAACCAAACCACAAATACGGTTGTGCCATAGCCGACGATCCACACGAGGTCAGCAACTGCAGAGAGGTTCGCCTGTTCGAAGGTGTATACCAACAAACCGGGCCCGATGAGCCCAATGAGCACAACGAGGACGGCAAACTGCGGAGACGAGAGTCCGAACGGGTATCGTTGCTGATCTGCCTCCGTATGGGATGTTGCGTTTCCCTCATTCTCTGCACCCATCTTACCCCTCCGAAGCGCTGGTTTCGGTGTCTGTCTCCGGCGTGATTCGAGAGAGTCGCATCGCGTTCCCGGTGACGGCCGTCGTCATTCCGGCATCGCCAGCGAGGACGGCGAGCCAGATCGGGACGTATCCGAACGGGACTGCGACTGCCAGCCCGGCTTTGACAGCGAGACTCGACCAGATGTTCTGTCGGATGACCCCGTTCGCATCGTGTGCGAGTTCGTAGAGGTACGGGAGCTTTGCGAGGTCATCACCCATCAAGGCGATGTCGGCGGTCTCCAATGCGGTATCAGTCCCGGCAGCCCCCATCGCCACGCCGACTGTGGCGGTGGCGAGCGCCGGTGCGTCGTTGATGCCGTCACCGACCATCGCAACGCCGTCGTACTCCTCGACGAGCTCCTCGATCGCCGTCACCTTGTCCTCGGGGAGTAATTCGGCCTGGTACTCGTCGACGCCGACCTGTTCGGCGATCGCGCGGGCAGTCCGCTCATTGTCACCCGTCAGCATCACCGTTCGGGAGACGCCGAGTTGCTTGAGTCGCGTCACTGTTCGCTTCGCTTCGGGTCGGATCTCGTCGGCGACTGCGATGACGCCTTCGAGTTCGTCTTCGGTTCCAACGAGGACAACGGTCTTCCCTTCTGCTTGGAGTTCGGGAACGGTCTCGTCGAGAAGGTCGAGGCAGTTGTTCCGGTCGCATATCTGCCGAGCTGTCTGGGTGACGACACCGCCGTCAGTGGTCGCGTGGACGTGTGATAGGTCGAATCCCAGCTCCTCGAACAGCCCCGGCTTGCCAGCGAAGTGGGGCGTCCCGTCGAGGTCGGCCCGGACGCCCTTGCCGGTGATGCTCTCGAAATCATCGATCTCGCGCTCGGCGACTCCCATGCTGCCGGCCTCAGCGACGATCGCCTCGCCGATGGGATGTTCGCTCCGTTGTTCGAGCCCGCGGGCACACCGGAGGACGTCTTCCTCCGAATTTTCGTTTAATGGAACGACGTCAGTGACGGTGAGCTCACCTTTCGTGAGCGTCCCCGTTTTGTCGAAGGCGACGACGTCGACGGCCCCCATCGCTTCGAGGTGGTTGCCGCCCTTGATCAGGACGCCGTTCTTCGCGGCGCTCGTAATTCCCGACACGACGGACACGGGTGTCGAGATGACGAACGCACACGGGCAGGCCAGTACCAGTAACGTCAACCCGTAGACGACGGCCGTGGGCCAGGTCGTGCCGAGAACGTACGGGCTTCCCACCGTCGTCAAAATGGCGAAGGCAACGACGACTGGCGTGTAGTACGTTGAGAAGCGTTCGACGAATTGCTCGCGCTCGGTCTTGTTCGACTGGGCATCCTCGACCATCTCCACGATTCGCGAGAGCGTGTTATCACCGGCTTCAGAGGTAACCTCTACCTCAAGATAGCCCTCTTCGTTGATCGTGCCGGCGTATACCTCATCTCCCATCGTCTTGTCGACGGGTACGCTTTCGCCTGTGATGGGTGCCTGATTGACGGCGCTTTCACCGTCGACGACGGTTCCGTCCATCGGGATCTTCTCCCCCGGTTTGACGACGACCACGTCGCCGACAGCGACCTCGTCGACAGGAACTGTCTCCGTGGTATCGTCCCGTTTGACGGTTGCCTCATCCGGTGAGAGGTCCATCAACTCCCGGAGCGAGTTCCGAGCGCGATCCATCGAGTACCGCTCCAGCAGCTCGGCGATACTGAACAGGAACGCGAGGGTGGCCGCCTCGAAGTAGAGCGCCTCACCGAAGGCGAGGCTCGCAACGAGTGCTCCGAGGATAGCCACCGACATCAGGAAGTCGATATCGAGGTTCAGATTCCGAGCGGAGTAGTAGCCGTTGCGGAAGATCTCCTGACCACCGGACGCGACGGCAACGAGGAACAGTACGTCGGCGACGAGCAGCTCCGTTCCGAGAAGGCTTGCAAGCTGTACATTCTGCCCGGTCAGGAAGAACTCGAAGAGCAAGCCGAGAGCGACGAATCCACCGCTGATCCACGTCTTGAGTGCTCGTGGACTCGTCCAGATGCTCTCGCGTTCCTCAGTCGGGTCCTGCCGTCCTGATTCGTCGCTCGACGTGTCTGTAACCTTGTACCCGGCACGTTCGATAGCGCCGATGATATCGGCTTCTCCAGTCCTCGAAGAATCGTACGTGACGACGACGGTTCCGGTCGTCGGCTGGGTTTCGAATGTTGTAATTCCCTCGACCCTCTCGAGAGCGTTCTCGATTTTGCCAGCACACGACGGGCAATCCATTTCCGGAACCGTGAATTTCGAGGACACTTCGCCGGTGTCCTCCACGGTGTACCCGGCCTTTTCGACCCGATTAGCAATCGCGGTGGCACTCGTTTGTTCGCCGTCGTATGAAACGGTCAGCGTCCCTTTCGTCACTTGCGGGTCGACGCTGCGGATTCCGTCCAGTTTTTCGACGCTGTTCTCTACCTTTCCTGCACAGGATGGACAATCCATCTCCGGGACCGCGAATTGTGCAACGTCCCCTTGGTCTATGGGTGGAGAAACGTCGTCGACGCCCTGTTCTGTGTGTTGGGCGTGTTCGTGATCACTGTGGTCGTGGTCATGCGTGTGACTATGCTCGTGGGACCCTTCTTCGTGTTCGTGGGCGCGATCCGGTGGCTCACCACTCCTGTTGTGGGAATCGTCGTCGGGGGAGGTCATCACTCTCCCCTAGCCACTACACATTTATTAAATCGACTGCTATAAAACACCCATTTTCTGCCAATACCTAATAAATACTTTGCCCTATATTATTAACTCGGCCGTTGTCTCATCTCAAATGCAGACCTAAGTATGGTTTGCTCGATACTCACCGTGTTTGACCTCGAGGAAGAGCGTAAAGACTCCAAACACGACGAGGCCGACGCTCACCATCATGACTGTACTTTTGCTCGTCGGACTCATCATCGTCCCACCAATTATGAGGGTGAGCAGGACCCCGAACGCGATTACCGTTTTCGTGTTATCGAATTCCATCGATAGTTTGTTACTGAAACTCAATCAGATGTTGTTTCCGACGTCTCTGCTGTCGATACCGTTGCGCGGGTCTTCCTTCGAACGAAGCCTACCCAGACAAGTGCACCAACGAGACACAGGATACCAGCGATCGCAATCGATTGACCGCGGATTGTCGTCCCGGTCTGGTTCTGTGTGATCAGCAAGATACCGATGCCGAAGAGGACGAATCCTTGAACACCTGCTGCTTTCGCTGGTTCAGTAATATACTCCGCCTCTGTGAGAATGCCAGCAACAGATCCGACGAACAACAACAGTCCCGCAACAGAGACAGGACGAAGGCCGAGAACGACACCGACCTCCGAGAGAGCAAATCCAATAGCGACAAAGAGTGGCCATGGACTCGCTCCCGTGAAGGTTGAATCCGTGTCTTCGGAATCGCTCATTATCTCGAGTTGAGCTTCACGATATAATAAATCGGCTGTTATTGATACCCCTATAGTTAATAGAAAATGGCTGTAATTCAGCCGTTAGTTAATATTGGTGCGGTATAACCTCACAGTCTGAAGCTGGTAATACTGCTTAGTCCCGATTCTCCGCGCTATCCCATCTTACGGTCAAATGGTTTTATAGAGACGCTCTGCCTACTCTTTTTTATGTGCATCTACTGCGACGCCTACGAAGAAGAGCGAGAAACGGAGAGTCAGTCTCCAGTCGAAGACAACCACTCTGAACAAAAGACTACTTCCACGCTGTCAAAGGGAGCGTTTGGACAACTTCGTTCTTCGCTAGCAGATCTGTTGTAACCGACCATTCTGGCCATTGATGACGCCACGTAGGTCGATACGCGAGCGGAGAAGTTCGAACGTCGAACCAGAACGGTTTCAACGCTGACTGGCCTACGGCCGAATAACAGCTTTCGAGAGTATGTCATACGAAGGCACTACGGTTCCACGGCGTGACTCACCTGCAGGGGAGTGTGATTACTGTGGGCATCCGTTCCCGACGACCGACCGCCTCGTCCTCCACAAAGGCTTAGAACATCCCCAAGAGCTGGATGACGACGAGGAGGACGCATTCCTCTCTGCCCGAGCAGACGAAGAAGACGAGTTGCGTACACTCCGTCTGAAAGCGCTTGGAGCCCTCGTGCTCCTGTACTTCGGTCTTCTATTCATGTATGCTATCTTTGCCTGACTCAGATACGAACACCGGGGCAAGCGAAGAGGTACACATAGAGTCAGGTCCAGGGTCGAGGCTTCGTCATTGGGTCGTCTCGAACACGAAGCTCAGACTCTTCGTACAGTTTGTACTCTGGGTCTCGATACTGACGCTGTTTACCGAAACAGTCGCTGCCGGTAACGGGATGACGCTCTCGAAGCAGCCTCGGGATACCCTTGCCGTTCCCCGATGGCTGTATCTTGCCACTGGCGGCGCCACGATCGGCGCCTCTGCCCTACTTGCGAGCTTCGTTACTGATCGAGCCTTTATCCGCTATCTCCACAACTGGTCACTCCCCGGTCCGACGGTCGACGACTGGTGGACACCGATTCGATGGATCGGACGTAGTTTTGGGATTGTCGTCCTTGGACTGGCAGTGTATCTCGGACTGACCGGACCGCAGCTCCCGACAGCAAGCTTCACCATTCTCGTCACATTTGTCGTCGTTCGAGCGGGCTTGCCGATGCTTACGTATCTTGGAGGGAACGTTTGGCCAGCACTGAACCCCTGGCGAGGGATCGTCTCGCTTCTCCCAGCTGGACACAGAACGTATCCAAGAGAATTAGCCCGATGGCCAGCTGTCGGTGGCCTATTACTCCTTGTGTGGATTGAGGTGATTTTCCCTGTCAGCACGATTCCGTCAATTCTTTCGCTTGCGATCCTCGGCTACAGTGCCGTCACAATCGCAGGCGCAGTACTCTTCGGTCCTGACGCGTGGTTCGAGAACGCAGATCCGTTATCCGTCCTGTTCCGATTTTTCGGGGCTGTCGCCCCTGTAAAACGGCGGGACGGGAAGCTCACTGTAAAACTGCCCGGTAGCGACCTGACTGACTCAGACTTAATCACGGACACCTCCGATGTTGCGTTCGTCATTGCGCTGATTTGGGAGCTCACGTACAGCGGCTTCATCACGACGCAGACGGGCGCAGCAACTACCGAGGCACTCGTCAGCCTCTCCAATATTGGAGTGGGAGCCGTACAGATTCGTGCGATCCTCATCTACACACTCCTTTTCGTCAGTGGCTACGTCGTTTTCTTCGCCGCGTATTGGTATGCGGGCGTACTCTCTCGGCGACGGACCGGGACATACATCACAGCGAAACGTATCGCCTTTCGGTTTGCACCCTCGCTATTGGCCATCGCAGCGGGATATCACCTCGCCCACTACACCGGACTGGCTGTATCCCTCAGTCCGGCTCTAGGCATGGCAATTCTCTCTCCACTGTCGCCCCCAGCGAATCCCCTGACATTGTCTCCACCTGGGTGGTTCGAGGGTTTGAGTATCGCCTACGTGCTCATCGGGCATCTCCTCGCTATCTGGGCAGCGCACGCGACCGCCTACGAACTCTTCTCGAGTCGTCTCGTCGCAATCCGGAGCCAGTACCCGTTCATCGGTGTGATGATCGGGTACACCGTTATTAGCCTCTGGATTCTCTCACTTCCAGGAGCGACGCCCCCATATCTACCCTGATTCTGGTGGTTTCGAGAGAACAACGGATCGCACACTAAGGTCAGAACTCAACCAGAAAGATCACTCGGCAGTGAACTCAATCGGGTCCATGTCGAGAAACGCGGTTTCGTAGCCGTCGTGGCGCGCCAGTTGGGGTGGTGTCTCTACAGTGATTCTGACCGTATCGCCAGTCTTGAGTTCATCAATACCCATCCCATAGAAACTCCCGAGGTCAGGATCAAGGGACGCTTGGAGTGTCCCTTGTGTGATTGTATCCCCTCCACGGTCGAGTGTTGCTGAAAGAGCCATCCTCGGGAGCATCACGCGATTGTAGGGTGTGCGTGGAGAAACGATTAGGAAGGGTCCTTCAGTATCACTAAACCGATGGTCACCGTCAACGAGAGCAACCAGCATCGTTGCGTCACCGGATTGCCCTTCGTGGAGTAGTCGACCGGGAAGCTCGGATTTTGTCGGCACGACCGGTTCAGGAATCATTTCCATATCCATTAGATCGACTGTCCCACGGGTGCCTGCTTTGTCCCCTAACCGGCGAATCTCCAAATTGTACGTCTCATCCGTATCGAACGTGAACTGCATCGTGGCAGACTGTCCCTCTGTAAATCGCCCGTTGAATGGACTCGTACGAGCTGTCTGCAACGGGCCAACCTGGAGCGTCACATCGTACTGTCCTTCCCCCGGGAGAGCGATATTGTCGCCGTAGTGGAACCCCATATTCGGCGAGATCATCGGCCAGAGGTTGGTCGAGGACACTCGACCGTCGCTGTTACTGATTTCGACAGAGACGTCGACCGGGAGGATCGTCTCCGTCTCGGTGTCCCAGACACTCGCCATCAGATGCACCGAATCATCCGACTGAACGACGACTTTCGTCTTTCGTGAGCCAGTGAGGTTCCAGAAACGGTGCGGGAAGGAGTGCATCAGTGCAAATCCGAGACTGCCTGCCGTCGTCGTTCCGTACATTCCCATCCCTTCGATGATTGCCGGATAGTAGACCGCGTCAGGTCGATCCTCCACGATCGGTGGATCACGCCATGCAGACTGCGTCTCGAATCCGAGCCGCCCCAGGCAACCAGACAGTACCAGGCCCCCCGAGAGAGCAGTCCCCTGTTTGAGAAACGTTCTCCGATTCATGTTCTCCTCTGAGATACTATGTTTGGTAGATTCATTGAGTCGACCTCGCTGTCGTCAACCGGGGGTTTCTGTAACTGCCAGCCTCGGCCATTCTGTGACTGTCTACGCTAAGCGAACGACGAATCCGGTGAGTACCAGGAGTGAGACAACGCCAAGTAACGTCGCCAGTAGGAGGTGCTTCTCTTCCATAGATTTGGCTTCGGTTGGAATTCTAAAGACACCTTTGGAACTACAACGTCACCTGCACATCTGGCATATCAACGAAGGCTGTCTCGTATCCTTCATGGCGAGCTGTTTGTGGGGGCGAATCGACCGTGATCGTCAGCTCATCTCCCGTCTGTACATCTGCGACCGTCGCTCCGTAGTGATAGCGGAGCTCTGGATCGATGGTTGCCTGTAGAATTCCGTCGAACACTGACATCCCGTCACGGTGCAGTGTTCCCGAAAGCGACATCATCGGCAGCATCGTTCGATTGTAGGGTGTGCGCGGAGAAACAGCGAGATACCTCTGCTCCTCGTCCCCACCGAAACGTGACGCGTCTTCGAGGATCGTAACCACGAACTTCGCGTCCCCACTCGTCCCCGAGCCACGAACGTCCCCCGGGAGCGCGTCCGGTGTCGGCACTTGCGAACTCGGTAACATCTCCATGTCCATCAGGTCGACAGCACCCTTCGTGCCTTCTCTGTCGTCGGGAATGTCCGTATACGAGATCTCGTTGAGCGTCGATTCGCTGAATTCGAACTCGAACGTGAACGAGGCGTTCCCCTGATTCTCGGCCAGCGACCCCGTCCGTCGCGTCGACGGCCCGCCGATGCTGACCTCGACAGTGTATGTGCCGTCGCCCTGGAGCTGTGCGTTATCGCCGAAGTGAAACCCCATCGGCTGGGAGAGCATCGGCCACGGTGCGAACTGGTCGACCTGCTCGCCGTCCTGTGTAATCGTGAGCTGTGGATTGATATCGGGTGGGATGATCCCCGTCTGTGTCTCCCAAACGACCGGCATCAGGTGAATCGAATCTTCGGATTGAATCTCGACCTTCGTGATCCCATTCGGCTTCATCAGCCAGAACCGGTGCGCATACGAGTACGTGAGCGCACAACTGTACCCGCCCTGTTCCTTCATTCCGGGCATTTTCATGCCCTCGTAGTGGGTCGGATAGTAGACTGCGTCCGGGCGGTTCTCGGGGAGCGGTGGTGCCCGCGCTGACCGCGTCTCAAACAGGCCGGTACACCCCGCGAGCCCCACGAGTGACGTGCCCCCGACCGCCCGAAGCACGTCACGACGATTCATGCGTCACCTCCTGTGCGTTCTCGACCGGTCGCGCAGGCGGCAGCGAACGCAACGACCGTGGGGGGACGAGGAAATTACCGCGACGCTCCGTTCGGATGTACTGCAGGATGCCGTTGTTGTTTCGCTGACCGACGGCCGACTGCTCGGTGACGTCAGTGCCATTCATCGCTTCTCTCGTGTCGACGAAGTCGGTGATCCGTCGCTGGAGCGCAAGGAAGTGGAGGCTGGCGGTTTCACCGTCGGTAGAATCGAAGTCGCGCCGAAGGATGAGAGGCGAGTCATCGTCATCGCGAGCGCGGGCGGATTTCTGGGAGTGACCGACGACGCCCATCTCGCGGGCCGTCTCATCCGTTGGCTGACAGTCGTCGATTTTGCTGCTGGTTCCGAGATTGTCTCCAGCGCCCTCGATTACGTCGTTCTCGGCGTGGTACGGACAGAACATCTTCGCCTCACGCTGCCAGCGATCGTCCTGATTGTACCACTGATTGAGATTGAGCTGGAGCTTGGAGATGTGCTGGGTCGTTCCACCGGCGAACGGCCCCGACTGGATTGTCACGCGATCTTCACTGGCCTGGTTCTTTTTGAATCCCGATTTGAATCCCATAAACAGCGGCGCGTCCTCTGGGACCTTATCTGCCGGAACACCCTCTGCATCGTCAGCATTCTCCGCCGGCAACCCGTCCCCAATAAAGCCCGTCCGCCGGTCGGCGATTGAGAAAACATCGGTCAGTGTAGCGTCAGGCTGATCGACACCGTTGAGGGTTGATTTGTTCCCTTTGAGGGCTTCTTCGGCACCGAGCACCACCTGTGCCGTGTTACTCGCGAGATGGACGACTGCATCGGGCGTATCGAACTCGGGATCCTCAAACGGCGCAAGTGCTTCTGGATCAGGGAGGTCAACGTCTTCGGGAAGCGATTCGTCGAATCGGTCGAAGTATGCCGGAGAATAACTCACCGTGAGCAATAACCCGCCCCCGCTTCGCTCGTAGGCGTGTTCGATCCCACGGAGAGCTGTTTCAACTTGGTCACGGTCGTCTTCGTTCGGGGGCCCGTCTCGTCGGTAATTTAGATAGAGGAGCACACGATGGCTCGGAGCGACGACGTTCCCGTGGTCGTCCCGTGGGAGGGCCTCATTCCAAGCGTGCTGACGTTGTGGATACGACGAGAGATCATCCGGCCCTGTTGGGACGTCAACATCTTCACGGCCTAAACAGGCACTGAATGCCGCTGCGCCTCCGATAGCGACGGCCGACTTGAGGAATTCTCTGCGAGGGATACCTCTCTCATCAGTCATTGACGACAGTTAGGAAGCCAACGGAAAAGGCGGTTCTGGTAGAGTTCTTGAATCCCCGCTCAAGGTCGGTAGTAGACTATCTGGTGATGAGCTTCTTCACCAAGTTCCACCCGATAAATCGGGGGGCCCGCTTGCGGTATTGCTCGTATTCCTGGCCATACTGCTCTCGCAGCCACGGTTCTTCGGCAAACGGGAACAGTGCGTACACGAGGATGGTCAAGATGCCGTGTACAGCCAGTTTCCGGGAGTTCACTGCAATGATCGCGCCGACGATGAACGTAATGAATCCCACGCTCTGAGGGTTGCGCGTGTACTGGTAGATACCGTTCGTCCGAAGTTCCCCTTCTCTTCCACTGCTTTCCATCCACCCAAGTTCGAAGAGTGCTGAGAGGGCAAATCCCATCCCGAGTGCGGCGATACCGCTACCCGTGAGTTTGCTCCAACGTTCGGTGAAAATGAAGGAGTCCCGATCGAGCGCGCCCAGCACGGGAAACCCAGCGAACACGACGGAGAGCGCTGACCAATTGAACCACCACCGCCAAGAGCTGTCACCGATGGGCCACACTCGACGGTCAGGATGAACCGCACTGATGGCGTACCCGAGAATCAGCGTGACATCCGCGACGACCGCCGTCAGGAGCGCACGATCTGAGAACGAGGACATACGTGTATGTCGTGATAGTGAAGGACAAAAAAGTGAGACAATCTTGGGTTCGCATCTGGGTACTGCTCCCTCTGAAGAGGTTTGGAACCACCAACCACTCTCTACAATTCTAACATCCGGAGTAACTCGAATCGACGTTCTCAGGTAACTGCGTTTCAAATTCAGCCCACATGGCGGGATTTGTCCCACTCCATAGCGGGTTTACCGGTTCGCAGTCCCTTCCGTTGCTCGTGGTGATCACCGCCGCGGCTGCGGGTACAGCGGTACTTCTGGGACTTGCGATCGGCGCGTTCGTTCAACGCCAATCCCGTCCATATCTGTTAATCGTCGCTGCATTGGCTGCCCTTCTTGGACGCTCTGCGGTTGCGGGGATCTCCATCGTAGGCCTGTTTTCACAAGCCGAGCATCACCTCCTCGAACACGGGCTTGATGTCATTCTTGTAGCGCTCGTTATTGCTGCAGTCTATCACTCCCGAACCATTTCGAACGAGACCAACTTCGATACATGACACACCAACGTGACCGAATTCACGAGTATATTGCCACCCACCCTGGAGAACACTTCAACGCGCTCACGCGGAGACTCGACCTCGCACCAGGACAGGTACAGTACCATCTCAGGAAACTCCAGAATCAAGAGAGAGTGGTCAACCTACCTCTCTATGGCCGGACCCACTATTACACACCGGAATATGATGCGTGGGAGCGGGGAGCAATCGCTGTCCTTCGCCGGGAAACAGCACGCGACATCTTATTCTGTGTTCTCGAACAGGGAACATCCAGCCCGAACGCTGTCACAGAGTCCCTCGGGATTGCTCGGGGAACCCTTGAGTGGCACTTGGATCATTTGACGGAACAGAATCTCATCGAGAAACACCGAGATGTCAATAATCACGTGACGCTGGTCGCAGCCGAGCGGACTGAGACCGCTCGCCTCCTCGAAGAGATCTCCCCCTCGCTGTCCGATCGGATGATCGACCGGTTCACCCGCCTCGTCGATAACCTATTGGCGGATGGATCGTAACGAGCCCTCGGATGTATTTCGTTGAAACGAGAACTTGATTGTTCGATTACTGCACCCACTTGGATAGAACGCTATGCAGTCCCTGAGTCCACGGTTCCCAGATACTGGGTTTCCCACTCACGACGTGCCTCTATTTCACGCTGACCGCGCTGTGTAACTGTGTATACGTTCGTCCGCCTGTCGAGTTCACCCTTCTCGAGCAGTCCTTTGTCGACGAGGTCGTCGAGATTCGGATAGAGGCGCCCGTGGTTGATCTCCTGTTCGTAGTAGTCGTCGAGTTCGTCTTTGATTGCGAGCCCGTGTGGTTCCTTGAGCCCGGCCGTTACATACAAGATGTCCCGCTGGAACCCAGTTAGATCGTGCATCCGTCTGTTCTCTATTTTGAGGGGTGGCATATGTTCTCTCTGGTACCCCGAGGCGATTTTGGCTTGACTGGGTCGGGATATCGCGTGAAAACTTCGAACCTTTATATAGTGGACAGGTGAATTCCGCGATGGAATGTCTGACCTAATCGTCAAAGCAGCCGTGAAGGACGCACTCTCGGACAACAACGTCTCGGCAGATTTCTACGACACGCTCAACGAGGAGGTCGCCGAACTGCTCGACGACGCCGCAGAGCGTGCCGAGTCCAACGACCGGAAGACGGTCCAGCCCCGCGACCTGTAGGCCTGCGTAACGCAGCCAAGCCCGTCACTCGAACGTAGCTTTTTGAGGTTCCTGTACAGAAGTTAGGAAACGAAGATGGCGGACGCACCGGATACTGAACGGCAGGCGGTCGAGCCTGAGGCAGGAGACGTCCTCAGCGTGTCACAGCTGAACGACCGAATCGCCTCGGTCGTCGAGGATGCGCCTGCCCTCGACGGTGTCCGCTGTATTGGCGAAGTCACGGATCTCCATCAGAACAGTACAGCGCTCTACTTCACGCTTACCGATGGCGACGCCGAGCTCCCCTGTATGATCTGGGCAAACCGCTATCGGAAGATGGACGCCGAGCTCGAGGACGGGACTGAGGTCATCCTGGAAGGCGATATCGACTACTGGACTGAAGGCGGGAAAATCGACCTCAAGCCGTGGGAAGTGATCGTCGTCGGCGACGGCGACCAAGCGGCCGCGGTCGAGCGACTGCGCAGCGAGCTCGAAGAGCGTGGCTGGTTCGACGACGAGCAGAAACAGCGCCCGCCAGCGTTTCCGGAACGGGTCGGTGTTGTGACCTCACTCCGAGGGGATGCTCGGTACGACATCCAGAGCGCGATCCACGAGCAAGACCCTACAGTCGACATCCTGGTGAAGGATGCGACCGTCCAAGGGTCAGAGGCACCGACGTCTATCGCGAACGGGATTCACCATCTGGACCGCTCCGAGGACGTCGATTCAATTATCGTCGGCCGCGGCGGTGGGAGCGATTCGAACCTTCAGGCGTTCAACACCGAGCGGGTCGCGGAAGCGATCTTCACCGCGAACACCCCGATCGTCACGGCAATTGGCCATACTGACGACCGGCTAATCGCGGATCGGGTAGCGGATATGGCCGCGATCACACCGACAGCGGCCGGCGAGTACATCGCGAAGTCTCGGAATGACTTCCTGGCTAGCGACATTGGCCCGCTTGAGCAACAGCTTGAGGCCGCGTACGAGACCTTTGAACAGGAGCACGAACACGAACAGGAACTGGCCGAGGCAGTCGAAGAGGCGACCGCGCCTGAGGGCCTGTCGCCAGTTTACTACAAGGTTGCAATTGTCGTGCTCCTAGTGCTGTTGCTGCTCATTACTGCACTCTGGCTGGGGGTGATCTAATCGATGGCAAAAGACACGGACATCAGGAGTCGGATGAACCGAATCGAAGAGATTATCGACCAACTCGACGCGGATGAGGTGTCACTTGATGAAGGGAGTGAGCTGTACGAGGAAGGGCAGGAGTTACTAACTGAAATCCGCGAGCGACTCCACGAAGGCCAGGGCGAGGTCATCGAGATCAAATGAGGAACGGCAGCGGTATCGACTGTCTCTCCGCGTTAACCAACAGCCTGCCGTTGTTCACGAGCTTGTTGGTTAAGGTCGCTAGCCACGGTTACCCTTCAGGCTTATCTGCGATGTCCTCCCATTTCGAACCGTTCGACGGTAGTTCCAATGTTCCATGAGACGGTTCTGATATTCGGCGTCTACCTACTCGCGTGTGGTGTAGCGTGGATCCTCCATGAGTCCGCACACTACGCCGTCCACAGGCTCTATGCGGAATCAGTCTCGTTCGGTGTCAATCGACGTGGCCCATACGTTGACGCCGTTTACGCCCCGTCTGCTCCGACGGTCGCTATCCGACTCGGTTCGATCGCGCCGACTCTCCTCTATACCCCTATTGTCGTACTCGGAATTGGAGCCTATCTCTCGTCGAATCCGGTTCCACAGTTGGATCCAGTCGGGTGGTCGCTTGTCGCCGTTCCTCTCGTGATTTTGACTTTTCCGACTGGTGCTGATATCCAAGCGTGTCTCAACGCCTCAGAATAGCGTTTCTTAACGTGTATTCGGTCGGCGTCAGACAAACACTTCATTAGTTACATAGTCAGATTTTAAGAAAGTCATTGGCCGTCAGTATTTAGTAGATAAGACGCAAGTATGTGCAAATGTATCATGGCACAAGCCAGTCCCCGCAGTACCCCCCGTGAAACTGATACGGACGAGCGGTCCTCCGTGTCAGTTGAAGCGTGGTTGGAGGCGGTCAGTAGAGAACTGGATCCCGCCGAGTGTGAGGACCTCTCCGAACTCGGCATCTACTCGATCCACGAACACAGCAGCGCCCGCACGATCACCCTTCCTGAGGATGCGGACGAGTTCGAGGACGCGACGACGGTAAAGCAGTACTATTTCGAGGGCGAGGATTGCCCGCTTCTCATCGTTGCTCCGCTGCAGGTCTAAGTCGCCCTGTGGGTCGCAGATCAGCAGTCGGTGTCATCTTCTTTGTGGTCGGAATAGAACTGGATGAGGTACTGGAATCGGCCTGTATCACTCGTGAATGAGTCGAGTTCTTCCTGTAACCACTCGTATTTGTCCTGCGGGATTCGCATATTGATTCGGGCCACATCGTCGCTAACATCCGAGTCGGAGTTGCTGGCGCTGGTTGCTGTGTCCGCGTCTGACATTAGTTCGACCCAGGCTATGCGGTCGCATATATCCCAGTAGAATGAGAACTTCTCTAGAGAACTTGGAGAACTTTGAAGATCTACAAATTCATTCAAATTTTCTGACCTCTTTTGGTCGTGCTATCCTTTCCCACAAACGATGTGTGCTAAGGTCCCCTCCGGCGAGACGCCGGCCAGTACTGAGGAATCGACGTCCGTCATTCGGATCATCCACAGGTCCATCGGCCCGATTCTGCTGGCGCTCCTCCCGCTGATCCTGTTCGTGGGGACGGCGGCCGCACAGTCGGATCCGGGGAGCGCATTCTGCGACTCGAACATGGCCGACACCATCCAGAACATCTTCACCATCATCCAGTTCGGTGGGCCGCTCATCGGCGGCGTCCTCGCGCTCGGCGCGACGGTGGCGATCCCGTTCACCCGTCGCTCGGACTGGAAGAAGGAGATGAAATCTGTCCGGAATCAGGGCCTGCTCTGGGGCGTGATCGTCGCCCCCCTCGGGACGGAGATCGTCCAGTTCATCCTGAACAACATCGTGGTCGGTGGCACGAGTTGTGGATTCTAACCACGCACCAGGATTCGCACTCGTCATGTCCGCCGTCCTCGTCGCATCGACAGCCGCCGTTCCAGTGGGCGCCCATCCCCCGAATAGTACTGACCACGGCGTTCCGGAGGAGACCTTTCACAAACTGTGGTCGGGGGATCAAGACGGTGCGACCGACGGTGCGAATCTGAGTAACGGGTCGGCGGTCGAGCAGCTTGGCGAGGGGACCGATGTCCCGTTCGATTCGCCCCCGCGTGCAGTTGAGCGATGGAACCGTGGCGACCACTCGGAGTTCCCGGCGACCAACAGCTCCGTGTCGATCCATCCACCAGATGCGGACCTCACCAGCGACCAGTTCATCAAGGAAGCCTATACTGAGGTGTTCGCCGTTCAGCCGTCCACCCGAGCGCGCCTCTCGTCGTCTAGACAGCCGCTTTACGTCGCTCCAGACGGGACGCTCCGCGGGACCGTCGATTACCGGGTGGCGGTGCCGCCTGACGACACCTCCGGCGATCGACGTGTCTACTGGAGTCTGGAGAGCCATCAGGTTGAGGAGACGAGACTCCTCGTCGACGGCGACGAGGAGACGACGGCTGGTGGTTCCCACACGCCGGCACTGTCGTACTCCTTGGATGGATACGCCGGCGAGGACCACCAGCTCACGCTCCAGGCGAATATCTCGGTCCGACTTCGGAAGGAGGTCGAAGTTTGTACCGCTCACAACGACGAAGGCGATTGTACCAACTGGGAGAGTTCCGTTTCATACCCGACCGAGACCGTCACGGTAACCGATTCCATCGAGGTCACGAAGTATGACCTCGCGGTATCAGGGTTCATCGCGGAGTATCCGAACGGTGATCTCGGCCTCGTCGTTTACAAGAACCAGCCGTGGCTCGGCTACCAGTTGCCCAACGGTGATGTCCGAGGTGTCTGGCGGTTCTACTCAGCCCGAGACAAGGACTGGGATACGCTGGTCTACAGCTCGGACGACGGACAGCGGACCGCCCACTCACCGCTCCATCCACTCCAGGTGAACGCGTACCCCATCGAGACGGGGCCGACGCCGTCGCCCCGCCGGAACGTGACGATACTGGATGTGTACGGGACGTCGACGTCGCCGCCGACGCTCCCGTCGAACGTTCACCTGGATGTTCTCACGGAGTCGTACACGGCCAGCTACGGCATCGCGACGCGGGCCACGACCGACGAACAGCCCGAGACTGTCCGTGCGTGGGGGCTCGTCAGAGGGGTTGAGGCAGAACGGCCCGCCGATGAGTTCGCTCGAATCCAGATCGACGAGAGCAACCTCTCTCTGGAGGTGGTGAACCAGACCGAAGATACGGTCACCGTCCGGGTGACCCTCCAGAACGCGAACACCGGCGCACCAATCAATACCGACGAACGGGACGGCTACGTCGTCGTCAACGGGCAGCGGGTGAACACGACCGGGAACGGAACCGTCACGACGACGATTGAACGTTCCCCTGGCGGTGTGTCGGCCCGATACGAACCCGGCCACTGGTGGCTCAATCCTCCCGGCTATACCGGCGACTCGGATACTGTCCTGCTGCAAGGCTCAGTGCTCCAGTTGGTGTCGACGCTGTTCCGGATCGGCGTTCCCGTCTCGCTGTTCCTCCTTGCAGTGTTCTTCATCGATCGGATTACAGGGTGGCGTATCTGGCCCCCGTGGAGGTCACTATAATGATCAGAGAACATTCAGAATCCCATGACCGGAATTCGGAACGGTGGATTAGTCGACGCCGTCTTTTGGCTTCGTCTGGAACAGCCCTGCTTGCAGGAGTAGCAGGGTGTTCCGGAACCGATGGTCCCGGCAACCAGACTGAATCCCCAACAGGTTCGTCCTCTACGTCGCCGTCTACAGATTCGGTATTTGAGGAAATCAGCTTCGCGGGACCCAACCTTGTGGTGACGCTGGCTGATGATCACGATGTCGACCAACTCAATCTGATTGGTCCAGATGGTACTACGTTCGAACAGTCAACCGTTGCACAGGGAGCTACAAGAGTCGAAATACAGATTGTCTTCAAGACTGGTGGGACGTACTCTGCCGGCGAGTACGAGTTAGTCGCCGTTTCGGGCGAGACATCTGAGTCGATGTCCCTGGAGCTTCGGCCCGATATCCAGATCGTCGATGTCGAACCGGAGTTCGATGAAGATGATGGCTACAGTAGCGGTCGGCTCTTTGTGACGGTCGAGAACGTCGGTACTGGTCCCTCTTGGGTGTATAATATTGGCTTCCGGAATGCGCCGTATCGGAACGCACCTGAGGTAATCGAAGGAGACGGCGTTGCTGATACCACGTTCGAGCGTCCGGAGGCGAGCGAAGAATTCCTCAGCCCCGGTACTGAACGGGAATTCCTGAAACAACGGGGTGTTCTCGTCATCGATGACAACGACGATGTCTCATGTGAGAGTGATACTGCAGAATTAACCGTTGTTGTTCAGACCCCACACGGAGATATTGAGCAACCGATTCGGGCGGAACTGTCCGGTGGATACCACATCGACGATCAAGGCGCAATCCAACACCCGTGTAAAGACGTCCAGATTGAACTACTGGACGGGGGTGGAGACAATGCGTAGTCCCGTCCGATTCCTAGTTCGCTCTATCTTCGTCTTTTTCGGGCTACTGACTACGGGCACTGCTCCGGTTTTAGCTCAAAGTGACGGAGGCAGCGATGGAGGTGCTCTTGGAGACATTATCATCAGCGCTATCCAAGAACTCCTTGAGATACTCTTCAGCCCTATAGAGACCGTCATAGAGAATCACGGTGATGCAGTCTTGCGGACAGTGGTGGGTACTCCCCATCCAGATTCGGTGTTCAATCAGCCGACGAACGCAGCGTGGCCCGGAATTTATGACTACTACTGGGAGATGATTATCCCGCTTTCGCTATCGCTGTACGGCCTCTCGATTGGAATCGTCATTTTCCTTGAATCGACGAGCCACTTGTTCAACGGATACCATCGCTCGAAGCTCAAGAAACGCGCCTTCGCTGGACTGCTCGGTATCTTGTCGTGGTGGTGGATCTCAGCGCTATCGTTGCGGTTTATGGATGCATTGGCTGGGTTCCTCGTCCCCTCGGTGTCAGAAATCTCGCTATTCCAGACGCTGTCGTTCACTGGGATGGGCGTGCTCGGCACGGTCGTCGCTCTCTCAACGAATTTGCTCCTATTCGTGTTGATCGGCCTGATTTACCTAGCGAGACAACTGGCACTCTACCTATTTGTGTTCCTGATGCCACTACTCATTGTATTCTGGATCCCTGGCGTCGGGCCGTTCGCCCTAGTCTCGAAATTCATGAAGAAGTTGGCCGGGTTCTACGTCCCTTTCCTGTTTATGACGGTTCCAGTTGCTCTCCTGTTCCGTCTCGGGGACATCTTGGGGACGAGCTTCGGCCCCTCAGCCGGTGAGTTCGGGGCTTGGTTGACGGCACTCGTTATCCCGCTTCTCGCCGTTGCCTCTCCGTTTGTTTTGTTCTGGCAGGCCGGGGCGTTGTTCTTCATCGCCGACAGGGCGGCCAGGCATATGTCTGCTGAGAAGGCCCGTAGTCGGTTGTCTAGAGGGCGTGAACAAGTCCAATCGGCCAAACAGGGTGGGAGAAACTTCGTTCGAGGAGTGCGCGATGAGCCCGCAGTCAAGAGCGGTGGCCAATACGTCTTGAACTCTGGTGATTCGAGAGCCCACTCTACCGGCCAACGACTCAATACGACTGGCTCTCGCCTCCGTGAAGCGATCACCGACGGCAGCGGTGGAGGGGGAGGAAACAGCGGAGGCGGAAACCTCGGCGGCGGAAATGATGATTCTACGGCCGGCTCCACCACCAGCGAGGATAGTAGTGGGAACGACGGAGGCGAGGAATTCGATCGAGACGATGCGTTCCGGGACCCCCAGACTCGGAACCGGAATCCAGATTCAGCAGATGACCCGCCACGCTATATCCACTAACAACCCATGAGCTCCGCAACTGACCCCGCGAAACGAATTCCGAAGTCACTCGGTACCGACACCCAGTTCCTCGGGAAGTACTCGCTGACGGACCTCGCCGTCGCCGGTCTTCCCGGTGTACTGGTAGTCCTGGTGACGCAGGTCGTTATCCCACCGTCACTCACCGTTCGTGGCATTCCGGTGTCCGCCCTCACGATCCCCCTCGCAGCGATTGCGATCGCCTTCGGTGGGCTGTTCGTCTACCTCACGCCCGGCTACACCAACAGTCTCGACTGGCTCGGTCTGTTCGTGAACTTCCACCGCAGCGAGACGGAGATCGCCCACGAGGAGGCGAAGGAGTACACTCACGTCGAGCGCGTCTACCCGCGACAAGACGCCATCGAGCGGACGGACCGGGCTCTTGTCGGAGCCGTTCAGGTGTCGCCACCGACGATGGCGCTCGCGACCGACGAGGAGTGGGCCCAGAAGGCGGAGGCCTTCCAGGACTTCGTCAATACGACCGTCGAGTTCCCGATCCAGATTTACTCGACGACGCAGGCGTTCCCCGCCGACGAGTACGTCGGGCGGTACGAAGACCGGTTGAGCGACCCGGACGTCAAATCGAACGAGAAACTCCAGGCGCTCATCGAACACTACGTCGACTGGTACGACCGGGAGCTGGCGCAGCGTCAGATGACCATTCGCGACCACTACGTCCTGATTCCGGTACGACCTGAGGAGGTCCGATACGAACGGGCCAGCCTCCTCGAAAAGCTCGCTAGGATCCCCGTACTGGGCATCCTCATCCAGATTGTCACGGCGCCGCCGGAGGAGGAAGAGCGAGCCGCGATGCTCGAGGAACTGGACGAGCGGCGCCGGCGGGTCGAGCGCGGCCTCCGCGGCATCGAGGGGTGTGACACGCGCCCCGTTGATGCGGCCGAACTCACCCGCCTCATCGCGGAATACTGGACCGGCACGGAAATCGAGTACGGCGACCCCGA
This sequence comes from Halorussus marinus, assembly GCF_004765795.1. Classification (GTDB taxonomy): domain Archaea; phylum Halobacteriota; class Halobacteria; order Halobacteriales; family Haladaptataceae; genus Halorussus; species Halorussus marinus. The sequence continues at coordinate 25,369 of NZ_SBIV01000015.1, forward strand.
ACAGGTGCTTCGAACGTCCCCCGTCATCAACAAGTCATGATTGGAAACCTGCTGCCCTTCACCGGCTCGGATAGTTCAGAAACTGACGACGAGGCGACCGCAGACGAGGCCCCCGACGAAGAGGGGGAAGATGCTGAATCACAGTTTACCGTGGACTACGAGGCCGACGGTGAGGCAGTCGACGGCATCCCCGAGATCCATCAGACCGTCGTCTCGCCGTCGAGTATCGAGCGAACGCCCAGCGCCCTCCGGACTGACACCCAGTGGGCGCAGAGTCTGTGGGTCGGTGAGTATCCCGATGCTCCGATGGATGGCTTCCTCGAAAAACTGTACGCGGCCGCCGAGACCCAACAGACAGATGTCAGCATCCACATCGATCCTCGTGATACGCGAGAGACGTTGGATTCGCTGGAGAACAAGATCGAGGACCTCGAAGCCGACTACGAGTACCTGACCGAGAAGCATCGTGCGAGCGCCCGGGGCGTCGAGAAAGACCTCGAGGACCACCAGGAGATGTACGACGTCCTTCGGAACACGACGATGCAGGCGTTCGACGTCTCGATGTATCTCACGGTCAGGGGCAACGATCGCGAGAACATCGACGCCGAGTCGGTGTCGACGACAGCCCGACAAGCGCCTGCGAATCTGACGCCGGTGACGCCCCGGTGGTCACAGCTGAAGACGTTCACCTCAGCGAGCCCGATCGCCCTGGATCAGTTCAACGAGACGCTCGACAGCAAGACGCCGATGCTCGGCGGGGCAGTCGGCGCGATGTTCCCCTTCGTTTCCGGTGCGTTTGCGGAACCCGGTATCGAATACGGGACGTACGCGCTGAATTCGAGTCCACTCATCCTCGACCGATTCAAACGGCAAACCGGCTACTGTATGATGGTTATCGGCCGGCTCGGCGCAGGCAAATCCTTCGCGACGAAGCTCCGGCTCGTGCGGCGGGCGATGTTCGACGAGGATACGGTCGTCATTATGCTCGACCCGATGCGGGGGTTCGCCGGCGTCAACGAGGCGCTCGATGGCGAGCGGATCACGGTCGGTGGCCGGCGGGGGCTGAACCCGCTGGAAATCAAACCGACGCCCGACCACGTCCTGCAGGAGGTCGACGACATCGACCCGTGGGGCGAGCAGATCAACTGGGTGATGACCTTCTTCGCGACGTTCTTCGAGCACGTCGCAGACCATCCACTCGGCGAGCGCAACCAGACGCTCCGGCGGGCCGTCCAAGAAGCCTACGAGAAGCGCGGGATCACCCGCGATCCAGAGACGCACACCCGGGACTCGCCCACCATCCACGACGTCATCACGGTCCTCGAAGAGATGGTCGAAGACCCCGAGGAGTACGGCTACGTCACGGATGGGGAGCAGGAAGCCGTCCAGTCCGATGCTCAGTCGCTACTCAAGGACCTCCGACCGTCATTCCGCGAGGGCGGTGAACTCGAGAATCTGGCTCGCCCCTCCGAGTTCGACCTCGATTCGAAGGTCATCTACCTCGATCTCCACCAGGAGGAGGGGACCCGTGGCCGGGCGGAGACCAGCCTGATGATGCAGGTGCTGTTCAACAGCGTCTACGAGCGGGTCAAACAGACCGACAAGCGCGTCGTCTTCTGTATCGACGAGGCGCACTACCTGATGAACGACGCCGTCTCGTTGGACTTCCTGGAGACAGCCGTCCGGCACAGCCGCCACTTCGATCTGAGCCTCGAATTCATCACGCAAACGGGGGGTGAATTCGCGCTGACGCCGGAGGCACGCACCATCGCGAACCTCTGTTCGTTGACCGTCCTCCACCGCGTCAATGAGGAGAAAGAGAAGATCGCCAAGTGGTTCGACCTCAGCGAGCGGCAGGTGAACTGGGTTACCTCCGCGAAGGCCGGGGAAGACGAGGACGGCTACTCTGAGGCGCTCGTCGGTATCGACCAGGAGGGATGGTTCCCACTCCGAATTCGGGCAAGTGACTACGAGGCTCACGTTATCGACGGCGGCGCTGCGGACGTGGCCGAGCTTGAACCCGAGCCGACGACGAGCGTGACGAATCCAGATAGCCGACCCGCCGGAACGCGTGCCGACGGCGGTGAACCAACTAGCACTACCACTCAGGGGCTGTGTTGAATCGCTGTAAGGCGGAGAGATTCACTGTTTGACGAAGCGTTTGATGTTATAGACGACACACATCAGCGCGATCTCGCGGAACTCACGAAACCATGACCGCGCTCGCACGGCGA
>NZ_SBIV01000016.1 GCF_004765795.1 Halorussus marinus
ACGCGCGGAGGCCGACATAGCCACCCAGCTGGATGACAAGGTCGTCTCGGTGACTCGCAGCGGCACGGCGAAGTTCCTCGAGTTCTCCGTCTGTCATCCAGACCTTGTATTCGTCTTCCTTCGCGGTTGCCTCGAGCCTCATGTGCACTTCTAAAATAACCTTGCACAAAATACCCGAGGATACAGTGGTGATCACCCTGGTATTCACCCCGAAAGCAGGGGTTCGCTTCCGACTTCTCGGACAAGTCGGCATAGGTATAGAGCACACTGGCTCAGCTGGATCGTTCTCCTCCGAACAGCCAGGTTCATAGCTCAGCCATTACAGAGACACACGTATGGCGCAGACTACCTTCGATGAGGATGACCTGTTTGAGGAAGCCACCCAGGAGATGCAAGCCGAGGTAGACGACGCACTCGCTCGTGCACGCGACGCAGTTCCTGATACCGACACGGTGCTCACGACTGACGAAGACGACCTTGATGCGATTCTGAACGCGCTGGCCTCGACACTTGATACCGAAGAGATAGAGACAGCACTGGAAGACGCACAGAAAGCGTTCGTACTCGGACAGCGCGCCGACGCCTTCGACGATGAGTACATCACCGAGACGCAAACAGCCATCGAGACGCTCACCGAAACAGTTGAAACGCTCCACGACATCGACGCTGCCGCAACAGACCTCACTGAGGCACTGACACGGTTCGAAACGATCGACACGATACCACAAGGCGACACCGGGACAGTAGACACCACTCCTCGTGACGACGAATCACCAGCGCAGAGTGACAGCCAGGGTGCCCTCACAGAGACAACCAGCGAGTGACAGACTCTCAAAGAGTCCTTATACGGCGGTGCTGAACAACCGACTATGGAACGTGGGGAGTACGTGATTGATACTGACGATGACGACCCAGACGTGGCGATCGTCGTGGATCGGCCTGACGCCTCGATTGACGCGATTCCGGTTGGAGAGGGAGAGCGAACGGTCGCCGATGATAACCCAGACTACGATGCTGACGAGCCTGCGGTGGTCGTTGCCTTCGTTGAATCAGGACTTGACGCCCACTGGTCTGACTGGACGGACGCTGCGCCAGAAGACCTTGCGGAGGGAGCGCACGCTCACGACGTGACGCTCTATACGTTCCCGAAGTCGCGGCTCTCGACACTGAGTGATGAGGAGGCTGCAACACTCCGTGCGGACACGACAGTGGACAGAGAGGCACTGCGCGCTCGACTTGCTGACGCCGACTGGGACATCGAGCAAGCTGACGACGGGTCGTTACTCGTCGAGAAGATGGGCGAGCAGTATCGCATCTCCCCAACAGGGATGGTCGAAGGTGAGGGAGAAATACGCGAACCGCTGGAAAACATCGTGACCCAATACAGCGAGTGAAACGAGCCTGATATCAAGCAGCGGAACCAGATACGGTGAAGAGAGAGCAAAGTGCGGTAGGTGCCCAGAGGCTTTTGGCCTGTGCTGATGAAGACAACGTATGCCGTTCAGCGCAAGTTGGCACACGCTTCTCGATCACGCTGAGGAGTTACCGTCTGATGCGACACTTCTCACGCCACTATCGCGCAAATCTTTTCGTCTGACCGATGTGCAGGAACACCGGATCCTCATCACGTATCGAGATGACGACGGAACCACTCCACTCCAGCGCGACCAGTTTGAAACACTATTCCAGCGTGTACAAGACGCCCACGCTGGCTTCGAGTTGGACCGACTGCCAGCAGACGCCGAACCATACGCGACTGTACTGAGTCTCCATCCCAGGTTCGAACTCGATGACAGAGACGGGACGCTGACAGAGACGGAGACGCCAACGAGCTCCCCGCTTGTTGACGCTCACGAGGTGGCTAGTGAGACATCTGACCGAGAAGAGCCAGATATCCCAGTCTACGCCGATACCCTCCTGCTGATTGACGCACTCGAGCGCCACGATCCGACTGACCTTGAAGAGACGGAGACGCCCGCACTGGTGAACCTCTACACGTTGCTGTCAGATGTCCAGCGGAATGCGAACGATCTCCGGCAAGAGGTACGTGCCGTACTGCTTGACCGACTCCATCATGACCAGCCAGTCAGCGGCCAATACGGCTCAGTCCAGCGCACGTCACGCCGGAATCGCTCGCTCAAAGATGAGGAGGAGGTGCTCAGCGTATTAGAAGAGACAGGGATTGACCGAGAGCGTGTGACGACCGTGGATTCCAGTAAGGTTGATGAAGCACTGGAAGTGGCCGAACTCGCTGAATCGGACGTGTACGACATCACAGAGAGTGAATACGTCCGGAAAGCTGAGGTAGATCAGGAAACCAAGCAGTCCCGGCTGCAAGGGTTGAAAGACCAGCTTGCTGCCACGGACGAGAACACCGAAGAACTTCAGCAGGAAATTGAGGAGTTAGAAGCTCGGATTGACGACCTCACGAGCTTCGACTCGGGAACAACATTCCGCACAACCTCCCAGGAATGACTGCGTTGGTACAGACGACTCGTTTTCAGCGACAGCGAAAGTTCCAACAGCGATTTCCTGACGGGATACCGGATCACAGCCGATAACTCGCTACCTCGGAACTGCCGCACGCGGGACAGTGATCCACGTCCGCTGACTCCAGATTGGCGCCACACCGTCTGCATTCCACCACGGACTCATAGGAATCTTCCGAGCGGAGCACGCGCTTGAAGAGACGTATCATACGTCTGGATCGATAACGTCGCCGCAGCTTGGGCACTCTGCCCAGTATCGTGGTTCGTCCCCCGTCTCGTACTCAATCAAGACGTGACGGTGTTGGATCTCTTCATCGCAGCGTGGACACCCTCCAAGTCGAGGATTCTGGGAACTCATAGTGTAGCGCGTTCCAAAGGGGAGTACAGCCTTCCACGGGTGAAGGCCGAGTTCTTCGGGAGCGTGTGACAGAGGGAGTGAACCACCCTCTGCCCGAGACAAGAACTGGCAGCCCCATATAGGTCATCCTACCACGGTGAAACTGATCAGTAGACTGTCGAGGTGTATGTCCAAGCTCACTAACCTTTAAGTCGCGCTTGTGTATACCGTGAGTATAGAAATTATGTACCGCGGGACACGCTCGACCCTATCCCGCACACCAGGTCACTTATGCCGACAATCAAAGTCAACGACTGGACAAAAGAACAGCTTGAAGATATCAAGGAGGAAGAAGACCACTCATCGTTCGACTCGGTCATCAAATCACTCCTCAAAGAACGCGAACGCTCTCCAGAAAACTAAGCCATGACAGACCACGTAATTGCCGACTATATCTCCCCAAGCGACGAAATCACCACTGAAGACGGTGATATCAGTTCGTCCGGACTGCTCGACGAGGTCAATCTGTACAACCTCTACGACGACCGCGAATCACCCGAGCAAGACGCCGAACGTATCCTTGAGATCACGTACCCAACCGACACCCTCACTAGGATCATCCAAAATACCGCTCGCACTCTCCACGGTGAGGACGAATTTTCCGAGGGCGGGCAGATCATCGGCGGCGGGTACGGGAGCGGGAAAAGCCACATTGAGCTAGTCATATACCACCTGTTCAATTCGCCCGGACTCGGCCAGAAATGGCTTGACCAGCAAGGCATCGATGTGAGCCTTCCAGACGAAACGAGAACCGCCGCCCTTCAGATGTTCAATCTGGACAAGGAATACAATCTCCTCTCCGAAGCTGTCGGAGACTACCTTGGAATCGAGGAGTGGGAAGGCGACACCCGACTCCCAACCGTCCATCAAATCCGGGACACACTCGAAGGAACCCCCACGCTCGTTCTGCTGGACGAATTCGAGCGCTGGTTCGGGATGAACGACCGTTCAGAGTACCAGGAGGACAATAAGGCTTTCCTGCAAAATCTGCTCGAAGCCGCTGGTCGAGACGATACGCAACTCAGCGTGTTCCTCTCCCTCCTCTACGAGGACGAAGACATCCAAGCAGTCGCCCAACGCACAAACCCATTCACCTACGATCTATCCTCACGGCGGGACGAGAAAATCGACTTCCTCCTCCACCGACTCATCGGCTCCGTAGACGACCCCACAGGCGTCGCTGATCTCGCCAAAGAATACACCGACGTCTACCGGCAAAACGATCAAATCCAGCTTGAGGACTACCAGCACTTCCAGGATCGCATCGAACGGTACTACCCGTTCCATCCAGTCACGCTGGACCTGCTGATGGAGAAATACTCCGAACAACGCATCAGTTCTGATGCCCGCGGCCTCCTCCGATTCCTCACCGAAATCCTCGCAGACAACTACTCAAAGGTAGACCTCATCCTGACTGGCGACGTCGATGTCTTCGACTATGCTGACCGGTTCCAGTACATCGACAACGAACTCGTCGGGAAATACATCAACGACTACCATCGGCTCCAAAACTCGGACGAATCGTTCGACGAATTTATTGAAGAACTCACCAACATCGTCCTGCTGCACAGTCTCGCCCGGGCAGGCGAGGAAGGAGCGAACAAACGCCAGATGCTGATGGGAACGATGCGCAAAGGCATCAACGCCCATCGTATTATCCAGACGTTCACCGAGAACGTCTACGGTCACGCCTGGCACATCCATCGCATCAACGGCGAATACGCGTTCGACGTAGACGAGAACCCAGCGGCCCGCATCGAAAAGAAAGCCGAAGATATCCACAAGCACGACGCGATTCACCGCATCGAGTCCCTCGTCCGAGACAACCTCTTCGACAACCGCAACAACGTCTACATCCTCGATCCGGTGAACACCGAGCAAGACATCCCGGATAACAAGGCGCTGAAGATCGTCGTGATGCTGAACGCCAAGCAGAATTACAACGACGAATTCGAGGCGCTGACGACCGGCCAAGAACGTGAATTCCACAATACGCTCGCTCTGGTCACGCCCGAAAAACGCTCCAGCATCGACTCGAACACGGGCATCATCGAACTAGCTCGAAAAGTCGTTGCTGGGGAACAACTTGACCGAGAAGAGGAAGTCCTCCCGGAGGGATTCGAGGAAATCCACGAGCAGAACAAGAAAAACCTCCGTGATCGGGTCAGCGACAAGTTCGGGACCGTTCATCGTCCGACAGGCCGTGGTCTATACCCGGAAGACCTCCCAAGTGGCGACCACGTCGATTACTACGACGCCACGGTTAGTATCATCGAACCGGACTACAGTCACCTGAAATCCGAGGTCGAAGACGCCATCGAAGACGCGGGCGCGGGCGGTATACAGTATGAGCACCTCCGAAACGATTTCTACCGGAACACCGAGTACCCGACACTCACCAGCGACGACGAACTGGAGGACGCTCTGGATGACTTGTGCCGGGAGGGGGCCATCAAGGCCGGGAACTACTTCGAAGAACGGCTACCCAATATCGGGAACGACACGAACCTCGTCCACGAGAAATACATCGAAGAAGACGACGATGACGATGATGAGACTGCCGAGATAACTATCGATACGACGGGGACAACTGAGACTGACGACGGCTCAGATGGTGACAGCGACGGTGAATCCCAATCGACAACTGACGCAGGGACGACCAGTAGCGGAGGGGTTCTCGAATGTCCGCAGTGTGGCCGAGAATTAGATGGGAATACCTGCGAGTGCGGCTTCGAATTTGACTCAACAGACGTGAAGGAAGGCCGGGTGACGGTCGAGGGCGCCACGACTGAGGAAATCCTTGATGAGTTCGGACTGGACGACGAGCCGTCTGGGCCGAAAACACAGTCCGTTCCGATTATGGGCACGTTGGAAGCGGATAACAAGCCCGACATGATCGACATGCTGGAGCGGAAAATCGGGATGGAGTGGGACATCCACTCCGCCACAATCACCGTTGAGGGAACACTGACAGCAGACGACCTCGAACACTACGGGATTTCAGCTGATGCCCTCGATGAGAAGATTTCAGTCGATGAAACTCTCGAAATCGAGCCTGACGAACCGCTCTCCAGGCAGTCGTTCCTGAGCCTCATCTGGGATCTGAACGTCCCCGAGAACGCATCACTCGACGTCAGCATGCAGGTGGACAAGAATGAGTAACGCGCTCTACGGTACGTCCGAACTCGAAACCCTGCTTACGGGAGACTCTGTCTTCGATGGAGTCTTCGAAACACTTCGGCATATCTGGGGTGATCCAGCCGCGCTCAGTGACCGGGAACTAGCGCATTCTGAGTACCGGACACGCCTACTTGAACGCGAGCTTGCGGAACTGTATCCACCCCTGTACGACGAGTTGATCGCGGCAACTGGTGACCACCCCCTCACACAGATTGAGGACGGTACCGGCGTCATCATGGACGCGTTGAGCCTTCGTGAAGGATTCCGGCTTGAACAAGAGCTGGCTGACGAATACGATTGGGAGGTTTCCCTTTCGTGGGCACCAATCGAACGGTTGCCGAGCGAAACTCAGTTCATCACTCGGGAATGGTTTGATGCACACAGTCCATCGGCTGTGTCACGTGACGACTTCCGGTTCATTGGCGAAATGGAAGTCCCGAAGCTTCCCGGAACATCGCCGGAATACGTGTGGACTCGGCATCCGGACCAGCGTCTCGAAGGCGCACTGAAGGGGAACTACTCGAACGAAGAAGTTGGGGACATCTACGAGGACGTGAAGACTCTCCTCACGGACATCATTCACGAGAGTATCCACGATGAGTTCTTGGTCACGAGTGATCACGGGTATGTGAACCACCTGGGCAATTCACCTTATTCGGTGACTGACGAACAGGAAGAGGCGTTGTCGAGTAAGTTCAGCGGTCGGTTCACGGAAGTTGGAAACGGCCAGGCGTACCAGCTGCTCGAGGACGCTGACATTCTTAAGCGAGTAGGTGACTACTACGTGATAAGAGGTCACTACACGTGGACGAAACGCGGTGCGACGAAGAAAATCATGCACGGTGGGCTCAGTCTTCCCGAGTGCATGACGCCCGTCCTTCGAATCAATACGACCCCGACTGGAGGTGCCTAAATCATGCAAACTTGGGATAAGCTACCCCTCGAGCTGATGGACGAACTGGCCGAGAAAGAGACCTATCGACGCGACGTCTACCGCCCACTCTACTCACTGCACAAGTGGTGGGCGCGGCGTCCCGGCTCCACGTTCCGATGTCTTGGTCTTGCAGCTCTGACAGACGACACGATCAGCAAAGACGACATCCTCACAGAGCGAAATTCCGGCACACACGACGGGTTGTATCTTGACTCGTACCACGAGCAGTACAACCCGAACGACAAGCACATCGACCGCGATGTCACTGTCATGGATCCATTTGCAGGCGGAGGGACGACGCTAGCGGAGTTGAATCGACTTGGTGCTGACGTCGTCGGGTACGAACTCAACCCGGTTGCCTGGTGGACCGAGAAAAAGATGATGGACGATGTGAATCTGGAGGTCCTTGAACAGGAATTTGACCGGATTCTCGAAGAAACACGCGACGAACTCGGAGACTACTACACCACCATCGACCCCGACACTGGCCAGGAGTGCGAAGCCCTCTACTACTTCCAGTCACAGCGCATCCCCTGCCTCACCTGCGAGGAAGAAGTCCAACTCTTCCCCCGCTACCAACTCAGCAAAACCAAGAAAACCCGCCCCGGCGTCCTCTACTGCCCCAACCAAGCCTGCGACGACCGCATCATCGAACTCGAAAACAGAGACAAAGGCCTCGACGCAGGCACCGAAATCGAACTCGAAAACGGGGACACAGCCACCATCTCCGAAGACGGCAACGAAATCTGCCCCACATGCGGCCACGAATTCGACCCGAACAACGGCACCTACGGCCGCGGCAAGTACACCTGCTCGAACGGCCACAAACACGACGTGAAAGAGACGCTGCAACGCCTCGACGAACGCCCGACGTTTGATCGATTCGCACTCCAGTACCGCGATCCCCGAGGCAACAAACGCATCAAAGAATTCGATGAGCACGACGCCGAACGCGTTGCCAAAGCCAAGGAACGCCTCCAGGAACTCTACGACGGCCTCCGCATCCCTGAACAAGCCATCCCCGACGGGGACAAGACCGGTGCACTCCTCAACTACAACTACGACCAGTTCAATGAACTGTTCACCGACCGCCACCTCCTCACGTTCGGCCTCCTGTTCAAGGAAGCCTGGGAAGTCCGACACAAGGACTTCGACGACGCAGACCCCCAGAACATCGCCGAATTTCTCGTCACCTCCGTCTCGAACACGCTCATCCGCGCCGGCAACCTCTGCGTCTGGGACGTGTACACCGCAAAGAGCGATCAAGTCTTCAAACGCCACGCCTACATCCCCCGCGCTCAACCCGTCGAATCCAACCCACTCAACCACGACGAAAACGTCGCCTCCCTGAACAACGCCTTCCGCAAAGTCTACCGCGCCAAGGAATTCTGCGAACGCCCCTTCGAGAAAGTCAAAAACCGAAAGAACGGCGATGTCGAACAGTTCTACGTAGAGTCTGAATCAATCACGGAGGACCGAGTTAGCAGCCTCAATTGCAAAACCTCCGAGCGGATGGAGGAAAACGACGAGTCGGTCGATTTCGTCATCACGGACCCGCCGTACTACGACAACGTCCAGTACTCGGAGCTTTCGGACTACTTCTACGTCTGGCTTCGGGAAGTACTCAAGGACGAGTACGAGGAATTCGAACCAGAACTCGTCCCGAAGGCACGGGAGATCGTCGCCAATTCGAGTGCCAACAAAGGCGAGGACTTCTTTGTTGAGTCGCTAACGAACGTGTTTAGTGAAGCACACCGTGTCCTCAAACAGGACGGCGAACTGATCTTCACCTATCACCACAACGAAAACGAAGCCTGGTCGGTGATCTTGGAGGCAATCATCGAGTCTGGGTTCACTGTTGCCGGTGCGTACCCCGTCCAGTCTGAGATGCCGAACAATCCCCATATCTCAGATCTCGACAACGCAGAATACGACATCCTCATCTTCGCCAACAAAGAGAACACTGACGAAGACATCACGCTCGAAGAACTGCGACAAGACCTCTATTTCGAGTTGCAGGATATGATTGCGGAAGAGCGGGAGCGGCACGAGAACCTCTCCACAGCGGACCTCGGTGTGATTCTTCGTGGGAAGTCGATGTACTACTACTCGAAGCACTATCCAAACGTCTACACCGATGGTGAGCAGGTCGGGATCGAGGAGGTCCTTGATACGGTAGACTCGGTGATCGAACAGGCGCTGGAGGGAACGGTGAACCTTCCGCAGAGTATCGATCCGATCACGCAGGCGTACGCGGCGTTCTGCCAGCGCGGCAGCGAGGACTATGACGATCTGAACAAGCACTTGCTGGCGAAGAACCTGAACGTGAGCGACCTTGAAGACGAGAAACTCGTCAAAGGCCCACGCAACAAAAAGGAGCCAATGACAGCTGATGAGCGCATCAACTACATTGAAGGGAAGCTCAACAGCAACGGTGACAACGGCCACGACTTACTGGATATCGACCGCGTGCAGTACCTCTACCACCTGTACAAGACAGACCAGAACACGACGGAGTACCTGAAAGAGTGGAAGTCGGACGATCTCGAAGACTTGGCAGAGTTCATGGCCGACGTGAGTGGTGACGAACGGTACGAGAACGTGATGGACATGACACTCCAACAATTCTAACCATGCCACTACGACCCGGCTACAACATCGTGACTGATCCGGTTGCCGAGACAGACTCGTCGCTGGCAGCGCTTGAGTTCTTCCGTCAAGTCGCTAATGACGGCAACGTGCAGACACCGGTCACGGTGACCGGGCTCGAGGATCTGCTATACAACGTGGTTGAGGACGAACGTAGTGATGTGGTGGCTCGACTTCGACAGGTGCTGCGAAGCTCTGAATCACTGGGGTCGATGGATGCTGTGCAATTTCTCGTCGACGGGCAACTCGTAGACGATGTTGAATTCCGCGTGCGGATCGAGCGTGCTGAAGGCGGCGTGTATCTCGATATTGGACAGCTGTTCGTTGAGGCGCCTCAGCAACTTTCACCGACGCACGCTGTCGCGCGAAAGTGACCTGATCACGGTGAAAAGGTCAGTCATCAACTAGTTCTTTTCCGCCTTCGACGTTTTGTCAGTAATCTCTGACGCTCATCTGTAGACACGAGTACGTGGATCAGATTAGTTCTGGACTCGGCGGGGGGCAGGATCAGTCCAGCCCTGGCGACGGTTGACTGAGACGATCTCGTTGGGTTGCTGTTTCTGAAACGTCTTGGAAGCTCGATTGTGCTGTGTCAGGTCCTGGAAGTTGACCGAGACGAACTACGGTGGAATCCGTGGCTGCTGTACCAGATGGGCCTCTTTCAAGTTTGTCCGAGTCGGCGAATGCACCCCAGAGGAATGGCCACCATCGTCTGAGCCGGTCGTGACCGTCGAAGAGGGCTTTGATGTCGTCTCCCGGTTGGATACCCTCAAGATACGCTGTCTCGAGGTCGGGTAAGTCGTAGTGGGTGATGAGATGGCACATCACCGCACTAGCGACATCACGGGGGAACTCAGCGAAGAGTATTCCCGTGTCGGGATCAGGGTCGGCAAAGGGTTCATCCCGATCACTCTGCGGCGTCCACCACGGCTCTAAGTGTGCCTCCCACCGGCGACGCCCCTCGATTTCTCGGGGTTCAATGATGTCCCAAGCGGCAAGCTCGTTGATATAGCGGTCGTAGCTACTTTCAGAGATACCTGCGGTATCGATGATTTCAGACCGGCCCATCGGATCATCCGCATCAAGCAGGGTTTTGAGGAGCTTCGTCGCTGTTGGTGGAAGGTCGGGTAAGAGTCGTTTCGTGGGGAGATTCGACAGTCCGTACGAGATGTCTCGCACGGTGATGAAATCGTAGTTCCGGGAGGATTGAGCAATATGAAGCATTGCTTCGACAACATCGTGAGGACACGCTCGATGTGGTCGATCCTCTGTCCCGAGGACACGCAGGAACAGCCGAACAAGTCGCTCGATATCCTGTTTTCCTTCGTGAATATCCTTCTGGTGAGCCACCTGGTAGTTCTTCGCTGAAGCGTATTCCTCGACGAGATCACGAATCGCTGAGTAGGAGTTCCCAATCTGGACGGGTATCTCCATTACCGGTGCTGACTCCTGTCCATTAGCAATCGCGTCACGAATTTCGTTGGTCTCCATTTCAATGGCGCCCTCGATATCATCATAAAGATCGGTCATCGTTGGTCCGGAGAAAACCCACGATGCGGTCAGATGCATTGTTGAATCAGCATCATCCACCTCGTAGGGAAGACGTCGTTTGAGTTTCTCCGGTCGATCCTCAAGGAGCATCCTATACCCCGAATGAATCCCGTACACGGACTGTTTCGGGATGGTGTACTGGGCGAAACCGAGAAAGTCGTCGAGACGGCGCTCATCACTGATGAGCATCCCCGTGTCAGGGACTCGCACGTTGATTGTGACATCCACATCGGCTGCGTAGTAGAGCTGTGTTGCTGAGGCAACCAAGCCGTGCAGATCACGTAGTAACTCAGTCCGGGCTTCGACGTCGTCACTGTTTGTGAGTTCACCAACTTGTTGCAAACACAAACTGCGAACGGCACCAATACGCTCACGCCAACCATCGTAGTCTTCCTCGTCCTCGCTGAACCAGCCGATCTGGTGACCCCGACGAATGATTTCTCCAGCTTCTCTATCGAGTTGTTCAACGACTGCATCGTCGATTTCTTCGAACTCGGAACCGAGGCGTGATGGTGTGAGAACCTTGCTTAGTGCCTTGTCGCTGAGTAAGGTTCCCGCAATACGTCCCAGGGTAGGGAGGGGGCCGCCCCACTGAGTGGCTACGAAGAGGTCATCGTCGAAGCAACTGAGATACGATATGCGACCGTCCTCGAAACGCTCGATACGGTCATCGACTAGGGTGACACCACGATCTCGACGGCCAGCAAGGTATCGTTGGTGCATTCCCCAGGCATCGAGGACACCAGACGGCCCATCGAGCCATTGAACGTAGTCAGCACCCTCACTAGGATTGCCTGTCGCAGCTATCCAATCCTCCGCTGTCCCAGGCTGATCCCCCTCCCTCGTGTCCGATCGCGCGGGATACACTGTACTTGCTTGGGGCTGAGGGGTCGGCGTAAGATGCGTCTCCAGCGTCGATTGGGTCGGATGGATCACCCGGTAGTCCGTGGTGACATGCTGCTCAACTGCTACTTGTCCTAAGCCGGTGAGGGATGCGCTGTTGTATTGTCCACGACGGTCGATATCCACAAGCCCTAATTCTTCTAGATCGAGGATGTAACGGCCGACAGTCCCTGCCTGCACGTCAATCTCATCATCCTGCTTGAGATCACGATAGTCCCGAGATCCCTCTATAGGGAGGTTCCCAAGCAGACGGAGTCTCCCCGATTCCTCTGGGAGGTTCTGTATTGCTTCCCATGCTTCCCCGAGCTGCTCCGCCGATGGTTGTCCGTCGCCACCCGCTGATTCTACAGAGGAGGTCTCACGGGTTTCAGTAAGACGGAGATGGGAGTCATACCAGTCTGGATACCGTCGCTCAATCGCGGCGTCTAACGCTGGTGAAATAACCAGGCGGACGTCGAAGGTGGAGCCGAGCACGGCGATAGCTGCAAGTGCTCGGATACCTGTTCCTCTATCGTCGAGTTTTGACCACAACTCGCCATCAAGGACAAGCGTGATCGGTTGCGGTGCGTCATCGAGCTCATCGTGGAGTCGTACGGGTCCCTTGGCGAGGGCTTCAAGGCCAGCGTTGAGTGGGCCACGTCCGGTACTGATCGTAGTGAGAGTCTGTTTAAGCGATTTGCACCGCTGCTGGTGATACTCCGAAAGTTCGTCGAGATCATCTTCGTCGACGTCAGAATATTTGACTGCGAACTCGACAAGTGATTCTACGTATTCAACCGCTTCAGCCTCTGCATCACTCCAAATATCCGTTGTGGAGCACCATTCTTGATGGTCGAACCCCAGGGTTTCCTCTTGAAGACGGCGATAGACGGTGTTGTATCGTGCGTGCGTGAGGACTTCTGGGTCTTCTTGCCGGATGAATTTTCGAACCGATTGAATACTCCGTGGAAGTAGTTCCTCAAGAAGGTCAGGTATCCATTCTGTTACCCGTGGAGTGACCTCGGTGATGGTAAGTCCAGCAGTAGAGAGGTTCCCTCCTGGAACGATCTTCCGGATTCCTTGGTGTCGATTAGGCGTGTGCATGCAGTCCGTGGAGAGATGCGGACTGCGTGGAAGCCGGCAAATGCGAGGGTCCCGAAACCAATTTGACCCCTCGCGTCCACATTGTGGATAGGAGCGTGCTGATAATACCGCTCCATCCGTGTTGAGGGCCGGCTCCGCTGGTCCGCTTCAGCGATACTGCAAAACGACATCCGGGGCGAGGCCTGGTAGCATCGGACCCGGATTGTCGTTTGAATCTGTACCTGTGAGTCATCGGTCTGGAGTAGCGTCAGCTACTCGCGGTCACCTCGGTCTTGGTGTGTCTGTGTGGTTTGCATCGCTGTCACCGCCTGTTGAGGACATTTCATTTGGCAGCGCAGCGGCTCCTCGTGGGGGTAACGCTTAAGCCCACGGACGAAGAAGGCCCAGGTAGCCAACCAGAGGACACGAGAGGTTCGTGTCCGGGGCCTTCTTTAGGCTTCCAACGCCGACCAGTGATTACTTTGTCCTGCCTTGGCCCCTTGTTTTCACGGATGCAACTTAAAGGTAACAGTCGGTGTCTGACGATCCCCAAAAGATAGGCGTACATCAAGGGCTCATCTCAGAGTTTGTTTCTATCTTGACCTGCGATAGAAACGCGAAATCACATATATGGGATTTGATTAGAGGGTGTCATAGAACGATTACCACACCAAAGAGCAGGGTGAACGCTGAGGTGGAATGAGTTCAGCGACCCTGCAAGATGATCCTTCGGTAGAGTCGTTCTTCAATGTCGCGGAGACCGAGACGTTAGCGTTGTTTGAGCACCTTTCCTTCGAGTTTCTTGAAGAGTTCGACGTGTTCGCCCCGGCGCAGACGGGGCGAACACGAGAGCACGAGCCACCAGAGATGATGTGTGGGTTCCTCCACTGCTGCTACAAGGACATCTACGGGATTCGTCCCGTTGAACGAGAGCTTCGGAACACGGTCGTTTGGCTGAGCTGTGGCTTCGATCGACCGCCGTCGAGAGACGCGGTCGATCGCTTTCTCACCGTCCTCGAACACGTCGTCGACGAAGTCTTTGACCAACTCGTCGAGCAGGCCGCCCGCCGCGGCCTGCTCGACTTGACCTACTCCATCGATTCAACCGACGTGAGGGCGATGCCTGCCGATCAAGACGCGTCGAAGTGCTACGATCCAACCGACGACGAGTACTACTACGGCTACGGCTGTACGATCGTCTCGACCGGGCAAAAGATCCCAATTGCAGCGGAATTCACAGAGAGTAGACAAGCGCCAGAGGAGACGGCGATGCGCGTCACGCGTGACGCGCTCGCCGTCGCCACGCCGATCTGGATGGTCGGTGACAGCGCCTACGACACGCTCGACTGGCACGACCACCTGCTGGCCGCAGGGGGTCGTGCCAGTCGCTCCGTACAACGCACGAAACACCGACGACCCGCTCGATATCGAGTACAGGGTCGAAGACCGCATCGAACAACACAGCGAGGACGTACAGCTGAAGCAATCGACGCTGGACGAGACGTACAACCGCCGTACGGGAGTCGAGCGAACCAACGAATCAGTGAAGGACTGCGGCCTCGGGCGAACGCACGCCCGAGGCCGCGTCCACGCACGAGCGCAGGTGTTTCTTGCTCTGTGCCTTCGCCTCGTCGTCGCAATTACCAACTACGAACGCGGAGACAATCCGGGAAGCACGATCATCACGGTGTGAGAAGAGTTCTATGACACCCTCTTTGATTATTCTAGAATCGGATAGATCCATATTCATTATCAATTATATTACCATTAGCAAATTCGCTGTTCACACTTGCCCACAGAGTAGAGAATTTTGAGGAGGAAGAACCTACCTGAACCTATGAAAAGCCTGATTTCGCGGGTTTCAGAATTCTCTTCTATTCATAGGAAAGTTTAATTAGTGTTCGCATAAAATGGTCAACTGAGAAGAAATAATATATGGAACGAGATGTTGAACCCCTCTCCCGTCAAGCGATGAGTCTATTTACTGATGCTGCGGAGTCGTTCGACGATGATGTGGTAGCGCTGACCGCGCTCATTGCACTCTTTACAGGTGTCCGAAACTATACCATCGGTCATATCCATGCAGATTGGTTTAATCATGTAAATGGGGCACTGTGGATGAAGGTGCCAACAAAAACCCCTTGCACAAAGACGGCTGATGACACGATCTGTGGCGACTGTAACCAAAACAAGCGAGGAGGTCGAGACTTCGCTCCGAAGAGCGATGCTGGCGGAGGAAGACGGCTCAAAATCCCAGAATCGTGGCACAACAAACACACCGATACTGAATCTCAACAGGACCTCTCACTTCGTTCGATGATTGAGCATCATTTTAAATTAGAGGAAGAGAGTCACGGCAACATGCTACTGGGAGGCAAAGGGCTGTCGAAGCGGACAGTTAACAAGTACGTCAAGGCCGTTGCCGAGGAGGCAGATATTGGATTCTTTAGAAATAATGGATACGTTCAACATCGTGATTTGGGTCGGGTGCCCGATCTGTTCCCTCACGATCTGCGTGCCACCTACTGCGTGCAGTTAGCCCGTAACGACGCGAATCCATGGAAAATGTGCAAGCGAACAGGCCACGCTGACATCGAATCGTTGAAACCCTACATCAAGATTGCGTCACAGGAGATTGAGGGCGACTTTGAAAACAGTTTCATTTGAGATATGCCCTATTCAGAGATTGAGCTTTTAGAAGAGTTCAATCGGCTTGCCGAAGAGCTGGGTCACACGCCGACGGTTTCTGATATGGATGAACATGGAAAGATTACTAGCACACCGTTCTATGACCACTTCGACTCTTGGGACGATCTGGTTGAAAAATCAGATTTGCCACCAACTCGACAAAGCGGACAGACACGACCATCAAAAGACCACCTCATAGAGGATTTCAAACGGGTGAGTGAGGAGCTCAACCGAACCCCAAAGACGACAGATATTGCTGAACACGGAAAGTATAGCTTCCAACAATATTATTACGCATTCAACGACTGGAATGATGTCGCAGATGCCGCAGGGCTGCCGTCGACCTCTCGTGGTATCCCTGACGAAGACCTTCTTGATGATCTCACTAGGTTAGCAGATGATCTCGGTCATACACCAAAACAAGACGAAGTGATTAAAGATGGAAAATACTCAGTCAAACCATATAGGGCCCGATGGG
The DNA here is from genome assembly GCF_004765795.1 of Halorussus marinus. GTDB lineage: Archaea > Halobacteriota > Halobacteria > Halobacteriales > Haladaptataceae > Halorussus > Halorussus marinus. Next base: position 16,332 of record NZ_SBIV01000016.1, read on the forward strand.
GGACGTTCAACGAGGCATTAGTCGCGGCGGGACTGAAACCGAATCGCGAAGTCTTCATCAGCCGTCGGAGGCTGCTCAATGAAATCCATCGGTTAGCAGACGAGTATGGAGAAGCCCCACCCAAGAGCGCACTCGCCGAAAGCGGAGAGTTTTCCGAGGCTCCGTACCGGAGAATCTGGGGGAGTTGGAACGAAGCAGTCCGCAGTGCGGGGTATAGCCCGACGCCACCATGCCGTCCTATTGACAACAAAAAGCTCCTCAACGAGATCGACCGATTCGTCGAAGAGAATAATAAAGTACCAACGTATAATGAAATGGATGAAATTGGTGAGTTCAGCGCCACAGCGTATGGGAGCAACTTTCCCTCGTGGAATATTGCATTGATTCGAGCAGGATACTATAGCCGTTACAGGCGGCCACTATCTCCAGAAGCCATCCACAGATTCCACCGGAAGATAAAGCTACTCCCAGCAACTGAACAGTCGTTGGTTCTCTTGGCCATGTTCACCGGACTTCCATGGCTGGTTGAACAACATTTCGAATGCAGTTGGGTTCGAGAGTTAGGAGAAGAATATATCATCCATGTCCCAGACGAGTTAGCTCCAGACAGGGGCCAGCGCTGGGAATTCCGACTCCCGAATAGATGGAACAATCCCTACACTAAAGAAAGAGAAAAAACTGGGCTTAAGCAGGGTATACAGTGGCTTCTCAATTCCTCATTCCCTACAGCAGCTACATCCACCCGCCAGATTCTCCTCGATAGAGTTCAGGAAGTAGCCGAACAGGCTGAACTAAGCGATTTCCGCAGGCTCGTGCATATGGCCGGTGATCGTACTTTACGGGTCCGTCCGACTGATTTGCGCGAAACCCACGGCGTACTACTAGCTCACAATGGAAACACCCCCGAGTTCATCAGACAACGGCTTGGGATGGACTCTGTTAAGCAAACTCGACGCTTTTTCGAATATCTCAATGCAGATCATATCGATTATAACAGGAATACGGCCTCGTCTCACGAATGGGACAGTATCGATTAGTCTGCTTGCATCCCCGCCACGCGCCATTTCATTCGCGCCCACACTCCTGCCCTCCTCGTCGGTCAGCGAGACGGTCAATCGGCTCATTATTTACTTCTTCACCGCTTGTGTGAGCCTACGAATACTCAGATAGCCTGTTGCACGGTTTCAAAATTAGCTCAGTCTCATCAAACATCAGCCGCTTGTGAATACTGATCTTTCTTTGTGATAGCTCGTTGCACGTTCAAAATTAATTCGCCAGAGGGAGCGAGAACGGTGTCTGACGGAGATTTATATTATCCGAAAAAAGTGTATTACTCGAATGGCCCGAAAAACTCGTATTATGCGAGATACACGGAGGTGGTAGCATGAGGATCGACGTCGGAATGCAGAAAGGAGGAGTTGGGAAAACGACGACAAGCATCAATCTCGCCGGTGCGCTTGCCGACAGAGGACACGATGTCTTGGCTGTTGATGCTGATCCACAGGGTGGACTCACACTCAAACTCGGCCACCGCGAGCAGTATCGGGAGGGCGAGTACGCGCTCTATGACGTCCTCTCTGAGATGGGGCAGCTCACCCTTGACGACCTCGATGAACTAGTCGTCCAAGGAGCTGAGTTCGATATAGTCCCATCCCATTTACGCAACTTCCGGCTTGAGAAGCACCTGTACTCCGAAGCCCGTGGAGTTGAGGCCCTCAAACTCGCGCTCGACCGCCTCACAGTAGACTACGACTACGTTGTGATCGATTCCCCGCCGAACCTCGGACCACTCGCTGACGGGGCGCTGCTTGCCGCTGAGAACGTTCTATTCCCGAGCCACGCGAACACGATTGCGAAAGACTCTCTCGAAATCCTGTTTGATGAGATCGACACCTTGGAGGACAAGTTCGATGACGTCAACATCTCTACCGTCGCAGCTGTCCTGAACGAGGTCGGCCGTGATGGCGTAAGTAGTGAAATGCAGGATTGGTTCGTCGGCACGTTCGGCGAGGATTACGTCTTCGAGATTCCGGACTGGGCAGTGGTTGAGCACGCCATTGAATACCGAACTTCGGTGTTCGCGTATAATCCGGATGATGCAGGTTACTCGTGGGATGCAGAAAAAGCAGAAGCACTGCGTGACAAATACAGTGCAATCGCCACACACGTGGAGGATCTCTCATGAGCGATCCAAAAGACGAACTCGGGCAACGATTCGACGACCGACGGCCAGACAGCGACGACAAAGAGGAGAACATGAGCCAGTCAGATAACACGAATAATACGAGTGAGTCGAATAACTCGAATAATACAGGTAATTCGGGTAGTACGAGTAATAAGCCAGGACCTGACCCGAATCCAACCTCGACTCGGAATCGACGTCAAGTACCAATGTATCTCCCCGACGAAAGGGCAGATCGTCTGGACTCACTTTACGAGCAGTTAGACGGACGCTCAAAAGTCGCTGGAGAAGGGGGAATTGAGAAGCACGCAGACTTCATGGAAGCGCTCGTAGACTTCGCCATCGAGCACGAAGATGAATTAGCGGACCGACTTGGCATCAAGAAAGAATAGACGTCCCTACAGAGGAGGGAAATTACGCGGGCACGTCGGTGTGAACCCTACAATCCAAACTCACGATTGGTCAAGTTTGTTGGGGTGTTTCTCATCAGCCAACATCTCTTGCGCTTCTGAAGATTCGATTTCGCCTATACTAACATCATATACTGCCGTGCATCCGCCGGGGCATCCTTGCATACTTCGGTGTTGCTCGTTGGTTTCTGTATCGTAAATCCAGTCAACGTCTGCCAAGCAGATCGGACAGCTGATTGTGACTTTCAGTAACATCGATTTGTATTGGTGGATAGTATCTGGTTCTGATTTTAGGCCGGTCCAGTTGACTCGCCTCACTCATCTCCTTATCGAGCGGCCTGATAAATCTTGACCAAATATTTGTTCATAGTGAGCCATTATTTGTCTGAAAAGTGATAATAGTCGTGCCCATAAAATTGGTCTAAGTGAGCCACAATCAATGAGACAGCGTGCGGATTGGATGACCGGAGCCGATGATACCATCTTAGAATTTCTCGCAGAAACAGATGCAGCCTTCTCAAAACGAGGATTAGAGGTGAATTTTGAACGAGAAAATATCGGTCTATCCTATTCAACTCTGAAACGTCGTCTACCAACCTTGGAAGAACACGGCCTCGTTGAAGAGCTCGAAACAGAAGGAGCTTGGTATCGTATCACAGAGCAGGGACGGGCATATCTCGCGGGAGAATTCGACGCAAGTACCTAAGCCGTTCTAAACCATCCCAACGGACAGATAGCACCAATACCTATCAGAAGCGGCGTGACCGATACAGACTGTGTATGCAATGGTGAGTTATTGTTCATTCCAGCCATCTCAGTTCTACTTTGACCCCGGTTAGCGACTATTTTAGTGCATCCAGCACCCATAGACCTCTATGAGCGACGAGTCAGGCAGCGACTCAAGTAACAATTCCTCAAACAACTCTTCGTCCACCAACGATACCAAGCAAGACTCACTTGCCGCCAATAAAAACCAGCAGGCTGATCCAGAACGCATCACCAGAGCGAACGCTGGCACAAAAAACACGGACAGCTCTGCTTCGGAAACTCAGAAAAAAAGCGCCGACAAGAATCCATCCGGCGGCAACGAGACTCCCTCTGCTGACGACGTCTCGATCCCAAGCAGCGTTGACCCTAACGCCCCCGCTAATTCTAGCGGAGACGGTTCTGGCAGCTCCAGCAGTTCCGAGAGTAGCGAATAACACAGAACACCCATGGCAAGCCTGCCAGGAAGCGCAATCTTCTACGCCGTCCTCATCGCCCCTGGCTTCGTCGCCGTCATGACCGCCGTCTCCCTAGCCGCGATCGAAGACGACATCAAGCAGTTTGTCCTGCTCATCTGGAGCCTCGTCTCCAGCCTTCTGATCGACGCCCTGTTCATCGGCGCCTATCAACAGTTCGTCGAACCCATCACCTCGTTCGCACAGTTTCAATCCATTCTGTTCGACCCGGCCTTTCGAATTGATTATATCCTCACCATCTTCGCAGTGTCTTTGTTCGTCGGCGTACTCTATGCCGCAGCCATTCTCATTGACCTACCAGGGATTCTACGGGGTATCCTCCAATCAAAAATGCAAATCTCGTACTCCCGCCGACAGCCGTGGGAAGACTATCTAAAACACGCTGACCAAGTAATGATCAAGACCAGTGATGACCAGTTGTACATCGGGGATGTTAGTGGATGGAGTCGGGCTGGCCGAAACCGAGAACTTCGAATCAGCGATCCACACCGGTACAATGAGAACAATAAGGAATTCGAGTCGGTTGGTGGGCCGGAGCAGCTCTTCTTGGATGCTGATATTCAGCGCGTTACCGTGTTGAAAAAAGATCAGATCCTGCCGATTCGTGAACGAGTGAAACAGCGGGTAGTTGCGTGGAGGCAGCAGCTCAAGCCGGGGGATTCCGAGGCCCTAGAACCGACCGGAGACGACTGAGCGACGGTTGCGAACATTGGCGTCACGGACAGTTTCATCGAACCGCGAACCACTAAGAGACCTTAGCAGGAGCAGTCTGAAGGCCTTTTCCACGGAGTGAACGTTGCAAAGACACGTATTCCGACTACTCGTTGTAGTAGATGTGGAGATCGGCAAAGTCCTGCCAGTTCTGTAGGAGGTAGGTTCGCATCCGTCGGTAGGAATAGTCGTCGTCAAGCCACACCTTCTTTTCTTCGTTGCTGTCGGGAGGGAGGTACTCCTTGTCGAGGTGAGGTTGGTCGTGGCGCGTATCCATCCTCACGATTTCGTCGTTTTCGTCGAGTGGGGATTCGGCTTTCTGGACAAGAGACCACCCGTAGTTCTCGGCATCTTCTGCGGGGTCGTAGTCGTCGTAGCCGCTGGGGTCTGGTTCGACATACCCGACGAGGAAGTAGTTGTCCCCTCGATAATTTCCGAGGTCGATACTGTCAAATCGTTCCATCGACCATCACCTGTACACCTGTCGTTGTAGCGTTTGTGTTTGTAGTCATTCAAATCATCCGAGAATCCGCTGCTCGCGCGCGCCCGTCGCACCAACATAGCCCTCGCTCTGAAGTTGGTGATTTCACGGTGTAGAAGGCCGCTACTCAGACAGTAGATGGGTAGA
>NZ_SBIV01000017.1 GCF_004765795.1 Halorussus marinus
CTTCGCCGTGCGAGCGCGGTCATGGTTTCGTGAGTTCCGCGAGATCGCGCTGATGTGTGTCGTCTATAACATCAAACGCTTCGTCAAACAGTGAATCTCTCCGCCTTACAGCGATTCAACACAGCCATTGTTAGTCAGCCTGCAGCTGTAGCTGAAAGTCGTAGCGGGCAAGGGTGGCGCGTTCGCGCCACCCGACGAAAGCATGATTCCACTCAAGACGTTCGTCTCGGAGCATCGCGCCGCGAATCTGCTGGCACAGGCTCGCTGGCGTGACGGCATCTATTGCCCACGCTGCCGTGCCGAATCCGTGATTCGGCACGGCAGCTATCGGGTGTTTCAGCGATACCGCTGTAAGAATTGTGACCGCACATTCAACGATCAGACCGGCACCGTCTTCGGACACTCGGCGGTCGAACTCAGGAAGTGGTTTCTCGCCGTCTACAGATACATCCGGTTCAACACCAGTCTTCGGCAGTTAGACGTAGAACTCGATGTCTCCTACAAAACGGTGTACCGGCGCGTCCAGCGCTTCCTGCGGGCGCTGGACGCGCCTCGGCCACAACTCGAAGGACCGGTAAAAATCGACGAACTCTACGTGAAAGCCGGGCTCAAAGGCCGCAAGCGCGACCGACCGTCGCGCTCGCGTGGCCTCTCCACACGCGGAAGAGGATCGTACGAACAGGACAAGTTACCCGTGTTCATTCTGGCTGATCGCGGCACCGGCGACCGCTACGTGCTACCAGCGAAAGCCGCCGACGAATCGACGATTCGACTCTTGCTTGCGAACCGCAAAGAGGAGTCGCTGACCGTCTACACCGACGGCTTTCGGGCGTACGAACCGCTGGACGAGGACGACGCATTCAACCGTGAATACGTCGTCCACGGCGACGGCGAATACGTCGATGGGGACGCTCACGTCAATACCTGCGAGAGCCACGGATCGCTGGCGCGATCCTGGCTCTCGCCCCATCGAGGCGTCTCCAAAGACAAGCTCACGTCGTATCTCAGAACGTTTCAACTTCGTCGTCGTGTCTACCGAAAACCAGGGGAAGAAACGCTGAAAACCATCCTTGAAACCGCACTCTAATTCACCAGCAATCTACGCCACATGAGCGTAGGTGGGATTTTCCAAGCAATCTGATTCTTCCAGACGTCTAAAGAACTCAGCTTTGCACGTTAGCGTCGGCGGTTGAGTGAACGAAGAGGTGGTCGATCTCTTCCATGAGGTCATCGACGCCACGGTCATCGTTGTCTCGAACCCACGAGAGGAGATTGTACACGGTTTCTTTCAGGGAGTGTTCGAGGTTCGCTCGAAGCGATGACGCTTTCGAGCGAACCGTCCCCAAGGCGCTCGACTCAGGATCAAGACGAACGAGACTGTAGGCAGCCATCAGAAGGTGCCAGTGCCGACTGGCACCTTCGTCGGTCTGCATCTCGCAGTCTCCTAGGCCGAGATCATGCTTCGAGTCCTCGAAGAACGTCTCGATGCGCCATCGCATTCCGTAGGAGCGAATCACGTGCTCGGTTGGGGGCGTCGATTTTGTTCGTAGCGAGGTACTTGACCGGGTTCTCTTCGTCTTCGTCGGTCTCTTTCTCGGCGATGACCAGCTTCACGTCTCCCAGCTGGGAGACGGGAAGCTTCTTCGTCCAGATGTGGTAGGTGTCGTCATCGACATCGCGCTCAACCGTGTCGATACGCTTGCAGAGCGCATCGACACGGATCTCGTCGCCACCATAGGTCACCTGTCGATTGCTCCGGAGCGGGCCGATCCAGTCCTTGTCGTAGGATTCGATGTGTTCGGGAAGGCTAGAGTCGTGAGCGAACCACGAGTCGAAGAGGTAGGTGTCCGCAGGCACACCTACCTCTTCTTCGAGTTCGGTAACGATCTCTCGGGCTAGATCGTATTTGGTATCGTGGTCATCGTCCTCGTCGTCTTGCTGTTCGTAGAGGCGGAACGTGAGCGGATAGGCAGTTTTGTCGTCAGCGTAGAAGGCGTAGATGAGGTCTTGGCCCCAGACAGTGTCGCCTTCAGCGTGATCGTAGAATCGGCCGACGCCGGGGACTTCGTCCCCGGCTTTCTCGGTGATCGTATCGTCGAGGATGATGTAGCCATCCTGTGACCAGCGCGTTTCACCGTGTTTCTGAAGCTCTTCGAGGCGTTCGTGGTTGAACTCCTGTTCGTCCCAGTCGTACTGGGTGAGGAACTTGTTGAGGGCGCGTTTCCCCTGAGCTGGAAGGACTTCGCGTGCGATACCCGCCACGGTCTTGTTGCTGGCCGCAACAAGACCGGTGGCGTAGGTTTTCGCGTGATGACGTTGTGCTGGTGACAGCGACTCGAACTCGTCGAACACGCGCGTACACGACAAGAAGGTCGTAATCGGCATCATCCGTCCCTGCCACCGCCTACGTCACGCTACCACTTCAACGTGCAAAGCTGAGTAAAGAAGTCACCTAGTGTTCGTCAGAGGTAACCTCTGGATCCAGCGTGTCGCGAAGCGCGTCGCCTAGTAGATTGAATCCGAGAATCGTGGCACCAAGAGCTAAACTCGGCCATAGCACGAACCAAATTGATTCATGCATCGTGGTTCGGGCCTGTGAAACCATGTAACCCCAGTCAGGGTTTGGTGGTTGTGTTCCCAGTCCAAGGAAGGATAGGGAAGTCCCGATGAGGATGCCGAACCCGACTCTAATCGATGCCTCAACAATAATTGCCGGCATGACACTAGGCAGAATTTCAACAAAGGCGATGTACAGACTCGATTCACCTCTGGCTTCTGCCGCGGTGATATACTCCTCGTTCTTTATCGATAGTGTGCTACTTCTTGTAATCCGTGCCAGACGCGGCATGAAGACAATTCCGATCGCTAATACGGCATTCATCATTCCAGAACCGAGAGACACTACAACGAGTAAAGCCAGTAGAAGCGAGGGAATGCTCAAGAATATGTCCATTATACGCATGATGAACTCGTCGGTTTTCCCACCCAAGTATCCTGAGAGAATTCCAATTGGAACACCGAGAACGAGTCCTAATGCAGTAGCCGCTAATCCGAGTGTGATGCTCGCCTGCCCTCCGTAAAGGACACGCGAAAACAGGTCACGCCCGAATTTATCGGTTCCAAGGAGGGTCTCGCCGCCAGGGTCAGCGAACTGGTCCGCTATCCCAGTCGCCGTTGGGTCGTGTGGCGCGATAACCGGTGCAAACAGGCTTCCCAGCAATATCGGTACCAGCAGCAGGATACTGAGTTGGCCCTTTCGCGAACTGAGTAGCCTATAGAGTATCCGATTGATACGTTTTAAGACCGATTCTTCGAACTCTACTGATTTTGTTTCAGCCATCGTTAGCTTTCACCGTATTCAATCCGCGGGTCGAGGTACGTGTAGATAATGTCGGCTCCAAAGTTTGCGAACGTGTACACGATCGCGATGACCATGATCGAGGCCTGGATTACAGGCAGGTCCCGCACCTGAATAGACCTCACAATCAACCGTCCGAGTCCCGGATAGGAAAACACCTCCTCGACAATTACGATGCTCCCTAACAGATACCCGATGTCCAATGCCAACAAGGTAATTGTCGGCAGGAGTCCGTTTCGCAAGCCGTGCTTGAGCAGAACTGACCGCTCTTTCATCCCCTTGAGCCGTGCCGTTCGGATATAATCTGACTGTAAGACATCGACCATCTCAGAGCGTGTAAGCCGAACGACGTGAGCAATCAAGACGAACGTCAGGGTCACCGCCGGCAGAATCAAATGTTTAAGCCATGGTACGAACCCTTCACTGAGGGGGGCGTATCCCCCGAACGGAAGGACGTTGAACACAGGCCCCGTGAACAGCATCAGCAGCAGGATGCCGGTAACGAACTCGGGGAAGCTAATGCCGAGGTAGGAAGCGGTGCTCACCACAACGTCGGAGGGGGTATCTTTCTTGACCGCAGCGAGAACCCCAAGCGAAATTCCGACAACCGACACGAGGATCATCGTGACGAACGCAAGCACCGCTGACCGACGCAATGGGGCTGCAAGCGTTTCGATGACGGGACTGTTGTTCTCGAAGCTCTGTCCCCAGTTACCGGTGACAAAGTCAGCTAACCAGCTTGTATACTGGACGTACCACGGTTTGTTCAGCCCAAGTTGCTGCTCAAGCGCCTGAATGCTCTCTTCTGTCGCAAACTTCCCTAGAATCATTGTGGCAGCATTACCCGGGAGCAGCTGGGTAATACCGAACACGATGAGGGAAATTCCGAGAAGGGTGAATCCAATATACACCAATCGCTTTATGAAATACTCCTTGAACCCTACCATTCGTGTGTATGAGAGGCACACGCATACATAAAAATCTATCTTTCCCCGCACTATTTTCTGGATTTTCTTCTCCGTGCCTCCACGGGGCACTGTCTAGTTAAGCGAAACCGGTAGACTGCACGACGATGACCGTAGCTCGATTGATGCGAAGTCAGTGTTTGCATGGTGAGACATACTTCCGGGAACCGCTGAGCCACGCGGATTCGACCGACTCAGCAAACACCTCAGTAGCGGTGCATGAACGTTGCTGCTTCATCATGACCATCGCGCGCGAGGAGTGTATTCGGGCCGGTGCTCGGCCTGCTGTCGGTCGGGGATGTCGACGAGGCGATAGACGTGCTGAACCGGAGCTACTTCGGCAACGCCGCGAGCCTCTTCACGGGGAGCGGGTCCGACGCCCGGAAGGTCCGCCACGAGGCCGACGTGGGGAACCTTGGCGTCAACGCCGCAACCGCCGCCCCGATGGCGTTCTTCCACTTCGGCGGGCGCAAGGACTCGTTCTTCGGCGACCTCCACGCTCAGGACGAGGACATGATCCACTTCTATACCGACAAGACCGTCTGCATCGAACGGTGGCCAAACGCTTAACAAGCGATTAGGCTACAACCAAGAGCCTGTCATAGAATCCATCTCATAGCTTCTCACAGCCCGGATTGGTTCCTCGTTCGTAGTTGGTGATTGCGACGACCAGCCGGAGGCAGAGCGCAACGAACACCTCTGTTCGTGCGTGGATGCGGCCTCGAGCGCGGACGTGCCCGAGGCCGCAGTCCTTGACCGCGTCGTTGGTTCGTTCGACTCCCGTCCGGTTGTTGTACGTCTCGTCCAAGATAGATTGTTTCAGCTGCACGTCCTTACTGTGTTCCTTGATCCGGTCTTCGATCCTGTACTCGATGTCTTTGGGGTCGTCAGTGTTTCGCGGGTTGTACGGAGCAATTGGCACGACCCCTGCGGCCAGCAGGTGGTCGTGCCAATCGAGGATATCGTAGGCGCTGTCTCCGAGCATCCAGACCGGTGTATCGACGGCGAGCGCGTCACGCGTGACGCGCATCGCCGTCTTTTGATCTGCTTGCTTAGCCTGTGTGAACTCCGCTGCGATGGCACTGTCTAGTTAGGCAAAATCGCCAGCGGGTAGGACGATGACCGTAGCTCATTTGGAGCAAAACCAGTGTCTGAACAGTGAGACGTACAGCCGGGAATCCCTGAGCGGCCCCAATTCGACCAGCTCGGCAAACATCTCGGCCTCAGTGCATGAATAGTGTTGCTCCACCACCGGTCAGAGAGGTACTCTCACGCCAATATTTCTACGAATCGCTTAACTAGACAGTGCCTCTCGCACCCTGCTGCTTCGTACGTGACGCTTTCAATGACACGCTCTTACAATCAAAGTTAGCCACGATACGGGTCATCCGTTGACATTTATAGCTCTAAATGGTCTCCTCCGAAAGACATCGGAGGGTTATCCATAAATAGTTGAAGCTAAATGTATACCATAGCAATGCAAACCACGACGCTCGAAGAAGATAGTGCTGGCCAGAGCGTGCTAGATATTACCTCGCTGGACGTGGAGTACCAGACGGAAGGGAAACCCGTCAAGGCTGCTAGGGACGTCTCGCTTCGCATTGAGCAAGGTGAAACAGTCGGCATCGCCGGCGAAAGCGGTAGTGGAAAGAGTACACTCGCCCTTGCCGTCATGCAGTATCTCGGAGATAACGGGAGAATCACCGGGGGAGACATCAAGTTCGACGGTGAATCTCTCTTGGACCTATCTCCTGAGGAGCTGAAAAGGCTCCGGGGAAACCGGATTGCACACGTTCCACAGGACCCGAAGACATCCCTCAATCCCAGTCTCAGAGTTGGTGAACAGATTGCCGAGACACTTCGAATCCATAGGGATATCTCCAAAGAGGAATCGATGGAGAAGGTCTACGACGTGCTCCGGCAGGTTGACCTCCCGGACCCAGAGTACAACTCGGAGAAGTATCCGCACGAACTCTCAGGAGGGATGCAACAGCGGGTACTGTTCGCGATGGGACTGGTCTGCGAACCGGAACTGCTTATCCTCGACGAACCGACGACCGGGTTAGACGTAACGACCCAGGCAAAGATTCTGGACTTAATCGAGGATCTGAAAAGCTCTATGGACACGAGCGTTCTGCTCATTACACACAATCTCGGTGTGATAGCGGAGATTGCCGATCGAGTCTCGATCATGTACGCCGGCGAGATCATGGAAAAGGGGCCAGTCGAGTCCGTATTCAACAACCCGGCAAACCCCTACACGCAAGGACTCCTCGGTGCGCTTCCCGACGAAGATATCAGTACTGAACTCAAACCCATCGAAGGCCAAATCCCGTCTCTGCAGGATATACCGGCCGGGTGTATTTTCTCGGACCGATGCGAGTTCGCCCAAGAGGAATGTCGGGCAGGCACTATCGAAGAAGAAGTCGTTTCTGAGGACGACGGACACACTTCGAAGTGCCGCCGCTGGGAACACGCTCGTAACAATCCGCTCCAGTTGGATCATTCTCCTGAGAGCGACACCGAGATCCTGCAATCCGACTCGACCGGTGATACCCTGATCGACGTCGAGAACCTGAAGAAGTACTACGGCGGGGAGTCGTTCTTTGATCATTTCTTCAGTAGTGAACCGCCCGTCAAGGCGGTCAATGGTGTCGACTTTGAGATTAGAGAATCAGAAGCCATTGGTATCGTCGGCGAGAGCGGTTGTGGGAAGAGCACGCTCGGTTCGACATTACTCAATCTCCTCGATATCACGGATGGGTCCGTCAAGTACCGGGGGAGCGATATCGATGCCCTCTCCGAGTCAGAGCTGAAGGAGTTCCGCTCGGAGTGTCAGATCGTCTTCCAGAATCCGCATTCGAGCCTCAATCCAAAGCGCACGATTGGCCAAGCGTTGGAACGGCCGCTCGAACTGTTTACCGAAAAATCGGAGGCAGAGCGGAAGGAGCGAGTAATCGAATTGCTCGACCAGGTCGAACTCGGTGAAGAATACGTTGGTCGCTATCCGAAGGAACTCTCCGGAGGGGAAAAGCAGCGCGTTGCCATCGCGAGGGCATTCGCGGCCGACCCATCTTTCGTGGTCCTCGACGAACCCGTCTCCGCTCTGGACGTGAGCGTTCAGGCGAGCATCCTGAACCTGCTCTCGAAACTTCAGGACGAGTACGACGCCTCGTACGTGTTCATCAGCCACGATCTCAGCGTCGTCAAGCACATCAGCGACCGAGTGGCTATCATGTATCTCGGGGAAATCGTCGAAATTGGACCTACCGAACAGATATTCGAACCCCCGTTTCATCCATACACACGGTCACTTCTGTCGAGTATTCCGTCGCCCGATCCGGAGAAATCCAGCGAGCGGATTTATCTCGAGGGAGACGTCCCAAGTGCACGGCACAGTCCAAGCGGGTGCGCGTTCCACACACGTTGCCCGCAGAAAATTGGCGATATCTGTGAAACCGAAGTCCCCCCGCTGGAATCCGTGGACGGGGGCGACGGGACCCACCAAATCGCGTGCCATCTCGACAAAGAGGAGATGAGCGAGCCGATAGATCCCTAGATTTTCTCGGCTTCTACAATCGTCGGCGCGGGGACTGCTGGCGAACTGGTGTGAATCCCTTTCAAGCTTCGATGCAGTTCTGACTCCGAATGAAGGGGGTTGGACCGATTTAGTTCGAAACAGTCGGTGCATCCCCGCTCAACGCTATTTCGTCGGCGTAGAAGAGGTACGTGAGCGGACTCACGTTGTACTGTTCGACGTAGTCGTTGCTCGCGCCGATCTGGTCGTCGTAGTACGGGATGGCATAGGGGCCCTGGTTGGAGACGACTTCCTGCGCCGTGGCCATTGCCTCGGCCCTCTCCTCCGAGTCCGTACTTGCGTTAGCCTTGTCAATTGCGTCGTCGAACTCCTGGTTCGAGAAGTGCGACTCCCCGTTCCACCCGCCTTCCGAATGAAGGAGCAGTTTCATGAAGTTAGCGCCGCTAATCCGCATCCCGTACATTCCCATGTAGCATGGCGCCTTCGTCCACACGTCGTTGATGTACCTGTCGTAGCTGACTTGCTCGATATCGAACGTGATTCCGATTTCCTGCAGTTGGCCCTGAATCATCACCGCGGAGTCCGGGCGCTCTGGCGGATCGTTCGACGTGTAGAACGTCAGGTCGAAATCGTCTCCGAGGTCGAACCCGTTGGGATACCCCGCTTCAGCAAGGAGTTCCTTGGCTCGTTCGACGTCGCGCTCCGGGGGTCTGTCCTCGAGGTCATGGAAGAACTCGTAGGACGGGGCAATCGGGGTGTCCTGGGCCGGTTCTCCGAGTCCCCCTAGCACGTTTTCGATAATCGCTTCACGGTCGATTGCTAGCTTGACCGCTTCGCGGACGCGCTCGTCGCTCCACGGCTCGACGGAGACGTCCATGATGAAGTTGACGATGTTCCCTGCTGGCACCCGTTGCGTCTCGACCCCATCGCTGTCCTGGAGACTGCTCCACTGGTCGGTCGGTGGCTCCCAGATGATGTCGATTTCGTTGTTGTTTAGCGCTCTCACTAGGGAACTCCCTTCAGGTATCGTCCGTGCGGTGACGCGGTCAACGTACGGGCGACTGTTCCCGTCATCATCCTCTCCGTAGTAATCATCGTACGCGACACCCATGACGTGATTGCCAGCTTCGAATTCCTCCAGTTCGAATGGCCCGCTTCCAAACTCCTGCGTCCCTAAGTCTTGCCGCCGTTCTTGGTCAGTGACGATTTCTTCTGGGACGATTGCACCCCACCCTTTTGCGACTAGCTTCGGGAGGTCAGCATTGGGTGAACTCAAGGTGAAGCGGACAGTCGTCTCGTCAACCGCTTCAACGGTATCGATGTCACCCATCGTTCCTGCCCCAGGACTCCCCACGTCTTCACTGTAGACCGTGTTAAACGTGGCAGCGACGTCCGACGCAGTTACGGTCTCTCCATTGTGATGGAACGTTGCATCGTCTCGAATCGTGAACGTCCATTCGTCAACATTGTCATTTGCCGACCAGTCTGTGGCGAGATCCCCGTACAACTCAAGGTTCTCGTCTAGTCTCGTCAGCGTGGAGTAGAACAGCTTCACTGCCCAGCGCTCGGTGAATTTCGACCCCATCATTACCGGGCTGATAGTGGCAACTGTTCTGTCCTGACCCACTCGAAGATGACCGTTTTGGGAGGCTTGCACGTCGCTGCTTGCGTCGCTTTCACCACTTACGTCGTTTTCGCCACCTCCCTTGTCCTCACTATCAGAGTCGTCTTCGTTGTTGTTACCTGTACAACCAGCCACGCTCGCCACCGTCCCACTACCAATGAGACTAAGGTACTTGCGGCGAGGAATGTCTATTGGTCGCATACCACACTTGTTCCTGAACCCGTCAATATTTATATCTACCTGAAAATTACGAGGGAGAGAATACTAATCATATTAAATGTCTAATCGAACGGTCCAGAAATCATCTAATTCCTTTGCCACGAAACATTATGTAAAATAGATTTTGTATATCGGCAGCCAGATTCTAGCACCTGAACTACCAGTATCGATGGCGGAGTTTACGGAACCGCGCTCACAAACGTTCTTGAAAATCGGTCAGCGTGGTTCGATACCACTATACTGACGGGGTCGGGATTCGAATTGGCAAACAGGCCCAAGGAATACTTGAGGAAGTACCCCGAAATGAGCGGGCCGGCAGGACTTCTATCAGACCGGTCTCTCCGAGAATCGGGTGTCTATTCTCGCTATAAACGGTCGATACTATGTTCTGAAACATCATGTACCGTTTCCCCATCGTCCACGTAATCCGCCAATATTTCGCCGATCACGCTTGTGAACTTGAAGCCATGTCCGCTGAAGCCAGCACCCACGGTGACTGAATCATAGTCCGGTACGCGTCCAAGGACGAAGTCTGTGTCCGGTGAATATGATTGAATACACGTCCGAAGCGATATCGTCGGCCCCGCTGCTTCGGGGAAGAACTTCTTCACATATCTCCGATGGAGTTCTTCTTCGGCCACCGCCGGTTCCCGATTCATCTCGTCAGGGTCAGTAACTTTTCGAAGGTCGCTCGACCGACCGAACTTGAAGCCCGGGACGTCATAAATGGGAAATCCGTATCCGCCTTCTTCTTGGTCTCGAACTACGAACACGGGAAACCGGTCGGGAGTAAAGAGTTCCTGCTTCTCAGGCTGCAGCCACGCCATGAGGGCACGCACCGGAACGATTTCCTCGGCGAGTGAGTCCAAGAGCTCTGTCGTCCATGAACCAGCCGTTAGGACAAGTTCGTCCGCGACGTACCGGCGCTTATCAGTCTGTATAGTGACCCCCTTCTCGGTCTCCGACCAGTCAATTACTTGCTCGCGCCCATGTACCGTGGCCCCCTCCGCATGGGCTGCCTCCACATGGGCGGAGATACACCGCTCACAGTCGAGAAACCCTCCGTCCTTCTGATAGATAGCGCGAAATTCATCCGGCAGTTCGAACCCCGGAAAACGCTCGTTCACCGACAACCCTGAGAGCTCGTCGTATTCGATGTCGTTCTCCTCACATGAGAGCCGGGCATCCTCCACGACATCCGTTCCCGGTCCGCCAGCGTGAATTGAACCAGTCCGATGGAACAGGTCACGCCCGGTACGGGCTTCGAGATTCTCCCAAAGGTCGTACGCACGTTCGACCAACGGAACGTATTCCGGCCCTTCTGGCTGTACCTTCCGAATGATACGAGTACTACCATGTGAGGAACCCATCGTGTGCGGTACGTCGTACCGTTCGATACCGAGGACGTCGAGACCTCGTTGGGCGAGATGATACGTCGCTGCGCTTCCCATACCGCCAACACCGACTACGATGACGTCGTACTGTTGGTCAGAGGTAGGAGTCCGAGCCATAGTCTCCTATCTGGTGGTCAGTCCAAAAGTATTTCGACTGTGACCCTTATCCGCCCTTTCTGTCTCAATATCCCTCCCACCCATCACCGGGCTGATGGTAACAACGGTACCGTGCTGACCCACCTGATGATGGTCGTTTCCAGATGAAACTTCGTTATGACTATCGCTGCTGTCGTTGGCATCGTTTCCGTCGCTACTCTCGCTCTCCTCATTGCCTGTCTCTTCCGCTATCTTCAGCCCAGTCCCTGACCCAATAGGTCCGAGGTACTTACGACGAAGTGTGTCTGTAGATGGCGTGTCTCGGTCGATGAGGTCTCTGTAACTACGGCAGGAAATTCCGGTGTTACTGGCTTGTGACTCAAGTCCGGGAAAAAGACTAAGTTGTTAGTCTGTGATTCAACGGTTGACGATGTCGAGTGAATATATTGTGGTTGGCGGTGGAGTTTACGGAGCGGGAACTGCTTGGAAACTAGCAACGCAAGGGAAGGATGTGACGCTTCTTGAAGCGGATACCATAGCATGTGGCGCCTCTGGAGGCCTCGGAAAGCGCGGTGTACGAGCCAACGGCCGGGACCCCCGTGAACTCCCGTTGATGGAAATCGCGTACGACCTCTGGCCCGACCTTGCTGATGAAATCGGATACGAAACAGGATACGAACGAACGGGACACCTGTTACTGTACGAACACGAAACAGGAGGTATCCAAGGCGGATTCGAGAGCGCACGTGCACGCCAGTCCGTTCAGAACGAACTCGGAGTACCCACCGAACGCCTTAGTGCGAAAGAAGTGGAGGAGATGGAACCACACATCACTGAAAATGTTGTCGGGGCGCTGTACTGCCCTAACGACGGTATCGCTGACCACACCGCAACGACGCGGGGACTAGCACGCGCGGCAGAAGACCACGGGGCCACAATCCACGAAAACACCCCGGTAACAGGGCTTGAACGGAACGGCAATCAAGTAACTGCAGTTCTATCCGAAGACAATCGGTTTGAGGTTGACGGAAAAGTCATCCTCCTCTCGAATACGCACGTCCCAGAGCTTGTCGAATCCGAACTCGATATTACGCTACCAATCTGGAAGATCAGCCCCCAAGTTATCTCTACCGAACCGATGGACGACGTTCCCGTGAAACATCTCATCGGACACGACCATCGCCGACTCGCTCTCAAAGAAATCTCCGACAATCGCGTGATGATCTCTGGTGGCTGGCGCGGCGAATGGGACGACGACGCCCAACAAGGAGTCACAGTTCAGGCACGTGTGGAGGGGAACGTGGCCGACGCCCGCACTGTTTTCCCTGCCTTGGAAGATGTGGAGGTTCAAGAAGCAGATGTTAGCCGACGCGAATCCGTTACCGTGGATCGGATCCCCGTCATCGATACGCTCCCTGGAGCGGAGAACATGATTGTGGGAACTGGATGGAGCGGGCATGGCTTTGCAATTTCGCTTGCTGTCAATCAGCTTCTCGCAAAATGGGCTATTGAGGGATCGCGACCGGAGCTCCTAGCCCCCTTCACGGCCAATCGCTTTGCGGCAAACGCTGAATTGGAAGCGTCTTCGTATATCCGTTGAAATGGATATATTGACGCCATTTGCATCGTATAACCGGAATTGGGAACACTTCGACGACTTGTGTGAAACGTTTACCTGGCGCCTGCCATCTCGGTTTAATATCGGACACCGAATCTGTGAGCGACAATCGGATTCACCCGACCGACCAGCGATCCGAACTGTTGGGCCGACTCAGCCAACAAAGACGTACACATACGGTCAGCTTGCGGAAGAAAGCAACCGATTCGCAAACTACCTTGCAGAAGTTGGTGTCGAATCCGGAGACCGGGTTGCGATTCAGACGACGCAGCGACCGGAAGTCGTCGTCGCTCATTTGGCGACATGGAAGCTAGGGGCGATTTCTGTCATCCTGAATCCCTTGCTTGGTCAAGAAGAGACGACATCACAGCTGACTCAGACCGGTGCAACAGCAGGAGTCTTCGACTCGGCTGTGCTTGAGCCATCGTCGATTCCCGAGCAGTATGGGGACTCGCTTTCGGCCCTTGTGTTCCTTGATGATTCAGCACCTACAGTTGGACAGTCGTATGAAAGAGCGATAAAACACCAGACGGCAGAGCCCCGTGCAACGGATACCGCACCTGATGATGACGCCTTCATCGTGTACACGAGTGGAACAACCGGCGATCCAAAGGGCGTCGTGCATACCCATTCTACGCTAATCGGCCATCTTCCAACATTCTGCCTTACGTTTGCGAACCTGAGTCTCGAGGCCTCACAGAGATTCTGGACAGTTTCGAACTGGGCGTCAATCGCTCTCATGAGTAACGTGATGGCTCCCCTATTTGCAGGACGGACAGTCCTTGCACATGCTCGGACGAGTCGCTTCGATCCTGAGGAGGCACTCAAAATCGTTGCAGATCAGCAGGTGACGAATTTGAGTGCAAGTCCGACTGCCCTTCGGTTGATGCAACAGGTTCCCAATATCCGTTCACGGAGTAACCTATCTGAGTTGAATATTATTACAACGGGTGGCGAAGAGGTTAGTGACTCACTCGTCGATTGGTGGGCAGAGTTGGATGTCATAGTTCATGAGGTCTATGGTCAAACAGAAGCGAACAACATCGTTGCGGACTGTAATGAGCTACTGGATATCCAATCAAACGCGATAGGTTGTCCGATGCCTGGTCATGACGTAGCGATACTTGATCCCGAGAATCCTACCTCTGAAGTAGGGTGCGATAAAGTTGGAGAAATCGGAGTTCGGATAGACGACCCGATCTGCTTTGACCGTTACTGGGAAAGCCCAGAACAAACCACAAAATCTGTGCAAGAAGGGTGGCTTCTCACAGGTGATTTGGGTGTCCAAAATAGGGATGGTGCGATATTCTTTAGGAGTCGGAAGGACGATGTGATTATCTCTTCAGGGCGCCGTATTGGACCGGCTGAAATTGAGACTGCATTAGCGACCCATCCAGCCGTTATCAATGCCGGTGTCGTCGGCGTTGACGACGAGCTACGTGGTGAAATCCCAATCGCGTTTGTTGCGATACGTGACGAAGTTCAGCCGTCCGAACGGCTGGTTATGGAGTTACAGGAACATGTGAAAGAGCGGATGGCTAAGTACAAACACCCACGAGACATCGTATTCCTCGATTCAGTTCCCACGACAAACACTGGAACCATTGCGAGAGGGGAACTCCGAGAAATCGCCGCCCAACAACGAGACACTTAATCTCAGTCGATCACATCGGGTTAGAGGAAGTGTCTGCTTTGGGAGGATGTGCAACAACCCGAAGCAGACAGCGAGATAGAGGAAGAGCACCTGCTTAATTTTGTCGTCAACAGCCTTGACGAAGAACTTGCGATAGGTCTCGGCGAGAACGTCGAAGTCACCACAGAGAAACTGTATGAGGTCCTCGCCGGCGCCAGCGCCGGCGGGACCTCAATCAACCACGTCTGCGAAACGACAGACGACTCACCGCACGCCAACACCGTCCGGGGACATCTCACCGATCAGTTCGACCTTGACACTGTTGAGGCGGTTGGAGACACGCTCCTCCAACGAGATGCGGTTGAGACACTCCCGGATCGGCCGGTGGAGGTCGTCGCCGACCTCCACCTCGATCCCTACTACGGTGACGAAGACGAGACAGAAGCGCTGTACTTCTCGGAAGCGAAACGCGGAACAACGGCGTTCCACGCGTATGCGACTCTCTACGCGCGGGTACGCAACAAGCGGTACACGCTGGCGGTGCGCCAGCTTGTCGCTGGCGACACCACCAGCGATGTCCTCGCTGAGTTTCTTGAACTCCTCGACGGCCTTGACCTCGGCGTCAAGGCCGTCTACCTTGATCGCGGATTCTACAACAGCACCTGTCTCGGACTGCTGTACGCGCACAACTACGCCTACGTGATGCCGATCGTCAAGTGGGGCGAGACGATTCAGGAAGAACTGAGCAGAGGCTGGAGCCGCGAGATCGAACACGATCTCGCCGGCGAGGTGACGTTTCCTGTGTTCATCGATTGCGTCTACCAGCAAGGACGATACGACGAACACGGGGTGGCGCGTCACGGCTACGCCGCTGACGCGCCGTTTATCGACACGCCGCGGGATGCACGGGAACACTACAGCAAGCGCTTCGGCATCGAGTCAAGCTACCGCTTAGCCAAGCAGAGCCTCGCGTTCACCAGTTCTCAGGACGCTGGGCTGCGGCTGGTGATGTTTGTCGTGAGCCTGCTGCTGCAGAACAGCTGGCGGTATCTTCACTGGCGGTACGTGGCGGCGCCCCGCCGCGGGGGGCGCCGCCTCTGGCAATGGTCGTTCACTGAGTTCTGTGAGATGGTGCTGCGGGCCGCTTGGACAGCGCTTGGTGTGCGCAGGGCTGTTCCAGCGAATCAGCCACTCAACGACCGGTTCTTCCGGTAGGGTAGCTGTCCACCGGTCCGGACAGCTGTCGTGAGTGGCGACGCTGTCGCGTCGGCGGCAGTCCGCCGCCGACAGCGACGTTCCATCCCGAAGATTACACTCACCAGCGCTTCGAAGACGCTCCACAACCAGTTCGATCTGATTCACCGCCACCAGACAAGATTACGCGGCCGCCGATGTGATCGACTGAATCTCGAACAGTAGTGGCCTGTCCGATGGATTGTTTTCTCCGAGCTTCTTCGAGGGTATCTCCTATTTGCTCGGTCTCTGCAGAACGGAGAATCGCCAGTAACCGTTCGCTGACGTTCTGGTTCGCATCGAGATCTGCAATCAAGTCCGCCATATCTCGCGCCACATCATCGACGGTCTCCGCGGGTGCGACTCGGTTCACCAGCCCACTATTTTTCGCCTCCTTAGCAGTAAGCGTTCGGTGTTTCCCAAGAAGCAGTAGTTCAAGAGCTAAGGGAGTACCAATCTCGTTTTTTAGGTATGTTGCTAATTCAAGCGGTACCAATCCGTAGTTGCCCCCGGCCCACCAAATTTCGATATCGTTGCTAACGATGCGGAGATCGGCAATCCAGCACAGGAGGCTTGCCCCAGCACCAATTGCCGCACCCTTCGCGCCAACAATGACGGGAATTTTGTGACTCCGAAGGAGTTCGTACGCTTGATTGTACTGGTCAAGCATCTCGTTTCGATCTGATTCGTTCTCACTCTCCATCAGACTACGGTCTGCTCCGGCACAGAAAACAGGCCCATCAGCGGTTATAACGAGTGTTTTTGTCCCGTCTCGGTTAACCGCTTGAGATGTTAGCTCTAATAAATCCTGTGTGAGGCCGAGCGAGAAGCAGTTGCGCTTTTCTGAATCTGTAAATCGTAGTTCCGCAACGGGTCCATCGAGCCGGAGTTCTACTTTTCCATGAGGGCCTTCTTGGATAGGCATATGTCTCGGTCAGGTCGTCAGGTGGTAAAAATGTACCTGAGAATCAAAACGTGGCGCTCGAAAAATTCCACACCTAATAAGAACGTATTTTTCCATAAAAATAAATAGTTGGAAAGAGACCGGTCTATTTGTGTCCACACGATACAGTATCATCGGTGGTGGAATCGTTGGTGCAAGCATTGCATATCATCTGAGCAAACGAACCAACGAAGATATCGTCCTCTTTGAGCGTCAGTCCCCGGCCTCCGAGACGACCTACAAATCAGTCGCCCAGTATGGTTTCTATGGTGATGAGACACAATATCGGATGAAGAAGTACGGGATGCGACTGTACAATGAGTTTTTCGACGATCCCCGGGCGAATCCACGCTATCACTATGCCGGCCTTCTTGTTGCAGCAACCGAACAGGCGGATGCAGAACAACTCGAAGCAGTTGTTGAAACCGAGGGTGAAGAGTCAATTGGGAAAATCGGAAAGGGATTCGATCGAGATCTTCTCGAGTATCTCCCGGGAGATGAGATAGAAGATACCCTACTACTACCGCCAGTCGAGACAGATGCTATCGAGGGAGCACTCTACCGTCCGAAAGTCGGCTACATGAGCCGTCCTCAGGAGCTAGCATACGAATTCCTAGAACGAGCCAAAGAGAATGGCGCAACGATTCGGCAGGGGACTCCCGTCAAAGAGATTACGACGAAAAACGGACGAGTCACAGGAGTTGTTACAGAGGACGGGGAAGCAATCGAGTCGGAAGAGGTCATCTGTGCTGCGGGACCGTGGAATATCGAGCTTGCGGAGTCTGTTGGTGTCGAGATTCCTGTTAAACATACGATTGCACCGGTTCTACAGCTTCGTCCGCAAAAGCCAATTGAATACGACATCCCGATCGTCTCCCATTACGGATCTCCATACTCGTTCCATCGGCGGTCCGAAGAGGAATTGCTTATCGGATATAATCCGGGCTACGAAGCCGCAACGCGCTTCGATCCGAATACCATGAGCGAGACTGTCCCAGAAGAGATTCGAGACGAAGGTATCCAGCTACTTTCCGAGCTCATTCCAGGGTGGTTGGATGCAGACGTCGTCGAACAATGGGTTGGAGTTCGCTCGCAGACGCCCGATGGCAATCCAATCGTTGGATGGACAGAGCTCGAAGGATTCTCCATTGCTGCGTTCCATACTTCCGGTATTCAGCTTGCACCGGCAGTTGGAAAAATGATTACTTCACAGCTCCTTGACAACGAGCCAACCTCATATTATGATGCTCTATCGATCAAACGCTTCGACGGGTACGACGACCATCACCCTGAATAGGCGCTTGGCACCGGTTGCGGCCATCCGTCTGGAAGCAGTATTCATTGAGAATTACAACATCTTCGCCTGGAGAAGATAGAAGAGTAACACAAACCGCGAGATTGGTTTATTTAGCACCGATGGATTCTAAGGGGGCATCAGAGAGCCCGGAGCTAAGTCGGCGGGAGGGAATATTTATATAGGGTCATTTGCCATTGTATAGTATGCGAATTGGAATCATTGGTGGAGGCATCTATGGTACTGCTATTGCCTACTTCCTCCAAGAACTCGGTGATGTCGAAGTAGCACTGTTTGAGCGGCAGGAAATTGGCGGTAAGTCAACGAGCCGTTCAGCAGGGATTGTTCGCCACCATTACGCGAGACAAGGGCATATCAAACTCGCAAAACGAGGTCGGGAAATCCTAGAGAATCTGGAAACGTATGTTGGCCAGAAAGGTGGATTCCGTCAGAACGGTTACCTCGCTCTCACGGGAGAAAAAAATGAAGAGCTGTTTCACGAAACCATTGAGAAGCAAAAGCAGATCGGTCTTGATGTCAGGCTAGTTGAGCCAAGTGAATTAGGCAATTACATCCCTGGTATCGATTCGTCTGGGGTTACCGCAGCGGCATTCGAGCGAGAAGCAGGATTCGCAGATCCGTATCTCGTCGCACAGGGCTTCTCAAAGGCTGCTCAAGAGTCGGGTGCCGACCTGCGTTCACGAACAGAAGTAACGGACATCGAAATAGACAGAGGGGTTGTCACGGCAGTCGAAACAACAAATGGAACCGAAGAGGTTGATTTCCTTGTTAACGCAGCTGGCCCATGGGGAGCAGAAGTCGGGCAAATGGTCGGTCTGGACATCCCGCTCACATGGTATGAGTCGAAAGCCGTCGTGCTCTCCTCGACAAACCCGTACGATATTGAGACCCCCACACTTTCTGATTCACTACAACAAATGTATGTCAAACCTGAGCCAGGTGGAGACTTCATTGTCGGAGGCATTGATCGTCCGGAAATCGACCGCGACGTCGGCCTAGAAGGAATCACGATTGACTATCTTAATCAGGTCCAAAAGGCGTTGAAACGCCGGATGTCTACCCACGCTGATGCAGAGGTGATTGAATCGTGGTCGGGGATTATTACAGCCACCCCTGATTGGTACCAAATAGTCGGGGTTCCAGACGGATACGAGAATTTCTACAACATCGTCGGTGGAAGCGGCCACGGGTTCAAGGAAGCACCGGGATTCGCTGAATCTATTGCTCAAGAGATACTGGGGAACGAACCCAACTACGATCTCAGTCCATACCGTCTCGAACGATACGAGGAAGGTGAACTTCTTAGTGATTTAGAGATGGCAAGGAAGAAAAACGACTAAAGAGGCGGATAAGGCGTGAAGTAGCAATAGATTCAACTGAGTACTTGACTTCCTGGAGTCCATTCGGGCAATTGTTGGTGCTGCAAAACCCGTCGGAATGTAATGCGGCTAGCAGGAGAGTGCGGTGATGCCGCTCATATCACCGGTAATCACCGTATCCTTCAAACCGAGAGACAGAGACCGATTCATAATACGCAGTTGGCTCATCGTGAACCACCTGGTTTGCGATTATCTTACCAGCACACGGAGAGAGCTGTATCCCAGACGCATTGAACGACGCAACTGAGAGTCCCTGAATCGACGTCCAACCTATGATCGGTTCCGTATCAGGAGTTAACGATCGAACACCAACCCATTCATCGACAACGTTAGCACCTTCGAGATAGGGAAGTAACGATTTTGCCACTTCCAGCCCTTCGCTTCTGAGTTCTTCGGGGACCGTGTTCGTTACGTCGCCAGGGTCATACTCCGTCCCCGCAGATTCGTAACTGCCGGGGTTGTTCCCCAGAAAGACAGTTCCATCGGGATTCTGGCGCATATAATACCCAGTTTCTTCATGTTTCAAGCTAAAGAGAGAATGAGGACTCTCTTTTTGGGGCTGTAACACGAGCATCGGTCCGAGCGTATGCTTAAGCGGCAGATCGATTCCAACCGCTCGAAGGATGTTCTTATTCCATGGCCCGGCCGTGCAGATGACCTCGTCAGTCTCTATTTCTTCACCATCAACGATGAGGCCGCTCACGCGTCCACCCTTCGTAACAATCTCCGTCACTTCCCGTCCCGTTTCAAAGCTCACCCCGTTTTCACGTGCGCGAAGCACAAACTCCTGTGCGGCCTGTCTGGCTGGCCAAAGATGTCCAAGGTTCCCACTATACGTTGCGCCCATAACCGGCCCAAGCTCGAGTTCTGGCAGCAAAAAAGAACCTGCAAGCCTATTACTAGGTAGGTATTGGACTGGCGACCGTCTCATACCCGTCGTAATCCCTTCTTCTTCAATCGTTGCTCCGAGGTTCTGTTTGAATCTCTCGCGTAGGTTAGCGACACCGTCATCAGTTGTCGCCACCTGCAACCTTGGCGAGAAGTGATACGAAAGATTCGTTTGAGCATCGTCGAGGAACCTATTGTAGAGTCGCATTGAATAGTCCATCATCTGCAGTCGCCCCGGTGGCTCATGGCCCCAGTATCCAACGAATGCCCCAGATTTGTTTGTGGTCTCCATGCTAAGTTTATCCCGTTGCTCGTAGACGGTTACTGGCCGATCCGTCTCCTTACTCAAGTGGTAAGCGACACTCGCTCCAGTAATACCGCCACCGATTACGCTAATGCCAGGTTCAGTCATTCGATACTCATGTCCAATAGCTAATGATACATAACGATAGAGGGTGTCATAGAACGATTACCACGAGGGTGTCATAGAACGAGTAGCACACCAAAGAGCAGGGTGAACGCTGAGGTGGATGAGTTCAGCGACCCTGCAAGATGATCCTTCGGTAGAGTCGTTCTTCAATGTCGCGGAGACCGAGACGCTAG
>NZ_SBIV01000018.1 GCF_004765795.1 Halorussus marinus
CTTCGCCGTGCGAGCGCGGTCATGGTTTCGTGAGTTCCGCGAGATCGCGCTGATGTGTGTCGTCTATAACATCAAACGCTTCGTCAAACAGTGAATCTCTCCGCCTTACAGCGATTCAACACAGCCGGTAAAAGTGGATTTTACTCTCGCCATCAGCATCGTCATCGTTTCTGCCATCCCGTATTTGGTGGTCTCGGTTTGCTCAGGCTACAAAGGCCACGAGCCGCCGCGTGACAGTCGTCACCGCAGCGGCTCATCCCGACCGGGCCGTACCCGCTGGAAAGGACGCCACGGCGATCAACTAACGCTCGTCGCGGCAAGCCGCGACGTGCTACGAGTTATTCGTGGCCAGCTTGGCATCCAGTACGAGACGGACTTAGAACCGGTAATGCTGGAGGCTGAAGACCTCTCCCAGCCGCTGGGAGAGGTCTGGACAGACGGGCTGCAAGCCTACCGTCAAATGGAGTTCGACCACAAAATCGTGGTTCACGATGAGACGTACGTTTCGCCCGAAGGCGCCCACATTAACCAGGTCGAGTGTCTGTTTTCGGTGGTCAAACCATGGTTGTGAAAGTTTCGCGGCCTGTCCAAGCGTGGCTTGGAACAGGCCGCTCACACTTTCGGCATCGTTCGCTCGTTCAACCTCGTCGGCGCATCCCTCGAAATCCTCGTCGACAGCCTCGCTATGGGGTCACTCCTCAGCTTTGAATAAGAGCGACATCGGTACCGTCAATACTGACTGAAGATGAGTTCCCCCAATTCTGTCCTCGTTGATCGGCCTACGAGTGAGACACTACTCGTTAGGTAGAAACTCGTCAGTCAGAGTCTCCCGACATCTTCGGGAACGAGTGTGAATCCGAGTGTTCGAAAGTCACTATCGAATGCAAAGATGTGGTTGATGTCGCGGCTTCCAGCGAGGACGCTACTGGTGTGGTCAACGAACGAGATCTGGTGGTCGTCGTACTGGGCGAACTCATCACAGGCTGCATTGAATGCAGGTTTATCCACGGGAAGGATGTTGAAGCTCTCAGACGCTCGGATGGTCTCAAGTGTCTCGACGGCTTCAGCGTGCCCGACCTTCCGCAGTATCAACGTCGTGAGTTCTGAGAGAACTGACCGACTCGTGTAGAGCGGACGGTATGGGAGGTCGCCAACGGCAATCGCATCGAATACGTCTCGAGCGCGGTCGTGGCGTTTGGCCTGCTCGTAGGCCCACGCGAAGAACGCGCCTGTATCGATGAACAACGGGGTTGCACCCTATACCATTACGATTCGACCTCGCCGTAGAGGATATCATCGATATCGTCCTCGCCGACGGGTTCGTCTTCGTCACCGGCGTGCGCCTCGGCATCCCAGAACGGGTCGTCTGGATTGATTTCGGCTGTGGTGTCTTCGGTGTCGGTGAGCCACCAGACGACGGCGTTCGCGCCGACGGTGCGGCGTTCGACTCGGCCTTGTTCGTGGAGCGTGATCAGTTTCTGGCGGGCGGCTTCAGAGCTACAGTCGAGGAGTTCGCCAAGTTCTTTCGCGGTGGCGACGGGGCTGTCGGTTTGGCGGATGGCTTCAAGGACGTCCTCAAGGGAGATTGTCCCCACATATTGGCCGTGGTCGTTCCGCTCGCGGTCCTGACTCATGACTACTCGTTCGTGGGCTACCTACCTAAACCTATTGCCACGGGGCAATAGGAGTAGGCAGATCAGCTATTTCCACGTACCAAAAGGACGAAAGCGACAGTTCCATCAAATGGAGAATCGAAATTCAAGCCTGACGATGCGAAAGGCGAACCCTGTTATCGATATATAAGCTGGGCTAGGCCGGTGTTTAATTCGTGACGGAACAGAGAGACCATCGCTTCCAGTGCTTTTCAGTAAAACTTCTCGGATGGGACTCTCAGTACCGAAATAACCTGTCTTAAAGTTACAATACGGACTAATTTAAACGCTATCCTAATAAATGCTAGTGTTATAGAGACCGTTTCTGAGCGAGTTCCAGTTGAAAGTCGTGAAGCACTGGAAACGACACTCTCTCACTGTCAGATATGGCCGCAACACAAGGGAAATAGTGTTTTATGCCTTCTACGTGGAATTCAGCCGATAGCCATACCACTCTGAACAAAAGCATTGGAAACTGTGGTGTGTAGTATAGCATTGGAAACTGTGGTGTTGGGGGAAGGGGAAACGACTTTATCAATTGCACTGGAAACGCCACTGTCTGAAGAGCACTGGAAACCACGCCCCAAACAGAACACTGGAAACACCACCCTATCGATGCACGAAATTAGCTTCCAACCTGACGACAGCCTCTACCGCGACCGCGACACCCTCTTCGAGGACTACACCCCCGAAACCATCGTCGGCCGCGACGACGAACTCGCACAGTACCACGAAGCACTACAACCCGCAATCAACGGCGAACAACCGAGCAACATCTTCCTCTACGGCAAAACCGGCGTCGGCAAAACCGCCAGTACTGACTACCTCCTCTCTCGCCTCGAAGAAGATGCCGAGAAATTCGACGTCGACCTCTCCGTCGTCTATCTCAACTGCGAAGGCTTGAACAAGAGCTATCAAGTCGCCATCCAACTCGTGAATCAGTTCCGCGACGAAGGCGACAAAATCAGCGAAACCGGCCACCCACGATACAAAATCTACGAATTCCTCTGGGACGAACTCGACACCGTCGGCGGCATCGTCCTGATAGTCCTTGACGAAGTCGATAACATTGGTGGCGACGACTCGATTCTCTATCAAATCCCGCGTGCGCGGAGTAACGATAACCTCCAAGATGCCAAGGTCGGTATCATCGGTATCAGCAACGACCTCGCGTTCCGCGACAACCTGTCCGCGAAAGTTCGGTCCTCACTCACGGAGAAATCCATCAGCTTCCCGCCCTACGACGCAAACGAACTCCGAGACGTACTTCGCCAGCGAGCAGACATCGCGTTCCACGACGGCGCGCTCGCTGACGAGGTGCTTCCACTCTGTGCGGCGTACGGAGCGCAGGACTCTGGCGACGCTCGGAAAGCTCTCGACTTGTTGCGCGAAGCTGGCGACATCGCACGAGCGGAAGGTGCGGAGCAAGTTGAGGAATTTCATGTGAAGCGTGCCCGCGAGAAGTTGGAACGCGAAGAACTGATGGACGGTATCGCCGATCTTGCGGAACATCAGCAACTCACGCTCTACGCGCTTGCGACGTTCGAGGGCGCTGGGGAAACCCCCGTCTCTTCGCAGACTATCTATGACCGCTATTCGGAACTCTGCCGCCACATCGGCAACGACCCTTTAACTTCGCGTCGCGTTCGGGATTTCCTCAAGGAGATGGCGGACCTCTCGCTTATTCAGTCGTCGGCTCAGAACGAGGGACTCTCGGGTGGAAAGTACAAGGACCATCGACTGCAATCTGACCTCGGGACGGTACTCGCCGCACTATCAGACTTACTGGAGTACGTCGGCGTTCACGAAAACATTCGAGACACGGTAGCGTCGTCAGACGAAATTATGATTTCGACGGAGTCCGACGCCTCAACGCTACTGTGAGTACGTAATTCTATCTCGTGAATAGTTTCGGAAGTTTGGTGTAGGCTTCGGAAGGTCCAGAACCGCTACTCCCCGTTAAAGCGTTCGGGAGTAGCCAAAATGCCTTGTTGAACGCAAGACAGCGTCGGGGTTGGGTCGATTGTTCGCAGTCTCACGCCGTCAGAAGATGCAATAGCTGTCACTCACGGCGGTTGCTGAAGGGTCAAAACTATGGTATCTTGCTCCGTTGGTTCGGTGACGACGGCGATGCCTCTCCCGGATACGTCCGGAGAAGGGGAGCAGCCGGCGAGCTCTAACTCGCCGCCTGCGTCAGGTTATGGATGATGCACTTCCGAGTCAGCTCCCGGAACTGGCCGTGCCAGCTCCGGGAGCGCAGCTTCTCGCCGTCGTCTTCCTTCAACTGCGAGAAGCCTGTCTCACTCATCCAGCGCTGGTTGTAGTCCTCGCTCATCCGGGCGTTGTGAGCCTTCTGCAACGGTGTCTGCTCCCTGTGCTTGATCAACGGTCGCGTTGAGTTGGAGCGACACTCCTCTCGGAGGTCGCTCCACGAGTAGTTCGCGTCAGCAGACAGTACACGCAGGTCTTCCGCGTTCCGACGGAAGACCTGCATCCCAATGTGGCCGTCCCACGCCTTCTGCGTCGTGTAGTGAACGTCCTTGATCGCTAAGGAGTTCACGTCGATCAAGATCGTCGTCTTCATCGACTGGAACGAGTAATTCGCGCGGTCGCGGTAGTGGTAGCTAGTTTGATCACGCTGGAAGCCACTCGCATCAATCGCGGCTTCACCACTCCAGCCCGCCTGCTCCGCCGAAGCACGGAGCAGGCGGCGGAGTTCACGCATCCGATACTCTTGTTCCCACCGGCACAACGAGCTGTAGTTCGGTGCCTCGTCAAGGTCGAATACAGCAAGAACACCTGGCATCTCGTTGAGGTAGTCTTCAGTTTCACGGAGGCTCTTCTCCAGTTCGACGGGGAACAGAATTAACGCGATCTGTGTCCACTTGGCGTACCCGTCCGCGCCGTCCGGCGCGGCGGGTACGTTCGGATCGTCAACGTGCTGTTTGGCAAGGTCTCGACACATTCGCGCTAGCCGTCTGAGCGATGCCATATCGCCAGATGGCGTCCATTTCCCGGTTAATCTGACGGAAGATAACCGTGAGAGCGTCTGAAACTGTCGTCATTCGGCGGCAAAACAAGGCATTCCACATTCAACGGTTTCACGTCCTCTGTGATCCCCTGATCAGAGAGAAGACCGTGGATCTTGTTGGCGTACTTGGATTGGTCCTCAAATACCGTTTGTCGCCCGCGCACGAGTGCGCGGGCTTCCCTGATCTCGTCGGTCGGGACGTAGCTTTTTGGGACTGAGTTTAACTGCACCATCCGCGCGAGTTCTTTGACGTCAACGCGATCAGTTTTCTTGTCGGTGTCGGCGATCTGGGTCAGCTCTTGCGGGTGTGCGATAGTCACATCCAAATGTTCAGACAGCGTATCGTGGATGTGGTAGTAATTGCTGGTTGCTTCGAGTGCAACTTGTGCGCCAGCGTACCGCTGGGCGAGGTCGTCGAGGTTCGCGTGCTCGACGCGAACCTCTTTGACGATCTCACTGGCCTTATCCATTACTACCACCTGTGCGTACCGTTTGTGTACATCGATTCCGAGGTACATGGTTTATTCACCCGGGACGCCAGTGCGTGAAGCAGAGATGCACCTATTTGGGCTTTCCTGGATGCCGCGCCGCGCGGCACCCGGGCTGTAGCGCCCATGACTCGGCTTCTTTCGCACACGGACCAGTCAACACTATGTGCTTGGTGGCACGAGCCACTCGTCGGTCTCTTGCGCCCCATGCTTGGTTTGCACTCTCATGGAGTAGCAGCGTTTCCATTGAGTCAACACCGTCGTGTCGGCGGCGAATCGCCGCCGACAGCGACTTCATCGGCCAAAAC
The DNA here is from genome assembly GCF_004765795.1 of Halorussus marinus. Classification (GTDB taxonomy): domain Archaea; phylum Halobacteriota; class Halobacteria; order Halobacteriales; family Haladaptataceae; genus Halorussus; species Halorussus marinus. The sequence goes on from NZ_SBIV01000018.1 coordinate 5,480, forward strand.
GCACCGGCTCTATTGCTCGGATGCCCGTTCCGTAGCGGTTACGCAGACTTAGCGGCTGCTGAACGCTATCGGGACTTTGCCAATGTGATCGACTGGAGATTCCTGATGGAGTCGCTCACTCATCCGTTCGACTTTATCCTTGAAGTGGGCGGCTTGGAGTTCATCGCGGATGGAAATCGTTTCACATCCGTCGGTGCCGTAGATGGCGACACTGTGGAGGTAGTCACCAGCGTGGTTTTTTCAGGAACGCGAGAAGAGGCTGTTGCTTGCTCCCAGCCATATATGAATGCTATACAAAAATAAAAAATCATAAAATATTCTCTGTTCTGTCAGAGTCGTTCTGAGATGTAGCTAGGTAGAGGTACATTAGCTGTCAGCCTATTTCAAGTGAAGCATGTTCGAAGAGTAGTCTGAGAAACCTCCATGGTCTCATCTAGTGAGTTAGTGTTCAAGAACGGAGAAGAATATCTCCGTTCTTTCCTCGAAACGACTACCATGTGTACCAGGCAAGGGTAGTTGGGTACTGTTCAAGGCCCTGACAGACACTTGAACACTACCCAGCTACTATCCAAAATGGATGGCTACTCAATAATAATTCTTAGCATAGAAGCAACTTACTGTAGAAGAACAGGCTAGCACTGGTAGAGTGGCAAACTATCGGATCTCCCAGTACGAGAACGACGGGCTTGATTGCTGGGGGAGACGATTCTGGTAGCGTGTGCAGTAGTGTTCGACTGGTCTCTGTCTGCGTACTGAGACTGTATTGGAGACCTGGCCGCTCAGACCGACTGGAAGACATCTTAACACCGGAGAACGTAGAATCGAAACGGGGTAGACGACCATGTTTACGGTCTACGATTATTCTGTGGGGTTGACTGCTAAATCCGCGTCGACGATCTGGGTTGAGCCGAATCAACAATGCGGCTCCTGTAATTTGTTGTCCAGCGGTTGAGCAGGAGTTGCCGGAGGAGAAACATTCAATGAGTCACGGTAACATGTGTCGGTTGGTGGGCTGATGCCACTGTCACTCGGAGTCAGCTTGTCATCCCTGGGCTGGGCATCCCAGAATACTGCCCTCCCAAACTGGCCGTCACTCTGACACTCCCGAACTTCAATCGCCGAGTACCAATCCACCAAGTCCCGTACCGCCGGCACGACCTCCTTGGCAGAATCAGTCAGTTACGGACCCACCGTGCAAGTACTTGACCATGGTTGTTTCTGTAGAGGATGTCATAGAACAGTTCTCATACCAGAGAGCAGGGTGAACGCTGAGGTGGTATGAGCCCAGCGACCCTGCAAGAGAATCCTACGGTAGAGACGTTCTTCAATGTCGTGGAAACTGAGACACTAGCGCTGTTTGAGCATCTCTCCTTCGAGTTTCTCGAAGAGTTCGACGTGTTCGCCCCGGCGCAGACGGGGCGAACACGAGTTCACAAACCACCCGAAATGATGCGTGGGTTTCTGCACTGCTACTACAAGGATATCTACGGCATTCGTCCGGTTGCACGAGAACTGAACAACACAGTCGTCTGGCTCAGCTGTGGCTTCGATCGACCGCCGTCCAGAGACGCGGTCGATCGCTTTCTCACCGATCTCGAACACGTCATCGACAAGATTTTCGACCACCTCGTCGAGCAGGCCGCCTTGCGCGGCCTGCTCGACTTGACCTACTCGATTGATTCGACAGACGTGAGAACGATGCCTGCCGATCCTGACGCATCGAAATGCTACGATCCAACGGCTGAAGAGTACTACTACGGCTACGGCTGCACGATCGTTTCGACCGGCTCGAAGATCCCGATTGCAGCGGAGTTCACCGAGAGCAAACAAGCACCAGAGGAGACGGCGATGCGCGTCACCCGTGACGCGCTCGCCGTCGCTAAACCGATATGGATGCTTGGTGACAGCGCCTACGATACACTTGACTGGCACGACCACCTGCTGGCCGCAGGGGTCGTGCCAGTCGCCCCCTACAACCCACGGAACACTGATGACCCGAAGGACATCGAGTACAGGGTCGAAGACCGCATCGAACAACACAGCGAGGACGTTCAGCTGAAGCAATCGACGCTAAACGAGACGTACAACCGCCGAACAGGCGTCGAACGAACCAACGAATCAGTCAAGGGCTGCGGCCTCGGGCGAACGCACGCCCGAGGCCGCGTCCACGCACGAGCACAGGTGTTCCTCGCGCTGTGCCTTCGCCTCGTTATTGCAATCACCAACTATGAACGCGGAGACAATCCGGGAAGCACGATCATCACGGTGTGACAAGAGTTCTATGACACCCTCTCTGTAGCCTAAATAGTGAGACTGGAGTGGTATAACGTGTCTTGTACTCATTCTGTGGCAATACTCGCTGAAGGACGTATACTTAATACTTATCCGGGAATTTGTGATATCGAGATAGTATGAATACTAATAGATGCTACGAGCGTGAATTCGTCCGAACGTTCTTCACCTCACCGACAGCGGTAGAAGGCGAAGAAGACTCCGCAAAAATGATACGGAGTGCAGCCCAGCTCCGTGGAATGCAAGCTCCAGATGTCTGGGTTCCAGACAACGAGGACGCAACCGCGCCGTCAATGCGTGATGAGGGAGTCAAGAACATCATCGAAATTGTATCCGAGCATGGTGCTGATTTCCCTGGTGAGATTCATCCTCGTCTTGTTTGGCATCGTGAAAATCCAACGATTCGGTACCAAGGGTTCCAGCACATGCTGGAAGTTGCTGACCCAGACAACAACGCCATAGAGTACATTGATGGCTTTGTGATTCCAGAAGTCGGCGATATCGATGACTGGAAGAAGGCTGATGAGTTTTTCACTATCGTTGAGAACAAGTATGGGCTACCAGAAGGAAGCTTTTCGATGTCTGTCATTATCGAAAGCGGCGAGGCTGAGCTTGCCATGGCGGATCTCCGCGAGGAAATTGGAAAGCCTTCCAATAATCTCGAGCGTCTGTTTTTGCTCGTTGATGGTGAGGTCGATTACACCAAAGATATGCGAGCTATGACACCTACCGGTGAATTACCGTCATGGCCCGAGTTACGGCATAACACCTCCCGTGGTGCTAGTGCTGCTGGTCTGATTGCGGTTGACGGTCCGTATGACGATATCCGTGATATCGAAGGATACCATGAGAGGATGACTGAAAACCGGGCAAAGGGCATGAATGGGATCTGGTCACTAACGCCCAAACAGGTCGTTGAGGCAAACAAGGCGCCGCTACCGCCGAAGGCCGGCAGTTGGATCCTTGAGCTGGATGACCGTGAGATTGAACTGGAAGAAGACGCTGGACGGCAAATATATTCTGGTACCGAACTAAGAATCGAAGAGACGGCCGACGAGCAGTACACACTATCTGTCCGCGGTAATGAATACGAACTAGACAGAGACGGCTTACGTAAAGAACTCTTAGACATGTTGGTATATGTTCCTAGCATGGATGATATTGTCGATTCTATGGAGGAGTTTGAAGCGGCCAAGGAGTCCGGAAAGGGTGCAATTGCAATCACACAGTCGACAACAGTAGTCGTTGACGGTGTCGAAATTGATGTGAAGAAAGACAGAATGTGGGATGAAGCGACGTACCAAGCTGCGCAAACGCCGGTTTCCCTCTTCAAAGACGTGTATAAGAATCGGCCTGACCAGCACGAAGAACTAGAGAAAATGTACGGCGAGGATATCGTTCAACGAGCGATAAACGTCGGTAGTTAATACTGAATTCCCCCCTTTCTCAATGTCAGTCTCAAGCACCAGCCGAGGCATCAATATATAAATAGCTGAATAATAAATACGGTAGAAAACTAGCAATCCAGCATACCGGTTATGGGAAAATCCGCTTCTAATATCGATATTGCAACAATATATAAAAGTAAATAAGATAGGTATCTTTATTGTGTTGGTCCACAATTCCTTTGACATGGAAGTTGTCAAACCAAACAACGTCTATGATAGTAGCGCACCGAACTCCAGGGCTGTCGTACAGGATGATACCGTGTATGTCTCAGGCGTCGTCGGAATCGATCCTGAGACGGGAGAATATGGTGATACGATGGCTGAGCAAACACGAAACGCATTTGAGAATATCAGTGCTACGCTTGAAGAAGCCGAATCATCGCTTGATCAAGTCTTACGGTTCCTTGTGTTCATAACTGATGGAGAGAAGAAACCAGAGATGGATGAAGTGTTTGAAGAGTATCTCGACGAACCATATCCGACTCGTGCCGCAGTCATTAGCGACCTCGGTGGCGATGAAGCAATGGTCGAAATTGTCGTAACAGCATATCGATAACGCCAATTCGTAATTAACCTTCTACTTCGACTTTATCGGCGAATACTATCGATACAAGATGCGACGATGCATCCGGAACCAGGCGAAACTAGATATCTTACGCTATTATGCCGACTCGACATTTCACATTGTCTCACACGTTACCTCGATAATATTCGAACTCTGAGATATAATAGTAGGATACTCATCATAGAACTTCTCATCTGTTATACGGCTAATTGGTCCCGAAATGCTAATGGCACCTAAGACATTTCCACCACCATCCACAATTGGAGCTCCAACAGCACGGGTACCACGAACCTCTTCTTCATCATTGAGTGCAATTCCATCGCGATTGCGGATTTTCTCGATATCTTCGAACAGTTCTTCCTTACTTGTGATCGTATTATCTGTCGCAGCGGGGAGTCCATGTTCCTGAATTATGTGCTCTATGTGAGTATCATCTAGTTGTGCAAGGATTGCCTTTCCTGTTGAACTCCAGTGAAGGTGGTCCGTGTCCCGAAGAAGGGTATTATGATATTCGTCTGCAATTCCCTTTTCACCTATCCGTTTGTATAGGTAAATCCCCTTACCGAACTCTTCGACCATGAGATTCACGGACTCCTCGGTAGTTTCAACTAATCGGTCGACCTCTTCTTTCGCAGCATTATATATCTCCGAACGATATTTGACTTCTTCACCAAAATTGTGAAAGCGATGGCTTATCTTGTATTGACCGTTGGTCTTTCTGACGAACCGTTCCTTTCGGAGTGTTGCCAAATGATTGTATACAGCACCCTTTGAAAGTTCGAGGACTTTTGAGAGTTCTGTTACTGTTGCTCCATCTACTTCTTTTAAAGCATTCAAAACGGAGCATGTTATATCAACTGTTTTTAGAGTCCGAGGTTCTGTATCATCCATCACGGATTGGGCTAAGAGCACAGTCCATAATAAATATTTGCATACCACAAATCTTTCCTAATGTCGACGAGGTTCTATAAAAATAATATTGGCGGATGTTTGCACTTCACAAATCTCGTCACGACATATATTAATATAGTTAATTTTATATCCAAATAGTACTGATTGATGTATTAGAAATTTTAATACTTATCCTGTGTTTTGATCCAGTTCCATAGTGCCATGATGTGTGTTACAAACATAAGATTGTAACATCCGGTTCACGAGACACAAACACGGAATTTTCAATACGCGATGAGCAATCGCTTAATCTCGATAGGGAAAAACGACAAGAATGGCCGTTTTCTATATTTGTGTTATAGTGCTGTGCTCGATATTGATTACATCTGCATCCTCTGGAAGGAGTGCAACAATTAGGAATCTGGAATAGTCTGCAAAGTATTCAATCAGTCTGGCAATACGATCGGAATCTATCGCTTCTAATGAGTCGAGTACCATTACAGGTACTGATTCGTACAAATCGTGGACGAGATATCCCGCTAAAGCAAATACCAGCCCTAGGACCTCCCGCTCGCTCTCACTAAGGGTCTCGACGGTTCCTTCGTATGTCTGCCCGGAATTGGATTCACGAACAACATGGAGCTCGAAATGATTTTCTGTAACTTTACGCCGCCCCTGTCGGGCTTCACGTTCTACCCTTTCAATCCAGATGCGGGCAATGTTATTGTACTCAAGTATTCCAAGGACGTCTTCCATATGCGCGTTAAATTCCTCTACTGCAGTTTCCTCAATTCGATTAATACGGTTACGCAGTTCCTCAAGTTGGCTAGTAATCTGCTCTCGTTGTTCTTCATATTCATCCCGGTCTGCGATAAGCTCCTCAATATCTGCGATCTCGCGTTCAACAGACGCAAGTTCGTCTTCTTTCTGCTCAATTTCCAGCTCTACGGTTGTCACCTGTTTGTGTAAGTCGAGGATTTTGCTGTAGCTCGACGTCTGGGTCTGCTCAATAGTCTTGTCAAGTGCTTCGATTTCTTCCTTAATCTCTGTTTTACTCTCTTCGAAATCTTCGATCTCGCTTTGTTTTTGGTCAAGGTCATCCTCGATTTCAGAGAGACGCTTGTTTATAGCTTCTAGCTTGCGCTGAGAGCGCTCAAGTTCAGAAATTCGCTCTTTTTTCTCTTCGATATTTCCTTGCAATGATTTCCGGGCACTAAGCTTGTTCTGCCGAAATCCCTGTAGCCGTTCGAGAGTACTTTCAATATCATCGCGAGGTACCTGGGATCCACAGGTCCAACAAACGACTGACTCGTCATTCTCCAAGAGTTGATCGGTGAGTTCGCTATCTGTCTCTTCTTTATCGTCCTCCCGAAGAACCTCTGCGATTTGACTATCCGTCCCATCTAGCATGTCTTGATTAAATTGTATCACCTTCTGCAATTCACTCACCTGGTTATTTATCTGCCGTTTCTCTTCACGTAAACCATCGAGTTCGTTCCGGAGTGCAGCGATATCTCCGTCTGAATCGACAAGGAGATTATCCCGTGCTTCCATTTTTTCTTCCCGCTCGTTGCGAAGCGACTCGACGGTCTCCTCGGCCGTCTCAATCTGGAATCGGATATTATCGAGCTGGGAACGGAGCTCTTTCAATTTCTCCATCTTCTCTTCGACCTCTGCTTTCTCTTCGCGCCCAGTCTTGAGATCCGTATCCGCATTTTGGATTTCCGCTTGTAAGTCTTCAAGCTGTTCAGTTTGCTCCTCAATCTCTGCCTCCAATCGATTCTTCCGTTGCTCAAGATTAACGAGTTTCCGTTCTCTCTCGTCGATGAACTCTAACTGCTCATCGATTTCCTGCTTATCATCCTGAAGCTGTTCGATTTTAGCATTGATCTCTTCAGTATCAATCGGTCGAATAATGAGGTCGCGAAGGTTCTCGCCCTGTGTAACCGCCCGCCGGGCTTCATTATCTTCGAGTAAGAAGGCAAAGAGATCTGCAATCTCAGGGTCATCGAGAAACCCTTCACCTGTAGATTCAATAACGCCGTTTCGACGGTTGAATTCTCGTTCTACAACAGTATCGCCTACTGTAAGCTGTACGCGGCCATGGTCAGCATCGCCTTTAAGGCTAAAGCGATCACTACCCATTGCAGTCATTACTGCTTGGAGGAACGAAGTGCGATTCGTAGCATTTTCGCCCTTTAGTACCGTGACTCCATCGGAGATTTTAACGCTCGTCTGATCGATTCCACCGATTTTCTCTGCTTCCAATCGGAATGATTCGGAAAGAGTCTTTGCGGAGTTCATGTCTCAACTATTCTAAGCGCTTGTAAATAGTACTTTTTGTTCTCGTTGCAGACCGTCCAGTTCAACTATCCCGGCATTCGCAGCCCTGATTAATCGCGGTTTCAAAGTCCATTGAATGACCACACTCATTACAGAGCACTTGGATATCTACTAATACGTCTGCATCTGCTATCTCCATGATTCCTGCAGAAGTGAGTGTTTTTATTGTTGATTCAGTCACGATCTCCGTTCGTTGTTGTAGCGCGTACACGGTATCTCGTGCCTTCTCACGCCGCTTTTCTGGCGCGGGGTCATCGGTCTTGGATACGCTCAGACAATTCTTTAGATGCCGGTAAACTGTCTGGTGGGAGACTAGATTCGACGATAATTCCTCCACATCGACCCCGCTATGCTCCAATTGGCGTCGAAACTCGATTTCTTTGGCCTCTTCTAATTCATCTGTGTGAAGAGCTTTATAAACTGCCGATTGTTCTTGCCCAATTTGGCTGATATTAGTATTCTTTAACTCTGACTGGATAATTGCCTTGTTCAGCTCTTCGGTAAGTACGCGAATGCTCGTTCCATCTTGCCACCTTTCAGCTAGTCCCGCATATTCGTCTAAAACACTATGCATCTCACTCACTTGTCCGACCTTGCATTTACAATCCGGTTGTTGGCTCATCGTCGCTTCTCACGTATTGTTACAACCATAGGCTTGTAACTCTTTGGCTTTCTGTTCCCGATATCCTTTGGAAGCCACGATCTTTCCTGTTTGTTTTTCGCAAATGGAGGCTTCCCAAGAAGTGTCTTTATCGCAAACGGAATTTCTTATAATTATAAGATTATAATAAATAAACAAGGTAGGCGATCATGAAAAATACATTAATAGGCCATTTAAAGCCCGTCTTTGGGGTTCGGTCTTCCTCACATAATCTATCGTGTAATAACCGTTGAAAGGTGGATAACTGTGTTTGTGTTTAGCAAACGCACTTCTGTCTAATTTGCTAGTACGTGTTTAGCCCCGTCTGATTTCGTCACTGTCTCGTAGGTGGTGGCCTGTGACAGACACATGGTCTGTCAGCAGAGAGTCAGTCTACATCCTCAGGGATGGTCTCCGAGCAGCGGAGACCATCCCGTCGGCCCTGCTGTCGTCGTTTCGAGGTGGAATCGATGAGCTGGGACGATCTCTCCAAGGACGAACTCCTCTCGCGGTTTCTCCAGATGGAGGAGCGAATCGACGAGCTGGAAGGGAAGATCGCCCAGAAGGACGAGCGGATCGAGGAACAGAACGAACGGATCGAAGAGCAGCAAGAGCGGATCGAAGAACTCGAAACACGTCTCCGGAAGTACGAGAATCCACACACTCCACCCAGTAAGCGACGGTCGGGAACCGGGTCCCCGACCTCGCAGGACGACGATGTCCGAACTGATGGTGGTACTCCCGGTCGAAAGGACGGTCACAACCCGGAGTGGCGCTCTCCGCTCGATCCTGCTGAAGAAATCGAGGTCACCTGTGACTGTTGTCCCGAGTGTGGCGACCACTTCGACGAGTCAGTGGGCGTCAACCCCCGACTCGTCGAGGAAGTCCCGGATCCACAGCCACCAGAAGTCACCCAGTACAACCGCCATTGCTACCAATGCGACTCCTGTGGAACAGAGACGGTTGCGACCCACCCCGAACTGCCCCTCATCGGGGCAGTCGGGGTGAACGTCATCGCGCAATCTGCCCTGTCACGGTACGATCACCGTCTTCCTTACCGGAAAATCGCGGACCGCTTCGAGCAACTGCACGGACTCGAACTCTCAGGTGCATCCGCGTGGCACGCGACCGAGCGCGCCGCGCGCGCCGGTCGCTGTGAGTACGAGCAGATCCGTCGAGAGATTCAGAAGGCTGAGATCGTCCACGTTGACGAAACCGGCATCAAGCGTGACGGTGACCAAGCGTGGATCTGGACGTTTCGGACGGACGAGCATACGCTGTACGCGGTTAGAGAGAGTCGTGGGAGTGATATTCCCGCGGAAGTCCTCGGCGAGGACTTCGCGGGAACGGTCATCTGTGATGGGTGGACGGCGTATCCAGCGTTCAGCAGTACGCTTCAGCGGTGTTGGGCACATCTTCTCCGGGAAGCTGAAGACGTTGCTAGTGACCACGAGGAGGCAGAACGGGTGTACCAGTATCTCAAGCAGATATTCGTCGGTCTCCAGTCGTGGCTGGAGACCGACCCGAGTCCTCGTGAGCGAGCACAGATGCATCGAGCGTGTCAGGACAGCCTCAGATCGCTCGTTGAGCGGTCAGTGAGCGACGAACCAGTAGCAACAGTCCTCGGGAAGATCGAAGGTGGACTTGACCACTGGCTCACCTTCGTCGGTGAGCCAGCGGTCTCCCCGACGAACAACGCCGCAAAAAACGCACTTCGTGAACCTGTGGTTCTCCGGAAAATCATCGGGACACTCCGGAACGACCGTGGCATGTTCGTTCACGAGACGATCTTGTCCCTGCTGGCGACGTGGCGCCAGCAGGGACGCAACCCATACGAGGAACTCACGCGGGTTGTCCACGACAACGAAATGATCTCACGCGAGCAGACTGTGCCGGTTGTTGAGACCTCGGGGTAAACACGTACATTTGCTATAATCGGTATTATCTACGGTAGGGGGTTACATCTCTGACCCCCAAATCACGCCCAGTATGGTTCTTCAAAGAGTGTCAGCTCTTGTCCAGCCCCACTCTCAAGAGCACGCTCGTACACGGTAGCAGCCCATGCAACATCTTCGATGGGGAGACCATAAGCCAAGAGAAGTGACCGACCAGACGATGGGGACGTACTGTTTTCAGCAATGAGCGAGGACAATTCCGTGAAGTCCTCAAACGACCATCGACCCTCATTAATTGTTCTCTCAATATCTTCCGTTATTTGCCAATCGGTGTACTCCACGAACTCCGCGATGTTGCTGCGATCGTCAACATACACACCATCGTCAGCTATAGCTGAGAGTGGCAAATCAATATTCCCAAGGGGAATTATAGTCGCCTCAGAGTCGAGCCATTCAGCCTCTAAGATTGGAGGACTAGACCCTGCTGCAGCAACGACAACGACATCTGCGTCGGAAACAGCAGCCTTGGCGGTTTCCGTATTCTGCACCGTAACGTCTAATTCGTTCGTTAATTCCTCGGCAAACTGCGCGCTTTTCTCGAGGTCGAGATCGTATACCTCGATTGACTCAAGATTGTCGAGGGCCGCATCTAATGCCATTGTGGCCGTCCGTCCAATCACACCAGTACCAATAACGGCCGCCGTTTTGGCGTCATTACCTGCAATCTGGTGGGCTCCAACGCCGGCTACTGCCCCAGTTCGCATCGCACTTACTAGTGTCCCATCAAGAAGTGCGACTGGTTTTCCTGTGTCGGGGTCGTTCAGGGTGATTACGTGCATAGACCGTGGAAGTCCATGTTCTTTCGGATTGTTTATGTTTGACCCGTACCATTTGATTCCGACTTTGTACACATCGCCGCCGACGTATGCAGGCATTGCTGCGAACCGCCGATCGGGTCCTGCAGATGGCATCTGGGGGTCCGAAGAGTTTTCGGGCCACCTCAAGATTTGACCGTGAGTCAGGCTGCCGTCACCGCCCATTAGTGTTCGGCCATGCGCGTGCAACTCGAACGTATCTGCAATTGTCTCAACACATGCGTTCATGTCGGTTACTCCACACTCGATCGCGGTCTCCTGGCTGAGGAAGCGAAGCGTTATACTCCTGCTATCCGGCATACCATACTTCCTCGTTTGTAGCGACTTTAATCTTCCTTCCATTTTGCCGGCTAGGTACGGCCGAGTGCAGAGCTATTGACGTGATGATGGCACGTCCCGAATTCAGATCCAGAGGAGATGGCTCAGGATCGACTCCCGTCACTGTACCCTCCTGTGAACAGATTATCTTCTTCAAATCGCTGCAGGTGATAGGCCGAAAGCTCGTTAGATGGTGTCTCTCCAAGGATGTCCTCAGCGATCGATTCGGCGAAACCTGGTGCCTCCTTGAATCCGTGGCCACTCCCGCCAGCCGCTACGTAGAAGTTTTTCATAGTCTTCGGAATGCCAATGATTTGATGCCAATCCGGTGGAGCAGTAATGAATTCGCTCCATGGTTCGACCACACCTGCGTCGGCAAACCTCGGCAATCGATGTTCAATCATCGCACCAAGCTGCTCAAAATCGGTATTTGTGACGCCTTCCAAATCAGTTCGGTCAGCCAATGGCTCATGCCCCCCTTCCCGCTCCATTCCACCTGCGATGAAATCACCAGTTCCCTCGGGTTTGGCGTACAATCCCTGGCCGATATCGGACACGGTTGGATACTCGGGCGAATACGATTTGGACGCGGATAGAGCAGCAACCTTCGCCTCATACCGCTTCAATGGAAGGTCGATATCGACCATGTTCGCCACGTTGGCCGCCCATGGACCAGCAGCATTGACGACAAAGTCGACGGAGTGGGAATCCTCAGCGGTTTGTATCGTGGTTACTTCACCGTCCTCGACTTCTAGGTCCACTACCGGTGTGTTGGTGTTGATTGTCGCCCCAAGTTCCTCTGCCTTGCGGGCAAATCCCGTTGCAACGAGATACGGATCAGCGAAGCCTGCATCGTGCTCAAGTGCTGCAACAGCAATATCGTCACCTCGTAATCCTGGGACGTATTCGTCGAGATCAGAGGGGGCAATTAGCTCTACATCTACGCCGACCGTTTGTTGTAGCGAGATATTGTGACGGAACTGCGCTTCGTCTTCTTCACCTGCTATAATGAGGTATCCATTTTGGTGGAATCCGCCGTCCGTCCCGAGGCGGTCCGGCAATTCTGCTAGTATTTCGCTACCTCGCTTTGCGAACCGTATTTGAATCTCATGTGAGTAATGATGCCGGACGATTCCGGCTGATTTCCCAGTTGATGCACTTCCAATTGAGTCCTTCTCGAACAGAACTACCTCTGGGTCACCGATTTCTTTTAGGAAATACGCAATCGCTGTTCCGTAAACTCCGCCACCGACTATGCCAATACGCATGTATCATTTACCTTGGGCCTTATTAATAAGCATTGTGTCCCGGTAACATCTCTCGCTATCAAGTGGCTTGTCGGAGGCGGGAGTGCGAGCCACTACCAATGTACTGCTTCAAGGAGGTTTCTTCTGCGATTACACCCTCTTTAGCAATGTGCGGGTCAGCGAAATCGTAAGCCTTCTCGAACTATGCTCCATACATGGCACTATCCTATCGCTGCTGCATTAATCTCTGAGGTTCACCCACCTGTTCGGTACTGAGTACAGAAGGCCAGAGAAATACCCTATCGTTGAGGGTGTCATAGAACTCTTGTCACACCCTGATGATCGTACTTCCCGGATTGTCTCCACGTTCGTAGTTGGTGATAGCGACGACGAGGCGAAGGCACAGGGCAAGAAACACCTGCGCTCGTGCGTGG
>NZ_SBIV01000019.1 GCF_004765795.1 Halorussus marinus
TTTGAGCAACCGGTACAACCTCCCCGATGAAGCGGGAGATTTGCGTCATGGTCAACGGAACTCTCCCGCTTCAACTCCTTTGATTTAGCGGCCTACCTCTCTGCCGTATGGCGATTCAACACAGCCCTAACAATCCTCTACCCATGAGCGTCCCACCTATAGTAGAGGTGGCATTGAGCAGTGTGCCTACTTGTTTCATAACTCACGCTCAACGGACGAACGCCGGATACGGAGGCTAACTCGATAGTGACAGAGCTGTATAAACACCTGAACAACCCCCATTTGTTGCCTCACAACCATACATATAATATGGTCCGTTTAGATGATGGATATGATGAAGGTTTTAGTGACTGTGAAGGAGGTCGCCGAAGTCGCCGACGACTTCGAGATAGAGGGGACCGAAGTAGACGAACGCTACCTCGAGTACGACCTGAACGAGTGGGACGACTACGCCGTGGAGGAAGCCGTCCAGTTGAAGGAGGACGGCCCGGCCGAGGAGGTCGTGACCGTCACCATCGGTCCCGAGCGCTCCGAGGAGACCATCCGGATGGCGCTCGCGAAGGGCGCGGACCGCGCCGTCCGAGTGTGGGACGACGCGCTCGAAGAACCCGACCTGCTCGACGTCGAGACGAAGGCGAACCTGCTCGCCGCCGTCGTCGAGGAGGAGGACCCCGACCTCGTGCTGACCGGCGTGCAGGCGGGCGACGACGCGTTCGGCGCGACCGGCGTCTCGCTGGCCGACCACCTCGGCTTCCAGTGGGGCGCGGTCGTCAACGCCCTCGACTACGACCACGAGGCGGGCGTCGCGCACGTCCACCGCGAACTCGAAGGCGGCGTCGAGGAATTGACCGATATCGAACTCCCCGCGGTGCTCACCATCCAGACCGGGATCAACGAGCCCCGGTACGCCAGCCTCCGGGGCATCCGGCAGGCCCAGAGCAAGGAAATCGCGCCCAAGAGCCTCGACGACATCGGCCTCGACGCCGACGCCGTCGAGAGCGACCTGACACTGACCTCGATGTACGAACCCGAGAGCGAGAGCGACGCCGAGATATTCGAGGGTGACGCGAGCGAGACGGCCGGGCAACTCGCCACCGTCCTCCGTGAGAAGGGGGTGGCAGAATGAGCGACGTGCTGGCCGTCACCGAGCACCGCCGGGGCGAACTCCGCGACGTGAGCTACGAAGTCATCTCCGCCGGGCGGGAACTCGCGGACGCGACCGGCGGCGACCTCCACCTCGCGGTCATCAGCGGCGACGTGGAGGCGTTCGCCGACGACCTCGACCGCGAGGGCGTCGATTACATCCACACGGTGGACGAGGGCGAGGAGTTCAACCACGATATCTGCGTGCAGGCCATCGAGGCGCTCCACGCTGAACTCGACCCGCAGGTCCTGCTGATGCCCAACAGCGTCAACGGACTCGACTACGCGCCCGCGGTGGCGAACCGGCTCGACCTCCCGTTGGTGACCGACGCCGTAGACTTCAACTATGATGGTGGTCTCACCGTCACCCGCGAGATGTACGGCTCGAAGGTCGAGACGACCGTCGAGGTCGGCGGCGACCGGCAGGCCGTCACCGTCCGCGACGCCGAGTGGCCGCAGGCCGAGGGCGTCGGCGACGCCGAGATCTCGGCGTTCGACGCCGACATCGACACCGACACCGGGTCGACCGTCACCGGCTTCGAGGAGGTCGGGAGCGGCGACGTGGACATCAGCGAGGCCGACTTCATCATCTCCATCGGCCGCGGCATCGAGGAGGAGGAGAACCTCGACCTCATCCGCGACCTCGTCGAAGCGACTGATGCCACCCTCGCGTCGTCGCGACCCATCGTGGACAATGGCTGGCTCCCGAAGAACCGGCAGGTCGGCCAGTCCGGCAAGGTCGTCACGCCCGACGTCTACCTCGCGATCGGCATCTCCGGCGCGGTCCAGCATGTCGCCGGGATGAAGGGGAGCGACACCATCATCGCCGTCAACACCGACCCGAACGCACCCATCTTTGACATCGCGGACTACGGCATCGTGGGCGACCTGTTCGAGGTCGTGCCCGAACTCATCGAGGAGTTCGAGTAACTTCCCACCTTTTTAGTCTTACTTTTGCGTGATTGTCTAGAGTAGTCGATTAACATACTATATTATCTGTAAATTTAGGAAGAATAGTGGGGTGATATGTGCGGCCTTCCATACGTCCGCACGCCTGCTGAGGCCGATTGCTGTCTGGGGGGTTTAACAAGCCCTCACTTCTTGCTTTCCGGCGTTTCCCCGTGGGTTTTTGTCTGAAGGTCAATTTCGATTAAATTGGCGGTCCGTTTGACCTGTTGGGGAATCTCTTCCTCCCAACGAGACCCTTGCATACGTGTTACAGCTCCAGACACGCTAATCGCTCCATATGTATTTGATTGCTTGTCGACGATTGCGACGCCTACTGCCCGGGTCCCGGAGACCTCTTCACCATCGTATATTGCATAGCCTCTCTCTCGAGTCTTTTCTAATTCGTCGAAGAGGGCTTCCTTGGTGGTGATTGTTTTTTCTGTAGATTGTGGGAGGCCATGTTCTTCAATAACTTCCTCGACGCGTTCACATGGAAATTCTGCAAGTATTGCTTTTCCGGTCGATGAGTGGTGGAGGTAATCGGGCTTTTGGTTTTTCCAGGCATGGAATTCTTCGGCAATAGCATTTTCGCCTCGCTCTCGATACAGATAGTAACCTAATCCATTCTCCTCGACCATCAGGTGTGCATATTCATCGGTTTTTTCCGCTAATCGATCAACATACTCCTTTCCGACAGTATACAATGGTGATTGGTGTTGTACCGATTTCCCGTAATTAATGAACTTATTACTTAGCTGGTATTCATCGCCTTTTTTAACTACAAATCCCTGCTTGCGAAGGGTAGCAAGATGGTTGTAGACGGCTCCTTTCGAAAGTTCTAACTCGTTTGATAGTTCTGTCACCCCCACATTCCCATGTCTCTGAAGAGCATTCAAAATACGACTTGTTGTCTCCACTGTTTTGAGTGTTCGTACGTCGTCTGCTGTCATAGGTGTTCATAAGGATTAATGCTCCAAATAAGTTTGTGAATAACAAACAGGCCAGTCATTCTCGTCGTAGGATGTCCAAAGTGAAGAATATTTTCCCGGCTCAGATTCAACTCGAACCAATTATTTGGGAAATTATGGCCAATATTATAGGCATTTTCTCGCACAGACTATAGTAGTGGTTATACTCACGGACATAGATACGTGAAAACATTTGGTGGTTTGATGCTGTCGAGCGCAGAGAGCGCGGCATCACGAAGTTCGTCCAGCGTGTCGAAGAGGCGGTTTCCGAGTTCTTGATTGAGTTGTTTCCAGCACTCTTCCGCGGGGTTCAGCTCCGGTGAACCCCGCGGAAGATAGCACAGTTCGATCGGTGTTTCGTCGGCGAATTCCTGTACCTTGTTGGCCGTGAAATACGACGCGTTGTCCAAGACGACGCAGATTTTCTCGCCGAACTCGGTTTGGAGTGCGTCCAGTAAACGGATCGTCGTGTCGCTGTTGAAGTTTTCCGCACACGGCAGAAAGAACGTCTCGCCGGTATCGCTGACTGCACCGAGTAGTTTGATGCTGTCCCACGCGCCCGTCACCGGCAGTGACGGGCGCTCCCCCTCTGGAAACCATGCATAGATCAGTGTCGAGAGAACCTGCCGTGTCTGATCTATTGCGAGGATCGTGTATTCGTCGTCCAGGTCGTCGCGCTTTTTTTGAAGCCTTCCTGCCAGGCTTCCTGCGCTCGCTCGTCGGACTTGTAGTATTCCGGCCGGGCTGTCTTCCAGGACAGCCCGGCCTCAGAGATCAACCGTCGGACATGGCGTTCACAGTATTCTACACCGAATTCTTCGATGAGATAGTGACGCGCGAGTGGCACAGACCACGCGGGCGCGTCGAATCCGACTTCCTCGGGAGATTGATGAAGTGCCTCAACGAACTGCTCGTGCTCTTCGTCGGAGAGTTCGGAGGGTCTGCCCTCACGTGGTTTGTCGTAGACGACCTCCTCGAACGGCTCGTCGGCGAGCCGTTCGAGTCGGTTGAACCATTTCGAGGCCCAACTACCGGAAAATCCGTAGAGTTCGGCGGCCTCCGTCTGCGTGAGTTTGTCCATTTCTTTGTAGGTGATCGCCGCCATGAGCCGCTTTGTCGCGTCGGCGTCATCGACCTCTGCCAAGATCTGGCGGAGGTCTTCGACAGAGACGTTCTCTAACGTCGCCATACTGATCCTTGTTCCTCAAGCTCCATGAATTTTTAGCCGTCAGTATGAGTATCAGACGGCTTGACGGCAAATTGAGCAATTGGCCTTGGCCCTATGCATTGAGAGAGCCAGTCTCAACTACTGTGAGCCGGCGGTCTCAACTGAGTTCACCGTATAGAGGCGGAATCAGACTATTCTGAGGTTGCTGTTGGGGTATTGTAGAATAGTATCCTATTTTGGAATAGTACGCTATTCAGTCGATTCTGAAGAAGCAGATTCGCGAGCTTGTTCGAATCGTTCGGCCACTTCGTCTACGAGATCTTCCTCCACGACGGTTCGGAGAAGAGCATCAGTCATTTCCCGAACGACGATGTTCTGGTAACCCTGCTGGTTGAGCTCGCGTTCCAGTTCATACTTCAGCCAGGAATCGAAGTCCTCGATCGTAGCCTCCCGGGCGTAGAAAGGCCGCTGTTTAGTTTCACTTTCACCGAACTATCGAGCCTTCTTCAAGGGGCTTCCATCGGTAGCGCCGCCCACGGATGTACGCCAGCGACCTGCCGCACGCGGGAGGTGACCGCCGCATGACCGCCGTCTGCCCGGACTGCGGCACGCCGATCTCCGCTATCGTCACCCGCGGGCCGTCCGCGCACTTCCTCGCGCCCTGCGGATGCCGAGCGACCACCCGGACGGTCCGCGACCTCGCGGGCGACGCCGACCGCGGCCGGGGCGTCGCCACCGACGGCGGCCTCGACGTCCAGCTCGCGTTCGCCGACTTCCACGCCTTCGAGCGCGACCTGCTGTACGCCGTCCGCGCGCTCGAACGCGACGGCGACCAAGAACCGCCGAAGGGCCTCGCCATCAAGTCCTACCTCGAAGACGACTACGACGAGATCAACCACAGTCGGCTCTACCAGAATCTCGACGCGCTGATCGAGCGCGGCCTGCTCTCGAAAGCCGAGAAGGACGGCCGGACCAACGAGTACGCGACCACCGACCGCGCTCGCCAGCTCCTCACCCGCCACGCCCAGCGCCGCGCCGACCAAGCCGGACTCACGGGGGTGGACCGGCCGTGAAGCGCGACCGTGATCTCCCCGAAGACCCTGAGGTGTGGCGGGACCCCGACGTGCTCGAAGCGCTGTACGTCGAACGCGGCTGGTCGGTCGACGATATCGCCGACCACTTCGAGGCGCTGGGCGCTGAGGCCATCACCCCGCGCCGGGTGCGCTGGCTGCTCCACACCAACGACATCCGGTGTGGGCGCAACGACCGCCCGCCGGTCACCGGCACCGCCGCCCAGCTCTGGCAGACCGACAAGGACGCCGTCGGAGGTGACCGCACGTGACCCACCCGTCGGGTGCCGTCGGCCACACGCTGACCGACGGTGCCCCGCGCCACACGCTCGAGTCCGGTACCCCTGGCCATCTGGCGGGTGCCCCCGACCACAGCCGTCACAGGCGCGGCATGCTCGCCAGCGTCGACGCCCACTCGGGAGGTGAGCCCGCATGACCACCCACGGCGACGACCCGGACTCGTCAGTCCTCTACGAGCGCGACGCCGCGTCGGTTGACCGTATCGGCGACCTCGTCCTGCTGGTGCTGGCGACCGTCGACGCCGACCAACTCCCCCACGACGAGCTAGTCATCTGCGTCGTCTCGCTCGTCGAAGATCACGGCGAAGCCTTCGACGTCACGACCGACAGCGCCGCCATCGAGACGCTCGACGCGTTGGGCATGCTCGCTTCCCTCGACTACGTCGACGGTCATCCCTATTCCTTGGAAGCCGAGACCGCCCGCCTGACTGACCGTGGCGAGCAGGCCGCCCACGCACTCATCGCGGGGCTCGGTCCCGAGGGGCAGGCCGCACTCACGGGGGTGGCCGCCGATGCGTGACGAGGGTGCGAGCGATCGGGAGCAGGTTCGAATCCATCGAGGCGGCCCGAAGACCGACGGTCCGTCGAAGCAGGCGATGCTCAGAGCCGAACGCGGCGACGCCCTCGATGTCGACGGCGTCGGCGTGCTGGAGATCGTGAAGCGGACGAACACCTACTACGGACCGAAACTCACGCTGTTCGATGAGGGCGATGATAACCGGAACTACCGACTCGTCGCGCCGGGATTCGCGTCGGAACTCGAACTGTGGCGGTCCATCCGGAACGAGGATGGCTTTATCGAGGCGTGGGAGCGGCTCGGGGAAGTCTCGGCGGAACTCGTGGACACCAAACAGTACGACATCTGCCCGGAGTGCGGTGAACCGCTGAAGACGATCGAACACGAGCGAGAGGCTCTTGCAGGGGTGTGTGGTCTATGACCGGTGGAGAGTCAATCGACGCGACTGCTCGCTCAGCGACGACGACGGTGGGGCGGAAAGAAGTCCCATCGGTCGGCGGACTGTGTTCGTCGTGTGGGGGCGGCCAGATCTACCGCGAGGAGGGCACGCGCGTCTGTGACGGATGCGGGACGTGGTGGTCTCGGCTCGAGCACGCGCCGAACAATTGGCGGACAAACGCTTCCGAGCACGACGAGACAGACGAAACTGGCGGCCTCGATGCGGAGGGGTGTCCACCGCTGACTGAGTGGGCCGACCACGAGTCTGGGACGGCCACCGAGCGGGACGGTGGTCAGGCGTGACCGACGAGTGTGCAAGCGCTGGTCGGCGGCCGAAGGCCGAGCGACGAACGGCAGTCGACCCCACGAGTCGCCTGCAGGCACAACTGTACTACGATGCCGACCGGGGTCACTCGGTCTGCGTTGAGCGGCTCCGCGCACGGGATGCGACGACGTGGGTGGTTCGTGACGCTCGGACGGACGAGGTCCTCGAACGGATCTCGAAGGGCGTGAAACGATACCGGATGGGCCCGGGCGGTCCGTTCCTGAACCTCGAAGATGCTCCCGAGGACATCCGGACGCTCCGTACCGAGACCGGCCTCTGCCCGGTCTGCCGACGGGACCCCGCGACTAACGACGCCGAGCGCGACCTCACCGTCTACGCGAACCCCGCCGGCACCGACGGTTGGGCCGACTGCGATCAGGATCGGTGCCACCGCACGGAGATCACGGAGGTGCTGATCCGTGTCGCGTGACCAGCCATCAGCCGGCCCGCATCACCGACCCGAATCCCTCGAGCAGAGAACACCCAGCGGTAAGTACCCCGACACCACCCATCGGATCGACCAACTCAGTCGCGTCGACGACGCTACCCGCTGGGTGTCGTTCGAGCCGCTAATCGAACCGGTTTGGGATGTCGACCTCACGGGAATCGACTGGGCGCTGGTCGGCGGCGAGATCGCGTCCGCGGCCGACCGCTGTGAGATGGACCAGCGTGAAAGCAGGGAGATGCCACCAGATCCCGACGTAACGGTTCGCGCGTGCTGGAGACTCCCTGAATCAGGTCATGAACCGGAGGAAACGCTCGTGACTGTTAGAGTTGTGACACGCGTCAGACGCATATTTAATAAGGGGCGACTTCGAAGCAGACAGGCAAAGCTAGGCAAGAATCAGCGTCCGGAAGAACCCTGGTTGGCTACCCTGTTCTTCTGGACTCAGCGAAATAAATCTTTCCCCCTCAGTCAGTGGCAACCCTGTCGTTCGACTGAGAGGCGGGTTCTCGTTGAGTACGGCGGCGTGATCACGGCGGCCGCCAGCGCGTAACTCGCCGACCAACACTGATGGTCAGCGACGCGTCCACATCCAGACAGCGAGCGAGCCCTATCTGCCGTCACGACGGCACGGCCGTCCGGACGGTCCGTGAGTGTGTGGTCCACATCGACTGCGCCCTCACGGGCACACGTTCGTCGACGGCGAGCGCGACCGCCACTGGGGAGGTGGTTCGGTGACGTATCAGGTCGTCGGCTGTTCGGCCTGTGGCTCGTTCTGGATCGTCGAGGCCCTCCGAAACCAGACGACCGCCCAGTGCCCCGTTTGTTTCCAACAGCATCAGACCGACCTCCTCAACGTCCGGTTCGAACACGAGGAGTTCGAGGTTGCCGCCGAGACCAGGTCGAAGATTCTTGCCGAGCAGGCCGGCCACCTCGACCAGTACGAGACCGCCGACGACTATGGTGTCCTCGGCGAGCGCGCTGACGACCCGGTCCTTTCAGACCGCGAGTACTGTGAAGCGCTCGGCCTCCCCCCCGAAGAGGCCGGTCTCGACACCGCAATTACTCGGGGGAAGACCGCCGAGAACCGCACGCAGACCGAGACTCTGACGACAGACCCCGGTAAGCCCCCCGATATCGAAGTTGACATTGCGGACCGCCCGCAACTCGATGTCTCGAAAGCAGGCCACGCCGACCGTTCGCGTGGCCTCTCGCGTGTCCTTCCCGGAAGCCAACTCTCCGCGGCGGGCCACATCTACCAGCGGGTCACTCCGCGCGTTACCGAACTCATCGACGAGACATCCGGCGACATGGACCACGACCTTCGCGATGATCTCCGCCCACAGGCCGCCCGACTTGTCCATGAGCTCGCCGAGCAACGCGCGCCCGAACTCCTTGACCCGAGCGAACCCGAGTACCACGACGTCGACTGGTTTGTCGCCGAAGTCCTTACCGAGACGGTCTGTGACCTCCCCCGGACGGACGACGCGATCGACGATTACGCGGTCGTCGCGGAAGCGCAGGGCTACCTCCACGCGCTCGCCCGCTATGCTATCCTCTGGGCGGACGACGACTACCGGGACGGCCGTGGGTTCCGCGGCGAGGAGTTCGTCGAGCGCGTCGAACGGACGCTCGAGCAGGCCGCGACCTCTCAGGGGTCGTTCCAAGCACCTGTCGTCGAAACGCTCAAGCACACGCTTGTCGCGCTGTTCACGGAGCGTGACGTACCGGAGGTTCTCACGTTCTACCTCGACGGCGAGGCGTGGACCGAAGCCGACAAGCAGACCGTCGAGACGGCGCTCCAGCTGTTCGCCGTCCTCGGCGAAGGATTCGACGTGCGGCTCAAGTACTCGCCGGCTGTCGAGGACGTCATCGACCGTGCGGTCGACCGCGTCCGAGCTCGGGATGCTGACGATCCAGACTGGCTCGAACCGGTGACGAATCTTAGTGAGACCGAGATGAGGTCCGGGCGTCCGCCCGGTGCTGGGTCCGGTCAGTCCGGGCCGACGGCGTGGGACGCCTACGACGCGCTCGATCACCTCGCAAACAGCGCGGACGTCCTCCAGATGATCCCGCATCTGCGCGCGCGAGGAACGCGCGCGGTCACGGACCTCAAGCGCGACGACGCTGTCCGCTGTGCTGACGGGTCCGTATACGCGAATCTCGACACGCTCGAAGACGCAGGCATCGTCACATCCGTGAAGCGGGCTGGCCGCCGCCACGTCTCGCTCACCGAACTCGGCGACGTCGCCCAGCGCATCGTCACCGCCGACGGTCGCCTCCTCCACCCGTCCCAAGCGTGCCTTGGGCCGGGTCTTAGCGGCACCCCCCAGCTTCTCGCAAGTGAGTGTAACACCCGAACAAGGACGGAAGGGGGGCCGGATGGGCCGGGCCGCTCCCCCGCCGGGAGCGCCCCCGCGACCGCCGACGATGCGCCGTCGACGCCTGAGGAGTGGCTCGCCGCGACCGGCGATCCCCGCGACGAGAGCTTCGTGCAGTGGCTGGGCAACGCCACCGCAGACCGCCCGCTCCAGCCGTCAGCAATGCATAACCGCCTGCTGGCGGGCAACCGCGTCGAAGGCATCAATCTCGTCCATGAACCGCATCACAAGCGCTGGAATAAGACCGAGGACGGCGACGGCCGGGTCACGTACATCAGTGGCGGTGCAGAGTTCGACGACACAGCGCTGGCAGTGGTCCAGTGGGGTGGGCCGGCGGTGACGCTGGCACGTCTCATCGCAACCATATTCGGCAACGCCGCGTTCGGGAAGCTCCTCGAGGAGAGTCGGGTCGGAACCCAGTTGGAGCAACTCCATGGGGACGTCAGTCAGTTCGAGAAGGACCTCGACGCGATCCTCCGGCGTGGCAACCACCATGGCTGGCTGAGCGACGAAGAGCTCGCCCACTACGAGAACTGGAAAGACCGGATGGGCGATGTCCGGTCGATGTTGCTGGCAAGGCTGTCCGAGCTCGCGAGCCTCGACGCCGGGTTGAAACGCGAGTTCCTTGAGGACCTCCACGGGCTGTTCACGACCGCGACCCACGTCTACGACGCGGCTGGGTTCGACCTCGTAGCCAACCTGCAGGTGCCCGATGTCGCAGAACTCCGTGACGACCAGACGCGGTACCAGCAGTTCCTTGACTTCATGCGGTACACCCCGACGAAACAGGCGGTCTACCGCGACGAGCACGGCGTCCACAGCATCCATCGGATGCAACGTGACGACCGGCCCGAGAAGTTGCGGAACCGCATCGAGTACGACGTCGACGAGGACGACCCGACGGCGGACCTGACCTGTTCGTGGATCATCTCGGCCGACGGTGCACCCCGAATGCAAGAGGACATCCGGGCGGCGATCGGGAACGAACAGGAGCGGGTGCGGGAGCAGATTGTCGAAGGGGAGGAGGCGGCGGCGGTGCTGGAGATCCCAATCAAGAGCGCGAATACGTTCGCGGCCACGAAGCAACTGGTCCGGGAGTGGGCCGACCGGAAAGGCCACCGGCCGGGCGAGACGACACAACCACTTGACCGCCTCACACGGATGCTCCACGCCGTGCTCGGGACGCCGGAGTTCGGTCCGTCGCCGTTCGACGTGGCGTCGGTGATGATGGCGCTCGGCCGTCGCGACGGCTACGGCGACGAGCTGACGGTCGGCGACC
Organism: Halorussus marinus; assembly: GCF_004765795.1. GTDB lineage: Archaea > Halobacteriota > Halobacteria > Halobacteriales > Haladaptataceae > Halorussus > Halorussus marinus. Next base: position 10,982 of record NZ_SBIV01000019.1, read on the forward strand.
TCGCGCACGGCCTCGGCGAACTCCCGGCGAACCGACTCTTGCCGAGCCTGTTTGAGGCGGCCGCCGAGCAACGGAAACCGGCGCTCCAGCGGATGGTCAAAGCTCTCCTCCAAGCCGAGGGAGCGCTCTCGCGCCAGGACCTGATCGACGTGACGAGCGAGAACAGCTACAGTCGGCTCCATCACTATCTCGACGCCGCTGACCTCGTTGAGAAGGTCGACGACGGCCAGTGGACAATCTCGCTCGAACCGTGGTGGGCCTCGACGAACGACCACGTCGAACCGCGGCAGGACGGCCACGAGACGGAGATTCTGACGACGGGCGGACAGCCGGTCTGGTCGGACGTGGCGTACGGGATTGCATTGGAGTATCTCGATCAGGTGCCGAGTGAGGAGTGGGTAGATGTGTGGAACTCGCCTGTCGATCTGGGGGAAGTCGTTGATGTAATACCGGAACTCAGGCGGTTCGAGCATCTCCTGCGGACCTATTACGACCTAGACGATCCAACAGAAAATGAGCGGACAGCCGTCGCGATGGTCGGACGGCATCCGGCGATGCCCGAAGAGGGCCAGCAGCAGCTTGGGGTGGTTGGATAAGAACGCCAGACGGCGGCATGGGTGGTCTCTGTAAGAACGCTGGAACTCCGGGGAAGGTAAGCGGTCGCTTGCGAACGTGTCGAGTACTTCTGTGAATAGAGATATAGAATGGGGAGTCCCGTCCCAGTTGCCACGCGGCAATAGGTTTAGGTGAGTGGCTGGCGAACCAAGAGACATGAGTCAAGACCGCGAACGAAACGACCAAGGGCAGTACGTCGGCACGATCTCGCTCGAGGACGTAGTCGAAGCGATTCGCCAGACGGACAGTCCCGTGGCGACCGCACCCGAGCTCGGTGAGATCCTCGACTGTAGCTCAGAAACAGTTCGGCAGAAACTGGTCACACTCCACGAGCAGGGCCGGGTGGAACGGCGCACAGTCGGGGCCAACGCCGTCGTGTGGTGGCTGACCGACACCGAGAACACCGTCGCCGAAATCAACCCGGACGACCCGTTCTGGAGCGCAGACCCGCACGGCGGTGACGAGCCGGTCGGCGAGGAGGACATCGACGATATCCTCTACGGCGAGGCAGAATCGTAATGACGCAGGGCGCAACGCCATTGTTCATCGATACGGGCGCGTTCTTCGCATGGGCCTACGAGCAGGCCGAACGCCACGACCGAGCCCGCGAGGTTTTCGATGCCCTCGGCGCTGGCGACCTCCCGTACCGGCCGCTCTACACGAGCCGGTCGGTGCTCTCGGAGCTCGCTACGCTGATGGTTCGCAAGGTCGGCCATGCCGAGGCCGTCGAGACACTCGACACGATCCGTGAGTCGGAGAGCTTCAACGTCCTCCCGGTAGACAAACCTGCGTTCACTGCTGCGTGCGACGAGTTCGCTCAGTACGATGACCACCAGATTTCGTTTGTCGACCATACGAGTAGTGTGCTGGCGGGAAGCCGGGACATCGAGCACATGTTCGCGTTCGACAGCGATTTTCGGACGCTCGGGTTTACCCTCGTCCCTGCAGACGTAGCGGTCCCGTGAGGAAGAACTCTCGCCGACATCCTCGTCTCGGTAGTAGATTCACGATTGGACGACCAACAGTGAAATCGAGTACACTAGGATATCTTCCTAGGAGGGTGTTATAGAAGACTTCACACACCCACAGAGATTGGTCACCATAGCAGTAGTCGATAATACGATTTCTTTATTCAGCCTTCAGGACGTAACCAATATGGACGTTTTTACTCGGTGTGGGACGTGATTCCGCCATACAATAATCACAACTGTTTTAATCACTATCGTTAATTCTATTTAATGATGAATATTGTAGCTCTCCTTGGCGTTCTGTTCCTACTGTTGCTAGGTCTCTTCTCTATCTACGCCGGTTTACGACAACTATTCTACGTTCTCACCGGGAATCAAGAGCAATTGGAGGTAGCAGGCCGATTCAAGTTTCTCTTCGGTTTCAAAGACCCGACGTTGACGCAAAAACGTCTCTTTTGGTTAATCGGCGGGTTCTTGTTGATTCTCGGTGGGCTCGCGTTTCTCGGAATGGTGGTGTTCTCGGTCAGTTCTGGAGTCTGACCCGAACAACTACTCCTCTATTTCACCACCAATTCTGAATAAAGAAACTGTGCTACTAACTACTGATAGCACTGTGCGTTAGTAGTCTTTCAGCCAAGTGGGACCGCCGTACGCGTCGACGTAACACCGCTTGTGGACGGGCTCCTCACGCTTGTTCGGCACGGCCTTCTCCAACGGCACTTGGTCTCCGCAGAGATCGCACTCGGCGCTGTGGCCGTGCATCCGAGCATCCTGCGAGAGGTCTTTCGTCTCGATATACAACTCTTGGAGCGACTTCGGCGTGAGCCGAACAAAGATCTTCTCGCGGTCCTCCTTGTTCCCGCGTTCGGGCGTATAGGACAAGACCCAGTCCTGGCCGGGTTCACCATCGCCGCCTGGGCCAAGTGAGATTGTCTGTGCGAGTTCGTCCGGGACGTAGTGCCACTCGTTGTCTGCGAACCGAGGGTAATGACCCTTCGGACGCGGATTTTCGGGGTCGATATCTTTACTCATGGAAATCTCGTATGTCTGTATCTGTATTTGTATATGGATATGTATATGGCTACAACTGGCGGGCGCGCTCGCCCTTCGCGTCCTTGAACGCTTCAACTGCTTCCGGGCACGCTTCTTGAAGACCTATCCACACAGCCGAGATGATCAACTCCTGCCGGTTCACATCGTTACCGCGACCGCGGACCTCGTGCAGTTGCTCAACGACCGCTTCTAACTCGCTCTCGTCAGCCTCAAGCCCACGGACGAACGCAGCAAGATCCTTATCACGGGCCGAGAGCGTTTTCATGTTCGACCCGCCGTCTTCGACCGCGTCAAGTGCGTCGATGAACCGGTCTTCGAGACTCGGTTCGTTGTTGGTGTTGCTGGCGCGGTCGCCGGGCCGGGACTGCTCGCGGAGCTCGTCGATGTCTGGGTCACCCATGGTTATTCCCCTCCAGTCAGACGCCTGTAGAACGCTTTAGCGTTGACACGGTAGGCTTCAATCGCCTCTTCGGCGGTCTTCGATGGCTTGTCAAGCGCGAACACGGTCTTGCCTTGGTTGCAGGCGTTTCGAATGTCCTGACTCACAGGAACATACGCAGGTGCGAACGCATCAGGGTATGCGTCCTCGAACTGTTGAAGGTACTCCTCGGCGAGGTTCGTTCGCGTGTCCACCTTGTTCGGAAGGACCATCGTCAGCTCGAGCTCGATGTCGAAGTTGGTGGCGATACGGTCCAAATCGTCTCGGAGTCCGTTGGCTTGTTTCTCTTCGAGCGGCCCCATCTCGACGGGCGCGATGATGTTCCGGGCGGCCCAGAGGCCATTGTAGCTGACGTTGTTCGTGAGACCGGGGAGGTCGAAGAGGATCACGTCGTACCCCATCGGCTCGAGATGCTCGGTGGTGAACTCGTTGAGGCGCTGGTAGCGATCCTCTTGGTCGACGCTGGCGAGATCGTCGTCGACGCCGTCGAGGTCTGGATGGGCGGGGATGATATCTGGGCCTTCACTGGTCTCCCAGATCATCTGCTCGGCGGCGTCGGGAACAGCGCGCGCAATTTGCTCCCATTGGTCGGTGAAGACGGTGCCGATGTTCGGCCAGTCTTGGTCGTCGTCATCATCGGCGTCGATAGCGGCCTGCCAGTCGTCGAGTAGACCGAAGTATTCGGCGAGGTCGTTTTGTTTCCCAGCGAGATCGACGATGAGGACATTGTGGTCTTGCTCGGCGAGTGCGACGCCGAAGTGTGCTGCGGTGGTGGTTTTGCCGGTGCCGCCCTTGTCGAGGAAGGTAGCGCCGCGGACTGTTTTTGTAGCCATATCTGCATCTGTATCCATATACAGATATGTATATAAAACTTGGCCAGACGTAATCGCTGAAACTAACTGAGAACGGGGGTAGCTGTTGCTCAGAGGAATTGAAAAGCGAGGGATGACTCCCTCGAAACCCATCTATCTGTTCGGTGCCGGAGTTTGAAACTCTATCGCCACCCGCCACTAAATAAGAGAAGTAGAGGTCGTCTACGGAGTCGTCGCGGTCGTCCTCCGCGAGGCGCTCGACGATGCCGTATGTGGAGTCCTGTTCGAATGCTGACGACCGCTAATCCATATACCGGTATAGAGTTTACGAATTATTGTCTCGTCACTCGCCAGACCAAGTGGAAATGGAACTCGCTATCTGGAGCGTCTCACACTCAGAGAACTGTGGGAGGTTGGCGTGCCCAAATCAGGTCCGCAGAACGGAATGGGCGGTCGACAGCGGAAATCTGGGGTTAGTCGTCGGGATCGTGAAGCGCCTCGCCGAGCGCCCACCTCCGAGCGCCACTACCGCTCCGACTGCCGGACTCTCAGTCACGCTGTAGGCGAGCGCTCCGCCGGCGACTGCTCCAACGAGGCCGCCACCACGTTCGTCGATGCTTGAGAGTAGACTGTGTCCTTTGTCAAGCACTGTCGGCTCATATTTTCCGGGATTGAACTACGGAATTTCCGAGTTATCATAGAAGTCGGAAGCGAACCCCTGCTTTCGGGGTGAATACCAGGGTGATCACCACTGTATCCTCGGGTATTTTGTGCAAGGTTATTTTAGAAGTGCACATGAGGCTCGAGGCGACCGCGAAGGAAGACGAATACAAGGTCTGGATGACAGACGGAGAACTCGAGGAACTTCGCCGTGCCGCTGCGAGTCACCGAGACGACCTTGTCATCCAGCTGGGTGGCTATGTCGGCCTCCGCGCGT
>NZ_SBIV01000020.1 GCF_004765795.1 Halorussus marinus
CCCCGATGAAGCGGGAGATTTGCGTCATGGTCAACGGAACTCTCCCGCTTCAACTCCTTTGATTTAGCGGCCTACCTCTCTGCCGTATGGCGATTCAACACAGCCCTTTTACCCCATAGGCACTGTTCAGATAAGGATGAAGGATGAGGCGGTTCGATTTGCTAGTGATCCATGCCAGAAATCGACCGCCTCAACGGAGCTAGCGACTCGATCGAGTTAGAGTTTATGGAGCGAGAAGCGACACCGGAGCCGCTGATGAAGCTCAGTATCCACCTGCATGCGGCCGGATTATCACTCTCGGATACTGTTTCGGTCTTAGAACAATTCGGTGTCAAACGGTGTCGATCCACTATCCACAATTGGGTGCAGAAAGCCGATCTACAGCCAACTGACGGCAAAAACCCGAATCACGTTGTCGTCGATGAAACCGTGATTCAACTCAACGATCAACGCTACTGGCTGTACGCCGCCGTCGATCCTCAAACCAACGAATTTCTCCACGCCAAGCTCTATCCGACACGAACTATCGTTGTGACGAAGCAGTTTCTCACCGAATTACAAGAGAAACACCGCGTCGCCGACGCGGTGTTTCTCGTCGATGGCGCGCCGTGGTTACAGGCCGCACTCTTCGAGCAAAACCTCCGATTTCAGTATGTCACACATGGAAATCGGAATAGCGTCGAACGTGTCTTCAAAGAGCTAAAACGCCGAACGAAACAGTTCGCCAATCATTTTCGCCACGCGACTCACCGCTCTGCCGAAAATTGGTTGCAGACCTTCGCCTTCGCATGGAATCAGCTAATCTGAACAATGCCACCCCATAGTGGGCAAACACTTTAACGACTCAATTTATCTTTCAGACTATGTTCGGCGGGGATGATGACGAAGAGGACGAAGTTAGTCCGGAACAGAAGCCTGAGCGTATTTCTGAATTGATTGAGGCCGTCCCTCCAGAAGCGGAAGAAGAGGCCACAGAATTCGTAAGAACCGTAGATGATGCTGATGAAGCGATAAAGGGACTCGAACAGATAATCGCAGAGAATAGTCCTGACTCGCCCGACGAAGCAGTTCGACAAGCGGAGACATTAGATGGACTGGAGCGACTACTTGCGACGGATGGCAGTATCACCTCTTGGGTTGGAAGTCGAGTTGGCATGATTAAAGGGAGCGAGAGCGCTCAGTTACGGGAAGTTCTCGCAGAATTTCCAGACCGGATCCAAGCAAAAGCAGACGAGATCGTAGAAGAAGGGGAATCAGCAGAGGAGGTAATCAATAATCTTGAGACCTTGACTGAGGAGTTCCACGAACAACGTTCCGACGATATCGTAGCTGAAGCCGAATCATTGGAGGACTTAAAATCGTCGCTCGGTAATGACGAATCTCAGGAAGAATCTGACGAAGGACGTTCTCTTTTAGGGAAGATTCGGAATAAGACAGACGAAGGAATAGAAGAGACGCAACACACGTTTGAAAATGCAGAACCGCATGAGGCTGCGACGTGGGGATTGATGGCTGGTTTAGCGGTGATGAACCCGGCTTTGGGAGCACCAGCAGTTGCAGCGTCAACTTCAACTAGTGCTTTAGTTGCTGCGTCGGCTTTAGGTGGTGGTGCTATCGGTGCATACGCAAGTAGCCACAATGACTCCGCTCTAAACGATGTTGATCCCACAGAACTGTTGAATCAGTCACAGCAGATGGCAGAGAAAGGACGGGACATCGAGGATATCGACGGGGAAACTCTTGGAGCAGCACTTGGAGCCTCTTCCTACCTCGCGGATATCCTCGTTCCAGAAGCTTATGCCCAATGGGTCACGCACGCTGACCCAGAAGCGATGTTGGAAGGAGCAAGTTTGGGAGCACAACACGCGGCGGCGAACGAGGTAGGAATATCACGGAGACAGGGTAAGACTGTCGGGGCAGGTCTTGGTCTTATGATTGGGTATGCCCGGTCTGGCGAGTCGGACGACGCTCTACAAGAAGTCCTCGACGCAGACTTGTTCAAAGAGTACCAAGATCAAGTTCGCGTTTTAGAGGAATAGATGAGCGTCGGAGAACCGTTTCTTCTAGATTCATAGACGGTGAACTAACGAACTCCGTTTTGGTAACCCAATAGAGGCAATAAGGAGGTAGAGGCAAGCTAAAACTGCGCAGTGGTCTGTGCGAAATCCCCAGAAGGAAGCGTGTTGGAACCACATTAGTTAGATTTACGACCACATTGCTGGTTTCGGCTCTAATTCCAAGCAGATTTTGCACGCAACTATCAAACAGACTAAGAGTGGATTCAGAGCGCTCCACCACCCGATTTCCCTCACTAGGACCCCGTACTCTTCAGTCTCCTTCTCGGGCTCGATATGCTCGTGTGCCAATGGTTTGTGCTTGTTGCAGTACCCGGGCTCGTCCTTTGGTTCTCAAGGACAGCAATTGTCTTGGCATGTAGTCTCTTCTTTCTTCGGGCATTTGTGGTTCATCTTCGCCGTCAACGTGTCGAACGAGTCCCGGCAGAGCACGCAGACGTGGTCGTCACACCGATCAACTCTCACATTATTGTTACTCGGGACTCTTTTCTGAAGTTTACCTCACTGTTCGAGACGACGATAGTCAAGAGGCGCAGACGTTCCTTGAAGCGAATTATCCAGGAGTGGGACTGCTAATATTGAATCTTGAGCCACGAGACTTATCGCGAAAACGCCAAGCAAAACCACTCGAATTACGAAAAGTCCTGTTGGACGGTGTTCCGGGACGAATCTTGGGTTCCAAATAGTACGCGACTGCAGAGCGGCTACTGGTTATTTTTTAGGAGATCGTTCATGCTCTGCCGGGGACCGGATTTCATCGGATTGCTCGACGAGTCGAATACCGGCGTATGAACTCGCTTGCCGACAGAGGTAAGTCGCGGCCGCGATGCGGTCTGCGAGGACTGCATCTGTGTCCCACCCTCGTCATCATTACTGGGTTCGTCGGCAGGGAGTTTCAGTACTTCACAAAGCCGGTTAGTTAGGACGTCTGCTTGCTGCGAATGTGCCTAGCAAACAGCAGCAAGCAGACAATGAAATTCACGAGGACCAGCTCCTTATACTGACGGCTAAAAATTCATGGAGCTTGAGGAACAAGGATCAGTATGGCGACGTTGGAGAACGTCTCTGTTGAAGACCTCCGCCAGATCTTGGCGGAGGTCGATGATGCCGACGCGACAAAGCGGCTTATGGCCGCGATCACCTACAAAGAAATGGACGATCTCACGCAAGCGGAAGCTGCCGAACTCTACGGATTTTCTAGCAGTTGGGCCTCAAAATGGTTCAACCGACTCGAACGGCTCGCCGACGAGCCGTTCGAGGAGGTCGTCTACGACAAACCACGAGAGGGCAGGCCGTCCGAGCTCTCCGAACAAGAGCACGAGCAGTTCGTTGAAGCACTCCACGACTCACCCGAGGAAGTCGGATATGACGCGCCCGCGTGGTCTGTTCCACTCGCGCGTCACTATCTCGCTGAAGAATTCGACGTTGAGTACTGTGAACGTCACGTCCGACGATTGATGTCCGAGGCCGGGCTGTCCTGGAAGACAGCCCGGCCGGAGTTTCACAAATCCGACGAGAGAGCTCAAGAAGCCTGGCAAGACGGCTTCAAAAAAAGCGCGACAACCTGGACGACGAATACACGATCCTGACCATCGATCAGACGCGTCAGGTTCTCTCGACGCTGATCTATGCCTGGTTCCCGGAAGGAGAGCGCCCGTCACTGCCGGTGACGGGCGCGTGGGACAGCATCAAGTTGCTCGGTGCAGTCAGCGATTCCGGAGAAACGTTCTTTCTGCCCTGTGACGAGAACTTCAACAGCGACACGACGATTCGCTTGCTAGACGCTCTCCAAACCGAATTCGGCGAGAAAATCTGCGTCGTCTTGGACAACGCGTCGTATTTCACGGCCAACGCAGTGCAGAAATTCGTCGAACACACGCCGATCGAACTGTGTTACCTTCCGCGGGGTTCACCGGAGCTGAACCCCGCGGAAGAGTGCTGGCGACAGCTTGATCAAGAGCTTGGCAACCGTCTGTTCGACACCCTCGACGATCTTCGTGATGCTGCGCTCTCTGCGCTCGATCGAATCGAAGTTCCAGATATCTTCACGTACTTATGTCCGTGAGTATGAGTTCGCAAATGAGGAACTCAACGACGAAGAATCCACAGAGTAGCTGTTTTCGCAGTGAGTGCTGTATCAATTCTCTTGACCGGAGATTCTCCTATGGGGGTGCTATTCTACAAATCTGGCTTTTCAACTTGAGCGTAGCTTTTTGATTTTCCTGTTCAGAAGTTAGTAGACGAAGATGGCGGACGCACCAGATACCGAACGGCAGGCGGTCGAACCCGATGCGAGAGAGGACCTCAGCGTGCCACAGCTGAACGACCGGCTTGCGTCAGTCGTATAGGGCACGCCTGCCCTCAACGGCGTCCGTTGGATTGGCAAAATCACTGACCTCCACTAGGGCAGTACGGCACTCTATTTCACGCTCACCGGCGGCGACGACGAACTCCCCTGTATGGTCTTGGAAAGCCGGTACTGAGACATGGACGCGGAATTTAAATACAGAAGCGAGGTTATTCCGTTCTACGACAATCTTCGATATCTTCGATGAGGGCTTCTGCTTGTGCTTCTGCCGTTTCGGAGTCCTCCTCCGGGGCAACCGATTTTGCATCTGGACAGCGTGTCATAGAATTCGTCTCACACCCCCTACCTAGCGATTACACAGCTCGAATTTCGCGTCTACCCTGTGGGTCTCGTCAGCTGTCAATTTTATTCAGTATATGACCGATGGATAATAGCTGTCGGGAACCATTGTATGACACGCTCTCTGGATCGAAGGTCGGGAGTTCCTGTTCCCAGCCCTTCTCGGCGTAGCTGTCGTCGGGTGCTGACTCGAAGAATTGAACGAGTGAATCGAGCGATTCGAGCCGTCGCTTTAGCTTACTGGCTCGGCTTGGGTCGACGTAATAGACGTTGTCTGCTCGTTCGATAAGCCCGTACTCGAAGAGACGAGCCATCGTGCTTGACACGGCGGTCTTGTTGAGGGCTGTTCGGGCCGCAATTTCGCGTGGAGTGTAGCCGTATTCGCGGTGTGCGACAAGGAAGCTGAGAACGCGGTACTCGTTCGTGTCCGGCTTGATCGGGAACCGATCGTCACTCGTGAGTTCATCAACCGGAACGGGCATCCGTACTAGTACCTGTTGCCGGATGACAATACGGTTTTCGCAGATGGATATGTTTCGCCAAATATCTGAAGGACATTTCAGAGAATTTCGCTTCTGGCCAGTAGAAATATTATTCGAAATTTGCTGTCTAATCCTGTAGAGACTTAATGACCAGCAGCAGGATGCTCATCGTCATTCCGAACATTCTCAATCGGTTCGTAGTCCGCGGCTTTGCCGACTGGCTTGAACCCGGGAACGTAGCTGAAGCGTTTCCCTGGCTCCCTACGGAACATCAACGGGAAGGAGCCACGGTCCTCGCGAGCCCGGTACTGTGGCTCCCACTCACGGAATTCCATCGTCGGTTTGGCAACCTGCGGGGCAGGCAGTTCTGCACGCTCCAAATCTGGTAACTCAAGCACGCGCACCTCGAGTTCACGCGCCAGTTTCTCGGCCCGAGGCGTAAGCTCAGTCGTGTGACAGAGCACCGGCATCGCGCGACAAGCGAACGCCACGGTACATAACCGGAAGAGAGCCGTCGGAGTGATTGGGTCGTCTGTCCAGTCTTTACACTGTGCGACAATCCAGTCGCTTGGCTGCTGCTGTTTCTCCTCCCGTCTGGCGACGACATCAATCTCCAGACTATAGAGGTGTTGGCGTGTCGCTGCACGGTATCCCCAGCGTCCGAGTGCACGCTCGAGTTGATACTCGAGCCACCGCCCATCACCATTCCCACGCCCCCCGACGTGCGGGTCAACGTTGTCGAGGTTGATATCCTCTCTGTCGGCGAGAACTGGACTATCTTCCGGGACCGATGACAGAATGTCTCGAAGGGCTGTCGCGTACTCGAGGGCTGTTGTGAACTTCTCGACAGGTGGTTCGTCATAGTGGTGGGCTGCCGGCTGTACAGCACGGAGTGAGCGAACTAGCCAGCACAACTGCCGTTCGATGTGAGTGAGTGCAGCCGCGTAGTCATCCCTTGATTCGGGAGTTCGATCTTCTGCTGAGTCAGCATCTCGGTCTGGCTCGGGCAGAATCCGTTCGGCTTCAGTGATCGGCTGGCTTGCGAGAAAGAGGAGGCGGCGGGCGAACATCCGTTGGTCAGTAGGAAGTGAATGATCGCGCTCGAGTGTTTCACGGAGTGCCTCGATTGTCTCCGTCAGCAGGCTCAGGCGGTCATCGTACTCCCCTGGAGTGGGCTCATCCATCGTCATTGGTGAGTGGGCTTGGAGTGAACTGCAGGCGCGTCAGCGGCGTCTCTGACAGCGGTTTGACGGCTGGCTGACCCTTCTCCTGGAGGTGATGGTAGAGTTCCTCCTTGTCGGTTACAGTGTACCACTGGTGGCTATCCTGCTCGCGGTACCGCAGTTCATCGTCGACAGCCGCAACTACGCCTTGTTCACCCGTCGCCGTCGCATCGAAGACAAGGACATCTGGATCAGGGTGCGTCCATGTGCTGCGAATCCATTCGAGGTGCGTATCGAGTGTCGGAGGAGCCATGGGATCTGGATAGCGTGGTTCCGCCGGGGCGCTTATCGCAACGTCGTTGACGATGTTGCGACCGCAGACGCGCCATCCATCTCCAGTCCATTCGAGTTCACGACGCGTCCAGCTATCGTCATCGCTGTCGGGGTCGAGGACGAGTCGCCGCGGTGGAGTACGAGGTGGGTCCCACTGGAGAACACATAATCCACCGTCAGGGAGTGTCTCGTCATCCGTCCGGTGCTGGTGTTCGAGTAGCGCAGCGTCGATCTGTGAGCGTGCGCGCCGCAGTGTGGCGATCGGATCTTCAGCCGGTTTGGATGCAGTTGCTTCGTCCTCAACGACCGCCTCGAACAGCCGGTGGAAGCTGGCGTCGATATCCCGAAGCGTCGCGAGTGCGCGCTGTTGGCTGTCAGTCATGCGGTCTCCTCCGTGTCTGGCTTGTAGCAGGCAGTCTGTAGCCGGCGGATATATTCGGCGAGCGGCTCGGTGGCATCGGTTGGGGTCACTTCCTTTGGTCGGTCATCATAGTTGACAGCGCCGACCTCATCGAGTTTCTCAAGATGCGATTGGGTTAGCGTGATATAGACAGACGTACGCTCGTCGCTCCCCACTTTGCTGGGGTCGATCATGTTTTCGATGGCCGCGATTTCGATTGCGAGTTCGTTGGCAGTGACCCCGCTATGGGAGCGTGATAGGGACAATAAGACGCGGCGACGGCGGCTATTTGCAATCGCATCGAACGCCTTGTCGGGATCCATCGGGATGGCGAGTGACGCTGTCTCGTCGTTCGGGGTGGACATTTAGATCACCCCCGCTGTGGGCGCCGTCTCCCGACTCCATTTTCCTGATTTCAACGTGGCCTCATCATCGACTCTGTGCTTGTCGAACCTGTCACGTCGCCACGCTCGATACTCCGTGAGCAGTGAAAGTAGTCGATCATCAGTGGTCTCGATGTCGTCGCTGGAGATTACTTCATCACGCTGGATTGCGAACTGTACGACTTGGTGAGTTAGTGGGTCAGTTTCGGGAGTCCTGTTCTGAGAGACAGAGTTATGACTCCTGACCCTGGTATTTTGGCTTGCTGTCATTGGCTTGGCAGCACGGTTCCTCCGGCGTCCCAGCGCCGGAGGGCTTCTCAGGAATCGTGCTATTTCTGTGTCGGATACACTGTGACTTTTATATTTGTCCCACAAGTAGAAAACGCCATATTTTCTATTTTGAGCGACTGTACCACCAGAACTGCCTTGTTGTCTTAACTATCTATTAAATCACACATCATCACCCGTGGTGGCTACAAACAATCTTCTCACTACCGTAGCTTATCCGAGCTAACTGCCGCTCATCGCGACACATTCGATCATAGGTGGCGCAGATCACACTCGATTGGGTTGAGACGCTACACGAAGTACTCAAACTCCACGGCCCGAGAACGTCTCTATCGAGTAGATCACCACGGGCGGCTTACGTAGCCTTCTGGCTCTAGCTCCGACACGACCGTTTTGAGCCTCTTGAGGAGGACGACGCATTCACTCGTGAATACGTCGTCCACGGGGATGGTGAGTACGTAGATGGGGATGTCCATGTGAACACGTGCGAGAGCCACCGTCGCGTCAGCGACGCGTAGCTCTCGCCGCATCGAGGAGTCTCCAAAGACACACTCACACCGTATCTCCGAGCGTTTCAGCTTCGTCGTGAAGTCTTTCAAAAACCGGGTGAAGAAGCGCTCAAAACCATCCTCGAAACTGTGTTGTGACTCACCAACAATCTACGCCACGAGCGTTGTTGTTTGGCTTACTCGGAAGGTTAATCCAGCGAGACGTATTCGTCTCGCGCACAGCGGTTACAGAGTTGGCTTGCACCATTGACTGGCTCCACTGTGGAAAACGTCACAGCAGGCGGCTCATGGCCACATGACGGACACGTAATCTCACCCTCCTCGTACGGGTCAACTAGCAGATTCGGGATATTGTCTCGATAAACCTCAGCGTATTCTTTTGTGTCGTTGTCGATGTCCCACTCTTGCGTGTAAGTATCTATAACAGAGCTATCTGTATCGCCCCGAAGGCCTTGGACATATCCTTTGGCCGATCCGACTGGAACCTCATTATCGTCGATTCGTGCTCGTAATTGCGTGGTGAACCAGTGCCGACACCAGTGCGGGGTCACTCCACTTTCAACGTCCCAATTTTGTTTCTTTGCCAAGTCTCTGACTCTCTCATATATTCCATCGCAGCCTAATCTGTCCCCTGTCTCTGCACTACCCTGTGATAACGAGAATATTTTGAGAATAGGGTTAGCTGGCGACTTCGAGCTCGGAGCCAGTGCCAGGTACCACTCGAATAAATCGACCGTCTCTTTATCAAGGGGGATTTGGCGGTACGAGTTTGGCTTATTCCCGGACTCTCGCACCTCGCCGTTGACATTATCTCCTTGACTGGTTGAGGAATCGACATATAATGTATTCGGCTTATCGCGTATTTCTGTTCTTGGTGGATCCATAACCTCAGAGATTGGCCGCTCTATGTTGATGTCCCTCTCGTCAAGGTTCGCTAGTTCTGAACGTCGCAATCCTGTTTTCAGCAGGACCACGAATATGAATAATGTGCAGGGATGCCTGATATTGGAGATCGCTTCTCGGAGAGTATCGAGGGGAACGTTGAGTTTGCTTGTTGAATCGTCGTAACTGAACGGGTCGGTGTCAAGAGCCTCCTGAAATGGATTTCCACCGCTAATTTCTGGCGTCTGTTTGAGGTCATCAATCATTTTACGCACCCGCCCTACTGACCTTTCACCGTATTTTTCTTGAATGTCTTTGGATCGTAAAAACTCACACCACTCTAGTGCTTCTTCCTTGGTTATATTAGATAGAGTGTAGTCCTTATTTTCGAGAAATGTTTGTAGATATCTCCAGGCTTCCCGGTACACTTCTTTACTAGCTGGTTCGAGTTCTTCTCCTCGAAAAGCAAGATAGTACTCAAGAAGAGATTCGTCGTCGCGCTTAGGCCGGGTATCAGACCTGAATTCTATTGTCATCGGTAGATTTCAAGTCCGTCTCGATGTATTTCTGGGTCGTTCTCGACGATATCGATCATCTCATCCCGCAGGATTTGATCCCAGAACTCGTCGGTGATCTCAACAGCATTGTCCATTCCTTCTGGGACCAGTTCCCGTATTGTAACTGGAGAAAACTCCCCGCCCGTTTCGGACGAAATTGAGTGGCGGGGGTCGTTATTAACTGTCGACATCATCCCCAACTTCAAGAAAATCCGTGCAGCTTCGGCATCGGTGCTGAATCCGTATTGTTCCTTCAACTTATCGAACATTTCCCGATCTGGATTTGGTAATTCTGTCCCGATCTTGTCGTCCTGCTCGGGGAGATTTACCACTAGTGCGTCCATACTCAGTATTACTCACGCAGGACAAAAAGCTTTCATATTGAACCAAGAGTCTCAGTTACTATTGGTTTAAAGTGAATATAATTCTCATTCAACCAAGAGAACAGGCACCCGATAATTGTCAACAAAACAAATAGCAAGACGGCAACAGGGCATACATCTAATTTGTAATGTCCGACTTTGTAGTCATTCAAATCATCCGAGAATCCGCTGCTCGCGCGCGCCCGTCGCACCAACATAGCCCTCGCTCTGAAGTTGGTGATTTCACGGTGTAGAAGGCCGCTACTCAGACAGTAGATGGGTAGA
>NZ_SBIV01000021.1 GCF_004765795.1 Halorussus marinus
GTGACGAGGTGGTACTGTCATGCGTAATCACCAGCGAGAAGCGCCGGCACTACCGGCAGACGCCGGTGTCGCTGGACGCGGCCGCGACGGTCCGCCGGCGGATGGCGAAGAAGTTCATCCGGCCGGCCTGTCGCGCGGGCTATCGCACGCTCCGGAAGGACGCGGGCGAGTACGTCCAGGAGGACAATCGCGTCGACGTCGAGGACGTCTCGATGTTCGCGATGCGGCCGTCGCTCCAGACGCTGAAAGACCGACAGACGGTCGCGTTGCGGAAGCTCCTCGACGGATTTGAATCCGAGGACGCACTCGACACCTGGCTCCATCACCTCGATGACGTCACGCTCGGGGAGCTCGACCGGATCGACGCGGATCTCGACTGGCGGCTGGAGATGGAGCGGACTGCTCGGGACGTGCTGCTCGGCGACCGTAGTGATCACGCCCGCCAGCGCGAGCAACTGGCGGCGTTCTA
Source organism: Halorussus marinus (assembly GCF_004765795.1). Taxonomy (GTDB): domain Archaea; phylum Halobacteriota; class Halobacteria; order Halobacteriales; family Haladaptataceae; genus Halorussus; species Halorussus marinus. Next base: position 470 of record NZ_SBIV01000021.1, read on the forward strand.
CCTGCTTCCGGCGTTTTCGCTGACACCTGCGCTCCAGTTAGAGCGCGCGCAGGAGCTCCGCGAGGACCCGGACAAACAACGACTGGAGGAGACACAGATATGACTGCTCCCAACCCTGATAACTTACCTGACCCACACACGCAGACACGCGAGTACCGAGACGATGACCGATTGCATTCCGACGCGGACTACCTCCGCCGGAGGTTCGGGATGCGGAAGTTCGACCTCGACGCGTGGGACTACGACGATCTCGGTCCGGCGCTGTTCGACCACACATGGGACGGCGGGACAGCCCGCGTCTCCGGCGGCCCGGGGTGTTTCACGGTCGGGAAAGAAGGCTCGGGAAAGTCGACGCTGTTGCTGCGGATCGCCAGCGTCGAGATGGCACTGAACGAGGCGCGGGTGGTCTGGTCGGCGGTGACCGGCAGCCGGTCGGAGTGGCTTCCGTTTGCGCCGGTCGCGCGGGTGTGCGTCCCGAAGGGGTACGAGCCGACCGCTCGCCTCGTGCCGAAACAGCGATCGCGTGGCTCGCGTGGCGTCGAGGTCGATCTGGAGGACATCGTCCGAGAGGTGGTCTACTACAAAGACGTGATGGACCTGAACCTGCGGGTTCTCCGAGACGGCCAGTTCAACGTCGTGTACCCTGATCCGAAGATGCGGGGGTGTCAGTGGGTCTACGAGGAGAGCGACCGCGTAGTCGCCGACTCATCGGACGAGGTCGAGTTCACGGCCGAGGACCCGGTGAACCACTGGTGGTTCGGCTGGGGGCTCTCGCTGGTTGAGCGCGGGCCGTGGGCGTGGACGAGCTGGATTCAGGACGAGGTCCAGAGTCTGGCGCCCGAGGGCGCGGCGAACGACAAGTACCTGACGCGGCTGAAAATCAAGATGCTCGGCGAGTCGATGGAGGACTTCCGGAAGAACGGGATCGCGCGGTACTTCGCGGGCCACAAGGACAAACACCTCCATTCGCTGTGGCGTGACCGCATCTCGTTCCGGATTCACATGAACGGGACAGCGAACCCGCGCCAGTCACGATCGTCGTCGATTCCGGTCGGAATGGAGTCGGTTCCGATGGAGGAGGACCTGATGTCCGACGAGGACATCGGGACGGCCCTGCTCTACACCGAGAGTTCGTTCGAAAAGGTCGGGTGGCCGAACATCCCGAAGCCGATCAAGGGCGATTTGAAGGTGTACCTCGATCCGGACGGCCGGGAGGGGGCGACCTCGACGGGAGGGGTGACGGCATGATTGCCACCCGACCGACGTCGACGATCGGCGTGGCGACGTCGAGCGCGAGCTCGCGCTCAGATGAAAATCCGGGGGGTCGGATGCGGCGAGGAGGCGGTCCCCGGCGGAGTTCGGCCTCGATCGGGAGCAATTACGCACGCGCGCGTTTCGGATATGAACGGAATATCCCCCCCGGGGGTGCGGGCGCATTATGCGCGTCGCGAGCAGGTGCGCGGTTGCTCGCTCGGTGGCGTGGTTCGCGCGCTCGGTTCAAGGCGCGGGCGGGTGCTCGCGATGGACCGCGGCCGCGGGCGACCTCGCGCGAGCGCTCGTCTTCGCGTGGGTTTTTGAACGCGCTGGCGGGCGAGCGGTGGCGAGCGCGCGAGCGAAGGATTTCGCGGAGACGCGTCCGCGGCCGCGTCGGTGCGGACGTGACCGGAGGCGGGCAGGCGCGTCGGTGTGCGACGGCGCGCGCGGTGCTGTGGGCGTGGTTGCCCGCGAGCGCGGTCGGCCTCGCACGGGCGGAGGATACCGCGTGCGGGGCGCTCGCTCAGGCGCGAACGGAGGTGGGCGCGGATGCGTAAATCGCGAGCGCTCGCGCTTGTCGCGCTCGTCGTGATGGGTGCGCTCGTCCCCGTGTGGTCGCCCGTGGTGGTGAGCGCGGCCGAGGAGACGGGCACGTTCGCGGGCGAGGTTTCGATCGAGATGGACGCGGCGACCGACGGCTCGACGAGTCGCTACGAGCTGGCGGACGCCAGCAAGGCCGAGAACTTCTCGGTTGAATTGACCGGTCGTGAATCGACAGAACAGGAGTCGGTGTCGGGAACGGCACTCTCAGATGGCGAGATGTTGCCGGTTACCGCGGCTGGAACGAACGCCCCGACTGGGCCAGCAAACGGCCAGCCTGAAGTGACATTTATGGGGGTCGAGGAGACTCGCCAGACGTTCTGGGCCGGATCGGCCAGCGATGGCTCGACTGATTCCATCAGCGTTGGCGGGAATAAACTGCCCGTGAACTCGACCGTAACATTCACTGGGAGATCGAACACGTCGGATGCGTCATGGACTGCGACGAGTCAATCTGACGGTGCGACGGAATCAATCTCGGTGGACGGGAATGTCGTTCCGAAGAACCAGCAGATCACATTGACAGGGCGAGAGACGGCGATGTGGGTAAATTCGAGTGGTTCGAATATTACTCCGTCATCAACGCACTCGATTATAACGGGTAATTTGCCATCGGTGGGCCCGGCAACCGGAGACCCGCAGCTCACAGTCACGGGTCATGCAACGACCCATCAACGCGCTGGTAGTCCGGAACATGGATGGCGTAATAAACCAATTCTTGGAAGTTATAGTAGTAAGCCAATTCACGGAGAACTCACGTTCAAAGACTTAGAGGGCAAGGTGTCATCAGTGTCGTTGAATGCGACGGTGGATTATGGTGATCCGAGTCAGGCGACGGTGGATATCTACATGGTCAACGAGGGACATGATCAGACGTATGGCGAGGGGACGGTGGTCAAAAGCGGGTGGACTCCGCCGTCGTCGGGTGGCGAGATAACGATTGACCTCGACTCGACTTTTGTCGCTGACGGAGGGCGCACTACTGTCGAGTTTGTCACGACAGGTGGAGTTGATGACACCTGGAAATCGCTTAGGATCAGCTCAATGTCGGAAGCCGATGGGCGAGACAGCCTGTCGTATAAACGGGGTGGTGATACGTATACTAGCACCCTGGACCCTGATATTGAGGCGACTGTGTCGCCGACGAATGTGGCGGTCTCTGATGGTCACGGTAATTCGACGTCGTTCGGTGATCTATCTGATGGCGAATCCGTGACAAAATCGATGCCATTGGCTGCTGATGCGACCGACCTCCAGTTCTCGGGAGGAGGTGGTGCGCTCGACTACCAGTTAGTCAAACAGGACCGTTATGCGCCAGCAAACCCGACGGTCGATATCGACGGTGATGGCTCACCAGATGCCTCGTATTCCGGCATCCTCAGTCCGGGTGAGTCAGTATCTCGGGATTTATCGTCGTTGCAAGCAGGGACACAGTCGGTGATGACCTCTGTTGATGAGGGATCAGTCGACTGGAAGATTGAGGCCGACGAGGTAACTGCGACCGAGAACCCGAAGGTCGATGTCGGGGCGGATGGGTCAATCGATGGAACGTACGAGGGTGTTCTTCAGAGTGGCGAGACCGTGACAGTCTCACTATTAAACCTCGACAACGGGACAAATGAACTGGCATTTGCGACGACAACCATGGGCTTCGACTGGGAGATCAACGCTGATGAGCGCAGCGTCACCGAAAACCCGCAATTGGATTTCGACGGCGACAGCACCCCCGAGGCCTCGTACTCGGGGGTGCTTGAGCCGGGCGAAACGGTGACCCGTGGCGTCGACCTCTCGCTCGGGTCGCATGAGACAGTTGTCTCAACGCGATCGTGGTCGAGGGTCTCAGTCGCGGTCAACTATACCGAAATTTCTGAGTCGGTGAATCCAAGCGTCACTGTCAACGGCTATGAGGCCGCATTTGACGGAACCCTCGCGAAAAATGAGACCACGGAGCTGAACGTCTCGACTGCGTGGCTCGCGAACGGGACGAATACTGTCGAGGTCGGAGTCGGCGAATCGCTGTCGGCGGAGGCGCCAGCCGCGCGCGTTGGGGTCGACTACTACCATACGGCGGCGACGAGCCACTCGACAAGCTACAACAGTACGGCGTGGACCGAGGAGCGCACGATCAACAAGACGTTCGTCGACGACCAGCAGGACGCGACGCTCCAGTTGCCGTTCCACGATTCGGTAGTCAACATCAAGACATTGGAGATCGCTCGGAACGGGTCCGAGTACACCCGGATGGATTCTGCGAACTACGAGTACGATGCGGAGTCGGCGGTGGTGACGGTCAAGCTCGGCGACATGGAAGCGAACGAGTCAGTGTCGGTCCACGCGAAGGGCTGGCGGGTCAAGGTCAACGATGGCGACATCACGATCCGCGAGCCGACACTGCCGGGCGATCGGCTCGACACCGCTATCGAAGTGACCGAGAAAGGCGAGAACTTCTGGCTGGGTATCCAGAACCAGCGGATCGTCCACACATACAACGAGTCGTGGAGCCAGCCCGAGGAGTATTCGCAGGTGACCGCGGATGGCGCCCAACGAGTCCATCTCCCGAACGCTGGCGAGGGTGCGACCGCTCGGGTCGAGTACACGCCCCTGGAGGTCACTCCCGAGCGCGGGGATGCGGAGGTCCACATCGAGGACCTCGATGCCCAACAGTTCCATCTCGACCCGGGGCGGACGAACGGGGGCCCGGTGACAATCCGGTGGCTGAATGCGGTCGAAGACAAGAGCTACGCGCTCTGGTCGGTGACCCACTCGGATACACGGACGGTTGAGAAGGCCGGCGCTGACGGCGTCGTGTTCGTCGACGATGACAGTCCGGAGACGCTCCAGATCATCGCGAGCGAGAACGCTGGCGACTCCGGCATCGGTGGGCCATTCGGGCTGGGCCAGTCGCTCCAGGGCGGACTGGTGCTCGCGCTGGTTGCGGGCTCGGTCGGGCTCGTTTACTGGCTCCAGCGGCGGTACGGCTCGCGTGGCTACGGCCGGCGGGACGTGCTGGTCTTGTTGACGACTGCGGGAGCGGTGACGCTGCTCGGGATGGAGATCGTGGCGCCCGGGTCGGCGTCGGGCCTGATCTCCTCGGGCACCGTCCCGATCCTGGGTGGCGCAGTGCTCGCGATCCTCGGGCTCTACTACGGCATCGACTACCTGCCGGGCGGCCGGCGGCTCAAGATCGGCTACCTCGGCGTGGGCGTGGCGTTCGTCGGTATCCTCGCGCTGGAGGTGCTGGCGCCCGGGTCGATCTCCGGGACGCTCGGGCCGGTGATCGCGGAGGCGCTCGATCCCGCGATCCGGCTCGGCGGGCTCGCCGGAGTCGGGCTCGCCACCTACGCGCTGTACCGCTGGCTGTTCGGCAACTCCAGCAGTGGCTCGGGCAGTTCGTCGTCCTCGTCTGGCGGGAGTTCCAGCGAGGACGATTCGGCGATGACGCAGGTGATCGTCCAGGACAACGATGATAGCGTCACGACGTCGTCGGGAGGTGACGACTGATGCCCGCGGACGTGTTCGTGGTGCTGCGCGAGGCGGTCGGTCAGGTCCTGGCGACGCTCGGACTGAAAGGCATGATCGGGGCGAGCGCGGTCGTCTCGACACTGACGCTGTTCTGGTGGGGCTACCGGCTCTCGTCGGTGGTGGCGTTCCTGCGGACAGCAAGCACGGTCGCCGTTCGGTACGGAGCGGTGTCGGTGGCCGTGCTGGCGGTCGCACTCGCCGGGGCGCTCCACGCGGGGGTCATCCCGGGCGTGAATATCGCGCCAATCTACGACCTGCTGGACGTCCTGGTCGAGACGGTCTCGCCGAGCGGTGGAGGTGGGATACTGTGAGCGACGCGACCCTCGACACGTTTACCGCCGACGACGACGGCGACGACGTCGAGGATGACTCGGGGAGCCGGAGTCGCGTCGACGAGCTGCGCACCGAGTACGAGCCCCGCATCCGGTCGGGGCTTGCGAGCCTTCGCGACGAGATCGAGACGCGGGCCGGGCAGGCACGCGAGACGTGGCGCGCTGAGTACGAGCCCCGCATCCGGGCGGCCCTTAGCGACGCCGAGGACTGGCTCGACGAGCGGTACGCCGACGCGAGCGAACGCCGGACGCGGTTCTATCAGGGACTGGTCGCGCTGGGGCTGGTGGTGGCGTGGACGGTCGGGAAACCGGCCATCTACGGCTGGCTCGATACTGTTGCGGTCATCGTGACGGTCGGGCCGTTCCTCTGGTTCGCGACCGAGTCAGAGATGTGGTCGCGACTGGCCGAGCTTACGGCGCTGATCGCGGTGAGCCTGCTGGCCGCGATCCTCGCAAAGGCGACTATCTTTCCGTGGCGCTCAGTCGAGGCGTTCGTCACCGAGACCGTCGTCGGGCGAGCGATCGGTGTGACGTTCGGAACGGCCGTCAACGCGGCGCTCGCGCTGTTCGGGGCGGCGGCGCTGTTCTGGCTGTTGAAGGCCTACGAGTACCGCCGGACGAGTCCCGAGGACCGCGTGCTGACCGACGGGAGTGGTGAGCAGTGAGCCAGACGGTCCAGCCCGAGGACGTCGACGAATCGCTCCCGAAGCCAGTGCTGTCGGTCGGAGACGAGCGCGCGGAGCATCTCGGGGAGACCATCACGGTCCGCGGGCAGGTCGTGAAGCGGTCGAGCGTCCGGCCGAAGGTGACCACGGCCGCGTTTGAATGCCGTCGGTGCGGGCACCTGGAGCGCATCGAGCAGGGGTACGGCGACATCGACCAGCCGGCAGTCTGCCCGGGCTGTGAACTCAAGCGGGTGCGGTGGCGATTCCGAAAGGACTGCTCGGAGTGGACGGACTTCCAGAAGCTCCGGCTCCAGCAGTTGCCCGAGGAGATGACCAACGGTGAGACGGAGTCGATGGACGTCTTCTTGACTGACGAGCTCGCACGCCGCGGGCTCGAAAGCGGGCGGTGCGTCTCGCTGATCGCGGAGTACCTCCCGCTCCAGGATGGCGGGTCGACGGTGTTCGACAAGGCGTTCGACGCCGAGGATGTCCTCGTCGAGGACACCGATCCGGGGGAGTTCGACGTCGAGCCGTACCGGGAGGTCATCGACGCGGTCGCGAGCCGCGACGACCCGGTGGACGTGCTGGTTGAGTCGGTCGCACCGAGCCATCTCGGCGATCGTCACATCAAGGAGGCGCTGATCTGCCAGCTGGTTAGGGCGAATGCCCCGACGGGCGCCGACGGGAAGGACTACCGTGGGCAGATTCACATGTTCCTGCTGGGTGACCCGGGCGCGGGCAAGACCGACTTCGGGGAGGCGCTGGTGCGGCTCGCGCCGCGTTCGCAGAAGTCGAGCGGGAACGAGGGGACGTCGGCGGCCGGATTGACGGCGGCGATCACTCGCGACGATTTCTCGAACGCGGAGTTCACGGTGACGGCCGGCGCGATCCCAAAATGTTCGGGCGGGGCGCTGTTCCTGGACGAGCTCGACAGCGCTGGCGATCAGGAGCAGAACGCGCTGCTGGAGGCGATGGAGTCGGGCGTAATCAACATCGAGAAGGCCGGGCAGAAGGCGACGCTGGAGGCCGAGACGGCGATCCTCGCGGCGGGGAACCCCGAGAATGGTCACTTCGATCCGGAGCGGTCGCCCGCGGAGCAGACGAACGTGCTGTCACCGCTGCTCGACCGGTTCGACCTGATCTTCTGTCCCGAGGAGAAGACCGATCCGGACGCGGTCGAGGCGATCGCGGACCACATCACCGCTGGACGTGACGCTGCGCAACGCCGGGAGATCGACAAGAACGTCCCCGAGTCGGCGGACGCGGTTGAGCCGGAGCTGTCGACCGAGGAACTCCGGGCGTACTTGGCGGCGGCGCGGGAGAAACGGCCGGTGTTCGGGAGCGACGAGGTACGCCAGACGCTCCGGGACTGGTA
>NZ_SBIV01000022.1 GCF_004765795.1 Halorussus marinus
TCAAACGCGGCCGTGGTCACCTTCGGCCGGACGCTCGACCGCTTCACGACCTGCCCGCGGACCGTGATGGTCTCCCCGAGATGCTCCGCGCGCTCGTCTCCGACCGACAGCACTGGCTTCGGGAGCGATTCGTCGACGTCCTCGGGCTGGACCGTCTGGCTCACTGCTCACCACTCCCGTCGGTCAGCACGCGGTCCTCGGGACTCGTCCGGCGGTACTCGTAGGCCTTCAACAGCCAGAACAGCGCCGCCGCCCCGAACAGCGCGAGCGCCGCGTTGACGGCCGTTCCGAACGTCACACCGATCGCTCGCCCGACGACGGTCTCGGTGACGAACGCCTCGACTGAGCGCCACGGAAAGATAGTCGCCTTTGCGAGGATCGCGGCCAGCAGGCTCACCGCGATCAGCGCCGTAAGCTCGGCCAGTCGCGACCACATCTCTGACTCGGTCGCGAACCAGAGGAACGGCCCGACCGTCACGATGACCGCAACAGTATCGAGCCAGCCGTAGATGGCCGGTTTCCCGACCGTCCACGCCACCACCAGCCCCAGCGCGACCAGTCCCTGATAGAACCGCGTCCGGCGTTCGCTCGCGTCGGCGTACCGCTCGTCGAGCCAGTCCTCGGCGTCGCTAAGGGCCGCCCGGATGCGGGGCTCGTACTCAGCGCGCCACGTCTCGCGTGCCTGCCCGGCCCGCGTCTCGATCTCGTCGCGAAGGCTCGCAAGCCCCGACCGGATGCGGGGCTCGTACTCGGTGCGCAGCTCGTCGACGCGACTCCGGCTCCCCGAGTCATCCTCGACGTCGTCGCCGTCGTCGTCGGCGGTAAACGTGTCGAGGGTCGCGTCGCTCACAGTATCCCACCTCCACCGCTCGGCGAGACCGTCTCGACCAGGACGTCCAGCAGGTCGTAGATTGGCGCGAGGTTCACGCCCGGGATGACGCCCGCGTGGAGCGCCCCGGCGAGTGCGACCGCCAGCACGGCCACCGAGACGGCGCCGTACCGAACGGCGACCGTGCTTGCTGTCCGCAGGAACGCCACCACCGACGAGAGCCGGTAGCCCCACCAGAACAGCGTCAGTGTCGAGACGACCGCGCTCGCCCCGATCACGCCTTTCAGTCCGAGCGTCGCCAGGACCCGACCGACCGCCTCGCGCAGCACCACGAACACGTCCGCGGGCATCAGTCGTCACCTCCCGACGACGTCGAGACGCTATCATCGTTGTCCTGGACGATCACCTGCGTCATCGCCGAACCGTCCTCGCTGGAACTCCCGCCAGACGAGGACGACGAACTGTCCGAGCCACTGCTGGAGTTGCCGAACAGCCAGCGGTACAGCGCGTAGGTAGCGAGCCCGACTCCGGCGAGTCCGCCGAGCCGGATCGCGGGATCGAGCGCCTCCGCGATGGTCGGTCCGAGCGTCCCGGAGATCGACCCGGGCGCCAGCACCTCCAGCGCGAGGACGCCGACGAACGCCACGCCCACGCCGAGGTAGCCGATCTTGAGCCGCCGGCCGCCCGGCAGGTAGTCGATACCGTAGTAGAGTCCGAGGATCGCGATCACTGCGCCACCCAGGATCGGGACGGTTCCCGAGGAGATCAGCCCCGAGGCCGATCCGGGCGCCACGATCTCCATCCCGAGCAGCGTTACCGCCCCCGCGGTCGTCAACAAGACCAGCACGTCCCGCCGGCCGTAGCCGCGTGAGCCGTACCGCCGCTGGAGCCAGTAGACCACGGCGACCGAGCCCGCGACCAGCGCGAGCACGAGCCCGCCTTGGAGCGACTGTCCCAGCCCGAACGGGCCGCCGATGCCGGAGTCGCCAGCGTTCTCGCTCGCGATGATCTGGAGCGTCTCGGCGCTGTCGTCGTCAGTGAACACGACACCGTCGGCGCCGGCTTTCTCAACCGTCCGTGTATCCGAGTGGGTCACTGACCAGAGCGCGTAGCTCTTGTCTTCGACCGCATTCAGCCACCGGATTGTCACCGCGTCCCCGTTCGTCCGCCCCTGGTCGAGATGGAACTGCTGGGCGTCAAGATCCTCGATGTGGACCACCGCGTCCCCGCGCTCGGGAGTGACCTCCAAGGGCGTGTACTCGACCCGAGTGGTCGCACCCTCACCAGCATTCGGCAGATAGACTTGTTGGGCGCCATCCGCGGTCACCTGCGAGTACTCCTCGGGCTGGCCCCACGACTCGTTGTACGTGTGGACGATCCGCTGGTTCTGGATACCCAGCCAGAAGTTCTCATCTTTCCCGGTCACTTCGATAGCGGTGTCGAGCCGATCGCCCGGCAACGTCGGCTCGCGGATCGTGATGTCACCATTGTTGACCTTGACCCGCCAGCCCCTCGCGTGGACTGACACCGACTCGTTCGCTTCCACGTCGCCGAGATCAACCGTCACCACCGCCGACTCCGCATCGTACTCGTAGTCCGCTGAGTCCATCCGTGTGTACTCGGACCCATTCCGTGCGATCTCCAGTTCCTTGATATTGACCACCGAATCGTGGAACGGGAGCTCGAGCGTCGCATTCGCTTGTTCGTCGATGAACGTCTTGTTGATAGTGCGTTCCTCGGTCCATGCCGTGCTGTTGTAGCTTGTCGAGTGACTCGTCGCGGCCGTATGGTAGTAGTCGACCCCAACGCGCGCGGCTGGAGCGTTTGTCGACAGCGACTCGCCGACCCCCACCTCGACAACATTTGTCTCATTCGCGAGCCAATCCGTCGAGACGTTCAACGTCGTCGTCTCGCCCGCTGACAGCGTTCCGTCATAGCTGGCCTCGTAGCCGTTGATGACGACATTCGGGTTCACCGACTCCGAGATCTCTGTGTAGTCGGTTGCGACCGAGACCGTCGACCACGACTGCGTCGAAACTACCATCTCATGTGACCCAAGCGAGAGATCGACGCCACGGGTCACCGTCTCGCCTGGCTCAAGCAGCCCGGAGTACGAGGCCTCAGGAGTGCTGTCGCCGTCGATGTCCAGTTGCGGGTTTTCGGTGACGATCCGCTCCTTGACGTCGATCTTCCAGTCGAAGCCTGCGCCCGGGCTCGCGAACGCCAGTTCGTTCGTCCCTGGGTCAAGACTCGACATCTGGAGCGTTGCGGTCTCACCGCCCCGGAGAACACCGGATTTAGACACGTCGATCGAGCCGTCAGCATCGACATCGATCGCCGGATCCTCGGTCGCAGTGACCTCGTCGGCCTCGATCGTCCAGTCAGTCGGCGCACCCGACAGCATCGTTTCAACGGAGACGCTCCCACTCGATAACTCCGACACCGAAACCGTCGCCGTCTCACCGTCGGTCAGCACACCCGAGTAGCTCGCATCAGCGCCTCCATCTCCATCCACATCGATCGCAGGATCTTCCGTCCCTGTCCGATCTTTTTTCTCCAACTGGTAGTCAACTGTCCCGGTTCCACTCATCGAGAGAGTATTCGTAGACCCCATATCAATCGGTTTAGCCGCTGTCGAAGTGATATTCCCAAATCTGACAGAGCCTCCAACTCCATCCGAGATTGAGACTCGCGAGGTATTTGTCCCACCAAATTCGATCTTCGGCCCCATATCCAGATAGTCGCCATTATACCAGTAGCCGCCCCAATTTCTGTTCTCACGGGCTTCGATAGCGTAGTTGTGATAGTTGTCGTTATCCGTCCCTCCAGTGAGCTTAAATTCGAGGAAAACCGTGCTTGAGGACGTATTCCGGACGAAGGTGTTATCTAGATCGACATTTAGAGTGTGGTCTGATCCAGTCGGCGGTTGCCAGTTTTCTTTAACGAGTGTTCCGTCACCTGTCGATCCATCCATTCCCTGTTGATGCAGATAAATATCTGCTGTCAGATTCGATTCATTTGACGTCTGGGCCATGTGAAGCGTGACGTCTGTAATATGAGATGGGCTATTCGGCACCCTCATCTCTGACCCAGCGAACTTAGTTAGCATATCTGTGTAACTCCCCGCTTGGTCATAATTCGAGACGGTTGTCGGTTCTGGCGTCACCGTGATCTTGGGGTCGCCGTTCGATGGTCCAGTCGGTTCTAAGTTTCCGGTATTGATGCTATCACTGCCTCCTGCTGACAGTGTCCCACTCTGGTTGTTCCAGGTTGCAGATTCTTGGCCAGTGAACGTCACCGTCTGATTCTCGGGTGGCACGTTTCCACCGACCGAGATGCTTGTCGACTCGCCATTACTCTGACTGGTTGCTGCCCAAGAGTTGCTGGAGGTCGATTCCTGACCCGTGACCGTCACCGTCTGATTCTCCGGTTGCATGTTACCGCCGACGCTGATAGAATCCGTCGAGCCATCGCTGGCCACTCCATCCCAGAACGTCTGGCGGGTCTCCTCGACACCCGTAAATGTCACTTCGGGCTGACCGTTTGCCGGTCCAGTCGGGGCGTTCGTCCCAGCCGCGGTCACCGGCAACATCTCACCATCTGAGAGTGCCGTTCCCGACACCGACTCCTGTTCGGTCGACTCACGTCCCGTCAGTTCGATCGAGAAGTTCCCGGCCTTGCTCGCGTCCGCCAGCTCGTACCGACTCGTCGAGCCGTCGGTCGCCGCGTCCATCTCGATCGAGACCGCGCCCGCGAACGTGCCCGTCTCCTCGGCCGCGCTCACCAGCACGGGCGACCACATGGGGACGAGCGCACCCACCACGACGAGCGCGACAAGTGCGAGCGCTCGCGATTTACGCATCCGCGCCCACCTCCGTTCGCGTTTGAGCGAGCGCCCCGCATGCGGTATCCTCCGGCCGTGCGAGTCCGACCGCGCTCACGGGCAACCACGCCCACAGCACCGCGCGCGCCGTCGCACACCGACGCGCCTGCCCGCCTCCGGTCACGTCCGCACCGACGCGGCCGCGGACGCGGCCACGCGAAATCCTTCGCTCGCGCGCTCGCCGCCGCTCGCCCGCCAGGGCGTTCAAAAACGCCCGCGAAGACGAGCGCTCGCGCGAGGCCGCCCGCGTCCTCGATCCATCGCGAGCACCCGCCCGCGCCTTGAACCGAGCGCGCGAACCACGCCAGCGAGCAAGCAACCGCGCACCTGCTCGCGACGCGCATAATGCACGCCCGCCCCCGGGGGGGTTATTCCGATCATATCCGAAGAGCGCGCGCGCGTAATTGCTCCCGGTCGAGGCCGAACTCCGCCGGGGACCGCCTCCTCGCCGCAGCCGACCCCCCGGATTTTCTTCTGAACGTGAGCTCGAGCTCGACGTCGACACGGCGATCGTCGACGTCGGTCGGGTGTCAATCATGCCGTCACCCCTCCCGTCGAGGTCTCCCCCTCCCGGCCGTCCGGATCAAGGTACACCTTCAGATCACCCTGAATCGGCTTCGGGATGTTCGGCCACCCGACCTTTTCGAACGAACTCTCGGTGTAGAGCAGTGCCGTCCCGATGTCTTCGTCGGACATCAGGTCCTCCTCCATCGGCACAGTCTCCATCCCCACCGGAATCGACGACGATCGCGATCGGCGCGGGTTCGCCGTCCCGTTCATGTGAATCCGGAACGAGATGCGGTCACGCCACAGCGAATGGAGGTGTTTGTCCTTGTGGCCCGCGAAGTACCGCGCGATCCCGTTCTTCCGGAAGTCCTCCATCGACTCCCCGAGCATCTTGATTTTCAGCCGCGTCAGGTACTTGTCGTTCGCCGCGCCCTCGGGCGCCAGACTCTGAACCTCGTCCTGAATCCAGCTCGTCCACGCAAACGGCCCGCGTTCGACCAGCGACAGCCCCCAGCCGAACCACCAGTGATTCACCGGGTCCTCAGCAGAGAATTCGACCTCGTTCGTCGCGTCAGCGACCACGCGGTCGCTCTCCTCGTAGACCCATTGACACCCCCGCATCTTCGGATCGGGGTACACGACGTTGAACTGGCCGTCGCGCAGCACCCGCAGGTTCAGATCCATCACGTCCTTGTAGTAGACCACCTCTCGGACGATGTCCTCCAGACGGACCTCGACCCCACGCGAGCCACGCGACCGCTTTTTCGGCACGAGGCGAGCGGTTGGCTCGTACCCCTTCGGGATGCACACCCGCGTGATCGGGGCGTACGGAAGCCATTCCGAGCGGCTGCCGGTCACCGCCGACCAGACGACTCGCGCGTCGTTGCGCTCCATCTCGACGCTGGCGATCCGCAGCAACAGCGTCGACTTTCCCGAGCCTTCTTCGCCCACGACGAACGATCCGGGCCCTCCAGACACTCGCTCTGTACCGCCGTCCCAGGTATGATCGAACAGCGCCGGCGCCAGCGCCGAGTAATCAAACAATTCGGGATCGAACTTCGGCATCCCGAACTTCCGGCGGAGGAACGCCGCATCAGTGTGGAGTCGATCGTCGTCGCGATACTGCTTGGTGTTCGTATGAGGGTCCGGTAATTTGTCAGGGTCTGGGTCAGTCATATCTGTGTTGCCTCCAGTTGTTGGTTGTCCGATTCTTCACGAGCCTCCTGAGAGCGCACCAGCATCGGCTCAGGTGTCAACGAGAACGCCGGCAGCAGGTAGAACGCCGCCAGTTGCTCGCGTTGGCGGGCGTGGTCCGCACGGTCGCCGAGCAGGACGTCCCGAGCGGTCCGCTCCATCTCCAGCCGCCAGTCGAGATCCGCGTCGATCCGGTCGAGCTCCCCGAGCGTCACGTCATCGAGATGATGGAGCCAGCGATCGAGCGCATCTTCCGAATTGAATCCATCAAGGAGCTTCCGCAACGCGACCGTCTGTCGGTCTTTCAGTGTCTGGAGCGACGGCCGCATCGCGAACATCGACACGTCGTCGACGTCGACGCGGTTGTCCTCCTGGACGTATTCTTGAGCGTCTTTTCGGAGCGTCCGGTAGCCCGCCCGGCACGCCGGCCGGATGAACTTCTTCGCCATCCGCCGGCGGACCGTCGCGGCCGCGTCCAGCGACACCGGCGTCTGCCGGTAGTGCCGGCGCTTCTCGCTGGTGATTACGCATGACAGTACCACCTCGTCACGGGCCACCTTCGCGAACCAGTTCCCGTGGAGCCGGCCCATCGAGTTCCAGACCAGCTCTTGCAGCCACAGCAGGAACTCGCGCCGAGTCGCGAATCCCTCCTGGACGAACCTGTCGATCGCCTCCTGTTGGTCGCGATGGAGCTTGTCGAGCGACGGCCGCGCCGCGTCGATCTCCGCGAACAGCGCGTCGAGATCCAGTCCCTCGACCACGGGTGACTCGTCTCCCCCCGCATCCGGGGGGCCTTCTGACGCGCCCGCGTGCGATGAACTCCGACTCGCGGGGTGCATCAGTCGTCACCTCCCGCAGTGCCGACCTGATCCCGGAGGCCTTGCTCGTCGTCCGAAACCGCGGGGTCGCTTTCCAGCATCTCCGACTGGAGCGGGTTCGCGTCCGGGTCGTTGCTGTTCTTGATGATCGACTCGTCGTTCAGCTGGCTGAGCATCTGCTGGACGTCCATCTCACGCTTGTTCGCGTCGATGACCTCCCGGAGCAGTTGCGGGATGGTCTCGAACCGGCGCAGGGTCACGTCCATGTAGAGCGCGGTCGCGTACGCCTTCCGTGCCTGCCCGGGTGCGCAGTGTATCTCGCCCTCGCCGGCGACGGGCGTCGCGAACGCGACGAGCGAGCCGGGGACGCACGCGGCCGCACCCCAGATCCACGTCCCGAGCCACTGCTGGCTCGCCCACGTCGCGGTCGCCAGCGCCCCGAGATAGAACGCCGTCCCGATGTAGTGCTCGCGTCGGAGGTCGTGCGGGAGGACACTTGCGAGGCGCTCGTCGTCGGTGTCCTCGTCGTACGTCCGCCACGGCCACGCCATCACCACCGTCTCGGGCTGGTGGTCGATCAGCTCCTCGGGCTCCTGGTCGATCACGAACAGCCGGTCGTAGTCGCCCGTCGCCGGGATCTCCGACGCCCGGTTGTTCACATCCAGTTTCGCGTACTTGCCCTTCAAGCGCGCCCAGAACGGCGCGAACCCGTCCTGGTAGATCGCGAGGTCCCCGTTCGGCATCTCGACCACGTCGTACCCCTCGATCTCCGCCTCCAGGGCGTCGAGCACTTCCGCGTCCTCGTCGATCGGCGACGTCGCCGCCTCGGTGTCGAACCGAACCAGCCCGATCTCCTCGACCGCCGTGTCTTGGTCGAGCAGGATCGCCGCCGCGACCCAGCCGACCGCCAGCGGGAACACCAGCGGCACCGCCGCCACCAGCGA
>NZ_SBIV01000023.1 GCF_004765795.1 Halorussus marinus
ACACCACCGATAGCGACGGCTACTACGAGATCAAGATCTCCGAGGACGACGTCGAGGGACTCGAGGACGGCGATGATCTGACTATTCAGGTCAACGGCGAACAGGACTCGACGTCCTACTCGGCGAGCACGTCCGAACGCTTCGACTTCAGCGTCACAGTCTCCGACGGCGACGGCGGAGACGGTTCCGACGGCGGAGATGGTTCCGACGGCGGCGACGGCGGAGACGGTTCCGACGGTGGCGACGGCGGAGACGGTTCCGACGGTGGCGACGGCGGAGACGGTTCCGACGGCGGCGACGGCGGAGACGGTTCCGACGGCGGCGACGGCGGAGACGGTTCCGACGGCGGCGACGGCGGAGATGGCAGCGATGGTAGTGACGGTGACGACGGCGGTGACGGTGACGACGGCGGTGACGGTGACGACGATGCCGAGACCACCGAAACGACCGAAACTACCGAGATGACCGAACCGGAACCGACGACCGAGGCGACTGAGACGACGGAAGGTGACGGTGGCGACGGTGGTATCCCCGGATTCGGCATGATGCCGGCTCTCGTCGCGCTCGTCGCGGCCGCGCTGCTGGCGGTTCGCCGCAGCAACGAATAGTACTCAAAATACCGGCTTTCGCCGGTTTATTGACGATTATTTTGAAGTAGTGAAATGTTAGCGAAGCTAACTTAGTCTGAAGTACTACTCCATTCACATAACAGTGGTATTGAGGGGAAGCCCTGCAGCCTTAGCCGTGGAAGGATGTTAGTCTTCACCGATTGACCAATAGGTTTCTGCCTTAACCGGGAGCTCGTCGGTATCCAGAATTTCGGCAATCTCCTCGGAAGTGACACTTCCTTTCTCATCGGCGCGTTCCATCAGTTCGGTGAACGCGCCGGTTGGGACGGCGGTGGTGTCGCCTCGCATGCGGAGGTAGAACTCGGCCGCACGATCGAGCGCCTTGCTCTTGGTGTTCTCGCCGGTCGCTTCCTGAAGGTTGTCGAGTCGTCGTTCGCGCGAGTCGGTCATTCGGAGTCGCATATTTTTGCACACGACCCCCAGATTCCTAGTTTTATCGGGTGGCTGAAACAGATAGAGTATATAAAAGAGGTCGTGGACTCCGTCCTGATCGACGCGATAGCGGGGTAGGCGGTGCGGCGCGAGGGCAGTTCTGCACACGTAGGTCGCGGATGATGTGTGCAATTTCGGGGATCGATTCGTGCCGTCTTACAACCCCATGTGGTCGCACCAGAAGTGGGATCGAGAGTTCCTCAGGAGTCCATGCCGACGTATTTTGTTGGCCCTGTTGGGATCATCCGGTAGCAGGATTAGTACTCGAATCGCCAAGCTTCGTTCCTCAACCGAAACATGTTCAAAGCCGTATAGAATCGCTCTTTATATGGCGACTGAGTTGACAAGTGCGGAGTGTGATACTGTACTCCGTGAGTCGGGGGTCGGCGTGTTAGCGCTTACCGACGGCGACGAAGCCTACTCTATTCCGGAGTCGTTCGGCTACGACGGTGAGACCGTGTACTTCCAGCTCGTTCACACATCAGAGAGCAAAAAGATGGAGTTTCTTGAGACGACGGAGACAGCGACGCTCACAGTCTATGACGAACAGGCAGTAAAGAGCGTGCTTGTACAAGGGCCAGTTGAGCACGTTCCCGAAGACAAGCAGCCGCAGGCCGCCACCACAATCACACAAAACGCGTCCATCCCCACCCTGAACGTCTACCCCGAAACGACACTCGAAGACACCACTATGAACTACTACCAGTTGGCACCGACCACGATCACCGGCCGAGAATTTGACCAGTTCTCCGCCTCATCCATCGATCAATAACTCCCTCAACCAAACACGAAACACGTTTTTGCACTATAACATGGACTCACCGCCAGATTCACCCGATCTACCGACGGATGCACGCGCCTTCCAGGAGGCCGTCGAAAGCACGGGCCACGCGATCTACTGGACCGATACGACCGGCCGGATCGAGTACGTCAACCCGGCGTTCGAAGAGCAAACCGGATACACTGCCGACGAAGCAATCGGGAATAATGCTAACCTCCTTCAGTCCGGCATCCATTCTGCACAGTTCTACGAGCGCCTCTGGGAGACAATCCTCAATGGCGACATCTGGAAAGGTCAAATCACCAACGAGCGGAAAAGCGGTGAGCGGTATGTCGTCAAACAAACCATCTCCCCGGTCACCCATGATGACGGGGGAATCCTGCGGTTCGTTGCCGTTAACGAGGACATCACCGACCTCCGAGAGTCCCAAGAACGACTTCAGCAGGAACGCAACCGATTCGCCAGCCTCCTTGATGCCGTCCCTGTTCCGCTTGTCATCACGGCCTTCGACGACGACACCCTCAAAGTAGAGCAAGCCAACCAGGCATTCAAAGACACGTTCGGCTTCACCGACAGCCAACTCAGTGGGGCGTCGATCGACAACCTCATCGTTGCGGAGAATCG
The DNA here is from genome assembly GCF_004765795.1 of Halorussus marinus. Taxonomy (GTDB): domain Archaea; phylum Halobacteriota; class Halobacteria; order Halobacteriales; family Haladaptataceae; genus Halorussus; species Halorussus marinus. The sequence continues at coordinate 2,467 of NZ_SBIV01000023.1, forward strand.
GTCGAAGCAGGCACGGGAGATAAACGAGCAGGTACGGCGCGGCGAGCGTGTCCGCAGGGAAGTTACGCGGCGCACTGTCGACGGTAACGAGCGAACGTTCCTCCTCACTGCAACTGCGTTCGGGAGCGAGCCCCACGAGGAATCGCTTGCAACATACCTCGACATTACTGACCGGAAACAAGCCGAAGAAGAGCTCAAGCAGCGAACTCAAGAACTTGAGGACTTTGCGAATGTCGTCAGTCACGACCTCCGAAACCCGCTTAATGTCGCCAGCGGTCATCTCGGCCTGCTCGCCGAGAAGCACGAGAGTTCACACATCGACGCAATTCGGAACGCCCACGAGCGTATGCAGGAACTCATCGAGAATATCCTCATGCTCGCTTGCCAAGGGAAGACTATCGACGACACCGAGCCGGTCGCTCTCGGCGACTGTGTCAGGGAGAGTTGGGCGACGGTCGAAACAGCGAACGCCACACTCAACGTCGAGACCATAAGCACCGTTGATGCGGACGAGAGCCGCCTCCAACAGTTGTTCGGGAATCTCATCCGGAACGCTGTCGAACACGGTGGCGACGACGTCACGATCACCGTCGGCGACCTCGAAAGTGGGTTCTACGTTGCAGACGATGGTCCCGGGATTCCACCAGCTGAACGAGAGCAGGTGTTTGAAGCGGGCCATACAAGCACCGAGACCGGGACCGGCCTCGGACTCTCTATTGTGCGAGAAGTCGTTGATGCGCACGGCTGGGAGATTGATGTCACCGAGAGCAGGACAGGCGGTGCGCGCTTCGAAATCACGGATATCAAACCCAGTACCGAGAAATAGCTGGCTCTGTCGTTCGCCAATTCTGCAGCCACACGTTGGCGCGGAGCGGCAAAATTTTGAGGGTTTCTGAACTGAGTGAATGACCGATCCTTGAGGTCGTACTAGTAGACTCACAACAACTGTTAATAGAACTTCAACAGAGCCATTCAGTTTGGTTGGTCACTCGGCAGCGCTAGAGGACGTGAGGGATTCAGCGTCAACCAGTTTGAACTCCCATTTGCCGTCATCGGTGCGCCGGAGCGAGACGAACTGTTCGTCGAAGAGGAGGTTTCCCTCCAGGTCAGCGAGTCCTTCCTCGCGAAGATCGTCTTTCGGGACAGTCAGGCCAGCAGTCGTTTCGTCGAGTTTCCGGAGTTTCAGCAGTGCCATGGTGGGTCCACCCCGACAGATACCTTCACCACTCATTAATGTTGGTCTCGTGGTGGTCTCGCCTACACGAAACCGCCATTTTACGGGGAAACTTAGGCGCTGATGGGGTTTTCGGCGGTATCGGGCGCGCCCGCGTTTACTGCGTTCCGCGCGCTCGGACCCGAACTATGGCTAACCGAACTGCTGACCCGTCAGTTGATGGGTCACACGACGAACGCACCGACTGGACAACCGACTGGCGGAACCTCGAAAAGCGCCGCGGAGGGCGCGTATGAGCGACGGCGAGGTCGCCGTCCAGCAGAACGGCCACACCCACGCCGTCCAGGCGCCGAGCCTCGACGGCACCGTTACCGTCGACGTTGACCAGAACACCGTACATCTCCCGGCGAACTTCGGCGCGGTGTATCACGAGGACCGCCTCGACGACATCGACGAGGAGATCGCGACCGACGGCGGGCACGCAGCTCGGACGGAGGTCGAGATGTCCGGGTTCGGTCTCACCGACTACCAGTCGTTCTGGTCGCTGATCGGCTCGGGACTCGGCCTCGCGGCGAGCGGCTACCTCTGGGGCCTCCCGAACACAGGGCTGGCTGCGCTCATCGTGTTCTGCGTTTCAATCGGGATCGGCTACATCGCCGCACGGTCGTTCGGAGGTGGTCTCGATGCGTAACCGGCTTCAGCAGGTGTTCGCGCTGACCGCCGTGCTGCTGATGGCGACGATGCCCGCCGCCGCACAGTCCTCGACCGGCCTCGCGGTCGGCACCAGCGACAAGGTGCCGAACCCCGAGTTCACCGGTACCGTCGAGAAGGCCGCCCACCAGCTCGGGACGAACAACACCACGCTGGACTACCAGGACGACAACGGGAACTGGAAGACGCTGAACGGCTCGCTCGCGAACGAGTCGAATCCGGTCACGTTGCGTGCGGACAATCTCGCTTTCGATGCTGCTTCTCAGTTCCCGTCCGAATCGAACTCGACACTCGACGCAAGCGAGTGGACGACCTCGGCCGGCACCAACTCGGACGTGAACGTGTCGAGTCCTGACGCGGACGTTCAGACGCTCTCGGTCGACGCGAACGTGGCGAACACCGAGTCCGCGACCGCGACGTTCGACCGAGTCTCGATCACCAGCGACGTCGGCAAGCGCGTGTTCTGGGCCGCCGCGAACATCCAGACGCTGAACGGTACTGCCGAACTCGTCATCGCGGACAGTGACGGCGACGAGAAGCGCCTCCACCTCAACGGGTCGGCGTCGGCCAACGACGCGGACGTCCTTGCGGACGGCACCGGCAACGGGTTCGTCTCCCAGGCCGACGTCTCGGGCCTCGCGGTAGAGGGATCGGGCGACGGCACGTTCGACGGCATTCAGTCGATCAAGATCGTCGTCAACGACGGCGACCTCGACGCTGATTTCACGACGCTGTCGACGGATCGACTGAGCAAGGTCAGCTACGGCGTCCAGCACATCGACCAGGACGGCGACAACACGACCGAGAACGTCACCGTCTACGAACCGACGGGCGCGTACGACGTCCACAGCGTCGACTCGCTCGGCGCGCCGTTCGACAACGCGACCGTCTACGGCATGGAGTTCGATT
>NZ_SBIV01000024.1 GCF_004765795.1 Halorussus marinus
GAGCCGAACCGTGTCCCTTAAGTGGGAGACGGAGAAATGCTCTAATCCGAAGACCGATGCACTACCCCGTGAAAGCGCGGGTAGGAAGGGTTCGACGCACGCTCCCTCAACCACCGGGACGTGGCGATGACAACCGTATGTACGTGCAATCCAGGCGTCCACTGGATCCGAGTAACCGGGTCACAGTGCGATGCAATTCATTCCAACAGCGTGGCTACTGTGCCAGCTGGTGGATGGCTCGGCTCGAGCGCCGATAAAGGACGTGCCAAGCTGCGATAAGCCTGAGGAAGCCGCACGGAGGCGAAGAACTCAGGATCTCCGAATGGGAATCCCCACAGCAATTGCCTAGCGCAATGGGGAACGTCGAGAATTGAAACATCTCAGTATCGACAGGAACAGAAACCGAACGGGATGTCGTCAGTAACCGCGAGTGAACGCGACACAGTCCAAACCGAAGCCCTCACGGGCAATGTGGTGTCCGGACTGCCACTCATCGCTCGAACAGCCTCGTGAAGTCTCTTGGAACAGAGCGCGACACAGGGTGAAAGCCCCGTAACGAAGCCAAGTACAGCGTGCGGCAGCTCCAGAGTATCGGGGGTTGGATATCCCTCGTGAAGATCGCGGGCATCGACCGCGAAGACTAAACACGTCTCGAGACCGATAGCGAACAAGTAGCGCGAGCGAACGCTGAAAAGCACCCCACAAAGGGAGGTGCAATAGAGCCTGAAATCAGTTGGCGATGGAGCGACAGAGCTCACAAGGTCCCGTGAAAAACGACCGAGGTGCGAACCTCCAGTAGGAATCACGGGAAGCCGGTGTTCTGTCGTACGTTTTGAAAAACGAGCCAGGGAGTGTGTTGGTTTGGCGAGTCTAACCGGAGCATCCGGGCAGGCACAGGGAAACCAATATGGCCGCAGCCGTTAGGCGAGGGCCACCGTCTTCAAGGGCGGGGAGTCAAACCGACACGACCCGAAACCAGATGATCTATGCGTGGACAAGGCGAAGCGTACCGAAAGGCACGTGGAGGCCTGTTAGAGTTGGTGTCCTACAATACCCTCTCGTGATCTACGTATAGGGGTGAAAGGCCCATCGAATCTGGCAACAGCTGGTTCCAACCGAAACATGTCGAAGCATGACCTCTGCTGAGGTAGTCCGTGGGGTAGAGCGACCGATTGGAGGCGCCGACTTCGAGAGAAGTCGGCCCTCCTGTCAAACTCCAAACCTACGGACGCCGCCGACGCAGGGAATCCGGTGTGCGGGGTAAGCCTGTGCACCGTGAGGGAGACAACCCACAGCCGGGTTAAGGTCCCCAAGTGCGGACTAAGTGCGATCGAAGGTGGTCTCAAGCCCTAGACAGCCGGGAGGTGAGCTTAGAAGCAGCTACCCTCTAAGAAAAGCGTAACAGCTTACCGGCCGAGGTTTGAGGCGCCCAAAATGATCGGGGCTCAAGTCCGCCACCGAGACCTGGCCGCACCCGTCACAAGGTGATCGAGTAGGTTGGCAGTCCATTTGGGTGGAAGCTCGAACGAGAGTTCGCGTGGACCGAATGGTCACGAAAATCCTGGCCATAGTAGCAGCGTTAGTCGGGTTAGACCCCCGACGGCCTCATGAGCAAGGGTTCCTCGGCAATGCTGAACAGCCGAGGGTTAGTCGATCCTAAGTCTCGTCGCAATTCGAGCGAGACAAACGGGAAACTGGTTAATATTCCAGTACCTCTCTGCAGTGAAACCGACGCCTTGGGAACCATCGAACCGGGCATTCGCCCGGTCGAATCCGGGAAGTCCGTGGAAGCCGTAATGGCACGAAGCGAACGAAGCCGGAGACAGCGCAAGTCGATGTTACCTAGGGCCCGTGAAAAGGGAGCAGAGAGTTCGTACCGAGATCCGACACAGGTGCTCTGGCAGCGAAAGCCAAGGTCTGTCGGGAGCAACCGACGTTAGGGAATTCGGCAAGTTAGTCCCGTAAGTTCGCGATAAGGGATGCCTGCCTCTTTCGAGGCAGGTCGCAGTGACTCGGACGCTCCGACTGTCTAGTAACAACATAGGTGACCGCAAATCCGTAAGGACTCGTACGGTCACTGAATCCTGCCCAGTGCAGGTATCTGAACACCCGGTACAACGGGGCGAAGGACCTGTTAACGGCGGGGGTAACTATGACCCTCTTAAGGTAGCGTAGTACCTTGCCGCTTCAGTAGCGGCTTGCATGAATGGATCAACGAGAGCGTCACTGTCCCAACGTTGGGCCCGGTGAACTGTACGTTCCAGTGCGGAGTCTGGAGACCCCCAAGGGGAAGCGAAGACCCTATAGAGCTTTACTGCAGGCTGTCGCTGAGACACGGTCGCTAATGTGCAGCATAGGTAGGAGGCGTTACAGAGGTACCCGCGCCAGCGGGCCACCCAGCCAGCATTGAAATACTACCCGTTAGTGACTGTGACTCTCACTCCGGGAGGAGGACACCGGTAGCCGGGCAGTTTGACTGGGGCGGTACACGCTCGAAAAGATATCGAGCGTGCCCCAAGATTCTCTCATCCGTGTCAGAAACGCGGACTAGAGCGCAAGAGCATAAGAGAGTCTGACAGTGTCCTTCACAACGCGGGACGCTGACGCGAAAGCGTGGTCTAGCGAACCTATCAGCCTGCTTGATGCGGGCGATAGATGACAGAAAAGCTACCTTAGGGATAACAGAGTCGTCACTCGCAAGAGCACATATCGACCGAGTGGCTTGCTACCTCGATGTCGGTTCCCTCCATCCTGCCCGTGCAGAAGCGGGCAAGGGTGAGGTTGTTCGCCTATTAAAGGAGGTCGTGAGCTGGGTTTAGACCGTCGTGAGACAGGTCGGCTGCTATCTATTGGGGGTGTTACGGTATCTGACGGGAACGATCGTATAGTACGAGAGGAACTACGATTGGTTGCCACTGGTGTACCGGTCGTCCGAAAGGGCGCGTGCCGGGCAGCCACGCAACACGGGGTAAGAGCTGAACGCATCTAAGCTCGAAACCCACCTGGAAAAGAGATACCACTGAGACCACTCGTAGAAGACGAGTTCGATAGACTCGGGATGTACGCGCCGAGGCAACGAGGCGTTGAGTCCGCGAGCACTAACAGGTCGAAGCCACACACTCATTTGACTCGCACTGGGATCCGGATTGCTCGGATCCAGGCGCAAACTGGATTGCACGTACCATACGGTTGTTAGGAATCGTCGAATCACCGACTGTGGTCAGTTGGTCGCGGTTCGATTCCGCGAGTCGGCGTTAAGGCGGCCAGAGCGGCGGGGCGACACCCGTACCCATCCCGAACACGGAAGTTAAGCCCGCCTGCGTATCGAGGAGTACTGGAGTGGGCGACCCTCTGGGAAATTCGATTCGCCGCCTGCCATTCATAGGTGTTAAGCCCGCACGGACA
>NZ_SBIV01000025.1 GCF_004765795.1 Halorussus marinus
GGGCGAAGCGCTGTCGCTCGCGGACCTCATCACGTACGGCCCCTGGTCGTTCACCACCAACCACGACATCCCGGCCGGCGACTGGCGGATCGCACTCCGCTACCGTGTTGAGGGCGACACGGACTTCGCGAATCCGGCCTACCGGGTGCTGGTGGACGGCCAAGAGATCGCGTCGGTCTCAGAGAACGTCCTGCTCGGCGGCATGAACTGGGTGTTCGAGGTCGGCGACTTCGAGCTGACTGCGGGGTCGCACGACATCGAGATTGACGTGACCGCGGCCGGCACCGAGACGATGTACCTCGACGTCGTCAACGCCCACGACGCCCGGTACTACGATACAAGCGATTCGGACGACTTCCCCTCTGACAATATCGACATCAACGGGCCGCTGCCCGGCCCGCAGGACTACGTCGCCGGCAGCCGGGAGACCTCGGACATCACGACGGCCCAGCAAGTCGTGGGCGGCCGGCTCGAGGCAACGATCGACGACACATCGGGCGGGCAGGCGGTCGCGATCAGCAACGACCAGGGCCAGACGTGGCTCTCGGCTCAGAACAGCGAGACGGTCGACGGCTCCTTTGCGGATCCGAGCGGCCGGATCCGGGCGCGGTTCACGGTCGGCGGCTACGGCAGCCGGCTCGACGAGACGCCATCGGAGGGCTACCAGCCCCAGTCGGTCGACCTCTACGACCTCTACGCTGACCTCGACGAGACGCCGGCGTTCATCAACCAGTCGTTCGACGGCCACCTCGACCGGATCCTACGGGATGGAGCCGACCAGGGTGATTTCATCTGGGAGTACACGCTCGTGGATGAGACGCCGACGGTGGTCTGGACGCAGCCCGGCCAGCGCGTCAGCGACGACGAACTCGATCTCGTCGACTACCGGCTCAACAAGCGCAGCGGTAGCGTCTACGAGAAGGTCACGGTGGTCGGTAGTCCGCAGACGGTACGGTCGGAGCAGTTCACCGCCGACGTCGGGACAGCGGTCGAGCTGCCCCACGAGTATCTTGTCGATGGAAGCGAGACGGTGATCGACCCAGCGAACCCCGGCCAGACGTTCGAACGCAACGTCGACTACAACATCTCGTACTTGGACGGCACGATCACGGTGCTCTCGGCGGGCAGCATGAGCGACGGAACGACGTACGAGGTCGACTACCAGTCCGAGACCCGTGGGTCGTATGCGTTCGACAGCGCTTCGGATCCGCGGGAGGCACCCCAGCAGACGATCCCGGGGTTGACGAGCCCGCAGGCCGCTGAGCAGGCGGCGATCACGATCGTCAACGAGGTCTCCGAGCCGTTGTGGGATGTGGAGCTGACGGTGCCGCCGCGCGAGGTTGGGTTCGATGTCGCGACCGCGCTCGCGCTCCCCCAGTTGCCGACGGATGGTCCGGTTGAGGTGCGGAATGTGTCGAATAGTCCGTCGGAGATCGCGATCGAGGCTGGGAGTCGGGAGTCGGTTGGGGAGGTCGTCCAGCAGATCCAGGAACGAGTTGGACAGGTGTCGCGGCGCAGCTAGATCGGGTAGGGTGATGACCCCGGCGGTGGGCGAGCCAGCATCCGATGCAAGTGGCCTATACTTTAAGACAGATTCGTGAGAACCAGCAAGTATGTTCAAACGGCGGTCACTACTGCAACTCCTCTCCACCATCGGCGTCGCCAGCCTCGCCGGCTGCGGCGGCGACCTCGACCCAAACCCAGATCCCGCGACTACTGACCAAAAGCCGACAACAACGACAGTCAGCACAACCACGCCAGTCCGAGAAACGACGACCACAACAACCGTCGGCGCTGCTACTGTCGCCGGGACGACCGTCGACAGCACCGAGCAGACCACGACACCGACAGCGGCACCGACGGCAACCGAATCGCGTTCACCACCGGACAACAGCGGCGGAGGCGGTGGTGGAAACGTCGGTGGCGGTGGCGGCCAGGAGACGACGACCGTGCCGGAGCGCGACGTCGGTCCGGACGTCACGGTGAGCGACAACACGAACGTTACTGAGTGATACCATGGCAGACCGAGTTATCTTCCAGAACGACGACGCACTGAGTGAACAGAATCTCTCCCAGCAGCGAGCTCGGGAGAACAGCACCGACTACGTCGAGCGCGGCCTC
>NZ_SBIV01000026.1 GCF_004765795.1 Halorussus marinus
ACGAACGTTACTGAGTGATACCATGGCAGACCGAGTTATCTTCCAGAACGACGACGCACTGAGTGAACAGAATCTCTCCCAGCAGCGAGCTCGGGAGAACAGCACCGACTACGTCGAGCGCGGCCTCACCGTCTCGGCGGACTGGTCGAACAACGAGATCGATGTCGCCGCCGGCCACGCCGTGATCAAGGACGGCGCGAACGCCTACGACGTCTTCCCTGACTCGAGGACGAACAAGGCGCTCGCGGACGGCAGTGGGATGAACTACGTGTTCTTGGTGATCGACCCGACGAACCAGGACGATGTCTCGATCCCGGTCAACGCGACTGGGTCGGCGCCGTCGTCGGCGTCGGTGCTGGTCGCGGAGGTCGACGCCGGCGCGGAGGCGGTGGTGGCGACGAATCAGGCACCGGATGCGACGTTCGGGTCTGCCGAGGCTCAGTCGTTTAGTACAGGCGAGCTATCAAACGTTGCTCGGTTCATCGAAGCTGGCACATCCCTCAGCGACATCAACGACGAACTCAGCCAACCCGGAACTGTCGTTTTCGAAGCGGGCAACCACTTCGTCAGCGACTGGATAAAGATCGGGACGAGTGACATCACTATCATCGTCGAGACAGGCGCTCACATCAAGTTCGAAGACACGGCTTCCCCGACAATCTACACCGACGCGCAGAACACAGATCACACCTTCCTACTCTACTCGAACGGGTACGACAACGTGTCGGTGGTGAACCGTGGAATCATCGACGGGAACAGCACGAACCACCCAAGCCCGCAGGCCGTGGTGTTCTTCGGTGGCGATAATCCCCGGTACCGGCAGGAAGCGGGCGAACTGCACGACGTGAACGCCGGGGTGTTGTTCGTGGATAACACGAACGCCTACGCCGAGGGCGCGGCGTCGTGGTCGCTCGACCAGTACGGCGCGACCATCATCGCCGAGGGCGTCAGAAACGGCCAGTTTATCAACCCCTACGGCGCGTCAGGGCAAGAGGTCGTGGATATGAACGGGCGATGTACCGACGTGACCATCGAGGGCGTGGCGGGCCGCAACCTCTCGCAAGACCTCGTAGACATAAACGAAAGCCCGAGAACGACGGTTAAAGGGGCTGTTGCAGGCGGTGACGGGACAGTATCGCGTCTGTTGAATATCTCCGGCGACTCTGGTAAACGCTACACGAGTCGGTCGGCCCTCGGGAACTCGAACGGGTGCCAGTTAACCGGACTCTCCGGGCGCGTGAGCGGGGTCGGCGTTCGTGCGGTCGGTGGGAACCCTCTGGAGAATCTGACGGTCGAGGGGACGGTCGTGAGTACGGGCGACAACGCGGCAAAGTTCGTCCCGAATGCGGCGAACCAGTACGACGGTTTAGAACTCCGGGGTTACTTCGAGACGACCGCGGCCACCCGTGCGATTAATCTCGGGTACGACACTCAGCAGGTCGGCTTAGACCTTGATGTGAGTGTGGCATCGGGCGGTATCGGCCTCAGCATCACCGACTGGGCGGGCGTGAGCGGTATCGCCAGAGCCAAGGACTGTGGCGGAACCGGAATTGAATTGGTCGAAAACGTTGCGAACGCCGATAACAACACGCTCACCGTCTCAGCCATCAATAACGGCGGTGACGGCGTGGCGGTTTCAGGGTCGGCGACCCGAAACACGCTATTCGGGTTTTCGCATGGGAACACCAACGCTGACGTAAATATCGGTTCCAGTACGGTGGATACCGAGTGGTGGGGCTGGCAGGGGTCGCTCAACTACGGGGGGACGCGGAGCCTCATCAACGGGATTGGGCGGAACAGCGGCGACCCTTCAAGCGGCGGTGATTGGAACGGAAATGGCCGTGAAGGGCTGTGTTGAATCGCTGTAAGGCGGAGAGATTCACTGTTTGACGAAGCGTTTGATGTTATAGACGACACACATCAGCGCGATCTCGCGGAACTCACGAAACCATGACCGCGCTCGCACGGCGAAG
>NZ_ML219771.1:0-1489 GCF_004765795.1 Halorussus marinus
TTTGTAGTCATTCAAATCATCCGAGAATCCGCTGCTCGCGCGCGCCCGTCGCACCAACATAGCCCTCGCTCTGAAGTTGGTGATTTCACGGTGTAGAAGGCCGCTACTCAGACAGTAGATGGGTAGAACGCCGGCCGGCGTAGCAGAGATGCTCTCATTCTATACAACGAGCGCCAGCCACTTAAAGTTTTCGACAGCTCGACTGGAAATGAGAAATTGGCTGAAACGCCTGATTTCTGCACTATCGAAACACTCTTGTCCGTTGCAGTTCTAACAACGGTCAAGGAGTAATGAATATGCCTGAATTCGAAGACCCCCCAGCTTCCGTGCCCGACCCGAATGACTTCGAGAGCGAGGACGTAGATATCGATGAGCGTCTGGAACTCCGCGCCGCGTTCTCGGAAACACTCACCCAGCACGGCTTCCCCGACACGCTCGTCCTCACCCGGGAACGCGCTGAAGACATCTTCCACGACCGCCGTATCGATCTGCTCGATCATTTGAAAGACCATGAGCCTGACTCAGTTCGCGCCCTCGCTGAGGAATTGGGATACGACAAGGGCGTCGTCAGCCGCGATCTCCAGAAACTTGCCCGGATCGATGTCATCGAATACGTCGAAGAAGGCCGCGCAAAAGCTCCCCGACTCAAGCACAACCACGTCGCCATCGAACCAGTCGTCTAATTTAGTTCTAGAGGCCGATCTTCCTGTCTCAACCCCTACCCTCGTGTCCGGAAACCAGGTCTCTCAACGATCCCTTCTGCCGTGTTTCTCACTACATAGCGTGTCGTAGAAAGCTTAGCAAGCTCTATCTATCCAAGTCCTGTCAGAAGGAGCGTGCAAGATACAGGGGGCATACGTATCACCGGCACCAGTTCTGTTGAAATTGGACGTGGTTAGCAGATACAAGCCTCACTTCAATCGCTTCACCTGTATTTCCGTCAGATGGACAATCGGGAATAAACGTGTACTCTCCGATATAGCCGTTGTTAGTCTTCACCCGGACGAGGGCTTTCTGTTCATCGAATATCGCTACTTTCTGTTTGTACGAATTATCGGATTGGTATGTGCCCAACTCGAACCACTCTGCATATAGTGTGTTTTCTGACATCTCATCCTCCACACTTGCCGGGAGAATCTCGATGTATAGCGACCGATTCTGTGATGTCACATTTGATACTCCAAGGTCGACCGTGGAGGTATTTGAACTCGTACAGCCTGCAAGACTTCCGCTTATTATTCCACCAACGAGTCCGAGTACTGTGCGTCGAGAGGAGGGCATTTTCCGATTTTAGTAACTGTGGTATCTAATCCCTTGTGATTATCTGCTACTACTATTAAATCCGAATTCGTTTCTACTGTGCGCTCCTGTTATGTAGACGCTCTATATCTTGCACCGGCTTCTGTAATCATACATATATCAACACTTTATGCTCAAGTTGTACCGTGGCAAACTGGCGATGACTGTTTTTACGACACGCTACACTACA
>NZ_ML219771.1:1499-1914 GCF_004765795.1 Halorussus marinus
AAATGATAGCGCAGCTTGGTATTTTCTCGGCGTTTCTATCCTCTTCGTCTTGTACTCGTTCTTCTCGCTAATCCGGGCTTGAGAGGGACGGCATCCCATGAAACTCGCACCATAGACCGTAGGTTGATTCGGTAGAGCAAGAGTGTAACAAACGCTGCCACCGTGCTGCATACACCCTCTATATCTTGCACCGGCTTCTGTAATCATACATATATCAACACTTTATGCTCAAGTTGTACCGTGGCAAACTGGCGATGACTGTTTTTACGACACGCTACACTACACGTACTCACTGAACCACTCAGGCGCACCTGTATACTCTGCCCAGCAGCGCTGGTGGCATGGTTCGCCGCGGGGATTTGGAATCGCCTCATCGAGATCGACCTGCTCGCCACAGAGGTCGCATTCAGCGCTG
>NZ_SBIV01000029.1 GCF_004765795.1 Halorussus marinus
TCTGTAGGAGGTGATCCAGCCGCAGATTCCCCTACGGCTACCTTGTTACGACTTAAGCCCCCTTGCGAAGCCCAGATTCGACCTGGGAATCCAGGCCTCATCCGGACCTCACTCGGGTGCTTTGACGGGCGGTGTGTGCAAGGAGCAGGGACGTATTCACCGCGCTCTTCTGAAGCGCGATTACTACCGAATCCAGCTTCATGAGGGCGAATTTCAGCCCTCAATCCGAACTACGACCACGTTTCAGAGATTACCGTCCGCTTTCGGGGTTGGAACCCGTTGTCGTGGCCATTGTAGCCCGCGTGTAGCCCAGCTCATTCGGGGCATGCTGACCTACCGTTGCCCGTTCCTTCCTCCACGTTGGCCGTGGCGGTCTCCGTAATGTACCCAGCTACCACGAGGGTACTGCTGGCAATTAGGGATGCGGGTCTCGCTCGTTGCCTGACTTAACAGGATGCCTCACGGTACGAGCTGACGGCGGCCATGCACCTCCTCTCAGCAGGTCTAGTAAGCTCATCACACTGACTGTCACTCCTGCTGTCGGAGCTGGTGAGATGTCCGGCGTTGAGTCCAATTAAACCGCAGGCTCCTCCGGTTGTAGTGCTCCCCCGCCAATTCCTTTAAGTTTCATCCTTGCGGACGTACTTCCCAGGCGGCTCGCTTCTCGTCTTCACTACAGCACAGCGCACACTCGTAGTGTGCGCCATACTTAGCGAGCATCGTTTACAGCTAGGACTACCCGGGTATCTAATCCGGTTCGTGACCCTAGCTTTCGTTCCTCACCGTCGGGTCCGTCTTCCTGAGGCGCTTTCGCCACCGGTGGTCCGTCCAGGATTACAGGATTTCACTCCTACCCCGGACGTACCCCTCAGGTCTTCCGGCCCCAAGCCAGGCAGTTTTCGCCGGACGCCCATCCGTTGAGCGGATGGATTTCCCGACGAACTTGGCTGGCTGGCTACGAACGCTTTAGGCCCAATAACAGCGGCCATCACTTGAGCTGCCGGTATTACCGCGGCGGCTGGCACCGGTCTTGCCCAGCTCTTATTCGTCGACCTTCTTACGGTCGAGAAAAGCGAGGACTATATGCCCTCGCACTCGGAGTCCCCTTATCGCACTCTCGTGCAGTGTAAAGGTTTCGCGCCTGCTGCGCCCCGTAGGGCCCGGAATCTTGTCTCAGATTCCGTCTCCGGGCTCTTGCTCTCACAACCCGTACCGATTATCGGCACGGTGGGCCGTTACCCCACCGTCTACCTAATCGGCCGCAGCCACATCCTATAGCGCGGGAGCGTTTGGTGCTTCGCTCACTCCAGAGCGGAAGCGGTATCCAGTATTAGCCTCAGTTTCCCGAGGTTATTCTGGTCTATAGGGTAGTTTGGCCACGTGTTACTGAGCTTTCTGCCACGAGTGTGAACTCGTGCGACTAGCATGGCTAAATCGGACTCCGATAGCAATGGCCTCCGGCAGGATCAACCGGAATGGTTGCCGAACCACGAAGGGTTCGGTGGGTCTCTGGCGGAAGCAACTGAATGCTAAATGTCCGTCAGTTCGACGACGCCAAACCAAATCGTTGGTCGGGTGTCACCGAACTACCAGGGCTAACATCAGATCCCATCGTGTACGGCGGACCGCAGGGGTGGAATCCTCATTTCCTTCGGACCTGAACGTTTGCTTCGATCGGTCTTAAACCCATCGAAGCGGGTTCGGTCCGAGATCGCGACGCGAGTTGAACGCGTCCCGAATCACGTCGTGTCGTTTGCTGCATTACGATTCGAACCGCCCTATTCATTTAAGGGCGTCGAACCGGGCCGGCCTTCGGCGGGAAGACCCCCGAAGGCTCGTGCACAT
>NZ_SBIV01000030.1 GCF_004765795.1 Halorussus marinus
ACAGCGTTCGCGACCGCGAGCGCTGAGCTCCGTGAGGCCGGGGTGGTCGCTATCGTGATCGCGATTGCGGAGGTCATCGTCCTGACCTGGATGACGCGGACGGCGTGGGAGGCGATCCGGAGATGAGTCAAGCACCGGACGATCCATCCGATGATGGGTCAGATGGAGGTGTTGGCCTCGTCTGGGATGCCATCTCAGACAAACCCGGATGGCTGTCGAGCCCCGAGTCGTTCGTCAGAGAGATCATCCGGAAGTTCCTCGCCCAGCGTCTGATCCAGGGCGTCATCACGATCGCGTCGTTCGTGCTGGCCGCGATCTATCGACCGTTCGAAATCGGGGCCGAGACGGTCCTCGAAGTGGCCGACATCCTCGTCGACGGGACTGCACCCGCGGGCCAGGCATTCCTCGATGCGATCGAGGGAGTCAACGCGTCAGTCGCGGCCGCGGCGGCGTCGGCAGGGCTCGCAGCACCGGTCGTGATCTGGGTGCTCTACGTCATCGAAGTCATCGCCCTGCTGTGGTTGCTCCGCGAGTTGCTCCGGTCAGTCAAGCCGTTCCTGCTGTCGTTCAACCCCCTCTAACAACCATGTTCGAACAACTCTCAGAGATTTGGAAGAATTACGGCCCGTCGGCACTGGTCGGCGGCATCGGAGGCTCCGTTCTTGGAGGCCTCCAGGTGTTCGACCCGGTGCTGTCGATGGCGGCCAGCGACGGCCGGTTCTGGATCGCGGTCGGATCGCTGGCGTCGAGCCAGTTGCCCGCGCAGGTGCCGAGCCTGTCGGACCGCGCGGGGACCATCATCCTGATCGCGATCGTCGGGACAGTGCTCGTCGGGAAAGTGTACCAGCGGTACGGACCCAGCGACTCATGATTCACAACCTCACCAGACACGCGGAGAATCGGTCGCTCGCCACGGCGGCGAGTGAACAGACGACGTTCGGGGAGGTGGTCAGGCGTGCGTCTTGACGCGCCGAAGGGAACCGAGCCCAACATCCTGCGGGCGGCCAACCGGATCGCGCTGACGCTCGGGTTCGGGCTCGCGGCAGTCATCACCGCGCTGACCGGGCCGACGCTGATGGCCGCGGTCCCGGTCCTGGCGGTGGTGTTTATCATCGGCCAGGGGAGCGCGAACACCGAAGCGCTCGGAGACGATCGACCGTTCACCGACGAGGAGACGACGGACCCTGATGCGGGGGTGACGAACTGATGGATCGCTGGTATCTCACGGGGCCAGCCGCGCTCGGCGTGGGATGGCTCGCCTCGACGACGTTCGGGATGATGTGGTTCCTGCCGGGGGCGTTCGCGGCGATGCTCCCGGTATGGGCGTACCGGTCGCGCGGGTCGCGGACGGCCGAGCACATGGCGCGGCAGATGGCCTACGAGATGGAGGACAGCCTTCAGACGACGTTCGGCATCGCGACCGGGATCTTGCTCGCGATGATGCTGTTCGCCCAGACGCTGTTCAACGGGACGGGCGAGATGCTCGGCGTCCTCGGCAACCAGGCGGCGGGCTTCCCACTGCCGATCGCGTACTGGACGACATCGCTCGTCGGACTGGTCGGGTTCAGCTCCGAAGACATCTCGATGGAGGTGTTCGCCGGGTTCGCGCTGATGTGCTTCGCGGTCGCCTACGCCGTCAAGAGGGGATAGCGATGCGGCGATCTGTTTTCGTGGGGCTGGTGGTGCTGACGCTCGTTGCGGG
>NZ_SBIV01000031.1 GCF_004765795.1 Halorussus marinus
AGAAGTCGGAAGCGAACCCCTGCTTTCGGGGTGAATACCAGGGTGATCACCACTGTATCCTCGGGTATTTTGTGCAAGGTTATTTTAGAAGTGCACATGAGGCTCGAGGCAACCGCGAAGGAAGACGAATACAAGGTCTGGATGACAGACGGAGAACTCGAGGAACTTCGCCGTGCCGCTGCGAGTCACCGAGACGACCTTGTCATCCAGCTGGGTGGCTATGTCGGCCTCCGCGCGTTCGAAATCCCACAGATCCGACCGAAACACGTGAAACGCACCGAGGACGGCGAACACTACCGGCTACGCATCCCTGAAGGAAAAGATACCACCGGGAACGGCGGGAAACCCCGTGACGCTTACCTCCCGCAGGATGTCGAGGGAGACATTCACCGCTACCAGAACGCCGAGGATATCGGCCGCCACGAACCACTCGTGGACCTGAGTGAGCGAGGTATCCGGGACGTCGTGAAGCGGACGGCAAAACGGGCCGCCGATGAAACAGGCGACGACGACTTCCACTACGTCAGCAGCCACGATCTCCGCCGACGATTTGCTCAACGGCTCCTCGTAGACCGGCAGATGAATCCCCGTGTCGTGATGCAAGTCGGCGGATGGGACTCGTTCCAAGCCATTGAACCGTATCTGAATGCACCGACGCCTGGTGTCGTGAACGATGCCTTCGAGGAGGCTGATCTCGCATGAGCGAAGATGACGTCGACGAAGACGAGGTTGATCCTGAGAACCCACGTCCCCAAGGACACTACCCTCGGTTTGCGGACAACGAGTGGCATTACGTTCCCGACGAGTTGGCTCAGACAATCTCGCTTGGGCCAGCTGGCGATGGTGAGGAGGGCCAGGACTGGGTGTTGACGTACACACCCGAACGCGAACACGAGGAGGACCGAGAGAAGATACTGGTAAGGCTCACGCCACGGGCTCTCCATGAACTGTATGTTGAGACAGAGGGACTTTCAGCTGACCAGCGGATGCACGGCCACAGCGCTGAATGCGACCTCTGTGGCGAGCAGGTCGATCTCGATGAGGCGATTCCAAATCCCCGCGGCGAACCATGCCACCAGCGCTGCTGGGCAGAGTATACAGGTGCGCCTGAGTGGTTCAGTGAGTACGTGTAGTGTAGCGTGTCGTAAAAACAGTCATCGCCAGTTTGCCACGGTACAACTTGAGCATAAAGTGTTGATATATGTATGATTACAGAAGCCGGTGCAAGATATAGAG
>NZ_SBIV01000032.1 GCF_004765795.1 Halorussus marinus
GACATCTCGATGGAGGTGTTCGCCGGGTTCGCGCTGATGTGCTTCGCGGTCGCCTACGCCGTCAAGAGGGGATAGCGATGCGGCGATCTGTTTTCGTGGGGCTGGTGGTGCTGACGCTCGTTGCGGGTGCGGTCGCGATACCGGGCGCGTTCGCGAGCCAAGACGGCGGAGACAGCACCAGCCAGCAGTACACCTACGACGACCTCGCGAACGGCGGCACCCAAGTCGACCAGCGCTATCCGTCGTTGCGGCCCGCGGGCACAAATACGGCGTTCTGGACGGTCCGGTACCCGCCGTCGGGGATCAACTCCTACGGCGGCCAGAACGCCAACAAGGAGTTCCTCTCGCCGGACACGACCGTCCGCCGGAACAAGATCCGGATGATGGCCTCCCGGCCGTTCGACGGCTCGACGAAGTCCTACAAGTTCAAGGTCGTCTACTGGACCGCGACCGAGAAGCAAGTCACCGAAGGGAACACCACGACGACCGAGACGGTCGCCGACGTCCAAGCGGTCGACACGAAGAAACTGGAGTTCGGACAGGGCTTCGGCCAGTTCGCAGACCTGAACCTCCGGAGCCACTACGAGGAGCCAGTCCGGGTGACGATCTGGAAGGTCGGGCAGAAAGACGAGGTGCGGTGGACGTTCCGCCATCAGTCGATTGCGACGGCCCAGCCGGTGAACATCGACAGCAAGAGCGATCTGACGCGGTGGCTGATGCTGTGGAACTTCCTGCCGTCGTTGGTGGTCCTCGGGATCGCCTCGCGGGGCGTGCCGAAGCTCCGGGAGGCCGCCGGGTCCGGACCCGACCGGACGGCGTTGCTGGTCGGTGGCGGGCTGTTCGTGACGATCGGATTCCTGATCTGGGGCTACGTCGAGCTCGCCTCGCTGGTGGCGGCGGTGCCGCTGGTGTTCCCGCTGGCGGTCGGCTGGGTCGCGGCGGCGATCCTGCTCGACCAAGACACAGCAGTCGAGGAGATCGGGCTGGTTCGGTTCGACACCGAGGCGGCGACGTCGCCGATCGACGAGGACGCGGAAGTCCTCGACGCCCTGGAGGCGGAGATCGAGGGGTACGACGTGGTCGAGATGCCGAACGGGGACCTCGCGATCTACCAGGACGGGTTCGCGCCGTTCTGGGCGCGCTTGAAGGGCAAGTACGCGAAACTGG
>NZ_SBIV01000033.1 GCF_004765795.1 Halorussus marinus
GGCTGTGTTGAATCGCTGTAAGGCGGAGAGATTCACTGTTTGACGAAGCGTTTGATGTTATAGACGACACACATCAGCGCGATCTCGCGGAACTCACGAAACCATGACCGCGCTCGCACGGCGAAGCCGAGCGAGCGCTTCACAGCCGAGTTCACAGCTTCGGTCATAGAGCGCTGATTGTAGCGATTATCGTCGATTCTGGCGTTGTGCGCGTGGTCGTACGGAGCGAAGATGCGGTGCTTGATCAGCGGTCTGATCCCGAGATCGCGTAATCCTTCACGAAGCGATTGCTTGTCATAGCCTTTATCGGCCGCGAGAGACCGCAGATCGCCCGCGTTCCGGCGGGCGATCTGCTCAGCAAGATCGGCGTCACTTCCCTCCCGGTTCGTTGAGCAGTGAACGTCAATGACGGCCTGCGACGCTGTATCGACGAGTTTCGTGACTTTCAACTTCTGAACGCGGTAGCTGATTCGCTGGCAGTAGTGGCGGCTCGCTGGTGAGCGGTCGTAGAATGTGGCGTCGATCGCGGCGTGTTCTGAGAGATCGTGCAGCTGCGCCGACTGGCGCAGCAGCACTCGACAGACGCTCATGCTGATCCGGTCGAACGCCTTACACAACGTGGACGGCACGGGGAGATCGGCCGCGTCAAGGCCGATCTCCCCGATTATTTGTGGCATCTCTTTGAGCAGGTCGATCGTCATGCGGTACGACGTATCGAGGTAAATTCGCAGACAGTGGAGGGAAACGAGTGCATAGTCGGCGAATCCGCCGCCGCCGTCCGGGGCGGCGGATTCGCCTCCATCGCCAGTAACTCTTTGAGCAACCGGTACAACCTCCCCGATGAAGCGGGAGATTTGCGTCATGGTCAACGGAACTCTCCCGCTTCAACTCCTTTGATTTAGCGGCCTACCTCTCTGCCGTATGGCGATTCAACACAGCC
>NZ_SBIV01000034.1 GCF_004765795.1 Halorussus marinus
GCGCTCGAGGCCAGCGAGCTCCTTCGTGTACTTCGGACTGCCGTCGATCGCCCGCAGCGGATACTCCTCGCCCGGTAGCACTCGGGTCTGCTCGTTGTCGACGAACCGGATGATGACGTCGCGCTCGGTCGCCCACTCCGGCCAGTCATCGTCGCCCGGCTCGACGATCTCCCAGGCCGGCCACGACATCGGCGTCTCTCGGTCGTTCGAGACGGTCTCCGTCTTCGGAACCACCCGAACGATCGGTTGGTCCTCGACCGCCTGAGATTCAGCGTTCCGCGCTCGCTGGTAGAGCCGCTCTTCGCGTTCTGCTATCTGGAGGCGGACGTCCGCGTGCTTCTGCTCGATCTGCTCGATGACCTCCTCTTTCGGCTCTTCGTTGAGGTAGCCGCGGATGGTCGACTTGGCGTACGAGCCGACGCCTTCGTCCTCGAAGCGGTCCTGGATCTCCTCGACGCTGAGGTTGTCGAGGTAGTGCCACTTCAGGGCGAGTGTGACTCGTCGTTCTCGGGTGGACATGATGGGGAAAGCGTTCTGTAGCGTTCAGGGGTTGACTTATACTTTAAATAGGGCTGGTTACTTCCCGGCGGGGTTCAGACAGTCGAGACACGTAGGCCCGTCTTCGGCAGTTCGCTCACGTTCGCAGGGGTCGAACGCGAACGTGCGGCCGCAGTCCGTACAGGTCCAGCCCATCGGTC
>NZ_SBIV01000035.1 GCF_004765795.1 Halorussus marinus
GAGTGGTTCAGTGAGTACGTGTAGTGTAGCGTGTCGTAAAAACAGTCATCGCCAGTTTGCCACGGTACAACTTGAGCATAAAGTGTTGATATATGTATGATTACAGAAGCCGGTGCAAGATATAGAGGGTGTATGCAGCACGGTGGCAGCGTTTGTTACACTCTTGCTCTACCGAATCAACCTACGGTCTATGGTGCGAGTTTCATGGGATGCCGTCCCTCTCAAGCCCGGATTAGCGAGAAGAACGAGTACAAGACGAAGAGGATAGAAACGCCGAGAAAATACCAAGCTGCGCTATCATTTCCTAATAAGGGTGCAGCCATTACTGCAAACGGAATTGAGACGATAGCCGACTGAATCGACTTCACGTAGTTCCTTGAAATTCCACTACCGGTATCAGACATACTCTGTAGCCTCGCCGTCACCTGATACAAGTTTTGGAAGAGTTGGGTGTCACCCGCCTCGGTGAGATGCTATCTGAAATGGGAGTTCTGACCGAACTACAGCCCGTGTTCCCGTCTGCTTCGGCTGACCGACTCGCGCGTTGTATCTTGCACGCTCCTTCTGACAGGACTTGGATAGATAGAGCTTGCTAAGCTTTCTACGACACGCTATGTAGTGAGAAACACGGCAGAAGGGATCGTTGAGAGACCTGGTTTCCGGACACGAGGG
>NZ_SBIV01000036.1 GCF_004765795.1 Halorussus marinus
TCCTCGCGGCGGGTGAAGGCACGCGGATCCGCCCGCTGTCGGCGTCGCTCCCGAAACCGATGTTGCCGGTCGCCGACCGGCCGCTGGCCGCCCACGCCGCGGCCGCCGCCGTCCGGGCCGGCGCCGACCAACTCGTTTTCGTCGTCGGCTACGAGGCCGACGCAGTCCGGACGTACTTCGGCGACGACTACGAGGGCGTGCCGGTCAGCTACGCGGTCCAACACGAGCAGGCCGGGACCGCCGACGCGGTCCGGGCCGCCCGCGACCACCTCGACGGCGAGTTCGTCGTGCTCAACGGCGACAACCTCTACGATCCCGGCGCCGTCGACGCGCTGTTCGCCGACGGTCCGACCATCGGCGCAGTTCGGGTCGACGACCCGTCGAACTACGGCGTGCTCTCGACCCGCGACGGGCTCGTCACCGACGTGGTCGAAAAGCCCACGGATCCGCCGACGACGCTGGCGAACGCCGGCGCGTACGCGTTCCCCGCGGAGGCGACCGCGTGGCTCGATGTCCCCGCGAGCGAGCGCGGCGAACACGAGCTCACCGACGTGCTCGCGCGAGTGGTCGACGAGTACGAGGTGGGGTACGTCGAACTCGATCGGTGGCTCGACGTGGGCCGGCCGTGGGAACTGCTCGCGGCCAACGAGTGGAA
>NZ_ML219772.1:0-369 GCF_004765795.1 Halorussus marinus
CTGGTGGTGTTCGGTCGGCGGCCCGAGCAGGCGAGTCTCCAGGAGGCCTCGGCCCAGAGGGGTGTTGGTGCGTGACCGACTCCGACGAGGAGACGGTGTACGTGGTGTCTCGGAGTGGAAACGGCGGCCGGAACCACGTCCATACGGATCCGGACTGCCAGTACCTCGAGCGCGCGAAGAACGTGTTCGAGAAACCCCGGAGCGTGGTCGACATCGACCGGCTCTGTCAAGTCTGCTCGGGCGAGCACTCACCGGAGAACGAGGGCCCGAGCGGAGACCCGAACGAGACGCGGAAGCTGTTGTCGTCGACGGCGCCGGAGGAGATCGGGCTGTCGGCGATCGGCGAGCGAGACGGCCTGGGCGGTGATC
>NZ_ML219772.1:379-649 GCF_004765795.1 Halorussus marinus
GATGGGCGCGTATATCCGCGAGTACGAGGACGGCCGCGATCTCTGTGCGGGCTGCTGGCCGGCTGGCGAGTGCGAGCGCTGCGGGACCGAAACAACCGAGACCACGCTTTCAGGCGAGTACCGCTGTCGGCGGTGTCAGGAAACGATCCGTGGTCGGGATTCGACACGCCCTGCTGACCAGGCGGGCCTCGGGGAGTGGTCGTGATGACTGACGAGACTGTGTACGTGTCGCGGCGACGCTACACGAACCGAAGCGTCTACCACACCGAC
>NZ_SBIV01000039.1 GCF_004765795.1 Halorussus marinus
CTCGCCGAGTAGGACGTCGAGTCCTGTTCGCCGTTGACCTGAATAGTCAGATCATCGCCGTCCTCGAGTCCCTCGACGTCGTCCTCGGAGATCTTGATCTCGTAGTAGCCGTCGCTATCGGTGGTGTCGGACGCCACGACGGTATCGTCGTGAACGACCTCGACGGTGAGACCGGACGCCGCGTCGCCGTTCTGATCGTCGACGACGCCGAACACCTCGTGTGGCGGGGTCGGGACTTCCTGACCGCTAGCGATCCCGACGCCGGTGCCAGCGGGCACCACTAGTAGCGCGACGAACGCGACTACCAGCAGCCGCAGCACAGATTTCTTCCGTATTGTTTGGTGTGTCATCTTGTTGAGTTACCCCCAAATAAATTGGAAGTCAAGTGGTGCTGCGGTCGTCAGTTGATCAGCCGAGGCCGGTCGAACGACTGCGACTCGGTGTACCAGGTATCCTCGGTCGCGAAGACCCAGTAGGCCTCACCGGGGTTGAAGTTGCTGACCGTG